>CAVYWI010000024.1:0-438113 GCA_963772235.1 uncultured Alphaproteobacteria bacterium
GCCCTGTCGAGGCCCACGGAGCCGAAACTGACCAGGAGAACGTCGCTGTTGGTCAATCTTAACCGCTCGCGTATTTGGCGGCGCACCGCAGCATTGAGCTCGCTGATGCGGAAATTGCGATAGAGTGCGAACGGCAAATAGGTGGGTTCGCGGCCGTATTGGTTTTTCACGAGCTGCTGCGTGTACCGCGAATGCACCATCAACGGTGCCGACGTCTCGACGATCTCACTCAGGAACAGGGTCGGCAATACCGACTGGTCGACGGTCCAGGACTGGATCTCCTCCCACGCCACCGATCGGCCAAGTTCGTGCGAGGCAACGTGGCAGGCCCGCTCGGAACCGTACAGGACCGCGTAGAAGTTAATCATGCGCGCATCGTGCGCCACGCAGCCGCTGCCGTGCTTCAACAACCGCTCGAAACGCGGAGACATGGAAATGCGAGTTGCCGAGAATTGAGACGACCCCATCGAATGCTCGCGAGACATATGGGATTGAAGACACCGGCTCGACGGACTTATAAGGGCGACGAGGAGCTCGTCGGGTTTCCCGTGTCGAACACGCCGAACGGGCGCTCGGACAACACCTCCAGGCAGGCGGCGTGCTGCAGCTCGGCGATGCCCTGAGGCGTCCGGCGGCAAGGGCGTGATGAAGGCAAGCTTCGGCTTCGCACGGCCGACCGCGGCGGGCCGCTTTGGGCTATCCTTCTCGTGCTCAAGAAGTTTTTGCCAGAAACACTCGGCAACCTTGGCCTCGGTGAACGACTGCCAGATGCCGGTCTGCCGCGCCCGCGCGGCCTCCCGGCTCGCCGGGTCCTGAACTATCTGCTCGAGGAAGCCTTGCAAGCGACGATGGTCATCGGGTGCGAACCAATCCTGAGCGGAGGGCACGAGCTCTGTTTGCGCCTCGGAGTTGGGGACAAGAACAGGACTCCCGTTGGCGCCCGCTTCTACGATCGGAATTGAAAAGCCTTCGCTGCGCGATGGGCAGACGGTCACGAACGCCTGCTGATAGAGCTCGGCCAAATTTTCGTCGCTGACGTGCGGCGAGAACCGCAACAGGTCCCGCTTGCCGCCGTTGCGTTCATGTAGCTCATAGAGCGGCGCCTGACGTTCCGGCGGGTACCCGCCGACGACGATCAGCGGCACGCCGGCGGCGTTGAGAGCCTGGCTGCGCGAATGAGCGACAGTCGGCGCTTCGACGTTCTTGCGCCAGTCGGCCCCGCCGACCGCCAAGATGTGCTGAAAACTGGCTGCGGGGCCAACTCGCCGGCTCCGGCGAGCAACGAATTGCGCACCGCAACTCCCGTCAAACTTCGCTCCGGCGGAATGCCGATCAGTTCCTGAAGCCGCCGGCCCACGTAGCTCGATATCGGCAAGAACAGATCGTAGGCTTTGAGCCAACTCATGCAGTTGTAGTATGCCAGTCGCGCGGTGCGACACTTCAAATACACCGCAGGCAATTCATGCGGGATGAAATCATAGACGATGCTGGCATCGCAGCGGGTGCCGCGCTCGAGGCAGGCGCGCGACGTGGATTGGCGAGTGGGTCATCGGCGACAGTTGAATGAACCAAGCGTCGCCGGTGTCGCCCCCGACGTAGCCGACGCGCACTGTATTCCGTCGAAAAGCCTGCGGATTTCCGCGGTCAGCTCGGGAAGATTGCGTATCATGATTGTGATAAATTTCGTTTCAAAAGTCGATGAAAGAATTTGCCGGCTATGTCTCAGCAACGACGCGCCATGCTGGCCGAACTCCTCGCCGCCGATATGCTTCATCCTGAAGGCAACGTGCGTCGACGTAAATGACCTTAAAGGGGCATACATCACGTTTCCGTTGCCGTCGTCAAAAACATAGCGTACATCTATTTGTAAATATTCCGATTGTCCATCCACGCTGAAGTCGGATTTTCAGGGCGCTGACAAGTGTTGGAAAGACGTCAGACGAACCGCCGCCGCGATATAAAGCTCATTAGCCAAAGGGGCGACAAAGCCTCCTCTCATTTGCTAAACCGGCAAGTACGAAATAGCGAATACAGCGCGTACCAGGGTTTCATGACTTCGCGTTATAAAAAAATCGAGCGCTGCCGTCTGAGCGGCAGCAATCATCTCATACCGGTGCTCATCTTGGCCAGCAGGCGCTGACCGGCACCTTTCCTCCAACGCGCGAGGCTCCGGTCACCACCGGCCCGCTCAATCTGGTTTGGTGTCCCGATTCGGGTCTGCTGCAGCTCGCCCATAGTTATGATCTCGAGGAGATGTATGGCGCAAACTATGGCTATCGCTCTGGCCTCAACCAGAGCATGGTGCGTCACTTGACCGAAAAGATAAGAGGCCTTGAACGGCTCGCCGACCTGAAGCCGGGAGACACTGTTCTTGACATTGGATCGAACGATGCGACGTCACTAAAGGCTTATATTGTGCCAGGCCTGACGCGCGTGGGTATCGATCCCACCGGCAAGAAGTTCCACCAGTTCTACACCAGCGATATTCAGCTTATTCCGGACTTCTTTTCGCGCGACATCTACCGAAATGCCGGCCTCGCATCGGCGAAGATCGTCACCTCGATTGCGATGTTTTACGACCTCGAAAACCCGATTGAATTTGCCCGTCAGGTCGAGCAGGTCCTCGCGCCGGGCGGCATATGGCACTTCGAACAAAGCTATATGCCGTCGATGCTGCGGATGACTTCATACGACACCGTCTGCCACGAGCATCTGGAATATTATTCATTCGGTGTCGTCCAAACAATTTCTGGCGGCAGCAGACCTGTCGGCGATCGACGTCAAGATGAATTCGATCAACGGCGGCAGCTTTGCCGTCACCGCGGTCCGCAAATCGGACCCGCGCGCCGGCTCCGGGCCGATCATCCCCTGGCTCCTCGAACAGGAAGAGCGGATGGGCCTCAACACGCCCCGGCCCTACCGGGATTTCGAGGAGCGCGTCTACCGCCACCGCGCCGACCTGAAGCGGCTGCTCAGCGCGCTCGCCGCTGGCGGCAAGCGCGTCCTCGGCTACGGCGCCTCGACAAAAGGCAACGTGGTGCTGCAATTCTGCGGCATCACCCCGCGCGAGGTTGCCGCAATCGCCGAAGTAAACCCTGACAAGTTCGGCACCTTCACGCCCGGCACCGGAATTCCTATCGTGTCGGAAGACGAGGCGAAGCGGATGAAGCCTGACTACTTCCTCGTTCTACCCTGGCATTTCAAGGAAGGCATTCTGCAACGCGAGGCGGAATTCCTCGCTGCCGGCGGACACATGATTTTTCCTTTTCCGGAAATCGAGATCGTTTAAACGCCGCGAAGAATTAATTGACTTGAAGTGGTATGGCGAGACGGTAGGCATACAAGCCGTCTCGCCTTTTTTTAGCCAGGCACGTGCGGAGTTGTGACATCGCACCTCAAGGTCCGACGCTGCTTTTCTACGGATCGGCAGCCAAAACTGGTTAGAATATTACGCACTATAATGGTTCGGAAACCTGTGCCAGCAGAGTACGACATAGATTATCTTGTGAGAGATGCCTTCTTCAGCGGCATTACCAATGGCGTTATCGTCGAGGTAGGAGCCGCTCGCCCGGATTTCTTGTCAATTAGCGCCAGCTTTCGCACCTTGGGCTGGAAGGTGAACCCAGAATTTTGTGCTGTGCATCGCGCGCGCGGGCATGACATTCTTGAATACGCCGTGAGTGACACCGAAGCCGACGACGCAAATTTTTTCCTGGTCGATTCCTATGGTGCGAACTATATGGGTGGAACCGTTCCGTTTGAGAGCTTTTCTAGCCTTGGCATAAAAGGCAAATACGCCGAACTTTATGAGAAAAAACAATACCCGACAGGCACCGAGACTATCCCAGTCAGAGTTCGGAAGCTTGTAGTATATTGGCCGCACATCGAACCGGATTTGCGCCGAATCGATGTACTTGCCGTGGATGTCGAAGGCTGGGAACTTAATGTAATCCGCAGCCTCACACTGAAGCGATATCGTCCCAAAGTCGTGATCTTGGAAAATCTTTTTGACGATCCCGAATACGTGTCGTTTATGGACGCTCGCGGATATAGCAGGTGGCGTCAACTTGGCCCTAACGACATATATGTGCGCCGCAGACTACAACGTTGGCAGATGTTACGGCAGTTCATTAGACAGACGTTTAGCCGCGCCTAGCCGCCCACCCGCGCGCGGCAATCGTCCAACACCGCCGTCAGCGTGTCGTCGAACGAATATTCCGGTCGCCATTGCAGCATGTCGCGCGCGCGGCCGGCGTCGCCGAGCATGTTCGGCGTTTCATTGGGCCGCTGCCGCGCCGGGTCTTGTTCGATCGAAATCGCAACCCGGCTTTTTGCTACCAGGCCGTCAAGCACCTCCACGATGCGGCGCGGCACGCCAGAGGCAATATTGAGGATCGTGCCCGTGCCCAAACGCTCGACGTTTTGCACGGTCAGCGCATAGGCGCGCGCCACGTCGCGCACGTCGAGGAAATCGCGCTGCGCGTCGAGATTGCCGACGCGGATGATCGGCGGCGCGAGGCCGGCCTCGATCCTGGCGATTTGCATGGCGAAGGCCGGAACGACGAAAGCCTCCGATTGCCCCGGCCCAAAGTGGTTGAAGGGCCGCAAGCGGATACATTTGAGACCCGCTTTCGCCAGCGCGCCGAGCGCGAGATCGGCGGCGGCCTTAGTCGCCGAGATTTCGTCCAGCGGGGCCAGCAAGTCGCTTTCACGCAGCGGACGGCCGGCGTTTGCCGTGTCCCCATAAACCATTCCCGATCCGATATGGATCAGCCAGCAATCCGGCGCCCGCTTCATGATCGCGCGCGCGAGTTCGAGCGTGCCATACAAGTGCACGCGCCAAGTCGTCTCCGGATCGGCATTGGCCGTCGTAGTCGCGGCTATCCCGGCGAGATGGACGACATGAGTTCGGGCGTTGCTCGGCAATGATCGCGTCGAGCGCGCCCGCATCGGCGACGTCGAGCGCAATGATCGGTCCGAGAATCGCGTGGTTACCGGGATATTTCGACGTCGATACGATTTCGATTCCACTCGAGAACAGTCGCCGTGCCGCTTGCACAAAATACGGGCCGCGAATCCTCCTGCTCCCGTCAGCAAGATTTTCATCACAAATGCTATGCCGTCTCACGCGTTCAAGATCGGCCTCGACCATCTCGCTAATCAGCTGTTCGAGAGTGGTTTCCGGCACCCAACCGAGCTTCCGCTTCGCCTTTTCCGCGTTGCCGCGCAGGATATCAACTTCAGCCGGTCGGAAAAATCGTCGATCGACAATAACATGATCTTCCATCTTTAAACCGACGTGATCGAACGCAAGCGTGCAAAAAGAGGCCGGCACCGACTCGGCCCGTCCGGTCGCAATGACGTAATCATCCGGCGGGTTCTTGCTGAAGCATGAGCCACATGGCCTTCACGAAATCGCGCGCATGCCCCCAATCGCGCTTGGCGTCGAGATTGCCCAAAGCCAGCGTCTTCTGGCGGCCAAGCTTGATGCGGGCGACCCCGTCGGTGATCTTGCGCGTGACAAACTCGATGCCGCGTACTGGCGATTCATGGTTGAAAAGAATGCCGCTCGATGCGTGCAAGCCGAAGCTCTCGCGATAGTTCACCGTCATCCAGTGGGCGTAGAGCTTGGCCGCCGCGTAAGGCGAGCGCGGATAAAACGGCGTCTTCTCGGATTGGATCGCTTCCTGCCGCAGGCCGAACATTTCCGAAGAGGATGCTTGATAAAACCGCGCTTGCGGATACACGAGCCGCACCGCTTCCAGCATGTTGACCGCGCCGATGCCTGTCACTTCACCGGTCAGGATCGGCTGCTGCCAAGACGATTTGACAAATGACTGCGCGGCAAGATTATAAACCTCGGACGGTTGCACCTCTTTGATGATGCGGACGAGACTCGACAGATCGATGAGATTCCCGTCGTGCCACGTAATTTTGTCGCGTGTGCCTAGCCATTTCAATCGCAAATCGACGACGTCCGAGGACGCGCTGCGGCGAAGCACGCCATGAACTTCGTAACCCGAGTCGAGAGAAACTTCGACAGGTACGCGCCATCCTGCCCCGTGATGCCAGTAATTAGCGCCTTCTTATTGTTCATGCTGGAAGCTGCCGTCTTCTGTTATAGAAGCTTACAAATCTGCCCACCCAAAAGAAAACAATAATAGTATTCGCGGCCTAGCGAACACTGATAACACAGTGCCAATTTGTGTCTCATAAGCACCGACGATCAGGATCACCCAGAACGTCATGTAGAGCAATCGTTAGTCGGGCGTAGGGCTGAGACGCCAGCATTATCGGAAATCGCCCTTTAGTGCAATGGTTTAAACCATCACCGCGTAAACAGCCGTCGACATTTTTAGGGAAGTCATTCACGCTCGAATGCTCAACACGAAATCGGCGCGGCGAAGATCGGAAGTTATCTGAAACGCTCAATATTGGGCGCCGTCGGACAATTTTATGATACTCGACGACACCAGTTTCGCAGAGCCCTCCTCGGTTTAGGTGTTTGTACGAATTTCTCGCAATCTCGCCGCGACTGCACCTCCTACAGCGTTAGGACTGTAGTGCTGTTGAACATAGGCTTGTCCGCGCAAGGCCCTTTTGCACACATCTTCCGTCTTGCTTGCGACACCGCGCATCATCGCCGCGGCCACGCTCACGTCCGGATCAGCCCATGAGTTTCCCGCACTATGTGGGTACTCTCCCGGCCTGACCGCGCGCATTTGGTAGGGCACTGGATAACCCGTTTCAGGAGTCAAAAAATCCGTATTGCCCGAAAACGCCGTTCCGACAACAGGCTTACCGAGGAGCATTGCCTCGGCCATTCCCATGCCAAATCCCTCTGATCGATGCAGTGACACAAAACAGTCAGTACTTGCCAACAGCGAAAGAACCTCGGCTCTCGGCCAATCGCCATGCAAAATCCTGATGCGCCGATCACGGCTTACAGCGGCGTCCAACTCCGACACTATTCGCAATGCGCGACTTAAATCGCCATTCGTCTTCAGGACCAACCCTACATCATCGTCCTGCCCGTCACCGAACGCTTCTTCGAAAGCGCGAACTACGGCCAAAGGATTCTTTCGTTCTGCACTTGAATTGAAATCAAAATAAAACAGAAAATAGAACCGGCTAGCATCGAAGCCGAACTTCGCGCGATTTGATGATGTGTCGGCAGCCAGATTTATGCAAGGAGGCATGGTAAGAATCTCTCTGGCAAAAATTGGCCTGAATGATTCCGCAACGAAGTGATTTGGCGTCCAAAGCTCATTAAAATATTCGAGATCAGACCGCCACGATTCCGGCGCGCGGGGCAGTTCCCAAAACGTACTCAAGATATTGTAGCTATTCTCAGTGTGCCGCTTGCCGATAATTCGGCGTGCATATCTAGTCTGATTGGCCGCCATACAAAAGATATTAATTGAATGGACGTTCTCAACATCGTACCTGTGTGTCCAAACCGCCTCGTCTCGAGGCCGACCGGTATAGGCGTTGTAGGGATAGACTGAAAATTCGGCGCCGACAAAGTCGAGCGCGCATGCCAATCCTCTCGCGTATTCGCCGAGACCAAAGCCGGTTTCAAAATAGCCAATCAGCAGCGGAGTTTGAACAACATGGTTTAAATTCAATTGGCCATGTTGAGACCTGTAAGGTCGGATAAGTTTGTAGTGTGCGGCCATCTCGCCTGGAAACGCTGCCGCCCGGGTCATTGCCAGGATAAGTGGAACACGCTTGGCCGCTGACCTCAGAGCACTGATTAATTTGATCATGTTAGATTGTAGTTGCTTGGCAGAAGGGGTCGCAAGCGAAACTACGCACAATGTACTCGGCGACGATTCATTGTCGACCACAGCTGTTTAACTTCTCCTCGGTCGATCGCGGCATGCACATCGCGGCATGCATTTGGGTTTCAGCCACGCTGAAATTTCGCCGATCTCGAGCCGTGCTCGGTTCATTTCTTGATATGCCGGGTCATTAGTCGAGCCGGCATTTCGGGTGTCGGTAGACAATAATTAAGTCATCGAGGCAACTCTATCTAACTCAATGATTGCCGGCCCGAACCACAGATCCAAAGGTGACCTCGTGGATGCGGCCGCTCGACGAATAGAGTCACAAACGTCGCTTGATGCCAAGTTTGACATCCCGCTCGTCGTCGACCTTGACCGAACGCCGGTTCTCACCGACACCTCGTCGCCTGTCGCAAATGAGCGGATTGCCGGTCGATAAAAGCGGCAACTCGGCCTCAACAGCGTTACTACGGCGTCACGCCAACGGCAAACCCCCGCCGCAGCCAATGCGCCAAAGCATGCCCCCGCATGTGCGGGGGCCGTCCGTTGTCGCAGATCAATGCGCGAACGGTGGAACTAGCCTAATCGCCGAAGCGTTTATCGTATGTATATGTGTTGCGTAGAGGAGTGTCGCCCGTGGCACCGCGTCCGAACTGGAAGGGTTTTCTCAAACTGTCGCTGGTCTCCTGCTCCGTGGCGCTTTATTCGGCCACCAGCACCAGCCAGCGTATCCGCTTCAACATCATCAACCGCAAAACCGGCAACCGCATCCGCAACGACGTTGTCGATGCTGAGACCGGCCAGCCGGTCGAGCCCGAGGATCGCGTCAAGGGCTACCAGATCGACAAGGGCCAGTACGTGCTGGTCGAGGACGACGAACTCGACAACGTAGCGCTGGAGAGCACGCACACCATCGACATCGAGGAATTCGTGCCGGTAGCGGAGGTCGACCGCATCTATCTCGACGAATCCTACTACATCGTGCCGCAGGACGACGTCGCGGAGGAAGCCTTCGCCGTCATCCGCGAGGCCATGCGCAAGGAGGATCTCGCCGGCCTCGCCCGCGTCGTGATCTATCGGCGCGAGCACCTGTTGCTGCTGCGCCCGCGCGGCAAGGGATTACTGGCGACCGCGCTGCGCTACAAGACCGAGGTGCGCGACGAGGACGAGTATTTCGACGACATTCCCAACGTCAAAGTGCCGGCCGACATGCTCAAGCTGGCGACGCATATCCTGGAGTCGAAGAAAGGCCACTTCGATCCCGACAAGTTCGAGGACCGCTACGAGACGGCGCTCAACGCGCTGATCAAGGCCAAGCGCGCCGGCAAGACGCCGCCGGTCTTGGCCGAGCCGCGACCGAGCAACGTGATCAATCTGATGGACGCGCTGCGCCGCAGCGCGCAAGGCGACCGGCGCCGTCCGGCGAGCGGGCGCAGGAACGGCAACCATCGCAAGCGGCCGGCCGCGCGGCGCAAGGTGCAGCGGGCAAGCTAGATGGCGGGGCTCAAGACCTATCACGCCAAACGCAAGTTCGGCGTCACCGCCGAACCGAAGGGCAAGGTCGCGCGCAAACGCGGCCACGCCTTCGTCATCCAGAAGCACGCGGCGCGGGCCCTGCATTACGATCTTCGGCTCGAGCTCGACGGCGTCATGAAAAGCTGGGCGGTGACGCGCGGCCCCAGTCTGGTGCCGGGCGAGAAGCGCCTCGCGGTGCAGGTCGAGGATCACCCGATCGAGTACAACAAATTCGAGGGCATCATTCCCAAGGGCGAATACGGCGGCGGCACGGTGATGATCTGGGATCGTGGATCGTGGCAGCCGGAGGACGATCCGCACAAAGGGCTCGGCAAAGGCCACCTGTCGTTCACGCTCGACGGCGAGAAGCTGCACGGGCTGTGGCATCTGGTGCGCATGGCGCACCGGCGCGGCGAGAAACGCGACAACTGGCTCTTGATCAAGGCGCACGACGCGGCGGCGCGCGAGCCGGGCGACAAGGACATTCTGGAACAGAAGCCGCGCTCGGTGGTTAGCGGCCGCTCGATGGACGAGATCGCCAAGGGTGCGGCGAAGAAGGGCGGCGCGAAAAAGACTGGACAAAAGAAAAGCCCGCGCAAGCGGTCGGCCGCCGCCATGGCCGCGATCCTGCGACGCACCAAAAAAGCCATGCGCGCGAGCGATGCTCCGGCACGGCGCAACGCCCTACCCGCCTTCGTCGAGCCAAGCCTGGCCACGCTTGCCGACAAGGCGCCGGACGGCGACAACTGGATTCATGAGATCAAATTCGACGGCTATCGCATCCAGGCGTGGCTCGATCGCGGCAAAGTCAAATTGCTCACGCGCCGCGGCCTCGACTGGACCAAGAAGTTTCCCAGCATTGCGGACGCTGTCGGCAAGCTGCCGGCGCAAGCCGCGCTGATCGACGGCGAATTGGTAGCAGAAGGCGCCGACGGCATTTCCAGCTTCTCGCTCTTACAAGAGGACCTCAAGAACGGCCGTCACGACCGCATGGCGTTCTACGTCTTCGACCTGATGCATCTCGACGGCGAGGATCTCAAACCGCGGCCGCTGCGCGAGCGCAAAGCAGCGCTGGCGCGGCTCTTGGCGAAGGCGCCAAAGCGCGGGCCGCTGCGGTTGAGCGAATCGTTGACCGAGCCGGGACCCACGCTGCTCAAGCATGCCTGCAAGATGGGGCTCGAAGGCATCGTCTCGAAACGCGCCGACGCCGCCTATCATTCCGGCCGCGGCCACGACTGGATCAAGACCAAATGCTCGGACCGGCAGGAACTGGTGGTCACCGGCTTTGCGCCGTCGAGCGCCGATGCGCATGCGGTCGGCGCGCTGGTGCTCGGCTATTTCGAGCGCGGCAAGTTGCGCTACGCCGGGCGCACCGGCACCGGCTTCACGCGCGAGACCGCGCGCGAACTCTATCGCAAGCTCAAGCCGCTCATGCTCGCCAAGTCGGCGCTGGAGACGATGCCGAAGGAGGAGCGCGGTGTGCGTGCGCCGGTCTGGGTCGAGCCGAAGCTCGTCGCCGAGGTTGATTTTCACGGCTGGACGCATGGCGACCGCGTGCGCCAGGCCTCGTTCCAGGGCCTGCGCGAGGACAAGCCGGCGAAGCTTGTGGTGCGCGAGGTGAAGGCGCTTGCCGCGAAAGCCAAGGCGCCGGTCAAACGCAGCGCGCCGGGCAATGCGAAGGCCGTTTTCAGCGGCGTGACGCTGTCGCATCCCGACCGCGTCTATTGGGCGGATGCCAAGGTCAGCAAGCGCGATCTCGCTGAATTCTACATGCGAATCTGGACGTGGATGCGCCCGCACGTCACCGGCCGCCCGATCGCGCTGCTGCGCTGCCCGGAAGGCGCAGCTGGGCAATGCTTCTTCCAGAAACACGCCACCATGGGTGTTGCCACCGAGCATCTGCATCTCGTCTCCGGAGAAGGGCGACAAGATCATTTCGATCGACGATCTCACGGGCCTGATCTCGCTGGTGCAGGCGGGCGTGCTGGAAATCCACACCCGCGGCACCACGGTCGATGACCGCGAGCGCGGCGACCGCCTGGTGTTCGATCTCGATCCGGGGCCCGGCACCGGCTGGAAGGACGTGGTCGCCGCCGCACGCGAGGTGCGCGAGCGGCTCGAACGCGTGAAGCTCAAGAGTTTTTTAAAAACCACCGGCGGCAAGGGATTGCACATCGTGGTGCCGATCAAGCCGGAGACCTGGGACACCATCAAAACGTTTTGCCGCGCGGTGGCCGAGAGTCTCGCGCAGGACGCGCCGGAGCGTTACGTCGCGACCGCGACCAAGAGCAAACGCAACAAGCGGATTTTCATCGATTACCTGCGCAACAGCCGCGAGGCGACCGCGGTCGCGCCCTACTCCACCCGCGCGCGGCCGGGCGCGCCGGTGTCGACGCCGATCGAATGGTCCGAGCTCGGCGCCCTCAAAGGCGCGAACCAATTCACCGTGCGCAATCTGCCGGCGCGGCTTGCCCGCTTGCGCAAGGACCCGTGGGCGAACATCGGACGGCTCAGGCAAGCCTTGCCGAAGTTCAAATGAGATTCGCGGGCCGCAGGCCGATTGTGTGAAGCAGCTTTAGCGAAAAAATCCAGCACGCGACCGAGAGACGGCGCGAACCTGCTGCGTCTTTTCCAGCGTCGTTGCCGGCAGGTCGTCGCAGGCGAAACATTTAAACGTGTGCATCTCGGTAAACGACGCGACCCGCGGATCAATTCGCACAAGCGTCATCGGCATCCCGCAATTCGGGCAACTCGGCGTCTGAGAAGAATCGGGATCTTGCCGGATCATCGGACTTTTTTATAAGTCCGATTCGAGACGCGAAATGACATAGGTCAAAAAGGAAAATCCCGGCCAAAGAGGGCCGGGGCTTTCGTTGGCGTCGAAGCAACGCGCGCGACGAGCGGCGCTTAGTCTTCGCTATCTCTTCAATTATTTGAAAGAATGCCCATGAGCCTCGTATTGCTTGCCCTTAGCATTGCGTGCGCCGCCGCCCGCCGGATTCACATGACAATAACCGCAAGGCTTACCTTCTTTTTGAGCGTACGCCGGCAATGCCGTGGCGGACCGAGGAGCAACGACCAAACCCGCGAGCAACGCAAAGGCCGCCAGCCCCAATATCCCTACGATAATGCTCTTCATCCCAATCTCCTCAGATTGCCCGGCACCATGCCGACGGCACGGCGACTGTTTGACGGGACCGCGACCGTGAATCCTTGACGCAAGTCAAGCGACCGCGTCGTTCACAAGTGGTGCGACTTTAGTTGCGATCTTGGCGCGAAAAATACGGCCGCGGGAAATAATTTACGACATGAAAATGGGAATGGCGTGCAGGCATACCGCAAAATTGCGCCCTTAATAGCGCACGTGCTGCTTCCGGGAATTCATGGGGCGAATGTCGAACATATTTATTATCAATTATGCCCATAATCGCCGACTATTTATGGTCTCCGCTTGCTCGGCGGCTCCTTCGCCGATGCATCGTTCAAACAACAGTCAGGGCGCGATTTAACCGCGACCAAGCAAGCGGGATAACAATGGAAAATCGAACTCACGACGTCATTGAAGAGACGATCAAATTAACCGCAGCCGACGGCCATTCCTTCGAGGCATTTCACGCCGCACCGAAGCAGCCCTGCAAAGGCGGTCTCGTCGTTCTGCAGGAAATCTTTGGACTGACCGATCAGCTTAAATCGGTCGTTCGCTCCTATGCTGGCGACGGTTACGATACGATCTTTCCCTGCGTTTACGACCGTGTGTCGCCCGGCACGGTGATCCCTTTCAACGAACCGGACCGCGGCAGGGACCTCGCCTACGGTTTGCCGCTCGACAAAGTCATGCTTGATGTCGCTGCCGCCGTGCAGCAGGTGCAAAATAACCACGGCGTTTCGGTCCTCGGCTTCTGCTGGGGCGGCGGTGTGATTGTGCGTGCAGCGGCGGAGTTGAATCTGCGCGGCGCCATTGCCTTCTACGGCACCCGATTGCCGACCTATCTGAGCCTAAAGCCAAAGTGCGCGTTGCTGTTCCACTTCGGCAAGACCGATCCCAATTCGACGCCTGAGATTATCGAGCAGGTCCGCAAGGCTTTCCCATCGGCCGAGACGCACATTTACGAAGCCGGACATGCATTCGCCAACGACGTGAGGCCGGCTTATGTCGAGGCGGCAGCCAAGACCGCACGTGCGCGTACACTCGAATTTCTAGGCAAGCATCATCAGGCGGCAACGTGAAACACGTGAAGACCGGTTCCGACGCTTAGTGAGGCCTTAATTAGGCAGCGTACTCACAGATCGATGCTGGTGAGCAACAATTAGCCCGCTTTGCCTCCAAAACCAGGCTTTCGGCATTCGCTCTTTGATGTCGGCTAAGTGCCAGAAGATGGGGTAATCGGCCGGTAGCTTGTGGATAGCTGAAGATTTTGGGTGCTGCGCTTCAGGCTGATGGTGAAACGAGGTCACCGTGGTTACGGGCCTCAAGCATCAGAAGGAGAAGCGTGAGCCATGGACCATTTTGCTGGACTGGACGTATCGGTCAAGGAGACCAGCGTCTGCATTGTGGATGACACGGGCAGGATCGTTCGGGAAGTGAAGGCGGCGAGCGAACCGGAGGCTCTGCTGCAGGTACTGAGCAACCCCACCTACCACTTCAAGCGGATTGGACTGGAAGCCGGGCCGCTGTCGCAATGGCTTTTCAGTGCTCTCGCGGAAGCAGGCTTGCCGGTGATCTGTGTCGAGACGCGGCACATGCGGGCAGTGTTAAAGGCGCAGATCAACAAGACCGATCGCAACGATGCCCGCGGGATGGCGCAGATGATGCGGGTTGGGCTTTATCGCCCCGTGCATGTGAAGACGTTGCGCAGTCAGAAACTGCGTATGCTGCTGACCCATCGCAAGCTGCTGCAGTCGAAGGCGATTGCCATCGATAATGACCTGCGCGGCACCTTACGCAACTTTGGTCTCAAAGTAGGTGTGGTGGGCAAGGTAAGGTTCGAGGCCCGCATCAGGGAGCTGGTCGAGAATTTACCCGACTTGGCTGCCCTGATCGAACCACTGCTCATTGTCCGACGGACGCTTCGCGAGCAGTTCTGCATCCTGCACCGTCGCTTGCTGGCCATCGTCCGAGACGATGAGGTATGCCGGCGCTTGATGACAACTCCTGGCGTCGGCCCCGTGGTGTCGCTGACCTATCGCGCCACCGTCGACGTGCCCGCTCGGTTCCGCAAATCCAAGTCCGTCGGGGCGGTGTTTGGCCTGACGTGTGCCAAGTATCAATCGGGCGAGGTCGATTGGAGCGGCAAAATATCCCGTTGTGGGGACGAGATGATGCGGGTCATGCTCTACGAAGCAGCTCAGAGTATGATGCGTTCCAAGAAATGGTCATGGCTCAAGGCCTGGGCGATGCAGATCGCCAGGCGTCGCGGCATGAAGAAGGCGATCGTGGCGCTGGCGCGCCGATTGGCCGTGATCATGCACCGTATCTGGGTTGACGGCACCGAGTTCCGCTGGACCCGGGAACAAGCCGCGGCAGCAGCATGACAACCCTGCAAGATCAGATCCGATAGATTCGACAGGAGGACACTCGAGTTCCACCGAGCGGTGGAAAGATGTCCCTCGCGGGACGACGGATGAGGTGAGTTCGCATGTCCGCTTGGACCTGCCGTTCAACTCACGGCAAGGCCGTCCAAAAGATTGTTCCACCTCGTCCTCGGATCCCATAGTGGAAGGGCCTTGGCGCCGATTCCGAAGAGAAGCGCGAGCCCGTGAGCGACATCGACACTGCAGTGGTGGATAGTCTGAAAGCGCTTGACCCCGAACGGCCGATTAGAGAAGCGGACATATCGGCCATGCTGCGATGAAAACCTAACGCCGTTGGTTGTGCTAGGGTCTGCGCGACTGTGTGAGTGAGAGCCTGGCGATGCCTGACGAAAAATCAAAGCTCTGGGGCGCCGCGAACGCCTACGAGCAGTACATGGGGCGATGGAGCCGCAAGATTGCGCCCTTATTTGTCGATTGGCTCGCTCCGCCGCAAGGCAAGAACTGGATAGATATTGGATGCGGCACCGGTCAACTAAGCTTGCAGATTGCTAGCAAGTGCAATCCGAGCCATCACATCGGTATTGACCAAACTGAGGGATTTCTCACGCTGGCAAAAAAGAACGTGCCGAGTGCCGAATTTAGAGCGGGTGATGCTCAAAGTATCGACCTTCCCAATGACGCAGCGGACTACGCAGTCAGCGGATTGCTGCTGAATTTCGTTCCCGACAAGGCGAAGGCATTAAGCGAAATGGTGCGCATCGTGCGGCCTGAAGGCGTTGTGGCTCTCTATGTTTGGGACTACGCCGGGCAGATGCAAATCATGCGGTATTTTTTCGATACAGCGCGCCTTATCGATCCAAAATCATCCGCTTTCGATGATGGTATCAACGCGCCTATCTGCCGGCCGAAAGCCCTTGCAGCCGCATTTTCCGCAGCCGGCCTATCCCATGTGGAGACAACACCGATAGACATTGCCGCCGCCTTTATCGATTTTCAGGACTATTGGAAGCCGTTTTTGGGCGGAACCGGTTCCGCCCCTAAATACTGCATGTCTCTTGATGAAGACACTCGAAACAAAATCCGTGACGCGGTGCGAGCAAAATTGCCGACCGGCCCCGATGGCGAAATTCTATTGGCGGTCAGAGCCTGGGCGGTGAAAGGCGTTGTGTCCGCTTGAATGCTCCGCGCAGAAGTATGTCTGCTTCGGATCATTCGCTGCGGAGTTATTCAACCTCTGGGCCGCCCTTTGTCCGTTGTTGGTGCTGACTTAGTGGTTAATTCAGTAGATAGACCAGTCCGAGCCGCGCGTAATGGAACTGAGCACGCGCGTTGACAATGCCGCTGCCGAAGATGCCGGAGTTGACGGCGATATCGTGCAGCGGAGCCGTGAAAGCATATTGATAGTCGAAGCGTGCTAGCCAGTGCTCGCTGAGCGCGCTTTCGATGCCGACGCCCAACTCCATGGCGTTGACCCGCTGGCTTGGGATGGTGACGACATCCATGACGATCGAAGTTGTGCGCACACCTGTGGTGACCCAGCCGGCGCTGCCGTAGATCATGGTGGCGGGTGTCAGCAGATAACCCCCGCGCGCCCGCAGCGCCGCGGTCCAATCCACCTGGAAGTCGGCGGTCGAAATGCCCGGTGCCACCTCAGCTTCCGCGCCGACCACCCAGCGCGGTAAGATACGCCAGTTATATCCGATCATCGCGGTAGGAAAGACACCTGGAATTCCGATGCCATCGATCGAATTGGGCGTCGTGCCGGTGAGTTCGACCTGGGCGTTGGCAATACCGCCGCCGATTGCGCCACCGACGTAAAAGCCGTTCCAGGACGGCTTGACCGCCGGCGCCTGCCACACCGACGGACTGCCTGGTCCGAAATTGTAGACCAAGGCGATACGGCCGACACCAATCGATGGTTTCACCTCTGGGCTGCTGCCGAATTCGAGCGCGGCGGTCGGCGAATTGAAGGTGCCGGAATTGTAGAAGGTTTGCAGATATTCGAGGCGCGCACGCCAGCCGGGCGAGATGATAGTCTCTATGCCGCCACCGATTTGCGGGCCGTTGAACCATCGCGTGTCGGATTCAGAAGGAAACCCAGTGAAAGTGAGTGCATAATTGAATTGCGACCATGCCCAGCCCGCAGTGCCGTAGAGCAGCGTTTCTGGCGCCAGCAGATAGCCCAAACGCCCGCGCACCGAGTAAGCCTGCTTCTGTTCGACCTTCAGGGTGAAGACGTCGCCGGTTGCATCCTGAACCGAGTCGTTGTGCGCGATGTTCGACCAACCCGCGTCACCCTCAATGCCAATCAGCGTGCGCGGCGTCACCATGTAATTGTAGCCACCGAGCAAGCCACCGATGAAGCCGCGACCGCCCATGAAGTCGGTCTCGAGAAACTCGCTCGACGTCTTGGCAACTCCAAAGCCGTACCCGACATGGGCGCCGATGTAGAAGCCCTCCCAATTGTAAGTCGCGCCCGCGGCTACTGGTGCCTTCACTGGAAGGTCCGCTGCCACCGCAAATTGAGCAAGCCCAATTGTTGTCGCGGCGGCGACAATCGCGGTTGAAAATTGACGCATGGGTAACCCCCATCTTCACCGAAGAAAACGTTACCGGGACGCGATGACAGCAACGCCAATTGCAAGCTACCGTCGGAAACAGTGCAGGTCATTCTATGGCAAACCGACCTTAGTCGTTGTTGCCATTGGGCCACAGTGAACAGAATTTTTTAGACTTCCGGGCACGCGCTATGTCCATATTTGGGTCATTCGCTGAGGAGTTATTCAACCTCTGGGCCGCCTTTCTGGTCCAAGAGCGTCCCAAATGTTGCGGCGCGGCGAATGACGGGAAGTGCCAACAACGGACTCATGCGCTGCCCTTCCAACCATTGCCCTTTTCCTCCTCCAGAACGAAACAGCTTGGCTGATGCTCCTCGGTTGCCATTGACGGAATTTCCGGTTGCCGCGCTCGATATCGCATAATTTCGCCGAGCGAAATCTTTCCGACGCCGGGGACTATCGCGATTAGCGGGCGTCATGGATAGCAGACGCTTCGGCAGGCCAATTCCGCAGGCAAGCAGTGCTTTGACTGTACGGTCACTTAGCCCTGTATCCCTAGACGAAGACCGATCTGGCCTAATGTAGTTTTTGACTATCGAATGGAATAACCCGTCAGTCCACCGCCCGGTTATATCGGGATCATCGGTTGATATGCATCAACGATTTTAAATTTTCTATGTAGTAAGCAAAATACAGCAAACTTATGAAGTCGGATGCGTCCGATGGACCGGTTGCTTGAGCTTCTTCTTAAGACCTTCATCCGGCGGGGGACATTCCGCGTTACCACCTCGCGCGGCACGGTCTTCACATTCGGCGATGGGACCGGCCAGCCGGTTTCGGTACGCTTTGTCTCTCGCAAAGCTGAATGGGGAATTCTGCTCGATCCCGAGCTTAAGTTTGGCGAATCCTACATGAACGGCACATTCGTGGTCGAGCAGGGCTCGATCGCCGATGTGCTCGCCGTTTGCCTAGGCCAGAACTCCGAGGTTCCGCATTGGGCGCGGCCGCAAGGATTTCTGCGCTACATGCACCGACGCCTGAGCCAGTTCAATCCACGGGCACGCGCGCGACGCAATGTGGCTCATCATTACGATCTCGACCGGCGCCTTTATTCCCTTTTTCTCGATGCCGACCGGCAATACAGCTGCGGTTATTTCGAAAGTCCTGGACAATCGCTCGACGACGCCGAGCTCGCCAAAAAGCGGCATCTGGCGGCTAAGCTGAAGCTTGAGCCCGATAAGCGCGTGCTCGACATCGGTTGCGGCTGGGGCGGGCTTGGACTTTATCTGGCTGAGATCGGCGGCGCCGATGTGACCGGTATCACGCTGTCGCGGGAGCAGCATGCGATCGCCAACGAGCGCGCGGCCGAGAAGCGCTTGGCCCAGCGGGTGCGCTTCCATATTCAGGATTATAGAGACCTGACCGAGCCGTTCGACCGCATCGTTTCGGTCGGGATGTTTGAGCATGTTGGGGTCAATCATTATGACGCGTTTTTCCATAAGAGCGCGCAATTGCTTGCCGACGACGGCGTGATGGTGCT
This sequence comes from uncultured Alphaproteobacteria bacterium, assembly GCA_963772235.1. Taxonomy (GTDB): domain Bacteria; phylum Pseudomonadota; class Alphaproteobacteria; order Rhizobiales; family Xanthobacteraceae; genus Pseudolabrys. Next base: position 18,933 of record CAVYWI010000024.1, read on the forward strand.
GCACTCAATTGGTCGCTCGGAGGGCCCCAGCGTCACCAATGCGTGGATTTCGAAATATATCTTCCCCGGCGGCTACATTCCCGCGCTTTCGGAGGTGCTGGCGCGGATAGAAAAATCCGGGCTGCTGGTCACCGATATAGAGATCCTGCGCCTGCATTACGCAGAGACACTGAAAGCCTGGCGCGAGCGCTTCCTGGCGCATCGCGACGAGGTCGAGCACATCTACGACCAACGCTTCGTGCGGATGTGGGAGTTCTATCTCGCGGCCTCGGAAATGTCGTTCCGCGAGCAGAACATGATGGTGTTCCAAATCCAGCTTACCAAACGACAAGATGTGGTGCCGATGACGCGGGACTACATCATGCGCGAGGAGCAGCGCCTGCAAGCCGCCGAGGGCAAACGACGGCCGCCATTGCGGCTGGCGGGCGAGTAAGCTACTGATTTTATGCCCAGCGTTCGGTCTTCGACAGGCTGTGTCGTACCACTTGGATCGGACCGATCTAATGATCGCTATGTATACTTAATGAGCGGCCACACTCGCTAGCGAGCCAGCCGGATGTCCATTCGCAATCTCGATAAAATGTTTCGACCGCGATCGATCGCGGTCATCGGCGCCTCGGATAAGGCGAGATCGGTCGGCGCTGCGCTGATGACGAATTTACTCCATGCAGGTTTCCGCGGCCCGATCGTCCCGGTCAATCCAAAGGCGGACGCCGTGCACGGCATCAAGGCCTTTGCCGACGTCGCAAGCCTGCCGGCTGCTCCCGATCTCGCCGTCATCGCCACACCGCCCGACACCGTACCGTCGTTGGTCGCGGAGCTCGGTGCGCGCGGGACCCGGGCCGCGGTTATTTTGACTGCTGGTTTCGTCGAAGGGGAGGTCGCGGTTGGCAAGGAACGCGCCGCCGAGCTTCTCGCCGCTGCGCAGCCGCATCTCATACGGATTGTTGGGCCCAACTGCCTCGGGATTGCTGTGCCGGGCATCGGTTTGAACGCGACCTTTGCCCCGACGGCCATGCTCACCGGCAATATCGCGTTTCTCACCCAGTCGGGTGCGATGGCGACGACGGTGCTCGATTGGGCGCTGCCGCGCGGGGTCGGCTTTTCCGCCATCGTCTCCATGGGCGATATGAGTGACGTCGATTTCGGCGACCTCTTGGATTACTTCGCGCTCGATGAGGCGACGAACGCGGTGCTGATTTATGCAGAAGGCGTCACACACGCGCGCAAATTCATGTCGGCAGCGCGGCGTATCGCCCGGATCAAGCCGGTCATTGTGGTCAAAGGCGGGCGGGCGGAAGAGGGTGCGCGCGCCGCGACCTCGCACACCGGTGCGCTGGCGGGGGCCGACGTCGTCTATGACGCGGCGTTCCGGAGGGCAGGGATGCTGCGCGTCGACGAAGCCGAGGAACTATTTGACGCTGCCGCGACGCTTGCACGCATGTCTTCACAACGGGGCAATCGGTTGGCAATCGTCACCAACGGCGGCGGCGCCGGAGTGCTCGCTACCGATCGGTTGATCGAGGAAGGCGGGCGACTCGCCTCGCTCACTCCTGACACCATCACCAAGCTCAATTCCGTTCTACCGCCTACGTGGAGCCACGCCAATCCAATCGATATCATCGGCGATGCTGACGCTGAGCGCTATGCGAATGCTGTCAATCTCGTCATGCGAGACGCGAATGTCGATGCGTTGCTGGTCGCCTATTGCCCGACTGCAATCGTTTCCTCCACCGAAGCGGCTAGTGGGCTCATTGACGCGCTGGAGCGGCCGAGCACGGCGCCCAAGAAGAACGTCTTCGCCTGCTGGATGGGGGCGGCGACCGTCGCGCCGGGACGCGCGCGACTCGTCGTCGCCAAGGTGCCGGACTACGAAACTCCTGAACGGGCGGTGCGTGCCTTCATGTACCTCGTTCGCTATCGGCAAAGCCAGGACCTGCTGCTCGAGACCCCGGTCGCCGGCGCGCTCTTGACGCAGGCCGACACAGAACGGGCGCACGGTTTCATTCGACACGCGCTTGAAGACCGGCGCGAATGGCTGGACCCCGCCGAAGTTGCCGGCTTTCTAGGCTGCTATGGCATTCCGTTTGCCCGGACCGAGGCAGTATCCGATGCGAAATCCGCGGCGCAGGCCGCTGCCCGGATCAATGCTCCGGTGGCGTTGAAAATCCGCTCACGCGACGTAATCCATAAATCAGATGTCGGTGGCGTGGCTTTGAATCTCGCCACCCCGGCCGAAGTCGAAGCGGCCGCTCGACAAATGAACGACGTGGTATCGCGCGCGCTACCGCAGGCACGGCTGGAGGGGTTCATTGTTCAGGAAATGATCCATCGAACTCGGCGCCTATGAACTGATTGCGGGCGTTTCGACCGATCCGACTTTTGGGCCGGTAATCCTGTTTGGCCAAGGCGGAACCGCAGTCGAAATCGTCGGCGACAAGTCGCTCGAACTGCCCCCACTCAACACCGCGCTGGCACGCGCGCAGATCGAGCGGACCCGGATCGCCGCGCTGCTTAAAGGATATCGCGATCGGCCGGCCGCCGACATCGATGCTGTCGTGAACGCCCTGGTGCGGTTGAGCCAGATCGTGACCGACCATGCCGAGATCACCGAGATCGATATAAACCCGCTGCTTTGCGACGCAAAGGGTGTGATCGCCGTCGACTGCCGGATCCGCGTGCGTGCGACCACGGCGTCCGCGCAGTCACGCTTGGCTATCCGGCCTTATCCGCACCAACTGGAGACGATGATCCGCACGAGCGAGGGGCGGTCCTATGCCGTGCGCCCGATCAGGCCGGAAGACGAGCCGGCGCTGCGCCGCTTTGCTGGCGAAGTCGACAGCGGCGACCTCTGGCATTCCTTCTTCACGCCGCTGCGCGAGCGCACCCACGAGACCGCGGCACGCCTGAGCCAGATCGACTACGATCGCGAGATGACTATGCTCGCCTGGGACGGGGAGCGCGTAGCAGGGCTTGCGCGGTCCACCGCCGATTCCAATTTCGAAAAATCAGAATGTGCAGTCATCATCCGCGCCGACCTTAGGGAAAGGGGTCTGGCTCGGCAATTGTTGCAAGCCCTATTGCGCGCCATTGCGATGCAGGGTGTCCGCGAGGCCGTGCTCAATTTTCCTGCTAGCCAGACGCGAATGCTCAGTCTCAGCGCAGAGCTTGGCTTCGTGGCGGCTTCTTCTTCGTCTGACGCTTTGCAGGTTCGGACTGCGAAGGTTCTGTGCACGGATGCTCCACCGAAAAGCTCATGACACGCACAACGACCTTGATAATAGGTGCCTTGGGCACACGCGCGCAGTGATCTTCTGGAACTAGGGGCGACCCTCACGTAGGGCTTCACGTAGGCCGGCGGCATCAGGCGCACCGTGTGACCGAGTGCCTTGAGCTCGCGTGATATAGCTGCGCATTTCAAAGTCCGCGTCCTAGAAAGCTTCATACACGGCTTTGATCTGCCGCCGCAGCCAGACGTGCTTCTTGTCTTTGTCGTTGCGGTGATGCCAGACCATGTTGGTCGAGATTTTCCCGACATTGATGGGGACCGTGCGTTTGGCCAGCTTGAACGACCGCTCGAACACGTTCGACGCCAGTTCGGTGAAGACACCGATCATGTCGCTGCGCGCCAGGAGGTGCGGCACGGCGGTGAAATTCGTAACCGCCACGAGCGCCTGACGCCGCAAGCGGTGACGCAACAGCAAATCGTCGAAAATCGCCACGCGGTTTCCGGTGGCGCTGACAATGACGTGCGGAAAGGAGAGCACGGTCGCAATGTCGAACCTGACTCCCCGCTTCAGGATCGGGTGGTCCCGCCGGAAGACGCAAAACAGTTTTTCCGCGAGCATGAATTCGGCATTCAAATGGCCTGGCTTCTCGTCGAGCCAGCCGAGCGCGATATCGGTTCGATCCTGATCGAGAAGATCCAGCGCCTGCTTGCGGTCGGCGGTCAATACCTGCAGCGTCATATTGGGCGCGAGCCTTCGCAGGCGATCGAACAGCGGCGGCACGACGGCGATGCTCAGCCGGTCCGGAGTGCTCAGGCGAAAGACGCCGGTCGCGGTGGCTGGATTGAATTGCGTCTCTCCGGCCAGACAGCTTTCCGCAAGTCCTATGGCTTCACGCAACGGGGCGCGGATTGCTTCGGCCCGCGGCGTCAGCAGGAAACCGTTCGGCCCGCGCACGAGGAGATCGTCGCCCAGGATTTTGCGCAGCTTGTGCAGTGCATTGCTCACCGCAGGCTGCGAACGACCCAGCCGCACGCCGGCACGCGTGACGTTGCGCTCGCTGATCAGCGCATCCAGGACTTTCAATAGATTGAAGTCGACATTGCCGAGGTTCATAAAAATTCCTCGCTCCTTGACATTCGTCCTGTGAATACACGGTATTGTTATTATCAATTTGGAAAATAGAGAAGTTCTCCATAGACTTGAAGGCCCGATTTCGCGCAAGTCTAAAATCGAGCGTTCGAGAGTACAGTCGGCGATCAACGCCGGCGTTAAAACCCACTGGGAGGAACACCGATGACCATCTCACGCCGCAAGCTTGATCGTCACCCTCGGTCTCGGCTCGGCCGCGAGCCTGCTGCCGCGCTCCGCCTTCGCCGCCTATCCGGACCGGCCGATCCATCTGATCGTGCCGTTCGCGCCCGGCGGCAACGCCGACATCGTCGGCCGCATCGTCGGCGAGCGCATCTCCAACGCGCTCGGCCAGCCGGTGGTGGTCGACAACCGCGGCGGCGCCGGCGGCTCGATCGGCGCGGAAGCCGTGGCGCACGCCACGCCCGACGGCTACACGCTGTTCGTCGGCTCGAACGGGCCGCTCACCGTCAATCCCTTCGTGCAGGCCACATCTTCCCTACGATCCGCTCAAGGACTTCGCGCCGGTGGCGCTGACCAGCTACGTGCCGCACTGCATCATCCTCAACGACAAGGTCGAGGCCAAGACGCTGCAGGACCTGATCGCGCTGTCGAAGAAGCAGCCGATCAACATGGCCACCAGCGGCGTCGGCAGCGCAACGCACATGACGCTCGAGCGCTTCAAGGCGGCGACCGGCGCCAACATCACGCACATTCCCTACAAGAGCGGCGGCGCGCTGATGCCCGATCTGATGGGCGGCACCATCCAGGCAGCGATGACGGAATTCTCTACCGCGCTGCCGCTGCACAAGGCCGGCAAGGCGCGCATCGTCGCGGTCGCATCGGCGCAGCGTTCCAAGCTCGCGCCCGACATCGCTACCTTCATCGAGGGCGGCGTGAAGGACTTCATCGCGCAGAGCTATATCGGCATCCTGGCGCCGGCGAAGACGCCGCCGGCCATCGTCGCGCAATTGCAGAAGGCGGTCGCCGCCGGGCTGACCGCCGGTCCGGCGCCCGATAAGCTGCGTGCCATGGGCGCGGAGATCGCCACGCCCGAGCAGATGACCTCGGCCGGCTTTGCCGCCTTCATCAAGGCCGACTACGAGCATATGCGCGAGGCGGCCAAGCTCGCCGGCATCGTGCCGAAGTGAGCGGCGCGCTTCCCGACGGCGCCTGCGACTGCCACTGCCACGTCTTCGGCCCGGCCGCGCGGTTCCCCTATGCGGAGCCGCGCAGCTACACGCCGGACGACGCGCCGCTGGAAGCCTACCTCGCGCTGCTCGACCGCCTCGGCTTCGACCGCGGCGTGCTGGTGCAGCCGAGCGCCTACGGCCGCGACAACCGCGCCATGCTGGATGCGCTCACGCGCGAACCCAAACGCCTGCGCGGCGTGGCGGTCGGCGGCGCCGAGCTGACCCCGGGCGCGCTCAAGCAATGGCACGCGGCCGGCGTGCGGGGCCTACGCGCGAACGAATTCCGCCGCGACGGCAAGCCCTATTACCAGAACGGCGTCGGCTTGAAGGAGATCGAGCCGCTGATGCCTGCGCTTGCCGATTTCGGCTGGCATTTGCAGCTATGGGTCGACGCGCGCGACCTGCCCGACATGGCGCTCGCGCTGTCGCGCGTGCCAGTGCCGGTGGTGGTCGATCACATGGGCCGGCTGGAATACCATCACGGCACGCATAATCCCGGCTTCCAGGCGCTGCTGCGCGGCGTCGGCGAAGGAAGATTATGGGCGAAGCTGTCGGGCACCTACCGGCTGGGCGCGACGGCGCCCGACTACGCGCAGGCAAAGCCGTTCCACGACGCGCTCGTCGCCGCCAATCCGCGAAACCTGGTCTGGGGCACCGATTGGCCGCATCCGCGGCCGGAAGGGCCCGTGCCGGATGCCGCGCGCCTCTTGGCCGTGTTCCTCGACTGGACGCGCGACCCGGCGCAGCGGCAGGCCATCCTCACCGACAACCCGGCGCGGCTCTACGATTTTCCGCGCCCATGAACGGCGCTTGCCTCAGCCCGAAGCGGACGCTTTCGGTTCGTCGAGCTTGCGCCGCGGCTCCGGCCCGTAGAACTCGCCGACCTGCTTCATCGGCCGCGGCTTGATCAGGATCGACGTCAGACGGTCGCGCAACGCCTTGGGCGACGTCGGCTTGATCAGGAATTCGTGCACACCGGCGCGCATCGCCTGCATCACCTCGGAGTGAGAGGCGCGGTTGGTTAGCATGATGACCGGGATGCTGGGACGCGGAAATGCGCCGGGCGAGCGCACAATGCGCATCACCTCCATGCCGTTGAGCAACGGCACGTCCCAATCGAGCAGCATGACGTCGGGATCGCCGTTGCGGATTGCTTCCAGCGCGGCGATGCCGTCGGCGGCCTCCGCCACCGAGCGCGCGCCGAGACTTATCAACATCGAGCGCGTCAACCGGCGCATATACGTGTTGCCGTCGACCACCAGGATGTCGAGGCCTTGGAGCAAATCGTCCGCCAGATTTTTGCGCATGAACCCCTGCGGCTGCTGCGGTGAGACCGCACGAAACCTAGTTCAAAGACCCTGTAATTTTGCTAATCCGGACCCTTCAAATTTTCGCTATTCCGGCTGGGCAAGCGTCATAATCGCAGCCAATTAATACGGGCGTTACTCCAACATTTAGATAAAATTTTCGGCAAATTCAGCGAGGCGAGCGGCATGAAACTCCCCAGCCCCGATCACCCGATCACCATCGCGCACAACGCCAAGCGCGTCCGCGTCATCTTCGGCGACCAGGTGATCGCCGATACCACGCGCGCGCTCACTTTACGCGAGGCGAACTATCCCCCGGTGCAGTACATCCCGCGCGCTGACGTCGCCATGGACCTGCTCAAGCCCACGACGCATGCGAGCCACTGCCCTTACAAGGGCGACGCCAGTTACCTCACCATCGCCGCCGGAGGGAAGACAGCGGAGAACGCGGTGTGGAGCTATGAAAAACCGTTCCCGACGATGGCCGAAATCGCCGGCTACCTGGCCTTCTATCCGAACCGGGTGGACGCGATCGAAGAAATCTGATGGCTCGCTCGTTCGCGCGAAACGGCGCAAGATTACGAATTGCGCGTCTTGCCGCGCTGCACCGCTGCATCACCGGGAAGCGCAAGCGACAGGTCGCGGATTTCGCTTGCTGGCGCACCGTAGCCTTCGCGCATCAGTGGAAAGGCACTCTGAAGCCAGGTGCGAGGGAGTGGCTCGGCCGCCGTCAAATAACGTTGATTGAGCTCCGCAATTTTTGTCACGCCCAAGAGAGCCATGGAGCGCACGATCTCGTTTTCGACGATTTCGAGCATGCGGACGACGGCATTTTCGCCCCCGGCTCCTAACGCGATTCCCTGCAGACGGCCGATCCCTACCGCAGTCGCACCGAGCGCCAGCGCCTTGAGAATGTCGGTTCCACGCAGAATGCCCCCGTCGACAATGATCTCGGCGCGACCGCCGACAGCGGCTACAATCTCGGACAGCGCCGAAATCGTTCCTTGCGAATGGTCGAGCTGCCGCCCGCCATGGTTGGAGACGTAAATGCAGTCAACGCCGCGCGCGACGCCGATCTCTGCATCTTCGGCCGTGCTGATGCCTTTGAGGATCAGCGGCACGTTTACGTAGGATCGTATGCGGTCGACGTCATCCCAATTGAACGTCGCCTGGAACGTTTCGGAAGCGTGTCCGACGCGGGCGGTCGGACGATGGCCCTTGGCAAGATCGCGTTCACGGCGGCCGTAGGCGGCGCGATCGACCGTGAGGCATATGGCGCGATAGCCGAACTCCAGCGCCCGTTTTATCGTGCTATCCACCCATTCCTTGTCGCCACGCACATAGAGCTGGAAGAACTTTGGATAGTCGGCGGCACGGCTGACCTCTTCAAGACCGGGCGCGCAAACAGAACTCAGCATATGGACGACGCCGGCGCGCGCTGCGGCGCGCGTCGGGGCCACGCCGCCTTCGGCGATGATATCCTGCATCGAACCGATCGGCGCGAGGACGATGGGGAGCTTGAGCTTCTGGCCCAGCAGGGTCGTGCTCGTATCGATGTGTTCGACATTGCGCAGCACGCGCGGGCGGAACGCGAGGCGATCGAGCGCCATGCGATTTTGGTTGAGGGTCGTCTCGGTTTCCGAGCCTCCCATGAGATAATCCCAGGCGCCCGGCGAAAGTCTCTGCTTGGCCAAAGACAGAAGCTGAAACAACGTGTCCACTTGACTGATATCGGTCATGCCACGGTCTCGGATGATGGCTGCTCAGCCGCCAATGAATGATAGTGGAAGGCCCCTGAGCCGCCCGAAACTGAGCCGATCTAGTGCATTCGCGGCGCTTTGAGGAACTTCTGCCGGTCGGATGAATTCACCCGCACGTCGAAAGTGACGCCTTCACGATAGAGCGTGAGCGGCACCTCGATGCCGGCGTGTCCGAGCGCCCAGACCTTGCGGTAGAAGGCGGCGAGCGTGGACACGGTCTCGCCCTTGACCGCCAGGATTACGTCGCCCGTTTTCAACTCCGCACGCGCCGCCGGCCCCTTAGGGGCGATGCCGACGGCAACGATCTTGTCCTCGACCTCGGTCGAATATAGCCCCAGCCAGGGTCGCGCTGGCTTGTTGACGCGGCCGAATTTGCGCAGGTCGTCGAGGATCGGTTTCAACAGATCGATCGGCACGATCATGTTGAGATGCTCGTTCTTGCCCTCGCGCGCGCGTTCGAGCTGCAACGAGCCGATGCCGATCAATTCGCCCTTGGGCGAGATCAGCGCGGTGCCGCCCCAATTGGGATGCGCAGGAGACGTGAAGATCGCCTCGTCCAGCACATATTCCCAATAGCCGGCGAATTCCTGTTTGGCCGCGATACGGCCGGCGAGCGAGCGCGTGCGTCCGCCCGCGCCACCGATCACCACCCGCTCGCCGATTCCGGCCGCCCGCGATGAACCGATGGGCAGCGCCGGCCGGTCGATCTTGCCCAGCACCTGCACGAGGCCAAAGCCGGTCTCCTGGTCGAAGCCGAGCGCGTGGCCTTCCACTACGTGGCCGTCGCCGAGATGCAGCCAGACGGTCTCCGCTTCGGTAATCAGATAGCCAATGGTGAGCACCAAACCGTCGTTGATCAGCACGCCGTTGCCGGCGCGCTCAACGCCCAGCGTTTCGGCGGTAAAGCCGTCGGGCGGGATAATCGAATGCAGGCCGACCACCGAGGACAGCGCGCGCTCGAGATCGTAGCCATAGTCCTCCGCGCGCGGCTGCGCGGACGGCGGCACTTTCCATTCGGTCAATGCGGGCATGCCGGGCTCCTGTCCTTTTTGGTATTTATCATATGCATCCGGAGGCGGGCGAGCAGAAGATAGTATCGGCATGATAGCGTAGAGACAGCCAGCCATGACCCCACTTTCCATCCTCGACCTATCGCCCGTTGCGGCCGGCTCCACCGGCGCCCAGGCGCTACGCAATTCGCTCGATCTGGCGCGGCTCGCCGACACCCTCGGCTACGTGCGCTATTGGGTTGCCGAGCATCATAATCTGCCGGCGGTCGCCAGTTCCGCCCCCGACATCATGATCGGACAGATCGCCGCCGTCACGACACATATGCGCGTCGGTTCAGGCGGCGTGATGCTGCCCAACCACGCCCCGCTGATGGTGGCCGAGCGCTTCAAGGTGCTGGAGGCGCTCTATCCCGGCCGCATCGATCTCGGCCTCGGCCGCGCGCCCGGCACCGACGCGGCGACCTCCTACGCGCTGCGCCGCCGCCAGGGCATCAGCGAGGAGGACGACTTCCTCGAGCGCTTCAACGAATTGATGCTGCTGGAGACGCGCGGATTTCCCGCCGGCCATCCGTTTCACAATGTGCGCGCCATGCCTTCCGACGTGGCGCTGCCGCCAATCTACCTGCTCGGCTCGTCCGACTATTCGGCGCAGCTTGCCGGGCAGATCGGCGCGGCCTTCGCCTTCGCCCATCATTTCGCGACCTTCGACGCGGCCGAGGCGATGAAACTCTATCGCGACAACTTCCGGCCTTCGCCCGCGCATGCCAAGCCCTACGCCATCCTCGGCACCCACGTCGTTTGCGCCGACACCGACGAGGAAGCCGAGCTTCTCGCCAAGACCGTCGACCTCAATATCGTGCGCCGCGCCAAGGGCGAATATCTCCCCCTCGCCTCGCCCGAAGACGCAGCGGCTTACGACTATTCCCCGGTCGACCGGGCGCGCATGGCGCAAAACCGCACCAAGCTCTCGGTCGGCGCGCCGGCGACGGTGAAGGCCAGGCTCGAACCGCTGATCGCGGCAACGCAAGCCGACGAACTGATGGTAACGACCATGATCTTTAGCCACGACGCGCGCAAACATTCGTATGAGCTGTTGGCGCAAGCGTTCGCCGTCTAAGCCACCCGCTCCGGGGTATCTCCACACCGCGCGGCTCGCCGTGCTAAAAGCTGCGCGGGCGACAGGGTTTTCCGCGTTTCTCGATGTTAAAAATGGGAGGTTTCTTTGGGTAAGCAGTTCAAACTCACCACCACCGACAAGCATTCGCTCGGCGCCTATCGCGCCGATCCGCAAGGCACGCCAAAGGGCGGGCTGGTCGTGGTGCAGGAGATTTTCGGCGTCAATCATCACATCCGCGCGGTATGCGACCGTCTCGCCGCGCTCGGCTATGTCGCGGTGGCGCCGGCGGTGTTCGACCGCTTCGTGCGCGATTTCGAGTGCGGCTATACGCCGGACGAGATCGCCCACGCGCGCAGCTATCTCGGCAATCTCAACTGGGACCACATGATGCACGACATCGCCGCCGCGCAGGGCGATCTCAAGGGCGCGGCCCGCTCGGCGTGATCGGCTTCTGCATGGGCGGCACCGCGGCGTTCCTGGCCGCCTGCCGGTTCCCCGGCCTGTCGGCGGCGGTCGCCTATTACGGCGGCATGATCGGCAAGTTCGCCGACGAGAAGCCGAAATGCCCGCTGCAGATGCATTTCGGCGAAAAGGACGAAGGCATCCCGATGAGCACGGTCGACGAGATCAAGAAGAAGCAGCCGCAGGCGGAAACCTACGTCTATCCGAACGCCGCGCACGGCTTTTATTGCGACGAACGCGCGAGCTACAACAAGGACGCCGCGGCGCTCGCCTGGAGCCGCACGCAGGAATTCCTCGGCAAGCATATGAAGAAATAGGCGTTCGCCGTCCGCTCACTCCCGCGTCAGCGGGAATCCAGCTCTTTGCTTCGTAAAGCACTGAGTCCCCGCTTACGCGGGGACGAGTAGCGGCATGGTCTAGAACCACCGCTCCTTGACCAGCACGGTGTCGCCCGGGCGCAGCGGATAAGTTGAGCGGCACCTCGCTCTTGGTCTGATCGCCCGGCGCGCTGCGGGTGAGTTCGACCGTCGCACTTGTAGGCGCGCGGGGCAAAGCCGCCGGCAATGGCGATCGCCTTCTCCACCGTCATGTCGGCGACGTACGGATATTGGCCGGGCGTGGTCACTTCGCCGAGGATGAAGAACGGCCGGTAGCTTTCGACTTCCACCGTCACATGCGGCTCGCGCACGTAGCCCTGCTTGAGCCGCTCGGCGATCCGTTGCGCCAGCTGCTGCGTGGTGATGCCGCGCGCCGGCACGCTGCCGATCAGCGGCAGGCTGACATTGCCGCCGGCATCGACGATGTAGGTGTTGGAAATGCCGTCCTGGCCGAACACCGACGACGCGCAATTTGTCGCCGGCGCCGAGCGTGTAGGGCTGTTCATAGGACGCGGCCGCAGCATGACTTCTTGGCGCCGCCGCGTAGGACCTACCGGCGTTGTATTGCGGCGTGGCATACCGAGGTGTTGCGGGGCGCGGCGGCGGCTCATATTGCAACACGGAGGGCGGTTGCACGGGCTGCTGCGCATAAGCCTGGCCGGATGGCGATGTGGCGGCGATCTGCGATGCGAACAGACCGCGGCCGGCGGCAGCGTCCGGGTCATGCCGCATGCAGCCGCTGGCTGCGAGCGCGACCAAAGCGGCCAATAGAAATCGGGCTCCCCGCATCGAACGAATCCGCGCCGTCTTAAAGAAATTAAGCCCGATTAACGCTTTATATGGTTAACAAACCCTCACCGGCCGGCAGCCGCGATAAACCCGCGTCACGGCAGCGGTTTTTCGGCTGCCCCGAAACGCAACGGGCGCCCGAGAGGGGCGCCCGCGCAGATCTGAACTCCCGTTCGATATCAAGCGCCGGCCGCCTGCGTCAGCTTGGCGCCGGTGCCGATCGGGCACGACACGCCGGTGCCGCCAAGCCCGCAATAGCCGAACGGATTCTTGGCGAGATATTGCTGGTGGTAGTCCTCGGCGAAATAGAACTCCGGCGCATCGACGATCTCGGTCGTGATGGCGCCATAGCCTTTGCCCTTGATCGCCTTTTCATACATCGCCTTCGACGCCTCGGCCGCCGCCTTCTGCTCGGGCGTGAACGTGTAGATGCCGGAGCGATACTGCGTGCCGACATCGTTGCCCTGGCGCATGCCTTGCGTCGGGTCGTGACTTTCCCAGAACGTCTTGCAGCAGCGTCTCGTAGGAAATCTTTTTCGGATCGTAGACCACCAGCACCACTTCGTTGTGGCCGGTGCGGCCCGAGCAGACTTCCTCGTAGGTCGGGTTCGGCGTCAGCCCGCCGGCATAGCCGACGGCGGTGACATAGACGCCGTCGCCCAGCTCCCAGAACTTGCGCTCGGCGCCCCAGAAGCAGCCGAGCCCGAATATCGCCTTTGGCGAGCCCTCCGGATAAGGCCCCTTCAGCGGGTGACCGTTGACGAAATGCGTGGCCGCGGTGCGGATCGCGTGGTCGCGGCCCGGGCAGCGCCTGCGCCGCCGTCGGCATGGCAATTTTCTTGAATCCGAACATGGTTGGTTCTCCTGCAACCGATGGCCGGAATATATGATCGATCCGTCCGCTCGGAAATGCCAGTGCCGATCACGTCTCGGCCAGGCGGTCGCACGCTATGTTCACGCCGGCGCGAGGGCCGCGTTGCCGGCGGCGCTAGCGCGCATAGCCGATCAGTGGCTTTCTCTTGCGGCCGAAAAAGAGCAGCAGGATGCCGCCTACACCGAGCAGGCTCCAGGCCGGCGCCGCCAGAACCGCAACCATCAACGGGTCCCACAGCAAGCCGCCAGCATAGGGCGCGATCAGCGGTTTGAGCTTCGATAGGCTACCCGCATTGATCAGCTCCCACAGAGCCTGCACAGTGGTCAGGGTGAGGCTGTTGCCGGCGATCGACTTGGTGCCGTCATAGATCACCAAGATAAAAGCGGCGGCCAGAAGGATGAGGCCGAGGAACCGGAACAGAAATCGGATCATGGTTGGCGGTATTTTCCTTAGCTCAACCGTACCGATTACCCTCTCGCGCCGCCCAGTTCAACCTGCACCGGCCTTTCCCTTGAGTAAACGCGGCTGCATCCGCTAACGTCGCCCTCGCCGGACCACACCGGTTGTGTCATAGGGAAGAAATGCCCACAAAACCCCCTGCCGGCCGCAATCGGCCAACCTTCACCGATCAAGAAGCCCTGCAATTTCATAGCGTCGGCCGGCCCGGCAAGCTGGAGGTTATCGCCACCAAGCCGATGGCGACCCAGCGCGACCTCTCGCTCGCCTATTCGCCGGGTGTCGCGGTGCCGGTGCTCGCGATCGCAGAGGATGCGAGCCGCGCCTACGATTACACCGTCAAGGGCAATTTCGTCGCCGTTATCACCAACGGCACCGCCATCCTCGGGCTCGGCAACCGCGGCGCCTTGGCTGCGAAACCCGTCATGGAAGGCAAGGCGGTGCTGTTCAAGCGCTTTGCCGACATCGACTCCATTGACCTGGAAGTTTCCACCGAGGACCCGGACCAGTTCATCAATTGCGTGCGCTATCTCGGCGCCGGTTGGGGCGGCATCAATCTGGAAGACATCAAGGCGCCGGAATGCTTCATCATCGAGCAGCGGCTGCGCGAGTTGATGGATATCCCCGTCTTCCACGACGACCAGCACGGTACCGCGATCATTTCCGCGGCCGGGCTGATCAATGCGCTCGATCTGACCGGGCGCGACATCAAGCACACCAAACTGGTCTGCAACGGCGCCGGCGCCGCCGGCATCGCCTGCCTGGAACTGCTCAAGTCGATCGGCTTTGCACCGGAGAACCTCATCCTCTGCGACACCAAGGGCGTGATCTATCAGGGCCGCACCGACGGCATGAACCAGTGGAAGTCGGGCTACGCCGTCAAGACCTCGAAGCGCACGCTGGCCGAGGCATTCGAAGGCGCCGATGTGGCTTTCGGGCTTTCAGTCAAAGGGGCGTTCACCAAGGACATGGTCAAGTCGATGGCGGCTAAGCCGATCATCTTCGCCTTGGCCAATCCCGACCCCGAGATTACCGCCGAGGAAGTCGCGGAAGTGCGCGACGACGCCATCATGGCGACCGGCCGCTCCGACTATCCCAACCAGGTCAATAATATCCTCGGCTTCCCGTTCATCTTCCGCGGCGCCCTCGATGTGCGCGCTTCCACCATCAACATGGAGATGAAGATCGCCGCCGCCCGCGCGCTTGCCGATCTCGCGCGCGAGGACGTGCCCGACGAAGTCGCCGCCCTTTACGGGGCACGGCCGAAATTCGGGCCCGATTACATTATCCCGGTGCCGTTCGATCCGCGGCTGATTTACACGGTGCCGCCCGCCGTCGCCAAGGCGGCCATGGACAGCGGCGTCGCCCGCAAGCCGATCGTCGACATGGACGCCTACCGCCAGCAGCTAAACGCGCGGCGCGATCCGATCGCTGGCACCCTCGTGCAGGTGTTCGCCCGGCTGCGCCGGCAGCCCAAGAGCGTGGTGTTCGCCGAGGGCGAGGAAGAACAGGTGATCCGCGCGGCCGCGAGCTTCGTGCATCAGGGGCTGGGTACCGCGCTGCTGGTCGGCCGCGAGGAACGCGTGCAGACCACCGCGCGCGAGGCCGGTATCGAGCTCGGCGAAGGCATCGAGATCGTCAATGCGCGGCTTTCGACCCGCAATACCGTCTACACCAACCACCTGTATGAGCGGCTGCAACGGCGCGGCTACCTGTTGCGCGATTGCCAACGTCTGGTGAACACCGACCGCAACCATTTCGCCGCCTGCATGGTCGCGCTCGGCGACGCCGATGCCATGGTGACCGGCGTCACCCGCAATTTCTCAGTCGCGCTCGAGGACGTCCGCCGCGTGATCGATCCCAAGCCCGGCCATCGGGTGATCGGCGTATCGCTGGTGGTGGCGCGCGGGCGCACGGTGCTGGTCGCCGACACCGCGGTCACCGAAATGCCGGAGGCGCACGAGATCGCCGAGATCGCCATCGAGGCGGCCGGCGTCGCGCGCCGGCTCGGCTACGAGCCGCGCCTGGCGCTGCTCGCCTTCTCGACCTTCGGTCATCCGCAGGGCGAGCGCTCGGCGCGCGTGATCGAGGCAGTGCGCATCCTCGACAGCAAACGCGTCGATTTCGAGTATGATGGAGAAATGGCCGCCGATGTCGCACTCAATCCGGCGCTCGCGACGTCCTATCCATTCTGCCGGCTATCGGGCGCGGCCAATGTACTGGTGATGCCGGCGTTCCATTCGGCCTCGATTTCCACCAAAATGCTGCAGGAGCTGGGCGGCGCGACCGTGATCGGGCCGCTTCTCGTCGGCCTCGACCGCCCGGTGCAGATCGTGCAGCTCGGCGCCAAGGACAACCAGATCGTCAACATGGCGGCGCTGGCGGCTTATAACGTCAGCGGTTGACCTGATAGCGAAACGGAGAGTTGCCTTGAGCAAGACCCTTTCCGGCGTGATTGCCGCCATTGCCACACCTATTGACGAGAGCGGCGCGCCCGATCTCAAGCGGGCAGTTAATTTGGCGCGCTATCTGCTCGACAACGGCTGCGACGGCCTCAACGTCCTCGGCACTACCGGCGAGGCTACCTCATTCTCGCTCGACGAACGCAAGGCGGTGATGAGCGCCTACAAGGCGGAAGGTCTGCCGCTCGATCGCCTGATGGTGGGAACCGGCGCTGCGGCGGTGTCCGACGCGGTCGCGCTTACCCGCCACGCGGCCGAACTCGGTTTCGCCGGCGCGCTGGTGCTGCCGCCGTTCTATTACAAGGGCGTGCCGGACGACGGACTCGTTGCATATGTCGACACATTGGTGCAGGCGACGTCGACCAAGCCGATACCGATCTATCTTTATCATTTCCCGGCGATGTCGGGATTGCCGTGGCATGTCGCTCTGATTAAACGGCTGTTGGATTCGTATCCGACCCGCATCGTGGGCCTCAAGGATTCGTCCGGCGACATGGCTTACGCCCGCTCGGCAGCGGCAGTCGCGCCCGACTTCGCGGTGTTTCCCTCGACCGAAGCCGCGCTGCTCGAAGCGCGCGGCGGCGCGTTCGCCGGCTGCATCTCGGCCACCGCCAATCTCAACGCCGATCTGTGCGCGCGCGCGTGGCGCGGAGGCGATGCGGGCGCGCTCGACGCCGCGGTTGCGATCCGCAAGCTGTTCGACGGCAAGCCCTTGGTCTCGGGCGTGAAGGCGCTGCTCGCGCATATTCATGGCGACCCCGCGCTCGCCGGGGTCAAACCGCCGCTGGCGGCATTCTCGGCCGCCGATCGTGCGGCAGTCTTTGCCGGCCACGATACGGTACGGGCCAAGCGGGTGGCTTAATCAGGGTATTGTAGGCGTTGACGCCTGCGTAGGGCCTTACTATAAGCCTCGCCCGTGGCTGCGGGGTATCCTTCCGCCACGCTTTCTTGCAAAGATCGGTCGTTTAGGCGGTCTTTCCGCCGCGAAACGCCAGTTGTGAACGAGAGGCTCATGGCCAACACCAAGTCCGCCCGCAAAGCCACGCGCAAGATCGCGCGCCGGACGATAGTCAACAAAGCGCGCCGTTCGGTGCTGCGCAATTCGGTCCGCAAGATCGAGGAAGCGATCGCCAAGGGCGACCGCACCGCGGCAATGGCGGCGTTCAAGGACGCGGAGCCGGCCATCATGCGTGCAGCGCAGCGCGGCGTCGTGCATAAGAACAATGCGAGCCGCAAAGTGTCGCGCCTCGCCCATCGGATCGCCAAGCTCGCCAAGTGAGCGGCGGCCCGGCTATCGCGCTCCGTTATTTCGCATCTAATTTTTGAGAATGCCGGCGGGGTGGTCGCGCGACGCTACTCCGACGCGTCTCGCCATCGTCAAACCGTCATCGCGGCGTCAAATAAATCTGCTCGTCACGATATTGCTTGACATCGTGCGACGCAGACCGCGCAAACGCCAATGACGGGGCGCATTTCTCGCGAGGGCTACCTTGAAAATTCGCTCACGAATTTTTTTGCGACAATAAAGACTTAACAAGCATATGGAGGCGAGGACCACAAAATGCAGATTTGACAGGCGGTTTTTGTAGCTATCGTCTTTTTAATTATCGCGCCGCCGCGCTGCGCCCATAATCTTAATTCAACTTTTAGATTCTGCACGACTCATCAAGACGTTGCCAAGCAATTTATGCACAGGCGCGCCGTCGGCTTACTACGCATTTTCGTCATATGGCACGCGGACATCCGCGATTTTCATTGCGGGCCGGTAACGCATGTGTATTTTTGAACTGCGCGCCCGAAAGTCCTGGGCGTTATCAAAACAAGGTCGCGCTCCACGCTCATCGCGGATGAGAACTGCCGTTTTTTGCCGATTGGTATCATGAGCGGCCGTTCGAAATCTCGGCAGGTGGAATTAGAGTTCAACGTCGGGGTCCGATGGGATTTGCATCGTACGATCTAACAACGCAGTGGGCGGACTACCGCAAGGCGCGGCGTGAAGCAGACCACCGGGCAAGAGTCCGGAAAGCAATTGGGAGGGGCAAATTATGACAGCAGCGGGACGCATTTTGGCGAACAACGCCGGTATCCTTGGATGGATATCGTCCGATACGGTTTCATGCTGCGTTGTTGGCACGTCCCGCCAGTGTTTCCCGCATTGTTCTGTCCTTGAACCTTGCATCCCTTAGTTCGTCCGCGTTCACGGCCGGTATTCGAGGCGCCATGCCTCCGCCGGCGGGCTGAGGCGCGGCATCCTCGACCAGCTGTCTATCGTCGCCCCGCACGGCCTGAAGGGCCTCCAGCGGTCCGACAATCTCCCAACGGCATCGTGATCGAGTTTGTTGCGTCCCGTTTCCGGCACGTCGGTTGCATAAAACCGTCTGGCCGGGCCGCGTTAGTCCGTTCAAACAATTATTTGAAACGAGAAATAAGAAAATGTCGAACGTAGATGACGAGAGCTGGTCACGGGTGAAAAGTCGGCTGCGCGCCGAGGTCGGCGAAGACATCTATTCGAGCTGGTTTGCGCGCATGGACTTGGAAGCCCTCGAGGAAGGAACCGTGCGCCTGTCGGTGCCCACGCGCTTTCTCAAGAGCTGGATCCAATCGCATTATGCCGAACGGGTGCTGGCTTGCTGGCAGGCGGAGCAGAGCCAGGTCAACCGCGTCGAGTTGATCGTACGCTCGGCGGTATTGCGCTCGGCCATCGTCAAGCCAAAGGCCGATCTCGAGATGGGCGCCGGCGATGGCGGCCGCTTCAACGGCAATGGCAATGGACGCTCGCTGCCGGTCGGCGATGCGACAGGGCACGAGGCGCTCGGCGGTTCGCCGCTCGACGCCCGCCTAACCTTCGACAACTTCGTGGTCGGCCGCTCTAACACACTCGCCCAAGCCGCCGCCAAGCAAGTGGCCGCCGCCAAGCGCGGCGACCCGGTGATGTTCAATCCGCTCTACATCCATGCCGGCGTCGGCCTCGGCAAAACGCATCTATTGCAGGCGGTCACCTGGACCGGCAACGCCTTGGGCGAGCGCAAGGTGCTCTATCTGACCGCCGAAAAATTCATGTACGGGTTCGTTTCGGCGCTGCGCACGCAGACGGCTCTCGCCTTCAAGGAAGCGCTGCGCGGCATCGGCGTGCTGGTGATCGACGACCTGCAATTCCTGCAAGGCAAGTCGACCCAGGCTGAGTTCTGCCACACGCTCAACGCGCTGATCGATGCCGGCCGGCAAGTGGTGATCGCTTCCGACCGCCCGCCGTCGGATCTCGAAAGCCTGGACGACCGCGTCCGCTCGCGGCTCGCCGGCGGGCTGGTGGTGGAGATGGGGCCGCTCGGCGAAGAGTTGCGCTTCGAAATCCTCAAATCGCGTGTGACCGCGGCCCGATCGCACCATCCGAGCTTTGACGTGCCGCTGCCGGTCCTGAGCTACATCGCCAAGACCGTGACCCACAACGGCCGCGACCTGGAAGGCGCCCTCAACCGCCTGCTCGCCCATAACAAGCTCACCGGCCATGCCGTCACGCTGGAAATGGCCGAGCGCGAGGTGCGCGATCTGATCCGCCCGCAGGAGCCCAAGCGGGTCAAGATCGAGGACATCCAGCGGGTGGTAGCGCGGCAATACAACGTCAGCCGGTCCGACCTGTTGTCGTCGCGGCGCACCGCCAACGTGGTGCGCCCGCGGCAGGTGGCGATGTATCTGGCCAAGACCCTCACCCTGCGCTCGCTACCGGAAATCGGCCGGCGCTTCGGCGGCCGCGACCACACCACGGTGCTGCACGCGGTGCGTAAGATCGAGGGCTTGGTCGGCAACGATATGGCGCTGGCCGAGGAAATCGAGATCTTGAAGCGGCAGTTGCAGGAGTAGCTGCGCTTTGCCGCGCGGGCTATCCTCCGTCATGCCCGGCCTCGTGCCGGGCATCCACGTCTTAAGCCAAGAAACCAAGGCGTGGATGGGCGGGACAAGCCCGGCCATGACGAATGGGGCTGTGGACGCCCTGGGGATATGATCGGGGATCAAAAACCCGCCCTTGCGCATTTCGCTTGCTCTTGTCACCTTTGCTCCCCGGCCCCGCATTCCGCGAACGGCCGGCTTGGCGTCGCGCCTTGGTTTTAAGGCCTGTTCATAGGCGCCGAAGCGGGTTTCCCAATGAAAGTTACAGTCGAGCGTGCAGAACTGCTGAAGTCGCTGGGCCACGTGCATCGCGTGGTGGAACGGCGCAATACCATCCCGATTCTCGCCAACGTGCTGATCAAGGCCGACAAGGGCAAGCTCAGCATGAAGGCCACCGACCTCGATCTCGAAGTCATCGACAGCGTCGCCGCCGAGGTGTCGCCGGGCGGCGCCACCACTGTGCCGGCGCACATGTTCTACGAGATCGTGCGCAAGCTGCCCGAGGGCGTGCAGATCGTGATCGAGGGTTCGGGCGACCGCGCCGTGCTGTCGCTGCGCGCCGGGCGCTCGCGCTTCACCTTGCAGACGCTGCCGGAAAGCGATTTCCCCGATCTCGCCGCCGGCGAGATGACGCATTCCTTCAAGCTCGCCGCCGCCGATCTCAAACGGCTGATCGACAAGACCCAGTTCGCCATCTCCACCGAGGAGACCCGCTATTACTTGAACGGTATCTACCTGCACACCGCCGGGACAGCCAAGAATGCGACGCTGCGCGCGGTGGCGACTGACGGCCATCGCCTGGCGCAGGTCGAACTGCCGCTGCCCGAAGGCGCCAGCGGCATGCCCGGCATCATCGTGCCGCGCAAAACCGTGGGCGAGGTGCAGCGGCTGATCGAAACCGGCGAAGGCGAAGTCGCGATCGAATTGTCCGCCGGCAAGATCCGATTCTCGATCGGCGACGTGGTGCTCACCAGCAAACTGATCGACGGTACATTCCCGGATTATGCCCGCGTGATCCCAGCCAACAACGACAAGAGCCTTGTCGTCGACAAGAAGGATTTCGAGGCCGCGGTCGACCGCGTCTCCACTGTGTCGAGCGAGCGCGGCCGCGCGGTGAAGCTGTCGATCACCGGCGGAAAGTTGGTGCTCTCGGTGACAAATCCGGATTCCGGCAGCGCGACCGAAGAGCTCGAAGTCGAATACGAATCCGACCCGCTCGATATCGGCTTTAATTCGCGCTATTTGCTCGACATTGCCGCGCAGATCGAGGGCGAGGTGGCCGTGCTCAAGCTCGCCGATCCCGGCTCGCCGACGCTGATCCAGGACAAGGACGCCAAGGGCGCGCTCTATGTGTTGATGCCGATGCGGGTTTGATCTCCCGCATCGTCGCTGCGGGTGGTAAGGCTCGCCGATGACTGCCGCCTTCATCCGCCGCCTGACGCTGACCAACTTCCGCAGCTACCACGCCGCGCAGATCGAGCTTGGGCCGGCCGGACCGGTGGTGCTGACCGGCGCCAATGGCGCCGGCAAGACCAACCTGATCGAGGCGATCTCGCTGCTGGCGCCGGGCCGCGGGCTGCGCCGCGCCACCATGGAAGAACTGGCGTTCTCCGAAGGCGACGGCGCCTGGGCGGTGTCGGCCGAGATCGAGGGCATGCTCGGCCTAGCCACACTCGGCACCGGCATCGATCCGCCGGCGGGCGAGGATTCCGCGCCCTCGCGCAAATGCCGCATCGACCGGGAAGGCGTTTCCTCGGCGGCGGCCTTCGCCGATCATTTGCGCGTGGTGTGGCTGACGCCCGCCATGGACCCGCTGTTCAACGGCCCGGCGTCCGAACGCCGCCGGTTTCTCGATCGCCTGGTGCTGGCGGTCGACGCGCAGCATTCCGGCCGCGTCGCCGCCCTTGAACGATCATTGCGTTCGCGCAACCGGCTACTGGAAGACGCCCGCAGCGATTCCCATTGGCTCGATGCGGTCGAACATGAGACCGCGGAGATCGCGGTGGCGGTCGCTGCTGCGCGCGCCGAGACGGTCGCGCGGCTTTCGGCGGCGCTCGCCGCGGCACGCGATGAAGGCTTTCCGCGCGCCGAGATTGCGCTCGGCGGCTGGATGGAGCGGCTGATGCCCGATCACAGCGCCATCGAGATCGAGGACCGCTACCGCGCTTTGCTGAAGGACGCCCGCGCGCGCGACGCCGCCGCCGGGCGCACTCTCGACGGCCCGCATCTGTCCGATCTCGCCGTCACCCATGCCGGCAAGGGCATCCCGGCATCGAACGCTTCGACCGGCGAGCAGAAGGCGCTGCTGATCCGCCTGGTGCTCGCCCATGCCGGGCTGATCAAGGACATGACCGGCTTCGCGCCGCTCATGCTGCTGGACGAAATCGTCGCCCACCTCGATCCGGCCCGCCGCGCGGCCCTGTACGACGCACTGTCGAACCTTGGCGCGCAAGTGTGGATGACCGGCGCTGATCCGGCGGCCTTCGGCGACATCGTCGGCCGTGCGCAAGTCTTCGAGGTGCGCGCCGGTATTGTGGTGCCCGGATCGTAACGTCCCGCCGCGTTGGCTACAGCTCGCCGAGCAATTCCCGCCGCTGCCGCTCCGACGCATCGGAATAACGCCGCAACGCATGCGCCTCACTGAGCAGGCCGATCACCTGCCGGCGCTCGGCCGAGTCGACCACCACCAACGCTTCCGCCTCGAAGCGGTCGAACGCCGCGATCGCTTCCTGCGCCGTCAATTGCGGCAGCAGCATATGATCGGCATGATGCAGGATCTCGCGCACCGAGGCGGTGGCAGGGAGTTCCGTCGCATGCGCTTCGGCAACGATCACCATGCCGGCATACCGGCCGTCCTCGTCCACCGCGACCACCTGGTTGGTCGAGCCGAGCGGAAAGGCCTCGCGAAACGCCGAGATCGGCGATTCCACCGGCGTCGTGCGCACGTCCGAGCGCATCATCTGCCCGACCGTCAAATCCCTGATCCAACCGACATCGGCCGCGCTGCGGATGGTCTCGCCGCGCAGATGGAAGCGCCAGGTGGTGAACGAATAGCCGAAGAATTCGCGCGTCACCTGCATGGAGATGATCACCGCGATCAGCACCGCGGTGGTGAGCCATAGGTCGCCGGTAGTCTCCAGCGCGATGAAAGTCATGGTCAGCGGCCCGCCGATCACCGAGACCGACAGCGCGCCGATGCCGATGATGGCAAAGGCGTCGGGATCGACATGCAAGCCCGGCCACACCGTGTTGAGCCCAACCGCGAATAATTGTCCACCGAGCGCGCCGAGCAGCAATGAAGCGAAGAACAGGCCGCCGCGGAACCCGGTGCCGAGCGAAACGATCGAGGCCAACGCCTTGAGCACGAAGATCAGCGCGATGGTCGCCAGCGGCAGTTTAAAAATGCCGGTTAGATGCAGGGCGCCATGCCCAGACGACATCACCTGCGGCGAGATCATCGCCAACAGGCCGACCACCGCCCCGCCCAACATCGGCCGTAAGCCCGGCCTCACCCGCAGGCGCGAGAACAGCACCTCGCAGGCGGCGACGCCGCGCATCAGCGCGATGCCGAAAATGGCCGCCAGCAGGCCGAACCCACCGGCGATCACCACGTCATGCACGGCAAGACTGGACACCGCGCCGCTTTCGATGCCGAGCCGGTCGGGCGCGAAGATCTGCGCGGTCAGGTAGCCAACCAGCGCCGCCATGCCGACCGGCGCCAGCGAGGCGATCGAATAGCTGCCGATGATCAGTTCGAAGCCGTAGAAGGCGCCGCCCAAGGGCGCACCGAAAGCCCCGGCGATGGCCGCAGCGGCGCCGCAGCCGACCAGGATGCGCATGTCGCTGCGGCGCAGGCGAAAGGCCTGCCCGATCTTGGAGGCGATGCCGCTGGCGAGCTGGGTATAGCCGGCCTCCAGGCCGACGGAAGCGCCGACGCCGCTCGACCATACCGTCTGCGCCGCCACGATCAGGCTACCGCGCAACGACATGCGCCCGCCGTGCAGGGCATTGGCCTCGACCGGATCGACCTCGGTGCCGCGTCGGCGGGTGATATAGGCGGTGGCGAGACCGAACAGCAGCCCGCCGAGGCAGGGGGTGAAAAACGCGTAATACGGGTTGAGCGCGCCGCGGCCCGACAGCCGTTCGCCGGGGTCGAGCCCGAAGAACGTCAGATGCATGAGGCCGACCGCTTGGCCCATGGCGGAGACCGCCAGGCCGGCCAGCGCGCCGACGATCAGCGCCAGCGCGATGATGCTCGATTCACGTGCGCGGACGATGGCGCGCAGGCGATGCGGAACTTCAATCGGTTTGCTGAACCAGCGCATGGGGAGCGGAATCGGGTCGGGAGAACGCAGCAATTCTTAGATGCCAAGCCGCGTCCGCGTGCAAGCGAGATCGGTTTGGGCGCACGTCATGGCCGTTCCATGACTGCCGAGCGGCGAGGCTGCGAATCGCCGGCAAAGGGCCCCGAATCGGCCACCCAAGGGCTTCAAAAACCGGCAATTTTTCCGGGCGTCAGCTCTTCAAAAACTCATTTTAAATCAATATATTAGAGGCTACGACTTAGCTCTGTACGGGACCTAGATTTCGTGTCACACCAAACAACAAACTCAACTCATTTCGCCGCCCGTTTTGAGGCTCGCTCCGATGGCTGAACCGGCCCGCAATCTCGAATCCGACTACGGCGCAGAATCGATCAAAGTCCTGAAAGGACTCGATGCCGTGCGCAAGCGGCCGGGCATGTATATCGGTGATACCGACGACGGCTCAGGCCTTCACCACATGGTCTACGAGGTGGTCGACAACGCCATCGACGAGGCGCTCGCGGGCTTTGCCGACCAAGTGACTGTCACGCTCAACGCCGACGGCTCGGTGACCGTGGTCGACAATGGCCGCGGCATCCCGACCGACATCCACAAAGGCGAAGGCGTTTCGGCGGCCGAGGTCATCATGACCCAGCTGCACGCCGGCGGAAAATTCGACCAGAATTCCTACAAGGTGTCCGGCGGCTTGCACGGCGTCGGCGTTTCGGTGGTCAACGCGCTGTCGCGCTGGCTCAAGCTCAAAATCTGGCGCGACGGCAAAGAACATTTCATGGAGTTCGCCGACGGTGTCGCGGTCGCGCCGCTGAAAGCTACCGGCGACAGCGGCGGCAAGCGCGGCACCGAAGTGACGTTCTTCCCGTCGCCGGCGACCTTCACCATGGTTGAGTTCGACTTCGCCACGATCGAGCACCGCCTGCGCGAACTGGCGTTCCTTAATTCCGGTGTCACCATCGTGCTGTCCGACATGCGCCACGCGGTCGAGAAGCGCGAGGAGATGAAATACGAGGGCGGCGTCGAAGCCTTCGTGAAATTTCTCGACCGCAACAAGACGCCGCTGATCCCCAATCCGATCATGATCAAGGCCGAGCGCGAGGGCATCACGGTGGAAGCCGCGCTGTGGTGGAACGACGGCTATCATGAGAGCGTGCTGTGCTTCACCAACAACATTCCGCAACGCGACGGCGGCACGCATTTAGCCGGCTTCCGCGGCGCGCTCACCCGTCAGGTCACGCAATACGCCGAGACGCTGGGCACCACGCGCAAGGAAAAGGTGGCGCTCACCGGCGACGATTGCCGCGAAGGCCTGACCTCGGTGCTCTCGGTCAAAGTGCCGGACCCGAAATTCTCCTCGCAGACCAAAGACAAGCTGGTGTCCTCGGAAGTCCGCCCGGTGGTCGAGAACGTGATCAATCAGGCGCTGCAGGACTGGTTCGAGATACACCCCGCGGAAGCGCGCGTCATCGTCGGCAAGGTGGTGGAAGCCGCCGCCGCGCGCGAGGCAGCGCGCAAGGCGCGCGATCTGACCCGCCGCAAGGGCGCGCTCGATATTTCGTCGCTGCCCGGAAAACTCGCCGACTGCCAGGAGCGCGATCCGGCCAAGTCCGAACTGTTCATCGTCGAGGGCGACTCGGCCGGCGGCTCCGCCAAGCAGGGCCGCAACCGTGAATTCCAGGCCGTCTTGCCCCTCCGGGGCAAGATTCTTAACGTCGAGCGCGCGCGCTTCGACAAGATGCTGGGCTCACAGGAGATCGGCACGCTGATCACCGCACTTGGCACCGGCATCGGGCGCGACGAGTTCAATCCCGACAAGCTGCGCTATCACAAGATCATCATCATGACCGACGCCGACGTCGACGGCAGCCATATCCGCACGCTGCTGCTCACGTTCTTCTTCCGGCAGATGGAGGAACTGATCAAGCGCGGCCACATCTATATCGCCCAGCCGCCGCTTTATAAGGTCAACCGCGGCAAGTCCGAGCAATATCTCAAGGACGAACGCGCGCTCGAGGACTACCTGATCGCGACGGGGCTCGAGGATTCGGTGCTGAAACTGGCGTCCGGCGAGGAGCGCGGCGGACAAGACCTGCTGACGTTGGTCGAAGAAGCGCGCGCCATTCGCAGCATCCTGCAAGGGCTGCACAGCCGCTATAACCGCAAGGTGATCGAGCAGGCGGCCATCGCCGGCGTGCTGACGCCCAGCGTCACGTCCGATCTCAAGACCGGCGCCGCCGCCGCCGATTACATCGCCAAGCGGCTCGACGCGCTCGAGGATGAAACCGAGCGCGGCTGGAAGGGAACCTTCGACGAGGAAGGTTTCCACTTCGAGCGCACCGTGCGCGGCGTCAAGGAAGTCGCCATCATCGACCAGGCGCTGCTCGGTTCCGCCGACGCGCGCAAGCTCGACGAATTCGCCGCCAGCCTGCAGCAGGCCTATCCGCGCCCGACCCCGCCGGCCATGCTGCGCCGCAAGGATGAGACCACGGCGATCTATGGGCCGGTCGGCCTGTTCGAGGCGCTCACCGGCGCCGGCCGCAAGGGCATCAGCATGCAGCGCTATAAAGGCTTGGGCGAGATGAACCCCGAGCAATTGTGGGAGACCACGCTCGACGTCAATGCGCGTTCGCTGTTGCAGGTCCGCATCAAGGAAGTGGACGAGGCCAATGTGCTGTTCGACCAGCTCATGGGCGACCTGGTCGAGCCGCGTCGGCAGTTCATCCAGGACAATGCACTGTCGGCGAGCGTGGACGTCTAGACCGACTGTGCTTTCCCGCAATTGACGAGACTCTACCCGCTACAGCGTCGTCTGTGCTTGTCGGCTATTGGACTAACAGCGGACAAAGGTCGGTGCCGGCGCTGAATGGCTGCGCAGCGAATGACCCAAAGCGGGCTGACGCGCCTCTGCCCACTACGCCCCCCGCTCTTCACCCTGGCCTCGGCACATTTGGTCTACTCGGGGATGAGAAGGCGCGGCGCGGCGCTTGAAAATCATTTGCCGAATTCTTGGATTAATTCCATAGTCGTCCGTGATCAACGGCTAAGCGATTGAATGTGAGTCTATTTTTGAGACTTTGCGCCGATTTGAGATTGCAGGGTTTCGCACCCTGAGGCGGCGGAACCTTGCAATTTCGTTTTTCGATTTTCTTTCTGCGCGAACCATGATTCCTTGGCTGCATCGGAGGCAACGATGCGGCCGAAGCAACACGCGACGACGGGATCAAGCGATCTGTTCCGGGCCAGGCTCGAGCAGATCATCAACATGAAGCACGAGCTGGTGCAGCTCGCGGGCAAGATCGACTGGGCGTGGATCGACGGCGAGATTGCGCCGCTCTACAGCGACCAGGGGCGGCCGGGGATCGAGACCCGCTTCGTGATCGGGCTGTTGCTGCTCAAGCACATTTACGGCCTGTCCGACGAAGGCGTGTGCGAGCGCTGGGTGCATGATCCGTATTTCCAGTATTTCACCGGGGAAGAGTTCTTCCAGCATGAGTTCCCACACGAGCGCTCGGACCTGAGCCACTGGCGCAAGAGGCTGGGCGACAAACTGGAGCTGCTGCTGGCCGAGAGCCTGCGGGTGGCGCATGCGAGCGGCGCGCTGCGCACGAAGGATCTGGCGCGGGTGACGGTCGACACAACCGTACAGCCCAAGGCTATTACCTTCCCGACCGACGCCAAGCTGCTGCACGCAGCAATCAAGGGCCTCAACCGCCTGGCCCGACGGCATGGGGTGCGGCTGCGGCAATCCTATCTGCGCATCGCCAAGCAGGCGGCGATGATGGCGGGGCGCTATGCCCACGCCAAGCAGTTCAACCGCCATCGGCGGCAGTTACGCATCCTGCGCACGCGGCTCGGCCGCATCATCCGCGATATCGACCGCAAGATCGCCGGCCAGCCGGCCTTGCAGGAGGCATTCCAATGGCCGCTCGCACGCGCCAGCCAGATCCGTTCGCAGCAGCAACGCCAGCGCGGCTGGAAGCTGTATTCCTTCCATGCCCCAGAGGTCGAATGCATCGGCAAAGGCAAAGCCAGCGCGCCCTATGAGTTCGGCGTCAAGGCTTCGATTGTCACCACCAACGCCCGCGCCCCGGGCGGCCAGTTCGTGCTGCACGCCAAGGCGCTGCCGGGCAATCCGTATGACGGCCATACCCTGCGCGCTGCTATCGAGGACACCGAGAGGCTCACCGGACGCGAGATCGAGCGCGCCTATGTCGACAAAGGATACCGCGGCCACGATGCGCCGAACCCGCATCGCGTCTTCATCTCCGGGCAGAAGCGCGGCGTATTCGGCGCCATCAAGCGCGAGTTGCGGCGCCGCTCCGCCATCGAGCCCGTGATCGGCCATATGAAAGCCGAGGGCCATCTCGGCCGCTGCTATCTCAAGGGAACCGCCGGCGACGCGGCCAACGCCATCCTCACCGCCATCGGCCACAACCTCCGCCTCGTCCTCGCCTGGCTGAGAATGCTTTTGCGCCTGATCCTGGCAGCGCTATGGCGCTCGCTCGCTGTCCATCCCGGACTCAAATCGGCTTCTTAACGGACGACTCCATAGCCTCGGGTGGGACACCGTTCTTGTTGCAATTGGCGACGAAATCTCGATGGTCGCGGGTAATTTCTTCTGGCGTCAGGGTCTCACCAAAATCATCTTCGCCTTCCTGTACCGCTGCGGCAAGATATCGCGGCCATATCTCAGCGCAGACCTTTGCAAATCTTGAACCTGAAGCACCATGCTGCGCTGTTTTGGAATGTGGTTTGGTTGCGGCAGTTGCATTGCTAGTTGCGAGCAATAGCGAAGCAAATATTAGAATGGATTTCCACATAGCGTGGCCCCCACCGTAAGGTTGCCCCGAACTGATCGTAATCTATCTTCCGAAAAGATAAATAGCTAGCGACTAAACAATGCTCCGATACTCCAAGAGCCGGTCCGTATGTCTCACAGGGTATGTGCCGGAATCCGGTGAACCGACCAGTGCGGGGGATGTTATGCGCAGATACTATTTAGCTGTACTATCCATCTACGCGTAATTGGCTTTTCGGCCTGATCGCTTGGAGAGACCGCCTCGCGCCGGTCTTTCTTATTGTGCCAATCATGCTGCATTACGTTGTCGCTTTTTGGCACTTCGCGGACAAACCGACCTGACTTGTGTTTGTCTGCTATTGGAGTGGAGCGGACTTTACAGGCCATCTCACGTCCGTTCATGAGTTCACCCTCAAATCAATATTTAAGCGATCAATAGACCTCGCGTTACGCGCTGTTCAGCGTGGAATGACTCTGCTTTAGCGCAAAAATGACTCGGCAAGATGCGATGGCAACAAGACAAAAGAGCTTCAATTTCACTGTTTTTCAGTCGGCGTGACTTGCGTCAATCGGAGTTGGACAACTCGATCAGGCTCGCATCGGCCTGCGCCGGCGCAACGGCGGTGCCGGCGCGTTTGTCGAGCGCCCGCTCGGCGGCGACCACGGTGTTTTCCAACAGCATGGTCACCGTCATCGGCCCGACGCCGCCGGGCACCGGCGTGATATAGGCCGCCTTGTGCCGCACACCCTCGAAATCGATGTCGCCGACCAGCTTGCCGTTCGGCCAGCCGGTTGATCCCGACGTCAATGACGACCGCGCCGGTCCTGACCATTTGCGGCAGAATGAGGTTGGGCACACCGGCCGCCACCACCAGGATGTCGGCGAGGATGGTGTATTGGGCGAGATCCCGCGTGTGCACGTGGCAGATCGCGACCGTCGCCTCCCGCTTGAGCATCATCAAGGCCATCGGCTTGCCGACGATGTTGCTCGCCCCGACGATGGTGACGTTCTTGCCGGCAACCTCGATGCCTGCCGAATCCAAGAGCTTCATCACGCCGTAGGGCGTGCAGGGCGGAAAAACCGTCTCGCCGAGGATCAGGCCGCCGACGTTGTAGAGATGGAAGCCGTCGACGTCCTTCTCAACCGCGATCGTCCGCAGCACCGCCTGGATATCGTGGTGGGCGGGGAGTGGAAGCTGCACCAGAATGCCGTGCACTTCCGGGTCGGCGTTGAGACGCTTGATTTGCTCGACGACTTTAGCGGCGTCGACATCGGCGGGAAATTCGTGCAGTTCCGAGCGGATGCCGACTTCGGCGCAGGCCTTGATCTTGTTGTTGACGTAAATCCGCGATGCGGGATTGCGCCCAACGAGGATGACAGCCAGCCCCGGCGTTATGCCGCGCTGGCTGCGCAGCGCCGCGACGCGCGGCTTGATGCCTTCGCGGATCTGGCGGGCGATCGTTTTTCCATCGAGCAAGGTGGCGGTCATGGCGGAAATCTTGTCGTCGTACGCGCGAAGCGCTGCCGCGAAGCTTCGCAATAGCGGCGTTTTCCCTGCTTGGCAAACTTAAGCCAATGCCCGCCTGGCCGCGCACGCTGCCCACCGTGGGCCGCGTCCAGCGGCGCGTTCAAGAAAACAGCTTGGCGCCGATGAACAATCCGATCGCCAGCGCGCCAAGGAACAGGAACAGGAAAATGCCGAACAGCCACTGCGCTATTGTTGCGGAGGCCGCCTCCACGTCGGTGAAGCCGAAAATGCCGGCGACGATGGCGATCAGCAGAAAGACGAAAGCCCATTTCAGCATCGGCAGCTCCCACGCTTGGTTCGCCGGCCTTAAATAGGTTTCGCAGCCGTCCGGTTCCATAGCAGCGGCGCCGATTTGTCGGGCAGCGTGCGCGGATCACGCGGCGGCCAGCGGCCGGCATCTACACGGTAAAGGAAATCGCCGACCACCTGATTGAATAAATCGGGCTCTTCCAGATTCACCACATGGCCGGTCTTCGGGAACATGACCAGCCCGGAAGCCGCGATCGTGTCCTTGAGGAACAGGCTCGGCTCGATGCAGCGGTCGTCTTCGTCGCCAACCACGATCAGCGCCGGGATCGTCAGCCGCTTGATCGCCTCCTCGAAATCGTACAGCGACGGCCGCGCCCCCTGGAAGCCGCGCGAGGTATTGGCCGAGCCCTTGGCGTCATGCTCGGCCAGGTGCTTGAGAAATTCGGCAAAGCCGCGCGCGTCCTTGATCGCGAAGGGCACACGGCTCGGACCATTGCCGTAGGTCGCCGCCACCGCCGCCGACCCGTCGCGCTCGAACTGGTCGCCGAGTTCGCGCGAGTTGTTGTGGAACGCATCCGTGAACCAGCGCTCGCTGCCCGAGCCGGTGCCGGCGAGCGTCATCGAGCGCACGCGCGTGGGATGGTTCAGCCCGACCTGCAACGTCGTGTAGCCGCCCATCGACAGGCCGACGATGTGCGCTCTGTCGATCTTGAGATGATCGAGCACGGCGACGGCGTCGCGCATCACGTGCCGGTAGCTGTAGGCCGCCGCATCGGCCGGCACGTCGGACGGTTTATAGCCACGCGCCGAGTAGGTGATGCAGCGGTAGCGCTTGCCGAATTCGCGCATCTGCGGCTCCCAGCCGCGATAGTCGGATGCGAATTCGTGCACGAACAGGACCGGCACGCCCTGCCCCGCCTCCTCGTAGTAGAGCCGCACGTTGTCGCTGGTCGTAGCGTAGGGCATGCGCGTCGATCCGTTGAGACGCCGGCACTTTATACGGATATCGCGCCCGGCCGAAAGCCGCCAAAATGAAACGGCCGGCAAAGCGCCGGCCGCGCTTTCATCCTTGGCGCGAAATTCAGCCCGGCTGGCGGGCGGCCCAGCCCACTTCCATGCGCCGGCGCCAGGCGTTCTGGCGTAGTCCCAGCAGCCGTTGCGCGGCGGTTCTAGCGTCGGCGCGGCTCGCAGCTGCACAGGTGCGATATTCAAGGTCCGAGGTGCGCGATAACACCGGCTGCCGGCGGAAAAGCCTGACGAGCGGATTGACGTCGCCGCCGTACGCCAGTTCGGCGATCGTCTTAGCGACATCGCCGCTATGCCCGAAGGCCATCACCCGGCCGGTCATGGTATGGCGCACCTCGTAGACGCCGGGGCCGGCCGGCGCTTCGATCGCGTCGCCCCGCCCATCGGAAAAGCGCTTCCAGCTGCTCCACGTCTGCATCATTGGGAAACCCCGGTTTGCCCGCAAACTCGCGTTCCCATGAACGCAAACCGCGGCGCTTTGGTTCCCATAATTTGCGCGGGGTTTTGTGCGCAGCCTCAATGGCCGGGCAGCACCAGGACCTTCGGCTTGGCCGGAAGGCTGGTCTTGGACAGCACCGTCGAGGGGACGGCGGCGATCTCCACGTCCCATTCCTGGCGCACGCGGTCGAGGAAGCGGTTGAGCGTATAGGCGCTGAAATAGTGCATGGGAATCATCAGCGGCGCCTTCAGCGCGTGCAGCACCTCGACCATGCCGTCAAGGTCGAGCGTGTAGTTGCCGTCGACCGGCACGAGGACCACGTCGATACGGCCGATCTCGTTAAGCTGCTGCTGCGTCAGCGTGTGATGCAAATGGCCGAGATGGGCGATGCACAGATTGGCGATTTCGAAGATGAAGATCGAATTGCCGTGCCGCTCGGTGCCGCCGTCGAAAGTGCGGATATTGGTCGGCACGTTGCGCACCCGCACGTCCTTGTAAGTAAGATCGATGCGCGCCGGCTTTTCACCCTCGCGCCCAGCCGCGCAGCACGTGTTTGATGGCCAGATCGGGATGATCGGTGTAGTGGCTAGGGTGCGCGTGATTCATGGTGACGATGTCGGGCATGACCGGCGGCCTGACATAATCGTTATAGTCGGTGGCGATGCGCACCAGTTGCGGGCTCTCGATCAGAAAGGTCGCATGGCCGATATAGGTGATGCGCACCTGATCGTGCTCGAGCGCGGCAAGGCGAAAGGCGGCCGGCTGCACGAACGGCATGCGTTGCGCCACCAGACCCGGACAACTTTCGGTCATTTCTGGCTTCGCCGCCGGCGGCGCTGCTCCTTGCGCCGAGGCCTGGCACGCCGAAGCCAGGACGCCCAAAGACGCCGTCAGAAGTCCCAGCAATGTGCCGCGCATGCCATCACCCGCGCCGGTCCGGCGCGGCAAATCTGACACGGTTTTGGCGGGCTTGCCATGGGCTCACGCACAAATGAAAAGCGGCGGCGCTTTTATTTGCGCATGATCCAGCCCGAAAACCGGTTCCCACTTTTCGGGATCATGCGCTGGGGCGCCGCCGGTTCAATTCCGGGGCGGGTTTTCGCTCAGAATTCCTCGAAGTAGCGGCGGTCGCGCATGGACACGATGATGCCTCTCGGCGTCAGCACTATCCAGCGGCCGTCCTGCCGCTTGATCGATTGCACCGGGCCGAGGCCGGGCAGCGGCGCGCCGAGTTGGGCTTGATAAATTTCACCGTGGCCTTGCACGAAAACGTAGCCGTTGCGGAAGTCGTGGATAGTCCAGCCCATCACCACCGGCATGCGCGCCGGCGACGGCTCCATCGACAAGCGCTGCGCCGGGCGCGGCAGCGGCACCGGCGCGCGCGGCAATTGTCTGCGGAGCTGCAATCGAGCCGGTGATCTCCGCGGCCTGATGTTCGAGCCGGTCGGAAATCTTGGCAATCTGCGTGTGCGCTGTCTTGCTGGCCTGATCGAGATTCGTCTTCAGCACAGCGATTTCTTTGTTGAGCTTGGCAATCGACTGCTGCATCGCCTTGTTCTGCTCGATGGCGACGACGTCGGGCTTGGCCGGCGTGGAAGTTCCGCCACTCGCCATTGCGCCGATTACGGCGCCGAGCGCGGCCGCGAAGGTCACCGAGGCGGCCAGCAAGGCATAGCGTTTATGGCGCGGCCTCAAGACAAAGCGCGGCGGTGCGTTGGACGCCATGTCGGCGGCAGGTTCGACGACGGGCGCCACCACGACAATCGGTTCGCTCGCGGGCGCTTCCGCCACGCTCGGCTCGGCGGCAGCGGGGGATGTGGTGGCGATTTCGGAAGCCGGCGATAGCGGCGGCGATTCGACGGTCGGCAGCTGGCTTTTGGCCGATTTCGGCGCGGGTGGGCCAATCGGATCTGCCGCCGCATCGCCCCCGTTGATTTCGATATCCTTGCGCTTCGCCATGGCCGGTCCTCACGGTTGGTTATTCACCAATCGCTAACCACGTTCGGTTACCAATCAGTTACCAACTGCGCTCTTGCCGCCATGCCGGCAGCGGCCGCATCCCGGCGGGTCACGCCGAAATCCCACGCACCGGCCTTTTTTTGAAAGTGTTAGACCGGCAGACCGTTCTCGGCCGCCAGGGCCTTGAGCGAGATCGCCGGCCGCGCGCCGATATGCTGGATCACCTCGGCCGCCGCCAGCGCGCCGAGGCGGGCGGCGGTGCGGTGGTCCTTGCCGCGCGCCAGGCCGACCAGGAAACCGGCGGCGAACAGGTCGCCGGCGCCGGTGACGTCGACAACACGATCGATCGGCATCGCCTGCACCGCCTCGACGGCGTTGCGGGCTACCACCACGCAGCCTTTCTCACTGCGCGTGATGACCGCGAGCTTGGCGTCATGGCGCAAAGCCTTGACCGCAGTGTCGAAGTCGGCGGTCTCGTAAAGGCTGTGCAGCTCGTGCTCGTTGGCGAAGACGATGTCGACGGTGCCCTTGCGGATCAATTCGAGAAATTCCGCACGGTAGCGGTCGACGCAGAACGCGTCCGACAACGTGAGCGCCACGCGCCGGCCCGCCTTGTGCGCGATCGCCGCTGCCTTGACGAAGGCTTCCTTGGCCTGCGGCGGATCCCACAGATAGCCCTCGAGATAGGTGAGCGCAGCGCTGGCGATCTTGGCCTCGTCGATGTCGGCGGGCTTGAGGTCCTGCGCCGCGCCGAGGAACGTGTTCATGGTGCGCTCGCCGTCCGGCGTCACCATGATGTAGCAGCGCGCGGTCGAGGGACCCTGGCTCGCCGGCTTGGTATCGAAGGCGACGCGGGCGGCGCGGATGTCGTGGGCAAAGGCGCGGCCGAGCTCGTCGTCTTTGACCTTGCCGACGAAGGCGGCGTGGCCGCCGAAGCTCGCCACCCCGACGATGGTATTGGCCGCCGAGCCGCCCGAGCTTTCCACTGCCGGCCCCATCGCCTGATAGATCTTCTCCGCGCGCTTTTCTTCGATCAGCGCCATGCTGCCCTTGTGCATGCCGTGCGCCACCAGAAAATCGTCCTCGGCGCGGGCAATCACGTCGACGATGGCGTTGCCGATACCGATGACGTCGTAGCGGTGGGGAGCCATGTGTTACCTCGCGAGTCGCCGGCGACTATAACCGGCGAGCGCGCCTCGGCAAGCTTGCGGCCATGACATGCGCGTGACGGGTGCGCGCCCAGGGGGTTAAAGTGCGGCGCGAGGGGTCATCCATGTCGTTAGCGCGCGATATTACCACCGTCGGCGGCGGCACCTTGATGTCGCGGCTGCTTGCTTTCGCGCGCTGCTTTGTCGAGACGCGCGTGCGGAGACGAAAGCTGCGATCTATCTTCCGAATGTCTGTTAAGGGTAAAAAGCGGAAATATTCAATCCGAGCACGAAATGTCCGCTTTCGCTGAGAAGCGGACATCGCGTCTAGGGACACACTACGGAGCCTAGTGAAGGGGCGGAAGCCTTTTCAACACTTCCAAACTCCACCAGAGAAAGTAGCCGCCGATCAGAATACCGAGCGCCACTTTCACCAATTGGATGATCAGCTCGTCCTTGCTCATATAGCCCACCCGCCGCTCGCCGGCGCCGCACGATCCTAACAGCTCTGTCTCACCTATAACGTATAACGGAGCGGCACCGCCTTTGATATCGTATCCCGTGTCGACGCGACACCCTGGTTTGCGAGCGCAACGGGGGTTGCACGGCAAACGCCATCATGCGATGTCGCCGCCGTATCGGTGAGGGACGGACATGGCCTTCAAGGAACGCGTATTTTCCGGCGTGCAGCCGACCGGCAACCTGCACCTCGGCAACTATCTCGGCGCGATCACCAAATTCGTGGCGCTGCAGGAGCGCTACGACTGCATCTATTGCGTGGTCGACATGCACGCCATCACGGTGTGGCAGGAGCCGAGCGAATTGGCGCATGCCACCCGCGAGGTGACCGCGGCCTTTATCGCCTGCGGCATCGATCCGAAGAAGAACATCGTCTTCAACCAGAGCCAGGTCGCCGAGCACGCCGAGCTCGCCTGGGTGTTCAACTGCGTCGCCCGCCTCGGCTGGCTCAACCGAATGACCCAGTTCAAGGAGAAGGCGGGCAAGGACCGCGAGAACGTCTCGGTCGGTCTTTACGCTTATCCGAACCTGATGGCCGCCGACATTCACGTCTATCGCGCCACCCATGTGCCGGTGGGCGAAGACCAGAAGCAGCATCTCGAGCTCGCCCGCGACATCGCGCAGAAGTTCAACACCGACTTCGCGCCGTCGATCCATGCGCACGGTTTCGGCGACGCGTTCTTTCCGCTGCCCGAGCCGATCATCCAGGGCCCGGCGACGCGGGTGATGTCGCTGCGCGACGGCTCGAAGAAAATGTCGAAGTCGGAGCCCTCGGACTATTCGCGCATCAATTTGACCGACGACGCCGACGCCATCGCGCAGAAGATCCGCAAGGCGAAGACCGATCCCGAGCCGCTGCCGAGCGAGGAGAAGGGCCTCGAGCCGCGCCCGGAGGCCGACAACCTGGTCGGCATCTACGCCGCGCTCCAGGGTGTGAGCAAAGCCCAGGTGCTCAGCGAGTTCGGCGGCGGGCAATTCTCCACCTTCAAAGGTGCGCTGGTCGATCTCGCCGTCGCCAAGCTCGGGCCGATCGGCGCGGAAATGAAAAAGCTGGTGCAGGACCCGGTCTATATCGATTCGATCCTGGCTGAGGGCTCCCAGCGCGCGCAGGCGATCGCCGCCGAAACCATGAAAGCAGTCAAGGACATTGTCGGCTTCGTGCGCCGCTAACAGCGCGTTTTCACTAGGCAATTTTCCGGGCGCTTGTCGCGACCGCGGCCGGCGTGCGACCATTCACGGCTTGTGCGTTCGCAAATGAACGCATGAACCGGGAGCGACGATGAGCATCAAGCGCCGCAGCTACGAGGCCGGCCACAAGCGCAAATATCTGGTCGTCATCGACGAGACCGAGGAATGCGACCGCGCGGTCTATTGGGCGGCCAAGCGCGCCGGCCGCACCAAGTCGCAACTGGTCATGCTGCGCGTGATCGACACCGGCGAGCACAATCAGCAATGGCTGGGCGTCGCCGACCTGATGAAGGCCGAGGCGACGGAAGCGGCCAATACGGCGTTCGACAAGTTCGCGGCGCGCGCCAAGGACATTGCCGGCATCACACCCGACCGCGTGATCCGCGAAGGCGACCCGGCCGAGGAGATCGTCAAGCTGATCGATGAGGATGCCGACATCGGCATCCTGGTGCTGGCCGCCGGTACCTCTAATGAGGGTCCCGGCCCGCTGGTTTCCAGCCTGACCAGAACCGCCGGCACTTTTCCGATCCCGATAGCTATCGTGCCGGGACACCTGAGCGACGACGACATCGACGCGAGTTCTTAGGGTTTCCACGTCAATCGGGGCATTTCCCGCCAGTTGACCTTGGTCAACGCAAGCGCCATTTATCCGCTATACTCAATGCCATCCACGGGCCTTGAACCCGCAAGGAGGACGCTATGTTCATCCAGACCGAAACCACGCCTAATCCGGCGACCCTGAAATTCCTGCCCGGCCGAGCGGTGCTCGAATCCGGCACCCTCGACATGGCGAGCAAGGAAGCCGCCCGGCAATCGCCGCTGGCCGAACGCCTGTTCGAGATCCCCAACGTCGGCGGCGTCTTTTTCGGCTCCGACTTCATCTCCATCACCAAGCGTGACGGCGAGTGGCAGCAGATCAAGCCGGCGATCCTCGGCGCCATCATGGAGCATTTCATCAGCGGCGCGCCGCTGTTGGCGAGCGGCGCCGAACCGGCGCCGGCCGAGGGAGACGAATTCTTCGACGCCAATGACGCCGAGACCGTCGCCATCATCAAGGATCTGATCGAGACCCGCGTTCGTCCGGCGGTGGCCGGCGACGGCGGCGACATCACCTTCAAGGGCTTCAAGGAAGGCGTCGTGTTTCTGACCATGAAGGGCGCCTGCTCGGGCTGCCCGTCCTCGACCGCCACGCTTCAGCACGGCATCCAGAATCTGCTCAAGCATTTCGTGCCCGAAGTCACCGAGGTGCGGCCGGTCTAACCTGTCATTGCTTTTGGCCGCGCATTGGTAAAAGTAGCTTTATGCGCGTCCTTGCCATCGATACCGCGCTCGAGGCCTGCTCGGCCGCCGTGCTCGACACCGAGCATGTGGCGATGTCCGTGCACGAGTCGCTGCCCAAGCTGCGCGGCCACGCCGAAGCACTGATGCCGATGATCGCGCGGGTGATGGACCGCGCCGGTCTCGACTTCGCCGCGCTCGACCGCATCGCCGTCACCACCGGACCCGGCAGCTTCACCGGGCTGCGCGTCGGCCTCGCGGCCGCGCGCGGCATCGCGCTTGCGACCGGCAAGCCAGCGATCGGCCTGTCGACACTCGCTGCCTATGCCGCGCCTTTGGTCGCCGCCGACGGTACGGTGCCGGTCGTCGCGGCCATCGATGCGCGTCACGATCACGTCTATGTGCAAGTATTCGGACCCGGCGGCCGCACCATCGTTCCGGCACGGCTCGCGTCCATACGCGAGGCGCTGCGCGCGGCGGCGATCGGCGCGCCGCGCCTGGTGGGCACTGCGGCGGCGATGCTGGCGGCAGCCTGGCCGATCGGCGAACGCGCGCCGAGCCTGGTCGATACGCGCCGCGCGCCCGACATCGATTGGGTGGCGCGGCTGGGTGCCGCCGCGATCGAGACCGGCGCGCCGCCGAAGCCGCTGTACCTGCGCGCGCCCGACGCGCAGCCGCAGAACGCCGCGCGATTGGCGCGACGATGATGGGCCTGTTTTCCAATTTTTTCGCACGCAGCGAGCCGGTGTTGTCGGAAGCGTCGAGCCGCGATGCCGCGGCGATCGCCGCGTTGCATGCCGCCTCGTTCGCCCGTGGCTGGAGCGAGCAGGAAGTCGAAGGTCTGCTGACCGACCGCCACGTCATTGCCTATCGCGCGATGGTGGGATCGGTCATGGCCGCCTTCATCATGTCGCGGCTGGTCGAGGACGAAGCGGAAATCCTATCGATCGCGGTCGCAGGCAGCAGGCGCGGCCGCGGACTGGCGCGCAATCTGCTCACGCTGCATTTGCGCCGGCTGGCGGGCTTGGGCGCGCGCGCGGTTTTCCTGGAAGTCGATGAACACAATGTCGCGGCGATCCGGCTTTACGGCCGCGCCGGATTCCGTGAAATATCCCGCCGCCCTAATTACTACCCAGGCGCCGACGGCCAGGCGGCCGCCGCGCTGGTGCTGCGCCGCGATCTAATCTAAGGGCCCGGATAGACCAGCCCGGACGCGCTCAATATGCTATGAGAGCAGAGCCGAATAGACGACGAGAACGCCAACGTGACCACGCCGGACAAAGCCATCTCCGACCGACGCGACATCGAAGCCCTGTGCGCCGAAAAGGGCATGCGCATGACCGAGCAGCGCCGCACCATTGCGCGCGTCCTGGCGGGGTCCGACGATCATCCCGACGTCGAGGAACTGTACCGGCGCTGCGCCAAGGTCGACGACCGGATTTCCATTTCCACCGTCTATCGCACCGTGCGTCTGTTCGAGGATGCCGGCATCATCGAGCGGCACGACTTCCGTGAGGGACGCGCGCGCTACGAAACCGCCACCGAATCCCATCACGACCATCTGATCAATCTGCGCAGCGGCGAAGTGATCGAATTCCGCTCGGAGGAAATCGATCGCCTGCAGGCAGAGGTCGCGCGCAAGCTCGGTTACAAACTGGTCGATCACCGGCTCGAGCTCTACGCCGTCCCGCTCGACGACGAGAAAAAATAAACGCTCATGCTGCGTGGGCTACAAACTCCGGTCATTCCCGCGCAAGTGGGAATCCAGAGCCACATGATCATGGATTCGCGATTTGCCGCCCTGGGTCCCCGCTTCCGCGGGGACGAACGGTTGAAATCATGATCCGCGGGCTTTTTATCGGGGCATTCTTCTTCACGATGACGCCGCTGTTGATCTCGATCCAGTGGCTGCTCGACAAGCTCCATCTGCCCGGCTGGGGTTTCATCGCGGTCAACTATTACCGGGTGCTGTGCCGGCTGTTGCGCATTCGCGTGCATGTGGTCGGCGCGCCGGCCGCCGATCGCGCCGTGCTGTTCGTCTCCAATCACGTCTCCTGGGTCGACATCCTGGTGATCGGGTCGGTCAGGCCGGTGGCCTTCGTCGCCAAGCGCGAGGTCTCCACCTGGCCGCTGGTCGGCGTCACCGCGCGGCTGCAGCGCACGGTGTTCGTCGACCGCGCGCGCCGCCAGCAGACCGGCGCGGCCATCGCCGAGATGGTCAAGCGGCTGGCCGGCGGCACGTCGGTGGTGTTGTTTGCGGAAGGCACTTCGAGCGACGGCAATCGCGTGCTGCCGTTCCGCTCAGCGCTGGTCGGCGTGGTGAAGGATGCCGCCGCGCATGCCGAACTCGGCGGCAAGCTCAAGATCCAGCCGATGTCGATTGGCTACACCAACACGCACGGCATCCCGATGGGCCGCCAGCATCGCCCGCTCGTCGCGTGGTATGGCGATCTCGATTTCATGCCGCACATCAGGGATTTCATCGCGCGCGGCGCGATCGATGCCGTGGTCAGCTACGGCGAGCCGGTGGCGGCCGATGCCGCCACCGACCGCAAAGCGATGGCGAAATCACTGGAAGGCGCGGTACGGTCGCTCGCCACCGCGACGCTGCGCGGCCGGCCGCGCCAGGCGCATGCCACCGCGTCTTAAAAGCGTCACGAAATCAAGCACATGGAT
Source organism: uncultured Alphaproteobacteria bacterium (assembly GCA_963772235.1). Taxonomy (GTDB): domain Bacteria; phylum Pseudomonadota; class Alphaproteobacteria; order Rhizobiales; family Xanthobacteraceae; genus Pseudolabrys. The sequence goes on from CAVYWI010000024.1 coordinate 60,111, forward strand.
TGCGGCGCCAAAGCAGGCTAGATTGGGCCCCCGGTTTGAACGCGAGCGGCATGAGCAGACCCTACAGAGTCCACGTCAAGTCTTTCGGCTGCCAGATGAACGTCTACGATTCCCATCGTATGGCGGACACTTTGGCGCCGGCTGGCTACGCCGAGACGCCTGAGGCCGCCGGCGCCGACCTCGTCATCCTCAACACCTGCCATATCCGCGAAAAGGCGGCGGATAAGGTCTATTCCGAAATCGGCCGCGTCCGCGTCATGAAGGAAGAGGCGGCCGCACAAGGCCGCCGCATGGTGATCGCGGTCGCCGGTTGCATGGCGCAAGCCGAGGGCGAGGAAATTATCCGCCGCGCCGGCGCAGTCGATCTCGTGGTCGGCTCGCAGAACTATCACCGGCTGCCCGATTTGCTCGCGCGTGTGCAGGCGGGCGGACAGGTCGTCGATACCGAATTCCCGGTGGACGACAAATTCGACGCGCTCGCCGCGCCGCGCACCGATGCCATTCGCGAGCGCGGCATTTCAGCTTTCGTCACCGTGCAGGAAGGCTGTGACAAATTTTGCACGTTTTGCGTCGTGCCCTACACCCGCGGCGCCGAAGTCTCGCGCCCGGTCGAGAAGATCGTCACCGAGGTCGAACACCTGGCCGAGGCGGGCGTGCGCGAGGTGACGCTGATCGGGCAGAACGTGAATGCCTACCATGGGCAGGACGCCGGCGCGCACCCGGCAACGCTCGGCAAATTGCTGCGCCGTCTTAGCGACGTGCCCGGCATTGTCCGCCTGCGCTACATGACCAGCCACCCGCGCGACATGGCCGACGACCTGATCGCCGCGCATGGCGATCTCCCCGCGCTCATGCCCTACGTGCACCTGCCGGTACAGTCCGGTTCCGACCGCGTGCTGGCGGCGATGAACCGTCGGCATACGCGGAAAGAGTATCTCGACGTGATTGAGCGCCTGCGCAAAAGCCGCGCCGATCTTGCCTTCACCTCCGATTTCATCGTCGGCTTTCCGGGCGAAACTGAAGACGATTTCCGCGCCACGCTGACGCTGGTCGAGGAAGTCGGCTTCGCCACCGCCTACTCGTTCATTTATTCGCCGCGGCCGGGCACGCCGGCGGCCGAGATGGACGGCCAGGTTCCACCGGAAGAAAAATCCGAGCGTCTGCAACGGCTGCAGGCCGTCATCACCCGCCTGTGGCGCGCCTTCAACGCGCAATCTGTCGGCCGCACCGTCGACGTATTGCTCGAGAAGCCGGGCAAGCTCTCTGGGCAATTGGTCGGCCGCACCCCATATCTCCAGACGGTGCAGGTGATGGCACCGCGTCTGCTTATCGGCGCGGTGGTGCATGTCTTCATCACCGAAGTCGGCACCAACACTTTGTTCGGCGCGCTTGCCGAGCAGCCCATCGCGCCAGAACTTGCCGCAGCAGGAGCTTGAGTAACCACTTGCGCACACCGGATCCGCCGATCCCGACCGCCGCCGCTTCGGAAGAGACGGCAACCACCCAGACCGTGCTCGCCTTCGAAGACAACCGGCTCGCTTCCATCCTGTTCGGCCAATACGGACAAAACCTTGCGCTGATCGAGCGCCGCCTCGGCGTCGTCGCCGAGCAGCGCGGCAATCACGTCACCATCGACGGTTCACGCGGCGGCTGCGAACAGGCCCGCCGCGTGCTGGAGGGCCTCTACGAACACATCAAGCGTGGCCACGAACTGAGCCAGGGCGACGTCGAAGGCGCGATCCGGCAGGCGATCGCGCAAGGCTCGCTGTTCGACTACGACCCGGCGAGCGCGCGGGCGGCCTTCGAGGAAATCAATCTGCGCAAGCGCCCGGTGCGCGCGCGCACCGCCGCGCAGGACGCCTATATCCGCGCGCTCAAGCGCCATCACCTGGTGTTCGGCACGGGACCTGCCGGCACCGGCAAGACCTGGCTCGCAGTCGCGCAAGCGGTCCAGATGTTCGAGCGCAAGGAGGTCGACCGCATCATCCTGTCGCGGCCGGCGGTGGAAGCCGGCGAAAGGCTCGGCTTCCTGCCCGGCGACATGCGCGAGAAGGTCGACCCCTACTTGCGGCCGATCTACGACGCGCTTTACGACCTGATGGATGCCCGCATCGTCGAGCGCGCGCTGCAGGCCGGCGAGATCGAGATCGCGCCGCTCGCCTTCATGCGCGGGCGCACGTTATCGAACGCTTGCGTCATTCTCGACGAGGCACAGAACACCACCTCGATGCAGATGAAGATGTTCCTCACTCGTCTCGGCGAAAACAGCCGCATGATCGTCACCGGCGATCCGAGCCAAGTCGACCTGCCGTCGGGTCAGACCTCCGGCCTCGCCGAGGCGGTGCGGCTGCTCGACGGCGTGGAGGGCGTCGGCCATGTCGCCTTCACCCATGAGGACGTGATCCGCCATGAACTGGTGGCGCGGATCGTGGAAGCCTATGACCGCAAATCCGCGCGCGGGGACGAGAAATGACCAGCGCGCCGGGTCGGCACACGGCGATGCCGTCGATCGACATCCAGGTTCAATCGCCACTGTGGAATGCCGAGCCCGCCGCCGAGCAGACCGTGCGCGACGCCATCGCCGCGGCCGCCACCACGCTCTCAACAGGGGGCCACGAATTGAGTATCCTGCTGACCGACGACGAGGCGATTCGTTCGCTCAATCGGCAATGGCGCGGCATCGACAAGCCGACCAACGTTCTATCGTTTCCGTCGGCGAAGACGGCGACGAGCATCGGCATAGAATTCTTCGGCGATATCGTCATTGCCTATGAGACCCTCAAGCGGGAATGCGACGATGAAGGCCGGGTTTTTCTTCATCATCTTGCCCATCTCACGGTACATGGTTTTCTTCACCTCATCGGCTACGATCACTCGGTCGACGCCGAAGCCGAAGAGATGGAAGGGCTCGAAAGCAAGATCATGACGCGCATGCAGATGCCGGATCCCTACCTCGCGCGCAATCTTAGCCGCGACGCCTGACCGCCATGCCCGACAACGATAGTCCAAGTTCCATCAACGCCGATACGGCTCCCTACGAGCCGCGCCATCTGCCGGTGCCGGTGCCGCCGCCGCGCGAAGGCGGCGAAAGCTGGGTGGTGCGCGTGTTTCGCGCGATTTTCGGCTGGAAGGCGAATTCGCGCGCCGACCTCAAGGACGTGCTCGACACCATGCCGCCCGGCGAATCCGGCTTCTCGCCGGAAGAGAGCCGGATGCTCAAGAACATCCTCGGGCTGCGCGAGCGGCGTGTCGGCGACGTCATGATCCCGCGCGCGGACATCGTCGCCGTGCAGCAGGATATCACGCTCGGCGAACTGGTGCGCACGTTCGAGGGCGCCGCGCATTCGCGCCTGGTGGTCTATAACGACACGCTCGACGATCCGATCGGCATGGTGCACATCCGCGACCTGATCGCCTTCATGACCGCGCGCGCGGCGGTCGATCCGGGAAAGAACGCCAAACGCAAGAAACCGCTGCCGGCCGGGCTCGACCTCAAGGCGATTGATCTGTCGATGCCATTGTCGTCGGCCAAAATCGTGCGCGAGATCCTGTTCGTGCCGCCGTCGTCGCGGGTGATCGACCTCTTGGCGCGCATGCAGGCGACACGCATCCACCTCGCGCTGGTGGTCGACGAATATGGCGGCAGCGACGGGCTGATTTCGATCGAGGACATCGTCGAGCAGATCGTCGGCGAGATCGCCGACGAGCATGACGAAGATGAGACGCCGCACGTGGTCCGCCAAGCCGACGATTCCTTCATCGCCGATGCCCGCGCCCATCTCGAGGACGTGGCGGCGACCATCGGCCACGATTTCGATCCCGGCAACGTGGCCCAGGAGGTCGATACGCTCGGCGGCTATCTGGTGACGCGCGCCGGCCGCCTGCCGGTGCGCGGCGAGCTGATCCCCGGACCGGGGTTGTTCGAATTCGAAGTCCTGGACGCCGATCCACGCCGCATCAAGCGCGTGCGAATTACGCGGCTGAAGGAAAACCGCGAACGCCCGCGCGGCGAGCGCAAGCGCGGCGAGCCGGATGCGGTGCTCGCCGGCACCGCGCCGCCGACCTTGGCCATCGATGAACCGCCCGCGTCCAAGGACGGCGGGCCGTCCGGTTCTCCGGCCAGCGCGCACCGCCCGTGATTGTCACCCGCCTCGCCTATGCGGTGGTGCTCGCCTACGGCTGGCGGCGCATCATCGTCGCCTTCATCGCCGGCGCTGCGTCGGCGCTGGCGCTGGCTCCGATCAATGCCTGGCCGATCCTGTTCCTGACTTTTCCGATCCTGATTTGGCTGGTGGATGGCTCCGCCGCCGGACGCTGGAGCGGCGCCTGGACCGCGGCAATCGCCGGCTGGTGCTTCGGCTTCGGCTATTTCCTCGCCGGCCTCTACTGGGTCGGTTACGCCTTTCTGGTCGATGCCAAGACCTTCGGCTGGCTGCTGCCGGTCGCGGTCGCCGGACTGCCGGCCTATCTCGCGCTCTACACCGCCCTAGGTGTCGCCGCGGCGCGGCTGATCTGGGTGCGCGGGCCGACGCGCGTGCTGGCGCTCGCCGCCATGCTCACCGGCGCGGAATGGCTGCGCGGCCATCTGCTCAGCGGATTTCCCTGGAACACGTTCGGCTACGCGCTGACCGAGCCGCTGGCGCTGGCGCAAAGCGTCTCGCTCACCGGCATCTGGGGCCTCACCTTCCTGTGCATCGCGATCTGCGCCAGCCCGGCCGTGCTCGCGGACGACCTGGCGGACACAGCCCATCCGCGGCGCGTTGTCGCTTTCGGCGTTTTGATTCTGGTAGCGTTCGCCAGCTATGGCGTGGTGCGGCTATGGCAACAGCCGACGACTTATGTCGACGGCGTGAAGCTGCGCATCATGCAGCCCAATCTGCAGCAGGACGAAAAATTCAATTACTCCGCCAAGGCGCAAGTCATGGAGCGCTATTTGCGCCTGTCCAACCGCTCCACCGGACCGAACTCCAACGGCGTGCACGACGCTACGGTTTTGATCTGGCCGGAATCGGCGTTCCCGTTCTTCCTCACGCACGAGCCGGATGCGCTGGCGCAGATCGCCGGCCTGCTGAAACCTTCGACCGAGCTGATCACCGGCGCGGTGCGTCCCGCACCGGGCGCCACCGCCGCCAATCCGCACGCTTACAATTCGGTCTATGTGATCGATCCCGACGGCTCGATCCGCGGTATCTATGACAAAGTGCATCTGGTGCCGTTCGGCGAATACCTGCCGTTCCAACGCGTACTCGAGCGGCTCGGCTTGCGGCAACTCACCAAACAGGTCGGCGGATTTCTGTCTGGCGACCGCCGGCGCACCATGGACGTGCCGGGCGCACCGAAAATGTTGCCGCTGATCTGCTACGAAGCGATCTTCCCCGGCGCGGCAGTGCCGCCCGACGAACGGCCCGGCTGGCTGGTCAACGTGACCAATGATGGCTGGTTCGGGATCAGCACCGGCCCCTACCAGCATTTCCAGCAGGCACGCGTGCTCGCGATCGCCGAGGGCCTGCCGCTGGTGCGCGCGGCGAACACCGGAATCTCGGGGGTGGTCGACCCGCTCGGCCGCGTTGTCGCTGCATTGCCGCTGGGCGCGGAAGGCATCCTCGACGCAAGCCTGCCGCGCGCCATCGTGACGACAATCTATGTGCGCTTCGGCGACGACGTCTTGATTCTATTTATGGTAGTAAGTTTGATGTTCGTCGCGCGACGGCGGATGCGGCGCTAGATTGAAATATATTCAGCCCTAGATTGCACAAGCATCAGATGTTGGGGCCCCTGTTGTTGGCCTGGGGTCCAGGTTTTCCAGTTAAGGAAAACCGGGCTGAATTTCGACAGCGTGAAACTATTTGAAAGATATAAAGAATTTTTGCTCCTATTGGGGGGGTCAAGCTCCATCGATTGAGAAACACAAGTTGCAATGGCGGCGTCATCTATGACATTACGCTCTACGATAGTTGTATAGGAGACCGTTATGGCCAAGAAGACCCCCAATCCGATCGACAAGCACGTCGGTTCGCGGGTGCGCATGCGTCGGATGATGTTGAGCATGAGCCAAGAGAAGCTCGGGGACGCGCTCGGTCTTACCTTTCAGCAAGTACAGAAATACGAAAAAGGCACCAACCGCATCGGCGCCAGCCGGCTGCAGCAGATTTCCAATATCCTGCAAGTGCCGGTTTCGTTTTTCTTCGAAGGTGCGCCGAATATGCCGGGCCATACCGGCATGGGTGAGGCACCCTCGCCGGCCTATGTGTCGGACTTCCTCGCCACTTCCGACGGACTGTCGCTGACCAAGTCGTTCATGCGCATCAAGAGCGGTAAATTGCGCCGGCGCATTGTCGAGCTGGTCGAGCAGATTGCAGCCACAGAATAGGCTTGAGGCCCGGTCCCATCGATCCCTTTCTGCCTGCCCACCGCTGCCCGCATCTTGACCTCGTCCACCGTCGCTGCAAGAACCACCCGCGGAATGGCCCGGCCGTGACGCCGAGCCAGGGCAGGAGTTCCAACAGTGGCGCACACCAATTTTTTGTTCACCAGCGAGTCGGTATCTGAAGGTCACCCTGACAAGGTTTGCGACCAGATTTCCGACGCGGTGCTCGACGCGTTTCTGGAAAACGACATCAAGCTCGGCATCGCCGATGACAGTCTGGTCAATACGCGGCTCGGCTGCGAAACACTGACCACCACCAATAAGATCGTCATCGCCGGCGAAGGACGCGGCCAGGCGCCGTTCTTCCGCAAGCACGGCGACAAGGCCGTCGTCGATCGCGAGCTGATCACCAAGATTGCGCGCGATGTCGTCAGGGACATCGGCTACGATCAGGACGGCTTCTCCAGCTACGGCGCCGACGTCGAAGTGCTGCTGCACGGCCAGTCGCCGGACATCGCCATGGGCGTGAACGCGAAGAAGAAAAAGGGCGGCGAGGAAGAAGGCGCCGGCGACCAGGGCATGATGTTCGGCTTCGCCTGCACCGAGAGCGAGGTCTATGAGAAGAACTCGTTCATGCCGGCGCCGATCTATTTCGCGCATAAGATTCTGAAAGTGCTGTCCGACAAGCGCCGCGCCGGTCAGCTGTTCGATCTGCAGCCCGACGCCAAGAGCCAGGTCACCGTCAAATACGTCAACGGCAAGCCGGTCGGCTGCACCAAAGTCGTCGTCTCCACGCAACACAACGCACAGAGCCGCAACGGCAAGAAATACACGCCCGGTTTGATCAAAGAGATGATCGCCGACGCAGTCGAATCGGCGCTGCCCAAGGGCTGGATGCCGCAGCGGCCGTCCGACTTCCTGGTCAACCCGACCGGCAACTTCGTGGTTGGCGGCCCAGACGGCGATTGCGGCCTCACTGGCCGCAAGATCATCGTCGACACTTACGGCGGCTACGCGCCGCATGGCGGCGGCGCCTTCTCCGGCAAGGATCCGACCAAGGTCGACCGTTCGGCGGCTTACGCGGCGCGCTACCTCGCCAAGAACGTGGTGGCCGCCGGCGTCGCCGAACGCTGCACTATTCAGGTCGCCTACGCGATCGGCGTTGCCGACCCGATGTCGGTCTTGGTCGATACCCATGGCACCGGCAAGGTCGAGGAGAAGAAGCTCGAGAAGGTCCTGCCCGAGCTGTTCCGTCTCACCCCGACCAATATCCGCCGCACGCTCAAGCTCAACCGGCCGATCTACCGGCGCACCGCGGCCTACGGCCATTTCGGCCGCGCCCCGGACAAGGACGGCGGCTTCTCCTGGGAAAAGACCGATCTCGCCGCGGCGATCAAGAGCGCGGTGAAATAAGCTTCTTCGAATAAGTTCGCGTTCGACAGGATGGCCGGCCTTGTGCCGGCCATTCGCGTTTTGATAGGCCAGCGTATGGATCCGGCTGCACCAACGTCGCAACGCGCGTTCTTCGGCCGCCGCAAGGGCCACACGCTCAAGCCGCGGCAGGCCGCGCTGTTCGATACGTTGCTGCCGAAGCTCGGCCTCGATCTCGCCAAGGCCCCGCCGGCCGATTTGCGCACGCTGTTTCCGAATGCCGTCGATGAGCTGCGGCTGGAGATCGGCTTTGGCGGCGCCGAGCATCTGATCGCGCAGGCACAGGCACATCCGAATGTCGGCTTCATCGGCACAGATGCTTTCATCAACGGTGTCGCGAAAGCGCTGGTGGCGATCGACGCGCACAATCTCAGCAACATTCGGCTCTATTTCGGCGATGCCAGCGAATTGCTCGACTGGCTGCCGGCCGGCGCATTGACGCGCATTGACCTGCTCTATCCCGATCCGTGGCCGAAGCGGCGGCACTGGAAGCGGCGCTTCATCCAGGACGAAAGTCTGGCGCGGCTCGCGCGCATTCTTAAGAAGGGCGGCGAACTGCGCTTCGCCACCGACATCGGCGACTATGCCGCCTATGCGCTGGCGCGCGTGCTGCGTTCGAAGGATTTTGTCTGGACCGCTGAGTGCGCCGACGACTGGCGCAAACCTTGGGTAGGGTTTTCACGCACGCGCTATGAAGCGAAGGCGATCCGCGAAGGCCGCACACCGGCGTATTTCATTTTCCGGCGCGTGTGATTATTCGCCGCTGCCCTGCCGCACCTGCCAGAAGCGCACCACGCGCTGGGCGGTGGCCGGCGTCAGCCGGTCGAAATTCTCGCGCCCGGCGTCGAGCGTCTGGCCCGCGGGCTTCAAACCGGGCCGCGCGGTCATGATCGCGCGCACGGTCGGCCAGCTGAAGCCGGCGGCGCGCGCCAGGATCAGCACGGGATCGGCGCGCTCGCCATTCACCAGCCGGTCCACCACCTCGATCGGCACCGAGCTCACGACGGCGAGCGCGGCAAGGGTCTCTTCGTATTTGCCGTTCTTGGCATAGTCGGCTACGTCGGTTTCGGTGAGCTGGCGCTCCTTGTGCAGCGCCTGCACCGCCGCCAGCGCCGCCGCGTAATTGCGCGGCGCGGCCTTGGCGGCGACCTCCTCGGTCACTTTCGCCAGCACGCGCTGGATTTCGGCCCGGGTATCCGGCTTGGCATTGGCCAACAGACGTTGTTGCACCACGCCGCTCGCCTGCATCAGCAGCTGACGGAACAGGCGCGGCGGGATATCGGTGCGCGAGCCGATTTTCTCGGCCAGCGCGCTGTCGCGTTCGGCCCGCTTGACCAAAGTGGTGAACGCGTTCTCCGACAAACGCGCCTTATGATTGGTGACGACACTGCGCGCCACGTCGCGATCGCCCCGCCGCACCAGCACGTCCGACAGCGTCTCGCTGAGCCCCAAGCGGGTGGACAGCGCCAGCAGGTGCGCCTGGCTCTTGGTCTCGGCGATATATTTGAGGTCCGGGTCGGCGAGACGAGACTGTCTGAGCACCGGGCCGGCAACGGCGATATTGTCGTTCTTGGCCAGCGTCGTCACCACGCCGTGCGGCGCATTGGGCACCGGCGCGATCTGGCGCGCCAATTCGGCCAGCGCCTTGACCTCGATCTCCTCGATCAGGGCGCCGATGACGTCGTCGAACAGCGCGACGTGTTCATCGGTATAATTCGCTGCACCGTCGAGAAAGAGACTGGTGACGCGGCGCAGCGTCTTGGCCCGCTTTTCAGCCGAGCCATGCTGGACGACCTCTTCCAGTTCGGGAAGCAGCGAGGCGGCAACGTTCATTGCGAAATCCTGCGCAAACGGCTTTTGGAAGTCGCGCGATCTGTGATTTACGCATTTTTAGGGCTAGATTCTGAAGGAAGGGTTAGCTGCCAAAATGCCCCTTCACCCTTGCATGAAGCGCGAAATTCGCTATATTTCCTCTTGTTAAGACACCCTCATAACCGAACGGGTTTTGAGAGTGGGTCCTCCCGGGCCCGCTCTTTTTTGTTACTAGAATGGCCGCAAGCGAGGCGCGACAGGCGGCAAACGCCGCACCGAACGAGACGGAACCACGGCTGATCGTCGAGCCGGGGTTGTCCGCGCGCGTCGCGGCCATCGCCGAGCCGGTCGTCGAACAGCTCGGCTACCGGCTGGTGCGGGTCAAGGTATCGGCCGCCGAAGGCTGCACCGTCCAGATCATGGCGGAACGTGCCGGACGGCACCATGGCGGTCGAGGATTGCGAAGCGATCTCGCGCGCGATCTCGCCGGTGCTCGACATGGCCGATCCCGTCGATCGCGCCTACCGGCTGGAGGTATCCTCGCCCGGCATCGACCGGCCGCTGGTGCGCAAATCCGATTTCGACCGCTATGCCGGCCATCTGGTCAAGATCGAGACGCGATATCCCGATCGGCGGACGCAAGCGCTTCCGCGGCGAATTGCTCGGCACCGAGGGCGACGCCGCGCGCCTTCGCCATGACGAGGCCGAGCGCGGAAGCCGAAGTGCTGCTGCCGATCGAAGAGATAAGCGAAGCGAAACTCGTGCTCACCGACGAACTGGTGGCGCAAGCTTTGCGGCGCGAGAAGGCCGCCAAGCGCGACACGCGCGCGGCGCGCAAGAGAAGAACGACGCAAGGCACGACATTCACGGCATCGGCCGCATCAATCGGCCGCCAACCAAGGAGACTGAGCTATGGCAGTCAGCGCCAACCGGCTCGAACTGTTGCAAATCGCCGACGCGGTGGCCCGCGAGAAGGCGATCGACCGCGGCATCGTCATCGCCGCCATGGAGGACGCCATCGCCAAGGCGGCGCGCTCGCGCTACGGCGCTGAGACCGACGTCCATGCCGAGATCGAGCCGAAGACCGGCGACTTGCGCCTCACCCGCCACATGCTGGTGGTCGAGGCGGTCGAGAATCCGTCCAACCAGATCACGCTGGAAGGCGCGCGCAAGCATCATCCGGCAGCGCAAGTCGGCGACACCATCGCCGACCCGCTGCCGCCGCTCGAATACGGCCGCATCGCCGCGCAATCGGCCAAGCAGGTGATCGTGCAGAAGGTGCGCGAGGCCGAGCGCGACCGGCAATATGCCGAGTACAAGGATCGCATCGGCGACATCGTCAACGGCATCGTCAAGCGCGTCGAATACGGCAACGTGGTGGTCGATCTCGGCCGCGGCGAGGCCATCGTGCGGCGCGACGAAATGCTGCCGCGCGAGGTGTTCCGCAACGGCGACCGCATCCGCGCCTATATCTACGACGTGCGGCGCGAGCCGCGCGGCCCGCAGATCTTCCTCTCGCGCACGCATCCGCAGTTCACCGCCAAGCTGTTCGCGCAGGAAGTGCCGGAAATCTACGACGGCATCGTCGAGGTGAAGGCGGTCGCCCGCGACCCCGGCTCGCGCGCCAAGATCGCCGTGATCTCGCGCGATTCCAGCGTCGATCCGGTCGGCGCCTGCGTCGGCATGCGCGGCTCGCGCGTGCAGGCGGTGGTGAACGAGTTGCAGGGCGAGAAGATCGACATCATCCCGTGGTCGCCTGATATCGCCACCTTCGTGGTCAACGCGCTGGCGCCGGCGGAAGTCGCCAAGGTCGTGCTCGACGAGGACAAGGAGCGCATCGAGGTGGTGGTGCCCGATCAGCAGCTCTCGCTCGCCATCGGCCGGCGCGGGCAGAACGTGCGGCTTGCCTCCCAGCTCACCGGCTGGGACATCGACATCCTGACCGAACAGGAAGAGTCCGAACGCCGGCACGCCGAGTTCGAGAACCGCACCAAGATTTTCGTCGAGGCGCTCAATCTCGACGAAGTCGTGGGGCAATTGCTCGCCTCCGAAGGCTTCGGCTCGATCGAGGAGCTGGCGCTGGTCGACGAGAAGGAAATCGCCGGCATCGAGGGCTTCGACGAAGAGACCGCGCAGCGAACTGCAGGAGCGCGCCAAGGAATATCTCGACAAGCTGGAAGCCGAACTCGACGCCAAGCGCATCGAGCTCGGCGTCGAGGACGCGGTCAAGGAAGTGCCCGGCGTCACCACCAAGATGCTGGTCGCTCTCGGCGAGAACGGCGTGAAGACCGTCGAAGATCTCGCCGGCTGCGCCACCGACGACCTCACCGGCTGGACCGAGCGCAAGGACGGCGAGTCCAAGCACGAGCCCGGCTTCTTCGACGGCCTCGACGTCTCGCGCGAGGACGCCGAAGCCTTGATCATGCAGGCCCGCGTCAAGGCCGGCTGGGTGACCGAGGCCGAGCTCGCGCCGCCGCCCGCTCCGGAAGCCGAACCGGCGCCGGCCGACGCAGTGCAGCCGCGAGGCGTAAGGGAGCAAGACAGCGGCGATGCTGGCGATGGCGCAAGACAGACGAGCTCGACCACGGAGCGACCAAGCGTCGCTCCGGGGATGGAGCGGCATTGCGCGCTCACCCGCACGCTCAAGCCGGTCGACGACATGATCCGCTTCGTGGTCGGCCCCGGCGACGAAGCGGTGCCCGACCTCAAGCGCAAGCTGCCCGGCCGCGGCATCTGGATCACCGCCACGCCGCGCCGCGCTCGACGACGCGGTCAAGCGCAACGTGTTTGCCCGCGGCTTCAAGCGCAACGTGCGGGTCGCCGCCGATCTGCCGGCGGCGACCGAGCGCCTGCTGGAGCAGAGCGCGCTCGATGCGCTGGCGATCGCCGGCAAGGCCGGGCAGGTCATCGGCGGCTTTGCCAAGGTGGAAGCGGCGATTGGCCGCGACGACCTCAAGGCCCTGATCCATGCCGCCGACGCCGCGGCCGACGGAAAGCGCAAGCTGAACGCGGCCTTACAGCGCAAAAACGCCCGAAAAATCGCGCGAAATCGCGATCATCGGCGGATTAACCGGCGCGCAATTGGATTTGGCATTAAACCGCCCAAATGTGGTACATGCAGCCCTGCTTGCCGGACCCGTGAGCGATACTTTTCTCGCCCGCGCCAAGCGCTTGGAGCACTTTCGGACCGGAAATTCGCCCGATTTGGTTAGCGCGCATGCGCCGACGGATGGCGCACGAGGACAGAATACGTAATGAGCGAAACGAAGAACCCTGGCGAAAAGAAACTGAGCGTCTCGGCAAGCTGACGCTGAAGCCGCGCACGGAGACGGGCGTGGTGCGCCAGAGCTTCAGCCATGGCCGCAGCAAGCAGGTCGTGGTCGAGAAGGTCAAACGCCGCAGCGTTATCGGCGCGGCGCATGAGGCCAAGGCCGAGCCGGCGCCGGTCGAGACCGCACGCAAGCCGGCGGCCGCCGGCAAAGCCGCGCCGGCACCGGCCGCCCGCCGAGGCGCCCAAGCCGTCCGGCGTCGTGCTGCGCACCCTGACCGAAGAGGAGCGCGTCGCGCGCGCCCATGCACTGGCGGATTCGCGCGTGCGCGAGGCCGAAGAGCGCAAGATCGCCGAGGAAGAGGCGCGCCGCCGCCAAAGCCGCGAAGTGGTCGACAAGACCGAGCGCGAAGCCGCCGAGGCGCGCAAGCGCGAGGAAGATGAGCGCCGCAAGCACGACGAGGAAACCAAGCGCAAGGCCGGCGAAGTCGCCAAGAAGCGTCTCGGCGAGGATGAAATCACGCAAGCCGGCTCCCGGCCGCATGGCGCTCGAAGCCGAAGAGGATGAGGCGCCGCGCACGTCGCGCCGTCCCGGCGCCGCGCGTCCGGCCACCGCTCGGCCGGCCGCTCCGCGTGGCGCGCCCGCGAAGGAACGCGGCCGGCTCACCCTGGTCACCGCGCTGCGCGCCGACGAAGTGCGCGAGCGTTCGGTCGCCTCGTTCCGCCGCCGCACCCAGCGGCTCAAGGGCCATGCCTCCGACGAGCCGAAGGAAAAGCTGGTGCGCGAAGTCACCATTCCCGAAGCGATCACCATTTCCGGATCTCGCCAACCGCATGTCCGAGCGCGCGGTCGACGTCATCCGCCTGCTGATGAAGCAGGGCCAGATGGCGACGATCAACGACGCGATCGACGCCGACACCGCCCAGCTGATCGCCGAGGAAATGGGCCACACCGTGCGCCGCGTGTCGGAAGCCGACGTCGAAGAAGGCCTGTTCGACGTCGCCGACGACGCGGCCCATGCTGGCGCCGCGCGCGCCGGTGGTCACCGTCATGGGCCATGTCGACCACGGCAAGACCTCGCTGCTCGACGCCATCCGCTCGACCGACGTGGCGGCGGGCGAAGCCGGCGGCATCACCCAGCACATCGGCGCCTATCAGGTGACCGCGCCGTCCGGCGCCAAGATCACCTTCATCGACACGCCCGGCCACGCCGCCTTCACCGCGATGCGCGCGCGCGGCGCCAAGGTCACCGACATCGTCGTGCTGGTGGTCGCCGCCGACGACGGCGTCATGCCGCAGACGGTGGAGGCGATCCATCACGCCAAGGCGGCGAAGGTGCCGATCATCGTCGCCATCAACAAGATCGACAAGCCGGACGCCAAGCCGGAGCGCGTGCGCACCGAACTGCTGCAGCACGAGATCCAGGTCGAATCGCTCGGCGGCGAGGTGGTGGACGTCGAAGTCTCCGCCACCAAGAAGATCGAATATCGACAAGCTCCTGGAAATGATCGGCCTGCAGGCCGAAATCCTCGACCTCAAGGCCAATCCGGACCGCCCGGCCGAAGGCACCGTGATCGAAGCCAAGCTCGACCGCGGCCGCGGCCCGGTGGCGACCGTGCTGGTGCAGCGCGGCACGCTGCGCGTCGGCGACCTCGTGGTGGCCGGCGCCGAATGGGGCCGCGTGCGCGCGCTGGTCTCCGACACCGGCGAGCCGATCGCAGCAGCGCCGGCCCGTCGACCCCGGTCGAAGTGCTCGGCTTCTCCGGCACGCCGGACGCCGGCGACCGCCTGGCGGTGGTCGAGAACGAAGGCCGCGCCCGCGAAGTCACCGATTACCGCGCCCGCCAGAAGCGCGAGAAGACGGCGGCGCGCGCCACCGGCATGCGCGGCTCGCTCGAGCAGATGATGGCGCAGGCCAAGACCTCGGGCCGCAAGGAATTCCCGCTGGTGATCAAGGCCGACGTGCAGGGCTCGCTCGAAGCGATCATCGGCGCGCTCGACAAGCTCGGCACCGACGAGGTGGCGGCGCGCGTGCTGCACGCCGGCGTCGGCGGCATCTCCGAGTCCGACGTGACGCTGGCCGAAGCGTCCGGCGTTCCGATCATCGGCTTCAACGTGCGCGCCAACAAGGAAGCGCGCGAGGCGGCCGAACGCGCCGGCATCGAGATCCGCTACTACAACATCATCTACGACCTCGTCGACGACGTGAAGAAGGCGATGTCCGGCCTGCTCGCGCCGACGCTGCGCGAGACCATGCTGGGCAACGCGCAGATCCTGGAAATCTTCAAGGTCTCCAAGGTCGGCAACATCGCCGGCTGCCGCGTCACCGACGGCACCGTGGAGCGCGGCGCCAATGTGCGGCTGATCCGCGACAACGTGGTGATCCACGAAGGCAAGCTCTCGCAGCTCAAACGCTTCAAGGACGACGTGCGCGAGGTTGGCGCCGGTCAGGAATGCGGCATGGCCTTCGAGAACTACCAGGACATGCGGCAAGGCGACGTGATCGAATGCTACCGGGTGGAGACAATTCAACGCAGCCTCTAAGTCCGATACTTGGGCCTGCGCAGAACGCTCACCTGTAACCACAACTGTCATGCCCCGCGCGTGCGGGGTATCCAGCTCTTCCCTGGCAAGGGCTGGATCGTCCGCTTTCGCGGACGATGACCGTAGAGAAATAATTTATGACTCGTAAGAAATCACACCGCGACAACGTTACGCCCGGCGGCTCGCAGCGCCAGTTGCGCGTCGGCGAGTTGGTGCGCCACGCGATCGCCGACATGCTGACGCGCGGCGACGTGCACGATCCGGTCATCGAAGGCCATCTCATCACCGTGCCGGAGGTGCGCATGAGCGCCGACCTGCGGCTGGCGACGATCTACATCATGCCGCTCGCCGGCCGCGACGCCGACGAGGTGGTCGCCGCCTTCGAGCGCCACAAGAAATTCCTGCGCGGCGAAATCGCCCACCGCATCAATCTGAAATTCGCGCCCGATATCCGCTTCCGCATCGACGAGCGCTTCGCGGAGGCCGAACGCATCGACAAATTGTTGCGCTCGCCGGCGGTCAAGCGCGACCTTGAACATGAGGACGACGAGTGAGCGAACTCGATGTGAATAACCTCGACGCGCCGGCGGCCGACGAGCCGCAGCAGCCCGCGTCTCGGCATGAGCGCGGCGGCAAGAAGCAATTCAAGCGCGATAAACACGACGTGCATGGCTGGCTGGTGCTCGACAAACCGGTCGGCATGACCTCGACCCACGCCGTCAGCGTGGTGAAGCGCCTGTTCTCGGCCAAGCGCGCCGGCCACGCCGGCACGCTCGATCCGCTCGCCTCCGGCTGCCTGCCGATCGCGCTCGGCGAAGCGACCAAGACCGTTCCGTTCGTCATGGACGGCCGCAAGATCTACCAGTTCACCGTGCGCTGGGGCGAAGAGCGCGACACCGACGATGCCGAGGGCCGCGCCGTCGCGACCAGCGAGCAGCGCCCCACGCCCGACGTCATCCGCGCTTTGTTGCCGTCTTATACCGGCATCATCCAGCAGGTGCCGCCGCGCTATTCCGCCATCAAGATCGAGGGCGAGCGCGCCTACGATCTCGCCCGCGACGGCGAGACGGTGGAACTCAGCGCCCGCCCGGTCGAAATCAGCCGCCTGGAACTCGTCGATACCCCCGACCCCGATCACGCGGTTCTGCATGCCGAATGCGGCAAGGGCACCTATGTCCGCTCGCTTGCCCGCGACATGGGCCGCGCTTTGGGCTGTTTCGGCCATGTCAGCGCGCTGCGCCGGGTCGCGGTCGGTCCATTCGGCCCGGAAACCATGATTTTACTGGAACAATTGGAGGCCCTATGCCATAGAGCCGCGGCCGGCGAGGCTAGCCTCGCCGGCGCCCTCATGCCCGTTGAGACCGCGCTGGACGACATCCCGGCGCTGGCCGTCAGCCGGGCGGATGCGGCGAGGCTTCCAAGAGGCCAAGCCGTTTTGTTGCGCGGACGGGACGCACCCAATTTCCGCGGCACGGTCTATGTCACGGTTTCGGGCCAACTGCTGGCTCTAGCCGAACTGGATCGTGGCGAGATCGTCCCCAAGCGCGTGTTCAACCTCGCCGGGCTGGTTGGCAGCGCCGGCGTCAAGAAAGGATGACCGATGTCGGTTACCGCCGGCCGCAAGGCCGAAGTCATGAAGGAATTCGCCAAGAAGCCGGGCGACACCGGCTCGCCCGAAGTGCAGGTGGCGATCCTGTCCGAACGCATCAATAACCTCACCGAGCATTTCAAGAGCCACGTCAAGGACAACCATTCCCGCCGTGGATTGCTCAAGATGGTGAGCCAGCGCCGCACCTTGCTCGATTATCTGCGGCGCACCAACGAAGCTAGCTACAAGACTTTGATCGAGAAGCTCGGCATCCGCCGATGATTTGTATCCGCGCGGGCAAATGTGCCCCGCGCGTTCCGTAAGCGAATGCGTGTGACGCATTCGCTATTTATCCGGCGGCGAAGGCGCAGCCGGCGACAAGCGGGCCCGACAAGGTTCGGCCCCGCGACAAGGCTAAGGTTCGAAACGCCATGGCAGGATCGCCAGACGCTGTTCGCTTCCCCGCTTCGACGGTGACGCGCGGCAGTTTCTCGCCGTCTTGCTCATGGCTTTCGGGGCTGGCCGAAAACCATGAGAGAAAAACGCAATGTTCGATATGCATCGAGTTGAACTCGATTGGGGCGGGCGCAAGCTCACCCTCGAGACCGGCCGGGTAGCGCGCCAAGCCGACGGCGCCGTCCTCGCCACCTACGGCGAGACCACGGTGATCGCGACCGTCGTCGCGGCCAAGGCACCGAAGGAAGGCATCGACTTCCTGCCGCTCACCGTCAACTACACCGAAAAATATTACGCGGCCGGCCGCATTCCCGGCGGCTATTTCAAGCGCGAACGCGGCCCGACCGAGAAAGACACGCTGACCTCGCGCCTGATCGACCGCCCGATCCGTCCGCTGTTCGCCGACGGTTGGCGCTGCGACACGCAGATCATCATCACCGTGCTGTCGCACGATCTGGAGAACGATCCCGACATCGTCGCCATGGTCGCGGCCTCCGCCGCGCTCACCCTGTCCGGCGCGCCGTTCATGGGCCCGATCGGCGGCGCCCGCGTCGGCTTCATCAACAACGAATACGTGCTCAATCCGCAGCTCGACGAGATGGTCGAGAGCCAGCTCGATCTCGTCGTCGCCGGCACCACCGACGCGGTGCTGATGGTGGAATCGGAAGCCAAGGAGCTGTCCGAGGAAATCATGCTCGGCGCGGTGATGTTCGGCCACCGGCATTTCCAGCCGGTGATCGATGCCATCATCAAGCTCGCCGAGAAAGCGGCCAAGGAGCCGCGCGAACTGATCGTGCCGGACAATGCCGCGCTCGAGAAGTCGATGCTGGCGCTGGTCGAGAAGGACCTGCGCGCGGCCTACGCGATCCCGCAGAAAATGCTGCGGCAAGAGGCCGTCGCCGACGCCAAGGCCAAGGTGATGGCGCACTACTTCCCAGAAGGCGCGGAACCGGCCTACGACAAGCAGCGCGTCGCCGGCGTGTTCAAGGAACTCGAAGCCAAGATCGTGCGCTGGAACATCCTCGATACCAGCAAGCGCATCGACGGCCGCGACCTCACGACCGTGCGCCAGATCGTGGCGGAAGTCGGCGTGCTGCCGCGCGCGCACGGTTCGGCGCTGTTCACCCGCGGCGAGACCCAGGCGCTGGTCGTCGCCACGCTCGGCACCGGCGAGGACGAACAGTTCATCGACGCGCTGCAGGGCACCTACAAAGAGACGTTCCTGCTGCACTACAACTTCCCGCCCTTCTCGGTCGGCGAAACCGGCCGCATGGGCGCACCCGGACGCCGCGAGATCGGCCACGGCAAGCTCGCCTGGCGCGCCATCCATCCGCTGCTGCCGAAGGCGGAGGAATTCCCCTACACCATCCGCCTGGTCTCCGAGATCATCGAGTCGAACGGTTCGTCGTCGATGGCGACCGTCTGCGGCTCCTCGCTGGCGCTGATGGATGCCGGCGTGCCGCTGCGGCGGCCGACCGCCGGTATCGCCATGGGCCTCATTCTCGAGGACAAGCGCTTCGCCGTGCTGTCCGACATCCTCGGCGACGAGGATCATCTCGGCGACATGGACTTCAAGGTGGCCGGCACCGAAGAAGGCGTCACCTCGCTGCAGATGGACATCAAGATCGCCGGCATCACCGAAGAGATCATGAAGGTGGCGCTCGATCAGGCCAAGGACGGCCGCCTGCACATCCTCGGCGAAATGTCGAAGGCGCTGACCTCGGCGCGCGCCGAGCTCGGCGAACATGCGCCGCGCATCGAGATGTTCAAGATCCCGACCGACAAGATCCGCGAAGTGATCGGCACCGGCGGCAAGGTGATCCGCGAGATCGTCGAAAAGACCGGCGCCAAGATCAACATCGAGGACGACGGCACGGTGAAGGTGGCGTCCGCCGACGGCGAGTTCGATCAAGGCGGCGATCAACTGGATCAAGTCGATCGCCTCCGATCCGGAGCCGGGCAAGATCTACGAGGGCACCGTGGTCAAGGTGATGGACTTCGGCGCCTTCGTGAACTTCTTCGGCGCCAAGGACGGCCTCGTCCACATCAGCCAGCTCGCCCAGAGCCGGGTGAACAAGGTCACCGACGTCGTCAAGGAAGGCGACAAGGTGAAGGTGAAGCTCCTGGGCATGGACGATCGCGGCAAGGTGCGCCTGTCGATGAAGGCGGTCGATCAGACCACCGGCGAGGACCTCGAGCACAAGGGCAGCGCGCCACAGCAAGCCGCCGGCGGCGCGGCGGAGTAACTCGCGCAACAATCGCGAAAGAAAGGGCGGCCCTCGCGGCCGCCCTTTTCATTTGACCGCCTTTTTCTTTGCGGGCCAGCCGCAAAAAGCTCATCGAGGTCGGCGAAAAATTACCTTTCCAAATTGCGACCTTTTGTGATGGACGTCACAGCGGGCTCCGGCCTCTGCCCCTAGGTTTCGTATCAATGGGAGCCAAGCTCCCACGCGTTCAGGGAGACGGACATGCGTAAGGTCAATATTCTTGCCTTTGCCACCACTGTTCTCGCGGTCGTCACCGTGGTTACCGGGCTGATCCGCGGCGATGTGGCTGCCGACAACCGCGGCAGGGTATCCGCGGTGCCCCCAGCCCAACACGTCCTCACCGCCCGCGGCCTGACTGCGCAGCATTTCGACGCTATCTGACCCCACCATCTGACCCACCCGCGGCCTCTCCCCAGAGGCCGTGGCGCCCAACCCCAACCTCCGCCTCAACAGCGGCCCCCACCCCAGGGGCCGCATTTTTTTAGGCTTTTTAGGCCGTTTCCGCTCCACCCGGCCGGAGGCCGAAATGCGCCTTTTTGTGACCCCCGTCACAGCGATGAACCGGTGCCCCTTTTAGGGTGACTACGAGGGAAGAGAGAGCGAACAGCTCCAGCGTCAATCGGGGAAAGCCCCGGCAGATAAACAGGAGTTCGTCATGGCCAGCAGCATCACCACCAGTGTCACCGTCTTCTTCATTGTCGTCGGTGTCTGGGCGGCCAATCTGGTTTGCTATCACCCGGCGACGGGCGGCCTCGATCCGACCACCCCAGTCAACCTGACGATCGCGCAGTAAACGCCTCGCTGCCATCTTTTACAAAATGCCGGCCGCAGCGCGCGAGGCCGGCGCTGCTCCGACAGCCGCGACTTTCTGCTAGATTGCCCGACGGTCGGCCTCGATAGGGGGCCGGCCGGATTTTTTATTCGGGCACATCATGGCGAATGCGGCCAAACCGCCTCCAGCGCCGACCAATCTGCTGACAGGCCTTCCGGATCGGCTGTCCGCAGGCCTGCTGGGCGGCGCCACGCCGCGCAAACTTGCGGCCGACGAGGTGCTGTTTGTCGCCGGCGACCCGGGCAACGGCTTCTACCGGGTCGAAGAAGGCCTGCTCAAGATCAGCATCGTCTCCGCTTCCGGCGCCGAGCGCATCCTTGCCATTCTCGGACCCGGCTCGATCGTCGGCGACCTTGCTATTATCGACGGCAAACCCCGCTCGGCCTCGGTGAGCGCGCTGCGCGACACCAGGCTGCAATTCGTCAGTCAAACGGCATTCGATGCCTTCGCGGCCGCCAATCCCGAGATCTACAAATACCTCGCCAAGGTTCTGGCCGAGCGCCTGCGCGACACCGACGCCATCGTGGCGGCGGGAAGCTTTCTGCCGCTGAAGGGCCGCGTCGCACGTGCGCTGCTCGAATTGGCGGAAGGCTTCGGCCACAATGTCGGCGGCACCCGCGTGGTGATCCGTCAGAAGGTCAGCCAGAGCGACCTCGCCGCCATGGCCGGCATCGCACGTGAGAACGTCAGCCGCATCATGAACGACTGGATCCGCGACAAAACCCTCACGCGCGCGGCGGGCTATTACTGTCTCGAAGACCCGGCCAAGCTCGAACATGAGAGCGAGATCTAGGCCTTCCTCCGTCACCCTGCGGCACTCTGAGTTAACGTTGGCGGAGCGTCGCTTTTACGATCTCTCCCAGCGCCTCGAAGTCCTTCTTGCGCGGCGAGGTGCGCCGCCACGCCAGACCGATGCTGCGCGCTGGCTCCGGCTTTTTGAAACGCAACAGCTTCACGCGGGCGTCGCGCGCCTCGGCATCGACCGCGACCTCCGGCAGCAGCGTCACACCGTAGCCGTTCGCCACCATCTGCATCACGGTGGCAAGCGAGGTGGCGCCTAATCCTGCCGGCGCATCGCGGCGCGGTGCCGCGCAAAAGGCCAACGCCTGGTCGCGCAGGCAATGGCCTTCCTCCAATAAAATCAGCCGGCGCTGATCGACGTCCGCCATACCGACCCGCGCGCGCGCCGGCAACGCATCCGCCGCCGGCACCGCCAGCAAAAACGCGTCGCCGAACAGCGCCAGCGTCTCGACGTCGGCGCCCTCCACCGGCAGCGCCAGCATGACGGCGTCGAGTTCGCCGCGCGCCAGTTCCTCGAGCAGCAGCTTGGTCTGCGTCTCGCGCACTTCGAGCCGCAGCTTCGGATATTTCGCCTGCAGGCGCGGCAGCAGGCGCGGCAAAACGTAAGGCGCCAGCGTCGGGATGATGCCGAGCTTGAGCGAGCCTGAAAGCACGTCGCGGTGGCGGGCGAAGTCGACGAGGTCGCGCGTCGCGGCGAGGATCTGTTCGGCGCGCTGCGCCACGTCGAGGCCGGTATCGGTTAGCGCGATGTCGCCCGGCCGCCGCTCCACCAACTCAGCGCCGATCTCGCGCTCTAGTTCGCGGATCTGCATCGACAAAGCCGGCTGAGTGACGGCGCAGTCGTCCGCCGCCCGACCGAAATGCCGGTGGCGGGCGAGGGAGGCGAGATAGCGAAGCTGGCGGAGTGTTATCATACCGATAAGCTAGCCTTATCGAGAGCGGCAATCAATACGATTAGACCTGATGACCGGCCGCCCTTACAAGCGCCGCAAGCGCGCGCCACGTTTCATTTTGTTGCCCCTTATTTTGGCGCGCAGTCTCAGTGGAGGACACGAATCATGGACGCAAAGACTGACGACAAGAGCGCGGGCAAATGCCCCGTCATGCACACGAGTTTTAGGAATCGCGACTGGTGGCCGAGCACGCTGGACCTCCAGGTTCTCCATCGGAACTCCACTTTGTCCGATCCCATGGGCGAGGCGTTCGACTACGCCAAGGAGTTCAAGAGCCTCGACCTGAACGCCGTCATCAACGACCTGCGCGCGTTGATGACGAACTCGCAAGCTTGGTGGCCGGCCGACTTCGGCCACTACGGGCCGTTGTTCATCCGCATGGCGTGGCACAGCGCGGGCACGTACCGCATCGCCGACGGCCGCGGCGGCGCCGGCGCCGGGCAGCAGCGCTTCGCGCCGCTCAACAGCTGGCCGGACAACGCCAACCTCGACAAAGCGCGCCGGCTGCTGTGGCCGATCAAGCAGAAATACGGCCGGAAAATCTCCTGGGCCGACCTGATGGTCCTCGCCGGCAACGTCGCCCTCGAACTCGATGGGTTTCAAGACCTTCGGTTTCGGCGGCGGCCGCGCCGACGTCTGGGAGCCCGAGGAGCTGTACTGGGGTCCCGAGGGAACATGGCTCGGGGACGAACGCTATAGCGGCGAACGCGAGCTGCAGAATCCGCTCGGCGCGGTGCAGATGGGCCTGATCTACGTGAATCCGGAAGGACCGAACGGCAATCCCGACCCGGTCGCGGCAGCCAAGGACATCCGAGAAACGTTCTTCCGCATGGCGATGAATGACGAGGAGACCGTCGCGCTGATTGCCGGTGGCCACACCTTCGGCAAGACCCACGGCGCCGGCGATCCGTCGCTGCTTGGCCCCGAGCCAGAAGGCGCTGCCATCGAGGATCAAGGCCTCGGCTGGAAGAGCAAGCACGGCACCGGCTTCGGGGGTGACACCATCACCGGCGGCCCGGAAGTAACCTGGACGCAGACGCCGACGAAGTGGAGCAACCACTTCTTCGACAACCTGTTCAACAACGAATGGGAGTTGATGAAGAGCCCGGCCGGCGCGAAGCAGTGGAAGGCGAAAGGCGCCGCCGCCACGGTGCCGGACGCCCACGACAAGTCGAAGAAGCATGTGCCGACCATGCTGACCACGGATCTCGCGCTGCGCTTCGATCCGGCCTACGAGAAGATCTCGCGGCGCTTCTACGAGCATCCCGGCGAGTTCGCGGACGCGTTTGCCCGCGCCTGGTTCAAGCTGACGCACCGCGACATGGGCCCGATCGTGCGTTACCTCGGCCCGCTCGTTCCGAAGGAAGAGCTGCCGTGGCAGGACCCGATCCCGGCGGTGAATCATCCGCTGATCGTCGAGCAGGACATTGCCGCGCTGAAGGCCAAGATCCTCGCCTCCGGCCTGACGGTGTCGCAGTTGGTCTCGACGGCCTGGGCGTCGGCCTCGACGTTCCGCGGCTCCGACAAGCGCGGTGGCGCCAACGGCGCGCGCATCCGTCTCGCACCGCAAAAGGATTGGGACGTCAATCAGCCGGCCCAGTTGAAGACGGTTCTGCAAAAGCTCGAAGCGATCCAGAAGGGGTTCGGTAAGAAGGTCTCGCTGGCCGACTTGATCGTTCTCGGTGGCTGCGCGGCAATCGAGAAAGCCGCGAAGGATGCCGGAACCGATGTGAAGGTCCCCTTCACACCGGGGCGCATGGACGCGTCTCAGGAGCAGACCGACGCCCCCTCCTTTGCCCCGCTCGAACCGGTCGCCGACGGCTTCCGCAACTATCTCCGCGGCCACCAGTTTATGGCGCCTGAGGAGGCGTTGGTGGACAAGGCGCAATTGCTGCGGCTGACCGGGCCGGAAATGACGGTGCTGGTTGGCGGCCTGCGCGTCCTCGGCGCGAACGCCGGCGGGTCCAAGCACGGCGTCTTCACTAAAAAGCCGGGAACTTTGACGAACGACTTCTTCGTCAATCTGCTCACCATGGACACGCAATGGGTGCCGACCTCCGATGGCACCTACGAGGGTCGCGACCGCAAAACGAAAGAGCTGAAGTGGACCGCCACCCGCGTCGACCTGATCTTCGGTTCGCACTCGCAGCTTCGGGCGCTGGCGGAAGTCTATGCCTGCGCGGACGCGAAGGAGAAATTCGTGAAAGACTTCGTGGCGGCCTGGACCGAGGTGATGAACGCCGATCGCTTCGACCTTGCCTGATCTCAGTTGAACAGTCTTCCTGCGAAAGCTTCTAGAGCGCAGGCGCAAGCGGCGGAATAAGGCTTTGCCTTAAGTGACCAAAAATGAAACGGCCGGGGATTTCCCCGGCCGTTTTTTTTCATTTTGTGAGCATTGGTTACTGACCGCCGCCATTGTCGACGGCGCCGCCTGCGGTCTTCAAAGCCTCCGGCATCGGCATGGCGATCACGTTGTAGCCTGAATCGACAAAATGCACCTCGCCGGTGACCCCGGTCGACAAATCCGACAGCAGGTACAAACCCGCGCCGCCCAGTTCCTCCAGCGTCACGCCGCGGCCGAGCGGCGAATATTTCTGCTGAAAGGCGAACATATAGCGCGCATCGGTGATGCCGGCGCCGGCGAGCGTGCGGATCGGCCCGGCCGAGATGGCATTGACGCGGATCTTCTGCTGGCCGAAGTCGACCGCGAGATAACGCACCGACGCCTCGAGCCCGGCCTTGGCGACGCCCATCACGTTGTAGTTCGGCATGGCGCGCAGGCCGCCATTATAGGTCAGCGTCACCATCGAGCCGCCGTTCGGCATCAGCGCCGCCGCGCGCTTGGCGGCCTCGGTGAAGGCGTAGCAGGAGATCACCATGGTGCGGATGAAGTTCTCGCGCGTCGAATCCGCGTAGCGGCCCTTGAGTTCCTCCTTGTTCGAATAGGCGACCGCGTGCACGAGGAAATCCATCGTGCCCCATTGCTTTTTGACTTCGGCAAATACCGTATCGACCGAGGCGATATCCTCGACGTCGCACGGCACCACGAAGGACGAGCCAGCCTGCTCGGCGAGCGGCTTCACGCGCTTGGCCAGCGCGTCACCCTGATAGGTAAAGGCGAGCTTGGCGCCATGCGCATGCAGCGTCTTGGCGATGCCCCAGGCGATCGAGTGGTCGTTGGCGACCCCTATCACCAGTCCGCGTTTTCCTTCCATCAACCCCGGCATTTTTACGGTCCTACTTCGACGTCATTCCGGGGCGCGAGCGGAGCGAGCGAACCCGGAATCCAGATGCTGCCACTTGGCTCTG
Source organism: uncultured Alphaproteobacteria bacterium (assembly GCA_963772235.1). Lineage (GTDB taxonomy): Bacteria > Pseudomonadota > Alphaproteobacteria > Rhizobiales > Xanthobacteraceae > Pseudolabrys. Next base: position 85,740 of record CAVYWI010000024.1, read on the forward strand.
GATCCCGGGTTCGGCGCTCAAGCGCCGTCCCGGAATGACAGAAAAAACTACGCCTCCAGCCGCTTGAGCACGATCGAGGCATTGGTGCCGCCGAAGCCGAACGAGTTCGACAGCACGGCGCCGAGCGTCACATCGTCCTTGCGCGAGCGCTGGATCGGCATGTCGGCGAAGGCGGGATCGAGGTTCTCGATATTGGCGCTTTCGCAGATGAAGCCGTTGTTCATCATCAGCAGCGAATAGATCGCCTCCTGCACACCGGCGGCGCCGAGCGAATGGCCGGTGAGCGACTTGGTGGCGGAAATTGGCGGGCACTTCGTCCCGAACACCTCGCGGATCGCCTCGATTTCCTTGAGGTCGCCGACCGGCGTCGCGGTGGCGTGCGGATTGATGTAGTCGATCGGCGCCTTGCAGGTATCGAGCGCCATCTTCATGCAGCGCATCGCGCCTTCGCCCGAGGGCGCCACCATGTCGTAGCCATCGGAGGTCGCGCCGTAACCGGCGACCTCAGCATAGATCTTCGCGCCGCGCGCTTTCGCGTGTTCGAGTTCTTCCAGCACCAAGACGCCGGCGCCACCGGCGATGACGAAGCCGTCGCGGCTCACATCATAGGCGCGCGAGGCGGTCTGCGGCGTGTCGTTGTATTTGGACGACATCGCGCCCATGGCGTCGAACAGATCCGACATGGTCCAGCTCAGCTCCTCCGAGCCGCCGGCAAAGATCATGTCCTGCTTGCCCCACTGGATCAGTTCAGAGGCATTGCCGATGCAGTGGTTGGAAGTCGCGCAGGCCGAGGAGATCGAATAGTTCACGCCCTTGATCTTGAACCAGGTGGCGAGCGTCGCCGAGGCGGTGGACGACATCGCCTTCGGCACGGCGAACGGCCCGATGCGCTTGGGCGAGCCCTTTTCGCGCGTGATGTCGGCCGCCTCGACGATGGTTAAGGTCGAGGGACCGCCCGAACCCATGACGATGCCGGTGCGCGGATTGGAAATGTCTTTTTCCTCGACGCCGGAATCGCGGATAGCCTGCTCCATGGCAACGTGATTCCACGCCGCGCCCTGACCGAGGAAGCGCATGGCGCGCCGGTCCACAGATCCCGCCGGATCGAGCGTCGGCATGCCTTGCACCTGGCACTTGAAGCCGCGCTTGGCGAACTCCTCGGCGTGGCTGATGCCGGATTTCGCCTCGCGCAAACTGGCCAGGACTTCCTGCGTGTTGTTGCCGATGGATGAGACGATGCCCATCCCAGTCACGACGACTCGTCTCATTGCCGTATATCCCTGACTGCGCCGCGGGTTGTCGATGATTGGGCCATTCGTGATTGCTTACACTTGGGCCGCCCCGGGCAACCGCGCAAGACCGTGGATCCTGCTCAGGCGCCGCTCGGCTGCAGCACTTCGTCCTGCTTGAACAGGCCGACTTTGAGGTCGGATGCCCGGTAAATCACATTGCCGTCCGCCGAAAGCCAGCCGTCGGCGATGCCGAGCACCAGCTTCGAGCGCATCACCCGCTTGAAGTCGACGCCGTAGACGACTTTTTTCACCGTCGGCAGCACCTGCCCGGAAAACTTGAGCTCGCCCAAACCGAGCGCGCGGCCCTTGCCCGGCGAACCGAGCCAGCCGAGGAAAAAACCGACCATCTGCCACAGCGCATCGAGACCGAGGCAGCCCGGCATCACCGGATCGCCCTTGAAGTGGCAGAGGAAGAACCAAAGGTCCGGTTTGACCTCGAGTTCGGCGCGCACCATGCCCTTGCCATGCTCGCCGCCCTGCTCCGCGATTTCTGAAATGCGGTCGAACATCAGCATCGGCGGCAGCGGCAACTGCGCGTTGCCCGGCCCGAACAGCTCACCCCGGCCGCAGGCGAGCAAGTCTTCGTACTCGAAGCTGTGACGCTTGGCGTCCATTTCGGCGATATCCCCGCTGGGCGGGCCGGCTGGCTGAATTCCCATGCGCGGATTCGTAACACACCGTGACTAGCGGGCAAAGACGGCGAAACGGCACGGGCGTGGACAATCTTGGCGGTGGAACACCGCGCCGAAGCGGCCTTGGCCCTAATTGCGAAAGAGTTGCATCTAGGCCACCAAGTACGTATATCTTGCAGTTGAAACGGGTTTTTCGTTGGCCCTGCACAAAATGACGATGTGCGCCCTCAAACGATGAGCTAAGGCCGTAGCATGGTGTTCCCTTCCGCAAGACCCGCTGTGGTGCCGGTGGCCACCGACCGCGCGGAGTTAACGGGCTGCCCGTGGCATGATGTGAAGGCAATGCTGCGCCAGGTTGGCCTGCGGCCGACGCGCCAGCGCATGGCGCTCGGCTGGCTGCTGTTCGGCAAGGGCGACCGCCACCTCACCGCCGAAATGCTTTACGAAGAGGCGAGCCGCGCCAAGGTGCCGGTGTCGCTCGCCACCATCTACAACACGCTGCACCAATTCACCGAAGTCGGCCTGTTGCGCCAGGTGGCCGTCGAAGGCTCGAAGGCGTATTTCGATACCAACGCCTCCACCCATCATCACTTCTTCATTGAGGGCGCCGACGAGTTGCTCGACATTCCCAGCGCCGAGGTGGTGATCGGCAAGACCCCGCTGCCGCCGGAAGGCTTTGAGATCGAGCGCGTGGACGTGGTGGTGCGGCTGAAGCGGAAGAGCTGACTAACTACAAATTCCAAAATTTGATCCGTTATCCTGAGGTGCGAGCGCGCTCTTGCGCGCGGGCCTCGAAGGATGGCGGAGTAGGTTAATCCACCTTCTCGTTCGGATAGGCGCCCCACAGCCGGTCCTGGCGGATCCAGCCGTCGAAATTCTTGCCGGCGAACTGGCACCAGTTGCCGTTGCAGGATTTGAGCTGGCCGAGCACGCCGGATTGCAGGCGGGCAATTTCCGGGGAAGCCGTATCCGGCTGCTCATAGAGCGGCACCAGATTGCCGTTCAAGGTCGGCACTACCACCGCCGAGCGCTTGCCGGACAGCAGCGAGTGGTAGACCCATCCTTCCGCGCCTTCCCAATCGCGGATGCGCCGCCAGTTCTCGAACTCGGCGGTAATCTCCACCGGCATGCCGGCGCGGGTGTAGACCCAGCGCACGTCCTGGTCCTTGGTGGGGCCGGCGCGCACGTTAACCCTGTCCGACTTGAGGCTGACGAAGCGCGGCACAGGCAGACCGCTGACCGAGCCGGTGGTCAGGGCGGTGTCGCTGCCGGCCTGGGCGTGCGGCGCTATGCCGGTCGGCTCCATGACGGCCAGAACGGCAGCCATAACCAGCGCCATGCCGGCCAGGCGGCGAAACGCGGCTCCAAAGCTTTGTGTTGTCACTGCCATCTGGTAGGAAAAAGAACGGATTGCGACCCTATGTGCGAGACGCGCAGTGTGGTCGAGCACGGTTAAAGAGGGCTGAACGGCGCCCAAAACGGCAACAAGATGGCCTGCCGGACGCCGCGGTAAAAAGGACATGCCGAAGACCAAAAAGCCGCTGGTGGTCGTCACCCGCAAACTGCCCGACAGCGTCGAGCTGCGGATGCGGGAACTTTTCGACGTCCGGTTCAATGCCGACGACAAGCCGATGACCCAGCATCAGCTCGCCGACGCGGTGAAAACCGCCGACGTGCTGGTGCCGACCGTCACCGACCGGATCGATTCTTCAGTGCTCTCGAAATCGGGCGAGCAACTCAAGCTGATCGCCAATTTCGGCAACGGCGTCGACAATATCGACGTCGCCACCGCCGTGCAGCGCGGCATCACCGTCACCAACACGCCGGGCGTGCTCACCGAAGACACCGCCGACATGACCATGGCGCTGGTGCTGGCAGTGCCGCGGCGCCTGGTGGAAGGCGCGCAGGTGCTTACCGCCGACGCCGACTGGGCGGGCTGGACGCCGACCTGGATGCTCGGCCACCGCATCTGGGGCAAACGCCTCGGCATCATCGGCATGGGACGCATCGGCCAGGCGGTGGCGCGCCGCGCGCGCGCCTTCGGCCTGCAGGTGCATTACCACAACCGCCGCCGCGTCGCGCCGAAGATCGAGGAAGAGCTCGACGCCACTTATTGGGAGAGCCTCGACCAGATGCTCGCCCGCATGGACATTGTCTCGGTCAACTGCCCGCATACGCCGGCAACTTATCACCTGTTGTCGGCGCGCCGCCTCAAGGTGCTGCGGCCGGAAGCCTATATCGTCAACACCTCGCGCGGCGAGGTGATCGATGAGAACGCGCTCGCGCGTCTGATCGAGACGGGCGATATCGCCGGCGCCGGCCTCGACGTGTTCGAGCACGAACCGGCGGTGAACCCGAAGCTGGTCAAGCTCGCGCGCGAAGGCAAGGTCGTGCTGCTGCCGCATATGGGCTCGGCCACGCTCGAAGGCCGCGTCGACATGGGCGAGAAGGTCATCATCAACATCAAGACCTTCATGGACGGCCATAAGCCGCCGGATCGCGTGCTGCCGTCAATGTTGTGACAAGTCTCTGATCGTCGGCTTGTCGCCTGAGAGCGGATTGCCCGGATCCCAGTCGTAGCTCAGCGTCTCGAAACGCATCGAGCGCGCATCGACCATCAGCAAGCGCCCGACAAGGCCTTCGCCGAAGCCGACGATCTCGCGGATTACTTCCAGCGCCATCATCGACCCGAGCACGCCGGGCAGCGCACCCAATATGCCGGCCTCGGCGCAGGCCGGCACGGTGCCGGCCGGCGGCGGCTCCGGAAACAGGCAGCGATAGGTCGGATTGCGCGTGCCGTCGGTGTGCGTCTCATAGGGGCGTAGCGTGGTGAGCGAGCCGTCAAAAGTGCCGACCGCGGCGGTGACCAGCGGCTTCTTGGCGAAATAGCAGGCGTCGGACACGAGATAGCGCGTGGCGAAATTGTCGGAGCCGTCCGCGACGATGTCGTACTTCGCGATCAGATCGAGCGCATTGCTGGCATCGACCCGCATCATATGCGTTTCGACGTTCACATGCGGATTGAGCCGCGCGATCACCGCCTCGGCGCCGTCGACCTTGCGCTGGCCGATGTCGTCGGTCGAGAAGATCACCTGGCGCTGCAGGTTTGATAGCGACACAACGTCGTCATCGACCACGCCGAGCGTGCCGACGCCCGCGGCGGCGAGGTAGAGCAGCACCGGCGCGCCGAGGCCGCCGGCGCCAATCACCAGCACGCGCGCGGCTTTCAGCTTGGCCTGTCCCGGCCCGCCGACCTCGCGCAGCACGATGTGGCGCGCATAGCGTTCGAGTTCTTGTGCGTCGAGCATGGCGATAAGCCTATGGGTTTACACCGGTTTCGGCCAGCCTCTTGACGCCTTGCGCGGCTGCCTCGATGGGCTAAGGTGCCGCGAAATAAGGTGGCGTCAAAACGATGCGTTGCGGTCCGTTCCTGATCGTGCTCGCGCTCTTCATCGGCGCCGTCCCGGCGCAGGCGCAGGATTCGCCCGGCATCATCCCGATGCCCAAGCAGGACGCCAAGCAAGCCCCGAAGCACGTCAAGCACAAAACAGCAGGCGCGAAACCGGCGGAAGCCAAATCGGCCGAAGCCAAACCGGAAGCGAAGTCAGCACGAGCAAAGTCGGCCAAGGATGCCGGCAGGAGCCCGGCGACCGGCAAACCGGGCATGGTCAAGAGCGCGATCGAGCAGCGCAAAGCCGCGGCCGCGAAAACCGCTGGCGAATAAGACCCGAAGCCAAACTCGAAACCAAGGCCGAGACGAAACCGGAGGCAAAGGTAGACGCCGGCCGACCGACGTGTTCGCGGACATTCCACCCGCACGAGCGCCAGAAAATCCAGGCGGCGCTGCTGTGGTCGGGCGATTATACCGGCGCGACCGGCGGCGAAGACCCGATGCTGACGGCGATCAAGAATTTCCAGAAACGCCACAAGGCCAAAGTCACCGGCGTGCTCACGCCGTCCGAGCGCGCAGACCTGATCGCCGCCGCCAAGGCGCACGAAGACTGAATTCGGCTGGAACGTGGTGATCGATCCGGCGACCGGCATCCGCATCGGCCTGCCGACCAAGATGCTGCCCAATGCGCGCGACGCCGCGCATGGCACGCGCTGGTCGTCGAAGCATGGCGAGGTGAAGGTCGAGACCTTCCGCATCAAGGAGGCGGGGCTCACGCTCGCCGCGCTGTTCGAGCGCGAGAAGAAAGAGCCGGCGACGCGCAAGGTCGAATCGAGCGCGCTGCATGACGACGGTTTCATCATCAGCGGCATGCAAGGCCTGAAAATGTTTTCCGTCCGCGCCAAGCGGCGCGACGGTGAAATCCGCGGCTTCACCATCCTGTACGATCAGATGATGGAGACCATCGTCGCGCCGGTGACGGCGGCGATGGTCGCGGCCTTCTCGCCGTTCCCCGAGCGCAGCGCGCCCTTCGCCGTCCTGGCGAAGTCGGTGGAATACGGCAACGGGCTGGTAGTGAGCGCGCAGGGCCACATCGTCACCGATCTCAAGCTCACCCAAGGCTGCCGGGTGATCGTCGCCTCGGGTCTCGGCGACGCCGAGCGCGTGGCCGAGGACCAGGACAATGGTCTCGTCCTGCTGCGCGTCTACGGAGCGCGCAAGCTCGCGCCGGTGGCGTTGACGCACGACGCGCCCAAAGCGGGCGAGCTGACGCTGGTCGGCATTCCCGATCCGAGAGAGCAGAACGGCCGACGCAAGCTGACCGAGGTCAAGGCGCGGCTTGCCGGCGGCAGCGCGATCGAGCTGCGTCAGCCGGTGCCGATGGCCGGATTTTCCGGCGCCGCCGCGCTCGATGCGCAAGGGCGCTTCCTCGGCATGATGGAAATGGGCAATGCGGTGCTCGCCAGCGTCGAGGCCGCCGCGCCTCCGGTGCGGCTCATCGGTACCGAAACCATCCGCGGTTTCCTCAGCCGCCATCATGTCGAGCCTGCCTCGACACAGACCACCGACGCCAAGGCGTCGGTGGTGCAGATCATTTGCGTGCGGAAGTAGTTGCTGTCGTCCCCGCGTATGCGGGGACCCAGTACACACCGACATGTCCCTGATTACTGGATGCCCGCCTTCGCGGGCATGACAATTATAATTTGCGGCGGGCTACTTATTCTTCCACACCGGCTTACGCTTCTCGATGAAGGCTTTCATGCCTTCCTTCTGATCGTCGGTCGCGAATAGCGCGTGGAAGATGCGCCGCTCGAACATGACGCCCTCCGCCAGCGGGCTCTCGAAGGCGCGGTTGATCGCCTCCTTGCCGGCGAGCACCGAAGGCAACGACATATTGGCGATGGTGTCGGCGACCTTCATCGCCTCATCCATCAGGCTTGCCGCCGGCACCACGCGCGCCACCAGCCCTGCGCGTTCGGCTTCGGCGGCGTCCATGTTGCGGCCGGTCAGGATCATGTCCATCGCCTTGGCCTTGCCGACCGCGCGGGTGAGCCGCTGCGTGCCGCCGATGCCGGGAATGACGCCGAGCTTGATCTCGGGCTGACCGAATTTGGCGCTGTCGGCGGCGATGATGATGTCGCAATGCATGGCGAGCTCGCAACCGCCGCCGAGCGCGAAGCCGGCGACCGCCGCCACGATCGGCTTGCGCGCGCGCGTGGCATGGTCCCAGCTGGCGGCGAAATTGCCGAGATAGACGTCGATGAAGCTCTTGTCGGCCATCTCCTTGATGTCGGCGCCGGCGGCAAAGGCCTTGTCGCTGCCGGTGATCAGCAGGCAGCCGATATCGTTGTCGGCCTCGCAGGCGTCGATGGCCTGGACCAGCTCGATCATGAGCGCCCGGTTGAGCGCATTGAGCGCCTGCGGGCGGTTGAGCCGGATGATACCGACCCGGCCTTTGGTTTCGGCAATGATGTTCTGGTAGCTCATGGCTTGCCCTTGCAGTTTGATCTCAAAATTTGATGCCGGCGCGCTTGATGACGTCGCCCCATTTGGCCGAATCCGCCTTGATCGTTGCGGCGAAATCCTCCGGCGTGCCGCCGCCCGGCTCGTCGCCGATCTTGGCGAATTTCTCCTTGAAGGCATCCGACTTGATCGCCTGGTTGATCGCGGCATTGAGCTTATCGACGATCGGGCGCGGCACGCCGGCCGGCGCAATCACGCCGGTCCAGGTCGGCGCCAGATAGCCGGGCACCGCCTCGCCGATGGTCGGCAGATCCGGAAAGGCCGGCGAGCGCGCGGCGCCGCTGACGCCGAGCGGATGCACCAAGCCGGCGCGCGCCGACGGCGCGATCGATTGCAGGCTCTCGAACATGATATCGACGCGGCCGGCCATCAGGTCCTGGATCGCCAGCGCGCCGCCGCGATAGGGCACGTGCACGATCTTGGTGCCGGTCATGAACTTGAACAATTCGCCGCCGACGTGGCCGGGCGAGCCGTTGCTCGACGAGGCGTTGGTCAGCTTCCCGGGATTGGCCTTGGCATAGGCGATCAGTTCCTTGATCGACTTGACCGGCAGCTTGGGCGACACCGCCAGCATAAGATGGCCGCGCGTGGTCAGCGCGATCGGCTGGAAATCGCGCTCGATGTCGTAGGGCAGCTTCTTGACGATGTGGCGCGTGATGGCGAGCGCGCCGATCGGGCCCATGCCGAGCGTGTAGCCGTCGGGCGGCGACTTCGCCACCAGATCGAGCCCGAGGGTGAGCGCGCCGCCCGGCCGGTCGTCCACGATCACGAGCTGGCCCAATTCCTTGCTCAGCTCGGCGGCCAGGATGCGCGCCGTGTTGTCGGTGGCGCTGCCAGCCGCCTGCGGCACGATCAGCCGGATCGGATGATCGGGATAGCCGGCAGCTGATGCAGCACCTGCGAGGCAGGCGAGGACTATTGGAATAAGGGCAAGTCTGCGCATGGCGTCGGTCCCGGTTTCCAGACGCAGCTTGGCTTATTTCTGACAGCTCGGGCAATAGAACGTCGAGCGCCCGCTCTGCACGATACGTTTGATCGTGCCCCGGCCGTTCGGGCAGGGCTCGCCCTCGCGATCATAGACCTGGAAATTGTGCTGGAAATCGCCGAGTGCGCCGTCGGTGCGGCGATGGTCGCGCAGCGAGGAGCCGCCGGCGGCGATGGCGTCCTGGAGTACCGCCTTGATGGCATCGACCAGCGCGACGGCGCGCGCGTTTGGCTTGCCGCTGCGGTCGGCAATCGTGGATGCCTGCCGCTTCGGCGACAGCCGCGCGCGGTAGAGCGCCTCGCAGACATAGATGTTGCCGAGCCCGGCGACGACGCGTTGATCGAGCAGCGCCGCTTTCAGCGACGTCTTCTTGGCCTGACAGGCTTTGGCCAGCATGGCGGCGTCGAATTCATTGCCCAAAGGCTCGGGCCCGAGCCCGCGTAGCAGCGGCTCTTGCTCCAGCTTGGCGCGCTTGACCAGCTTCATCGAGCCGAAGCGGCGCGGATCGTTGAAGGTGACCGTGGCGCCGTTCGACATGTGGAACACTACATGGTCGTGCGCCGTGCTCTTGGACTTCTCGTGATAATAGACGCCGGGCTTCGCGTCGGCACCGACGCGGAACGAACCCGACATGCCGAGATGCATCACCAGCACCTCGCCCGACGAGAGATCCGCCAGCAGATATTTCGCCCGCCGGCCGAGGCCCTCCACCGTCTGCCCCGTCAGGCGCTTTTCGAAATCCTTGGCAATGGGCCAGCGCAGGCGGCGGTCGCGCACCTCGACCTTGGCTAACGCTGCGCCTTCCATGGCGGGCGCCAGGCCGCGGCGCACGGTTTCGACTTCGGGCAGCTCGGGCATGGTTAACTCTGGTTCCGTTCACACATAGCGCCCCCCGGCCTGCCGCGCTATGGTCCTGCCCGCAAAGGATTATTGGCCATGGCCAAGACCCATCACAGCGCCCGCGAAGAGACCCATTTCGGCGAAAAGACCGTGCCGCTCTCCGATAAGCAGGGGCTGGTGGACGACGTGTTTCATTCGGTCGCGCGCCGCTACGACCTGATGAACGACCTGATGTCGGGCGGGCTGCACCGGGCCTGGAAGGACGCGCTGGTCACGGCAGTCAACCCACCCAAAAGCGATAAAGACTTCGCCCTGCTCGATCTCGCCGGCGGCACCGGCGACGTGGCCTTCCGCGTGGTCGAAGCCGGCGGCGCCGGTACCCGCGTCACCGTCTGCGACATCAACGCCGACATGCTGGCCGTCGGCCGCGAGCGGGCACGCGAACGCGGCCATGAAGAGGCGGTCACGTTCGAGCAAGGCAATGCCGAAGAGCTGCCCTATCCGGATCGGCGCTTCGACTGCGTCACCATCGCCTTCGGCATCCGCAACGTGCCGCGCATCGAGCGCGCGCTGGCCGAGGCCTATCGCGTGCTGCGCGTCGGCGGGCGCTTCCTCTGCCTGGAATTTTCCGCAGTGACCGTGCCCGGCATTGACGCGCTCTATGAACTCTACTCCTTCAATGTCATCCCGCGCATCGGCGCGGCGGTGACCGGCGACCGCGAGGCCTATCAATATCTCGTCGAGTCGATCCGCAAATTTCCGCGGCCCGAGCGTTTCGCCGACATGATCCGTGCCGCCGGCTTCCGCCGCGTTTCGTTCACGCCGATGACCGCCGGCGTGGTGGCGCTGCACTCGGGCTGGAAATTGTGATCTCCGCCCTTTCCCATCTCGCCCGCCTGGCGCGCGCCGGTTTTGTGTTCGCGCGCGAAGGCGTGTTTGCGCTGGTCGATACGCGGCCATTGCCGCTGCCGGCCAAGACCGCTATCGCGCTCGCCCGCTTGATCGAAAGGCCGAGCGCCAAAAGCGGCGAGAGCCGGCTTGCCGCAGCGCTCACCAAGCTCGGGCCGACTTACGTCAAGCTAGGCCAATTCATGGCCACCCGCCCCGACGTGGTCGGCAAGCAGATCGCGCGCGATCTCGAAAGCCTGCAGGACAAGATGGCGCCGTTTCCGCAAAGCGAGGCGGAAGCCGTCGTCGTCGCCGCCTTCGACAAGCCGCTAAACGAGGTCTACGCCAGCTTCGGTCCCGCCGTCGCCGCCGCCTCGATTGCGCAAGTGCATCGCGCCGAGATCGAGGTCGACGGCGCCCGCAAGCCGGTGGCGGTGAAAATCCTGCGGCCCGGCATCGAGCGACGCTTCAAGTCCGATCTCGACGCCTTCTTCTACGCCGCGCGCAAGGCCGAGAGCGCCTCGCTCGAGGCGCAGCGGCTACGCCCGGTCGAGGCGGTGGCGACGCTCGCCCGCTCGGTGACGATGGAAATGGATTTCCGCCTGGAGGCCGCCGCGCTCTCCGAAATGGCGGAGAACACGCGCGACGACAAGGATTTTCGCGTGCCCACCGTCGACTGGGACCGCACCGCGCGCGAGGTGCTGACGCTGGAATGGATCGACGGCACGCCGCTCAACGACCGCGCCGCGCTCGAAGCGAAGGGCTACGACCTGCCGGCGCTCGGCCGCCAGGTGATCCAGAGCTTCCTGCGGCATGCCTTGCGCGACGGCTTCTTCCACGCCGACATGCATCCGGGCAATCTGTTCGTCGATGCCGACGGCAAACTGGTGGCGGTCGACTTCGGCATCATGGGCCGGCTCGGGCCGAAGGAACGGCGCTTCCTCGCCGAGATCCTGTTCGGCTTCATCACCCGCGACTATCACCACACCGCGCAGATCCATTTCGACGCCGGCTATGTGCCGCGGCATCATTCGGTGGAGAGCTTCGCGCAGGCGATCCGCGCGATCGGCGAGCCGATCCACAACCGCACCGCCGAAGATATCTCGATGGCCAAGCTGTTGATGCTGCTGTTCGAGGTTACCGGGCTGTTCGACATGCGCACGCGGCCGGAACTGCTGCTGCTGCAGAAGACCATGGTGGTGGTGGAAGGCGTCGGCCGCACGCTCGATCCGAAGCTCGACATGTGGACCGTGGCCGATCCGGTGGTGCGCGAGTGGATCGAGCGCAATCTCGGTCCGGCCGGGCGGCTGGAGGGCGTCGCGGAAGGCGCCGGCGAGATCAGCCGCTTTGCGGCGCAGGTGCCCTCGCTACTCACGCGCGCCGCCACGCTGCTCGACCAACTCGACGACATCACGCGCGACGGCCTGATGCTGTCGCCCGAGACCGTGGAAGCCATCGGCCGCGCCGAGCAGCGCCGCAACCGCTGGACCGCGGTGGCGCTGTGGGCGATCGCGGCGCTGCTGGCCTTGTCGGTGTGGCGGCGGTTCTAAGCCACTAATTCTTGCAGCTTGTCGATGCTCTGCGTCCAGCCCACTTCCATGCCGGCAAGCATCTGCGGCGCGATCGGCACCAGGCCGACCATGTGCGATTTTATCGTCATCGTGGTCTTGCCGTCATGCTCCGTAAACGTGACCGAGGTCTCGCCTTCGAGCAGATGATTGCCGTCGCTGTCGATCGCGATGTTGCTGAACACCAGCCGCTCGGGCGCTTTCACCTCGGTGAACACACCTTTCATCGGGTAGTCGTTGCCGTCCGGTCCGTGCATGACGATGCGCAAGGCGCCGCCGATGCGGACATCGAGTTCCGGCACCGAGGCGGTGAAGTTGCGCGGCCCGAACCATTCGCCCAGCATTTTCGGATCGGTCCAGGCCTGCCAGACCAGCGCGCGCGGCGCGTCGAACACGCGGGTGATGACGACGGTGCCCTCGCCGTAGGTGGCGGCTTTTCCTGCAACCGCGCTCATGCCGCCCGCCCCGCATAGGCGCGTTCGATCGCAGCGATGTCGAGCTTCTTGATTTTCATGAACGCGTTCATGACGCGGGCGGATTTCTTGGCGTCCGGATCGGTCATCATCTTCGGGATGGCCGACGGCACCACCTGCCAGGACAGGCCGAATTTGTCTTTCAGCCAGCCGCAGGGACCCTCCTGGCCGCCGTTAGTTAGCGCGTTCCAGTAGTAGTCGACGTCGGCCTGGGTGTCGCACATAACCTGGAACGACACCGCGTCGTCGAACTTGAACTGCGGGCCGCCGTTGAGCGCGGTGAAGGGTTGCCCGTCGAGCTCGAAGGCGACGACCATCACCGATCCCGCCGGCTTATGGTGGATGTCCTGCCCGGCGTCCGGAAAGCGGCTGACCGACATGATCTTGGAGTTCTTGAACACCGAGACGTAGAACTTGGCCGCTTCCTCGGCCTGCGTGTCGAACCACAGGCAGGGAGTGATCTTGTGCTTGGCGATTGGCATCTGCTCCTCCACTTGACTGTCTTTATTTGACCGGTGCGTTCGTCCAGCTCCCGCACGCAGCCTTTAGGCCGCTTCCCTGAAGTCCCCCAGCTGCGCATTGAGGGCGCGCTGGAAGGCAGGTCTCGCCGTGCAGCGTTCGATATAGGCCGCAAGACGTTTGTCGCCGGTGACGATATCGGTGTGGTTGAGAATCCTCAGCACCGTGCTCATCATCAGATCGCCGACCGTGAACCGGTCGCCGTCGAGATAGGCTTTGTCGCCGAGCGCATTGGAAAGCGCGGAGAGCCGCCGCTTTAGGAATTCCACCGCTCCCGGCCGGCGCAGCTTCGCCCATTCCTCTTTTGCGTAGAACAGATCGATCAAGGCCACATTCAAGACGAAGGGCTCGATCGAATTGAGCGCGGCGATGAGCCATTGATGCGCTCGCGCGCGGGCGTCCGGCTCTTTTGGCAGAAGCGTTTCGCTGCGCTCGCCGATATGGAGAACGATGGCGCCCGTTTCGAATAGGACGGGCCCATTCTCTTCGAAAATCGGCACCTGTCCGAAGGGCTGCAATGCACGATAATCGGGCTTGTCCTGGTCGCCCTGCTCAAGCAGCCGCGTGCGGTAAGGCAAGCCGGCCTCTTCCAGTGCCCAGCGCACGCGCAAGTCGCGCACCTGCCCGCGGGCGAAGTCCGGGACCCATTTGAAAGCGGAAATCGTGATCATCTTGGACTCCTCTATTTCGCGCCCGCCAGATACGCAACGAGCTGATCCATGGTGCCGCCCCAGCCTTGGGTCATGCTGTCGTGCATGGTGTCGAAGGTCTTCTGCTCTTCCGCGGTTGCGTCGAGCGTCTGCCAGCGCACGGTGAATTTGGTTTTCCCGCCGGGCGCGTCCTCGAAGGTGAAGGTCGAGCGCATATATAGCGGCCAGGTCGCACTGCCGGGATGGCGGGTGATGCCGCCGGCCGCGTCGGAGAACGCATTGACGAAGACCAGTTTCTCCTGCGGCACGATCTCGCGATATTTGAACAGGCCCCACATGGTCGGGCCGTTCGGCGCCTTCATGCCGTAGTGGTAGGAGCCGCCGACCCGCAGATCCATCTTGGAGGAGAGCACGATGAAGCCTTTCGGGCCCCACCAGTGCTTCATGCGTTCCGGATCGGTGAAACACTGCCACAGCAGCGCCCGCGGCGCGTCGAACACACGCGACATGACAAAGTCTTTGCTTTTCGCTTCTGCGGTTGCGGCCATTTCATTTCCTCCACTGCTTGCCCACGCGACTCTATTGACCGCCGGCCTCGCTCATTGGGCGGGGACGATGATCATCCAGCCGACGCCGAACTTGTCGGTGAGCATGCCGAAGCGCCGAGCGAAGAACGTCTTGTCCATCGGCATGCGCACTTCACCGCCCGCGCTCAGCGCGCCGAACAGTCTGTCGGCTTCGGCCTCGTCCTTGGGGTACACGGTTAGCGAAAAGCCCTGGAAATTCGGCTTGCCGGTATTGCGGCCATCGGAAGCCAGCACCGTGGTTTCACCGATCTTGATCGCCGCGTGCATCACTTTGTCCGCGCTGCCGGGCGAAATCATCGATTGGTCGGGCGCGTCCTTGAAACGCATCACCATGTCGACGGTGGCGCCGAGCGTCTTCTTGTAGAACTCGATGGCCTCGTCGCAGCGGCCTTCAAAGAACAGATAGGGCTGTATTTGCATGGGTCTTTCTCCACAGATTGAGCTTGACAAATACGTTGATATCAACATAATTGATTTATGTCAACCCACCCCAATTCGTTTAAAGCGTCGCTGCGGGAACTGCCGCTCGCCGCCACCCATCACGTGCGCGACACCTGCCTGTGTCTGCATGTGCAACGGGCGGCCCGCGCGCTGGCGCGGCGCTTCGACGAGGCGCTGCGGCCGCTCGATCTCACCCAAGGCCAATTCTCGCTGCTTACCTCTCTCAATCGCCCGGAACCACCGAATGTCGGCAGCGTCGCGGCGCTGCTCGCCATGGATCGCACGACGCTGACCGCAAATCTCAAGCCGCTGGAGCGGCGCGGTCTGGTGAAGATCGCGGTCGACAAGGAGGACAAGCGGGGCCGCCGCCTAATGATCACCGCCGCCGGCCGCGCGCTGGTGCGCAAGGCCTACCCGGTGTGGGAGCGCACACATGCGGAGACCGAACGCCTGTTCACCGGCATCAGCCCCGACGATCTGCGTACCGCCTTGCGTGCGTTGGCGTGAGTTGCGCATTCACGCGCTCCCTGCTTTCGCCTTAGCCGCCACGAACTCGGCCAACCGCGCCATGGTCTGCGCCAGACCCTTGTCGGCGCCGTAGTCCTTGATGACGCGGGCGCGTTCTTCGGCCGACGGGAACACGCCGTGCCAGGTGAGCCTGGTCTTGCCGCCGAGATCCTCGAAGGTCAGCGTCTGCTTGAACTGCACCGGCTCGACGTCCTCGCCGCCGCCGTGGCGGTAGGCGATACGCTCGGGCGCAACGATCTCATCGAAAGTGATGCGGTTCTGATAATCGCGCCCGTCGGGGCCGTGCATGACAAAACGCCAGACGCCGCCGGGCCGGAAATCGAAGGCGCTGGTCGTCGTCGTGAAACCGTCCGGGCCCCACCACTGCGCCAGATGTTGCGGATCGGTGAAAGCCGAGAACACCAGCTCGCGCGGCGCGTCGAACACGCGGGTGCCGATGATGGACCGCGGGTCGCGCTCGAGGTCGATGCTATTTGTCACGCTCACGCTTGTCTCCCTTGGTTTGCAGCGTTTTCAGGTAATCGTCGAGGCGGTCGAGCCGCTCTTCCCAGAGCCGGCGATATTCGGAAAGCCAGTCGTCGACCGGCTTGAGCGCGGCGGCTTCGAGCTTGCAGGGCCGCCACTGCGCCTCGCGCGAACGCGCGATCAGGCCGGCGCGTTCCAGCACCTTGAGATGCTTGGAGACGGCGGGCCCGCTCATCTTGAAGGGCTTGGCGAGTTCGCTCACCGTGGTTTCGCCGAGCGCGAGCCGCGCCAGGATGGCGCGCCGCGTCGGGTCGGCGAGAGCGGAGAAGGTGGCGCTGAGGCGGTCGGTCGGCATTTGTATTTAGCCATCTAGTTAAATAACCTATCGGTTAAATACATGAGAAGCCGCCGATGGTCAAGCGGCCTTCAATTAAATTTTTCGGATGGCCATGGGGATTATATACTTGACATACCGTGCGGCGCAGTATATGATTGGATTATTAGAGGAATCCAGCCATGTCGCTCCCAATCATCTATACCGACGAAAACGCCGCCAGAGAGCATTTAGAGGGTCTTTTGTGGCCGGAAGGCCCGATTTGCCCCCATTGCCAGAATGCCGATCCTACACGCATCCATCGCTTTCAGGGCAAGTCCACACGTCCGGGCCTGCTCAAATGCCGTGAATGCGAGAAGCCCTTTTCCGTGACAGTCGGCACCGTGTTTGAGCGCAGCAAGATCAAGCTGCATCAGTGGATATACGCCACGCATCTCCTGACCAGCAGCAAGAAGGGCATCAGCAGCCACCAGCTCAGCCGAATGCTTGGCGTGACCTACAAGACAGCCTGGTTCATGACCCATCGCATCCGTGAGGCTATGCGCCCGGCCGCGCTCACTCCAATGGGCGGTCCTACCTCAATCGTCGAAAGCGACGAGACGCATTTTGGAAAATCGGAACTGGCACCCAAGGGTCGCATCCGTAAGCGTTTTCACTGGAGCCGCAACATCGTTCTTACGCTTGTCGAGCGCGGCGGGTCTGCCCGTTCCTTCAAAGTGGACTCAGCAGGACAGGAAGTGATTTGGCCGATCATCGCCAAGAACATTCGCCGCGAGAGCGACCTGATGACGGATGAAGGCTCTTGGTACAAGGCGATCGGCAGGCAGTTTGCCACTCACAACACCGTCACTCATTCCAAAGGCGAATACGTCCGCGAGGAGTTCATTCACTCCAACACGGTCGAAAACTATTATTCGATCTTCAAGCGCGGAATGAAGGGTATCTACCAGCATTGCTCCTCAGAGAAGCACCTGCACCGCTACCTGAGCGAATTTGATTTCCGTTACTCACACCGCATTGCCCTTGGTATTGACGATGCAATGCGAGCCGACAAAGCATTGCAGGGCATCACTGGAAAGCGTTTAACTTATCAACGTCCTCACTGAACCGAAAACGCTTTGGCAAAAGGTAAAACGTTTCCTGCGCTGGAGAATACGCCATGGCAAATATCATCGACCTTGATGCATTTGTTGAAGCGCAAGTGCGCTTCAACGCTCAGATCGCTCGAAATCTTAGATGAGGCCGAAATTATTTCGCGCAAAGATTTTGCCGCATCCCTTCGATCAACCGCCGATAAGATCGGCGGAAAAGCCGGGGAATGTTTGCGAGGTCAGGCTTTTGGCATGACCGATGGCCTGCCCCCCGACCTAACCGTAATCGAAGGCGACAAGGATCGCGACTAAGTTCATCCGCGGTTATGCGGCGAATTTCGGATTCAACGTCCATACCTCTTGGAATCAAAAACCCGGCGACTGCGCCGGGTGTCTGTGACGTTTATGTCACAATCCCCTATTGACTCCGCCGAGGGCTATCTTGGCAAGGTGGTCGCTGATTCTCGCTTACGCTTCAGCGGGTTAGATGTGGTGCCATCGGGAGGACCACTTTCTGATGGTTTTTTCCCTGACTTATCAGCAGTTTTCGGCTGCGGAGGTGTGTGTAACATCCGCTTAAGAACGTCATCACGCCGTTGATTTAATTCAGCTTTTTTGTTCACGACCACAACATTCCTGTGAACAGGTAGAAATTCAAGCATTACACGGTTGTGTATGCCCAAACCATTGTCACGATGAACGCCACCAGAGACGGGGATTGAGAGGCCCTGAGAAGCGCTCAATCCGCCCTTTCGGGCCGTCTGGTTGGCTGGGGGCTATGCCCCGCCGGGTCGCGCGCCGTCGCGCTTCTCGGTCCTACCGTCGCTCCCTTCCAGAAGGAGCGGATCTTCTCCCACCTAACCGGCTCATCTTGGGGTCCAAACCAAGGTGAGCCGTTATCATTTCTGCCATCAATCAGTTGCCAAACCGACAACAGCCCATATTCACAACTTGTGAGACCGATTCCTAGGTCGGACGTGCTCTTACCGCACAAGAATTTCGGCTAGGCCGAAATTCACTCCGAAACTCTGCCAAATGGGCTTATTCATCCCTACTGGGCCACCTCTAATTTACGGTACGTTACCTACATAATCCCCATGGACTTTGATTGCATTGATAGCAATGCTATCAATGGCCATACTAAGCTAGATGCAATAGCGTGAGTTTTTCCGATGGCCTCCCTCACCGTCCGCCAGCTCGACGAGCGCCTGAAGAAGCTGTTGCGCCTGCGCGCGGCCAAAAGCGGCCGCTCGGTCGAAGACGAGGTGCGCACCATTCTGCGCGCCGCCGCCGAGGAGACCGGCGACGACATCCTCGAGAGCTTCACGCCGCCCGGCAAGACCGCCGCGCCGCGCCGCGCGTCAAGCGCGCCGGCCGACACCAAGCGCGTGCTGCTGATCGTCGGCGGCGGCATCGCCGCCTACAAGTCGCTCGATCTCATCCGCCGGCTGAAGGAGCGCGGCCTTAGCGTGCGCTGCATTCTCACCAAGGCCGCCGAGCATTTCGTCACGCCGCTGTCGGCCGGCGCCATTGTCGGCGAGCGCGTGTTCACCGACCTGTTCGATGCCGGCGAGCGAATTCGACGTCGGCCACATCCGCCTCGCGCGCGAGACCGATCTTATCGTCGTCGCGCCGGCTACCGCCGACCTGATGGCCAAGATGGCCGGCGGTCACGCCGACGATCTCGCCACCGCGGTGCTGCTCGCGGCCGGCACCAGGATTCTTTTGGCGCCGGCGATGAACCCGCACATGTGGACGAACAAGGCGACGCAGCGCAATCTCGCCCAGCTCGTCGCCGACGGCGCAGCGCTCATCGGCCCCAACGAAGGCGAGATGGCGGAGAAGGGCGAGCGCGGCTTGGGCCGCATGGCCGAGCCGCTGGAGATCGCCGCCGCAGTGGAGCATTTGCTTGGGCCAAAAGCGCAGCCGCTCAAGGGCAAGCGCGTGCTGGTCACCTCCGGCCCGACACATGAGCCGATCGACCCGGTGCGCTATATCGCCAATCGTTCGTCCGGCAAGCAGGGCCACGCCATCGCCGCGGCGGCGGCGCACGCCGGCGCCGATGTGACGCTGGTCAGCGGGCCGGTGAATTTGCCAGATCCACCGGGCGTCAACGTCATCCATGTCGAATCCGCGCGCGATATGCTGCGTGCGGTCGAGCGCGCGCTGCCGGCCGATATCGCGATCTTCGCCGCGGCGGTCGCGGACTGGCGTGTCGCCAATGCCGGCGAGCAAAAGCTCAAGAAAAAGGCCGCGCAGATCACGCCCGAACTTAAGCTGGTCGAAAACCCCGACATCCTCTCGACTATCGCGCACCGCAAATCGCAGCGGCCGACGCTGGTGATCGGCTTCGCCGCCGAAACCGAAAACGTTATCGCCAACGCCGAGGAGAAACTGGCACGCAAAGGCTGCGACTGGATCCTCGCCAATGACGTGTCGCCGCAGACCGGCATCATGGGCGGCGACCGCAACACGATTCAGTTGGTGACCGCGCACGGCATCGAGCCCTGGCCGCCGCAGTCGAAGGAAGATGTCGCCGCGATGCTGATCGCGCGCGTGGCGGAGGAGCTGGAGAAGTAATGATCGAAGTTCAGATCACCCGCCTCCCGCACGGCCAGGAGCTGCCGCTGCCGTCCTATCAAAGCGCGCTCGCCGCCGGCATGGATCTGATCGCCGCGGTGCCCGCCGACGCGCCGCTCGTGCTATCGCCTGGCGCGCGCGCGCTAGTGCCCACCGGGATCGCCATCGCGCTGCCGCCCGGCACCGAGGCGCAGGTGCGGCCGCGTTCCGGCCTCGCCATCAAGCACGGGCTCACCGTGCTCAACGCGCCCGGCACCATCGACTCCGACTACCGCGGGGAAATCCAGGTGCTGTTGGTCAATCTCGGCGGCGACGCGGTGCCGATCGCGCGCGGCATGCGGATCGCCCAATTGGTAATCGCAACCGTGGCGCGTGTTCAGTTGCTTGAGGTCGCCGCACTCAACCAAACCACACGGGGAGCAGGCGGATTTGGCTCTACCGGAAGTTGAATTAGATTTTGCATATGTTTTCGGCTGGACGGATGTCCGCCTGTAGCCTATTACCAGCGGCCTTCGTGGTCCGTGGTGCCAAGCATGCCGATGGTGTCCCGCAAGGGCGTTCTTGCTATTGCCGCCGTAATCGATGTGGCGATCAACGCCCGCACTCGGCCGGTTTCGGCCAAGGCGCTGGCGGTGCGCCATAAGCTGCCACCGCGTCATCTCGAACCCGTCCTGCAGGCGCTGGTGCGCGAAGGCATCCTGCGCGGCGTGCGCGGGCCGCATGGCGGCTACGAACTCGCGCGCGAGCACGGTAAGGTCAGCGCCGACGATATCCTGCGTGCCGTCGACGCCTCCGACGATGCCGATCATGCGCTGCTGTCCCATTCGGAGCTGGCCAATGACGTGGTGAAGCCGGCGCTGATCGAAGCCGAGCGCTCATTCTCGTCGGCGCTCGCCGGCATCAGCGTCGAGGCCATGGCGAAGCGGGCCGGCGCGTTGAAATAACACGACTGCGCGGCTAATCCGACTCTCGTTCACGGTCTGGACTCTTTCGGCGCGAGTCCCCACGGGGGTAAAGTCTTCCGATTCGCGCGTGGCGCGGCGGACGCCATTCGCATTCCTGGGGCCAATCTGAAATGCCGGCGACGATCCGGACGGCGAACGAGAGGCTGCGTGCTCGTCCGAGACGGGGCGGATTCCTCGCCGCCTTGGTTCTTGCAGCGTCTTGCGGCGCCCCCGCCACGCCGGCGCAGGCTGGCACGGGCCTCATCGACCGCTTCACCGGCGCCGCCGCGACGGTAAGCCACGACCAGGTTGCCGCCGCAACCACGACGCTCGGTCTGCTCTGCTTCGCGGTGCTGGCTATCGTCGTTCTCCTGCGCACGCGCAAATCCTCCGCGCTGGCGCTGTCCACCGCGCAAGACGAAGCCATGGTGTTGCGCGCCGAAATCGACCGCCTCAAGACGCTGTTGTTGTCGCAGCCGCAAGTGCTGGTGGCCTGGCCGGCCGGCAACGACGAGCCGGAAATCATCGGCGACACCGGGATCGTCGTATCGGGTTCGCTGCCGGAGCGCGCGCTCGCCTTCGGCGCATGGCTGGAGCCGGCGGCGGCGCAACGCATGGAGCATGCGGTCGATACCCTGCGCCGGGACGGCCGCGGTTTCGTGATGACACTCACCACCAGCGCCGGCCGGCCGCTCGAGGCGGAAGGACGCGCGGTGGCGGGGCGCGCGGTGCTGCGCCTGCGCGACGTCAGCGGCATCGAATCCGAGCTGATGGATCTCGCCGCCCGCCATGACCGGCTGAGGGGCGACGTCGAGACCCTGAAGACGCTGCTCAATTCCCTGTCCAGCCCGGTGTGGGGACGCGACCATGCCGGCCGGTTGATCTTCGTGAACGCGGCCTACGCCCGCGCCGTCAGCGCCGAGGATCCCACCGACGCGGTCAAGCGTGGGCTCGAATTGCTCGACCGCACCGCGCGTGACGACTTCGCGCGCGCGCGCACCGCCGGCGGTCCACATGCCGCCCGCGTGCCGGCCATCGTCGCCGGCGAGCGCCGCATCTTCGACGTGATGGATGCGCCGAGCGGCGCCGGCTCAGCCGGCATGGCGATCGACGCCACCGAGGTGGAGGCCATGCGCGCCGACCTCGCGCGCAGCATCGAGGCGCACCGCCGCGTGCTCGATCAGCTCGCCACCGGCGTCGCGATCTTCAACGTCGACCACAAGCTGATATTCAATAACGCCGCCTTCCGCTCGCTTTTCGAACTCGACGGCGGCCTGCTCGACCAGACGCCGACCGACTCGGCCGTGCTCGATGCCCTGCGCGCCAACCGCAAGCTGCCCGAGGAGCAGGACTTCCGGCAGTGGAAGCAGCAACTGCACGAAGCCTATCGCGCGGTCGAGCCGCAGGAGCATATGTGGCATTTGCCGGACGGTCGCACGCTGCGCGTTGTCACCACGCCCAATCCGGAGGGCGGCGTCACCTATCTCTATGACGACGTCACCGAACGTCTGGCCATGCACCGCCGCTACGACGCGCTGATCAAGGTGCAGCGCGAGACGCTGGACCATCTCGCCGAAGCGGTCGCGGTGTTCGGCTCGGACGGCCGCGTGCGGCTGCATAATCCGGCGTTCCAGCGCATGTGGAAGCTTTCGCCCGAGGCGCTCGACCAGCATCCGCACGTGGAAGCGGTGACCGCCTGGGCACAGGCGCTGCACGACGACAATACGGTGTGGCGGGATTTGCGCGCGGCGGTGACCGCGATCGACAACCGCGAGCCGATCGTCGCGCGCATCGAGCGGCGCGACGGCATGTTGATCGACATGACCGCCATGCCGCTGCCGGACGGCGCCACGCTCGTCACGTTCCAGGACGTCAGCGACACGGTGAACGTCGAGCGCGCACTGATCGAGAAGAACGAGGCGCTGGAGACCGCCGACGCCATCAAGGTCGATTTCGTGCACCACGTATCCTACGAATTGCGCTCGCCGCTCACCAACATCATCGGCTTCGCGCATTTCCTCGGCGATCCGGCGTTCGGGCCGCTCAACGACAAACAGCGCGAATATCTCGGCTACATCACGGCCTCGACCAACGCGCTGCTGGCGCTGATCAACAACATCCTCGATCTCGCCACCATCGACGCCGGCGCCATGGCGCTGAACCTCACGCAAGTCGACATCCGCGCCAGCATGGACGAGGCTGCCGAGGGCGTGCAGGACCGGCTCAAGAAGGACGGCATCGCGCTCGATATCCGCGCCATGCCCGGCATCGGCACGTTCACTGCCGACGCGCGGCGGCTGCGGCAGGTTTTGTTCGACCTGTTGTCCAATGCCGTCGGCTTTTCGCCGCCGGGCGAGACTGTCACGCTTTCCGTCGAGCGGCGCCCCGACGCGGTGGTGTTTTCGGTCACCGATCGCGGCCCGGGCATTCCGCCGGAGGCGATGGACAAGGTGTTCGACTGGTTCGAAACCGATTCGATGGGCTCGCGCCACCGCGGCAGCGGGCTGGGGCTGTCGCTGGTGCGCTCCTTCGTCGAACTGCACGGCGGCACCGTGACGATCGACTCCACTCTCGGCCAAGGCACGACGGTGACCTGCGTGTTCCCGACCGCGCAGGAAGCTGCCAAGCAGACGGCGGCGTAATCGTCGCGGCTGCGGCCTGACGTCCTCCCCCCTGCTCGCGGCATTGCCCCGAGTGTCTTGTTGTAAGATGCTTCTATCGGGGGTTGACGCGCTAGTAGGTGGCCACATGTCTTGGATAGAAATTCTGGGATACTTAGCGTCCGCTGCAGTGCTCGCAACGTTCTGTATGAGCACCATGATTCCTCTGCGCGTGGTGGCCTTGGGCAGTAACGTCCTATTCTGTGCCTACGGATATTTCGATCACTTGTACCCCGTCTTCATCCTCCACTCGATTTTGTTCCCGGTTAATACGCTGCGCCTGTTTCAATTCTATCGCTTGGTCCGCGACGTGCGCGATGCCCATCGAGGCGATCTACCGATTCAGAGCTTGCTACCCTACATGACCGTGCAAAATCTAGCTGCGGGGCAAACTCTCATCCGCAAGGGAGAGAAAGCGGATCGACTCTATTTTTTGGTCGATGGCACGCTTGAAATTTCCGAACTCGGTAAAACGCTCGAGCCCGGAGCGGTGCTTGGAGAAATCGGCGTCTTTGCCCGCGATCAGGAACGCACCGCAACGATCGTGTGTCGCACTGACTGTCGATTATTCGCTTTGTCAGAAAGCAAGGCCAAGCAGCTCTTTTTTCAGGACGCATCATTCGGCTTCGCCGTGATGCAGCTGATTATCAATCGGTTGCTGGAGAACAACAGACGCCTGGAGGAAGCCCGCGCGGCATAAAACAGTCAGGCGTGCTTGGCGCCGGCAGGACTGGCGGCGCGCAGCGCGCCGGGATTGAGCCGCGGCTCGGCGCCGATCCAGAAAAGAATATTGGCGAGGATGCAGAGCCCGGTCGCGGCGAACCAGATCATGGCGGTGCCGACAAAAGCCGGGAACAGCGCCCACCACGGGCTCACGGTTAGGAACAGAATCGAGCCCAAGATGATGTTGACGCCGACCGTCACGTAGATGCGGCGTTCGAGATACCAGCTGTCGGTCTGCAGGAAATAAAACTTGCGGTTCGGCACGCCAAGCGCCGCCTTGAAGCCGAGGAGCTTGAGCGCATTGCCGATCGGGCAGAAGCCGGTGAACGCCACGTTGATGGAGACGAGGCCGGTGGCGACGACGCCGAAGATCCACAGCGGGTACACCAGCACCGCCAAGAGCGTGCTGGCGAGCAGAACCACGCCGGCGATCAGCCACACCGTCCGCTCGATGTACCAGCGGTCGGTGGGAACGATATAAATGCCTTTGCGCATTGTCATCGTTTAAATCTACCCCCGCTCGCGGTCCGAAGCCTATTCAATTTCCTGTAAGCAGTTCCTTCGAAATTGCATTGATCTAGGTCACAGGACCAATCCGGCGCTCAGCAACAGGCTGAACAGCAACTGGATTTGCACGGTCCACACCAGAACCCGGTTGAGGCCGCGGCCGGGCGGCTCGTGCATGAAGCGGGCGATCAGCGCCAGCGTCGGTGGCAGCGCCAGCAGCGCCAGCCAGACGTGCCGGTCGGGCAGCGCGCGGCCGATCGGCACGAGTAGCGCAAACGGCACCAGCATCATCGCCGCATAGATCGCCGCGGTGCCGCGCGCGCCCGCGACAATGGCGAGCGTGCGCCGACCGACCCGCGCATCGGCCTCGCGGTCGCGGAAATTGTTGACCAGCAGCACCGCGCCGGTGATCAGCCCGAGCGCCAGCCCGGCGGCCAACGCCGGCGCATTGAGATGGCCGGCGCACAGCCAATAGGTGCCGCCCACCGCGCCGAGGCCGAAGAAGGCAATCACGAACACCTCGCCGAGCGGCGTATAGGCGATCGGCCATGGCCCGCCGGTATAGGCCCAACCCGCGGCGATCGACAGAATGCCGAGCAGCAGAATCGGCCAGCCGCCGACGACGATCAGATAAAACCCCAACAGCGCCGCGACCCCAAAACACGTGCAGGCGCCGTGCTTGACCCGGCGCCCGGTGAGCAGGCCCATCGCCGTCACGCGCGGCGGGCCGATGCGATCGGGCCCGTCGCCGCCGCGCTCGCTATCGACCGCGTCGTTGTGCAGGTTGGTGCCCATCTGGATGAACATGCTGGCGATCAGCGCCGCCGCTGCCGCCCGCCAGTGAATCGCCGCATCAAGCGCCCAGGACAACGCCGCGCCGACCGCGACCGGCGTGACCGACAGACCGAGCGTGCGCGGCCGCGCCGCCATGAGCCAGGACGAAATACTCATCGTTGAGCTTGGCCTCGAGCCTATGCGCTTGGTTCCAGGAACATTTTCCGGCTCTGGCGGTTGAGGACGTGTCCCCGATTGGAGGGCACCGTCATGTTCAAGCCGTGCGCTATCGCCGTATTCGCGGCGATCATAGCCCCGCTGCCCGCGCTCGCCTACACGCAGCAGGATGCCGACGCCTGCACCCCGGATGCATTCCGGCTGTGCCAGCAGGCGATGCCCGACGTCGCCCGCGTCGCGCATTGTCTGGCCGAGAAAAAGGGCCAGCTCAGCCCAGCCTGCAAGGTCGTGTTCAACCGTCCCGCCACCGCGCAAGACGCCCCCGCCGTCCGGCACTCACCCTATCGCCGCACCAACTATTGACGCGGGGTCGCCCGTCGCACGGTCATAAGTTATCCGTCCCCCTATACTCCCCGCCATGACACAGCGGCCGGCAAGGCCGCGCGCACGCCGAGTTGGGGGAAACGATCATGAAGCTTCTGAAGACTTTGCTCTGCGCCGCAGCGCTGGCGCTCGCCTTGAGCGCGCCGGTCATGGCCGACACCGTCAAGATCATCGTGCCGTTCGCCGCCGGCGCTGCAAGCGCAGGAAAGCAAAGAGGGCTTCGTCGAACGACCCAAGGCCGCGCAACGATTCTTCCGCGAAGGCCGCGCGGGGCAGTGGCGCGAGTAGCTCACGCCCGCCCAGATCGAACGTATCGTCCGCGACCAGGGTGCGCAGATGAAGCGCTTCGGCTACCTCACCGGCGACTGAACGCCGGTTTGAAGCGGAATCGGTTAAGGTTGGCGCCGCGTCATTGGCGCGCCTCGACAAGGAATTCACCCTACTGACAGGCAACGATCCAGAAGCTCGGCATCAAGGCGGAATGAATCCGTCGTGGCCGGGCTTGGCCCCCGGCCATGACGAACAACACTGACGTTCGTGAAAGCTAGTTCTTCCCCGGCAGCAATTCCGCCACCGGTACGCCGGCCGTGATCTTGGCGGTGCGGCCTTTCTCGTTCTTCACGATCTCACGCACGCGCGCCAGCACCTCGGCGGCGCGGCCTTTTTCCAGGCGATGGCACCCCGAAAGGCCGGAGGGGCGTCGATTTTCAAGGAGAATTTTCGGTTAAGATCGCCATTTCAAACCGCGCAAATGCGGAAACGAACAATTGAGAGCCGTCCGCCAAAAGGAAGGCCCGCAAATCACCATGCCTTATGCAGGCATCACGAGGCGAAGACCATGCGCGAGCTGATCGGGAAAATAGCGCTGAACGAGCCCGGCGTGACCAGGAGCGTCTATCGTTCGGAGCTGATCCGTTGTGGCGAATGCCAGAAGATGGCGCCCGTGGGAATCGAGGTGATTACGGCGAGACGAGACGGCAACTCGCAGAAGGTCCTGGAGCACCGGTACTACTGTCGCACCCATGGCCTCGACTACGAAACGAGGACCCAGAGCCAAACGCTTCCCCGCGAGACGAAGAGCAAGCCGGATAACGACGCATACTTGCGCAATTATTCTAAACGCCGTTGAGCTGCTCCCCGCTCGGAATGGCGGCGGACCGTCTCAGGTCCGGTAAGGTCAATTCAGATCGCTTTGGATTGTTCGCGCCGGACCTTGCAGGACGCTTAGCGCTTACTTCTTCCCCGGCAACAACTCGCTGACCGGCACGCCGGCCGTGATCTTGGCGGTGCGGTCTTTCTCATTCTTGGCGATCTGGCGCACGCGCGCCAGCACCTCGTCGGCGCGCGCGCGCGGGATGAAGCACACGCCGGTCTCGTCGGCCAGCACCAGGTCGCCGGGAGTGACCGTGACGCCGCAGATCGTGACCGGCTTGTTGACGGCCACGGTCTTGACCCGCCACTTGCCGGTGAGCGGGCTGACGCTGCGCGACCAGATGGCATAGCCGGAGCCGCGCGAGTGATCGACGTCGCGCACCGCGCCGTCGACGATGGCGCCGATCTGGCCTTGCCGGTAGCCGATCGAGGCCGACATGCCGCCCATGTTGGACACCTGATCGACGCCTTGCAGCACCAGCACGTCGCCGGGTTCCGCCAAATTGTGCGCCTCGATCTCGGCCATGCCGGAGACGCCGGTGGCGACGTTGTCCGGCACGCTCGCTTCGGCGGCGACGTTCATCACCGTCAGCGCGCGGCCGATCAGTCGCGCCTTGGGGTTGGTCGGCTTGAGCACGCTCGACGGCACGGCGCCGACGATACCGAGCTCATCCATGGCGTCCGACGCCATGCCGGTGAGATCGCCCAAGGCGTGAAAGCCTTCGACGATGCCCGCCGGCAGCAGCGGCAAATCCAGCATGCCGAAGGCATCGGCGGGGAGTTTTCCGAGGGTTTGCTTGGTCATGGCCGCACGCTAGCCGCCGGAAGCGGGGTCCAGCAAGCTGCCACCGGCGGGCTTTATCATTATAAGGTGGCCGGCCCCCAGTACGGATGATTCCATGCCTCCCGCCACATCCGGCAGCTACAGCTTCACGGTGACGCTCGCCGACGAAGAGGCCACGCGCCGG
Source organism: uncultured Alphaproteobacteria bacterium (assembly GCA_963772235.1). Lineage (GTDB taxonomy): Bacteria > Pseudomonadota > Alphaproteobacteria > Rhizobiales > Xanthobacteraceae > Pseudolabrys. Next base: position 113,816 of record CAVYWI010000024.1, read on the forward strand.
CTGATGGTGGACGTCGCCGCCGCGCTCGCGCCCGGCGACATGATCACGCTGTCCGGCGACCTCGGCGCCGGCAAGACCACCTTCGCCCGCGCCTTGATCCGCCATCTCGCCGGCGACGAGACCATCGAGGTGCCGAGCCCGACCTTCACGCTGATGCAAGCCTACGAGCTGCCAAACTTCACGCTGGTGCACGCCGATTTCTACCGGCTGTCCGGCCCGGCCGACCTCGTCGAGCTCGGTTTCGAGGACATCGCGCCCAGCGCGGTGACGCTGGTGGAATGGCCGGACCGCGCCGCCGACGCCTTGCCGGCCGACCGGATCGACATCGCGCTGACACTGTTGCCGCAGCAGGGCCCGACCTTCCGCCACGCGCGCGTCACCGGCTACGGCACGCTCGCCGCGCGCGTCGCGCGCATCGCCACCATCCGCATGTTCCTGTCCCGCTCCAGCTTCGGCGGCGCGAGCCGGCATTACATGCAGGGCGACGCCTCCACCCGCGCCTACGAGCTGCTCATCCGCGACGGCGCGAGCTTCGTGCTGATGAATTCGCCGAAGCGCCCCGACGGGCCGCCGGTGCGCGACGGCAAGCCGTACAGCGCGATCGCGCATCTCGCCGAAACCGTGACGCCGTTCATCGCCATGGCGAACGCTTTACGGGCGCGCGGGTTCTCCGCGCCGACGATCCTTGCCGCCGACCGCGACGCCGGGCTGCTGATCATGGAAGACCTTGGCAGCGAGCTGGTGGTGGACGGCGATCCGCCGCTGCCGATCGTGCCGCGCTACGAGGTGGCGGCCGATCTGCTGGCGGCACTGCATCGCACGCCGATGCCCGATGTGCTGCCGGTCGAGGCGGGCGTCGATTACACCTTGCCGCGTTACGACCTCGACGCGTTCCTGATCGAGGTCGAGCTCATGGCCGACTGGTACCTGCCGCGGCTTGACGTCAAGCTCGCCGGTAGCCGGCGCGATGACTATGTCGAGCTTTGGCGCAACGCGCTGGCGCCGGCGCTGGCGGCGCCGCCGGTCTGGGTGCTGCGCGACTATCATTCGCCCAATCTGCTGTGGCTGCCGGAACGCGACGGCGTGGCGCGCGTCGGCCTGCTCGATTTTCAGGACGCGGTGATGGGGCCGGCCGCCTACGATCTCGCCTCGCTGGCGCAGGACGCGCGCGTGAACGTGTCAGAGTCGATCGAGATAGGGCTGCTGTCGCGCTACATCCGCGCGCGCATGAAGGCCGACCCGGATTTCGATGCGCGGGCCTTCGCGCAGCTTTACGCGACGATGGCGGCGCAGCGCGCCTCCAAGATCCTCGGCATCTTCGCCCGCCTCGACCGCCGCGACGGCAAGCCGCAATATTTGCGTCACATGCCGCGGGTATGGGCCTATCTGCAGCGCTCGCTGGCGCATCCGGCGCTTGCCGCGCTCGCCACGTGGTATCGCATCAACGTGCCGCCCTTGAAGACAATCTAGCCAATGCACCCAACACCAACCAAAGCCATGGTGCTGTCGGCCGGCCTCGGCACGCGCATGCGCCCGCTCACCGAGCGCATGCCCAAGCCTCTGGTCGAGGTCGGCGGCAAGCCGCTGATCGATCACGTGCTCGACCGCCTGGCGGAAGCGAACGTCGAACGCGCGGTGGTCAACGTGCATCACTTCGCCGAGCAGCTCGAACGGCATCTGGCCGCGCGCACCAAGCCGAAAATCACCATCTCCGACGAGCGCGGCGTGCTGCTCGGCACCGGCGGCGCGGTGGTGAAGGCGTTGCCCGAACTGGGCGAAGCGCCGTTCTTCCACGTCAATTCCGACAGCATCTGGATCGATGGCGTGAAGCCCAATCTCGCGCGCCTCGCCGAGACCTTCGACCCCGCCGCCATGGACGCCTTGCTGCTGCTCGCGCCGACCACCGGCAGCATCGGCTATGCCGGGCGCGGCGATTTCGCCTTTGCCGCCGACGGCCGTCTGACGCGCCGGGCTGAGCGCGCGGTGGCGCCTTTCGTATTTGCCGGCGCCGCTATTTTGGCCCCCGCGCTGTTCAAGGACACGCCGCAGGGCGAGTTCCCGCTGACGTTGTTGTTCGACCGCGCGGCGGAACAAGGCCGCCTCTACGGCCTGCGGCTGGAAGGCCTGTGGATGCATGTCGGCACCCCCGACGCCATCGCTTTGGCGGAAAAGGCGATCCGGGGCAGTACGGCTTGATCGGCGGCACGCGGAAGCGTGTATGATTCACGCGAATGCCGGCCGCCAAACCAAATGTCTTCACCATTCCCGCCTCGGCGCCGTTCTTGCGCGTGCTGATCGATGCGCTGCGCGACGGCAAGCTGGTGCCCGGCTTTCCGTCCGGCGGCGATCCGCTCGAACTCAGCAAGGCCACGCTCTACCTGCCGACCCGGCGCGCCTGCCGCCTGGCGCGCGAGGTGTTCCTCGATGAGCTGAAAGGCGACGCCGCCATTCTGCCGCGCATCGTCGCGCTCGGCGATCTGGACGAAGACGAGATCGCCTTCGCCGAAGCCGCCACCGGCGAGCTGGCCGAAGCGACGCATCGCCTTGCCGGCCGCCATCGCGCCGCTCGAACGGCGGCTCCTGCTGGCGCAACTGATCTCGCAATGGGCCGAGCGCGATCGCGCCGGACCAAGGCTCGCCGCTGATCGCCAACACGCCGTCCGCCGCGCTCGGCTCGCCGACGATCTCGCGCGGCTGATCGACGACATGATCACGCGCCAGGTGCCGTGGGACAGGCTCGACAGGCTGGTGCCCGACGACCTCGACGAATATTGGCAGATCGCCCTCGATTTCCTCAAGATTCATGCACCCGCACTGGCGCGCGATCCTGGCTCGAGGAACTGGAACGCCATCGAAGCCGCCGAGCGGCGCGACAAATTGATCGAGGCCGAGGCCAAGCGCCTCGACGAACAGCGACGCGCCGGTGATCGCCGCCGGTTCCACCGGCTCGATGCCGGCGACCGCCAAGCTGCTCGCCACCATCGCCAAGCTGCCGCACGGCGCGGTGGTGCTGCCCGGCCTCGACATGGATCTCGACGACGCCTCCTGGGCGCTGATCGCCGGCGACGCCGACGACACGACGCACGACGGCGCGCCGGCGGCCGGCCACGCGCAATTCGCCATGCACGCGCTGCTCGACCGCATCGGCATCACACGCGGCGACGTGCGGCAACTCGCGCTGCCGCAGCCGCATGGCCGCGAGCGGCTCGTCTCGGAAGCCTTGCGGCCCGCCGCCACCACCGAACGCTGGCCGGTGCGCACCGGCACGAAAGATTTTGCTGCCGCCACCGACGGCGCGCTCGCCTCGCTCGCTGTGATCGAAGCCGCCAATGCCGAGGACGAGGCGCTGGCCATCGCGGTCGCCTTGCGCGAAACGCTCGAAACCGCGGGCAAGTCCGCCGCGCTGGTCACGCCCGACCGCGCGCTGGCGCGCCGCGTCGTCGCCGCGCTGGAGCGCTGGCAGGTGAAGGTGGACGATTCCGGCGGCGACAGTCTCGCCGACACATCGTCCGGCGTGTTCGCGCGGCTGGCCGCGCGATGCCGCCCTCGGCGGCTTGGAGCCGGTGACGCTGCTGGCGCTGCTCAAGCATCCGCTGCTGCGCCTCGGCGCCAAAGCGGGCGCGCACCATGCCGCCGTCGCGACGCTGGAACGCGCGCTGCTGCGCGGCCCGCGTCCGCGCCCGGGCAGCGACGCGCTTGGCCATGCGCTTTCCACCTTCCGCGCCAACCGCGCCGAGCTGCATCGCAGCGATCCGCGCGGGCTGATCGACGACGACAAATTCGATGTCGCCGCCGAACTGGTCGCCCGGCTCGGCGCCGCGTTGGCGCCGCTGGAAAGGTTGAAGCCGGGCGCGCATCCGCTCGCCGAGCTGGCCAAGTGCCATAGCGCCGTCATTTCCGGGCTCGGCCGGGATGGCAAAGGCGAGGTCGCCGCCTTTACAAACAACGACGGCACCTTACTTGTCCGCACCTTTGAAGAACTGAGTGCGAGCCCGACCGCCGCCGGCTTAGCGGTTACGAAAAGCGACTATTGTGAGTTGTTCCACACAATTGTGGACCATCGGAAATATAAAGTGCGCCCGCCAATTAGGGCCGACATGCGCGTAAGCATTCTGGGTCAGTTGGAAGCACGCCTGCTCAGCTTCGACCGCGTCGTTCTCGGCGGGCTCAACGAGGGAACATGGCCGGGCGAGACGCGTAACGATCCCTGGCTCAGCCGTCCGATGCGCGCCGAACTCGGGCTCGATCCGCCCGAGCGCATGATCGGTCTGGCCGCGCACGACTTTGCGCAGGCGCTCGGGCAGCCCGAAGTGATCCTCGCCCGCGCCGCCAAGATTGCCGGCGCGCCGACAGTGACCTCGCGCTTCGTGCAGCGCATTGCCGCGCTTGCCGGCGAGGCGCGCTGGAAAGAAGTGCTGGCGCGCGGCAATGTCTATCTCGAACTACGCCCGCGCGCTCGATCATCCGGCGCAAGTGAAATCCGCCGATCGCCCGGCGCCGAAACCGAAAACCGAGGCGCGGCCGTCACGCCTGTCGGTCACCGCCATCGAGGACTGGCTGCGCGATCCCTATACGATCTACGCCAAATACATTTTGCGCCTGCTGCCGCTCGATGCGGTCGATACGCCGCCCGGCGCGCGCGACCGCGGCACGGTCATCCACGGCGCCATCGGCGATTACACCGAGAAGTTCTCCGCCCGGCCGCCGGCCGATCCGCTCAAGGAATTGCTGTCGCTCGGCGAAAAACATTTCGCCAAGCTCGAGGATTTTCCCGAGGCGCGCGCCTTTTGGTGGCCGCGCTTCGTGCGCATCGCGCAATGGTTCGCGCAATGGGACAACGCGCGGCGCGACGGCCTCGCGGCGTTGCATGCGGAAATTCGCGGCGAGTTGAAATTCCCGGTCGGGCCAACGCGAGTTCACGCTCTCGGCCATCGCCGACCGCATCGAGCTGCGTCGGGAGGGCTACGCCATCCTCGACTACAAGACCGGCGCAGCGCGCACCGAGAAGCAAGTGCGCACAGGGCTCGCGCCGCAATTGACGCTGGAAGCCGCCATCCTGCGCGCCGGCGGCTTCAAGGACGTTGCCGCCGGTCCGGTGTCGGAACTCACTTATGTAACGCTGAAAGGCGGCGAGCCGGCCGGCAAGCCGAACGAGATCAACTTCAAGGACGGCACGCCCGACACGCAAGCTGACCACGCGCTGGCGCGGCTCAGGGAACTGGCGGCGAAGTTCGAGGACGCAGCGACGCCCTATCTCTCGCTCGTGCATCCGATGTGGAAGACGCATTACGGCGACTACGACCATCTCGCCCGCGTCAAGGAATGGTCGGCGACCGGCGGCGGGGAGGATGAGTCGTGAGTGCCGCCCGCACCATCCCGCCCGACGTCCGCCGCGTGCAGGTCGAGGCCGCCGATCCGGACGTGTCGGCTTTCGTCTCCGCCAATGCCGGCTCCGGCAAGACCTATGTGCTGGCGCAGCGCGTGATCAATTTGCTGCTGCGCGGCGTCGACCCGGCCAAGATCCTCTGCATCACCTTCACCAAGACCGCCGCCGCCAATATGGCCAACGAGGTGTTCAAGCGGCTCTCCGGCTGGACCGCGCTCGACGACGCCGCGCTCGACAAAGAGATCGCGCTTTCGACCGGCCGCAAGCCCGACGCGCGCAGCCGGGCGCGGGCGCGCCGGCTGTTTGCCTCGGCGCTGGAAACGCCGGGCGGCTTGAAGGTGCAAACCATCCACGCCTTCTGCACGCGGCTGCTGCACCAGTTCCCATTCGAGGCCAATGTGGCGGCGCGCTTCACCGTGCTGGACGAGGCCTCGACCACGCAATTGCTCGACAAATTGACGTTGGATGTGCTGCTCGAAGCCTCGGCCAAGCCGGACAGCGCGCTCGGCAAAGCGCTGGAAACGGCCATCGTGGTCGCCGCCGACCAGACCTTCAAGGACGTGATCGCCGACGCCATCCGCGAGCGCGACGACATCGAATCCTGGATCGAAAGTGCTGGCAATCTCGACAAGGCCTTAGCGCAGCTGTCGCAGTCGCTCGGCGTCGCCGCGAACGAAACCCGTGAAACACTCGAGCAGGAATTCTTTTCCCATTCGCTGATTCCGGCCGCAGAATGGCCGACGCTGATCGAGATACTCGAAAGCGGATCTAAATCCGACACCAATCATATCGCCGCGCTGCAGGCGGTGCAGGCCGCGGCCGGGCGCGAGCGCATCGACAACTATCTGAAAGTGTTCTGCACGACCGAACTCGCGCCGCGCAAAAATATCGTTACCAAAAAGATCGCGGAAAAGCATCCCGATTGGCTGGCGCGGCTGCAATCGGAACAGGAGCGCGTCTGCGCGCTAATTGCGCGCGAGCGCGCGCTCGCCGCGCGCGACCGCACCGCCGCGCTCATCGCCATCGCCGCCGAGGTGATCGCACGCTACCGCCGTGAAAAAGACCGCCGCGCTTTTCTCGACTACGACGACCTGATCGACAAGACGTTGGCGCTGTTCGCACGCTCGTCCGCCGCCTGGGTCCTCTACAAGCTCGACCTCGGCATCGATCACGTGCTGATCGACGAGGCGCAGGACACGAGCCCGAAGCAATGGGAGATCGTGCGCACCATCGTCTCCGAATTCACGCCAGGCGGTGCGCGGGGAAACGTCAAGCGCACGGTGTTCGCGGTCGGCGACGAAAAGCAGTCGATCTTCTCGTTCCAGGGCGCCGCGCCACTCGCCTTCGACCAGATGCGCCGTGAGTTCGCCAGGCAATTCGACGCGCCGGAGCTGGGCTGGCGGTTCCTGCGCTTTCACCACTCGTTCCGCTCGGGCGGCAACGTGCTCGGCTCGGTGGATCAGGTGTTCAAGGCGCGCGAGGTCTATCTCAGCATCACCGCCGACGAAGTCGGAATCCCGGAACACCAGCCGCTGCCCGACGCCGCGCCCGGTCTGGTCGAGCTGTGGCCGCTGATCGCGCCGGCCGAGCGCAAGGAGATCGAGGGCTGGGATGCGCCCTTCGACACCGAGAGCGAGATCAGCCCGCGCGTGCTGCTGGCGCGCCGCATCGCCGAGCACGTCAAGCGGTGGATGGCGCGTGGGCGCAAACCGGGCGACGTGCTGGTGCTGGTGCGCCAGCGCGGCCCACTGTTCGAGGCGATCATCCGCTCGCTGAAGAATGCAAGCATCCCCGTCGCTGGCGCCGACCGGCTGGTGCTCACCGAGCACATCGCGGTGATGGACCTGATGGCGCTCGCCGATTGCCTCCTGCTGCCGGACGACGATCTCGCCCTGGCGAGCGTGTTGCGCAGTCCGTTGTTCGGCCTGAGCGATGAGCAGTTGTTCGACATCGCCTTCGACCGCAAGGGATCGCTGCGCGCCAGTTTGCGCGACAAGCCGGACTTTGCGGCGACGAACAGCGCGCTCGACGAGCTCGCAAAAGCCGCGCGCGCTCTCACGCCATTCGGCTTCTTCGCCCATGTGCTGGGCGCGAACCGCGGGCGCGCGAAGTTTCTCGCCCGGCTCGGCCCCGAGGCGAACGACGCGCTGGACGAGTTCCTTAATCTGGCGCTCGACTATGAACGGCGCGAGACGCCGTCGCTGCAGGGATTTGTCGCCTGGCTGCGCGCGGCGCAAAGCGAAGTGAAGCGCGACATGGAGATGGTGCGCGACGAAGTGCGCGTGATGACCGTGCACGGCGCCAAGGGGCTGGAGGCGCGCACGGTCATTTTGGCCGACACCACCACGCCGCCGACCGGCCCGCGCGATCCGCGCCTGCTCGTTTTGGATAATGGCGCGCTGGTCTGGGCGACCGCGCGCGGCGACGACATCGGCGCCATGGCCGATGCACGCGGCGCGGCGCAGCAGGCCGCGCGCGACGAATACCGCCGCCTGCTTTATGTCGCGATGACGCGCGCCAAGGAGCGACTGGTGATCGCCGGCACGCAAGGCCGCAACAAGATTCCCGACGGCTGCTGGTATCAGATCGTGGATGACGCGCTGAAAGGCGATTGCGTCAGCGAGCCGGCCGACGACGGCGACGGCGAGGTGCTGCGGTTCCACAAAAGAACATCGCCACCGGAGAAGATCGAAAGAACACCTACGTCTGCCGCAACCACGCCGACTTCGATTCCGAGCTGGCTGAGATCGAACGCCAGCTCTGACATCACCGGCGTGCGTACCATCACGCCGTCGAGCGCCGAGGACGAAGCCGCCCGCCCCCCTGCCTCCGGCGGCCGCGCTGCCGCCCTGCTGCACGGGTCGCTGACGCACCGACTGCTGCAGTCGCTGCCGGATATCCCCGCCGAAAGACGTCGCACGGTGGCCGAGGATTATCTCGCCCGAGCAGGCAAAGAACTGGACCAAGAACGGCGCAAGAAGATCGCGGAAGAAGTCTTAGTTCTGCTCGCCCATGAGACTTTCTCCGACCTGTTCGCGCCCGGCAGCCGGGCCGAAGTCCCCATCGTTGGCCGGCTTATCCTCGGCGGCGAAACCTTGCGCGTTTCCGGCCAGATCGACCGCTTGGTCGTGACGCAAAAGTCTGTTTTGATTGCGGATTTCAAAACTAACCGGCCCGCGCCGCCTCGAATCGAGGACGTGCCGCCCGTTTACGTCCGGCAGCTTGCGCTTTACCGCGCCGTGCTGACAAAGTTGTACCCCGACAAGCGCGTACGGGCCGCTTTGATCTGGACCGAAGTGCCTGATCTTATGGAGCTTTCGGGCGAGGCGCTGGATGCGGCGCTGGCGCGGGTCACGTCCGCGCGATAACGCCTTGACGCTGCCGGATCGCATTCATAGGTTCCTGCCCTCACAATTATTCGCCACGATTCTCCGCCACAATCCACACGAGGTAATCTCCATGGCCGTCGGCAAAACGTCGGACGCAAGCTTCGAATCGGACGTGCTGAAATCAGCCGAACCCGTGGTCGTTGATTTTTGGGCGGAATGGTGCGGGCCCTGCCGCATGATCGCGCCGGCGCTGGAAGAGATCGCCGGCCAGCTCGGCGACAAGGTCAAGATCGTCAAGATGAACGTCGACGAGAACCCGAACACGGCGGCGAAATACGGCATCATGTCGATCCCGACGCTGATGCTGTTCAAGAACGGCGAGATCGCCTCGCGCCAAGTCGGCGCGGCGCCGAAGCAGAAGCTGCATCAGTGGATTAGCGGCGCAGTCTAGTCGCGGCCAAGAATTCAAGTGGAAACGGCAGGCCTTAGCGCCGGCCGTTTGCATTTTCAGGTTCAGGTGGGAAGCGTGCCGTTTTCGCGCAGCGCCTCGCCGGCAAGATAGAGCGAGCCGGTGATCAGGATGCGCGGCGGCGGATCCAGATCGAGCTTGCGCGCGGCATCGAGTGCCTCATCGAGATTGTCGCGGCTGGTGGCGGGCAGGCCGATGGCGCGCGCCGCGTCGGCGACGGCCTCGGCGGTGAGGCCCTTCTCCGCGCCCGGCACCGGCACGGCAATCATGCGGCGGGCGAGCCCGGTGAAATTGCTCAAGAATCCGGCGCAATCCTTGCTGGCCAGCATGCCGACAATCAGCACCAACGGGCGCGAGACGCGTTCCTCGAGATCGGCAAGCGCCGCCGCGATGGCGCGGCCGCCGTCGGGATTGTGCCCGCCGTCGAGCCATAGCTCGGTGCCGGGAGGCGCAAGTTCCACCAGCCGACCCTGTGCAAGCCGTTGCAGCCGCGCTGGCCAATCGGCCTTGACCATGCCGGCCTCATAGGCGGCCGGCGAAATCTTGAACGGCTTGATCGCGCGCAGCGCCGCGATGGCAAGCCCGGCATTCTCAAACTGATGGCGGCCGTAAAGTTTCGGCGCCGGCAGATCGAGCAGGCCCGCTTCATCCTGATAGACCAGCCGGCCGCGCTCTTCGGTCGCGGTCCAGTCCTCGCCGGCGATTTTCAGCGGCACATTGAGCCGTGCGGCTTGCCGCTCGATCACGGCGAGCGCAGCGCGTGCCTGCGCCGCCACAATCGCCGGCGTCGCGCGCTTGAGAATGCCAGCCTTCTCATTGGCAATCTTCTCGATCGTGTCGCCGAGAAAATCGGTATGATCGATGGCGATCCGGGTGATGACGGTGGCGAGCGGATGATCCACCACATTGGTCGCGTCCAGCCGGCCGCCGAGGCCGACTTCCATCAACACAACGTCGGCCGGGTGGCGCGCAAACAGCATCATGCCGACTGCCGTGGTGATCTCGAACACGGTAATGGGCGCACCGGCATTGGCGCGTTCGCATTCCTCCAGCGTCGCGCTGAGTTCCGCGTCGCTCACCAGCGCGCCCGCCCCGGCCTGGCCGAGCCGGTAGCGCTCGTTGAAGCGCACTAGATGCGGCGATGAATAGACGTGCAGGCGCTTTCCCGCAGCTTCCAAAATCGCCCGCATGAAGGCGATGGTGGAGCCCTTGCCGTTGGTGCCGGCGACATGAATCACCGGCGGCAATTTTCGTTCGGGATGATTGAGCGCAGCCAACAGACGCTCGATCCGCTCGAGCGAAAGATCAATCCGCTTGGGATGCAACGCGGCAAGCCGCGCGACGATCGCGTCAACCGGCGGCGTCATGACGGCGCGCTCACGCGTGCGCCGGAACCGGCAATTGCGGCTGCGCGCCCGTCGTCGCCGGCGCCTTGGTCAACAGACGGCACAATTCGGCGAGCGTCGCGCGCAATTTGTGCCGGTGCACCACCATGTCCACCATGCCATGCTCGGAGAGATATTCAGCGCGCTGGAACCCTTCCGGCAATTTCTCGCGGATGGTTTGTTCGATGACGCGTGGACCGGCAAAGCCGATCAGCGCGCCGGGCTCGGCGATTTGCACGTCACCCAGCATCGCATAGGACGCGGTGACGCCGCCGGTGGTGGGATTGGTCAGGACGACAATGTAGGGCTTGCGCGCCTCGCGCAGCATCTGCACCGCGGCGGTGGTGCGCGGTAATTGCATCAGCGCGAGAATACCTTCCTGCATGCGCGCGCCGCCAGAGGCCGCGAACATGATGAAGGGCGTGCCCTTTTGTACCGCTGTCTCCAGGCCCTTGATCACCGCCTCGCCGGCCGCCATGCCGAGCGAGCCGCCCATGAAATCGAAGTCCTGCACGCCGATCACGACCGGCAAGCCGTCGAGTTTGCCGAGCCCGAGCTTTACCGCATCATGCAGGCCGGTTTTGGTCTTGGCATCCTTCAGCCGATCGGCGTAACGGCGTTCGTCTCGGAACTTGAGCGGATCGACCGCAACTTCCGGCACACCGATATCGAGCCAGGTGGCGCCGTCGAACATCAGCTTCAGCCGCGCCGATGCCGAGATGCGCATGTGATAATTGGAGCTCGGAATGACGAACTCGTTGGCCTCGACGTCCTTGAAAAAGACGAGTTGGCCGGTCTCCGGACATTTGATCCAGAGGTTTTCCGGCGTCTCGCGGCGCAGGAAGCTACGAATCTTCGGGCGGACGACGTTGGAGATCCAGTTCATGCTTTGCCTATATAGGCCCGATTCGTCAGAATTATAACCGTCCCTATTCAGCCGCCACGCGGCGGGCCGAGCGCACGCCATCGGCCAGTGCCGACACCAGCAATGTCACCGCTTTGACGGTATCGGGGCCTGCTTTGCCGTTCTTGTCGAGGGTTTGACGCAGCGCATCGACCAGCGCCGAGCCGACCACGACGCCATCGGCGTTTTCAGCGATAGCCCGCGCCTGTTCGGCCGTCCGCACGCCGAAGCCGACCGCGACCGGCAGCTTGGTGTGGCGCTTGATGCGTGCAACCGCCGCGCTGACTTTGCCGGCGTCGGGCGCGGCCGCGCCGGTGATGCCGGTGATCGAAACGTAATAGACGAAGCCGGACGTGTTGTTGAGCACCGCCGGCAACCGCTTGTCGTCGGTGGTCGGCGTGGCCAGGCGGATGAAGTTGAGGCCGATCTTCAGCGTCGGCAGACAAAGTTCGTCGTCTTCCTCGGGCGGAAGATCCACTACGATCAAACCATCGACGCCGGCCGCCTTGGCATCGGCAAGAAATTTGTCGACGCCGTAAATGTAGATCGGATTGTAATAGCCCATCAGCACGATCGGCGTTGCGTCGTCGCTCTTGCGTAATTCGCGTACCATCGCCAGCGTCTTGGTCATGCGCTGGCCGGCTTTCAGCGCGCGCACGCCGGCTGCTTGAATCGCCGGGCCATCGGCCATCGGATCGGTGAACGGCATGCCCAGTTCGATTACGTCGGCGCCGGACCTCGGCAGCGCCTTGGCGATGGCGAGCGAGGTGTCGTAGTCGGGATCACCCGCCATGGTGAAGGTCACCAGCGCGGCGCGGCCTTCCGCTTTCAGCGCGGCAAAGCGCTTGTCGATGCGCGTCGTCATTTCTTCTTGCTTTCCAGAAACGCTTCCACGCTTGTCAAGTCCTTGTCGCCGCGGCCCGACAGATTGACCACCATCAGGTGATCCGCAGGCTTTGTCGGCGCGAGATCGAACACGCGGGCGAGCGCATGCGCCGGCTCCAGTGCCGGGATAATGCCCTCGAGCTTGCTGCAAAGCTGGAACGCGGCTACCGCCTCGTCGTCGGTCGCGGACAAAAATTTCACCCGGCCCATGTCGTTGAGCCAGGCGTGTTCGGGTCCAATGCCGGGATAGTCGAGGCCGGCGGAAATTGAGTGCGCCTCGATGATCTGGCCGTCGTCATCCATCAAGAGATAGGTGCGGTTGCCGTGCAGCACGCCCGGCCGGCCACCGGCAACGGAGGCAGCATGCTGCCCGCTGGGCAGGCCATGGCCGGCCGCTTCAACGCCGTAGATTTCGATTGAGCGTTCGTCGAGGAAGGGATGGAACAGGCCCATGGCATTGGAGCCGCCGCCGATGCAGGCGATCAGCGAATCCGGCAAGCGACCTTCGGCGGCATGCATCTGCTCGCGCGTCTCGCGACCGATGATGCACTGAAAATCGCGCACCATCGCCGGATAAGGATGCGGGCCGGCCACCGTACCGATGCAGTAGAAGGTGTCAGCGACGTTGGTGACCCAGTCGCGCAGCGCCTCATTCATAGCGTCTTTAAGCGTCTTAGAACCCGACTCGACGGCGCGAACCTCGGCCCCAAGCATCTTCATCCTCAGCACGTTCGGCTTCTGCCGCTCGACGTCAACCTCGCCCATGTAGACGATGCACGGCAGCCCGAACTTGGCGCACAGCGTGGCGGTGGCGACGCCATGCATGCCGGCGCCGGTCTCGGCGATGATGCGGGTCTTGCCCATGCGTCTGGCCAGCATGATCTGGCCGAGCACATTGTTCACCTTGTGCGCGCCGGTGTGATTGAGCTCCTCGCGCTTGAAATAGATCTTGGCGCCACCGCAGTGTTGCGTGAGACGTTCGGCGAAATATAGCGGCGACGGCCGCCCGACGTAGGTCGCGAGATAGCCATCCATTTCTTTCTGGAATTTCGGATCGGCCTTGGCCGTGGCGTAGGCCTTCTCCAATTCCAGGATCAGCGGCATCAGCGTCTCGGCGACGAAACGACCGCCATAGATGCCGAAATGCCCGCGCTCGTCGGGGCCGGTACGGAAGGAATTGGGTTGCGGCGCGGTCATGCGTTGACCTTCGCGGCGAGCGCGGACTCGGCGGCGCGTGCAGCACGGATGAAGGCGCGGATCTTGTCGGGATCTTTTTCGCCAAGCGCGCCCTCGACGCCCGATGAGACATCGACGCCGGGTGCGCGCGTGATGCGCAAGGCTTCGGCGACATTGCCGGCGTCAAGCCCGCCCGAGAGCATGTAAGGAATTCCCGGATCAATGCCCTTGAGCAAGGTCCAGTCGAACGGCGTGCCGAGGCCGCCGGGCCTTGTCGCGTCCTGCGGCGCGCGCGCATCGAAGATCAGCCGGTCGGCTACTTTCTTGTAGACATCGATGCGCGCGAGGTCCTTGCGCTCGGCAATCGGTACAGCCTTCATTACCGGCAGGCCGAAGCGTGCGCGCAGCGTGGTCACCCGCTCGGGCGTCTCCTTGCCGTGCAATTGCAACATGTCGGGCTTGAGCGCCTCGACGACGCTGCGCAGCGTCTCGTCGTCGGCATCGACGGAGAGTGCGACTTTGCCGGCGCGCGCCTTGACCCGCTCGCCGAGAGTGCGCGCGGCCGCCAGCGCGAGATGGCGCGGGCTCGGCGCAAAGAACACGAAGCCGACCAGATCGGCACCGGATTCCAGCGCCACATCAAGCGCTTCCGGAGTCTTCAGCCCGCATATTTTGACCAAGAGTGACATGGGCGGGGTTCTAGCAGCCTTCGCCCCCTTCCCGCAAAGTGGAACCCGTCGGTGGCGTTAAGTAATCGGCCCCGGGATGAGGGGCAACGGGCCAGGCTCCTGCGTGGGCGCCGGCTTCTCGGACGCGCCGAAGCGGCGGCGGATGCTCTCGATTTCGTCATGCAATGCGCGCACCTCGCCATCGAGCCGCCGGGCAGCACGCCGCCACTTGCCCTGGCGGAGCCAGGCGGCAACGCCACCGACCAGCACGCCTAGAATCAGCACCACCAAGATGACCACGAACAGCGGCAGCGTCGCCGCATAGGCCGGGCTCGTCGACGAAAAGGGATCGAACGAAACCGTCACCGTCTGCCGGTTGGCGACCGCGAAGGCGATGATCACCGCGGCGAGCGGGACGACGACAATTGCCGTGACGATCTTGCGGAACACCGCTGCCTCTCCAAGACACTAGTGGCCGGGCAAGCCCGGCCACAACAATAGCACCATCGCTAATCCGGGGAACCGGCCGCTTACGCCGGGCCGGTCTTGTTCAGCCGCTCGCGCATTTCCTTGCCGGTCTTGAAGAACGGCACCGATTTCTGCTCGACCGAGACGTGCGCGCCGGTGCGCGGATTGCGGCCGGTACGGGCCGGCCGGTGCTTGACCGAGAAGGCGCCGAAGCCGCGCAACTCGACGCGGTCGCCCTGGGCCATGGCATTGGTGACTTCGCCGAGGATCGCGTTAACTATGTTTTCGACGTCGCGTTGGTAGAGGTGGGGGTTCTGGGCGGCGATACGTTGCACAAGCTCAGACTTGATCATTGATGCCGCCCTGCTCAACCGGTGGTCAGTTGCCGGAGGCAGGGTGCCAAAGCGCCAAGAGACCGTCAAGGTTGAGTCTTTCGACCGCCTGCACCGCGCCCCACGCCTCGATGCGGTGCGCAACGGCGCTCAAGCCCACCGCCTCGAACGTCCAGGCGGCGACGTGCAGGAAGGAGAGTTCGCTGAACCTCGGTTCGAGCGAATAGTCGCGCACCGGTGTCGAGGCCGGGATCTTCTTTTCCTTCTGCCAGCCAGGCCAGCGCGGTCTTTTCGTTGCCGAGACTGTCGACCAGCTTGAGGCCGACGCCCTGGCGGCCGGTAAAGACGCGCCCGTCGACCACCGCGGCGAGCTGGGCATCGGTCATCCTGCGGCGGTTCTTCACCAGGTCCTTGAACCAGGCATAGGAGTCGGTGACGATCGCCGCGATCGCGGCCCGCGCCTCCGGGCTGGTCGGCTCGAAGCCGTTCGGCGCCGCCTTGAGCGGCGAGGACTTGATCTCCTCCATCTGGATACCGATGGTTTTGAGCACTTGGGTAAAATTCGGATATTGGAACAGCACGCCGATCGAGCCGACCAGCGAGGTGTCGTGGGCGATGATGTGGTCGCACGAGAGCGCTGCGATATAGGCGCCGGAAGCGGCCAAGCCGTCGACCACCACCACCATCGGTTTCTTCGCCTGCAAGGCGCGCAACGCGTCGTAAAGCTGTTCGGAGCCCGGCCGTGGTGCCGCCCGGACTGTCGATATGCAGGATCACCGCCCGCGCCCGCGAGCTGGCCAAGCCGTTCGAGCGCCTCGACGCGGTCCTGGTTGCCGCGGATCAGACCCTGCACGTTGATGCGGGCGATGTAGTTGCCGGGCGCCATCAGCCGGCTGCCGGGCACAAACGCGACGGCCAGGCCGACCAGCGCGACGAGCGCGATCAGCAGCGCGCTGACGCGCCAGAAGGTGAGCTTGCGCCGCATGCGGCGGCGATCGACGATGGCATCGGCATCGAGCGACATTGGGGGTTCGTCCTCTAAAGTCGAATCGCGCCCCGGATATTACAGCGAACCGGACGCTATCCGACCGGCTTTTGGCAATGTGATGTCGTCAAGAAAAACCCCCGGGTCAAGCCCGGGGGTGATGTTGGCTCGATATGGAACCGGCCGGCGGTTCGCTTATTCCTCGGCCTTTTCCGTCTCCGGCTTGTCCTCGCGCTGCTTGAGCGCGGCGCCCAGGATGTCGCCGAGCGAAGCGCCGGAATCGGCGGAGCCGTACTGCGCCAGCGCCTCCTTCTCCTCGGCCACTTCGAGCGCCTTGATCGAGACGCCGACCTTGTGGGTCTTGCGGTCGAACTGGGTGACGCGGGCGTCCACCTTCTGGCCGACGGCGAAGCGCTCGGGGCGCTGCTCGCCGCGGTCGCGCGCCAGATCGGCGCGACGGATGAAGGCGGTGAGATCGGTGCCGACGATCTTGACCTCGATGCCGGCCTCCTTCACCTCGGTGACCTCGCAGGTGACCACCGAGCCCTTCTTGAGATCGCCGGCCTGCTCCATCGGGTCGCCGCCGAGCTGCTTGACGCCGAGCGAGATGCGCTCCTTCTCGACGTCGACGTCGAGCACTTGCGCCTTGACCATGTCGCCCTTCTTGTACTCCTCGATCACCTGCTCGCCCGGACGCTTCCAGTCGAGGTCGGAGAGGTGGACCATGCCGTCCACGTCGCCGTCGAGGCCGAGGAACAGGCCGAACTCGGTCTTGTTCTTGACTTCGCCTTCCACGGTCGAACCCGGCGGATGCTTCTCGACGAAGACTTCCCACGGATTGCGCATGGTCTGCTTGAGGCCGAGCGAGATGCGGCGCTTGACCGGATCGACTTCGAGGATCTGCACCTCGACCTCTTGCGACGTCGAGACGATCTTGCCGGGATGCACGTTCTTCTTGGTCCACGACATTTCCGAAACGTGGATCAGGCCCTCGATGCCCGGCTCCAGTTCGACGAAGGCGCCATAGTCGGTGATGTTGGTGACGCGGCCCTTGAACTTCGTGCCGACCGGGAACTTGGCCTCGATGCCCTGCCACGGATCGTCGAGCAGTTGCTTCATGCCGAGCGAGATGCGGTGGGTCTCGTGGTTGATCTTGATGATCTTGACCTTCACCGTCTGGCCGATATTGAGCACCTCGGTCGGATGATTGACGCGGCGCCAGGCGATGTCGGTGACGTGCAGCAGACCGTCGATGCCGCCGAGGTCGACGAACGCGCCGTAGTCGGTGATGTTCTTGACCACGCCGTCGATGACCTGACCCTCTTCGAGGTTCTGCACCAGTTCCTGGCGCTGCTCGGCGCGCGTCTCTTCCAGCACGGTGCGGCGCGACACCACGATGTTGCCGCGGCGGCGATCCATTTTCAGAATCTGGAACGGCTGATTGACGTTCATCAGCGGCGTGACGTCGCGGATCGGACGGATGTCGACCTGACTGCGCGGCAGGAAGGCCACGGCGCCGTCGAGATCGACGGTGAAGCCGCCCTTGACCTGGTTGAAGATGACGCCGGTGACCTTCTCGTTGTTCTTGAACGCGGTCTCCAGCTTGCCCCAGCTTTCCTCGCGCCGCGCCTTGTCGCGCGACAGCACCGCTTCGCCGAGCGCGTTCTCGACGCGCTCCAGATAGACTTCGACCTCGTCGCCGACCTTGAGATCGGACTGGCGTCCGGGCCCGGCGAATTCGCGCAGCGCCACGCGGCCTTCGGTCTTCAGACCGACGTCGATGACGGCCATGTCCTTTTCGATGCCGACGATCTTGCCCTTGATGACGGAACCTTCCTGCAGGTTTCCGCCGCCGAATGTTTCGTCGAGCAGCTTGGCGAAGTCTTCACGCGTGGGTGCAACAGCGGTGGCCATGGAGTCTCCTGTTAGCGGCGCGCCGGCGGGTTGGAATGGCGTTCCGGATGCGCGGGCCGAAGGCCCCGCAAGACCTTCGACAGCCAACCGGAATCCCCGGTGGCCGGCGCTAAAACCGTGCTTTCGGAACGATGGTTCGTTTCAGGCGCCCAACGCAGAGGCACGAGCGGGGCTTTGTCCTCCAACGCGAGGGGCGTTAATCGCGCCCTCGGCCCGCTCGGGTGGCCTCGACGATGTCGATGGCAGCCCGGATGGCCGGGTCTATAGCCAAATGCGTGGTATCGAGCAAGTGCGCGTCCGGGGCCTGTTTCAGGGGGGCGGCGGCGCGCTGGCTGTCGCGTTCGTCGCGCTTGACGATGTCGGCCAATACCGTCGCCTCATCAATCTGGCGCCCCTGCGCCTGGTATTCGGCCGCCCGGCGGCGGGCGCGCACTTCCGGCGTCGCGGTTACGTAAATCTTAACGTCGGCGTCCGGGCAGATGACGGTACCGATATCGCGGCCGTCGAGTACGGCGCCGGGCGGCTTGGCGGCGAACTCGCGCTGGAAAGCGAGCAGCGCCGCGCGCACCTCGGGGATCGCCGATACGACCGAGGCCGCCTCGCCCACCGCATGGCTCTTGAGCATGGCCTCGTCGAACCGCGCTGGATCGAGTGCTTTGGCGGCAGCGACCGCGGCGGTCTTGTCGTCGGGGCGGCAGCCGGCATCGAGCACGTCCTTCGCCACCGCGCGGTAAATCAGCCCGGTATCTAGATGGCGCAGCCCATAATGAGCGGCCAGTCGCCTGCCGAGCGTACCTTTGCCCGACGCCGCCGGGCCGTCGATGGCGATGATCATGTGAAATCTGCGCCGAGCGCGCGCATCAGTTCGACGAAATCGGGGAAACTGGTGGCGATAAACGCCGAGTCGTCGATGCGCACCGGATTGTCGGACGCCAAGCCCATCACCAGCGCCGCCATGGCGATGCGGTGATCCATGTGCGTCGCCACTTCGCCGCCGCCGGCGACATTCGCTTTGCCCTGCACGATCAGATCGTCGCCCTCGATCTCGACGGTAACGCCATTGGCGCGCAGCATAGCGGCGGTGGCTTCAAGCCGGTCGGATTCCTTGACGCGCAATTCCTTCAAGCCGCGCATCCGCGTCGTGCCTTCCGCGAATGACGCGGCCACCGCCAGGATCGGATATTCGTCGATCATCGCGGGCGCGCGCTCGGCCGGCACCTCGATGCCTTTGAGTCTCGATGTGACCACGCGCAGATCGGCGACCTCCTCGCCGCCGTCGTCGCGTTTTGCTACCGCCTCGATACTGGCGCCCATCTCGCGCAGCGTCGTCAGCAGTCCGGTGCGCAACGGATTGGTCATCACCGCATCGAGAATGAGATCGGAGCCGGGCACCAGCAAAGCCGCAACCATCGGGAACGCCGCCGAGGACGGATCGGCCGGCACGACGACGTTGGTCGGTTCGAGTTCGGGCTGGCCCTGCAGAGTGATGCGGCGGCCGTGCTCGCCATATGGCTTGCTGGTCAGCTTGGCGCCGAAGTATTTCAGCAGCCGTTCCGTGTGGTCGCGCGTTGCCTCGGCCTCCATCACGGTGGTCTCGCCCGGCGCGGAAAGTCCTGCCAGCAGCACCGCCGACTTGAGCTGCGCCGACGGTACCGGGGATTCGTATACGATCGGAACGGGATCGGCGGCGCCTTGCAGCGTCAGCGGCAGCCGGCCGCCGTCGGCGGCCTCGATCACCCGCGCGCCCATCCGTTCGAGCGGATCGAGCACCCGCCGCATCGGCCGGCTGCTCAACGAGGCGTCACCAACAAAAGTCGCGGTGACCGCGTTGCCGGCAACCGCACCGATCGCTAGCCGGCAGCCGGTGCCGGAATTGCCGAAATCGAGCGGACCCGCCGGCTGGGCGAAACCGGCGACGCCGACGCCATGGATTCGCCACAGGCCGTCAGCGTCGCGCTCCAGCTTTGCGCCCAACGCTCGCATGGCCTCGGCGGTATGCAGCACGTCCTCGCCTTCCAGGAGGCCCGCGACCGTGCTCTCGCCGACCGTCAGCGCGCCTAAAATCAGGGCACGATGCGAGATCGATTTGTCTCCCGGCACCCGGGTACGGCCCTGCAAAGGGCCGCCGCGGCGGGCAGTCAAAGGGGTCAAAACGGCAGAATCCACGGGCGCTATCCTTAATAACCGGGCCGTCCTACCACGCGCCCGCGCGGCGCGTCATCCCGCCGTGTTGTGGCGTCTGCGCTATTGACAGGGGCGTTGCAACTAGCCAAGTGAAACACCGATTTATCGACCATTTCGAGGAACCTGACCGTGGCGAAAGCTGAACTCGGCACCAAACGCATCTGTCCGGAAACCGGCCGCAAGTTCTACGACCTCGGCAAGACGCCGGTGATTTCTCCCTATACCGGCAAGGTCGTCCCCATCGCGGCTCCCGCGCCTTCACGCGCGCGACCTGAGCCGGCGGCGCCGACGCCGGTCGCGCGGCCTGTGCCCGCTGCAGAGCCAGAGGTGATCGCGCCCGAGACGGCAGATGCCGAATTCGTGTCGCTCGAAGACGCCGAGGCCGAACAGCAGGGCAAGAAGCCGGCGGCGGAAGACGCGACCGCGGCGGGCGAGACCGAAGAGGTCGAGATCGACGAAAGCCTCGACGATGCCGCCTTCATCGAGGAAGAAGAGGAAGGCGATGCCGATGTGACCGACATCATCGGCGAGACCATCGAGAAGGAAGAGGAGACTTGACGACCGCGCGCCGCACGCGCATTCCCACGATGCGGCATAAGATTTGCGAATTGGGGCCATAGCTCAGCTGGGAGAGCGCCTGCATGGCATGCAGGAGGTCGGCGGTTCGATCCCGCCTGGCTCCACCAGCCTTCGCTCGCTTCGCGAGCTTCGGCTCGGCAAGTCGCCCACCCGGGCGGCTTTTTTATGCACGCGACGATGCGGCGCTGCTGACAGCGATCGCAGCGCTGTTGCATGATGACGAAAAAGCCACGGGGAAAACGACATGCAAGGCAAAATCGCGCTCGAGGAACATTTCGCCATCGAGGCGACGCTCGGCGATTTGCAGGTGTTCGGCGCGCATGTGTGGAACGACCTTGGCCCGCGCCTGCTCGACGTGCAGGACATGCGCGTCGCTGAAATGGACAAGCACGGCATCGAGATGATGATCCTGTCGCTGAACGCGCCGGCGGTGCAGGCGATCCACGACGTCAAGCGCGCTATCGAAGTGGCCAAGCAGGCCAACGATGTTCTCGCTGAGCATGTGCGCAAGCGCCCTGGTCGTTTCGCCGCCTTCGCCGCGCTACCGATGCAGGATCCCGACGCGGCCATCGCCGAACTCACGCGCTGCGTCAAGGAGCTCGGGTTTGTCGGCGCGCTGGTCAACGGCTTCTCGCAAACGGGAACACCGGACAACGTCACCTATTACGATTTGCCGCAATACCGGCCGTTCTGGCGCGCGGTCGAGGTGCTCGACGCGCCGTTCTATCTGCACCCGCGCAATCCGCTGCCGAGTTGGACCAAACAATACGAATGCCATGCCTGGCTGCTTGGGCCGAACTGGGCGTTTTCGGCGGAGACGGCGGTGCATGCACTGCGGCTAATCGGCAGCGGCTTGTTCGACGAACATCCGAACCTGAAGATGGTGCTCGGCCATCTCGGCGAGGGCATCCCGGTGCAGCTCTGGCGCATCGACGGACGCAACGGCTGGATGAAAGCGCCGCACAAATATGCGGCCAAGCACGGCGTCGGGCACTATTTCCGCAAGCACTTTCATCTCACCACGTCGGGCAATTTCCATACGCCGTCGCTGGTCAATGCCATGACCGAGATGGGCGCCGAACGGGTGATGTTCTCGGTCGACTGGCCGTTCGAAGCCGTTGACGAAGGCGCGCAATGGTTCGACGCCGCCGAGATCGGCGATGCTGATCGGATGAAAATCGGCCGCGACAACGCGATCAAGCTGTTCAAGTTGAAACTAGGTTAGGCGAAAGCGCTTCACCGCGTTCTCATTCCACATCATGCCGTTGCCCGGACGGTCGGGGACGATCACCTGGCCGTCGGCGAGCTTGAGCGGCTCTTGCAACAGCACATCCGCCCAGTCGACGTATTCGAGGTAATGGCCCGTCGGCGTTGCCGCGAGCAGATGTGCGCTGACCTCCGGAAACAGATGCGACGACATCTTGATGCCCTGCACGGCAGCAATTTGCGCCGCCTGCCGCCAGCCGGTAACGCCGCCGATCCGTTCGAGATCGGGCATCACGTAGTCCGGCTTCGCCTGTTCGAGCGCGGCCGTCATGCTGGTTGGTAAAGAGAAATTTTCGCCGATCTGGATCGGGACTTTAAGCTCGCGCGCGAGCCGGGCGGCGCCGGCATAGTCGTCGTGGCGGATCGGCTCCTCCAGCCAATAGATATTTTCCGCATCCAGCGCGCGGCCACGCGTGAGCGCCTCGTCCCCGCTGAGCGCCTGATTGTAGTCGACCATCAAATGCATATCGTCGCCGATACGCTTGCGCACCGCGTGCACGGCGGCGATATCGCCCGCCAGCGTCGGATAGCCGAGGCGCAGCTTGACCGCGCGGAAATTGCCGACCGCGAGCAGCTTCTCCGCCTCGGCGGCGAGCGCGCCGAGATCGTCCATCAGGCCGAGCCCGCAACTATTGTAGGCGGGGACGGGCTGGGGCTCGGCGCCGAGCATGCGCACGAGCGGTTGCCCGGCGGCAATCGCCAATGCATCCCAGCAGGCCACGTCGAACCCGGCCATCGCCATGCGCACGACGCCCTGCACGCCGATCAACGCATAACGGCCGGCAAGCTTCGCCCACAGTGCCGGCGGATCGAGCCGGTCGCCCTCGATCGCGGCCTCCACGTCGTCGATCAGGTTGATGATCGCGCCCGCCACCGCCGGCAAATAACAGAAGAGATAGGAGCGCCCAGTAACCCCCTGCTCGGTGTCCACGTCGATCAGCAGCAGCGGCACCCGCCGAAACGCGCCGCGGCTGGTGCCAAGCACGAAATTGGGCGGAACCTCGATGGGCGTGGCCCGAATGGTCCGCACGGTGAGGGGCGGCAGGGACGGCTGATTTGGCATTAGGGACTCCGGATTAGGGACCGAATATAGCCCGCTAGAAGCCAAATTCCCCTTGTTCTTGAACCTTTAACCCCGCCTGCCCATATTAGGCGGGACCGGACGGCAGTCGCTGCCCAGTTGGGGCGCCCGCGAGGGGCCCCGTCAAAGTCGCTTCATGCGAGGGCTTTGAGACCATGTCACGAGTGCCGTCACTATCCAGCCCGTTTCTGCTGGGCTTCGACGAGATCGAGCGCGTGCTCGACCGCGTCGCCAAGGGGGCCGATGGCTACCCGCCCTACAACATCGAACGGCTGGCGCGCGATGGGCAAAACCCGGAGCGGTTGCGCATTACGCTCGCCGTCGCCGGTTTCACCCGCGACCAACTCGACGTCTGCGTCGAGGAAAGTCAGTTGGTGATCCGTGGGCGGCAGCAGGATGACAAGAGCCGCCAATATCTCCACCGCGGCATTGCCGCGCGCCAATTCCAGCGCACCTTCGTGCTGGCGGACGGCATGGAGGTTCTGGGCGCCGACCTGAAGAACGGGCTGTTGTCGATCGATCTGGTGCGGCCGCAAGCCGAGCGGATTGTGAAGACAATCGCCATCAGCGAGCAGGAATGACGCATTCGTGAAAACAGGACTCGACCGCGTCGAGCGTTCAATGAAAGGAGTCGAGGGCCATGAACAAAGACAAGATGACTGAAACGAATACCACCAACCCGGCGATCACACAGGAAGCACTGGCGCATCTCGGCGATGGCCGCCTGGCTTACGTCAAGGCGATCAATTCCGAGGACGTCGCCAACCTGTTCCCGCAGGCGCCCAAGATCGCGCCCGGCCTCAAGCTGTTCGCCCTGCACAGCGCGGACGGCACGCCGATCATGCTGACCGACACGCGCGAAGCCGCGCTTGCCAATGCCTGGAGCCAGGAGCTCGAGGCGGTCAGCGTCCACTAAGTTGAATCGGATGTCGGGAGTGTCGCGGCGTTGTTACGCCGCGCTGCTCGCGGCCGGCATCGCCAGCACGGCATAGAGCGCATCGGCATCGCGCGAATCGCGCAGCTTGCGCGCGACCTCGGGATCGCGCAGCAGGCGCGCGACGCGGGCGAGCGCCTTGAGATGATCGGCGCCGGCGGCTTCCGGCGCCAGCAGCAGAAAAATGAGATCGACCGGCTGACCGTCGAGCGCTTCGAAATCGACCGGCCGTTCCAGCCGCGCGAACAGTCCGAACAGGCGGCCGAGCTTCGACAGTTTGCCGTGCGGGATGGCGACGCCATTGCCCACCGCGGTGGAGCCGAGCTTCTCGCGCTGCAACAAGATTTCCAGAATCGCGCGCTCGTTCTGACCCGTGAGTTCGGCCGCGCGCGCGGCCAGTTCCTGAATCGCTTGCTTCTTGTTGTTGACCTTGAGCGCCGGGACGATCGCATTGGGCGCGACGAGATCGGTGAGCGTCATGGACATGGCCAATGATCGGAAAAGGCGGCGCTAAATGGTAAGGGGTGTTGGAAGCGGCGGACCATAAGGAGGCTCCGCAGCCGCGTCAATGGCCCGGACCGGGCATCACTTGCCGCTTTTTCTTGCATCTTTTGACATCGTGTCAGGGCTGCGTTGGACCCGGCGGCGCTTGTAGCGCCGCAACCGCTTTTCGATATGCATCGCGGCCTGATCGGCGCTTTCATAGGCATCGGCCGCCATGCCCTCGGCTTCCAAAAGCGTGCCGGAATCGAGATGCAGCACGCATTCGGTGCGAAACCCGAAGCCGTCCTTGCCGACGGTGGCATGCCCGGAATAGCCGCCGCGGAAATATTTCGACATCGCCTCTTCGACGCGCTCGACAATCCGGTCCCGCAACGCCACGCCGATGTTGATGTTCTTGCCAGACACGCGCAAAGGCATTGTTTGCCTCCAGTTTTTTCCGCATGGCTCACGATTGAGCTAAGGACTGTTCGGTGAAAGGTCAATCCGCCGCCTGGTAGTGGATTCTCCCGCTCTAGGATTCGGCCGCCTGTTTCTCGCGCCGGCGCTGCACCGAGGATGGGATGCGCATCGCCTCGCGGTACTTCGCGACGGTGCGGCGCGCGATGTCGATGCCGGCTTCGCGCAGCCTGTCGACAATCGTGTCGTCCGAGAGCACGTCGCCGGCGGGCTCGGCGTCGATCAACTGACGAATGCGATGGCGCACCGCTTCGGCGGAATGCGCTTCGCCGCCGTCGGCCGACGCGATCGACGAGGTAAAGAAATATTTCAGCTCGAAGATGCCGCGCGTAGTCGCCATGTACTTGTTGGCGGTCACGCGCGAGACGGTCGACTCGTGCATGCCGATGGCGTCGGCGACGGTCTTGAGATTGAGCGGCCGCAAATGCTGCACGCCATTCGCGAAGAAGGCGTCCTGCTGGCGCACGATCTCGCTCGATACCTTCAGAATAGTCTTGGCGCGTTGATCGAGCGCGCGCACCAGCCACGTCGCGGTTTGCAGACAATCGGCGAGATAAGTCTTGTCCTTGTCGCTGCGCGTCGTCTTCGACACCTGGGCGTAATATCGCTGGCTGATGAGGACTTTCGGCAGCGTGTCGGAATTGAGCTCGACCTGCCAAGCCCCGTTGGAACCGGCCCGCACATACACATCCGGCACGATCGGCTGCACCATGGTCGAGCCGAAGGCTAAGCCCGGCTTCGGATTGAGATTGCGGATCTCGGCGATCATGTCGGCGAGATCTTCGTCGTTGACGCCGCACAAGCGGCGCAACGCAGCGAGATCGCGCTTGGCCAACAGATCGAGATGTTCGACCAGCGAACGCATCGCCGGATCGTAGCGGTCACGATCTTTAAGCTGAAGGGCGAGACATTCGGTGAGGTTGCGCGCGCAGACGCCGGGCGGGTCGAGCGTCTGCAGGATCGCGAGCACGGCTTCGACATCGGCGCGAGTCGCGCCCAGCTTGTCGGCGACGGCGTCGAGATCGCCGGTGAGGTAACCGGCTTCGTCCACCATGTCGATCAGATATTGCCCGATCATGCGTCCGGCCGGATCGGAAATCGCCAGCGCCATCTGCTCGGCGAGATGCGCGGCGAGCGTGATCTCGGCCGTGACAAAAGCTTCCAGATTGTAATCGCCGTCCGCGCCGCTTTGGCTGCCGGCGCCGGACCATTCCGAGTAAGCCGGCGGCGGCGCTTCCGGCGCGGCGCTCTTTTCCTCGCCATCGTCCGGGAAGACATTTTCGAGTTCGGTGCCGAGCCCTTGCTCCATGGAGGTGCGGCTGGTCTCCATGTCCTCGCCGATCCAGTCGGCGGTCGAAGCGTCCTCGCCACCTTCGCCGCTTTCGGACGCCGAGCCTTCCGGTTCGGCGGCCTCGGCCGGCGCTTCGTCGTCGTCATTGGCGCGCTCGAGCAGCGGGTTTTTTTCCAGCTCGGCGTCGACGTAAGCCGCAAGGTCAAGGCTGGAGAGCTGCAGCAGCTTGATGGCTTGCATCAGCTGCGGCGTCATCACCAGCGCTTGGGTCTGGCGGAACTCGAGTCGTTGTGACAACGCCATGGTGGTTTCCCGGCGGAAACTGGTCCGATTCTTGCTTGTTTTTACTTATAGCAGGTCTTTATCGCCCGCGGTATGCGATTCCGCACTGCGGTATTGCACAAAGTTTGTGCGTAAAAGCCGGCCTAAAGCTTGAATTCTTCGCCCAGATAGAGCCGCCGCACGTCGGAATTGTTGACGATGTCGTCGGCGTGGCCCTCCATCAACACGGCGCCGGAATAGATGATGTAGGCGCGGTCGGTCAGGCCCAGCGTCTCGCGCACATTGTGGTCGGTGATCAGAACGCCGATGCCGCGATTGGTGAGGTGGCGCACCAGCGCCTGGATGTCGCCGACCGCGATCGGATCGATGCCGGCGAACGGTTCGTCCAGCAGCATGTAGCTCGGCCGTGTCGCCAGCGCGCGCGCGATCTCGACGCGGCGGCGCTCGCCGCCGGACAGCGCGATAGTCGGCGTCTTGCGCAGGCGCGCGATGTTGAATTCTTCCAACAGCGCATTGAGGTCGGCTTCGCGCCGGCGCCGGTTCGGCTCCACCATTTCGAGCACGGAGCGGATATTGTCCTCGACGTTGAGGCCGCGAAAGATCGAGGCCTCCTGCGGCAAATAGCCGATGCCGAGCCGCGCGCGTTGATACATCGGCAGCACGGTGACGTCATAGCCGTCGAGCTCGATGCGGCCACGGTCGGCCTTGATCAGGCCGGTGATCATATAGAACACCGTGGTTTTGCCGGCGCCGTTGGGGCCCAGCAGCCCGACCGCCTCGCCCCGCCGCACATAGAGCGTGACGCCTTTGACCACCGTGCGGCCGCCGAAACTCTTCTCCACGCCGTGGACCGCGAGATAAGCGGGGCGGACGGCTTGCCGACCGTCGGCGGCGTATTGCGGGCGATTGGCCGCCGGTTGCGGATTGGGGTTGGGCTGGCGCGCGGACTGCGCCATCACCGCCGCCGGCGCGACTTGACGGATCACCGGCCCGGCCGATTGCGGGATCGTACGGCGGGCAGGCTGCGACCGGCGTCGAAACAACGAGAGGATGTTCACCGGGCCACCTCGCGGCGCACATTACACTCCGGCAGATCATCCAGCCTTGCCGGGCAGGCTACATTAGCTGATTCCTCGCGTCCGCGAGCAGCCGGCCCTGCTACGGGGGTGTCTCGGGTCAATTGTGCGCCGGCTGCGGCGCAGGCCCGCCCTTGGCGCCCGGTTTGAAATCCACCGGCCCGTTGGAGGGCAGGAACAGGCCCTGTACCCGGTCGTGGCCATTCTTGCCGGATTCGACCCGCGAGACACCGCTGGTCAAATTGACCACCAGGCGATCGCCACGCAAAACGTTCTGCCCCTGCGTCATGACCACCGTGCCGGTTAGCGTCACGGTGTTGCTCTTCATGTCGAACACGCCGGTCTCGCCGGTCGCGGTCTGGTCCTTCTGCGTCACCACGACCCCGCCCCGCGCTTCCAGCCGCTTGATGCGCTGCTGACCGCCGGGACCCGGGGTCGCCGCCTTCAGGCTCTTGCTCTTGTCGCCGTTGGCGTCGTCTTGTTCGTAAAACACCTTCAGCGTCTTGCAGCGCAGATTGGTGTCGCCTTGCGTCACCCGCACATCGCCGGAGAAGGTCGCCATCTTGTCCTTGTCGCGCACTTCGAGCGTCGCCGCCTCGATATGCACCGGCTGATCGTGATTCTGCGAAAATCCTTGCAGCGCGTTCGGCGGCCCTTTCGACGGCTGCGCATTGAGCGGCGCGCCGGTCATGACCAGCAATGCGGCAGCGATTAGGAACGGAGACGCAGCACGATCAAGGCACTCCGGTCTTGGCTTGCGGCAACGGCGAACCGTTGAGCATCACCGTCATGTTCACGCCGCCGTCGAATCGCACCAGCTCGCCGGAATCGACGAGTTCCAGCCGGTTGGCGTTGAGGGTGCCTTGCAGCATCTCGATTTCAACCGGATGCTTGGACACCACGTGGCCATTGCGGATGTCGACCGTCGCCTCGCTCAGTCGGCCGGTATACCCGGCGGACGACGTGAGCACGATATCGCGGTCGAGCTTGATGGTCTCGGCCTTGTTGTCATAGAGGCCGGTGGCCGCGGAGATCTGGACCGTGCTCTTGTCCTGCATCTGCACCTTGGCGTGGAGATTGTTCAATTCGATCAAATCCGGCTTAGTCAGGTCCTGTTTCGCCGCGTCGGCGGAAAGCTCATAGGCGCGCGCATCGTGCGTGAAGCCGGACAGATGCGGCTTCTCCATGGTGATCTTGGTGCCGGCGACCACCAGATTCCCGATGTCGATCGGCAGCTTGGCAAGCATGCGCAACGGATTGAAATAGACGATCAAAAAAACGCCGGTGAAGCCGAGAATCACCACGATCGGGATCGCCACGCGCAGGATGCGGACCGCACGGCTGTGCCGGCGCGCGGAGCGAAACGCGCGGTCGCTGTCGCCGCGGCCCATGGTCCAATAAGCGCGCGCGGCCTGCGGATCGGTTTGGGCTGTGCTCACGCGGTCCCCGCCAAGATCGGCATTTAGCTCCATTCGCTGTCGTTTTCGGAAATCCCCGTACGCCCCGCCGCGCAACTTGACGTGCGAATATGGCCCCTGCGCGGCAGCCAGATATCAACGAATACAAGCCTTATTACAATAGCTTAGCTTACGGATCCGTTACGCAAAAACCGCCGCCCGGCCGCGATTGAGCCGGCTGTGGGCTTTCCCGGAATCATGCGGCTCAAACCGAATGCGAGAAAATATCCTGCGCCGCCCAGCCGGCGAGGTCGAGGCGCACGCGGTCGGGCAGGAAGCGGAAGCAGGCCGCCGCCAGTTCGGCGCGGTTCTCACGCGCCAGCATCGCGTCCAGCTTCTCCTTGAGCGCATGCAGGTGCAGCACGTCGGTCGCCGCATAGGCCACTTGCGAGTCGCTGAGCGCGTCGGCGCCCCAGTCGGACAATTGCTGCTGCTTCGACAGGTCGATGCCGAGTACCTCGCGCGTCAGGTCCTTGAGCCCATGCTTGTCGGTATAGGTGCGCGCCAGCCGCGAAGCGATCTTGGTGCAGTAGACCGGCTCGGCCATCACGCCGAAAGCCTTGGCCAGCATGCCGAGATCGAAGCGCGCGTAATGGAAGATCTTGAGGATCGACTTGTCGGCGAGCAGCTTTTCGATGTTGGGCGCCTTGGTTTGCCCGGCCGCGATCTGCACCACGTCGGCATCGCCGTTGCCGGGCGAGAGCTGCACCACGCAGAGCCGGTCGCGGTTGGGATCGAGACCCATGGTCTCGGTGTCGATCGCCACCGCGCCTTTGTAGGCGGAGAGGTTGGGCAGATCGCCGCGATGCAGGCGGATGGTCATTGCGTTACCGAGCTTGCTTGCGCATGATTTTGTCCGAAAACCGGTGGCCACTTTTCGGGATCATGCGGTGGAAAACTGGTGCCCAGGAGAGGACTCGAACCTCCACGCCTCGCGGCGCTAGTACCTGAAACTAGTGCGTCTACCAATTCCGCCACCTGGGCCTGGCCGGGACTAGGTACGGAGCCCGTTTCGGCTTGTCAATTGAAGCGCTTTTCGGGGCCGGCACTACCCCATGCCGGGCCTGTACAGCCTGCTGCCGATCCTGTATCCCCGCAGCCGTTCACCCCTTTGCCATGAGCGCGGAAATGACCGCCAAAAGCAATTCCGAAACCCTCGTCACCGTCTACGGCGGCTCGGGCTTCCTCGGCCGCCATGTGGTGCGGGCGCTGGCCCGGCGCGGCTACCGCATCCGCGTCGCGGTGCGCCGGCCCGACCTCGCCGGCCATCTGCAGCCGCTCGGCCGCGTCGGCCAGATCCACGCCGTGCAGGCCAATCTGCGCTACGCCGCCTCGGTGGAAGCCGCCGGCGCGCGACGCCCAGCGTGCTGATCAATCTGGTCGGCATCCTGTTCGAGCGCGGCCGCCAGCGCTTCGACGCGGTCCAGACCTACGGCGCCGAGCAGGTGGCGCTGGCGGCGAGCGCCCATGGCGCCCGCCTGGTGCATGTGTCGGCGATCGGCGCCGACGAGAATTCGCGCGCTGCCTACGCGCGCACCAAGGCCGCAGGCCGAGCGCCTGGTGCTGGCCGCGCTGCCGCAGGCCGTCATCATGCGGCCGTCGATCGTGTTCGGGCCGGAGGACGATTTCTTCAACCGCTTCGCCGCGCTGGCGCGCATCTCGCCGGCGCTGCCGCTGATCGGCGGCGGCGCACACCCGCTTCCAGCCGGTGTTCGTCGGCGACGTCGCCGCGGCGATCGCCGACGCCGTCGACGGCAATGCCAAAGGCGGCACGATCTACGAACTGGGCGGGCCGGAGGTGCGCACCTTCAAGGAACTGATGCGATTCGTGCTGGCGACCGATCGAGCGCAAGCGGCTGCTGGTGCCGGTGCCGTTCTTCGCCGCCAAGCTCAAGGCGGCCGTTCCTGCAATACTGCCGAAGCCGCTGCTGACGCCCGACCAGGTCGAGCTGCTGCGCACCGACAATGTCGTCTCCGACGCCGCCAAAGCGGAAGGCCGCACGCTGCAAGGGCTCGGCATCCAACCGGAGTCGATCGAGGCGATCGTGCCGTCCTATCTGTGGCGCTTCCGCAAGACCGGCCAGTTCCACAGCCGCGTGGCCTAGTTCATCCGTCACCCTGAGGCACTCGCGCGAAGCGCGCGCCTCGAAGGGTGACTGGAAAAACGTCTACACAAAATAAATCGCGATCAGCCCGGCGGTGCCGAGCACGATGCGCCACCAGGCGAACAGCGCGAACGTATGGCGCTGAACGTAGCGCAGGAACGTCTTCACCACGATCCAGCCGAAGATGAACGAGAAGACAAAGCCGACGGCGATCAACATGATGTTGGCGTGGGCGAGCTCGGCGCGATCCTTGAAGGCTTCATAGGCGAAGGCGCCGACCATGGTCGGCATCGCCAGCCAGAACGAGAACTCCGCGGCCGAGCGGCGGTCGGCGCCGAGCAGCATGGCGCCGACGATGGTGGCGCCGGCGCGCGACACGCCGGGGATCATGGAGAGGCACTGGCAGACGCCGATGATGAAATACATCGGCAGCGTGAAGCCGGTCGCCTCGTGATAGCGCGGCTTCAGGTCCAGCCGGTCGATCCAGAGCAGAATGAAGCCGCCGATGATCAGCGAGACGCAGACCACGCGCACGTCGAACAGATAGGTCTTGATGATGTGATAGGCGAGCGCGCCGATCACCGCCGCCGGCAGGAAGGCGAGCAGCACGCCGATGACGAAACGCGCCGCCTCCCACTCGGTGAACATGTTGCGCGCCAGGTTCCAGAGCCGGCCGAAATAGATGCTGAGCAGCGCCAGGATGGCGCCGAGCTGGATCAGAACGGCGAACGACTTGCCGAAGGCATCGTCGCCCCAGCCGAGAACACGTTCCATCAGCAGCAGATGGCCGGTCGAGGACACCGGCAGATATTCGGTCAGCCCCTCGACAAAGCCGAGCACGGCGGCCTTGATGAGGTCGATATTCGCCGAAATCAGTCCGGCTGCCTGGAGGGCGTGAAGGGGCATTGAACTTGCTCCAGAAGGGCCGGCTCATGCGAGCCGTGGCTATCGCGGAAGGCCAGCGCTTTTGACGCAATGCCATCATTCGAGCAACGAAAAAAGTCATAACTGCCATTAATTTGCTCCGCTTTTGTTGCTCCAAAGCGGCGGCTTTCTATAGTGCTGTCCTCCGATTCCCGCCATCGCGGCCAGAACACCGGCCGGCAAGTTCCAGGACCCATGCTGACGCTGCTCCATCAACCGCTTTGCCCGCATTCGCGCTATGTGCGCCTGATCCTCGGCGAATACGGCATTCCAGCGCGCCTGGTGGAGGAACGGTTCTGGGAGCGGCGCGAGGAATTCCTGCTGCTCAATCCGGCCGGCGAAATCCCGGTGCTGGTGGCCGACGGCGCGCCGGCGATTCCCGGCGCGGCCATCATCGCCGAATATATCGAGGAGACGCTGCCGGCCGAGCACAGCGCCGACCGCCTGCTGCCGGCGGCGGCCGAGGAGCGGGTCGAGGTGCGGCGGCTCGCGAGCTGGTTCAACGACAAATTCCATGTCGAGGTCAGCGGCCCGCTGGTCACCGAGCGCGTGTTCAAGCGCCATATGACGAAGGAGCAGGGCGGCGGGCCGCCCGATACCGAGGCGCTGCGCGCCGCCCGCCACAATATCCGCTATCATCTGGCCTATATCGGCTGGCTGGTGCGCACGCGCGACTGGCTCGCCGGCGACCGGCTGAGCTTGGCCGACCTTGCCGCGGCGGCGCATCTGTCGGCCGCCGATTATCTGGGCGATGTGCCGTGGAACGAAGACGAAGCCGCCAAGAACTGGTACGCGCGGGTGAAGTCGCGGCCCTCGTTCCGCCCGCTCCTGGCCGACACGCTGGCCGGCCTGCCGCCGGCGAAGACCTACGCCGACCTCGACTTCTGAGCGATCCGCTAAGATCAAAGCTGCGCTTGATCGAACACGCGCGCGCGCGCGGCTTCGACGTTGTCGGCGTCACCAAGCCCGACGCCGTGCCGGAAGCAAAGGCGCGGCTCGAACGCTTTCTCGCCGACGGCGCCCACGGCGACATGGCGTGGCTGGCGGCGACCGCCGAGCGGCGCGCTTCGCCGAACGCGCTGTGGCCGGAGGTGCGCTCGGTGATCATGCTCGGCATGAATTACGGGCCGGACGACGATCCGCTGGCGATCTTGACGCGCAAGGACCGCGCCGCGATTTCGAGTCTACGCCAAGGGCGACGACTATCACGAGCTGATCAAGTCGCGGCTCAAGGAGATCGCGCGCTGGCTGGTCGCGAATGCCGGCGGCGACGTGAAAGTGTTCGTCGACACCGCGGCGGTGATGGAGAAGCCGCTCGCGGCCAACGCCGGTCTCGGCTGGCAGGGCAAGCACACCAATCTGGTGTCGCGCCAGTTCGGCTCGTGGCTGTTTCTCGGCTCGATCTTCACCACGCTCGATCTGCCGGCCGATGCGGCCGAGCCGGACAATTGCGGCAGCTGCCGCGCCTGTCTCGACATCTGCCCGACCGCGGCGTTTCCGGAGCCCTATCGGCTCGATGCGCGGCGCTGCATTTCGTATCTGACCATCGAGCACAAGGGCCCGATCCCGCGTGAGTTGCGCGCGGCGATGGGCAACCGCATTTACGGCTGCGACGATTGCCTTGCCGTCTGTCCGTGGAACAAGTTCGCGGTGCAAGGCCGCGAGGCCAAGCTCGCCGCGCGCGAGAGCTTGCGCGCGCCAGCGCTCGCCGAGCTGGCGCGGCTCGACGACGCGCAATTCCGCGCGCTGTTTGCCAAGACCTCGATCAAGCGCACCGGCCGCGACCGCTTCGTGCGCAATGTGCTCATCGCCATCGGCAATTCCGGCGACGCTTCGCTTGCGCGCGAAGCCGAGCGCTTGCTTGACGACGCCTCGCCGCTGGTGCGCGGCGCCGCGGTGTGGGCGCTGTCGCGTCTTCTGTCGCGTGAAAAATTCGCAGCGTTGGAAAAGAAGCAAGCGGAGATCGACGACAGCGTGCGCGAGGAGTGGGCTGCCGCGCTGGCTTAAAACTCTCTCACCGCGCTCAGCAGTCGCTCGATGTCCTCCGGCCGCGACAGGCGGTGGTCGCCGTCCTTGATCAGCGTGAGCACCACGTCGTCGCGCGCAAAGCGCGACACCAGTTCGACCGCGTGCTGCCAGGGCACGTCGGGGTCCTGCACGCCTTGCAGGATGTGCACCGGGCAGCCGGTCTCGATCAGCCCGCCGAGCAACAGATGCTTGCGGCCGTCCTCGATCAGGGACCGCGGTGATCGGATAGGGCCCTTCCGAATAGTCCGACGGCCGCAGCCAGACGCCCTTCTCCTCGATTTCGCGCTTGATCGCGGCGGAGAAGCTGCTTCCACATCAGTTCCTCGGTGAAGTCGACCGCCGGCGCGATCAGCACCATGCCGGCGATGCGGCGGCGCGCCGTTGCGCTTCGCGCAATTCACGCGCCAACAGCAAGGCCAGCCAGCCGCCCATCGACGAGCCGATCACCACCTGCGGACCCTTGCGCAAAGTGCGCGATAGACCGCGACGCTTTCCTCGAGCCAGCGGCCGATCGTGCCGTCGTTGAAGTCGCCGCCCGATTCGCCGTGGCCGGAATAGTCGAAGCGCAGGCAGGCGCGGCCCTTCTGCCTCGGCCCAGCTGGTCGAGCGCCTCCGCCTTGGTGCCCTTCATGTCGGACTTGAAGCCGCCGAGCCAGAACAGGCCGGGACTCTTGACTCACTCTTGCCCTCGCGCACGCGCACGGCGATGGTCCGCGCCGGCGGCGGCGATTCTATCGTCAGGGAGGTCAGGCGAGCTTCGCTCATGCGTGTACAGGCCAATCGGGGATGAACGCGATATCCGGTCCCGCACCTTCTCGCCGCAAGCCGGCCCCGAACGCAAGGGGGCGAGCTATTGATCGGCCTGGGCGCAGACGCGCGGCGATCGCTCGCCGGCGCCACCATCCTGCAATTGGTGCCGGCGCTGCGCGACGATCCGCCCGGCCGCAGCCGCGGTCGATATCGCGCTGACGCTGCTGCAAGCGGGCGCGCGCGCCATCGTCGCCGGCGACGGCGGGCCGCTGGTCGGCGAACTGCGCGCCTTCGGCGGCGAATGGCTGCCGATGCGCGAACGACACATTCAATCCGCTGCGCATCCGCGACAATGCGCGCCGGCTGGCGAAGCTGATCGCCGGCGAGCGCATCGATATCGTGCATGCGCAGAGCGCCGGCGCCGCCTGGAGCGCGCATCGCCGCCACCGACCGCATGCCGGTGTTCCTGGTCACGTCGTTTCCCGACCGGCTGCCGACAAATTTCTGGCCGCTGACGGCATTCTGCGCTTCGCTGGCGCGCGGCGACCGGGTGATCGCACCGTCGAGCTACGTCTCGCGCGCGATGATCGAGCGCTACAATATCGCGCCCGACCGCATCACGCGTGATCCCGCGCGCCGTCGATACCGCCACCTTCAGTCCGGCGGCGGTGAGCGCCGACCGCATCGCGGCGCTACGCCGGGCGTGGGGACTTCCGCCGCAGATGCGCGTGGTGCTGGTTCCCGGCCGCATCGCGCCGTCGAACGGACAGACTGAGCATGATCGACGCCGTGCCGCTGATCGTCAGCAAAGGCGGCGCCAATATCGCCTTCGTGTTCGCCGGCGAGGATGGCGGGCAGCGGCGCTACGCGAAGAGCCTGCGCCGGCAAGCCCGCATGCACGGCATCGACACGCTCTGCCGCATCGTCGGCCCTTGCGCCGACATGCCGGCCGCGCTCGCGGCCGCCGACGTGGTGGTGGTGCCGGCACTCGAACCGCCGCTGACCGGACACGCGGCCGCGCGAGGCGCAGGCCATGGGCCGGCCGGTGGTCACCACCGCGGTCGGGGTGCTTGCCGGAAAACGTGCTTTGCCCGCCGCGCATGCGCGACGACTTGCGCACCGGCTGGCTGGTGCCGCCCGGCAGCGCCGGCGAGCTCGCGCGGGCGGTTGCATCCGCGCTTGCGCTCGACGTTACGGCCTACAGAGGCGCTGAGCGCCCGCGCGCGGCAATTCGCCGAGTTCGTATTTTCGCCGCAGAGCGTTGCCGAAGCTATTCGCGGCGTTTATACCTCGCTGCTGGCTCGCGACGTCTGATGCCGATGGCTCCGGGGTAGTAAACGGTATGTCGAGTTCGCCTGCGTCTGAAATGCCGTCCGTGAAGGAGCGTCCGCCCGTGGTCGCGCGCGACGAATTTTCCGAATCCGGTTCCGGCCTGCCGGCGCGCCCACATCAAACGCGCGACGCACTGACCGTGCTCATCGTGGTGCCCACCCTCGATGTCGGCGCGGCGGATGTCGGCGCGCTCGGACTGGTGCGCATCCTCACCGCGGCAGGCCACCGCGCTATCGTGGCGTCGCAGGCCGGACGGCTGGTCGCCGACGTGACGGCGGCCGGCGGCGAATTCGTCGCCGCTCGATCTCGCCAGCAACAATCCATTGCGCATGCTGCGCAACGCCGCCACGCTCAACCGCATCGCGCGCGAGCGAAAATGCGACGCGATCCACGCGCTCGGCCGCTCTGCGGCCTGGAGCGCTTTTCTCGCCGCGCGCCTTCGCGGCATTCCCTTCGTCACCAGCTGGTACAAGGGTTTTCGCGACCAGAACATCTTCAAGCACCTGTACAACGGCATCATGGCGCGCGGCGATCGCGTCGTGGCGGTGAGCGAGCAGATCGCGCAATTGATCAACGACCGCTACGGCCTGCCGTGGGAGCGCATCGCGGTCGTGCCGTCCAGCATCGACTTCGAGCGTTTCGATCCGGCCGAGGTCATCCACGAGCGCGTCGAGGCGATACGCCACGCCTGGGGCATCAGGCACGACACCAAGGTGATCCTGATCGTCGGCCGCATCGTGCGCCGCAAAGGCCATCATGTGGTGGTGAAGGCGGCGAAGCGGCTGAAGGAGATGGGCCTCAAGGATTTCCTGTGCGTCTTCGTCGGCGAGGACCGCGGCCGCACGCATTACACTGGCGAGCTTTGGGATCTGGTGCTGTCGACCAGCACCATGGACGTCGTCCGCATGGCGGCGCCGGTCTCCGACATGCCGGCCGCCTATGCCGCGGCCTCGGTCGTGGTTTCGGCGGCGGTGCAGCCCGAAGGCCTGCAACGCGCGATCCTGGAGGCGCAGGCGATGACGCGGCCGGTCGTCGTCTCCGATCTAGGCGCCGGGCCGGACATCGTGCTGACGCCGCCGGCGGTGCCGGAAAGCCGCATCACCGGCCTGCGCTATCACGCCGGCGACGATGCGGCGCTGACGGCGACCTTGCTGCGGCTGTTTTCGCTGCCCGAGCCGGTCCGCCGCGCCATGGGCGAGCGCGGGCGCGACTGGGTGCTCGGCCATTTCGGTACGCCCGTGGTCGCCCAGCAGACGCTGCGGCTTTATGACGAGATCACCGGCCACGAAAAAACTGCGGCCCTGACCCCGCGAACGCGACAAAATTAGAGGTATTTGAGCGATTTGAGCCCCGTCCCGGTCATTTCACCCGGCACTATCGACGGAACCACGTTGACTTATTCGCCGTTTCTACCAATCTTTCGTTTTCCGGGGCCGCTCACGCGCACTCCGGCTTGTCGCAACAGCATGAGGAGAAAAAGGCCATTCGTCGTCCGATGAAGTCCGCGCTGCCCGCCCAAAAGGACGGCCCGCGCATCAACGAGGAGATCCGCGCCCGAGAGGTACAGCTGATCGATAGTAACGGCGACAACAAAGGCGTCGTCGATTTTCAAACCGCCATGGGCATGGCGGAAGCCGCTGGGCTCGACTTGGTGGAGATTTCTCCCAATACCGCCCCGCCGGTCTGCAAGATCCTGGATTTCGGCAAATACAAATTCCAGGCGCAGAAGAAGGCCGCCGAAGCCCGCAAAAAGCAAAAAGTCGTCGAGATCAAGGAGATCAAGCTCCGGCCGATGATCGACGATCACGATTACGACGTGAAGATGCGTTCGATGAAGCGCTTCTTCGAAGAGGGCGACAAGGTCAAGATCACCTTGCGCTTCCGTGGCCGCGAAATGGCGCACCAGGAACTCGGCTACAAGCTGCTCAATCGCGTGAAGGAAGACACCGCGCCGATCGCCAAGATCGAATCGGAGCCGCGGTTCGAAGGCCGCCAGATGGTCATGCTGCTAGCGCCGCGCTAAGGCGCGGCTCTAGCTTGCCGTCAGCGCCGCACGCGGCCGGCGTCGCTCTATTCCAGTTCCGCTTCCCAGCGGCCGGCGCAGCTGCCGTTCGCGCCGACCCCGCGCCAGACGCCGGCGCCGGTGCGGCCCGACAGATGGCCGGTGCCGCTGGCACCCTTGTCGCCGACCTTGATACTGACCTTGGTCGCACCATCCGGCGCGACACTGCCGGCGAGGTCGATGCCTGAGCCGCCGTGATAGCTGACCCGGCCATTCGCGACCTTCACCTCGTAACGGTAGCCGCGGTCGCATTCGCCCTTTTCGGTGATGATCAGCACGCTCCAATTGCCGTCGCGGACGGCGGCAAAGGCGGCGGGCGACGGGCCCACCCAGGCCGCGCCGGCCAGAAATGCAGAAAAAATCACCGAATTCATCATGCGGTGCATGACTACAACTCCCTTTATGGCGCTGATTGAGGGGCCTGATATCAAAGCGATCGAAAACAACAGGTTAACGTCCTTGCCGAACGTTTGGTTGCAAGGGTCGGCCTCCTCTGCCATAACGCCGGCCTCTCGCCGCCCGGCCAGTCAGGGCTGCCGTGGCAGCGACTAACAGCTCAATTCCGAGCACCCGCTCAAAGACATAGGTCTTTCAGAGCATATCCGGCCGAGTGGGCCTTCCCGCCCCCGTGCCGACCAGGAGAGCCAAATGCCCAAGCTGAAGACCAAATCGGGCGCTAAAAAGCGCTTCAAAATCACCGCGTCCGGCAAGGTGAAATTCCAGCAATCCGGCAAACGCCACGGCATGATCAAGCGGACCACCAAGCAGATCCGCGAACATCGCGGCACCAAGGTGCTGTTCAAGACCGACGGCGACAACATCAAGAAATACTTTCTGCCCAACGGCTGATCGTATTTACGGCCGCCCTTACTGCGGCCCTTGTCCCCGTCAGGCACGCTGAAGAACCGCAAGGAGATTTGTCATGGCCCGCGTCAAACGTGGCGTCACCGCCCACGCCAAGCACAAGAAAGTCTACAAGGCCGCCAAGGGCTATTACGGCCGCCGCAAGAATACGATCCGTGTCGCCAAGCAGGCGGTCGAAAAGGCCGGCCAATACGCCTTCCGCGACCGCAAGCGGCGCAAGCGCACCTTCCGCGCACTGTGGATCCAGCGCCTGAACGCCGCGGTGCGGCCGTTCGGCCTCAACTACAGCCGCTTCATCGCCGGGCTGGCGAAGTCCGGCCTGGTGGTAGACCGCAAGGTGCTGTCGGATCTCGCGATCCACGAGCCGGCGGCGTTCCAGGCGATCGTGGAAAAGGCCAAGGCCGCGCTGCCGGCGTAGGCCGTCCACAACGACACTTGTCATGCCCCGCGAAAGCGGGGCATCCAGTAGCCACCGGCTATTCGTCATTTCGCGTGCGCAGGGGTTACTGGAACATCCGCTTTCGCGGATGATGACAGCCTGAGGCATCGTCAATGTCAGACATCGCGCAACTGGAACAAGATCTGCTCGCGGCTATCGCTTCGGCCAAGGACGAAGCGGGGCTGGAGTCGTTGCGCGTTGCGGCGCTCGGCAAGAGCGGCTCGGTCACGGCGCTGCTCAAGACGCTCGGCGCCATGACGCCGGACCAGCGCAAGGCACAAGGACCGGCGATCAACGGGTTGAAGGATCGCATCACCGCGGCACTCGCTGCGCGCAAGGATGCGCTCTCCGCCAGCGCGCTCGATGCCCGGCTCAACACCGAAACCGTGGACGTCACACTGCCGGTGCGCGAGGCGCCGGCCGAGAGCGGCCGCGTGCATCCGATCAGCCAGGTGATCGACGAGCTTACCGCCATCTTCGCCGACATGGGCTTTGCGGTGGCGGAAGGTCCCGATATCGAGACCGACGACTACAACTTCACCAAGCTGAATTTCCCCGAAGGCCACCCGGCGCGGGAGATGCACGACACCTTCTATTTCCCGCCCAAACCCGGCGGCTCTCGGCTGTTGCTGCGCACCCACACCTCGCCGGTGCAGGTGCGCACCATGCTGAGCCAGAAGCCGCCGATCCGCGTCATCTGCCCGGGCCGCACTTATCGCAGTGACTCCGATCAAACTCACACGCCCATGTTCCACCAGGTCGAGGGCCTGGTCATCGACAAGGGCTCGCATCTCGGCCATCTGAAATGGATCCTGGAAGAATTCTGCAAGGCGTTCTTCGAGGTCGACGGCGTGAAGATGCGCTTCCGCCCGTCATTCTTCCCGTTCACCGAGCCGTCGCTGGAAGTCGACATCCAGTGCAAACGCGACAAGGGCGAGATTCGTTTCGGCGAGGGTGAGGACTGGCTGGAGATTCTCGGCTGCGGCATGGTGCACCCGAACGTGCTGAAGAATTGCGGCCTCGATCCGGCGGAGTATCAGGGCTTCGCTTGGGGCTTGGGCATCGACCGCATCGCCATGCTCAAATACGGCATGCACGATCTGCGCGCCTTCTTCGAGGCCGACGTGCGCTGGCTCGCGCATTACGGCTTCCGGCCGCTCGACTTCCCGACGCTGGCGGGGGGACTGAGCTCGTGAAGTTCACTCTCCCCTGGCTGAAGGAGCATCTCGACACCATCGCACCGCTGGGCGAGATCGTCGACAAGCTCACCATGATCGGGCTCGAGGTCGAGAACGTCGAGGACAAGGCCGCTCTGCTCAAGCCCTTCGTCATCGCCAACGTCATTTCTGCCGAGAAGCATCCGAACGCAGACCGCCTGCGCGTCTGCATGGTCGAATTGGGCGACGGCAAGCCGATCCAGGTCGTTTGCGGCGCGCCCAATGCGCGCGCCGGCATGAAGGGCGTGTTCTCGGCGCCCGGCACCTTCATCCCCGGCAAGAACATCACGCTGACGGTCGGCACCATTCGCGGCGTGGAAAGCCGCGGCATGCTGTGCTCGGCGGCCGAACTGATGATTTCCGACGACCACGACGGCATCATCGAGCTGCCGGCCGACGCGCCGGTCGGCAAGTCTTACGTCGACTGGGCCGGCGTCAGCGAGCCGGTGATCGATATCAATCTCACGCCCAACCGGCCGGACTGCAACGGCGTCAACGGCATCGCGCGCGACCTCGGCGCCACGACGATCGGCGACTTCAAGGACCGCCCGCCCAAGCCGGTGAAGGGCACGTTCCCCTGCCCGGTCAAGGTCGCGATTGAAGCGCCGGAACTGTGCCCCGCCTTCGGCCTGCGCCTGGTGAAAGGCGTCAAGAACGGCCCCTCGCCGGACTGGCTGCAGAAGCGGCTCACGGCCATCGGCCTGCGGCCGATCAACGCGCTGGTCGACATCACCAACTTCATCACCTTCGACCGCGGACGGCCGCTGCATGTGTTCGACGCCGCCAAGGTCAACGGCCATCTCACCGTGCGGCGCGCAAACAGCGGCGAGACGCTGCTGGCGCTCGACGGCAAGACCTACGCGCTCGACAACGGCTATGTGCGTGATCGCCGACGAAAAGGGCGTCGAATCGCTCGCCGGCATCATGGGCGGCGAAGCCACCGGCTGTTCGGAGACGACCGCCGACGTGCTGATCGAATCGGCGCTGTGGGACGCGCTCAACATCGCGCAGACCGGCCGCAAGCTCGGCGTCAATTCCGATGCGCGCTACCGCTTCGAGCGCGGCGTCGATCCGAATTTCATGCTGCCCGGTCTCGAACTCGCGACGCAGATGGTGCTCGATCTCTGCGGCGGCACGCCGTCGGAGATCGTGGTCGCGGGCGATCCGGCGCCGAAGGAAACGATCATCGATTTTCCGTTGAGCGAACTGCAGCGCCTCGCCGGCATCAAGCTGCCGCTCCCTGAGGTGCGCCGCGTGCTGGAGAAGCTCGGCTTCTTTGCCGCCGGTCAAGGCGAGAAGGTGAAGGTGGCGGTGCCGTCCTGGCGGCCGGACGTGCATGGCCGCGCCGACATCGTCGAGGAACTGGTGCGCATCGTCGGCGTCGACCAGGTGCCGTCGACGCCGTTCCCGCGCGGCGACAATGCCCGCAAAGCCGTGCTCACGCCGATCCAGAACCGCACCCGCAAGGCCAAGCGCGCGCTCGCCGCCCGCGCCATGGTCGAGGCCGTCACCTGGTCGTTCGTGTCGAAGCGCGAGGCGGAACTGTTCGACGGCGGCAAGCCGGAGCTGGCGCTGGCCAATCCGATCGCCGCCGAATTGTCCGACATGCGGCCAAGCCTCATTCCCGGACTGGTCATGTCGGCACAGCGCAACGCCCACCGCGGCAGCGCGGACGTGGCGCTGTTCGAGGTCGGGCAGATTTTCAAGGGCGACCAGCCGCAAGACCAGTTCATCGCCGCCACCGGCCTGCGCCGCGCGCTCGCCAAGGGTTCCGGCATCGGCCGCCACTGGACGAGCAAGGCCGAGCCGGTCGACGTGTTCGATGCCAAGGCCGACGCTTTCGCCGTGCTCGCCGCCGCCGGCGCGCCGATGCAGGCGCTGCAGGTGGTGCCCGGCGGTCCTGCCTGGTTCCATCCGGGCCGCTCCGGCACGATCCAGATCGGGCCGCAGAACGTGCTCGGCCACTTCGGCGAATTGCACCCGCGGGCGATTGCGGCGCTCAAGGCGGAAGGACCGCTGGTGGCGTTCGAAGTGATCCTGGACAAAATCCCCGAGCCGAAGGCGAAAGCAACACGCGCCAAGCCCTTGCTCGAACTGTCGCCGTTCCAGCCGGTCGAGCGCGACTTCGCCTTTGTGGTCGAGAGCAGCGTGAAGGCCGCCGACATCGTGCGCGCCGCACAGAACGTCGACAAGAAGCTGATCGTCGGTGTGACCGTGTTCGACGTCTACGAAGGCAAGGGCATCGACCCCGGTAAGAAGTCGATCGCCATCGCAGTGACCATGCAGCCGCGCGAGAAGACCATGACCGACGCCGAGATCGACGCGCTCGGACAGAAAATCGTGGCTGAGGTGGCCAAGCGGACAGGTGGCGTGCTGAGGGCGTAACCACACACTCCGCTCATTCCCGCGCAAGCGGGAATCCAGTGCTGGGTCCTCGCTTTCGCGGGGACGAGCGGTAACTGCTAAGCCGGCAGCAAATCAGCGTAGGCGAACCCGTCGCGCTCGACGGTCTCACCCACGCTCACCTCGATCCGGCGCGAGAACATCGGCCCCGCCACCACACAAGAATGGAACTCGCCGTTCTCGCCGCAGGGATCGATGCCGGGCGGGAAATCCGCCAGCAAGGCAGCATCGAATTTGCGCCCGGCGAAAGACGTCGGCAGCTTCTTCAGATCGACAGTGGCGAGATAAGTTTCCAGCCCGCCGGCGATCATGTCCCGCGCCAGTTGATCGGTCGGCCGTTGCCAAAGCGGAAAAACCGGCTCGATTCCGGTGCCGGCGAGCTTCGCCACGCGATAGGCGCGGATATCCTCGAGAAACAAATCGCCGAAGATGATGGCGCTGACGCCTTCGGCTTTGGCTGCCGCGAGCGCCTCGGCCATGCGCGCCTCGTAGACTTCATTCGGGCACGGGTACGGAATTCGGACGACGATCGACGGCAATCCGGCGGCTTCGAGTTGCGCCTGCAGAATCGCCTCGCGCACGCCATGCATGCTGACGCGCGCAAAGGCATCGGTCACCGTGGTCAGCGCGCCGACGATGTCGAATTCGTTCGTGCGGCGCGCTTCGTACAACGACCAGGCGCTGTCCTTGCCGCTCGACCAGGCGATCAGGGCTTTCGGCCGGGCGGTCATCAGCGTGCGTTCATGTTGGGGCGGGGAAACGGGCAGCGGCGAAGCTTCGACATGGTATCCCAATCCTTGCTGCGCGGACGCCTAGGTTGCCGCAACCCACGTCACATCGCAAATTTCATGGCTAACGAAGCGTAACTCCGCCGTACGACGGATGAACCAAATTGCAATAAGTCTTCGTTAAATTCCGCCGCAACAAGACGTGCGAGCGCGCATGATCCCGAAAAGTGGGAACCGGTTTTCGGACAAGATCATGCGCCACTTGAAACCCTCGCGCGTGGGGAAACGCTGTGCGGCGTCAAGGACAGGCGCCAGGGACTTGAGCGTCATGAGCTGGGTTGTCGACGGGATCGGGCGGTTTCTTGCCCAATATTTGGAAAAGCCGGCGCAGGGCTATGCGCCCTTCACGCCAAGCGACCCCGAAGCGTTGCGCGCCACGCTCAAGCCGGGCGACGTGCTGCTGATCGAAGGCAACAATCACATCTCCGGCGTCATCAAGTATCTCACGCAGTCCACTTGGTCGCACGCCGCGCTTTACGTCGGCCCCATCGGCGACCGCGTCACCGCCGACGGCGAGCCGCTGGTGCTGGTGGAGGCCAATA
Organism: uncultured Alphaproteobacteria bacterium; assembly: GCA_963772235.1. Lineage (GTDB taxonomy): Bacteria > Pseudomonadota > Alphaproteobacteria > Rhizobiales > Xanthobacteraceae > Pseudolabrys. The sequence goes on from CAVYWI010000024.1 coordinate 158,281, forward strand.
TCGGCCAGGGCGTGGTGGCGGTGCCGCTGTCGAAATACACCGATTTTCATACGCGCATCTGCCGGCCGACCAAACTCACCGCGGAAGATTGCGACCGCGTTTGCGCCTACGCCGCCGAGCGCATCGGCTTCGACTACGACCTGAAGAATATCCTTGACCTCATGCGCTATCTGTTTCCGCTGCCGGTGCCGCAGCGCTGGCGCCGGCGTCTGATGTCGCTCGGCTCCGGCCATCCGACCCGCATCATCTGCTCGGCGCTGATCGCGCAGGCGTTCGAAACCGTGCGCTATCCGATCCTTGCCAAGGTGGCGCGCGCAGCGAGCGAACAGGCTTGGCAGGACATCCTGGAAATCCGCCATTCCTCGCTCTACGCCCCGCGCGATTTCGACATTTCGCCCTATTTCGAAGTGGTCAAGCCGACTTTAGTGCACGGCTTCGACTACAAGACCATGGCCTGGATTGACCTTCCAATCGACGATGACCGCGAGTTGATGTCGCTGGTGCCGCTCGCCAACGAGGCAAGCGAAAACGACACATTGTCGCCTGCGGTCTAAATCCAAATATCCGCCTTGCCCTAACCGGACATCGACCTTACCTGTTGGGCCATGGTCGACGCCGCACTCACAGCGCTTACGCAACTGTTTACATCGCCGCTTCGCAGGGTGCTGATGAAAGCAGTGGGCTTGGCCCTGCTGCTGATCGTCATTATCGGCATCGCACTCAACCGCGTCTTCAGCGCACTGGCGGCGAGCGGCGCGACCTGGGCCGAGCAGACCACCGGCGTCGCGCCGCACGCGGCTTGGGCGACGCTCGCTTGGGTGCTGTCGATCATGGCGAGCCTCGGTATCGTCACCGGCGCCTTATTCCTGATGCCGACCATCACCGCCTTCGTCGGCAGCTTCTTCGTCGACGAGGTGGCCGACGCGGTCGAGCGCGATACCTATCCGGCCGAGCCGCCGGGCAAAGCGCTGCCGCTGTTGCGCGCGCTGATCGAGGGCGTGAAGTTCGCTTTGCTGGCGCTGGTCGTCTACTTCTGCGCGCTGCCGTTTATCTTCTTCGCCGGGATCGGCGTGATCGTTCTATTCCTGGCGAACGCCTATCTGCTCGGCCGCCAATATTTCGAATTCGCCGCCATGCGCTTCCGCCCGGTGCACGAGGCCAAAGCGTTGCGTAAAGCTAACGCGCCCTACATCTTTCTCGCCGGCATGGTGATCGCCGTATTCGTCTCGATTCCGCTGGTCAATCTGGCGACGCCGATCTTCGCCATGGCCTACATGGTGCACATCCACAAGCGCATGTCGGGCCCGCGGCTGGAGCTGATCGAACCGCGCCGCTAAATTTTTCTCTTTTGTTTGCGCATGATCTTATCCGAAAACCGGTTCCCGCTTTTAGGAATCATGCGCGTTGCGCCGCGTTCCAGTGCTGTTCTAGGTTGGCGATCAGCGCCGGGCTGAAGTGGCAATAGGCCTGTTCGCGGCAATAGACCGCCATGTAGCGGCGGAAGGTGTCGAGCGGCTCTTCGCCGACGCGCAAGGCGCGCCGGTTGCCGGCGGCGCTGACGACGCCCGACGACGTGAAATCGTCGCACACCTTCATGGTTGCCTGCTCGACCTCGCCCGGCGGCACGATAATATCGCAAACCATGCGGCCTTCGGCGCTGTCGCAATCGATGCGCTTGCCCATCAGGATTAATTGCCGCGCGATGCGCGGACCGACAAAGCGCGGCAGACGCAAATTCGCCGCGCCTGGAATGATCCCCTCCTTGCGCGCCGGCAGCGTCATATAGGCGTCGTTGCCTGCGACCACGTAATCCATCGCCAGCAGATACTGGCAGCCGCCGCCGATGGCGAAGACGTCGAGCTGCGCGACCCAAGGCTTCTCGCGCGTGCCGCCATAGACTTCGTCGGGACTGGCGCCACCCATCGCCAGCCCGCGCAACATCTTGTTGACCACGCCCATGTCGCGGCGGATGTACCAAAGGTAGGGAATCTTCCCCTGATAGAGATGCGTCAGATTGATGCCGGCGGAAAAGATCCTGCGCCCGGTATATTTCGGGTGATCCACCACGCCGCCACGCAAGGTGCATATTTCGCTTAGCGGATCGAGGATGGCGATGTCGGCAGCCGTCTCGGTGTCGTCGAGGGTATCGTCGTCCTCGGCATTGAGGAAGCGCGGATTGTTGACGGTGACCACCGCGGCCTTGCCCTGCCGCTCGACGCGCGCGGGGCCGAAGTCGATCGCGCCATTCTTGATGAACTCGCCGCCGCGCTCCAATGCTTCCTGTTTCGGAAGCAGCATTGCTTCGCAGAGATGCATCCCCGTGGCGGGCACCGCCAGCACCTGGGCGAGAAAAATGCCCTGGTCGACCTCGACGCCGTCTTTTTCGCTTTGCAGTAATGCGCTTTCGACGTCGACCTGTTTGCGCGTCGGTGTCAAGCCCGGCACCAGCTTGGCGGCGTCGTAGACAAGATCGTCCACGCGCGAGAACGCGCCGAGATTCTTGGTCAGTTTGCGATAGACGGTCTCGGCATGGCGGGCCAGGAATTTTTCGCGGATGCTGCGGCACTCGAAAAGAATGAGGTCCGCCGCCAATTGCTGCTCGACGGTGCGCCGCGGCTTCTTCGGCAACTTGGCGAGTAGATCGTTGCCGCCGCGCCAATATTTGCTGCCGGTCGCACGGTCGCGCTGAAAATTGCCGCTGACGCGCGGCTTCGATCTGCTCCACGCCGCCGCAGCCTTTGGCGGCAATCCGGCCCGGCGCAGGCATTCGTTCAATTCCTGGCGGATGCCCTCCCGTACTTTGGCAAGCGAATAGCCTTCCATCCGCACACTCCCTGACGCCGCTTTACGCAGTCGTTTTTTCCGGCCATTGGCACAAGTCGGCGATCAGGCAACTCTCGCACCGCGGCTTGCGCGCCACGCAAGTGTAGCGCCCGTGCAGGATAAGCCAATGGTGGGCGTGGCGCTTGTATTCGTCCGGCACCGCCAGCTCGAGCTTCTGCTCGACCTCGAGCGGATTTTTTCCCGGCGCGAGGCCGGTGCGGTTGCCGACGCGGAAGATATGCGTGTCGACCGCGATCGTCGGTTGCTCGAAGGCAATGTTGAGCACGACATTCGCGGTCTTGCGCCCGACCCCCGGCAGCGCCTCCAGCGCCTCACGCGAACGCGGCACTTGCCCGCCATGCTCGGTCACCAAGCGGCGCGACAGCTCGACCACGTTCTTGGCCTTGGTGCGGAACAGTCCGATGGTCTTGATCAGATCTCGCACGCGATCCTCGCCGAGCGCCACCATCTTCTTCGGCGTGTCGGCGGCGGCAAACAGCGCCGGCGTCGCCTTGTTGACGCCGGCGTCGGTCGCCTGTGCCGACAAAACTACAGCCACCAGCAGCGTGAACGGGTTGATGTGTTGCAGCTCGGTCTTGGGTTCCGGGCTGGCCGCCTGGAAACGGCGGAACGCTTCCGTGACCTGCGCATTGGTCCAAGGCTTGACGACCAAAGGCTTGGGCGCCGCAGACTTCGCCCGCTTGAGCGTCTTCCCTTTGCCGACTTTGGTCGAATTTTTTCTCGCCGACTTTTTCGCCATGGTTCCGGTATACTGAGCACCATGACCGACCACAACGCCGAACTCGAGCCGACGATCTTTTCCGCTGTGCTCACGCCGCACCGCTCGCTTGGCAATATCGGCTTCCTGGTGCTGATGATCGTGTTCGGCGGCGTCAGCTTCGTCTCCGGCATTGCCTTCCTGCTGATGGGCGCATGGCCGGTGTTCGGCTTCTTCGGCCTCGACGTGCTGCTGCTGTACTGGGCGTTCGGGATCAATTACCGACACGCCGCGGCATACGAGGAGATCTCCGTGACGCCGACCGCGCTCAAGGTGCGCAAAGTGAGCCACCACGGGGCGGCACGCGAATGGGTGCTCAACCCGCTCTGGGTCAAGCTCGACAAGGTGGCGCACGAGGAATTCGGCATCGAGCGGCTGTTTCTGGTGTCGCGCGGCAAGCAACTGGCGATCGCGAGTTTCTTAGGGCCCGACGAAAAGGCGAGCTTCGCCAAGGCGCTCGGCCATGCGCTCGGCGAGGCCAAACGCGGGGTGACAAGGACGGTGATTTCTTGATCCCTCCCCACTTGCGGGGGAGGGATAACAAAGTCAGGAAACGGGTGGTTGCGCCAGCCCGCCGGGCCTAGATACTGATCATGACCGTGACCCTTGCAAAACCGGCTATCGCCGACCGCTTCCCCGGCTTCGCTCCGCTGCCGACGGCCGCGGCGGATTACGACATCGTGCGCCGCGCCATCGCCCATATCCGCGGCAATTGGCGTTCGCAGCCCGAGATCGACACCATCGCCAACGCCGCCGGCGTCAGCGCCACCGACCTGCATCATCTGTTCCGCCGCTGGTGCGGGCTCACCCCCAAAGCTTTCCTGCAGGCGCTCACGCTGAGCCATGCGCGCGATTTGCTGCGTTCGTCGGCGAGCGTCTTGGACACCGCCTACGAAGTCGGCCTTTCCGGACCCGGTCGGCTGCACGATCTATTCGTCACCCACGAGGCGATGTCGCCGGGCGAATGGAAGGCCGGCGGCGAAGGGCTCACGATCTCCTATGGCTTCCATCCCTGCCCATTCGGCACCGCGCTGGTGATGATCACGCCGCGCGGGCTGGCCGGCCTCGCGCTCGCCGACGCCGGCAAGGAACGCGCGTCGCTGCGCGACATGCGTTCGCGCTGGCCAAGAGCGCATTACGTCGAGGACTTCGCGGCGACGGCGCCGACCGCGCGGCGCATTTTCGACCCGGCGCTGTGGCGCCCCGAGCAACCGCTGCGCGTGGTGTTGATCGGCACGGATTTCGAAGTGCGGGTCTGGGAGAAGCTGCTCACCATTCCGATGGGCAAGCTCGACACTTATTCCGGCGTCGCCGCCAAGGTCGGCGATCCGAAAGCCGCGCGCGCGGTCGGCGCGGCGGTCGGCAAGAACCCGATCTGCTTCGTGGTGCCGTGCCACCGCGTGGTCGGCAAGAACGGCGACATCACTGGCTATCACTGGGGCCTCACGCGCAAGCGCGCGATGCTGGGATGGGAGGCCGGGATGGCGGCAGGTAGCTAAGCCGCTAATTCCAGTTTCGACTTCACCGTCGAATCGGCGTTGAGCCGATAGATCATCGGCACGCCGGTCTCCAGATTCAGTTTGGTGATGCTTTCCGTCGTGTGCTTGTCGAGCACCATGACCAGGGCGCGCAATGAATTGCCGTGCGCCGAGACCAGCACGTGCTCCCCGCGAAGCACGCGCGGCAAAATCTCCGTCACGTAATAGGGCAGCGTGCGCGCCAGCGTGTCCTTGAGGCTCTCACCGCCCGGCGGCGCGACGTCGTAGGAGCGGCGCCAGATGTGCACCTGCTCCTCACCCCATTTCTGGCGCGCGTCGTCCTTATTGAGGCCGGAAAGATCGCCGTAGTCGCGTTCGTTGAGCGCCTGGTCCTTGAACACCGGGATGTTGGTTTGCGCCATTTCCTGCAGCATCAAGTCGAGCGTGCGTTGGGCGCGAATCAACGCCGAGGTGAAGGCGACGTCGAACTTGATCCCCTGCGCTTTCAGCTTGCGGCCGGCCTCGCGCGCTTCGGCGATGCCTTTTTCGGTGAGATCGATATCGCGCCAGCCGGTGAACAGGTTCTTCAGGTTCCAGTCGCTCTGGCCGTGACGCACGAGGACAAGTAAGCGGTCGGTCATTATTTTGCGGCTCCCGTTGCCGATACTTGGCGTATTCTCTTGCCGATCCGGGCGGCGCCGAACAGGCAGACGATGGCGATCAGCAGCAAGACGACGGACACCGCCGCGTCCAGAATGTCGTTGCCCGCCGGTATGACGTAGTCGGTCAGCCAAGTGCAGGCCAGCGCGCCGAAGCCGATCACCATGAGGACGATAACCTTCTTCCCCTCCGGCCCACTGAGATCGGTCTTGGCCACCGGCGTCGGGTCCTTCTTCAACGTCGACCAGAGGATGCCGGCGACAATCAAGCAGATGATGCCGATCCCGCCGAACAGATAAGGCGCCCACTCCGGTGCCGGCTCCGTACCCGGCACCCACGGCTTGGCGTATTGATAGGCCATGTAGAGACAGGCAATGCCCGCGCCGATCGTCGCGTACATATAACCTGCCCGCTTGGTCACTTGTTCCCGTGTCATTGCCGCCCCCGATTAAAACCCAGCAAGGCCGAGCACGTCGGCCATCGAATAAAGTCCCGGCTTCTGGTCGCGCGCCCACAGCGCCGCGTGCAGCGCGCCGCGCGCGAAGATCATGCGGTCCTCGGCCTTGTGCACGAGTTCGATGCGCTCGGCGGGTCCAGCGAAGATCACCGTGTGCTCGCCGACCACGCTGCCGCCGCGCAAATTCGCAAAGCCGATATCGCCGGCATGGCGCGCGCCGGTGTGGCCGTCGCGACTGCGCACCGAATTTCTGTCGAGGTCGATGCCGCGGCCTTCCGCCGCTGCGCGGCCGAGCATCAGCGCGGTGCCGGACGGCGCATCGACCTTCTGGTTGTGATGCATCTCCAGGATTTCGATGTCGAAGGAATTGTCCAGCGTCTTGGCCACGCGCTTGGTGAGCGCCGCCAGCAGATTGACGCCGAGGCTCATATTGCCGGACTTCACGATCACCGCGCTCTTGGCCGCGTCCTTGATCTTGGCTTCGTCACCCGCGCTCAAGCCGGTGGTGCCGATGATGTGGACCTTGCGGCCCTTGGCGGCCAGCGCCGCGAATGATGTGGTGGCCACCGGAATGGTGAAATCGATGATGCCGTCGGCATGCTCCATCAGCGGGCCGACGTCGCCGGTGAGCTTGATGTTGTTCTCGCCGAGGCCCGCGAGCGTGCCGGCGTCCCAGCCGATCAGCGGCGAGCGCGCGTCTTCCAGGGCGCCCGCAAGCGCGAACTGCTTGTTGTCGGCGATCGCCTTGACCAGCGTGCGGCCCATCCGCCCGCCGGCGCCCGCGACCACCAGTCGCATCTCGGCCATTGCTCCAACTCCTGAAAGCTGGGTGGGTATAGCGGGCGAACGTTGGCTTGTCATTCCGGGGCGGCCGCCGAAGGGCAGATGGTCAGGAATGAAGGTTAAGGCTGCGGGCCGTCGTAGCCCTCGATCACAATCAAATCGGCGTCCGCGGCAGCCTGGCGTAGCGCGATGGCCTTGGCATATTCGGGCGAGCGGTAGCAGGTCATTGCCGCCTCGAAGCTCGGGAATTCGATCACCACGATGCGACTGCGGCTTTTGCCCTCTACACACTCGGTGCGGCCGCCGCGCGTGGTGTAGCGCCCGCCGTATTTGCGGAAGATGTCCGGCAACATGGCAACGTATTCCTTGTACCCGTCGGCACTGCGTACATCGACATTGGCGATCCAATAGCCCTTGGCCATTTTAGCTCCCCACCCTTGTTGATTTCGAAACGGCCGTCCCGGCCGCCGCTGTGATCACGCCTCCCGCGGGCCTTCGATGATGATCAGGTCGGTAACCGCGTTGGCGTGCCTGATCTTCATGTTCTCCTGGTATTCCGGCGAGCGATAGGCGGCAACCGCGGTGGCGTAGTCGGGAAATTCGATCATCACGTTGCGGCCGCGCGCCGTACCCTCGACGCATTCGAACGGACCGCCGCGCACTACGACCCGCGCGCCGAAATTCCGGAAGATCGGGCCGTTGCCGGCGATATAGGGCTTGTAGGCCTCCTCGTTCGTCACATCGACGCGGCCGATCCAGTAGCCCTTCGGCATCATCTCCTCCCTGCCGCGCTTTCGATCTCGGCGACAATGGCGTCGGCCGCCGCCTTCGGATCGCGGGCTTCCAGCACCGGGCGGCCGACCACCAGATAATCGGCGCCGGCTTCGATGGCGCGTGCCGGCGTCATGATGCGCTTCTGGTCGCCGGTCGCGCTGCCGGCCGGCCGGATGCCCGGCGTGACCAGCACCATGCCGCGGCCGACGATGCCGCGCAGGTTGGCGGCCTCCTCGGCCGAACACACCAGGCCGTCGACGCCGGTGTCGCGCGCCTGCGCCGCGCGCGCCGCGGCCAGCTCGCCGACGCTGAGGTCGTAGCCGGCGGCGGCGAGGTCAGCGTCGTCATAGGAGGTGAGCACAGTCACCGCGAGAATGCGCAGCGTCGAGCCCTGCTTGCCTTCGACCGCCGCCTTCATGGTCTGCGGATAGGCGTGCACGGTGAGGAAGGTGGCGCCAAGCTGCGCCACGCTCTCGACGCCCTTGGTAACGGTGTTGCCGATGTCGTGCAGCTTGAGATCGAGGAACACCTGCTTGCCGGCGGCGATCAAGCCGGCCGCGAACGGCAGTCCGCCGGCGAAGGCAAGCTGATAGCCGATCTTGTAGAAGCACACCGCTTCGCCAAGCCGCGTCACCATGGCCTCGGCGGTTTTCACCGATGGCAAATCGAGAGCGACGATCAGGCGTTCACGGGCATCCAGCGTCAAGACATTCTCCTTTACACCAAGCCGTTCACATCATCAGCCGCGCCATGTCCACCAGCCGCGCGAGCTGCGCGCGCAACAGATCGATGGTGGCGGCATCGGTGATATTGTCCATGTCGTCGAATGCCTCGTCGGCTTGCGCGACCGCCACCTGCTCGGGGATGACCAGCGCACCGCAGCCAAGCTCGAGGATCTGCCGCAGCGCCATCAGCGAGCGCAAACCGCCGGAACGGCCCGGCGAGGCCGACGCGATCGCAAAGGCGCGGCGCTTGAACGCGGCATAAGCCGGCTCGCCGCGCTCGCGCACGCGCGAAACCCAGTCGATGGCGTTCTTGAGCATCGGCGTCACCGATGCGCTGTATTCCGGACTGGTGATGAACACGCCGTGGTGCGCCATGATCATCTGCTTGAGCTTGATCGCGTTGGCAGGCGGCCTGCTGTCGTCCTCGAGATCGCCGTCAAACAGCGGCAGCGCATAGTCCTCGAGCGAGATGCGCGTGACGTCGATATCGATCATGGCGAGCTCTTTCGCCGCCAGCGCCGCCAGTTTGACGTTGTGCGAGCCAGCGCGCGTCGAGCCGGGCAGGATGAGGATTTTCGGCGTGGCCATCGGCGGCTCCAATCGCGTCCGCCATTTATAACACGCGAGCGCCGAGCCTCAGCGCCCGCGATAAACCCATACGCGCGCCGGCGGCAGGTTCAGCCAGATCAGTTCGGAGGGCTCGGCCGTGATGCCGGACAGCGCCTTCGGGATCGGCGGCACCATGGCATAGGTGAATTGAATGAACGGCGCGCCCGCGGCCAGCAGGCCCATCGCATCCGAAATCAGGCGCAGGCGCGTGCGCAATGGCTTGGTGACCAGCGGCAGTCCCGACACCACCGCGGCGGCCGGCTCGCGCACAAAGGTTTCGAGCAGACGGCGCAGCCGATAGGCGTCGCCCTGCACAACCGTCGCCGCCGGATAGCGCGTGCGCAGCAGCCGGCAGAAGTCCGGATTGAATTCGACCAGGATCAGCCGCGCCGGATCGACACCACGCTGCACCAGCGCTTCGGTCACCGGGCCGGTGCCGGGACCGAGCTCGATCACCGGGCCGCTCGCTTTCGGATCGACGTAGCGCGCCATCGTGCGCGCCAGCGCCTTGCTCGATGGCATCACCGCGCCGGTGGAAATGGGCTTTTCGATCCAGGACCGTATGAATTGCATCTCGTCATCGAGACGCAGGGTCTTCTTAGCGACGCGGACGACTGAATGTGAAGGCATTGATACCGGTCACGCGTGCGGGGGACGGACTTTAGTCTAAGGAACTCAGGGGTATAGGGCCCCGGGCAAGGGGTCAAGATGGTTACTCGGTATGGCTGCCCCGATTTCCCAGACCGTCAAGAAAGTCTTTGACCCGGCTGAAGAAACCGGACGATTCCGGCTGGGTCGCCTCGGATGACAGCTTTTCGAACTCCGCCAGTAGTTCGCGCTGGCGTTTAGTGAGATTTTGCGGCGTTTCCACCGATACTTGAACGTACATATCGCCGGTTTGTTTCGAGCGCAGCACCGGCATCCCCTTGCCGGATAAGCGGAAACGCCGGCCGGCCTGGGTGCCGGCCGGAACCTTGACCCGCGCCTGGCTGCCGTCGATGGCCGGAACCTCGAATTCGCCGCCGATCGCCGCGGTCACCATGGAGACCGGCACCCGGCAGTGCAGGTCGGCGCCGTCGCGCTGGAAGAACTCGTGCGGGGTGATCGAGAGAAAAATATAAAGATCGCCGGCAGGTCCCCCGCGCAGGCCGGCTTCGCCTTCGCCGGCCAGACGTATCCGGGTGCCGTCCTCGACGCCGGCTGGAATATTCACAGACAAATTGCGTTCGCGCGTGACGCGGCCAGCGCCGGCGCAAGAGGGACAGGGATTCTCGATCACCTGCCCGCGACCGCCGCAGGCCGGACAGGTGCGCTCGAGCGTGAAGAAGCCCTGCGCGTGCCTGATCTTGCCGGCACCGCCGCAGGTCGCGCACGGCTTCGGCTTACTGCCGGCCTTGGCGCCGGTGCCGGAGCAGGCCTCGCAGATCACCGAGGTCGGGATGCGGATCTGCGCGGTCTTGCCGGTGAAGGCCTCTTCCAGGCCGATTTCCATATTGTAGCGCAGGTCCGAGCCGCGCTCGCGGCCCTGACTGCGGCCACCGCGCCGGCCGCCGCCCATGCCGAACAGGTCTTCGAAGATGTCGGAGAAGGTGGTCGCGAAATCGGCGCCGAAGCCGTGCGCACTGCCGCCCATGCCGCCTTGCTCGAAAGCGGCATGACCGAAACGGTCATAGGCGGCGCGCTTGTCGCCGTCCTTGAGGACGTCGTAGGCCTCGTTGAGCTCTTTGAATTTGTGCTCGCAGTCGGCGTCGCCCGGATTGCGATCCGGATGATGCTGCATGGCGAGCTTGCGGAATGCGGCCTTGATCTCGGCATCGTTGCAGGTGCGCGAGACGCCGAGGACTTCGTAATAGTCGCGCTTGGACATGCCGGTCCCGCCGTCAGATCAGAACGCCGAAGCCGTACTTGATTCGGCCGTCCGCCGCGCTCTGGAAAGAGATACCCCGGGGATGACGCCCCGGGGTTACACATTTCGCGCTTGCTGATGACCGCACGGTCGGCGCCTTCAGCTCAGGCGGATTTCTTGTCGTTCTTGTCGTCGACTTCGGTGAACTCCGCGTCGACCACATCTTCCTTTTTCTCCGCCGCGGCGCCGTCGTCGCCGGGAGCCGCCGGCTGCTCCTGCTGCGCCTTGTACATGGCTTCGCCGAGCTTCATGGACGCCTGCGCCAGCGTATTGGTCTTTTGCTGGATCGCGTCGGCGTCGTCGCCCTTGAGCGCTTCCTTCAGGTCCGCCATGGCGTTCTCGATCGCGGTGCGCTCGGCTTCGCCGACCTTGGAACCGTGCTCGGCGAGTGCCTTCTCGGTGGAATGCACCAGCGCCTCGGCGTGGTTCTTGGCTTCGACCGCGGCCTTGCGCTTCTTGTCCTCTTCGGCGTGGGCTTCCGCGTCCTTGACCATCTTCTCGATGTCGGCCTCGGACAGGCCGCCCGAGGCCTGGATGCGGATCTGCTGCTCCTTGCCGGTCGCCTTGTCCTTGGCGGACACGTTGACGATGCCGTTGGCGTCGATGTCGAAGGTGACCTCGACCTGCGGCACGCCGCGCGGCGCCGGCGGAATGCCGACCAGATCGAACTGGCCGAGCATCTTGTTGTCGGCCGCCATCTCGCGCTCGCCCTGGAACACGCGGATGGTGACCGCGTTCTGATTGTCCTCGGCGGTGGAGAACACCTGGCTCTTCTTGGTCGGGATCGTGGTGTTGCGGTCGATGATGCGGGTGAACACGCCGCCCAGCGTCTCGATGCCGAGCGAGAGCGGGGTCACGTCGAGCAGCAGCACGTCCTTGACGTCGCCCTGCAGCACGCCGGCCTGGATGGCGGCGCCGATGGCGACGACTTCGTCCGGGTTGACGCCCTTGTGCGGCTCCTTGCCGAAGAACTGCTTCACGACTTCCTGCACCTTCGGCATGCGCGTCATGCCGCCGACCAGGACCACTTCGTTGATCTCGGCCGCCGAGATGCCGGCATCCTTGATCGCCTTGCGGCACGGCTCGACGGTCTTCTGAATGAGATCGTCGACCAGCGCCTCGAACTTGGCGCGGGTGAGCTTCATGGTGAGATGCTTCGGACCGGAGGCGTCCGCCGTGATGAACGGCAGGTTGATTTCGGTCTGCGTGGTGGACGACAGCTCGATCTTGGCCTTCTCGGCGGATTCCTTGAGCCGCTGCAGCGCGAGCTTGTCGCGGCGCAGGTCGATGCCCTGCTCCTTCTGGAATTCGTCGGCGAGATAGTTGACCAGGCGCATGTCGAAGTCTTCGCCGCCCAGGAACGTATCGCCGTTCGTGGACTTCACTTCGAACACGCCGTCGCCGATTTCCAGGATGGAGATATCGAAGGTGCCGCCGCCGAGGTCGTAGACCGCGATGGTGCCGGTCTTCTGCTTGTCGAGCCCGTAGGCGAGCGCGCCGGCGGTCGGCTCGTTGATGATGCGCAGCACTTCGAGGCCGGCGATCTTGCCGGCGTCCTTGGTGGCCTGACGCTGGGCGTCGTTGAAATAGGCGGGAACGGTGATGACGGCCTGATCGACCTTCTGCCCGAGATAGGCTTCCGCCGTTTCCTTCATCTTCTGCAGGATGAAGGCGGAGATCTGCGAGGGCGAATAGCTCTTGCCGTCGATCTCGACCCAGGCGTCGCCGTTCGATGCCTTGGAGATCTTGTAGGGGACGAGCTTCTTGTCCTTCTCGACCATCGGGTCGTCGTAGCGCCGTCCGATCAGGCGCTTGACCGCGAAGATGGTCTTTTCCGGATTGGTGACCGCCTGGCGCTTGGCCGGCTGGCCGACGAGACGCTCGCCGTCGTCGGTGAAGGCGACGATCGAAGGCGTGGTGCGCATGCCTTCGGCGTTCTCGATGACTTTCGGAGTCTTGCCTTCCATGACGGCGACGCACGAATTGGTGGTGCCGAGGTCGATGCCGATGACCTTGCCCATGGTTCTTCCTCTCAAATTGCGGCAGGCCGGCCGGGCCGCTTGGCGCCCGAACGGGATTCCGCGGCTCATCCGCAGACCCCCTGATCCAGCCCCCTGGATACGCTTTTTTGCCGCATTTCTGCGGCTCATGGCTCATATAGGAGGGCCGCCCCGCCCCGCAAGCCAGCTTGTCACGAAATCGCGGGCCGGCCGTCTTTTAGACGGTGTCCAGCAAAGCAAAGGTTAATCTCGCCGCTGCCGTCCCGGCCGGTGCCGGCTAGGCAAGCCTCGGCTAAAAGAAAGCACTCGTTCATGTCCCACTGGGTAGTGGCTTGTCTGATTACGCTCTGGGCCGCCCTGGGTGTGCTCGCGCCGGCTTGCGCCGAGACGCTGTTTCCGCCCGGCCTCCGCATCGGGCTCGAGCCGCCGGGCGATCTCAAGCCGAGCACGCAATTTTCCGGCTTCGAAGACTTCGACCGCAAGGTGGCTATCACCATTCTCGACCTGCCGGCCAGCGCCTATGCCGAGCTCGAGCGCGCGGCGAATGCCAAAGACCCGCAAGGCCTCGCCGCAGTGAAGCGGGAAAATTTTTCGTTCCACGACGGCATCGGGCTGCTGCTCACCGGCCACGCCGAGGGCAAAGACGTCACGCTGCACAAATGGATTCTGCTGGCGGCCGCGCCCGCCGACAAAGACCTGACGGCGTTGATCAACGTGGAAGTGCCGGAGGCCGCGCTCGCGGTCTATTCCGACGCGGTCATCCGCAAGGCGCTGGCCAGCGTCACGTTCCGGCCGGCACCGATCCAGGAACAGCTCGGCTTGCTGCCGTTCAAGCTCGCGCAACGCGCCGGCTTCCGAGTGATGAAGGTGTTCCCGCCCAGCGGCCTGATCCTGACCGACGGCCCGACCGACGACCTGAGTAAGCAAGCTTACGCCATCGTCACGATCGGCCGCGGTTCGCCGGAGCAGCCCGACGATCGCGCCCGGTTTGCGCGCGACTTGCTGGCGCAAGCGCCGTTGCGCGATATCAGGTCGCAGTCGGCGGACGCTATGCGGATAGGCGGCAATCCCGGCTTTGAGATCAGGGCGCAGGCGCACGGGCTGAAGGGCGAGCCGGTCATGGTGGCGCAATGGCTGCGTTTCAGCGGCGGCAGCTACTTGCGCGTCATCGGCGTCGGCGGCAAGGACAATTGGGATGCGCTGTTCACCCGCTTGCGCGCGTTGCGCGACGGCATCGAATTGCGCTAGCGCATGACCCCCAAAAGTGGAAACCGATTTTCGGACCAGGTGATGCGCAATAAAAGAATCTTTTACGATGCCGCGCCGGGCTGTGGATTGTCGTTGGCAGAGGCAGGCGCCTGCTTCGGCGCGGCTTTCACCACCGCCACCATCGCGGGGCGCAGCACGCGATCGCCGAGCATGTAGCCGGCCTGGATCACTTGCGCGACGTGGCCGGCCGGCAACTCGGATGTCGGCACTTCGTACATCGCCTGATGGAAGTTGGGATCGAATTTCTCGCCGTCGGGGGAGAATTTCTTCACGCCGTGTTTTTCTAGAACTTTGAGCAATTCGCGTTCGGTAAGTTCGACGCCTTCGACCAGCGCTTTCACTTTCGCATCGCCCTGCGCGCGTAGTTCGGGCCCCACGGCTTCGAAGGCGCGCTCCATGTTGTCGGCCACCGCCAGCACATCGCGGGCGAAATTGGTATTGCCATAGAGCCGCGCTTCGGCGACCTCGCGCTCGGTGCGTTTGCGCAAGTTCTCCATCTCGGCCAGCGTGCGCAGCAGCTTGTCCTTGAATTCGGCGGCGGCTTCCAACGCGGCGGTGACCTGCTCGGCCGGCACCAGTTCCGGCGCCCCGGCAGTAGCCGGGCCGGCTTCGGGCTGGGCAGCCATATCGTCAGCGGCGGGCCTGTCCGTCATGGGGGGTCGATCCTCAGAATTGTTCGGATGTCCGGGATATCAGGCTTCGAGAGCCAAAAATCAAGCTCAACCCGAAAGTAACTGGCTGACGATCCGCGCGGTATAATCGACCATCGGGATGACGCGGGCATAGTTGAGCCGGGTCGGCCCGATCACCCCGATCACGCCCACGATGCTGCCCTTGCTATCGTGATAGGGCGCCACGATGGTCGAGGAACCGGACAACGAGAACAGCTTGTTCTCCGAGCCGATGAAAATGCGCACGCCGTCGCCGCGTTCGGCGCGGCCAAGCAGGTCGATCACCCCGCGCTTGGTCTCCAGCGCGTCGAACAACGAGCGCACCCGCTCCAGATCGTCGAGCGCGTGCAGGTCCTCGAGCAGATTGGCATGGCCGCGCACGATTAGTTTGCGCTCGTCGCTTTCACCGCCCGACCAGCTCGCAAGACCGGCCGAGACGATCTTCTGGGTGAGCTGATCGAGTTCGGCCTTCCCCGCCTCCAGCGCGGCTTCGATCTCGACGCGCAATTCGGCCAGCGTCTTGCCGCGGATACGGGCGTTGAGGAAATTGCCGGCCTCGACCAAAGCCGAGGTCGGCACGCCGGCCGGCACGTTGAGCACGCGGTTTTCCACCTGGCCGTCTTCCGCCACCAGCACGGCGAGCGCGCGCTCCGGCTCCAGCCGCACGAATTCGATATGTTTGAGGCGCACGTTGCTCTGCGCCGTAAGCACCACGCCGGCCGAACGCGTCAGGCCGGACAAAGTCTGCGAGGCCTCGCCGAGCACCGTCTCCAGCGACTTGCCGCTGCCGGCGGCCGCCACCTGCGCCTCGATCGAGCGGCGGTCGCTCTCGGTCAGGTCGCCGATCTGCATCAGCGCGTCGACGAAAAAGCGCAGGCCCAGTTCCGTCGGCAGCCGGCCGGCCGAGGTATGCGGCGCGAAGATCAGGCCAAGCTGCTCGAGGTCCGACATCACGTTGCGCACCGAGGCCGGCGACAGCGTGATCGGCAACAGCCGCGCCAGATTGCGCGAGCCGACCGGCTCGCCGGTCGCCAGATAGCTTTCGACGATGTTACGGAAAATCTCGCGCGAACGCTCGTTGAGCGCCGCCAGACTCACTTGGTTCGCACCGATCGGGACGTCGTGGGAAGCCAAAGTTTACTCCTTACCGCCATCGACAATGGCCATTGGGCCGGACTTGTTCAAGGCTGACATATGGTTATGGTGTGCGCCATAAACCAACGAGGATAACGCCCGATGCGGCCAAGCCGCCGACAAGTCGACGAATTGCGTAGCGTTTCGCTCGAGCGCGCCGTGGTGAAATACGCCGAAGGCTCCTGTTTCGTGAAATTCGGCGATACGCACGTGCTGGTGACCGCCAGCCTCGAGGAACGGCTGCCGCCCTGGCTCAAGGGCCAGGGGCGCGGCTGGGTCACCGCCGAATACGGCATGCTGCCGCGCGCGACCTCCGAGCGCACCCGCCGCGAGGCCTCGGCCGGCAAGCAGGGCGGCCGCACGGTGGAAATCCAGCGCCTGATCGGCCGCTCGCTGCGCTCCGTCGTCGACCTTCAGGCGCTGGGCGAACGGCAGATCACCATCGACTGCGACGTGATCCAGGCCGACGGCGGCACCCGCACCGCTTCGATCACCGGCGCCTGGGTGGCGCTGTCGGATTGCCTCACCTGGATGAAGGCGCGCGAGATGCTGCGCGCCGATGTGCTGCGCGATCACATCGCCGCGGTCTCCTGCGGCGTCTGCAAGGGCACGGCGGTGCTCGATCTCGACTACGCCGAGGATTCGGAAGCCGACACCGACGCCAATTTCGTCATGACCGGCTCCGGCAACATCGTCGAGATCCAGGCCACCGCGGAGAAGATCCCGTTCAGCGAGGATCAGTTCCAGGCGCTGCTGGCGCTGGCGCGCAAGGGCATCGAAAAACTGGTGGGCTTGCAAAAGCTGGCGGTGGCGTAACTTCTTTATCCCCCTGAAAGGGGAGGGATAAGAGAAAAGCAAATGTCTCGTCGGCTCACCTCCCCCGTCGTCATCGCCACTCATAATCCCGGCAAGTTGGCCGAAATGCGCGACTTGCTCGCGCCCTACGGCATCGAGGCGCAATCGGCCGGCGAGCTCGGTCTGAGCGAGCCGGCGGAAACCGGAAAAACTTTCGCCGAGAACGCGCGCATCAAGGCGATGGCGGCGGCGCGCGCGACCGGCAAGGCGGCGTTCGCCGACGATTCCGGCCTGGTGGTCGACGCGCTCGGCGGCGAACCCGGCATTCATTCCGCGCGCTGGGCTGGACCCGACAAGGATTTCCGTTTCGCCATGAACAAAATTCAGACGCTGCTGATCGAGCGCGGCGCGCGCACAGCCGAGCAACGCCGGACGCATTTCGTCGCCGCGCTCTGTCTCGCCTGGCCCGACGGCCATGTGGAGGAATTCGAAGGCCGCGTCGATGGCGTGGCGGTCTGGCCGCCGCGCGGCGACAAGGGCTTCGGCTACGATCCGCTATTCATGCCCGACGGTCATGAACGCACCTTCGGCGAGATGAGCGCCGACGAAAAGCACGGTCTGCCGCCGAAGGGCCAGGGCCTGTCGCATCGCGCCCGCGCGTTCGTGAAGCTGGCGGACGCATGCTTGCGCGGCGCTTGAACGGTTCCCGATCGTTACAATTTTAATCACTTCTGTGGCCACGCACCGCATTGACGCTGGCCGCGAGCCGGCGACGCATTTACACTCGTTAACATGTCATTAACCAAGCCCGCGCCTTTCGCCGTCTACGTGCACTGGCCGTTCTGCCTGTCGAAGTGCCCGTATTGCGACTTCAACAGCCACGTGCGCCACGGCGGCGTCGACGAGACGCGCTTCGTGCGCGCGATCGAAGCCGAGATCGCCGCGACCGCCGCGCGGGTGCCCGGCCGCACGGTGTCGACGATCTTCTTCGGCGGCGGCACGCCGTCGCTGATGCAGCCGTCCTCGGTCGCGGCGATCCTCGACGCCATCGGCAAGCACTGGAGCGTCGCGCCGGACGTCGAGGTGACGCTCGAAGCCAATCCGACCAGCGTCGAGGCGACGCGCTTTCGCGGCTATCGCGCGGCCGGCGTCAACCGCGTGTCGCTCGGCGTGCAGGCGCTCGACGATGCGTCGCTGAAGGAACTCGGCCGCCTGCACAGCGCGCAGGAAGCGCTCGATGCCGTTGCCGTCGCGCGCGCGAATTTCGAGCGCTATTCCTTCGATCTCATTTACGCGCGGCCGCGGCAGACGCCCGCCGCCTGGGCCACCGAACTCAAGCGCGCCATCGCCGAAGCCGCCGAGCATCTGTCGCTCTATCAGCTCACCATCGAGCACGACACGCCGTTCTACGGCCTGCACAAGGCCGGCAAGCTCGTCATCCCCGACGACGACACCGCGCGCGATCTCTACGATCTCACGCAGGCGATCTGCGCCGAAGCCGGTCTTCCCGCCTACGAAGTCTCCAACCACGCGCGGCCGGGCGCCGAGTGCCGGCACAATCTGGTCTATTGGCGCGGCCACGAATATGCCGGCGTCGGGCCGGGCGCGCATGGCCGGCTCAATATCGCCGGCCGCCGCTACGCCACCGAAACCGACAAGCGGCCGGAAGACTGGCTGACGCGGGTCGAGACGGCCGGCAACGGCTTGATCGTCGACGAGAAGCTCACCGCGGGCGAAGCCGCCGACGAATTCCTGCTGATGGGCCTGCGGCTCGCCGAAGGCATCGATCCAGAGCGCTTTACAGCGCTCTCCGGCCGCACGCTCGATCCCAAGCGCATTTCCATTTTGCGCGACGAAGGCGCGGTGGAAACCACCGTCGACGGCCGCCTGCGCGTGACGCAGTCTGGCTTCCCGGTGCTCGACGCGGTGGTCGCGGATCTGGCGGCTTAGCGCATGATCCCGAAAAGTGGGAACCGGTTTTCGGAAAAGATTATGCGCACGAAAAAGTTCACGTCCCCGGCACGAACGAACGCGGCGCCGGGCTGACCACTTGCCCGCCGCCGGGCGTGACGCGCAGCACGGCAAGACCGCGCTCATTGGTGCCGTCGGGGCGGAAGCGGAACACGCCGTCGATGCCGGCAAAGCCCGAGGAGTTGGTCAGCACCTGTTGGCTGAAGCGCTGCGCGCCTTGCGTCTTCACCAGCGCGGCGACCAGCGCCACCGCGTCGTAGGCGAGCGTCGCCGTGCGCACCGGGTCCTGCCCATAGCGGGCGCGGTAGCGGCCTGAGAAATTGCGGAAGCCGGCCGAACTCGGGCGCCGCGTACCAGCCGCCGTTGAGCGCCGTGGTCGAGAAGATGCGCGGATCGTCCCACAGGCCGGTGCCGAGCAGTTGCACGCGCTTCAGGTTGACGCCGGCGCCGGTGAGCGCCTGCACCACTTGCGGGACCGCGTCGGCGCCGTCCGGAATGAAAATAGAATCGACTTGGGCCGCCGCCTGCGCCACGCGCCGCGCCGGCTCGGCCATCCTGTTCGGATCGAGCGGGTATTTTTCCAAGGCCAGGATGCGGCCGCCGCGCCGCGCCACTTCCTGCTGGAACGCGGCTTCCACCACCGCGCCATAGGCGCTGTCGGGCAGCAACGCTGCGAACGACCGCTTGCCGCGTGAGATGGCGAATTCGACGATGCGCTTGACGTCGGTCTCCGGCAGGAAGCTCAACAGATAGACGCCGCGCGTGGCCACGCTGACGTCGGTCGAGAACGCGATCACCGGAATATTGCGCGTGCGCGCGACCGAACCGACCGCCTTCACCGCTTCCGCGAACAGCGGGCCGATGATGATTTCGGCGCCCTCGTCGATCGCCTGCTGCGCGCCGGCTTGCGCGCCCTGCGGCGTGCCGCCGTCGTCCTTCACCAGCAGCTGGATGTTCGGGTTCTTGAATTCGGCGAGCGCCAGATCGGCGGCGTTTTTCATCGACTGCGCGGCGACGCCGGCATTGCCTTGCGCCGACAACGGCAGGATCAGGCCGACGCGGATCTGGCCCGCGCCGAGCGTGGAGCCGGGCGCCGGCACACCCGATTGCGCCGGCGGTGTATTGCTGAAGAATTCCGAATTGCTGCCGGCGCAGGCGGTGAGCACGACGGCCGCGGCGGCAATGCCCAGCGCGACGCATAGCCGGCGTCGCCCACGCGACAACGCCCCGTCCTCAACCCGCCACTTCCCCAACATTGTGGCTCCTCACGCGAAAATTCTATGTCAGTCCTACCGATTATCGGCGATTTTGTCCTGCAAAAGTTAAGGCCGTGAAAAAGAAAGGGAATCTGCCACGATGACGCGCCAAGGGCGGCCGTTTAGAGTAGCCGGCATGGCCAAAGACGGCAAAACCGCGGGCGCCGGTAGACCGCGCCGTTACGCGCTGGCCGGCGCAGGCATCGATGCCCCGCCGGTGGCCACCGGCCTCTATCTGGTCGCGACACCGATCGGGAACCTGCGCGACATCAGCCTGCGTGCGCTCGAGACGCTCGCGGCCGCCGACGTGATTGCCTGCGAGGACAGCCGCGTCACCCGCAAGCTCACGGAACACTATGGAATTGCCACGCCACTCACGCCCTATCACGAGCATAATGCGGCCGCGGCGCGCCCGAAGCTGCTCGCCCGCCTGGCCGATGGGCAAACGATCGCGCTGGTCTCCGACGCCGGCACGCCGCTGATTTCCGATCCCGGTTACAAGCTCGTGCGCGCGGCAAGCGAGGCCGGTCACGCGGTGATCGCGGTGCCCGGCGCGTCCGCGGTGTTGACCGCGCTCAGCGCAGCCGGCTTGCCGACCGACCGTTTCTTCTTCGAGGGCTTCCTGCCGCCCAAACAGGCGGCACGGCAAAAGCGCATCGCCGCGCTCGCGAGTATTCCCGCCACACTAGTGTTGTTCGAAAGCGGCCCGCGCTTGCCCGCGGCGCTCGCCGATCTCGCCGCCGGCCTAGGTCCGCGCGCCGCCGCGATCTGCCGCGAGCTGACCAAGCTGCACGAGGAAATCCGCCGCGACGATCTCGACAAGCTCGCGCACCACTACGCCGCCGGCGGCGAGACGCGCGGCGAGATCGTCATCGTGGTAGCGCCGCCCGCCGATGATGCGGCAAAAGTTGACGACGTCGACGAGCTGCTGCGCAGTGCGCTCATCCGCGTCTCGGTCAAGGACGCCGTCGGCGAAGTGGCGCTCGCCACCGGCCGGCCGCGCCGCGAGGTTTATCAGCGCGCGCTCGCGCTCGCCAACGCTGCCAGTGCGGAGGACAACGGCGATGACGCGGCGTAGCGCTACACCGCGTCCGCCCAAACCGCCGCCGCGCCCGGAAAGACAGGCGGCGTTCGGCCTCGGCATTTCCGCCGAGAGCCGCGCCGCCGCCTGGCTGATCGCGCACGGCTACCGCATCCTGGCGCGGCGCTGGAAAAGCCCGCTCGGCGAAATCGACATCATCGCGGCGCGCCGCCACACGCTGATTTTCGTCGAGGTAAAGGCACGCGCGACGCTCGATTCGGCGGCGGAATCGGTGACCGAACGGCAGAAGCAGCGCATCGCCGCGGCGGCGGAGGTTTGGCTCGCCGCCAATCCACTGCCGGCGATCCGCGATATCCGTTTCGATGCGATCCTGGTCGCGCCCGGCAAGCTGCCGCGCCACATCCCGGCAGCGTTTGAAAGCGCGTGATCCCGAAAAGTGGAAACCGGTTTTCGGATAAGATCGCGCGCCAATAAGAAAGACTAAGCGCTCAGCTGCTGGAAAAATGCGTCGACCTGGCCGCGGATGCGGCCGGCGACGCTGCCGAGATCGTCGGCCACCGTCTTCACCGCGCCGGCGCTGGAGCGCGTGTCTTCGGTGGCTGTGCCGACCAGACCGACCTCGTCGGCGGTCTCGACCGTGCGCTTGGCGGCGATCTCGACGCTGCGGGCGATTTCCGCGGTGGCGGCGCCCTGCTCGGTGACGGCGGCCGCGATGGCGCCGCTGATGTCGCCGATTTCCCGGATGATGTGCTCGATCGCGGTGATTGCTTCGATCGAGCGCACGGTGGCGCGCTGCATGCCGGCGATCTGCGCGGTGATTTCCTCGGTGGCGCGGCTGGTCTGCCCGGCCAGCGCCTTGACCTCGCCGGCGACCACGGCGAAGCCGCGCCCGGCCTCGCCGGCGCGCGCCGCTTCGATGGTCGCATTGAGCGCGAGCAGATTGGTCTGCTCGGCGATGTCCGTGATCAGTTTGACCACGTCGCCGATGCGCGCCGCCGCCTCGTCCAGTTCTTTGACCGCGATATTGGTGCGTCCGGCCTCGTTCACCGCCTTGGTGGCGATGGCGTTGGACTGCGCCACCTGGCGGTCGATCTCATTCACGGACGCGGACAATTCGTCGGCGGCGGATGCGATGTCGCGCACGTTGGAGGAGGCTTCCGACGAGGCGGCCGCGGCACTGGCAGTCTTGGCCGACGCTTCGTCGGCGGAGGCGGCGAGTTGGCTCGACGCCTGCAGCATCTGATCGGAAATGCGGCCAAGCTCGGCCAGTGTTGCTTCCACGTCGGCCGAGAAGCGCGCGATCTCGTTCGACATCTTCTCCTGGTGCTGCGTGCGGGTCTCGGCGTCGCCGCGCACCGTACGGTTGAGCTCTTCGTTATTGCGCATGGTGCTCTGGAACACGGCGATCGCGCGGGCGAGCGCGCCGATTTCGTCGCTGCGCTCGTTGAACGGAATCGCAATCGAGGCGTCGCCGCCGGCGACCTGTTCAGTGGCGCGGGCGAGTTCGCCGAGCGGCGTAGCAATACGACGCACGACCAGGATGGCGCCAGTGATTGCAGCAACCAGCACGACGCCGAACGCCGTGCTCAACCATGCCGGCGCATGCCATTCCTCGGCCGCTTCCAACGCGCCGGCGGCGATGGCCGTCAGAGCGAAGATCGCATAGAGCTTGGCGGCGATCGAAAGCTTCGGCAAAGTCAACAGCAGCCCCCGCCCTTGAAATATGGGTCTGTGAGGCGGCTATACTGGCGGCAATACGTTAACGGTCTATTTTCCCTGGGCTTCTCATCGCCAAAAGGTTGCAAATAGGTCCCCCAGCAGGTCCCCATGAACTTGAAAATCGCGGTTCAAATGGATCCGATCCAGCGGATCAACATCAAGGGCGATTCGACTTTCGCCCTGCTCTTGGAGGCGCAAAAGCGCGGCCATTCGCTCGCCTATTACACTCCCGACCGGCTGGCGCTGCTCAATGGCCGCCTGTTCGCCACGGTCGAACCTTTAAACGTGCGCGACCAGGCCGGCGACCATTTCACCTTGGGCGAACCCAAGCGGGTGGAGCTCTCCGCGTTTGACGTAATCCTGCTGCGCCAGGACCCGCCTTTCGACCTCGCCTACGTGACCACCACGCATTTCCTCGAGCGCATCCACCCCAAGACCCTGGTGGTCAACGACCCGGCGCATGTGCGCAACGCGCCGGAGAAGATGATGGTCACCGAATTTCCCGACCTGATGCCGCCGACGCTGGTCACCCGCGATCTCGCCGAGATCAAGGCGTTCCGCGCCGAGCACGCCGACATCGTGATGAAGCCGCTTTACGGCCACGGCGGAGGAGCTGTCTTCCGCATCACGCGGGACGACCTCAATTTCGGCTCGCTCTACGACATGTTCTCGGTCACCTTCCGCGAGCAATGGGTGGTGCAGAAATTCCTGCCCGCGGTGAAGCAGGGCGACAAGCGCATTCTGCTGGTCGACGGCGAGTTCGCCGGCGCGGTCAACCGCGTTCCAGCCGCCGACGATCTGCGCTCCAATATGGTGCGCGGCGGGTCGCCTAAGGCGACCGATCTGACGCCGCGCGAGCGCGAAATCTGCGCCCGGCTCGGCCCGGCGCTGCGCGAGCGCGGACTGCTGTTCGCCGGCATCGACGTGATCGGCGACTGGCTGACTGAGATCAACGTCACTTCGCCCACCGGCATCCGCGCGGTGAAGAACCTCGGCGGCCCCGACGCCGCGGCGCTGATCTGGGACAAGATCGAGAAGAAGCGGGCGGTCTAATTCGCCGCGGCGCCGCGATCGACATCGAACCCTTCGATCGAGAACACCAGACGCTGGCGGCCGAGTTGCACGTGCTGCACCTGCCAGATCAGTTCCTCGACCTCCGCGCCAGCAGCCTCGGCCTCGAGCCGGGCCAGTCGCGCTTGCTGGAGGTCGCTTTCCATCGCTTTGCGGTCGATCATGGTGGCATCCTCCCTCTGGCTACCGCTTATTCTAGCCGAGTCGTTTTGTTCTGCAAATGTTCTTGACGACTACAACCTATGCGTTACTCTGCCGGGCAATCAGGTGATGGGCATCCCAATGGTTCAGCGCGTTTCAACGGTCGCCTTTGAGGGCATCGAGGCCCGCGCCGTCGACGTGCAGGTGCAGGTCGCGCCCGGCCTGCCCGCCTTCAACATCGTCGGCCTGCCCGACAAGGCGGTGTCGGAAGCCAAGGAGCGCGTGCGCGCGGCGCTGGTCGCCTCCGGCCTGGCGCTGCCGGCGCGCCGCATCACCATCAATCTCGCGCCCGCCGATCTGCCCAAGGAAGGCAGCCATTACGACCTGCCGATCGCGCTCGGGCTGATGGCCGCCATCGGCGCCATTCCGCAGGACGCGATTTCAGGCTTCACCGTGCTGGGCGAGCTCGGCCTCGACGGCGGCATCGCGCCCGTCGCCGGCGTGCTGCCGGCGGCGATCGGCGCCAATGCGCGCGGCCAAGGGCTGATCTGCCCGGCTGCGTGCGGGCCGGAAGCGGCCTGGGCGTCGCCGGAGATCGACATCGTCGCCGCGCAGTCGCTCATCCAGCTCGCCAATCATTTCAAGGGCACGCAGGTGCTCACGCGGCCGCAGCCCAAAATCCGCGAAGTCGACTGCGTGCCGCTCGATCTCGCCGACATCAAGGGCCAGGAGAGCGCCAAGCGCGCGCTCGAGGTCGCCGCCGCCGGCGGCCATAACCTGCTGATGATCGGCCCGCCCGGCGCCGGCAAGTCGATGCTCGCGGCACGGCTGCCCTCGATCCTGCCGCCGCTGTTGCCGGCCGAACTGCTCGAAGTGTCGATGATCGCGTCCGTCGCCGGCGAGATCGAAGGCGGCGCGCTCACCAATCGGCGCCCGTTCCGCAGCCCGCATCATTCCGCGTCGATGCCGGCGCTGGTCGGCGGCGGCCTGCGTGCGCGGCCGGGCGAGATTTCGCTCGCCCATCACGGCGTGCTGTTCCTCGACGAGATGCCGGAATTCTCCGCCGCAAGTGCTCGATTCGCTGCGCCAGCCGCTGGAGAGCGGCGACGTCGCCATCGCACGCGCCAACCACCGCATCACCTATCCGGCGCGCTTCATGCTGGTCGCGGCGATGAACCCCTGCCGCTGCGGGCGCGCCAACGATCCCGGCTTTGCCTGCAAACGCGGACCGAACACGCGCTGCGTCGCCGAATACCAGAGCCGGCTGTCCGGTCCGCTGCTCGACCGCATCGACCTACACATCGAGGTGCCCGCGGTCACCGCCGCCGACCTGATCCTGCCGCCGCCGAGGGAAGGCAGTCGCGAGGTCGCCGCCCGCGTGGCGCGCGCCCGCGACATCCAACTCGAGCGTTACGCCGCGCTCGGCCTGGAAAACGTGCGCACCAATGCGCAGGCGCACGGGCCGGTGCTGGAACAGGTGGCGCGCGCCGACGGCAGCGGGCTGGCACTGCTGCGCGACGCCGCCGACTCGATGCACCTGTCGGCGCGCGGCTATCACCGCGTGCTGCGCGTCGCCCGCACGCTGGCCGATCTCGACGGCGCCGAAAAGGTCGGCCGCGTGCATTTCGCCGAGGCGCTGTCCTACCGCGCGCTCGCCGACGAAGTGCGCCGTGCAGCATGATACCGCTACGATTCCGTAAACCTTAATAAATCGGTAATCGCTCGGCCTTATCCTCCCGGCAGCGGAGCCGTCGGTCCGCGCCGCCCAGGAGGGCCCCGTGACGCGTACGCATATCGCCGCGTTACTGGTTGTTGCCGTCGCCGTCCCCGCCGCCATCGCCGGTTCGTTCAGCGCGTCGAACGACGCGCCGTGCTTCATCGCCAGCAACACCGGCTATCGAATGTCCGACAACGCGTCGGCCAACGTCACGGTCCGCATCGACAACGCGGCGGCCAACCCCGATCTGCGGGTGCAGCTGATCGACGACGCGGCCGCCGCCGATTTCGTGCTGCTCGACGACGGCATCGCCGCCGGCGCCTGCCCGGCCGGCACCACCATCCAGAGCGTCCGCCTCGATCCCACCGCAACCAACCCCGACCTTACGGTGGCGCTGTCGCGGGCGCCCGCCGCCTACAAGATCTACGTGCGCTCGGCCGGTTTCTCGCAACAGGACGCCGCCGCGTTGTTCGCCGCGATCTGGCGAAACGCCGGCAAGACCGCCGGTTCCGGACGCGAGTTCGCCGCGCGCGACTGATCCCACTGCTGTCGTTTAACGCTCCTTTCACCACGTCCGCGACCCGCCCGCGGCCGGGAGTAAAGTTGCAACGTTAAAGGTGCCAGATTCCCGATCATCTGCGGGGATCCAGGGCGCCAGACGATGGGATCGGGGTCGCAAAATTCAATCGTGCAACGAACGCGCAAACGCGTCCGCAACAAAGCGGCGCTGGTGCTGTTCGGCCGCGCCGTCGTTGCCACCATGGCAATAGTCTCCGGCTGGCTCGGCTTCATCACCGGCATCCGTCTGCAGAGCGCGAACTACGACCCCTACGCCTACGGCACCGGCGTCGGCGCGCTTTTCGCCGCCGCCTGCGCGGTGATCGCGTTCATGCTGATGCGGCAACGCGCGCATGTGGAAAAGGTCCGCGCGCTGGAAGCGCGCATTGAGGAATTGGCCGACGACAATTGGGAGCTGCGCGAAGTCGAGGTGAGCACGCTCGAGAAAGCGCGCGACCAGGCGGAAACCGCCAACCGCGCCAAGTCTCGTTTCCTCGCCACGGTCAGCCACGAGATCCGCACGCCGCTCAACGGCATTCTCGGCATGGCCAATCTGCTGCTCGACACGCCACTCACGCCCGAGCAGCTCACTTATGCCAAGGCGGCGAAGACCTCGGGCGAAACCTTGCTGTCGCTGATCGAGGAGATTCTCGATTTCTCCAAGATCGAAGCCGGCAAGCTCGACCTGGAGGCGCAGCCGTTCGCGCTGGTTACGCTGGTCGAGGAAACCGTCGAGCTTTTGGCGCCGCGCGCGCAGGCGAAAAATATCGAGATCGCCTCCTTCGTGGACGACCGGTTACCCGAGCAAATCGTCGGCGATGCCGCGCGTTTGCGCCAGGTGCTGCTCAATCTCGCCGGCAACGCCATCAAGTTCACCGCAAGCGGCGGCGTCGCGGTGATCGTCGAGCCGGCCGGCAACGACATCCATTTCTTGGTGCACGACACCGGCATCGGCCTCAAGCCCGAAGATCAGGCGCGCATTTTCCGCGACTTCGAGCAGGCCGACGGCTCTTCCACGCGCAAGTTCGGCGGCACCGGCCTGGGGCTGGCGATCTCCAAGCGCATCGTCGAACGCATGGACGGCGACATCGCGGTCGACAGCGAAGCGGGCAAGGGCGCCACCTTCAGCGTTACGCTGCCGTTGCTGCCGGCAGCAGACAGCGCGCCGAACTTCAGCACACCCGATCTCGCCGGCAAGACAGTGCTGATCGTGGCGGCGACCGATATCGAATCCGCGCTGCTGGCGCGCCGGCTCGGCCGCTGGGGCGCCGCAACAACCGTCGCCACCGACGCGCAAAGCGCCGTCGCGCTGCTGGCGAAGCCGGACTGGGACACGGTGCTGGTCGACTATCCGCTGGTGCGCGGCATGATCGGGCACGGCGATCTCGCGGGCTCCGCGGCCACGCGCCGCATCGTGCTGATCCGGCCGACCGAGCGGCATGAACTGCCGTCGCTCAAGGCGGCGCGGCTTCACCGGCTATCTGATCAAGCCGGTGCGTGTGGCCTCACTCGCCGCGCGGCTCACCGCCGAAGCGGCATTCGAAGACATGCCGGCGGAAATCGCCGGCGGCGCGGCCGCCACCCCGGCCGGCAAAGGCCTGTCGATCCTGGTCGCTGAAGACAACGAGATCAACGCGCTGCTCGCGCGCGCACTACTCACGCGGCTCGGCCATCGTCCCACAATCGCCGGCGACGGCGAAGCGGCGGTGGAATCGTGGACCGCGGCGCGCGCGGCCGGCCAGCCTTACGATCTGGTGCTGATGGATGTGCAGATGCCCGGCATGGACGGATTGGAAGCCGCGCGCCGCATCCGCGCCGCCGAGGCGCAAGCGGGCGACCGGCCGACCCGCATGCTGGCGCTCACCGCCAACGCCCAGGCCGAAGACCGCGCCGAGTGCCTGTCCGCCGGCATGGACGGCTTACTGGTCAAGCCGCTCGATCGCGAGCGGCTGCGCGAGGCGTTGGAGTTGGTCGCGGGCCGGCTTGCCGCCTGATCGCGGTACCCCCATCTTGTCATAATTCCGTGTCCCGCTCATGCTGTAGGGAGGGGTGACGACACTCGGTGGCCGATTCGGTTTGCTTGAGTTTCCGGCATATCGCGCCTTTTTTGCCCCGAAAAGGAGCCAAAAACCCATGGCACGCCGCGACAGTCTGTATCCGCCACGTACTCTGCTCGAACGGTTTCGCCCGGCGCCCGCAGGACCTGCCGTCCCCGGCCTGATTTCAGCGTTGCAGGCCTATGGCGGACTGCAGGCCTGGGCTGCGCGGGCGCACCGCCCGACCGCAGAGTCTCGGCCGCCTCGGCTCGCTGGAGGTGCGGCTGGCGCAGACCGCCGCCGAAGTGCGCCAGGCGCAGAAGCTGCGCTATCGCGTTTTCTACCAAGAGGGTGCCGGCCATCGCCAATCCGGGCCGGCTGTTCGCGCGCCGCGACGTCGATGCCTATGACGCGATCTGCGATCACCTGCTGGTGCTCGATCATGCCGCCAGCGACGGGCAGGCCGCCAACCGACCGGCGGTGGTCGGCACCTATCGGCTGCTGCGCCAGCCGCTGGCGGAGGAGTATGGCGGCTTCTACACCGCCGGCGAATTCGACATCGGCGCGCTGATCGCGCGCCACGGCAATCTGCAATTCCTCGAGCTCGGCCGCTCCTGCGTGCTGGCGCCCTACCGCAACAAGCGCACGGTCGAACTGCTGTGGCACGGCATCTCGGGCTATCTGCGGCAAAACCGCACCGACGTCATGTTCGGCTGCGCCAGCCTCGACGGCACCGATCCCAAGCAACTGGCGATGCCGCTGTCGTTCCTGCATCACTACGCGCGGGCGCCGGAAGAATGGCGCGACGCGGGCGCTGCCCGGACGCTATGTCGAGATGAACCGGATGTCGAAGGAAGCGATCGACCCGAAGGAAGCGCTGCGCGTGCTGCCGCCGCTGATCAAGGGCTATCTGCGGTTGGGCGCCTATATCGGCGACGGCGCGGTGGTCGACCACGAGTTCGGCACCACCGACGTGCTGATCGTCCTGCCGGTGTCGGCGATCAAGCAGCGCTATATCGAGCACTTCGCCGTCGGGCAGCGGGCGGCGTGATCCATACCGCTCGTCCCCGCGCAAGCCGAGACCCAGTGCTATCTTGTTCTGGATTCCCGCTTACGCGGGAATGAGCGGATCATGCCCCGCTCACAGTCTCCGCAGCGACACTTCCTCGACCTGGTGGCTCTCGACCTTCTTCAGGATGAGGTCGGAGCGCTGGCGCGTCGGAATGATGTTTTCGTGCAGATTGACCAGATTGATTCGCTCCCAGATCGACGACGCGGTTTCGATCGCTTCCGCATCGGACAGATTCGAATAGCGATGGAAGTACGATTTCGGATCGCGGAACGCGGTGCTGCGCAATGTCAAAAATCGGTCGACGTACCAGGCCTTGAGCACGTCCTCGTCGGCGTCGAGATAGACCGAGAAATCGAAGAAGTCCGAGACGAACGGGATCGCCTTGCCGTCCTTCGGCAGGCGGCCGGTCTGCAGCACGTTCAAGCCTTCGACGATGAGGATGTCCGGCCGGTCCACCTCCACCCACTGGTTCGGCGTCACGTCGTAGATCAGGTGCGAATAGACCGGCGCCCGCGCCGGCCGCCGCCCCGCTTTCACGTCGGTGAGGAAGCGCAGCAGCGCCGGCAGGTCGTAGCTTTCCGGAAAACCCTTCTTCTCCATCAGGCCTTCGCGCTCGAGAATCGCGTTCGGATAAAGAAAGCCGTCGGTGGTGATGAGATCGACCTTGGGCACGTTCGGCCAGCGCGCCAGCAAGGCCTGCAGCACGCGCGCGGTGGTCGATTTGCCGACCGCCACCGAGCCGGCGACGCCGATGATGAACGGCATCTTCACGTCCTCGGTGCCGAGGAAGCGCTCCTGCGCGCGGAACAGCCGCTGCGTCGCCGCCACATAGAGCGACAGCAGCCGCGACAGCGACAGGTAGATCTCCTCGACTTCCTTGATGTCGAGCCGGTCGTGCAGCGAGCGCAGGCGCGTGACCTCGTCCGAGGTCAGCGTCATCGGCGTGTCGTCGCGCAACGCCGCCCATTCCGCGCGCGAGAACGTGCGGTAGGGCGAGAGCGTTTCTTCGGTGCGCTGTTCCATCAAGCGTTCATCCGTCTAACCGCGCGAGGCCTTTTCCTGATGCCCGGATTGCGCGGTGCGCTTTTCGAGCTCGGCCTCGACCTCGACGAGCGCTGACGCCGCGCGCTTCCAGCACGACCATCAGATGATAGAGAAGATCGGCGGCTTCCGCGATGACGCGGCCGCGATCGTCCTGCACGGCAGCCATGGCGGTTTCGAAGGCCTCTTCGCCCAGTTTCTTGGCGCAATGGGCGACGCCCTTGTCGAGCAGTGCCCGGGTATAGGATTCCGCCGCGCTCGCCTTGGCGCGTTCGTGCACCCGCTTTTCCAGATCGGCCAGCGTGAACTTGCTCATGGTGGCGCTCCCATAGCACCTCTGCATTCCCTAGTCATTCCGGGGCGCGGAGCTAGGCATCGAGCCGCATCGGCAGGCCGGCTTTGGCCATATGCAGCTTGGCTTCCCGCACGCTGTGCTCGCCGAAATGGAAGATCGAGGCGGCCAGCACCGCGGTGGCATGGCCGTCGCGGATGCCCTCGACCAGGTGATCGAGCGTGCCGACCCCGCCCGAGGCGATGACCGGCACGCTCACCGCGTCGGCAATGGCGCGGGTGAGCGGAATGTCGAAGCCGCGCCGCGTGCCGTCGCGGTCCATCGACGTGAGCAGGATTTCGCCGGCGCCGAGCGAAACGACCTCCTTGGCGTATTCGACGGCGTCGATGCCGGTCGGCTTGCGGCCGCCGACGGTGAAGATTTCCCAGCGCGCTTTTTCGCCCGGGTTCGACACGATCTTGGCGTCGATGGCGACGACGATGCACTGGTCGCCGAATTTCTCCGCCGCTTCCTTGACGAAGGCGCGCCGGTTCACCGCCGCGGTGTTGATCGAGACCTTGTCGGCGCCGCAGGTGAGCAGCTTGCGGATGTCGTCGACGGTGCGCACGCCGCCGCCGACGGTGAGCGGCATGAAGCAGGCTTCCGCGGTGCGGGTCACCACGTCGTAGATGGTGTCGCGGTTCTCGTGGCTCGCCGTGATGTCGAGAAAGCAGAGCTCGTCGGCGCCGGCCGCGTCATAGGCGATGGCCGCTTCGACCGGATCGCCGGCGTCGCGCAGATTGACGAAATTGACGCCCTTGACCACGCGGCCGTCTTTCACGTCGAGGCAGGGAATGACGCGGACTTTGAACATGCGTTACGCCGCCGCCCGCGCGTCACGGATCAGTTTCAGCGCCTCCGCCGCGTCGAGCCGCCCGTCATAGAGCGCGCGGCCGGCAATGGCGCCTTGCAGCTTCTTGGCGCGCGGTTCGCAGCAGCGCCTTGATGTCGTCGATCGAGGCCAGGCCGCCCGAGGCGATGACGGGGATAGAAATCGCGTCGGCCAGCGCGATGGTGGCGTCGAGGTTCAAGCCCTTGAGCATGCCGTCGCGCGTCGACGTCGGTATAGACGATGGCGGCGACGCCGGCGTCCTCGAAGCGGCGCGCGATGTCCAGCGCCGACAATTCCGAGGTTTCCGCCCAGCCTTGCACCGCCACCTTGCCGTCGCGGGCGTCGAGCCCGACAGCGACTTGCTTCGGGAAGCTCCGCGCGGCCTCTTTGACCAGCTTAGGATCGCGCACCGCCGCGGTGCCGATGATCACGCGGTTGATGCCTTTTTCCAGCCAGCCGTCGACTGTCGCCATGTCGCGGATGCCGCCGCCGAGCTGCACGCACAGTCCGACTGTTTCCAGAATCCGTTCGACGGCGGTGACATTCATCGGCTTGCCGGCAAAGGCGCCGTCGAGGTCGACGACGTGCAGATGCTTGAACCCTTGCGTCTCGAAGACTTGCGCCTGCGCCGCCGGATCGCGATGGAAAATGGTCGCGCGCGCCATGTCGCCCTGCTGCAGCCGCACGGCGAGGCCTTCCTTCAGGTCGATGGCGGGAAACAGGATCATGGCGCCCACTTCAGAAAATTCGCGATCAGCTTCAGCCCGAGCCGCTGGCTTTTCTCCGGATGGAACTGCGTGCCGACCATGTTGTCGCGCCCGACGATCGCGGTGAGCGGGCCGCCATAGTCGGCCTGCGCCACGAGGTCGCTGCGCTGCGCCGGTTTAAGTTCGAAGCTGTGCACGAAATAGGCATGCAGGCCATCGGGCCCGAGCGGAATATCCTCGAGCAGCGGGTGAGCTTTCAGCAGATTGAGCGTGTTCCAGCCCATGTGCGGAATCTTCAGGCTCGCGTCGCCGGGCGTAATGCGATCGACCTCGCCGGCGATCCAGCTTAAGCCCGGCGTGACCTGATACTCGCGACCGCGCT
Organism: uncultured Alphaproteobacteria bacterium; assembly: GCA_963772235.1. Lineage (GTDB taxonomy): Bacteria > Pseudomonadota > Alphaproteobacteria > Rhizobiales > Xanthobacteraceae > Pseudolabrys. The sequence goes on from CAVYWI010000024.1 coordinate 191,019, forward strand.
CCGCCATCAGTTGCATGCCAACACAAATGCCGAAAAACGGCCTGCCTTGTTTGCGTACGCTCTCATTCAATGCATCGATCATGCCGGGAATTTCGTCGAGGCCGCGCCGGCAATCGGCGAAGGCGCCGACGCCGGGCAGCACCACGCGGTCGGCGCGCGCAATATCATCCGGCTTGCTGGTGACGACGATGGGCTGATCGTGCCCGCTCTCGCGCGCGGCGCGTTCGAAGGCTTTCGCCGCCGAATGCAAATTGCCCGAGCCGTAGTCGACGATGGCGACGCTCATCGCGGGCTCTCCGGCTCCGGGAAGAGGCCGATGATGTCGGGCGGCGCGTCGTGCCGCATCGGCATGATAGTGTTCGGCTCCGGCGCGGCGGGCGGCGGCGCTTCGTTGGCGCCCTTCGCCCATTCGGCGAAGAAGCGGTGCTCGGCCATTTCGATATCCTCGCCGACCACAAAGCCGAGCATGGTCCAGCGCCACCATGCGAGTTTGCGGCGCCGGAGGGTCGACGCCTCGAAACCGATCAGCAACGCGACCAAAAGTCCGGCGAGGAACTGCACCGTCAACCCCGCGCCGATGAGCCGCAAGGCGACGGCGAGCACGACGCTGACCAAGAGATAGAGTGCGAACGCCAGCCACAGCCGGCGCCACAGCAGCCAGAACGGCGTCAGCAAAAAAGCCCAGACATGGAATCCGTCGCGCACGAACACGAAGCGTTCCGGAGCGCTTGCGGCTTCGCCTTGGCGCGGCGGCGGTGCGTGCACGGTGTAAGTGGGCATCGGTTACACTCAACTAATCTGGTCACTCCGAGGGCGCGAGGCAAAGCGAGCGCTCCGCGCCGTCGCGGAATGACGTCTAGCCGCCCAGCGAACCCTTGGTCGACGGCACCTCGTCCTTGGCGCGCGGATCGATCGCCACCGCGGCGCGCAGCGCCCGCGCCAGGCCCTTGAAGCAGGAACTCGGCAATATGGTGATCGTTGGTGCCATATAAAGTCTCGGCGTGCAGCGTGATGCCGGCGTTCATGGCGAAAGCCTGGAACCATTCCTGCACCAGCTCGGTGTCGAAGGTGCCGACCTTGTCGCGCACGAACTCCGCCTTGAACACCAGAAACGGCCGGCCGGAAATGTCGAGCGCGACGCGCGTCAGCGCCTCGTCCATCGGCACATGCACGTCGGCATAGCGCGTGATGCCCTTCATGTCGCCGAGCGCCTGCTTCACCGCCTGGCCGAGCGCGATGCCGACATCCTCGGTGGTGTGGTGGTGATCGATATGCAGGTCGCCCTTGGCCTTGACCGTGATGTCGATGCGCGAGTGCCGCGCCAGCAGGTCGAGCATGTGATCGAGGAAGCCGATGCCGGTTGCGACCGACGAGCGGCCGGCCCCGTCGAGATCGACCTCGACCTCGACGTCGGTTTCCTTGGTCTTGCGCTTCACGGCGCCCTTGCGCATGTCGGATCCTTGGCGAATATCCCTTTGTCGCGCGCCTTTTATCAGGGGTTGCCGGGATTCGCCACCTCGCTTGCGCCCGGTTTGCAAACGCGCGCCGACATGCCTAGATGACCCTGATTGCAGGGGTTAAGGCGTATGTCCTCCACCGAAATTCCCACAAGCCCTCTTTGGCACGGCACCACCATCCTCACCGTCCGCAAGGGCGGCACGGTCGTCATCGGCGGCGACGGCCAGGTCTCGATCGGCCAGACCATCGTCAAGGCCAACGCCAAGAAGGTGCGCAGGCTCGGCAAGAGGCGACGTGATCGGCGGCTTCGCCGGCGCCACCGCCGACGCCTTCACGCTGTTCGAGCGGCTGGAAGCCAAGCTCGAGCAGTATCCCGGCCAGTTGCTGCGCGCCGCGGTCGAGCTCGCCAAGGACTGGCGCACCGACCGCTATCTGCGCCGGCTGGAGGCCATGATGATCGTCGCCGACAAGCAGGTCTCGCTGGTGCTGACCGGCACCGGCGACGTGCTGGAGCCGGAGGCGGGCGTCGCCGGCATCGGCTCCGGCGGCAACTACGCGCTGGCCGTCGGCGCGCGCGCTGCTCGACGGACCGCTCGACGCCGAGGCGATCGTCAAGAAGTCGCTCGACATCGCCGCCGATATCTGCGTCTACACCAACCGCAATGTCACCATCGAGTCGCTGAAGACGTGACCGACGCCGCGCGCTCCCCGTTGCGGACTTGCGCGCTCATCGTCGCGGGCGTGCTGGCGATTCAGGCGGTGGCGTTGCTCGCCATGGGTCACCCGCCGATCTGCACCTGCGGCACCGTCAAACTGTGGTGGGGCGTGGTGCAGAGTTCGCAGAACTCGCAGCACATCTTCGATTGGTATTCGTTCTCCCACATCATCCATGGCTTCATCTTCTATGGCCTCACCTGGCTGGTCCTGCCGCGCGCGCCGATTGTACTGCGCTTTGCGCTCGCCGTGGGCATCGAGGCGTCGTGGGAAATTTTCGAGAACACGCCGTTCGTCATCGAACGCTACCGCGCCGGCACGATTTCGCTGCAATACTACGGCGACAGCGTGATCAATTCCCTCTCCGACACGTTCTGCATGATCGTAGGCTTTGTGTTGGCGCGCCGGCTTCCTACATCGACGGTGATCGCCACCGCCGTCGCCATGGAGTTGATTGTAGGCTATGTGATCCGAGATAACTTGACTTTGAACATCCTCATGCTGGTGCATCCGGTTGATGCTGTCCATGCATGGCAGGCTGGCGACTAAAGAAGCGTACACAATGACCGACTTCTCCCCCCGCGAAATCGTTTCCGAACTCGACCGCTTCATCGTCGGCCAGAACGACGCCAAGCGCGCGGTCGCCATCGCGCTGCGCAACCGCTGGCGCCGCCTGCAGCTCGACGAAAAGTTGCGCGAGGAAGTGCTGCCCAAGAACATCCTGATGATCGGGCCGACCGGCGTCGGCAAGACCGAGATCTCGCGGCGGCTGGCGCGGCTGGCCGGCGCGCCGTTCCTGAAAGTCGAAGCCACCAAGTTCACCGAGGTCGGCTATGTCGGCCGCGACGTCGAGCAGATCGTGCGCGACCTGGTCGAGATTTCCATCGCGCTCACCCGCGAACGCAAACGTAAGGACGTGCAGGCGCGCGCCGAACTCGCGGCGGAAGAGCGCGTGCTCGACGCTTTGGTCGGGCCCGGCTCCGGCCCCGGCACGCGCGAGAGCTTCCGCAAGAAACTGCGCGCCGGCGAATTGAACGACAAGGAAATCGAGATCGAGGTGCAGGCCGGCGGCGGCGGCATGCCGATGTTCGAGATTCCCGGCATGCCGGGCGCGCAGATGGGCGCCATCAATATCGGCGATATCTTCGGCAAGCTCGGTGGCGGCCGCACCAAGACGCGCAAGGTCACCGTGCAGGATTCGCACGACATCCTGATCAACGAGGAATCCGACAAGCTGCTCGACAGCGAGCAGCTGATCCAGGAATCGATCAAGGCGGTCGAGCAGAACGGCATCGTGTTCCTGGACGAGATCGACAAGATCGCCGGCCGCGAGGGCCGCATGGGCGCCGACGTGTCGCGCGAGGGCGTGCAGCGCGACCTGCTGCCGCTGATCGAAGGCACCACCGTCAACACCAAGCACGGGCCGGTGAAGACCGACCACGTGCTGTTCATCGCCTCGGGCGCGTTCCACATCTCCAAGCCGTCGGATCTGCTGCCCGAGCTGCAGGGCCGGCTGCCGATCCGCGTCGAGCTGAGCGCGCTGTCGCGCGATGACATGCGCCGCATTCTGACGGAGCCGGAAGCCTCGCTGATCAAGCAATACGTCGCGCTGATGCAGACCGAGGGCGTCACGCTCGATTTTTCCGAGGACGCCATCGACGCCATTGCCGACATCGCCGTGGCGGTGAATTCCACGATCGAGAATATCGGCGCACGCCGCCTGCAGACGGTGATGGAGCGCGTGCTCGACGAAATCTCCTTCGCCGCCACCGACCGCTCCGGCGAGACCGTGAAGATCGACGCCGCTTACGTGGAAAAGCACATCGGCGATCTGGCCAAGAACGCGGATCTGTAGCCGGTTTATTCTTTGACCGCGCGCGCTATTTCTTCGTCATGCAATCCATGACGAATTTGGAGCGCTCGTCCATCTTGATGTTCTGATCCGCCGCCTGCTTTTCGCAGGCGTGCATTTTCTTGGCTTCCTCGGGCGACATCATCTTTTGCGGGGCGGTCGGCTTCATGGCCGATTGCGCGTCAGCGCCCGCGCCAAACAGGCACAGTATCATCGCCAAGGCGATCGCGCGCGGCATGACGGGGTCTCCCCAGGCCGATCGATCCTCAGCCTACTTCTTTTTACCATCCCTGTCGTGATGCGGCGCCGGTTCGGTCACCGCGACCGGATCGGAGGCCGGGAAGGTTTCTTCCAGGCCTTCCTCGAGTTCGCGCTCGAGCACCTTCTTGTCGGGCTCGTAGCCTTTGCCGGGCGATTTCACTTTGTTGGACATGACCGGTCCTCCTTGCAGCGCTACTCAGGAACTGTGCGAGCGCCGCACCCGCACATAAAGCGCGCCTTCGCCGCCGTGCGTCACGTGGGCGTCCTCGAAACCGACCACAAGGGCGCGAAATTCCGGCAGGCCCAACCACTGCGGCACGTAGCGGCGCAGCACGCCGGGCTCGGCCCCGCGGCCCTTGCCGGTAATGACCAAAACCAAGCGGGCGTCGCGCGCGTGCGCGTTGTGCAGGAACCGCAGCAGCGCGCCATGTGCCTCGCTTTGCGTAAGGCCATGCAGATCGAGTTTTCCGTCGATGGCGTGTTTGCCGCTTGCGACGCCGCGTTTCATGCGGCGGCTAAGCGGCGTTAACGGCGGCGGCGCAGGCTTTTGCGGCGCAAGCGGCGGCACTGCTCTCTTAGGCCCCGCGGACGGGCGCGCCGGTTTGGCAATCGGCGTTGCCGGCTCGCCGTCGGCGTCGGGCGCGAGACGCGCCGTCGCGTGTAACGGCGCGATCGCCTTGGTGACGGCCGTCCACAGCACGCGCTCTTCGTAGGAGAGAACGCGGCGCCGGCTGCCGGAGCTCATCGCTTCCGCTTGGGCAGCGCCGACGTCGTGATCGACTCATCGTCCGCCACGAGGTCCTGTGGGCGCGGCTTTGGCAACGGGATATTCGCGATCAGTTCCGGCTTGGTCTCGTCCACCGCGACGCCCTGCGGCACCAGCATGACGAATTTGCCGAACTGCTTGATGCGGCCGGCGATGTGGGGAACATCCTCGCCGTGGCCGAAATAGATATCGGCGCGCGCCGCGCCGCGAATGGCGGAGCCGGTATCCTGCGCGAACATCAGATGCTGGAAGGTATCCTTCGGCAGGTCACTCGTGAGCGGTAACTTGGCGTCGATCCAGATCGGCGTGCCGTAGACATGGATCGAGGGATCGACCGCCAGCGACCGCCACGGCGTCAGCGGAATCCCTTGCGCGCCGAGCGGCTCGTCGTTGGGCTTGAGGGGCGTCTCGGAGAAGAACACGAAGGAGCGGTTCTTCTCGCGCAGCGCCCTGCCCTCGTCCGGGTTGGCTTCCATGTATTCCCGGATCTTGTCCATCGACATGTCTTCGGGCGTGCAAAGACCCTGGTCGATCATGAGGCGGCCGACCGGCGTGTAGGGCTTGCCGTTGCTGGCGATGTAATTGAGCCGCAGCAATTCGCCGTCATCGAGCTTGACGCGGGTCGAGCCCTGGATCTGCGCGAAGAAGGCATCGACCGGGTTTTTGATCCAGCAGATCTCCAGTCCCTTGCCGGCCAACGCACCGCCGTCGATGGCACTCCGATCGAATTGCGAGAACACTGTGCTCTTTTTGCCCGCAAGTCTTGCCGGCACGCGGTAGATCGGGACTTTGTAGTCCTCGGTCTTGACGCGCGAGCCGGTGACTTCGGCTTCGTAATAGCCGGTAAAGAAGCCATCAGCGCCCGTGTAATAGCCGTAGGTGTGAACCTCCGGCAGGATGCGCACCGGCTTGAAATTGTCCTCGAAGAAGACGCGCGCCTGCTCGCGGTCGAGTTTGCCCGCGGCGTTCGCGCGTTCGCATACTTTGTAGAGCGCGCCGTATACCGGCCGCGCCGCACGCTGCGCTTTTGTACCTTGCAGAATCGCGCCGCAACTCTTCAGGAACGTTTCGAAGGCGACGGCATGGTCGTCAGCCTTCCAGCCGTCGAGCTTGGCGAAGCTGACCGGTTCGACCTGCGCGTTGCGGAATTTCATCTCATGCGCCGATGCCGAACCGCACGCCGCCGCGATCAGAGAGAACGTCAGGCCGATCTGTGCGCGGAATGCGGAGGCCGCCATGCGGTCATTGCCCGGCTTCGGTTGCGACCAGTTTCCAGTTCGGGTCACGCGACGACAGATCGCGGGCGAAGGTCCAGACGTCGGTGACGTCGGTGATCTTTTCGGCATTGCCGTCGATCACGTTGCCGTCCTTGTCGCGCGTCGCCGTTATCAGTTTCGACTGGAAGCGCACGGTCAGCTGCGCGGTGCGTGCGCGCAGCTCGGCTGCGGTAACTTCGGCATTGTCGATGGAGACGAAACGGTTCTCCACCGTCTCGCCGCGTTTCTCGCGCTCGGAGATGGCGGTCTCGAAGCCGTCATAGACTTCGCGCGACAGCAAATTCTTCAGGGTGCGGCGATCGCCTTCGGCGAAGGCGTTGACGATCATCTCATAGGCCGCGCGCGCGCCGGTGAGGAAGTGCTTGGGATCGAAATTGGGATCGGCGCCGACGATCGCGTCGAGGCCTGCGGCGAGCGGCGTGCCGGCTTCGGCGATGCCTTTCCAGCGTTCGCCCGGCACCACCGGTTCGGCCGGCGTCGGCGCGGCCGCTTCCGGCATGCGATTGGGCAGCGCGACGACCTTTTCGGTCGCCGGCCGCGCCGGCTCGCGCGCCGCGTAAGGATCGTACGGGGGCCGCTCCCGACCGGTGCGCTGACCGAGCACGCTGCGCAGGCGCAGAAAGATGAAGACCGCCAACGCCAGGAATATGATGGTGTAAATGTCGAACACGTCTCGCATGCTTTCGGTAACCGTAACGGCACGTCGGCCCATCGCTCGACGCCATGGCGGCAGGGGCAACCACTACTATCTATGCCGGTGGCCGCGCCAATCCATAGGCCATGCGCCGATATTTCGGCGCAATTGTGCTTCGCGAACAAAGCTTAAACGATCGGGACGCCGACGCCAACCTCGGGTATCCAGAGAAAACACCGATGAATGTAGCAAAATACCTGTTGTTGGCGGTGCTGGCGCTGCCGGTCCTGGAGCTGGTCGTGTTCGTCACAATCGCGCAGGCCATTGGCTTTTTGTGGGCAATGACGCTGATCGTGGCGACCTCGATGGCCGGCGCCATGGTGCTGCGCCATGCCGGGGGCAACCATATCGCCCGCATGCGCGTCGCCATGGGCGACGGCGGCTTTTCCGCGCTGCAGGCCGACAGCGCCGGGACGCTCACCCTGCTCGCCGGAATTCTGCTGTTAATTCCGGGGTTTATCACGGATGTCCTGGGCCTTTTGCTGCTGCTCGCGCCGCTCCGGCGGGCGCTCGGCGCGCTCTTCGGACTGAAGGCGGCGCCCGCGCGCAGCGACGGCGTGGTCGATCTAGAGCCCGAGCAGTGGCATCAAGTGCCTGACGCCGCGCTGACCGACCGGCGCGACGACCCGCGCAGCTAGCGGTAGCGCTCGGTCCTGAGGGCTTCCTCGCGTCCTTGTCCCCCTTAAGACCCTGTGTTAGCCAACCGCCGAATTAAATCTCATGCGGCGGTAAGGAGTTTCCATGTCCACGACCAATGGCGGCCCAGCGCCGGCCCCGAACCAGCCGCCGCAACTCAATGTGGTGGCGCAATACATCAAGGATTTTTCGTTCGAAAACCCGAACGCGCCGCAGTCGCTGATGCCTTCAACGACGCAGCCGCAGATCTCCATTCAAATCAACGTCGCCGCCAAGCCGACGGCGGACGGCAACTTCGAGGTGACGCTCAAGCTCGACGGCAAGGCGGAATCCAACGCCAAGCTGCTGTTCGGCTTCGAGCTGGAATTCGCCGGGGTGTTCCGCATCCAGAACGTGCCGCAGGAAAGCCTGAACGCGATCGTGCTGATCGAATGTCCGCGCCTGCTGTTCCCGTTCGCGCGCGAGATCATCGCCACCACCGTGCGCAATGGCGGCTTCCCGCCGCTGCTGCTCGATCCGGTGGATTTCGTCGGCCTCTATCGCCAGCGCATGAGCGAAGCCCAGGCCGCCGCGCCGGCGCCGCAGACGTGAGCCGTCAGGCGCCGTCCGGCAGGTAATTCCGCCACAGGGCGTTTTCGCCCAATGTCGCCACGAAGTCGCGGTGCGCCGCCCGATCGGCCTCGCTGACGCGGGCGGGCAGCGCCACGTCGCGCTCGCGCCGCGAGACGACGCCGTTGCCGCCACGGCCGCGGCGCACGCCGCTTTCGGCAAGTCCTAGCTGCGCCTGGCGCGCGCCGATCAGTTCCAGATAGACCTCGGCCAGGATCTCGGCGTCGAGCAGCGCGCCGTGCTTGGTGCGCCGTGAACTGTCGATGCCATAGCGCGCGCACAGCGCGTCGAGGCTGTAGGGCCCGACCGAATGCTTGCGCCGCGCCAGGAACAGCGTATCGACCAACCGCTCGCGCGCGATCGGCGGGCGCGCCACGCGCTTGAGTTCGGCAATCAGGAAGCCGTGGTCGAAGCTCGCGTTGTGGATCACCAGCGGCGCGTCGCCGATGAAGCTGAGGAAATCGTCGACGACGTCGGCGAACCGCGGCTTGTCCTTGAGGAATTCGGTCGCCAGCCCGTGGATGGCGAAGGCCTCGGCCGGCACTTCGCGCTCCGGATTGAGATAGCTGTGGAAGGTCGCGCCGGTCGGAATCCGGTTCAGCAGCTCGATGCAGCCGAGCTCGACCACGCGGTGGCCCTGGTTAGGGTCGAGCCCGGTGGTTTCGGTGTCGAGGACGATTTCGCGCATCGTTCGGTCTGCTCAGGTGGTCATCAGAATCACGGCCGCCGCTTCGGCATCTTAGCGACGGCTTTGAGAATATCACGCACTTGGGCGCGCGCGTGGTCGAATCCTTGCGACGTATCCACCACGAAATCGGCGCGGGTGCGCTTTTCCGCGTCCGGCATCTGCTTGGCGAGGATGGCCAAAAACTTGTCCTCGGTCATGCCGCGGCGCTCGAGGGCGCGCTGGCGCTGCAATTCGGCCGGCGCCGAAACCACGACCACCGCGTCGCAGCGCTTTTCGCCGCCGGTCTCGAACAGCAGCGGCACGTCGAGCACCGCAACGGCAGCGCCGTTGCGCTCGGCCTCCGCCAAAAATCGCGCCGAGGCGGCGTGCACCAGCGGATGCACGATTGCCTCCAGCCGCTTGATGGCAGCGGCATCGCCGAGCACGCGTTTGCCGAGCTTTTCGCGGTCGACCTTGCCGCCCGCCGTGGTGCCGGGAAACGCTGCCTCGATCGCCGGCGTGGCCTCGCCGTCATAGAGCCGGTGCACCACGGCGTCGGCATCGTGCAAGGGCACGCCTTCCTCGACGAACATCTTCGCCGTGGCGGATTTACCCATGGCAAGCGAGCCGGTCAGGCCGAGGATGAACATTGTTCTTTATCCTTGCGCATGATCTTTTCCGAAAACCGGTTCCCATCCTCGATCGGGGGTCGAGGACATGCTTTTCGGGATCATGCGCTAGCCATCGATAAAACCGTTCTGCCGCAAATAGGCGAGCAGCGGCAACAGCGGCAGGCCAAGGATAGTGAAATAGTCGCCGTGAACCCGCTCGAACAGATGGATGCCGATGCCTTCGAGCTGATAGGCGCCGACGCTCGCCAACGCGGCGTCCCCCGCCATATCGAGATAGTCGTCGATAAAGCGGTCGGAAATATCGCGCATGGCCAGCCGCGCGCTGTCGACGCAATCGAACAGCACGGCGCCGTCGCGCACCAGCGCCAGCGCGGAATTGAGTTCGTGCGTGCGCCCGCGCAGGCTGCGCAACTGCTCGACCGCCTCGGCGCGGCTTGCCGGCTTGCTGAAGCGTTTCGCTCCGCGCGCCAGCGTCTGGTCGGCGCCGAGCACCAGACGGCCGGGAAGCAAGCGCGCCACCGCATCCGCCTTGGCGCGCGCGAGCATACGGGCGACGGCGGCAGCGTCAGCCACGTCGGCTTTCGCTTCGACTGCGCGTTCGTCGATCTGCGCCGGACGGATCTCGAAACGCAGGCCGATTGCCGCCAGCATCTTGCCGCGCACGTCGCTTTTCGATGCGAGCACCAGCGGCTGCGGACTGAGCCAGAGCGACATGATGGTTTCCCTCAACCCCTACGCAATGAAAACACCACAAGCCCGGTTTGCGTCCGCCGCCGGCGCGATGTCACGTCACCGGTTGCCGCCGGCGTTCGTTCAACAGCTTCATCACCGCGGCGGCGGTTTCTTCGATCGAGCGGCGCGTCACGTCGATGCTCGGCCAATTGTACTTGGTGCAGAGCCGGCGCGAGAATGCCACCTCTTCGGCCACCGCCGCCTTGTCGATATAGCGGTCGTCGTCGCGGTGCGCTTTCAAGCCCAACAGCCGGTTCTCCCGGATCTGCACGATGCGCTCGGGACTGGCATAGAGTCCGACCACCAGCGGATGCGTCAGCTTTTCGACTTCGGGCGCCAGCGGCACGCCCGGCACCAGTGGCACGTTGCCGGTCTTGATGCCGCGATTAGCGAGATAGATCGAGGTCGGCGTCTTCGACGTGCGCGACACGCCGACCAGCACCACGTCGGCATCCTGCAGGCCCTCCACGTGCTGGCCGTCGTCATGGAACATCGTGTAGTTGAGCGCGTCGATGCGCTGGAAATATTCCGCGTTGAGCACGTGCTGGGCGCCGACCCGGTGGATGGTCTCGGCGCCGAGATAGGACTGGAACAGCCGCAGCACAGGTCCCAGCACCGACATGCAAGGCAGCGCCAGATCGCGGCATTTCTTCTCGAGCGACTGGATGAGATCTTCCTCGAGCAATGTGTACAGGACCAGCCCGGGCGACTCGGCGATCTCCGCCAGCGCATTGTCGAGTTGCTTCTTCGAGCGCACCATCGGGTAGAGGTGCTCGACCGGGGAGACATTGGCGTACTGCGCGGCGGCGGCGCGCGCGACCGTGATCAAAGTTTCACCGGTGGCGTCGGAAACCAGATGGAGATGGAAATAGCCGGTGTTTGGCATCTGTATAGCTAGAGGAACGCGTGTGGATAGGACGGGAGAAGGCCACGGCTTGGTCCGTCGCGCAAGCTCACAGCGCCAAGGAGTTCAATTTCTATCCACACGACTGCCCGCGGGACGCTTCCGGTAGAGCTGCGCGACTTTGATGGAGGAATGTGGATAGCCGGTTAGGGACGACTGGGGATAGAGCTCTAAAAGCCAGCAAAACAGACCTTATGCTTGTGGGCGAGAGAGCGCTGGATATGACGGGATTTCTGAATCAATACCCGCGATGCAGTGGACAGACTGTTGATCGGAAGGCATGAGTCCAATCCACGTCCTAACAACCACTACAAAGAAACTTATAAGAGTCTTTATGGAAGAAGCCGACAAAACCAATGGTCTGGGGACAAAACCCTTGCTTTGCGTGCTGAACAGGGAGCGGCAAGCCGTGCCACCGGTCTGGATGATGCGGCAGGCGGGTAGATATCTACCGGAGTATCGTGCAGTGCGGGAGAAAGCGGGCGGCTTTCTTGATCTCTGTTTCAATCCGGAACTTGCGGCAGACGTTACAATGCAGCCGGTGCGGCGCTTCAGTTTTGACGCTGCCATCCTGTTTTCCGACATTCTGGTGATACCGCTGGCGCTTGGGCGCAAGCTTTGGTTCGTCGAAGGCGAAGGACCGCGGCTCGAGCCGTTGGCGGATGCCAAAGCAGCGATGTCGCTGCGACAAGAAGCGGATCAAAAGCTGCTATCGCCGATTTATGAAACCGTGCGGCGCGTCAAAAGTGAGCTTGGCCCTAAGACGACGTTGATCGGTTTTTGCGGCGCGCCGTGGACCGTTGCGACCTATATGGTGGCTGGCCAAGGAACCCCCGATCAGGCGCCGGCGAAGAACCTGGCGGCCCATGCGCCTGAGGCTTTTCAGCATGTCATCGATTGCCTGGTTGATGCTTCCGTCGAGTATCTGACACGGCAATTGGAAGCCGGCGCCGAAGTGGTGCAGATATTCGACACTTGGGCGGGCTCGCTGCCACCGCAAGATTTCGAGCGCTGGTGTGTGCAGCCGACCAAACGTTTGATTGCCAAGTTGCGGGCCAAGCGTCCCGGCACGAAAGTCATCGGGTTTCCCCGCGGCGCCGGCAAGAATATTCCGCGTTATGCGATGGAGACCGGCGTCGATGCGGTCAGCCTGGAGAGCGACATCGACCGAAGCTTCGCCCGCGAGCAGATCCAGAGCCGGGTGCCGGTGCAAGGCAATGTCGATCCGTTGATCTTGCGCGAAGGTGGCGCCGCGCTCGACCGGGAAGTGGACGATGTACTGAAGGCTTTTTCCGGCGGACCGTTCATCTTCAATCTCGGCCACGGCATCCTGCCCGACACGCCGATCGCCCACGTCGAGCAAATGCTCAAGCGCGTCAGAGGCTAAGTCAGAACGGTAAGTGCAATGTACCTATGGCTGAAGACCCTGCACATCATCGCCGTCATCGCATGGATGGCCGGCCTGCTCTATCTGCCGCGGCTGTTCGTCTATCACTGCGCCGCCGAGGCGGGCTCCGTGCAGTCGGAGACCTTCAAGGTGATGGAACGCCGGCTGCTCAGAGCGATCATGACGCCGGCCATGATCGTCGCCTGGCTCGCGGGGATCGCGCTGGTGGTGCAGGGCCACTGGCTCGGCGCCACCTGGTTCCAGCTCAAGCTTGTTCTGGTCCTCGCCATGAGCGCGCTGCACGGCTTGATGGCCCGCTGGGTCAAGGATTTCGACGCCGACCGCAACAACCACGCGGGAAAATTCTATCGGATTATCAACGAGATACCGACCGTTCTGATGATCGTCATCGTGGTTCTGGCGACGGTCAAGCCATTCTAACCGCAGCGTTAATTCGTGCAAAGGCGCGGCTCGCCACTTGCGAAAAAGCGCTTTCCCGCCTATGTTGTGTGCTCCCACCGAACGCAGGCGGATGCTAGTCGCGTTCCGGCACCCACTGTTTGGGCCGGTCGCAGCATCGGGTTCCGGGCTCTTTTTTCCAAAACTCCCTCGTTGCCCAAGACCTGCGATCTCTCTCCTCAAGTTCATCGGTTGCGAGTCTTCGCATTTTTCGAGACTCGACCGGTCACTCTCCCAAGGATCAATGCCCCCCATGCGGGAAATGAAACTCCAGGACCTCAAGTCCAAAACGCCAGCCGAGCTGGTGCAATTCGCCGAAGAAAACAAAGTCGAGAACGCCAGCACCATGCGCAAGCAGGAGCTGTTGTTCGCCATCCTCAAGCAGCTGGCGACGCAGGAGATCGACATCATCGGCGAAGGCGTCGTCGAAGTGCTGTCCGACGGCTTCGGCTTTTTGCGCTCGCCGGAATTGAACTACCTGTCCGGCCCCGACGACATCTACGTCTAGCCCAAGCCAAATCCGCCGTTTCGGCCTGCGCACCGGCGACACCGTCGACGGCCACATTCGTTCGCCGAAGGAAGGCGAGCGCTATTTCGCCCTGCTCAAGGTCAACACGCTGAATTTCGAAGACCCCGAGAAGGCCAAGCACAAAGTCAACTTCGACAACCTGACGCCGCTCTATCCCGACGAGCGGCTGAAGATGGAGCACGAGGATCCGACCAAGAAGGATCTCTCGGCCCGCGTCATCGACATCGTGGCGCCGATCGGCAAAGGCCAGCGCGCGCTGATCGTGTCGCCGCCGCGCACCGGCAAGACCGTGCTCTTACAGAACATCGCGCACGCCATCACCGCCAATCACCCGGAAGTGTTTCTCATCGTGCTGCTGATCGACGAGCGGCCCGAGGAAGTCACCGACATGCAGCGCTCGGTCAAGGGTGAGGTAATTTCCTCGACCTTCGACGAGCCGGCCTCGCGCCACGTGCAGGTCGCCGAAATGGTGATCGAGAAGGCCAAGCGTCTGGTCGAACACGGCCGCGACGTCGTCATCCTGCTCGATTCGATCACCCGCCTCGGCCGCGCCTACAACACGGTAGTGCCGTCATCCGGCAAGGTGCTGACCGGCGGCGTCGACGCCAACGCGCTGCAGCGGCCGAAACGCTTCTTCGGCGCCGCGCGCAACATCGAGGAAGGCGGCTCGCTCACCATCATCGCCACCGCGCTGATCGACACCGGCAGCCGCATGGACGAAGTGATTTTCGAAGAGTTCAAGGGCACCGGCAATTCCGAGCTCATCCTCGACCGCAAGGTGGCCGACAAGCGCACCTTCCCGGCCATGGACATCACGCGCTCCGGCACCCGCAAGGAAGAGCTGCTCACGGATCCTGCCGTGCTCAAGAAGATGTACGTCCTTCGCCGCATCTTGAATCCGATGGGCACCATGGACGCCATCGACTTCCTGCTCGACAAGCTGCGCAACACCAAGAACAACGCCGAGTTCTTCGAGAGCATGAACACCTGACGGACCGCCCGCCGAACGGGCGCAATGGCCGGCCTCGCGCCGGCCATTTTTATTTGTTTTTCAGCCGGTTAGGCATTCGTCAATTTGGATGGAACCCAATCTCGCCTTGGCCGTTGAAGGCTGATTGTTCCGGGAGGTTCCGTGCCGTTCCACGCTTTTGTCAAAGATCCCAAGGGTCGCCCGCGGGAGCGGCGAATTATTGCGTCCATCGTTTGAGCAGTCTGCGCCGCAGGAGGGGCGCCGTTGGGGGGCTATGTCACCAGCCAAAGAGGGACACCATGCATCGATTAAGCATCATGGGAGCGCCAGTTGTTTTGCTCCTCATCGTTTGCGTGAGCCATCCGGCCGATGCGCGTCATCGGCACGGTTTTTACCAGCGAAGCGATCATCATCAGAGCGTCAGGGTTCGGCATGCGCGCACGCGGATGGCCGACGCCGGCTGTCAATTCACCGATGAAGGCCGCAAAATATGCGGCGGGGCATTTCAGCCCAACCGCGAGCCGGTCGACGACAGCGGCAACCGCGCCTATGCCTCCGTCGACCAAGGCACTGTGATCGGCGCGCGTCCGGCCGGCTGCCCGCACGCCTATTGCGGCTGCGGCCTGCGCAAGTATCTCGGGCTGTCCGACGTGCGGCTCAACCTTGCGCACAACTGGGCACGGCTGTTTCCGCGTGAAGCGGCGCCGCGTCCGGGCCTCGCCGCGGTGCGCGCACACCACGTGATGTACATCGAGGCCGCCGCCGGCAACGGCGGATGGCTGATCCGCGACTACAATTCCGGCGGCGGAATGTCGCGGCTGCACGTACGCGACCTGCGCGGCTACGTCTTCGTCAACCCGCGCGGTTGATTACCTTGACCTCTCCCCGCATACGGGGAGAGGTCGGCCCGCCGAAGCTCTAGCGAAGGCGGGTCGGGTGAGCGCTGATTTGAGGCACGACGTGGACGCTCACCCCATCTCACGTGGCCAAGCCCGGCCCTGACAAAGCGAGCTACTCGCTCGCGTTGCTCGCCAGCTTGACCCGTCCGCTCTGCAAGCTTGCGAAGCCCGGGTCGGGCATGCAGTAGGCGTCCTTCTTGTCGGCGAGCGACTGCTTGCACTCGGTGAGGCTGGAATAACCGCAGTGGACCGGCGCGTGCGCCTTGTCGACGAAGCCGCACCATTCGGCGGCCTGAGCGGAGACAATCGAAGCGGCCAGCAATCCAGCAACCGTAAATCCCAACAATAGGCGCATGAAGATTCTCCCCATCGTGCCCCCGATTGGCGGATCGGATTTTGGCGCTTCAGACAGCTAAATCAAGATGACTTTTGCATTGACGCCACTGCGCCGACCATGGGCTCGGCGTTTACACTTGGATAATCGACTTCGGCCACGATCAATTTCCGGTTGAAATGTCGGAGCATCGCAATGCTGGCCTATTTACGCGGCGCGATTGGGCTGGTTGGCGTCATCGGGGTGTTTGGCGTATTCGCCGTCAAACCGTTTTTCCCGCCCGAATGGAAGGAACTGACGGGTGTCCTCGCTTTACTGCTTCTCGGCGCGACCTTTGCGCTGATTTTGTTCGTCAACAAAATCTTCTGCGGCAACTATTTTCCGGACCGGCCTGATGCGCCGCAACCGCGCGCGCCGCTTGGCGTGCGTGAGCAGAGAGACCGGCTGATGGGTCTTTTGTCGGTGCTATGCTTTGGAAGTGTCGGAGTGCTCGCAGTCTTTTTGGTCAAGGAACTCTGGAGCGGACGTGAGGCGATTCTGGCCGGCGCGATCATGTCGCTTATTTTGATCGTGGTATTCACTGGAATTCGCGCCCGCCATGGCGCCCGCCGTTCATAAGCTTGCTCAAGCGGACGGACCGCTCATCGCGCTAATCGTCCGGCCAAGTTGTTTTGGGTCCGTCACCGGCAGCGAACACCGCTCGCCGACACAGACGAAAGCCGCGCTGGCGCTGATCGCCTTCAGCTTCTCCTGCGCCGGATGCGCGGCCGGCAGGTCGGCGGCGCTCGCCGCGCGCAGCACGATGCGGTCGAGGAACGGCAGCTTGAGCGCGGCTTGCGCGAAACGGTCCGCCTCCGGCCCGGTGGCGACGATCTCGGCGCCGCGCAGGCGCAGGTCGAGCGCATTGAGCAGCGCCACATGGCCGAACAGATTGCGCTCGGCCGCCGACAGGATGCCCTCGATCAGCCGGTCGGCCTTGCGCGCGCCAGGCGTCGTCGCCCGCCAGCACCGCCAGCCGCAGCAGATTTTGCGCCGCCACCGCATTGGGATTGGGCGTGGCGTCGTCGACGGTGGAATGCGGCCGCAGCAGCAGGTCGTCGGCGTCGTCGGCCGAGAGATAATAGCCGCCGGTGTCGGCGTCGGCGTAATGGGCGTCGAAGGCGCGCTGCCAGGAAAGCGCGCGCTCGAGATAGGCCCGCTCGCCGGTCGCTTCGTACAGCGCCAGTGCGGCGCGGATCATGGCGGCGAAATCCGAGGCGAGACCGGGGAAGGTCAGCTTGCCGGCGCGCCAGGAATGGCCGAGCCGGTCGCCTTTGGTCATATTTGATACAATGAAATCAAAGGCTTGCTTAGCCGTGGCCAGCCACTCCGGCTCCTCCAAAAGGAGTCCCGCATTGACCAAAGCGGCGATCATCAACCCGTTCCAGTCGGCCAGGACCTTGTCGTCGAGCCCGGGCCTGATCCGTTTTTCTCGTAATTCCAATAGCTTACCGCGCAGCATAGAAATTCGTGCTGCATCGCTCTTGCTGCGCCGGGCAGCCGTGCGGCCTTCCGGCGGCTGAGTCCATGCTGCGCGGTAAGTGCTTGAGACGATTAAGAATATTGTGGCCTTCGAAATTGCCGCCGGCGGTCACGTCATATTGCAGCGCAAAATCGTCGGCATCAGCGCCGAGGGCCTGGCGAATTTCCTTCAGCGACCAGACGTAGAATTTCCCTTCCTCGCCCTCCGAATCGGCATCGAGCGAAGCGGCGAAGGCTCCTTCCGCCGTGGTCATTTCGCGCTTGAGCCAGCCGACGGTTTCCCGCGCGCGCTCGGCGAACAGCGGCCGTGCCGCTGCGCTGCCAGGCCAGCGCCAGCAGCTCCAGGAGCTGGGCGTTGTCGTAGAGCATCTTCTCGAAATGCGGCACCAGCCAGCGCTCGTCGACCGAATAGCGCGAGAAGCCGCCGCCGAGATGGTCGTAGATGCCGCCCTCGCTCATGCGTTCGAGCGTGTGCTCGACCGTCTCGAAAAAGCGCGCGTCGCCGCTGCGCAGGCCGGCGCGCCAGAGCATTTCCAGGATCGCCGGCTGCGGAAATTTGGGTGCGCCGCGCAAGCCGCCGTTGACGGGATCGAACATATTGCCGACCTGGGCCGCCGCGGCATCGAGTTCCTTGAGCCCGAGGGTGACCTTGCCGGCCGGCCGCGCTTTGTCGGCGAGCCGCGCCAGCAGCGCCGCGCGGTTCTGCTCGATTTTGTCGGGCTCCTCGCGGAACAGCCGCGCCACCTCGTGCAGCACGTCGGTGAAGGCCGGCCGGCCGTAGCGCGAATCCTTCGGAAAATATGTGCCGCCCCAGACCGGCTCGCCGGCGGGCGTGAGAAACATGGTCAGCGGCCAGCCGCCCTGCTCGCCCAATAAATGCAGCGCGTTCATGTAGATCTGGTCGATGTCGGGCCGTTCCTCGCGGTCCACTTTGATGTTGACGAACAGCTCGTTCATCACTTTGGCCGTTTGTTCGTCCTCAAACGACTCGTGCGCCATCACGTGGCACCAGTGGCAGGCCGCGTAACCGACCGACAACAGGATCGGCCGATTGCTGCGCTTGGCCTCGGCCAGCGCGTCGGCGCCCCACGGCCACCAGTCCACCGGATTGTGCTTGTGCTGCAGCAGATAGGGCGAGGTCGCTTGCGCCAGGCGATTTTCGTGCGCGGAATTGGGGGAAGCGGACATCGGCGCAGCCTAGCGCGGATTGCGCGGCGGACAAATTCGCTGCGGTGCTAATTAAAGTAGCGTCATTAAAGCCGCGTAACTGAATTGAACTAGCAAGGGGGTATTCAGGTTCTCACGCCGCGCGGACATGGCGCAGGAAATTGTCGACCTGGCGCTGTAGAATGGCGGCTTGATCGAGCAGACGTTTGGCGCCCGCCAGCGCCTGCCCCGATGCGTCGTCGTTCTCGCGCGTCTTCTGGTCCAGTTCTACAATGTTGTGCGCGACAATGCGCGAGCCGTCGGCGGCCTGCTGCGCGTTCTTGGAGATTTCCTGGGTGGCGGCCGCCTGCTGGCCGACCGCGTTCGCCATTTCCACGGTGCCTTCGCCGAGGCGGCCGACCGCGCCGATCACCTGCTCCATGATGCCGACTACCGCGCCGCACGAAGCGTTCACCGCGGCGATCTTCTGATTGATCTCTTCGGTCGCTTTCGCGGTCTGCTGCGCCAGCGATTTGACCTCGGCGGCGACCACGGCGAAGCCTTTGCCGGCGCTGCCCGCGCGCGCCGCCTCGATCGTGGCGTTGAGCGCCAGCAGGTTGGTCTGCCGGGCGATCGCCTGGATCAAGCCGGTGATGGGAACGATCTGGCTGACGGCGTCGAGCAATTGCTGGACGTTGGCGCTGGCGCTGGCCGATTCCGCGACCGTCTTGTTGGTCAATTCGCCGGCGCTACAAGTTTGCGCGGAGAGCAGCTCGATCGATTTGGCCAGCTCTTCGGCGGCATTAGCCACCGAGTTGACGTTGCTCCGCGTGTCGATGACGATGCCCGCGGTCGACCGCGATTTGTCGCGGGTTTGCGCCGCGATCTGCGACATGGCCTCGGCATTGGCGTGCATCGCGGTGACCGCGTCGGTGAGCTCCTTGGCGAAGTGCTGGACCGATTTCTCGAATTCGGCGGCGAGCTCGTGCATCGCGGCCGTGCGTTCGGCCACGCGATTTTGCTCGGCCTGGTGGGTGGCCTGCTCCATCGAGCGGATTTCAATCATGTTCTTGCGAAATACGTCGATCGCTTCGACCATCTTGCCGATCTCATCGCGGCGATCGCGATGGCCGATTTCGACGTCGGTCTTGCCGGCGGACAATTGCTGCATCACGCCGGTGATGGATTTGATCGGCCGCACGATCGATGCGCCGACCAGGAAGGTGACGAAAGCGCTGACCACAAAACCGAGAACGGTGCCCAGGATGACGATTTGCTTGGTTCGCTCGGCATCGGTGTAGAGCCGCGCCCTGACCGCGTTGGCGGCTTCCGTGGTGGTGAGCGACATTTTTTGAATGTCGGCGTCGACGGCTTTGAAGCTGTCGTCGGTCTGCCCCAGCATCATTGTCGCCATGGGCGCGTCGGTTTGGCCGACGTCGATGGTGTCTTTGGCCTGGCTCTTGCACTTTTCCCAGCGGGTCAAAAGTCCCTCGATGGTGGTGCGTTCTTCGGCGGACAGATCCGCGCGGCGGCTGAGCGCGCCGATGCGATACGACAGGCCGGAAAGGTCGTTCTCGATCTCGTGATAAAGGGCGTCGAGCAGGTTTTTGCTCACGCTGTTGCTCGCCCACGATACGTAGCGAAAGATCTTCATATGGGTCGCAACGATGGCGTCGTTGACGCCGGAAAGCGCCTGCAGTTTCGGCTCGAGCTGATACGACAACATCCGCAGACCTTCCGCGGATTTTGTCGACGTCATGTAGGCGTTGGCGCCGAGCGCGAGCAGGCAGATCAGCAGCACCGCCGATGCTGCCGATGCCTTTATCTGGATGGACAGATTGTGGACGATGCCGAACAGGGACCGGAGAGCCCAAAAGGACTTGAGGGCGGCCACCGGCGCCCGTGAAACGGCGAATTCATCCATGATGGATTACTGCTTATAGACTCCGACGCCGACGAAATAATCGCCCATTTTTTCGACGTAGCTGAGCTTGTCCTCGATCTTGTTGTTGATCGGGTTGGGCCATTTGTAGGCGATCCAGCCGCTGCCCGGCCCTTTCGCCATGTCGACCATTTCGCGAATCAGGAATTTGCCGTCCTGGTCCTTGAGGTCGATAAGGTTTTTGCCGATCAGCGCCGCGCGGGCGCCGTGCGCCACGCACTTGCCGGACATGTCGTAGATGAAGGGATAGAGATCGCGGTCGTGGAATTCCTTGACCGCCTTGTCGGAGACCGCCTTGAAGGTGGCCTCGGCTCCGTTTTTTTTGAATTCGACCTGGACGCGTTTGACCATGGCGACCGCTTCATCCTTGGTGCCGTATTCGTTGGCGGCCTGGGCCGGCGAGACGATGGCGATGAAGGCCGCAAGAACGAGGAACGCGAATGTTCGCATGGTTTCCTCCATGGGGAATTGAATGGGCAAGATAATGTGAGACGGGTGTTAATGATTAATTAAGGCTCGTGGATTTGGCGTGGCGCGAACACAATCGTCATGAAATGTCGTCCCGCCGAAGGCGAGAGGCGCCGCGAGCCGCGACGGTGAACCGAAGATTCTTTTACGTGTCCGTCACTTCACCTTGGTCCAGGTCTCGCTCTGGCAGAGGATGCGGGCGATGCATCCTTGCAGGCTGAGCGCGCTGGCGCTCTCCAGAGTGACAGTGCCAGAATAAACCTTGCCGGTTCCGGCATCGGTCAGCTCGCCCGTCCATGTGTTCTCACCCGA
Organism: uncultured Alphaproteobacteria bacterium; assembly: GCA_963772235.1. Taxonomy (GTDB): domain Bacteria; phylum Pseudomonadota; class Alphaproteobacteria; order Rhizobiales; family Xanthobacteraceae; genus Pseudolabrys. The sequence goes on from CAVYWI010000024.1 coordinate 212,188, forward strand.
CTTGACCGCTCCGTGCAGGATCAATTTGCCGATCTCGCCCTTGCGAGCCTGATCCGTCACCGCGACCACCTTGCCGCAGAGCTTGCCGCCGCAGTTGTAGAAGCGCACCTGCGAGCCGGTCGACGGCCGCAGCCAGGTCCCGGACGGTTCCGCGGCGCGCGCAGCAGTGCCGAGCCCGATAAGCAAGGCAAAGCCGCAACCCACCGCCAGTGACAATCTGATCGTGACGCCTTTCATCGGTGCCTCCCCGGTCGAAATGGCTGAGCTATCCTAGCGCGCGGGCGCGGCGAATGTCTTGCTTTGTCGTTCTTGCTTGCGATGGGTCCGCGGCGAATCTAGAATTGCGCATCAATTAGTGATTCGGAAAGTATTTGAGCACCCAGTTGGAACTCCGGGCGCGTGAGAAGCGTTTTTTGTCCATCGTGCGACAGATCCAATTCTCATAAGGAGCACCCGATGTGGCCCTGGTGGATTGATTTCGTGCTCTCGGCCGCCGGCGTCGCCTTCGTCGGCTTGGCAGTGGCCCTTTTGGCGGTCAACCGCCTCACGCGCGGGATGAATTTGGATTGATTTGGTCTGCCGGGCATCGGCGGCCCCGGGCCAGGGCGCTAGACGCCGAATTCCGCTTTCACGCCAAGCGTATATCGCGTAGGCCGCGCCGGCCCGCCGCCGTCAGGCGCAGCGCGCGGCTGTCGGCCTGGCGGGCGAGCCAGCCTCGCTCCATCAAACGCCGCAAAATCTCCGCGTCCACCAGCCCGGCGACGTGATAGCGCCGCTCGCTCCAATCGAGACAGGGGCGGCAGAAGATGTGCCCGCTGGCGGACTTCGCCGCGAGCGCATGCTGAAGCGGGTCATCAGCAGCAAAGGGTCTGCGGCACATGCATGGATGCGCGCGGCATGACTGAGAGCGAGCTGCCTGAAGGCGCGCAGCGCAGCACCATGGATGCGCTCGCCAATGCGACGATGGAGGCGGATAAGGTCCTGATGTTTTGAGCGCGTCGCCGCCGATTACGTTGCCGCTTGCACGATCGTCTCGAGCACCTTCAATGCATCGGTCGTCCCGTCGGATTCGCCTTTCTCAAAATCCCTTTCGGCCTGTCCCATCGTGTTGGTGACATGGGCGAGGCACAGCACGGATTTGCCGCGCGCCCGCGCAAACGTGTAAAGCGCGGCCGCCTCCATTTCCACGGCGAGCACGCCTTTGGCGCGCGCCGCCTCGATCGCTTCGGCGGTTTCGCGAAATGGCGCATCGGTGGTCCAGCTTGGGCCGACCAGAATGTGCAAGCCGGCCTGCTGCAAAGCGTTGGCCGCTGTCGCGACGAGCTTTGCATCGGCTTCGGCGAACTCGGCGGGCGCGGCGTAATGGTAGCTGGTGCCCTCGTCGCGCAGCGCGCGGTCGATCACCACGAAATACGGCGTCGGCCCGGCGGCGTTGATTTGCCCGGCCGAGGTCAGGCTGAGCAGAAAGCGGCAGCCGCAGGCGAACAGTTCTTCGGCGATCAAGACGGCAAACGGCGCGCCGACGACGCAGCCGACGATGCCGGCCGTCCGTTCGCCAAGGCGAAACGTATAGAGATCGGTGTGATAGCAAGGCCAGGCATCGAAGCGCGTGGCGCGGCCGGTCTTTTGCAGGCGGCGAAGAATGTCGCCGTCGGGATCGAGGATGCAAACGGCTGGTACATCGAGCGGCGCCAGCCCCTTTTGCCGCCGCGCCTCGCGCAACAACGCATCGGGCGAAAACACCGAAGCCGCCTCCGGCGACTTGTTTTGCAGGAGCGGCGCGGTTTCGCCCTTTTGTTTATCCGGAATCGGCGGCATGCTTTGCACCCATCGCGTGGCCACACGCCGATCGTACAACAACAAGGAGCGGGGTGCGTGGCGCTGCCGGGATTCTTCAAGGGAACCGAAATGCCAACCGCCGGCTGGTGGGAGGCGCTGTGGCCCGACCCCGCCGGGATTCTCGCTCAGGTCGGCGTCACGGCCGGCATGGACGTTGTCGATCTATGCTCAGGCGACGGCTGGTTCACATTGCAGATAAGCAAAATCGCGGGCCGCGTGACCGCCATCGACATAGACCGCACGCTTTTGGACGTCGCCCGTGTGCGGCTCGCCGAGAACGGCATCGCCAATTGCGCGTTTGTCGAAGGCAATGCTTACGATGTCGACAAACTGATCAAGCAGCCGGCCGAGCTGGTGTTCATGGCGAATGCATTTCATGGCGTTCCGGAGCGGACCCGCCTGGCGCGCGCGGTGGCCAACGCGCTTCGCCCACACGGCCATTTTGCCATCGTCAATTGGCATGCGCGGCCGCGTGAGGAGACGACGATTTTCGGAGAGCCGCGCGGACCGGCGACCGAACTCAGAATGACGCCCGACGCGACGCGGGCCGCGGTTGAACCGGCCGGATTTCGATTGCATCGGGTCGTCGAATTGCCGCCCTATCATTACGGGGCGATTTTCGAGAAAGCGTGAAGCGGCTTTCGGGAAATGACGGGACACGCCAGCGCCGGACAGCGGACTCAGTGTCATGCCCGCTAAGGCGGGCATCCAGTACGCCGCAGCGTACTCCGCCTCATTCTGAGGAGCGTGCCGACGTTCAGCAAATTGTGAACGGCGTATTTGCCCGCCCGTTTGTTATCTGCCGGGGCTGTCATCGCAAGGGATGCGCCATGACGCTCGGGAACAGCAAACTCGTCCAAACCGCTTCCTCCGCCGCGCCGTATTACCTCAGCATCGTCCGCATCGTCGTCGGATTGATGTTCATGGAACACGGAACTTCCAAACTGTTCGCCTTCCCGGTGCCGGCAGGGCATCACGATCCGTTGACGCTATTGTGGTTCGCCGGCGTCATCGAGACGGTCGGCGGCGCGCTGCTGGCACTCGGGTTATGGCCGCGGCTCGCCGCTTTCGTCATGTCAGGCGAGATGGCCATTGGCTATTTTATGAGCCATGCGCCGAAGGCCTTTTTCCCGATCGCCAACGGCGGCGACGCCGCCATTCTGTATTGTCTCATCTTCCTGTATTTTGCGCTGGCCGGCGGCGGGCCGTTGACGATCGCGGCGCTGTTCGGCAAGCCGGCAGGCGAAGAATCGCAATGGCATTCGGCGCACGCGGCGCGGTGATCGAGGTTAAACTCGCAAAACCATGGGCACGGTCAGGATGGTGAATTTTGGCGGTCCTCGCCGCCTGCTGCGGGCGGAGGAAAAAGACGCTGAGCCGATCAATTGGCGCCGCGGCATGTTTCGCGTCTGGATGCTGTTTTGCGCCGCCTGGCTGATGGGGTGGGCGATCTACCTGACCATGTACGGCCTGCACGGCGGCTTCAAAACCAACGGCGATCTGCTGGTGATCCCGGTGCTGCTGTTCGGCCCGCCGATCGCCATGCTGCTGTTCGGGCTCGCCGCCGCCTGGGCGTTCCGCGGCTTCAAGGTGGACAAGAGCCCGCCGGGCGAGTGAACTGCGCACCGGCTCACGCCTGACATTCGTCATTCCGGAACGGAGCGTTGGCGCCGGACCGGAAGCCATACTTCGCAGCGTTCTCTCCGCCTCATTCTCAGAGCAGCGCTCCGATGTCGAGTTTACCCGATATCGGCAAAGGATGCGCGGCGGAGGGTCAACCCTGGTAGTTCGCAATCAACAACGACCAGGCGTTCCAGACGCAGACCCAAATCAGGAGAATGCAGCTTGCGGTCACGAGAAGCATACCACCGCCTGCGTGAACGATGAGCCCTGCCCCGCCGGCCGCACCAAGCGGCCACGCGATGGTACCTAAAAGCAAACGCATTGGCGGCAATCCCGCAACGGTAGCGACCCAGCTTCGGATTAGCGGGACCATCAGGAACACCAGCAGAAACAGATTCAATACGATCAGCTCATAACCCAGCCAGGTCGGGGACTGCGGCACCAAGACGAGGAGGCATTCAATCAATACGCCGATCAACGCGAAGGTGTTGGTGAAGGCACGGCGGCCCCAGTGCGGCGTCACGGCGATCTTTTCGACGTGCAAGGATGTCGCAACGAAAAGGAGACCGGTCAGCGCCGCGATCGCTCCGCCGAGCGTGACATAAAGTTCGTGCCAGGCTTCTGGATGATAGGCGCTCGGCATCGGCGTCATCCTGGCTTGCGCGCTTTGAAAGCAAGCGCGCGCGATGAATAGCTGACGGTGCCGTCGGCGGCTGCAGGCAGCATTGTGCGCATAATTTCACGTAATTTTGTGCGGCCCTCATCGCTCAGCTCGGCGATCGATTGACCCGGTGGCGCGATCGGCAAGCAATGCGTTTCCCAATAGTCCTCGAAGCTCGCGAATTTGCGGATTACATCGAGTATGGTGATGGCAATCTCGGAAAAACCTGCAGTTTCCAATGCCAGCCGCGCCCCCTCTGTAGTGGATTCGGGTCGCATCGGCGGCCGCAGAACATTCGCGCCAATTGTTTCCAGGCCGCGTTCAATGGGAGCGAATGGCGCGTCATTGGCCGTCGCGGAGCGGTGCCAGAGATAAGCCGCGACAATGCCGCCAGGCCGCAGCACGCGCCGCATCTCGTTGAGGGCCTTGGCGCGGTCGGGGATGAAATTAATCACCAGTGCCGACGCGACGATATCGAATTCGCCATCGGCAAACGGTAGCGCCATTGCGTCGGCGGTGCGAAATTCGGCCGTGGATATCTGGCGGCGCGCGTAGTCGATCTGCGCGGCAGCAGGGTCGACACCGACAATTGAGCCAGGCGAGCAACGCTTGAGTACGAGCTCGGTGAAAGCGCCTGCGCCGCAGCCGACATCAAGCCAGCGCAAGCCGGAGGTGGGCGCGAGCCAGTCAAGAAATCGCGCGCCAACGGCGCCACTCCACCGGCCCATCACGCGCTCGTAGGCCGCAGCGTCGTCGAATGCAACTTTGACTTCGGGCATTTCACCTCCCAGTGCGCGCGAATGATAGCGTGGCCAGCGGTGTTGTCATCCTGGTTGACTTGGCCCCTTGACCCACCCTCCCCGCGGCGCTCACCTGCGCCGCGATGTCCGAGCCTCTCCGCGACACCATCTTCGCCCTCTCCTCCGGCCGCGATCGCGGCAGACGGACGCGAGGACAAAGAAGCTCGGCGTCCGATGTAACCGGTTTTCGAGGCTGCTCGCATGAACGAGACTGTATTTGCAGGCATACCGATCCCGTCAAGCTCGCCGGTTTTCCTGACAATCGTGGGCGTGCATAGCCTGGTTGGGCTCGCTTGCGTCATAACCGGAATCGTCGCGATGCTGAGCCGCAAGGGGCGCGGCCGCCATTCGAATTTCGGATCAATCTATTTTTGGTGTTTGTTCGTGGTGTTTATTTCTGCCAGCGGTCTGGCGATCGTGCGCTGGGCGGACGATGTCCATCTCTTTGTTCTCGGCCTGCTGTCGTTTGCCTCGGCATATTGGGCGCGGCAGGCGGCGCGAAAACAATGGCGCGATTGGCTGCCGCAGCACATCACCGGTATGGGAGCATCATACATTTTGCTGCTCACGGCATTCTACGTGGACAATGGAAAGAACCTGCCGCTTTGGCGGCACCTTCCCGAGACGGCATTTTGGATTTTGCCGAGCGCCGTCGGGATACCGACTATTGTATATGTCCTTTTCCGCCATCCATTGATGCGCCGCTGAAATCTCGAATTTGATTGGCCCCTTGACCGCCCCTCCCTGCGGCGCTCACCTGCGCCGCGATGTCCGAGCCTCTCCGCGACACCATCTTCGCCCTTTCCTCCGGCCGGCCGCCGGCGGCGATTGCCGTCGTGCGCATCTCAGGATCACGCGCCGGCGAGGCGCTGAAGGCGCTCATAGGCAAAGTCCCCGCCCCGCGTGAAGCCGCGCTCGCCCGGGTGCGCGATCCCGCCTCCGGTGAGTCCATCGACCAGGCGCTGGCGCTGTGGTTTCCCGGGCCCAACAGCGAAACCGGCGAGGACGTCGCCGAGTTGCAATTGCACGGCGGCGGCGCGGTGATCGCGGCGACGTTGGCCGCGCTTTCCCGCCTGCCCGGCTTGCGCCCGGCTGAGGCCGGCGAGTTCACCCGCCGCGCCTTCGAGAACGGCAAGCTTGATCTCACCGCGGTGGAAGGCCTCGCCGACCTGGTCGCGGCGGAGACCGAAGGCCAGCGCCGGCAGGCGCTGCGCCAGCTGCAAGGCGCGCTGGGCGCGCCGGCGGAAAGCTGGCGGCAGCGGCTGATCCAGGCGCTGGCGCTGGTCGAAGCGCGCATCGATTTTTCCGACGAGGCCGACGTGCCGGAGGATCTGCTCGCGCCCGCGCTGGCCATCGCGCGCGAGTTGGAAGGTGAGATGGCCGCGGCGTTGGCCGACGGCCGGCGCGGCGAGCGGCTGCGCGAGGGGCTCACTGTCGCCATCGCCGGACCACCGAACGCCGGCAAATCGACGCTGCTCAACCGCATCGCGCGGCGCGAGGCGGCGATCGTGTCGCCTTATGCCGGCACGACCCGCGACGTGATCGAGGTGCATCTCGATCTCGGCGGGTGGCCGGTGACTTTGCTCGACACCGCCGGCATCCGCGAAACCGGCGACCCGGTGGAGATGGAGGGCGTGCGGCGGGCGCGCGAACGCGCGCAAGGCGCCGACCTGGTGCTGTGGGTGGTCGATGCGGGCGAGACGGGCGCCAAAAATGCTGTAGCAGAAGGTGCAACAAAAAATGCAGAGGAGGCGTCCTGGGGAATGGCGTCTGCGCCACCGACCTGGTTGATCCGGAATAAAATCGACCTGATCCAGGGTCATCGAAGTAATGAATTAGGATTACAGTTCGTTGGAAGTAATGAACCGTTACCCATTCCTAACAAGGCATTAAGAAACATAGTTAATAGTGAGTTAACGCCAAGGAATGAATTTTCAATCAGTAAGAATGATTTAGAGTTCAGTATTTCAGCCGCAACGGGCGAGGGTTTTGACGCCTTATTGGGTCAGTTGGAGCGTCAGGCGGCAAGCTATCTCGCCGGTGCCGAATCCGCCTTGGTGACCCGGGAGCGCCATCGCCGGGCCCTCGAGGAGGCCTTGGCGGCGCTGCGGCGAGCTCAAAGCCCCGACGTCGCGGCCAAGGAGGATCTGCTGGCCGAGGAGCTGCGGCTTGCGGCCCGCGCCCTCGGCCGCCTGACCGGCCGGGTCGACGTCGAGGATATCCTGGACGTGATTTTCCGCGACTTCTGTATCGGCAAATAGCCCATAAGGCGCGGCCTGTGACATCCGGTCGCCGGGACAACGCGTCCTATCGCACCCGCCGGCCTGATCGGCGATCCTTAGGTAGCAACGCATGGCCCAGAGAGGCCGCTATGTCGGACAAGCCGGAATGGAAGACGGTCTTGCGAGAGCCGAACGCCCTGGTCTGGATCGCCTTTCTGCTGCTGGTGGTCGGGGTCGGCGTCGGCACGATGGTGTTCGGTGGCCCCCACATGCCGGCCGAAAACCACGCCCACGCGTTGGGTGGATCGTCGGCGGCCTATCGCAAATAGACTGCGGCGGGCGTCTGTTGCGGCGAGGATTGCCCGCCGAGGTCAGAAGATTGGAATTTCTGGCAGAGTACGGAAACATCTGGCGAAGAAGAGCCTAGTTGTTCGGTATGCTTGTACCGTCGCGGCAATGTTTCACGTGAAACATTCCGGCAAAACCGGTTGTTTTTGACCCCTCCCCCCGCCTCCGCTAAAAGCCCGCCATGGCAAAGTCCATGCAGTCTCGATTCGACGTCGTAGTGATTGGCGGCGGCCATGCCGGCTGCGAGGCCGCGGCCGCGGCCGGCCGCATGGGCGCGCAAACCGCGCTGGTCACGCATCGCTTCGCCACCGTCGGCGCCATGAGCTGCAACCCGGCCATTGGCGGCCTCGGCAAGGGCCATTTGGTCCGGGAAATCGATGCTTTGGACGGCCTCATGGGCCGCGTTGCCGACCAGGGCGGCATTCAGTTTCGCGTCCTGAACCGCCGCAAAGGCCCGGCCGTGCGTGGTCCGCGTGCCCAGGCCGATCGCAAGCTCTATGCGGCGGCCATGCAAGCCGCGATTTCCGCAACGCCTAATTTGCAGGTGTTCGAAGCCGAAGCCGACGATCTCGTCATCGCCAACGGCCGCGTCTGCGGGGTCAAATTCGCCGATGGCCGCGAGCTCAGCTGCGGCGCGGTGGTTCTCACCACCGGCACGTTTTTGCGCGGGCTCATCCACATCGGCGAAAAACAAATTCCCGCCGGCCGCGTCGGCGAAGCTCCCGCCATGGGGCTTTCGCGCACGCTGGAATCGATCGGCTTCACACTCGGCCGTCTGAAAACCGGCACGCCGCCGCGGCTCGATGGCCGCACCATCGATTGGTCCGCATTGGAAATGCAGCCAGGCGACGATCCGCCCGAGCCATTTTCAATTCTGACGTCGCGAATTGAGAATCCGCAGATCCAATGCGCCATCACGCGCACGGTCGCGGCAACGCACGACATCATTCGCGCCAACGTGCATCGCTCGCCGATGTACTCGGGACAAATCGCGAGCACGGGCCCGCGTTATTGTCCGTCGATCGAAGACAAGATCGTCAAATTCGGCGAGCGCGACGGCCACCAAATTTTCCTGGAGCCGGAAGGTCTCGACGATCACACCGTTTATCCAAACGGCATCTCGACGTCGCTGCCCGAAGACGTGCAGCATGCGTTGGTCGCGACGATTCCTGGACTCGAGCGCGCGCAATTCATTCGGCCTGGCTACGCGATCGAATATGATTACGTCGATCCGCGCGAATTGCATCCGACGTTGCAGACAAAGCGGCTGCGCGGATTGTTTCTTGCCGGTCAGATCAACGGCACCACAGGCTACGAAGAGGCTGCGGCACAAGGACTTCTTGCAGGCCTCAACGCGGCGTCGTTGGCCGCCGGCGGCGCCGACATCGTTTTCGATCGCGCGCACGCGTACATCGGCGTGATGATCGACGATCTCGTCACGCGTGGCGTTTCCGAGCCGTATCGCATGTTCACATCGCGCGCCGAATATCGTTTGCAGCTGCGCGCCGACAATGCCGATCAACGTTTGACCGGCAAAGGCATTGCGATCGGCTGCGTCGGCGAAACGCGCGCGAAACTGCACGGCGAAAAAATGTCGGCGATCAATGCTGCGCGCGAATTCGCCAAATCGGTTTCGCTCACGTCAAAAGAAGCGGAGCGTTTTGGACTCACGCTCAACAAAGACGGTCAGCGGCGCACGGCATTTGAATTGCTGTCGTATCCGAACATTGCAATTGCCGATCTCGCGAAGATCTGGCCGCGCTTCGGCGAGCTCGATTCCAACATCGCCGAGCAGATCGAGATCGACGCCAAGTACGACGTCTATCTGTCGCGCCAGGCCGCCGACGTTGCCGCGTATCGGCGCGATGAAAGCTTCACGCTGCCGGACGATCTCGACTACGAAAACCTGCGCGGACTTTCCAACGAAGCCAAACAAAAGCTGCAGCACAATCGGCCGCGCACCATCGGACATGCCAGCAAGATCGACGGCATCACGCCGGCGGCGCTGACGCTGCTGGTCGCGCATGTGAAGCGCGGCAAACGCGCCGCGAAACGCGCTTGAAAAAAGACGGGCAGGGCGCTTTCGATCTCGAAGCCGACAAAAAACGCGCGCTCACGCTCACCCCTGTTTCACGTGAAACAGAAGAGCGGCTGAACAACTACGTTGATCTGCTTCTTCTTTGGCAGAGCAAGTTTAACCTCGTCGCGTCTTCCACGCTGCCGATTCTTTGGACCCGCCACATCGCCGACTCGCTCCAGCTGCTGCCGCTGGTGCCGGACGCGAAGGTGTGGGTGGACTTCGGGTCGGGCGCCGGCTTCCCGGGCATCCCCATAGCCTGCGCCCTGGCTGATACCCCCGGCGCCATGGTCCATCTGGTCGAAAGCGTCGCCAAAAAGGCGAATTTTCTGCGCGAAGTGGTGCAAGCCACGGGAATTCCGGTCCAGGTCCATCAGGAGCGGGCGGAGAAATTTGGGGAAAGCTTTGCGGAAACTGTTCATGTGGTGACGGCCCGCGCGCTCGCCCCATTGAAAGTCCTGTGCGATCAGGCGTTTCCTCTGATCGCCAAAGGTGCCGTCGGCCTGTTCCCAAAGGGACAAGATGTAGCGGCTGAATTGACCGAGGCCGCTAAATATTGGAAGACTTGAGGCCTCGACCGTGCCCAGCGTGACCAGTGCCCAGGGCGCAATCGTCATCGTCCGTCATATTGCACCGCGGTAAGTAGCTGTCACAGAAGCGGAAAACACAAATGTCCGAAACGCCAACCAATAACCCCGACGTCGTCCCGTTCCCGCAGCCGGTAAGGCCCGACGGCGCCCGGCCGCGCGTGCTCGCCGTCGCCAACCAGAAGGGCGGCGTCGGCAAGACCACGACCGCCATCAATCTCGGCACCGCGCTCGCGGCCATCGGCGAGCATGTGCTGGTGGTCGACCTCGACCCGCAGGGCAACGCCTCGACCGGGCTCGGCATCGAGCGCAAGGCGCGGCACGTCTCGACCTACGACGTGCTCACCGGCAAGGCGCCGCTGCGCGCTGGCGTGCTGCCGACCGCGGTGCCGCAGCTCGACATCGCGCCTTCGACCATGGACCTCTCCGGCCTCGAGCTGGAGATCGGCCGCGAGCGCGACCGCGCCTTCCGCCTGCGCTCGGCGCTTGCCGACCTCAACAAGGGGCCGCGCAATTTCGATTACAGCTACGTGCTGGTCGACTGCCCGCCCTCGCTCAACCTGCTCACAGTCAACGCCATGGCGGCGGCCGACTCGATTCTGGTGCCGCTGCAATGCGAGTTTTTCGCTCTCGAAGGCTTGTCCCAGCTTTTGAAAACCGTCGACCAGGTGAAATCGAGCCTCAACCCGACGCTGTCGATCCACGGCATCGTGCTCACCATGTACGATTCTCGAAATAACCTTTCGAACCAGGTGGTCGCCGACGTGCGCCAGCACATGGGCGCCAAGGTCTACGACACGGTGATCCCGCGCAACGTGCGCATCTCGGAGGCGCCGTCCTACGGCAAGCCGGTGCTGGTCTACGATCTGAAATGCGTCGGCAGCGAAGCCTATCTGCGGCTTGCCACCGAGATCATCCAGCGCGAGCGCGCGCTGAAGGCGGGGTGACCACTCACGCCGTCATCCTGAGGTGCGAGGCGCGGAACGCGCCGAGCCTCGAAGGATGAGTGGCCACGGAATCACGGGCCGTCACCCCTTCGAGGCTCGCTGCGCTCGCACCTCAGGGTGACGGATAAAGTTCGGAATATTTGGCAAGACAGGAAGCACAGCGTGGCACGGAGTTCAGGAGCGGCGGCGATGGCGGATCACTCGCGATTGGGACGCGGCCTGGCATCGCTGATCGGCGACGTCGGCGAGGAAACCGCGGCGCCGGAGCCGGCGCGCAAGCCGCGCCGTGCGCCGATCGAAAATCTCGTTGCCAATCCGCGCAACCCGCGCCGCGCCTTCACCGAGGCCGAGCTCAACGAGCTCGCCGAATCGATCCGCGAGCGCGGCATCATCCAGCCGATCGTGGTGCGCGAGCATGGCGGGCCGGGGCAATTCGAAATCGTCGCCGGCGAGCGGCGCTGGCGCGCGGCGCAGCGCGCCGGCCTGCACGAGGTGCCGATCGCCATCGTCGAGGCGACCGACGTGCAGTCGCTCGAATTCGCCATCATCGAGAACGTGCAGCGCGCCGACCTCAACGCGATCGAGGAGGCGGCCGGCTACGTCGCGCTGATGGAGCAGTGCAACCACACGCAGGAGCAGGTGGCGCAGATCGTCGGCAAGAGCCGGCCGCACGTCGCCAACATGGTGCGCCTGTTGAAGCTGCCCGAGCCGGTGAAGGCGCTGGTGCGGGCGGGCAAATTGTCGGCCGGCCACGCGCGGCTGCTGGTCGGCCATGTCAATGCGCAGGTGCTCGCCGAGATGGCGATCGACGAGGGCTACAGCGTGCGCCAGCTCGAGGAGTGGGTGCGCGAGGACGAGGGCAAGCCGGGCGACGCGACCTTCGACGCCATGCAGAAGAAGATCCGCGCCGGCGCCGCTGCGGCCAAGGACGCCGACACGCGCGCGCTGGAGCGGCGGCTGTCGGATGCGCTGGGGCTGGAGGTCAAGGTCGATCACCGCGGCGACGGCGGCACGCTGCATATCAAGTACAAGGATTTGGATCAGTTGGATGGGGTGTTGAGGAAGTTGGATAGGCCCTAATCGGTCAACCTTGCTTGCAAAATCTTTATCAACCAGAACATTGGCATGACGCATTCGTCGTGCTTGGCAGCGGCGGCGCGGCGCTTGCTGGTCTCATGATCGTTGCAGCATCCGTGCGCGCCGATCAGATCATGGCCACGCCGCATCTGCGCGCCTATGCTCGAAATTCGATCATGAGCATGATCAGCATCATGATAGCGTCAATTTTTATTCTCCTGCCACAGGGCACGGAGATCCTTGGCGTTGAATTGATTGTCTTTAACATAGGCTGTGCAATTTTTCTTCCGGCAAAGCGCGCTATAACCCAAATTCGAAATAGTAATTACACTTCCCTCCACGTGCCTGTGCTGGCGGTGTGTTTCTATCTGCTGGCGGCGGCAAGCGGCGTAAGCTTGATCGTTCGCTGGGGCGGCGGCTTGTATCTCACGATGGCAGCTTATTTGATGTATGTATTTCTCGCGTCGTACAATGCCTACCTGCTGCTGCTGCCGCGCGATCAAGCGAAAACTTGAAACGGGTTGGACGCGGCGCCGACGCATGTGATCCCGTATCTCGCTTCGCTCCATACGGAACTACGTATAGCGGTGCGGCAAATGCGTTTTCCCACTCACCCTGTGGGTGAGGGGTCAGTACCAAACGCGAATCCGGACCCCTCACCCGGCTCGTGCTTCGCTGTCGCTTCGCACTCGCCACCCTCTCCCACAAGGGGAGAGGGGAAGAGAGCGAGCGTAGCCCGGATGAGCGAAGCGAAATCCGGGGCCCACTTCGCGGCCTGCAATCCGGCATTCCGCTTCGCTCCATGCGGGCTACGAGCGACTCCCACGATGGGAAAGGGAAGCGCCAAAGAGCGGCCCCGGCAGTCATCGTTTTAAATCGCGAGCCAGCGTATCTAGACGCAAACTCAACGAGATAATGTGCACGCGGCTCTTTCGTCATATCCGCTTCCCTTGGGAAACAGATGATAACATAGCGTAAGGCTCCTGCGTGCGCCGCGATGACGGCTCCGCAGCAAGCGTAGCGCGGATGAGCGAAGCGATATCCGGGATCGACCGCCGGGCGTGTGCTCCCGCATTCCGCTTCGCTTCATGCGGGCCGCACGCTACTGATCGGCTTGATCGGCGGCTTGGCGATGTTGGCGTCGCCACCGAAGTGACGGTCGGGGATCGATTGTTGTTGGGATAGAGCGCCAGCGAATTCGATCGCTGCCCGGAATGAAACAATCTCAAGCAATCCCGTTCCAGCCGCCAAGTTTATTCAATCCTGGGCATCTCCTCACCAAAATGCCGAGCCTTGAAGGTCGTGACAGGCCTTGTATTCGTGCTAAGGTTGCACGTTGTTTGAACGGCGGAGTGACACGTCCCATGCATCGCTCGGCTTTCAGCCGACGACAGGCAAACAGGAGGCGACCTTATGCGAGCTCCTCTCAAAGTCACCAATCGGAAGAAAGGAAATCAGCCGAAGATCTATATCGGCGGCATCTTTTCCGACGGTGGAGAAATCATCATATCCCCCGACGTGTGGGGCAATCCGCATTTCACGCGCGTCCCACCGCGGGCGCCTTACGTCATGCGCCTCAACGCTGCGGCAAGTCTTATCGCGGCAGCGGAAAACGTGTCTGACCGCGCGGCGCGCAAACAGATGCAGACGCTCGCGCAGCAGATGGTGAAAGCGGCGCTGCCGGCGATTCAAGCGCGCGGCTAGCAAACGGAACAACGGAAGCAGTTCTCCGGATTTCGTTTCGCCCAATCCGCATCCAGACTTGCGAGCGCGTCGGCTCGCAAGCTACGCCTTATGGCCCTGGGTCCCCGCTTGCGCGGGGACGAGCGGAAAATTTCTGCTTCGATCCAAACGGATCAGCCCACCGCTACGGCGCCGCCCTAACCCTTCTTCGGCTCCCACCGATACACCTTGGCGCAGGCGCCGCCCATCAGCATCGCGCGCTCGCTGTCGCTCAGCCGGTCGGTCTTGAGGAAGGGCTCGACGGCCTGCTCGTAGTTGACGACGGCGAAAGCGCGCGTCCAGTCGGTGCCCCACAGGCAGCGCTCGAAGCCCCAGGCGTCGAACACGCGGGCGAGCGGATCCCAGATGTCCGCGAACGGATACGGCTCCTTCGACAGCGTGCAGGCGCCGCTCACCTTGATCACCACGTTCTTGCGCCTGGCGAGATCGAGCACCTTCGGCAGGTCGGCCCAGGGCTGCGGCGGCGCCGGCGGCTTGCGCGGCTGCAGGATGCCGAGATGGTCGATGATGAAGCGCGTGTCGGGGTTGCGGTCGATCACCGCGATGCCGGCGTCGAGGTTGCCCCAGCACAGCATGTTGACCGGAAAGTCGTACTTCACCGCCGCGCGCGCGATGCGGTCGAGGCCGGGGTGGTTCGGATCGCGCAGGCGTCCGGGCTCGTTGACCAGGACGATGCGGATGCCGACCGTGCCCGGGGTGCGCTTCCAGTCGGCGATGACGTCGGCCACCGCGGGATCGTCCGGGTCGACCGGTTTGACGATCGCCATGCGGTTGGGATGGGCCTTTTGCACTTCCACCGCGTAACTCGCGTCGTACTTGTAGAGCGAAAAGGCGGAGATGAAGATCGCGCCGTCGACGCCCACTCTGTCCATCGCCGCGACCATCTCGTCGCCGGTCACGTGCGGGGGCCAGTTCGGCACGTTGTGCCAGGGCCGCTTCGGGGTATTTGCTTCGTAAGCGTGGACCTGGGAATCGATGATCGGCACCGGGAAGCTCCTCTGTTGAAAGAGTTCGATATCGTAGCAGGTCTGAATGAGCCAGCCACCACGCCCTAATTTTTCCGCGATCGCGGCATGCAACGATTCGATGAAGCTCAAATCGAGCCGGGGCCGACTTTGTCGTAGATGCCGAGACACTTTTGCGCCGCTTCCGGCATGTCCGGCACGCGTAGCGCCCGGCCCATGAACGTCGTCCATGGCTTTTCGGCGACCGGCTGCAGCAGCGCGAAATTCCAGAACTGCTGCTCGGTCATCTCGATCTCGGTCACCTTTTGATCGAGCACCCAGTTGCGCAGCGTGGTTATCCTGGGCTGTTTGTCGGACTCGGAAAACATATGTTCGGGCAATGCTTTTTTCATGACGAACTCATAGGCCCGCGCGCTTAACAAGGTCTGACAGCGCACAGGGCGGATTGACCGATTCCTTCCCTCCGCGGAGAGGGGAAGAGCCGCGCCGCGATGGAACTTTTTAACCCTTCCCCGAGGGATACATTCCCAATAATGTTTCCTAGCGGACTACCGCCGCTTTTGAGTTAGCCCCATGCGCGCCCGCCGCGACGCCGCCATCCGCGGCCTGAAAGTGATGATGGTGGCCTCGGTCGCCATTCCGGTGGCGATTTTTTCCTATGCCAGCTGGACCGGCTACCAAAGTACGTTCGCGCACGCCGACGAAAAGCTGCTGGCAAACCTCGGCATCATGGCGGAGCACACATCGGGGGTCTTTCAGTCCGTCGACCTGACGTTCGCCGCCGTCGACGCCATCACCGACGATCTCACCGGCGAGCAGATCAAGGCTTCCGAGCAGGCCCTGCACCTGCAGTTGAGCAAGCTCGATAAGGCGACGGCCGCCATCGATGCCATTTTGATCGCCGGCAAGGATGGCCACACGCTGGTCTCCTCGGCGATCTATCCGGTTCCGAGCAATGTCGGCGTCGCCGATCGCGACTATTTCCTGGCACAAAAGGAAAAAGACGCCGGGACCTATGTCGGGGCGGTCCTGGAGCCGCGCGTGCGGAAAGGAAAGTTCTTCGGCGTCAGCCGGCGGCGTCCATCGCCCACCGGTGAATTCACCGGCGTCGTCATGGTCGCGGTCAAGCCGCAAATATTCACCGATTTCTACACGCAGCTTGCGCGCGACGCCGGCGGCGGCTTCTCTCTGGCCAAGAGCGACGGCGTCATCCTCGCGCGCTATCCCGATCCGCCCAACGGCATCATGCGCTTCGGACCCGACAGCGGCTTCATGCTCAACGTGCCGCGTTTCCCCAACGGTGCCGTCGTCACCACCAATCATTCGGTCGACGGCGTGCAACGGCGCATCGCCTTCCGCAAGCTGGGCTACAGCAATCTCTATGTGTCGGATGGCGTGGCGACCGACACTATCGTTGCCGACTGGCTGCGGTCGATGGCGGCGCATCTCTATTTCGGCATTCCCGCCGTCATCGTGCTGCTGTTGCTAGTGCTGATGACGATGCGGCGCACGCGCGAGCTTTATGCGGAAGCCGAGCGCCGCGAACTGGCCGAGGAGGGGCTGCGGCAGGCGCAGAAGATGGAAGCCGTCGGACAATTGACCGGCGGCGTCGCGCATGACTTCAACAATCTCCTGACCATCATCCTCGGCAATATCGGCATCGCCAAGCGCGGCGTGGTCGAAGCGCGCGCCGAACGCGCCCTCAACAATGCGCGGATCGGCGCGGAGCGGGCGGCGCAATTGACGCGGCGCCTGCTCGCGTTCTCGCGCCAGCAGCCGCTCGATCCGAAGATCGTGGACGCCAACAAATTGATCATCGGCATGTCCGACTTGCTCAACCGCTCGCTCGGCGAAAATATCGAATTGGAAACGATCAGCGGCGCCGGAATTTGGAAAATCGAATGCGACGTTTCCGAACTGGAATCGGCGCTGCTCAATCTCGCGCTCAATGCGCGCGACGCCATGCCGGACGGCGGCAAATTGACCATCGAAACCAGCAACGCCTATGTGGACGACGATTATTGCCGCCGCTATGCCGATCTCACACCCGGCCAATATGTTCTTATCGCGGTTTCCGACAACGGCAAGGGAATGTCGGCCGAGACCATCGAGCGCGCGTTCGATCCGTTCTTCACGACCAAGGAAACGGGCAAAGGAACCGGCCTGGGGCTGAGCCAGGTCTACGGCTTCGTCAAGCAATCCAAGGGTCATGTGAGGATCTACAGCGAGCCGGGCGAAGGCACGACGATCAAGCTCTATTTCCCGCGGCATGACGGCGAAGAGACCTTCATGTCCGCCGAGGAGCAGGGCGATCCCGAGCGCGGCCGCGGCGAGACGATATTGATCGTCGAGGACGACGACGGCGTGCGCGAATACGCTTCGGAGATCCTCAGGGATCTGAACTACCAGGTCATCGAGGCCAAGGATTCCGCCAGCGCGCTGCGCCTGCTGGAAGCCGACCGGCCGTTCGATTTGATGCTGACCGACGTGGTGCTGCCGGGCAAAAACGGCCGCGCGCTGGCCGACGAGGTCGTTCGCCGCCGCCCCGGCGCCAAAGTGATCTTCATGACCGGCTATTCCCGCAACGCCATCGTGCACCAGGGCCGCCTCGACCGCGGCACCGAGCTGATCTCGAAGCCGCTGACTGAGGCAACGGTGGCGCGGAAAATCCGCCAGGTGCTCGACGCGCGCAAGTGACGGGCCGGCGCAGGCGCTCAGGCTGTTGCAGATTTTCCTTTTGACCTGCGCAACGACCTCATGCGCCGGATCGCTGATCATGCTGGGCCGCCAAGACTGACTCACACCAATTCTTGCGATCGCCCGGGATGCTTGCCGGCGCGCTGCGGCAGGATGAGCAGGCAGACGAGAATGAATACGGCAATCACCGCCGAGGCGACCGGCCGGCTCAGCGCCAGCCCGCCGTGGCGGACAGGCTTGTCGAGGTAGTCGCCGACGGTCGCGCCCAAGGGCCGCGTCAGGATGAAAGCAATCCAGAACAACAGCACGCGCGATACGTTGGTCCAGAAATAGGCGGCGGCGACGACGGCGAGGCCCGCCGCGAATACCAGCGCGCCGTATTCGTAGCCGAGGCCGGTCGAATCGGCGGTCCAGTCGCCAAGCGCGGTGCCGAGCGTTTGCGAAAAGGTGATGGCCGCCCAGTAGAACACTTCGACTTTTGGCGTGGCCACGGTATCGACTGAAATCGAACCGCGCGACCAGTGCCACAGTGCCAGAACGGCAAGTAGGCAACCGAGCAGCACCGTCGAGCCGCCGGCATAGCCGATGCCGAGCGAGCGGTCGGCGAAATCTGCCATGGTGGTGCCGAAGGTCGTCGAGGCGATAATGGTCACCCAATAGAGGTACGGGTGGAATTTGTTGGCGACGATTTGCCACGCGACCAGCACGGCAAGTACTGCGAGGAACAGCGCCGTGCCGGCGAGATAGCCCCAGTGCAAGGTCATGGTGACGGTGTCGCCGCCGGTTTCGCCCAGCGTCGTAGCGGCAATCTTGATCAGCCAGAAGGTGAGCGTGACCTCGGGAACTTTGCTGAGGGCAGCCTTAGTGGTGTCGTGCATGATCCGCGCAGTCGATTGTTGCGGCAAACAATAACGATGTCCGCCGCAATTGCATTGCGGCGTGGTGAACTATGCGATTGGAAGGTGGCGAAATTCCGCCGGCCGCGTGCCGACGATCACTCCGGATCGCGCGAGACGTGGGGCTCCATTTTGTGGTGCAGGCGCTCGGCGTCGGTCAGGGTGTCGACGACGGCTTTGACGTCGGCAACGATCGTGCGGATGACGCCTTTCGGTTTGGCCTTGCGGGCCGCCTTCTTGCGCACCGCCACCTTCGACTTCTTCCGCACGACGGTCTTGCGCTTTTTCCGCGCGGGCGTGGATTTCTTTCTCGATTTCGCAGCGGATTTTTTACGCGTTTTCTTAGCCATCGGCAGCCCCCAGGTCATGCAGGTTTACTGGGTTTGAGCCTAAGCGCCGTTTCGGTCTTGCGCCAGGGGTCAGCGCAGGCAAAGTCCGGCTCGGGTCGGGGCGCGCGCTAGATCAAGGTCGCGCTCTTCTTCTTCCGGTCGGCGAGGGAATAGAGCTCCGCTTCATGCACCGCGGGCTCCGGCGGCGCGAGTGTTGCAACCCGGCGGGCCAGCAAGCCGAGGAAATTCTGCACCTGCGTCGTCGGCGAGCTTGCCGGCCTGCGCTTCGGCCGCGCCGTCCGGCAGGGGGCCGTAGTTGTTGAGGCTGTCGTGGACCTGCTTGACCATCGCCTGGGGAACCGGCTGTTCCGCGAACGGCCGGGCGCAGTCGCGCAGTACGTTCTGGACGATTTTGTGCTTCAGCAGTTCGGCGAGCGATATTTTGGCCTTGTGGGTACAGCCCGGCGTCGATATAGGCGGCGATCAGGCGCGCATCGGCGTCAACGCACTGGTGCCGGACATATTCCGCAAAACCGGCGAAGAACGGGCTCAACCACAATTCGCCCCATTGCTCCACCTGCTGCGGAAAGGCCTGCCGCGCGGCCGGGTCGCCGCAAGCGCGCAATATGGTGGCGAGGATGCGGTCGCGTGCGAACGGCATCTCGGCCGTGCTGAGGCTTGCGCTCATGCACTGGAAATGCCGCCGCTCGAACAAGTCGAAGCCGGACGAAAAACTTTTGACGATTTCCGAGTAGCAGTGCTCGAGGTCTTCAACCGACAAGGCGCCGCCGCGCGCCACGCACTGGGCGTGCAGGCTGCGATAGACGATGTCCGCCACGATGCGTGCCGTGGACAGGCAATGGTGAGGACCGGGTAATGCTTCCGACATTGCGCCCCTTTGCCGCCAGCAGAACTATCTACCGGCCTATCTCTAATGACGGCTTAAGGCATGGGCTTAAGATTTGCTTCAAATCCGGCCGGGCGGTGTATCGGTACGGTGCGGCGCGCCAGTCTGTGCCAAAAGGCGTTCGCCGCGCATTTCATATCATGCAAAATCCCGGTTTGATTAATCGCGTCATAACATAAGGGGAGCAAGCGCCGTGCCGCAGGATTTCAAGAATAAGACCGTGCTCATCACCGGCGGCAGCCGCGGGCAGGGCGCGGCCGAAGCGCGGCTGTTCGCGCAGGCCGGCGCGCGGGTTGTCGTCGCCGACGTGCTGGACGTCGAGGGCAGCGCGCTCGTGCAATCGATCCGCGCCGCCGGCGGTACCGCCGACTACCGGCATCTCGACGTCAGCAGCGAGCAGGATTGGGCGGACGCCATAGCATTCGCCAAGAGCGCGTGCGGCGGTCTGCATGTTCTGGTCAATAATGCCGGCGTTTCGCTGCGCGGCGTCGATCTCGCCAGCACGTCGCGCGCCGATTGGGACCGCGTGCTGGCGGTCAATCTCACCGGACCGTTCCTCGGCATCCGCGCGGCGGCGCCTATCATTCGCGATAGCGGCGGCGGCGCGATCGTCAATATCGGATCGACCGCCGGCATCAACGGACATTTCGCGGCGGCCTATAGCGCGTCGAAATGGGGATTGCGCGGGCTGACCAAGGCAGCGGCTTTGGAATACGCCGACTGGAAGATACGGGTGAACGCCGTGCATCCCAGCATCGTGCCGACGCCGATGGTTGAGGGCGCCGACAAATTCGTCGAAGCCATGGAGCATGTGACGGCGCTCGGGCGCAGCGCCTCGCTGGACGACGTCGCCCACGCGGTGATGTTCCTGGCGAGCGAAGAGGCTGGGTATCTCACCGGCATCGATCTTCCGGTCGACGGCGGCTTCACCGAGCTCGGCGTTTACCGGCAAGTGTGGCGGCGCGCGACCGGACGCGACCGGGCCTAGCGATCAGGCGGCGCGCACGCGGCTGAAAAAGGCCGCCACTTTCGATTCGAGATCGCTCGCCCGCGCCGACACCCGCGCCGTCAGCTCGGCGATGTCGCTGAACGCGGTCGCGCTCGTTCCTGCGGCCTGCTCGACCGAGCGGATTTCGGCGGAAGCGCTCGCGGTGTAGCTGGCCGCGGTCTGGATGCTGCCGGCGATGCTGCGCGTGGTCGTGCTTTGCTGCTCGACCGCCGAGGCGATGCTGGTGGCGGCGACGGTCAATTGCTCGATGGCGCGCGCGATCGAGGACATTTCATCGACCGATTTGCGCGTGGCGTCCTGAATGGCGGCGACCTGCTGCGATATCTCCTCGGTGGCGCGCGAGGTCTGGTTGGCGAGCGCCTTCACCTCGGACGCCACCACCGCGAAGCCTTTGCCGGCGTTGCCCGCGCGCGCCGCTTCGATGGTCGCATTGAGCGCCAAGAGGTTGGTCTGGGACGCGATCGTGGAAATGATGTTGACGATGGAACCGATATGTTCGGCGGCGTTGTTGAGCGACGAGATCGCCTGCTGCGCGTGCTGGGTATCGCCGACCGCGGCCCTGGCCATGTCGAGGCCGCGCGTCGCCTGCTGGCCGATGTGCTGGATCGACGCGGACAGTTCCTCGGTGGCCGCGCCGGTCATCTCGACGCGCTGGGTGGTTTCCGCGGCCGCCGTCGATGCCACCGCCATTCGCTTGAGCGTGTCGGATGCTATCTCGCGCATGGACGAGCAGGTGGCGGTGAGCGAGGTGGAGGCATCGGTGATGGCCTGCAGGACGTCGCCGACATCGCCGGCAAAGCTCGCGATCGCCGCGTCGATCGCCAGGCGCCGCGTGTCCGCGGCTTTCTCCGCCGCTTCGCGATGCAGCGTCATGGCATTGGCGACGTCGAATGCGAGGACCTGCGAAACGAGTTTCGCGCTCGCGGCAAGTTTGGCCGGTGAATACCAGTATTTGCGCGCGAGCGCGTCGAGCGCCGCGCGCAGAACGTAATTGCCAGCGGTGCTGCGAAAACGGGCGTCGAAGCCGAGCGCGGCTTCCTCACCGACAGTCTTAATGCACGACTCGCAATAGGCTTGGTCGAGCTCGCCGTTGAGCAGCGCTTCCAAATGCGACAGTTCGAGCTGCTTGATGAAATCGCGGTGCGGGGCGACAATCGAGCCGACCAATGCCAGTTTGGCGGTGGCGTCGAGAATGGCGTCGACCGCCCGGTCGAGCGGGGGCGCAATCGTCGGCCATAGTTCCTTGATCGCGCGGCGGGCCGGCGCGTCGAGTTCGTAAAGCCCGTAGCGGCCCTCGACCCCTTGAATGAGCTGGCTTGGCAATAGCGCCCCGGCGGATTGGAAAAACGAGCGTTTTCAAGGGTATTACAGATTGGTTGTGGCAATCCTAACGCGCCGGAACGAGGCCGCGGACGCTGGTTATTCCGCCATTCTTGCGATAAATGCGGGGCGCGCGGACCGATAAAACAAGGGGAGGACAGGCGTGCCCGCTTCAATGCAAGGTGAAATGCTGCCGAACATCTACCGCTTCAAGCTCGGCGGTTTCGAAGTCGCGACCATCATGGACAGCCATGTGATTCGCCCCGGGCTGACGCCCTCGTTCGGCGGCGAGGCGCATGCCGACGAGGTGAAGGCGCTGGCCGCCGCCAACCGCATCGAGGCTGACCGCTACTTCCACCCGTTCACCCCGACGGTGGTCAATACCGGCAAAGAGCTGGTGTTGTTCGACACCGGCAACGGCTCGCTCTCGGCCGAGAACGAGCAGCTCAAGGGGCGTTTGCCGCCGGGCCAATTGGTCGCGCGTATGGCGCAGGCCGGTTACAAGCCGGAGGACGTCGACGTGGTGGTGATCACGCACGGCCATCCCGATCATATCGGCGGATTGACCAAGGGCGGCGTGCCGGTGTTCCCGAACGCGCGCTACGTGTTCGGCGCCGCCGAATTCGATTTCTGGAACAAGGGCGAGAACGTGCGCGAGGCGCGCAAGCTCAATCGAGAGCTCTATGTGAAGATCGTGGTGCCGCTCGCCAACCGCGCCACCATGATCAAGCCGGGCGATACGGTGGTGCCGGGCATCACTGCGGTCGATGCCTTCGGGCATTCGCCGGGCATGCTGGCTTTCATGATCGAGAGCGAGGGCAAACGGGTGCTCAACTGGGCCGACTCGTGCGGGCACTACGTGGTGTCGTTACAGCGGCCGGACCTGCATCTCGACGTCGACGACGACAAGGAGAAGGCGGCGGCTACCCGTAAGCGCATCCTCGACATGGTGACGACCGAAAAATTATTTGTCGCCGGCTTCCACATGCCGTATCCGGGTCTCGGCTACGTGGAGAAAGCGGGCAGCGCCTATCGTTGGGTGCCGCATAGTTACCAGTTGAATTTGTAGAACACAGCGACAAAGCAATTACGCGTTCATTCCCGCGCAAGCGGGAATCCAAGTGGGCCTTATGAAGAAGTGGGTCCCCGCTTTCGCGGGGACGAGCGGATTCTCAACTCTCTCTTCGCCGCGCGCTCACCGCAATTGACAGCAGCGTGCGTTGCGCGATCGCCTCGGCCAGCGCGGCATTGCGCCGCATGTCGAGCGAGGCCTCGGCGAGCTGCGCCATGGCGCGCAAGAGACGCGGCGGCGTCCAGGCTGCGCAGCGCGGCTTCGACCAGTTTCTTCCGCGTGAAGTGCACGGGCGGAGCGCCGCGCTTCATGGCGAACTCGATCGAGTCGCCGCCCTCGACCGAAAGCTTCATCTTGTGCAGGTTGGCCACCTGGCGGATCGCCGCCGAGACGATGGCCGCCGGCGACGAGCCGCCGCCGCGCGCCTTGCCGAATTCGGTTTCGACGTCGCGGGTCTCGCCGGCAAAGGTCGCATCGAGCACGCCGTCGAGCGCCAGCGCCGAGGCATCCGCCACCACGGCCATCACGTCGGCGAGTTCGATGCGGTCCTTGCCCTGCGCATAGAGCGCGAGCTTGCGGATTTCGTTGCGCGAGGCGAGCCGGTCGCCGCCGAGGAGCGCGGTCAGCGTGGCGCGCGCGTCACCGGCAAGCGTCAAGTTCGCCGCGCGCATTTCGTCGTCGATCAGCCGCGCCAGGTCGCGCTCGTTGTCCGGATAGCAGCCGATGGCGGCGCCGGCTTTGGCCTTCTCGAACAGCGCGCGCAGCGGCGCGGTTTTGCGCAGCTCGCCGGCCTCGACGACGATGCGGCAATCGCGCGGCGGCGCCTCCAGCACCACTTCGATCGATGGCACGATGTTGTGGCGCGAATTGACCCGCAGCAGCACGGCGCGACGGCCACCGAACAGCGGCACCGTGTTGGCTTCGTCGGCGAGCCGGCCCGGATTGGCGGACAGTTCCTCGCTTTCGATGCGCGCCAGTGCGAAGGGATCGGCGGGATCGTCGACCGAGGCCTTCACCAAGGCGTCGACGCGCTCGCGTACCAAGCCGGCATCGGGACCGTACACCAGCACGACCGGTTGACCCGGATCGGGCCGGGCTATGAAGCGGTCGATGTCGGAGGCTTTGATGGCGGTCATATCGTTATCAAGCTAATGCGCGGCAACGGCCACGGCAATGGAAGCGGCTTACAACGGACGCAAGAGAACCTGGTCGCTGAGTTGCGCGGTTTCGGCCCGCGCGATCTTGAAGCCGCCACGCGCGGCCAGCGGGGCGAAGCCCTCCAGCCCGCGCGGGATCAGTTTGAACCGGCTGTCATTGATCGCTCGTCGCCGCGACTTGTCGGCGGTGGTGACCGAACCGGCCACCAGCCGCGCCCCCACCCGTAAGGCTTGCAGATTGGCGACGATCGCTCCGTCGCTGCCGTATTCGAACAGCCCGCCTTCGGACGACGCCGCGATGATCGCGCCCGACGCGGTCAGGCCGCCGACAAGCTGCTTCAGCACATCGGAATTGTCCCAATCATAGGGGCGATGATCGAAAGCAATGTCGAGTTCGGCGAGCGGGCCGCTGTCGGCTTTGAGCGCGACGAGCGCGTTGTTGCCGAAAAACGGACCGGCGTCGTCGAGGTCCAGCACATGAATGACGATCGGACGGCGCAGCAGGCTTCCATCGCGCTTGTTCAAGAGGATCAGCGTATTCATGCTGTCGACGGCCGGGCCGCCGCCGATATTGATCAAGTGCAATGGCATGCCCGGCGCGGCCGACAATTGCGCCGCAAGGCCGTCCGCCATCAACCGCGCGACTTGCTGGGTGCGCAGCCGCAGCAGTGTCAGCGCCGGCGATCCGGCAATCCGTTGATCCATCGGCGAATTATAAGGCGGCGGCAGGTTGGCGGCGCCGAGCTTCATGACATAGGTGCTTAGACCGTCGAGAAACTCGGCACCGGGATTGAATATCGCTTGCGCCAGCAGGGAGCGCCTGGCTGTCGCCTTCAGCATCAGTCGCAGGATGATTTTCGGCAGGCGCCGGCGGCGACGTTCTTCCGCGGCAGCGGCGTCGTGAAGCTGGCGCAGACTGTCGGGATCGTCCGGTACCGCGAAGCGCGGATCGGTGACGTCGATCACCGGCAGGACGTAACCCGCGCGCGTGGCTGCGTGGATGAGCTTGCTCGGCTTATGCGAATTGGGCTGGGCGGCGACGCGGTCGCTGGGATTGGTGGTGGTCATTCCACTAGCTGTCATGCTCGCAAAAGCGGGCATCCAGTAATCGCAAACGTTTTGGTCAAAACCACGGCTTGAGTTTACTGGGTCCCCGCTTGCGCGGGGACGACCGTCTTCGTTACGTCCCCGCCACGAAATACGACGCCAGGCGCGAGCGGATATTGTCCGCGATTACCTTGGCGGCGCGGTTCTCGGCGTCGCGCAGGCCGCGATCGCCGGCGAAGCGCTGCTGCTGGCCGGGAATGTCGTACGACACGCGCGAGAAGGTCTGACCCCTGATCACCGGCTTGCCGGTGCGGATATCGATCAGCGCGTAGGTGGCGTCGATGCCGTAGTTCTGGATGTCCGGGCGCGCGGTGTTGATGTCGACGATCACCTGCGTCTGGCTGGAGGCGAGCCGGATGTCGAGCTTGTAGTTGGTCGGGGCGGCGGCGCCGCCGCCGGTCAGGCCGAACAGCAGGTTGTTGCGCACCTCGACGCCGACGCGGGAGAGCCGGGTGCCGTTGGGCACATTGATCGGCGCGCACTTCGACGCTGCTCAGCTTGTCGCCGATGTCGGGGCCGCCGGCCGAGCCTTGCGTCGCCATACAGCGGCTGGAAGCAGCCGGCGGTGAGGCCGGCCAGCGCCATATGACCGCCAACCGGCCAAGACGTGGGGTTTGGCGCGGGGTTTCAGGCCACCACATTCACGATCCTCTGCGGGACGACGATGACCTTTTTCGGGCGCTTGCCGTCCAGCGCCTTTTTTACCGCATCGAGAGCCAGAACGGCAGCCTCTATATCGGCATTTCCGGCGTCCCGCGCCACGGTGACGTCGGCGCGCTTCTTGCCGTTGATCTGTACCGGCAAGGTGATGGTGTTTTCGACCAGCAAGCTCGGGCTCGAGCTGCGGCCAGGCTTCGGCCGAGACCAGGGTCTTGTGGCCGAGCGCGGCCCAGCATTCCTCGGCCAGATGCGGCATCATCGGGTGGAACAGCCGCACCAGGATGTCGCCGGCCTCGCGCAGCGCCCAGGCGAAATCGGGCGACGGCGCCGTCTCGGCCGCGCCAATGGCGTCCGAAAGCGCATTGGCGAACTCGTAGATATGCGCGACGCAGCGGTTGAAGCGCAGCCTGGCGATGTCGTCGGAGACATTGGCCAAGCGCGCGGTGGGCGGCCTTGCGCACGGCCAGCGCTTGCTCGCCGAAGGCGGCTGGGCGCGCCGCCGGCGCCTTCGACATCGGCGATCTCGCCGATCAGCCGCCACAGCCGCTGCACGAAGCGCCAGGCGCCCTGCACGCCTTCCTCGGTCCAGATCACGTCGCGCTCGGGCGGCTAGTCGGACAGCATGAACCAGCGCGCGGTGTCGGCGCCGTAGGCGGCGATGATGTCGTCGGGGTCGACGGTGTTCTTCTTCGACTTCGACATCTTCTCGATGGCGCCGATCTCGACCGGCTCGCCGGTCGCAGCGAGCGTGGCGCGGCGCGCATCGCCCAGCCCATCGATCTTGACGTCGGCCGGCATCGACCCAGTCGCCGCTCTTGCTGCGATAGGTCTCGTGCACCACCATGCCCTGCGTGAACAGGCCGGCGAACGGCTCGTCCATGCCGACGTGGCCGGTCTTGTGCATGGCGCGGGTGAAGAAGCGCGAATAGAGCAGATGCAGAATCGCGTGCTCGATGCCGCCGATATATTGATCGACCGGCAGCCAGTCGTTCGCGATCTTCGGCGTCGGTCGGCGCGCTCGCGTTCCACGGATCGGTGAAGCGGGCGAAGTACCAGGACGAGTCGACGAAGGTGTCCATGGTGTCGGTCTCGCGCCGCGCCGGCCCGCCGCACTTGCGGGCACTCGACGTTCTTCCAGGTCGGGTGACGGTCGAGCGGATTGCCCGGCTTGTCGAAGGTGACGTCCTCCGGCAGCGTCACCGGCAGATCCTTTTCCGGCACCGGCACGATGCCGCACTTCTCGCAGTGGATGATCGGGATCGGGCAGCCCCAATAGCGCTGGCGCGAAATGCCCCAGTCGCGCAGGCGGTAATTGACCTGGCGCTGCGCCACCGGCCGGTTGCCGCGCGTGTCTTTCTCCAGCCGCTTGGCGACTTCCTCCTTCGCCTCCTCGATCGTCATGCCGTCGAGAAAGCGCGAATTGATCATCGTGCCGTCGCCGTCATAGGCGTCGTCGGTGATGACGAAGGTCTTCGGGTCCTGCCCGGGCGGGCAGACCACCGGCGTGTTGCCGAGCCCGTATTTGTTGACGAAGTCGAGGTCGCGCTGGTCGTGCGCCGGGCAGCCGAAGATGGCGCCGGTGCCGTAGTCCATCAGAATGAAATTGGCGACATAGACCGGCAGCTTCCAGTTCGCATCGAACGGATGCACGCGCCTTGATGCCGGTGTCGAAGCCCATCTTCTCGGCGGTGTCGATCGCCGCCTGCGAGGTGCCCATCCTGCTGGCACTCGTCGATGAAGGCGGCGAGCTTGGGATTTTTCGCGCGGCGGCGGCGGCCAGCGGATGATCGGGCGACAGCGCCATGAACTTGGCGCCGAACAACGTGTCCGGCCGCGTGGTGAAGATCTCCAGCTCGTTCTCTTTATTCGGCGCAGTCGCCGGATCGAGCACGAAGCGGACCAGCAGGCCTTCCGAGCGGCCGATCCAGTTCTTCTGCATCAGCCGGACTTTTTCCGGCCAGCGGTCGAGCGTGTCGAGCGCGTCGAGCAGATCCTCGGAATAGTCGCTGATCTTGAAGAACCACTGCGTCAGCTCGCGCTGCTCGACCAGCGCGCCCGAGCGCCAGCCGCGGCCGTCGATCACCTGCTCGTTGGCGAGCACGGTCTGGTCGACCGGGTCCCAGTTCACCTTCGACTGCTTGCGCTCGACCAGCCCGGCGCGCAGGAAATCGAGGAACATCTTCTGCTGGTGCTTGTAATAGGCTGGATCGCAGGTGGCGATCTCGCGCGCCCAGTCGAGCGACAGCCCCATCGACTTGAGCTGCTTCTTCATCGTGGCGATGTTGTCGTAGGTCCACGCCTTGGGGTGCACCTTGCGCTCGATGGCGGCGTTCTCCGCCGGCATGCCGAAGGCGTCCCAGCCCATCGGGTGCAGCACGCGTTGCCCATGGCGCGCTTGAAGCGCGCCACCACGTCGCCCATGGTGTAGTTGCGCACGTGGCCCATGTGGATGCGCCCCGACGGGTAGGGGAACATCTCCAGCACGTAGTATTTCGGGCGCGGGTCGTCGTTTTTGGTAGCGAAGATGCCGCGCTCGGCCCACGTCTTTTGCCAGCGGGCCTCGGCTGCGCGGGCGTTGTAGCGGTCGTTTTTCTGCGATTCGGCGGTCATTTACGGGGTCTTTTAGGACGCGCGGAACAGACACGAAAGAGCTTTCTCGGTCAACAGGTAGGCACAAATTCGCCAGTGAGATCAAAGGAACCAGCCGCCGCCGATCCGGGTTAGCCCCGCGTAACAGGAGGTGCGGCATGACGATTAATATTCAGGACATCAAGGAACACATGGAAGTGCTTGGCGCCGACGGCAAGCACGTGGGTACCGTCGACTGCACGAAGGGCGAAGACAAGATTGTGCTGACCAAAAGCGATCCGCAATCCGGCGGGCAGCACCATATTATTCCCGTGCACCTAGTGCAGAATGTGGATGAGAAGATCCACCTCACCAAACCGGCGCGGCAGGTCATGCTGGAATGGCAGACGGCGGCCTGACCGCGCGTTGACAAGACAGGCGTCGCGTTAACGCGACGCAAGCGCGCGTAGCACCGCGTCGATCAGCAGCGGCGGCTGATACGGCTTTTCCACCACGGGCGCTTTAGGATACGCCGCAGCGTGCACGTCAACGCCGCGCATGCCGGTGAGAAACACGAACGGCGTTTTCTGCGCCGCCAGGGCGGCAGCGACGCGCAAGCTGTTGTGCGTTGCGCCGCGCAGCACAATGTCGAGCACCGCAATATCGAAACGCGGGCCGCCGTACAGCGCCGCCAACGCATCCTCGGCGGTGCCGACGCAGATCACATTCGCTGCGCCGGCGGCCTCCAGGATCTGCTGGATGTCGATCGCGATCAGCAGTTCGTCGTCCAACACAAGACAGCGTTTGCCGGCGAGCATGGTTTCCGATTGCGCCATCAAGACCCGCCCCAACTCAAAATGGAACTTTTTCTTGTGCACAGAATTGAATCCGTCGGCATTTAAAAATGACATACGGTTTGCATATTTATGATCTTGGGCAATGGGCCGCGGCCGCCAAATGGCCACTACACATCGTGCGAACAATGTCCGTTGCGTAGGCGGGAAAGCCTACGCGAATTCACGCCCGAGGAATTGGGGTTTGTCGGCAAATTCAAGATCGACGAGCTGCGCGTCGACGCCGGTGCCAGCTTCCTGCGCGAGGGCACGCGCAGCGAGCATCTTTATACGGTGCTGAGCGGCTGGGCCTTCCGCTACAAAATGCTGGACGACGGACGCCGACAAATCCTCAATTACGCGCTGCCGGCCGACATGGTGGGGCTGCAAGGCACGGTGATGCGCGAAATGGACCATTCGGTGGAGGCGTTGACGCCGGTGGTGCTTTGCGTGTTTCCCCGCGGCAAGCTGTGGGAATTGTACGGCCACTTTCCCTCGCTTGCCTTCGATATCACCTGGTTGGCGGCGCACGAGGAGCAACTGATCGATGAATATCTGGTCAGCCTCGGCCGGCGCACCGCGGTCGAGCGCACGGCGTTCATCCTGCTGCATCTGTTCGCGCGCGCCGAGGAGTGCGGGCTGACCAGGGACGGCGCGATCCACTTCCCGTTCACCCAGCAGCATCTCGCCGACACACTCGGCATGTCGCTGGTGCACACCAACAAGACGCTCAAGCGCCTCTATGCGTCGAACGCCATCCGCTGGAAAGGCCGCATGTTCGAGATGCTTGACCGCGCCACGCTCGTGGCGCTCGCCGGCGACGACATTCGCCCGCACCGGCCGCGGCCGTTTATTTGATTCACCGTTACCGTTTCGCTTTCGCGGTCGCCAACAAGCTGGTATTTGGCTCGCCATGGAAGCCATCGCCACAACCGGCCTCGCCGCCGTCCGCGCCGAGATCGCGCGCGCCTGCAAGGATGCCGTGCGCGATCCGGCCGAGGTGACGCTGGTGGCGGTGTCGAAGACCTTTCCGCCCGAGGCGATCGA
This sequence comes from uncultured Alphaproteobacteria bacterium, assembly GCA_963772235.1. Lineage (GTDB taxonomy): Bacteria > Pseudomonadota > Alphaproteobacteria > Rhizobiales > Xanthobacteraceae > Pseudolabrys. Next base: position 242,679 of record CAVYWI010000024.1, read on the forward strand.
ACCGGTGATCGCCGCCGGCCAGCGCGTGTTCGGGGAAAACCGCGTGCAGGAGGCCAAAGCCAAATGGCCGCCGCTGATACAGAAACACGCGGGCATCGGACTGCACCTGATCGGCCCGCTGCAATCCAACAAAGCAAAGGAGGCGGTGGCGCTGTTCGACGCCATTCATTCGGTCGATCGGCCGAGCCTCTGCGAAGCGCTGGCGAAGGAAATCGAAAAGCAAAAGCGCAAGCCGCTTCTGTTTGTCGAGATCAACAGCGGCGCCGAGGCGCAGAAGGCCGGCGTGCTGCCGCAGGATGCCGACGCATTTCTTGAGAAATGTCGCGCCGGCTACGGCCTGACCATTTCGGGGCTGATGTGCATTCCGCCGCTCGACGAAGCGCCGGGGCCGCATTTCGCGCTCACCGCCAAGATCGCGCGACGCAACGGGCTCAAGCTGCTGTCGATGGGCATGAGCGCGGATTTCGCAACCGCCATCCAGCTCGGCGCCACCCATGTGCGGGTCGGCAGCGCAATTTTCGGGGAGCGGGCTTAGCGAAACCGCGGCGGTGGCGGCGGGAACGGCGGTTTGGCGGGCTGCGGGGCGCCGAGCGCGTTGGATTCCAACGGCTTTTTCAGCAGGCTCGAACGCAAGGCCTCGCCGCGCGGCGAAGGCGGCACGGCCACGGTCGGCGCCTGCGGCAGCACGGGCTGCAACGGTGCGGCGTCGAGCGACGAACCGAAGTCTGACAATTCGTTATCGCCGGGACTTTGGCTCATGCTGGCGCTGCGCCAGCGCTCGATCACCGTGGCGAGCAGATCGCGGGTGATATTCGTGCCGGTGTCTGAGCGGGTGTTGCCGATCGCCTCGCTGTTCGGCCGCAGCTCCGCAGGCAATTCCTTGAAACGCATGCGCGTCGGCACGGCGACTCCGGGGCCGAAGGTGAAGACCTCGCGGGTGCCGAGAGACGGGATGAACGACAACAGATTCAATGCCGCGTCGGAAACTGCGGAGCGGATTAGCTGCTGGTCGCGGTCGTTCGACAGCCGCATGACGAACAACGTCGAGCACTGCGAGATGATCGTGGAGTCGATCTCGGCCGGCCGTTGCGTCACCAGGCCGAGGAACACACCGTATTTGCGTCCTTCCTTGGCGATGCGCGAGAGCGCACGCCGGGTCGGGCCGAAGCCGATCTTCTTGTCGGCGGGCGCATAGCGGTGCGCCTCCTCGCAGACGAACAGCAGCGGCGCAATGCCGTCGCTCCACAGGCCGAAATCGAAGGCCATGCGGCAAAGTACGGAGACCACCGAGTCCACCACCTCGGCCGGGAAGCCGGCGAGTTGCATGATGGTCATCGGCTTGCCGTCCGGTGGCAGCCGGAACAGATTGCCGAGAATTTCCGCCATGGTATCGCCGCCGACGTTAGCGTTCTCGAACATGAAAGCGTAGCGCGGATGATTACGGAAGGTCCGAATGCGGCTGATCAGCTTGTAGTAGACCATGCGCGACGAGCGGTTCTCCAACTTGCCCATGCGCTCATTGAGCAGGTTGATGAGATCCTCGATGCGGTAGGGCACCGGCGTATCGGCGGTAAAGCCGGCGTCGAACGAATCGCGTTTCTTGATGAACGCGCGGTCGTTATTGGTGCGCTGTTGGTGATAACTCGATTTGGCCATCGGAATGACTTCGGCAAGGATCTCGACTTCCTCGCTGACGCCAGGACGGGCGCCGAAAAAGGCGTCGACCGTTTCCTCGAAATTGAACAGCCAGAACGGCAGCCGCAGGTTTCGCGGGTTGAGCACCTGCGCCTTGTCGCCGAAGCAGTGGCCGTATTCGTTGTGCGGGTCGACCAGGAAGAGGCGCAGGTTCGGCCGCGCATCGAGAATCTGTCTGCAGCATGATGGCGACGCCGCTCGACTTGCCGACGCCGGTGGCGCCGACGATGGCGAAATGGCGGCTCACCAATTGTTCGATGTCGACGTGTACGCGGATATCGGAATTCTGTTGCAGGTTGCCGATATGCGCATGGTCGGCATCGGCCACGCCATAGACCAGTCGCAGTTCGCGTTCGGTGAGCAGCAGCGCGTCGTCGCCGATATTCGGATATTCCATGACGCCGCGTTCGAAGCAGACCGTGCCGCCTTCGCCGGCATGTATCTCGCCGACCAGATCGAGGCGCGCAATTTTTCGAGAGGATGGTCCCTCGCCCGGCGCCACCGCGGCCTGTTCACCGATATCGGTGATCAGCCCGATGATCAGGGTTTTGCCGGTCACCATGCCCATGAATTTCCCGACCGTCGGATGTGCGCCGTCGCTCGAGCGCGCGGTCAGCTCGACGGTTGTCTGCGAGCCGGAGACCCCAATGACGCGGCCGATCGGATTCGGTCCCGTCCGGCTGGGCGTATGAGCATGTTGCGCGTTTGTGGTGTCCATGGTCTCGCGGCGCAGCCTGGTTTTACGTTTCGTGTATGACAGCCGTGCGTTAATGGCGATAACACAGCATGATTCCCGGTGAGTTAATGCCTTGGTTATGCTGGTCGCGGTGCGCGACTATGCTTAACCAATGGTGGTCGGTCCGCTTTCGGTAACGATTACTCAACCATGATGCTGGTGCGCGGGCCGACGCGCGCGAGCAGGCGGCGTAGCGAATTCATCGTCAGCGCGATGCAGCCGGCGGTCGGCGCAAACCCTGAGCGCGCCACGTGGATGAATACGGCGCTGCCGCGCCCGGCAACGCGCGGGCGCGTGTTGTGGTCGATCTCGATGATGAAGTCGTAGAGGCCATCCTCGCGCGTGAGCCGGTCGGCCTTCGATCCCGGCGGCACTTTCACCGGTCTGTTGTAGCGGCGGTCGAAGGGGTCCTCGCACCAGCCGTCCTGCGGCGCGATGCGCCGGGCCGGCAACCGCGTCGCCGGCCGCGGATGGCGATCGGCGCGCCACCACAGCCGCTTGAGCCGGAAGCGGCCGCGCGGGGTCGCGCCGTCGCCCTCTCGTTTGTTAGCTTTGACGCCGTTGCGGCCGAGCGCCACAGGCAGCATCATCGGCCCGGCTTGCAGCACGCCGCGCGCCGGCTGCGCCGGTTTTCGCCGCACGGTCAGCCGCCGCAACGATGTCTCGCGTTTTGCCCGCGGCATGCTGCAAAACTCCCCGAATCCAGGTCAAATATCAGTTCACCCTTGCTCTTTTAGCCCTGAATGCTCTACTTCGGGAATATTCCCCTGAGGCAACCCATCTAAGCGATGCCCAACCGACGAACCATCCTGATCGTGGACGACGATACCGAGTTGCGCGAAGCGCTGGTCGAGCAATTGGCGCTGCACGAGGAATTCGATGCCATCGCGGTCGACAGCGGCACCAAAGGCGTGCAGGCAGCCAAAAGCGGCCAGGTCGATCTAGTCATCATGGACGTGGGCCTGCCCGACGTGGATGGCCGCGAGGCGGTGCGCATCCTGCGCAAGAATGGCTTCAAGGCGCCGATCATCATGCTGACCGGCCACGACACCGATAGCGACACCATCCTGGGGCTGGAATCGGGCGCCAACGACTACGTCAGCAAGCCATTCCGCTTTGCCGTGCTGCTGGCGCGCATCCGCGCCCAGCTTCGCCAACACGAGGCGAGCGAGGACGCCGTCTTCACTATCGGGCCCTACACCTTCCGCCCAAGCTCCAAGCTGCTGCTCAGCCCGAAGGGCAGCAAGGTGCGGCTGACCGAAAAGGAAACCGCCATCCTGCGCTATCTCTATCGCGCCGCGCAAAAGCCGGTGTCGCGCGAGACGCTATTGCAGGAAGTGTGGGGCTACAATTCCGGCGTCACCACCCACACGCTGGAAACACATATCTACCGGTTGCGGCAGAAGGTCGAGAAGGACGCCGCCCAGCCCGCGATCCTGGTGACGGAAGCTGGCGGCTATAAGCTGGTGCCGTGAGAAACTTCTCCGTCATCCCGGGACGCGAACAAAACGAGCGGGCCCCGGAATGACAGAAGGCTAGTCATGTCCCTCGACGACGACATCGCCTTCTTCGAGCGGGTGCCCACCTTCGCGGTGCTGGGCAAGCAAGCGTTGCGTATTCTCGCGATCGGCGCGGAAACCAAGCAATTGCCGAGTGGCGCGGTGCTGTTCTACGCCGGCGAACTCGCCGATGGCGGCTACGTCGTGCAGGTAGGCTCGCTGCTGCTGGAGCCGAACTCGCCGCTCGAAGGCGAGCAATTCACCGCCGGCCCCGGCACCTTGGTGGGCGAATTGGCGCTGCTCAACGACACCGTATGCGCGTCGACCGCCATCGCGAAAGAGCCGACGGCGGTGATCCGCATCTCGCGCAGTCTGTTCCGCAAGATGCTGGAAGGTTATCCGGCCGCCGCCCAGAAACTGCGCGACATGATGGCTGAGCGCGTCGACGGCTGGACACGCGAGCTAAACGACGTGAAGAGGATTCTGGAGAAGCGCGAATAGTCAGGGTTCGATCGTCGCCGTCACCGGTACATGATCGGACGGACGCTCGGCGCCGCGATAATCCTTGGCGATCTTGATCTTCGACACGCTATCGGCCAGCGCATCCGAAGTCCAGACGTGATCGAGCCGCCGGCCGCGGTCGGCGGCGCGCCAATTGTCCATCGCGCGATAGCTCCACCACGTGTAAAGCTTCTCCGGCTCAGGCGTGAGCACCCGCATAGCGTCGATCCAGTTGCCGGCGTTGCGCGCCGCGGTGAGCTTCTCGCATTCGATCGGCGTGTGCGAGACCACTTTGATCATCTGCTTGTGGCTCCAGACGTCGTGCTCGAGCGGCGCCACGTTGAGATCGCCCACCAGGATCGCGCGCTGGGAGTTTTTCGGGCGCAGGCCGAGATGGGCGCGCATCTCGTCGAGAAAATCGAGCTTGTGCTGGAATTTCGGATTGATCTTAGGATTCGGCTCGTCGCCGCCGGCCGGCACGTAGAAATTATGCAGTGTGATGGATTCGCGCAAACGCGCGCGTTCGCCCAAAGTCACCGAAATGTGCCGGCAGTCGGTCTTGCCGCAGAAGCTCTGCACGTCGACCTGCTCGAACGGCAGGCGCGAGAGCACGGCGACGCCGTGATAGCCCTTCTGCCCGTTGAGCGCTGCGTGCTCGTAGCCGAGCCGCTTGAAACGCTTGAGCGGAAAGGCGTCGTCCGGGCACTTGGTCTCTTGCAGGCAGAGCACGTCCGGTCGCGCGCTTTTGAGAAACTTGGCGACCAGGTCGATGCGCAAACGGACGGAGTTGATATTCCAGGTGGTGATCTTGAGGGGCATTTTCAAATTGTCACTCCGGGGCTTGACCCGGGGGTCCATGAGGTTTCGCAATTTACTGAAGCTTTAGATGGATTGCCGGGTCAAGCCCGGCAATGACGGCGGTGGAATTCAGTTGTGATAATTCGTGTAATCGATCTTGAACATGCTGGGATCTGGCCGTTTGCTGGTGTCGATATTGTACACCGCGACGGTGGTGTCGTAGCCCTGCGGGTCGGTCACCGTCCACTGCTTGAGCTGCATGTCCTTGGCGCTGAACATAATCATAAGCCGGCTGGTGCCGACCACGCTGTTCTTCTCCTCGACCACCACCGTGACGAACACGTCGTCGGCATAGACCGCGACAAGGCTGGTGTCCTTCATCAGATCGACATGGTCGGCGAGCAGGAAGCGCAGCGGCGTCTGCGACAGCGGATAGACATCCTGCGTCGCCAGATTGCGGTCGCGCACCACCACCGACTGGCCGTCGGCGATCAGCGAGATCGGGCTCGGGTCGTCATATTCGAAACGCACGCGGCCGGGCTTGGAAATATAGAACTCGCCTTGGGTGCGGCGGCCATCCGGCGCGACCTGGACGAAATTGCCCGTCATCACCTGCATGTTGGAGAGATAGTTGTTCACCCGCTCGATGATGCTGCGCTGCTCAGGGCTAAGTGCGGTGGTCGAGCCGGGCTTGCCAAGCAAAGCGGCGAAGGGATTGGAAACCGGATTTGGCGGTTGTGCCGACCCTGCCGGCGGCTGCGGCGCTTGAGCGCGGGCGTCGAGTGCTGCCGCGGGAACCGCGGATCTGGGTGCGACAATCGAGCCGGTGGTCACGGGAGGAACTTCGATCGCCGGGCGCGGTCTAGGCAGCGGAACGCCTTGCGCCAGCGCCGGCGCGGCCGCCAGACATGCAAACGAAAATGCTATCGCCAATGTATGGCCGGTTCGCGCACTAAGATATTGCGCCATCACGGTTTCCGCCTCGCTCGCGCCCCTGCTTGAGTTCAAGTTTCGTGGCAAATTCTATATCGGCCAGCTGTGGCTATTTCGCGGCTCCAATCATGCCTGATTCGGGCGCTTCCAAAACGGCAAGATTTAGAAACGATCATCGGCCGGATTTTCCGGGATCAGAATCTCGCGCTTGCCGGCATGGTTGGGTTGGCCGACGACGCCTTCCTGTTCGAGACGCTCCATCAGCGACGCGGCACGGTTGTAGCCGATCTGCAGCCGGCGCTGGATGTAGGAGGTGGAGGCCTTGCGGTCGCGCTTCACGATGGCGACGGCTTGCTGGTAGAGGTCGCCGCCTTCGGCGAGCCCCATGCCGGTCGCGTCAAACACCGCGCCGTCCTCGCCTTCTTCCGGATCGCCGGCGGTCACCTCCTCGAGATATTCCGGATGCCCCTGCGTTTTCAGGTGGCGCACGACCTTCTCAACTTCATCGTCGGACACAAAAGGTCCGTGCACGCGGCTGATGCGGCCGCCGCCGGCCATGTAGAGCATGTCGCCCTGGCCGAGCAGTTGTTCAGCTCCCTGCTCGCCCAAAATGGTGCGGCTGTCGATCTTGGAGGTGACCTGGAACGAGATGCGGGTCGGGAAATTCGCCTTGATGGTGCCGGTGATCACGTCGACCGACGGACGCTGGGTGGCGAGGATGACGTGGATGCCGGCGGCGCGCGCCATCTGCGCCAGGCGCTGGATGGCGCCTTCGATGTCCTTGCCGGCGACCATCATCAGGTCGGCCATTTCGTCGACGATCACCACCAGATAGGGCAACGGCTCGAGCTCGAGGTCTTCCTTCTCGTAGATCGCCTCGCCGGTCTCCTTGTCGTAGCCGGTGTGCACTGTGCGGGTGAGTGTCTCGCCTTTCGCCTTGGCTTCGGCGACGCGCGCATTGTAGCCGTCGATGTTGCGCACGCCGAGCTTGGACATCTTCTTGTAGCGCTCCTCCATCTCGCGCACCGCCCATTTGAGCGCGACCACCGCCTTCTTCGGATCGGTGACCACCGGCGTGAGCAGATGCGGGATGCCGTCATAGACGGAGAGTTCGAGCATCTTGGGATCGACCATGATCAGCCGGCACTGATCCGGGCGCAGGCGATAGACCAGCGACAGGATCATCGTGTTGATGGCGACCGATTTACCGGAGCCGGTGGTGCCGGCGATCAACAGATGCGGCATGCGTGCGAGATCGACGATCACCGACTCGCCGCCGATGGTCTTGCCGAGGCAGAGCGGCAGCTTGGCGGCGGTTTGATTGTAGTCGTTGCCGCCGAGCAATTCGCGCAAGTACACTTTCTCGCGCGTAGGATTGGGCAGCTCGATGCCGATGGCGTTGCGGCCGGACACCACCGCGACGCGCGCCGACACCGCGCTCATCGAGCGGGCGATGTCGTCGGCCAAGCCGATGACGCGCGACGACTTGATGCCGGGCGCCGGCTCGAGTTCGTACAGCGTCACCACCGGGCCGGGATGCGCATTGATGATCTCGCCGCGCACGCCGAAATCGCCGAGCACGCTTTCCAGCGCCGCGGCGTTGGCGTCGATGAGGTCTTTCGACAGCGTGGTCCGCTCGGAGGCGCGCTGCGCCGTCAGCAGATTGAGCGAAGGCAATTGATAGCCGTTGGCGGAGCGGCGCGTCGGCACGCGCGGCGCGGCGCGGCGGCGCGGGGTTGGCGGCGCGTCGTCCTCTTCGTCTTCGTCGGCAAAGCCCGGCTCGGCCGGCATGGCGTTGCGGGCATAGCCATCGAAGCGCGGCTCCTGACGCGGGCCGTTCGCCGCAGGCATCGCGGCGCGCAGTGGCGAGCGCGACGTCCCGCGTAACATGCGGCCGGCGCGCGCCTTCCAGCTCAAGAGCGCGTGCGCGATCATGCCGAGCCAGGCCGAGGCGCGATCGCCCTCGTCTTCGTCGGTCTCATCATCGGCATCGCGTGTGGCGGTGCGCTCGCTAGGCCGCTTGCTGCCGAAGCCGGTGGCGAATGCGGTTACCACAACGGTGGCGATGCCGAACAGCATCCCGGCAAGCGGGCGGCCGACAAACATCGCCGGAACGCGCAGCACCGCGTCGCCAAAGACGCCGCCTAAGCCGGTCGGCAGCGGCCAGGAGCCGACCCGCGGCAAGGCTGAGGCGAAAGCGGCGGCAAAGAACGTGACGAGGATCCACAACAGGCCGCGCCATTTCTCGCCGACCGGCCGGTGCGACAAAAGCCGCCAGCCCAGCTGGATTTCCGGCACCAGCAGCATGACCGCGGCGAGGCCGAGCAACTGCATCGCCAGATCGGAGAAAATCGCGCCGGGGAAGCCGAGCAGATTGCGCACCGGCGTCTGCGTGGCGTGGCTGAGCGAAGGGTCCTGCACCGACCAGGTGGCGAGCGCGACGGCCGCCAGGAACGCCAATGTGATCAGCGCGAGGCCGGCGATTTCGCTCAGGCGCCGCCGCAGGATGTCGCGGAAATGCTCGGTGACGAAAGCGACGGCGTCGAGGCTGCGGTCGATCGCGGGCATCGGTCTTACCTCAAGCAAGGACCGCGACGAGGCGATGCAGCGCCTCCGCCGTGGTCGCCTTGTCCTGCACCATGGCGACGCGGATATAGTCCGCGCCAGGATTTGAGCCATCGGTCTGTTCGCGCGCGAGGTAGCGGCCGGGCACGACGCGCACGCCGGCTTCCTGCCACAACCGCTTGGTCACGATTTCGCTGCCGCCGTATTGCGAGACGTCGAGCCAGAGAAAAAAACCGCCGGCCGGTCGTTTGTAACCGTAGCGATCGCCGATGATCTGGTCGGCGAGATCGAACTTGGCCGAATAGAGTTTGCGGTTCTCCCGCACATGCGCCTCGTCGCCATAGGCGGCGACCGCGACGTGCTGCGCCGGGCCTGGCACCTGCGGCGCCGCGATGTTGCGCAGCTCGAGAAAAGCCGACAGAAAGCGGCGGTCGCCGGCGGCGAAGCCGACGCGCAGGCCGGGCAGGTTCGAGCGCTTGGACAGCGAGTGGAACACCACGACATTGGCGAAGTCGGGCCCGGCGGTTTCCAGCATGCCGGCCGGCGGGTGCTCGCTGTAGATTTCGCAATAGCATTCGTCGGCAAACACCAGGAAGCCGTGACGGCGGGCGAGGCCTGCGAGCTTGTCGAGATAGCCGCGGCTGGCGACGGCGCCTTGCGGATTTGACGGCGAAGCAAGGTAGAAGGCGACCGTGCGCGCCAGCAGCGCGTCGTCGAGCGCGTCGAGATGGGGCAGAAACGCACTCGCGCGCGTCGCCGGCAGATAGACCGGCTCGCAATTGGCCGCGAGCGCACCGGCGGCGTAGGCGGCGTAGAACGGATTGGGGATCAGCATCGCAGGTTTGCCGGCGCGTGGTCGCACCCAGCGCTTGGCGGCGATGGCGGCGAGAAACAAGCCCTCGCGCGTGCCGTTGAGCACGAGCACTTCGTGTTCGGGGTCGACCGGCCGCGCCAGTTTGTAGCGGCGGCCGAGCCATTGGGCGACGGCGCGGCGGAACGCATCGCTGCCCTTGTTGGCCGGGTAGCGGCCGAATTCGTCGAGATGGGCGGCGAGTTCGGGGCCGACGAAAGACGGAATCGGATGCTGCGGCTCGCCCACGGACAAATTGATGGCCGGCTTGCCCGGCGCGATGCCGGCGATCAACTCGGTCAGCCGCACGAACGGCGAGCGGCCTTCGACCGCCGGAGCAGGACTGCTGGAAGGCTCGCGTTGGGCGGTCATCATGGGCATGGCGGTAAACAAGCGGGAGCGGCCCGCGGCACGACGGTGAACCACAATAATGAGGGCGAGGTTAAGACCCGATTAACCATCGGTACCCGGAATTGGTGCCAATTGAAGGGGCATTAATAAAGGGCCCCTAAGGTAGCCCCGTAGCTGAAACAGGGGGAATAAAATGACCAACCATATGTCGCCGTCGCTTTTGGGCGCGGCGTATTGCGGTTTTGCGGTATTTGCGGTCGCGGCCTTCATGGGCGTCGCCGGTTATATCGATCCGACCATCTTGGCGATGTACTGATCCATCGGCCTTGCCGACGAAACGAATGAAGCCCGGCGCCTGCGCCGGGCTTTTTCGTGTCGAGGTGCCGAAAAAGAGAGAGGCCCCCGGCTCTTGCGAACCGGGGGCCTCAACGGAAGGGACAGTGCCGGGTTTCCGCCCCTACCGCTAGCTTGTTGTTACTGCACCACCTCGCCGTGCAGCGAGATATCGAGACCTTCACGCTCGGCCTCTTCGCTGACCCGCAGGCCGATGACCATCTTGATCACGAACAGGATGATCAAGGTTCCGACCGCGTCATAGATCAGCGTGCCGAGGATGCCGTAGATCTGGATCACGACCTGATAGGCGTTGCCGTCGATCAGACCGGTGCCGAGCGAGTTGATCGCCGTGCGCGCGAACACGCCGGTGAGCAACGCGCCGATGATGCCGCCGACCGCGTGCACGCCGAAGGCGTCCAGGCTGTCGTCGTAGCCGAACATGTGCTTGAGGCTGGTGGCGCCCCAGTAGCAGCCGACACCGGCGGCGACGCCGATGACCAGCGCGCCGACCGGATCGACGAAGCCCGAGGCCGGGGTGATGGCGACCAGGCCGGCGACCGCGCCGGAGCAGATGCCGAGGACGCTGGCTTACCCTTGAGCATCCATTCCACGAACATCCAGGTCAGCGCCGCGGTGGCGGTGGCGATCTGGGTGACGGCCATGGCCATGCCGGCATTGCCGTTGGCGGCGACCGCCGAGCCGGCGTTGAAGCCGAACCAGCCGACCCACAGCAGCGAGGCGCCGATCATGGTGAGCACCAGGTTGTGCGGCGCCATGTTGTCGGTGCCGAAGCCCTTGCGCTTGCCGAGCACCAGCGCGCAGCACCAGACCGGCGACGCCGGCGTTGATATGCACCACGGTGCCGCCGGCGAAGTCGAGCACGCCGAGGCCGCCGAGCCAGCCGCCGCCCCAGACCCAATGGGCGATCGGCGAGTAGACGAACAGCGACCACAGACCCATGAACCACATCATCGCCGAGAACTTCATGCGGTCGGCAAACGCGCCGCAGATCAGCGCCGGGGTGATGATGGCGAAGGTCATCTGGAAGGCCATGAAGACCGACTCGGGGATTGTCGGCAGCCAGCGGGCTGACCACGTCGACGCCCATGCCCATCAGCAGCAAGCGACGAGTTGCCGCCGATGATAGGCGTCCGCCGTCGGTGAAGGCCCAGCTATAGCCGATGACCATCCACAGCACGGTGACCAGGCAGGTGATGGCGAAGCTCTGCATCACCGTCGCCAGCACGTTCTTCTTGCGGACCATGCCGCCGTAGAACAAGGCGAGGCCCGGAATGGTCATCATCAGCACGAGGGCCATCGAGGTGAGCATCCAGGCGGTGTCGCCGGAATCCGTTTTACATTTGCTCAGGATCGGCGGCTTGGCCGAGGCGTCGCATGCAGGTAGCGGTGCGGCGGGAGCCGGAGCTGCGGCGGGGGCCGCGGGGGCCGGCGCCGGTGTCTGGGCATACGACGCGTCGTACACCGCAATGCTCAGAAACAGTCCGAGCAAAATCCCGAAGGCGAGAGACAACAGTCTCGCACGGGAGGATTTCTTCAACGTCATGGGTCTAACTCCTGTCCGTATTGTTTTGCGGTGCGGGTTACTAGAGAGCCGCAGCGTCGGTTTCGCCGGTGCGGATACGCACAGCGTGGTCGAGGGCAAAGACAAAGATTTTGCCGTCGCCGATCTGGCCGGTCTTGGCGGCTCCGGAGATGGCGCCGATGACCTTGTCAACCTGCTCAGTTGCCACCGCCACTTCCACTTTGATTTTCGGGAGGAAGCTCACCGCATACTCGGCCCCACGGTAGATTTCTGTGTGGCCCTTTTGACGCCCGTAACCCTTGACCTCGGTGACAGTTAGTCCTTGCACCCCGATGGAGGTCAGAGCGTCACGGACCTCGTCGAGTTTGAAAGGCTTGATAATGGCCATGACGATTTTCATGGATTCGATCCCCGCTTGAGCCCGTTTTGTACATTCACGCAGTGCGGGCGGGTTCACTGAGCCGGCACACAAAGCAAGCTTTGCGGGCATAGCCGGACCAGTAGAATCAAACGCCATGCCAGATGCCGGACTGACCCGCATCTGGCTGATTCGATGAGCGAATTTTTACGATCGAGGCAGCGGGCCGAATACGCCATTAGGCGTTAGCCCAAAGTCGCGCCAAGGCTTACGGGGGCTGCACAATTTTTGAGCAGGCATTTGGGAGTGGTAAAACCGCACCCGCGTCAGGGGCGGATGCGGCTCGCTTGCGTGCTACTGCAACGCCTCTCCATGCTGGGTGACGTCGAGCCCCATCACTTCGTCCTCGTGGCGCACCCGCAGCGGAACAATCGCACCGACGAGCTTGAGCACGACGAACGTCATGATGCCGGACCATGCCAGGGTCACAACGATGCCGACGATCTGGGCCAGGACCAGCCGCGGATTGCCTTCGAGCAGGCCGGATACGCCGCCCGGCAATTCGGGACTTACGGACAGGGCGCCGACCGCCAGCACGCCGGCCAGGAAGGTGCCGGTCAGGCCGCCGATGCCGTGCACGCCGAAGACGTCGAGCGAGTCGTCATAGCCGAGTTTGATCTTGAGCCAGGTGCAGGCCCAGAAACAGACGCCGCCGGCGATCACGCCGATCAGTACGCCTTCCATCGGAAGGACGAAGCCGGAGGCCGGCGTGATGGTGCCTAAGCCCGCCACCGCACCGGAGATCATGCCGAGCACCGATGGCTTGCCGCGCGTCCACCACTCCAGCACCATCCAAGTGAAGGCGCCGGCGCTGGCCGCAAGATGCGTCGACGTGATAGCCATGGCGGCGCGTGCATTGGCGCCCAATGCCGAACCGCCGTTGAAGCCGAACCAGCCGACCCACAACAGGCCGGTGCCGATCACGGCAAGCGTGAGATCGTGCGGCGAAAGATTCTCGCTGCCGTAGCCGCGCCGCTTGCCGATCACGGTAGCTGCGACTAGGCCGGCGATGCCGGCGTTGAGATGCACCACCAGTCCGCCGGCGAAATCGATCACGCCGTAGCTGCCGAGGAAGCCGCCGCCCCAAACCCAATGCGCGATCGGCACATAGACCAGCAGCAGCCAGAATACGCAGAACAACAGAAATGCGGAAAAACGCATCCGATCCGCGACCGAGCCCGCAACCAGCGCCACCGTGATGACCGCGAAGGTCATCTGATAGATCATGAACAGGCTTTCCGGGATGGTCTTGGCGAAGGGCGAGATCGCGTTGAGCGTCATGCCGTTGAGGAACATGCGATCGAGCGTGCCGATATAGGCGCCGTCGCCGGTGAAAGTGAGCGAGTAGCCGATAACCGCCCACAGGATGGAAACGAGGAAGGTGGCGGCCATGCACTGCGCCATGGTGGCGAGCACGTTCTTCTTGCGCACCATCCCGGCATAGAACAAGGCAAGGCCCGGGATCGTCATCATCAACACCAGGCCGGTGGCACCCATCATCCAGGCGGTGTCGGCGGCGTCGATCTTGGCTGCTTCCGCGAAAGCCGGTGATGCGGCTAGGGTCGCCGATACGGCCGTTGCGACCGCCGCGAGGCGTAGTTGCGCCCGTGTCATTTCATTCCCCCCAGATATTCAAGTTTCTAAAGCGCGCTGCCGCCGGTCTCGCCGGTGCGGATGCGCACGGCCTGCTCAAGCGGCGTGACGAAGATTTTGCCGTCGCCGATCTGTCCGGTCTTGGCAGCGGCGGCGATTGCTTCCATAGCCTGCTCGATCTGGTCGCTGGAGACCGCGACTTCGATGCGCAGTTTGGGGAGAAAATTCACCGCGTATTCGGCGCCGCGATAAATCTCCATATGACCTTTCTGGCGCCCATAGCCCTTGACCTCGTTCACGGTCATGCCGTGAACGCCGATACGGGTAAGGGCGTCGCGCACCTCGTCGAGTTTGAACGGTTTAATGACCGCGATGACCAGCTTCATAGTTTTCCTTCCCGGCAGACCTCTGGGTGGCGCCTGATCTAGTCCGTAAGCGGGGTCCGCCCCTTGATTTAAGTCGGGGCAGAACCTTTCGGGATCACGCGCCGGGGGACGACGAAAGCCTCCCGGCGATTGCCGGCGCGGCTTGTTTGCCTAGCCTATCGACAGATGGATCCAAAATTAAGCGACATTATTGCTGTTTCCAAAGGCATTTGCCTCGGAATGCATCGTATTGAGACAGCAATATTGTCCTACTTGTCCTTGCCCGCCGTGGCGAGACCGAGATCTTGGATCAGGCCCGGCAGCCTGGCGCGCGCCTGGGTGGAGGTCATGCCGGGCTGGATGTGCGGGTCGTAGAGCAAGGTCAGGAGCGCACGGTCGTAGACCGTCAGATAGCCGACCATGCGTTTCTGGTTGAGCGTCGTCCACGGATTGCGCTGGTCGTGGTTCGACAGGCCGAAGGCGTGCAGCAGCTCGTGATAGGCGCAGTCGAGGAAGACGTCGTCGCCCTTGTCGACGATGATGAAGGAGACCGAGCGCAGGATGCCGCCGTCGGCACTCGATTTCACGCTGGTCATGCATTGCGGATCGGTGCGCGCGATGAAGGTCCTGGCGATCTTGGCGCCGAACGCCGCCCGTAACGCTGACGTGAAATTTCTTTCATCGATCAGGCGCACCTCGATGTCGGCCGGTGCGGCGTCGGTCGCGATGCTGAGCTGCAGGTTGGGAATCTTTTGCGCGTATTCTTCGAGCACACGGCGCATCGCCGCCGTGCGATCGACGCTGCCGCCGGCAATCACGGCGGCACGGATCGGATGATCGAAGCGGCGGATGCCGCGCGGACGCGCGCCGATGCGCAGATCGGAGCCGAAGCTGAGCGCGAGAAATCCGCGCGAGAGTTCGGCGATGGAGAAGCGCGTGTATTGCAGCGGTGCGCCGGGGAACGAGCCGGGCGGCGCCGGCTGCCTGCCGGAAGCGGCAAGAGCCGCCGCCGACATCGACAGCAGAAAAGCAAACGCAGCAAACGATCGCTTCATATCGAGATTATGGATTGCGCCGCCGCAGCAGGCCTTCCTGCGCCACCGAGGCGACCAGCGTGCCGGCCTGGGTAAATATAAGTCCGCGCGAGAAGCCGCGCGAGCCGTGCAGATTGGGCGAATCCTGCGCGTAGAGCAGCCACTCGTCGGCGCGGAACGGCCGGTGCAGCCAGAGCGCATGATCGAGGCTGGCGGCCATGAATTCCTTTTCGAACAGCGTGCGGCCGTGCGGTACCAGCGCGGTGTCGAGCAGGCCCATGTCTGACGTGTAGGCCAACACGCATTGATGGATGGCCGGATCGTCCGGCAGCCGGCCGGTGGTTTTGACCCACACATTGAAGCGGCCGTCGGGATATTTCTTGCCGAGATAGCGCTCGAACTCGACCGGACGCAGCTCGATCGGCCGTTCGCGCTCGTAGTAGCGGCGCACCGGATCGGGCATCGTCGGCAGGATCTTTTCACGCACCTCGGATTCGCTCGGCAGCTTCTCCGGCGGCGGCACGTCCGGCATCTTCGCCTGATGCTCGAGGCCGGGCTCGTCGGTATGGAACGACACCAGCATGGAAAAAATCGGCTGGCCGTGCTGGCGCGCGGTGACACGCCGCGTGGTGAAGCTCTTGCCGTCCCGCATGCGGTCGACGTCGTAGATGATCGGCACCTTGGGGTCGCCTGGCAGCAGGAAATAGGCGTGCATGGAATGCGGCGGCCGCGTCTCCACGGTGCGCACGGCAGCGACCAGCGCCTGACCGATCACCTGGCCGCCGAACACGCGCTGCCAGCCCACTTGTGGGCTGTTGCCGCGGAATAAATCCACGTCGAGGCGCTCGAGGTCGAGAAGATTGAGCAGATCTTGGACGGCGGAGGTGGGAGAGGTCATGGGCGCGGCCGGTATGGGTCAAATCCTGGCCCCAACCTGCTATGCTGGGCCGAGTTTTACAAGGAAGCTGCGAACGAACGCCATGCCGAAGGCCCTGAAGGAGCACCATAAAAAGACCGATCTGCTGATCGGCGGAGCGGGCTTTGCTGGTTTGGCGCTGGCCATCGCGCTGCGCCAGGGGCTGGGCGAAGCGTTCGCGGTGACAGTCGCCGATCCGGCGCTGGCGGCGACGCCATCGAAGGACCCGCGCGCTTCGGCGATCGCGGCGGCCGCGCGGCGCCTGTTCAAGGCGATCGACGTCTGGGACGCGGTCGCAAGCGACGCGCAGCCGATCCTCGACATGGTGGTGACCGACTCGAAGCTCGACGACGCGGTGCGGCCGACTTTCCTCACTTTTGGCGGCGATGTGGAGGAAGGCGAACCGTTCGCGCACATGGTCGAGAACCGCCACCTGATCGACGCGCTGGTGAAGAAGGCGAGAGAGGCCGGCGTTGATCTGCGGGCGGATTCGGTCAGCGGATTCGAGCATGCGGCGAATGCAATCGACGTGCAGCTTGCCGGCGGCGAGACGATCTCGGCGCGGCTGCTGGTCGGCGCCGACGGCGCGAAGTCGAAAATCCGCGAGCAGGCCGGTATCGCCAGCCATGGCTGGAACTATGATCAGTCGGCGATCGTCACCACGGTGCGACACGAACGCGAGCACCAGGGCCGGGCCGAAGAACATTTCCTGCCGGCCGGGCCGTTTGCCATCCTGCCGCTGACGGGAAAACGTTCGTCAATCGTTTGGACCGAGACCGCGCGCGAGGCGGAGCGCGTCGTCGCGCTGCCCGATGAGGAGTTTCACGCCGAACTGGAGAAGCGCTTCGGCTTGCATCTCGGCGACATCGCGGTGGTCGGGCCGTGCCGCGCCTTTCCGCTCGGCCTGTTCACCGCGCGCTCGTTCATCGCCGAACGGTTGGCGCTGGTCGGCGACGCCGCGCACATCATTCATCCGATCGCCGGGCAGGGGCTCAATATGGGGCTGCGCGACGTCGCGGCGCTGGCCGAAGCGGTCGCCGACGCGGCTCGGCTCGGCCTCGATATCGGTGGCGCACAGGTGCTCGAGCGCTACCAGCGCTGGCGCCGTTTCGATACCATGACCATGGGCGTCGCCACTGACGGATTGAATCGGCTGTTCTCCAACAGCTCGGACGTTCTGCGCTTGGTGCGCGACCTCGGTCTTGGCGTGGTCGAACGCCTGCCGGCGCTCAAGCGCGTGTTCATCCGCGAAGCGGCGGGCTTCACCGGTGACGTCCCGAAGTTGCTGCGGGGCGAGGCGCTTTAGCTCAGCGGAATACTGCCGACGTGCTCGTGGAACGGCTTGCGCTTGGAAATCGCCTCGAACCAGCGCTCGAGGTTCGGCGTCGCCGGCCGGTCGGGCACCAGTTGGCGGTAGCGATAGGCCATGACGCCGACCGGAATATCGCCGTAGGAGAACGCGGGGCCGGCGACGTAGGCCGTCATGGCCAGTTGTGCTTCGAGCATCAGCATCGCCGCCGTGGTCTTCTCCTGCGAGGTCTTGATCGCGGCCGCGTCGCGTTTTTCCGCCGGCGTGCGGATCAGGCCCCAGAACGCCGGTGTGATCGCCGGGCCGACCACCGACAATTGCCAATCCATCCACTGGCTGGCGAGCGCGCGCTGCTTGGGGTCTTTCGGTTCCAGCACGTTGTTCTTGTCGTGCTTGCCGGCGAGATAGCGCACGATGGAATTGGATTCCCACAGCAGGAAGCCGTCTTCTTCCTCGAGCGTCGGAACCAAGCCGTTCGGGTTCATCGCCAGGTATTTCGGCTCCTTGTTCATGCCGAAGGCGCCGCCGATGTCGATGCGCGTATGCTCAAGCCCGAGCTCGCCGACCGCCCACATCGCCTTCTGCACGTTGGACGAAGTATTGCGGCCCCAGATTTTGATCATTGGTGGTTTCCTTCCCAGTCGATTTTTTGACGGCTTGCTTTAATCCAACCTGCGCGCCTCTTCCGGCAGCATGATCGGGATGCCGTCGCGGATCGGATAGGCGAGTTTGGCCTTGCGCGAGATCAGCTCCTGCTTGGCGGCGTCGTATTCGAGCGTCGTCTTGGTCAGCGGGCAGACCAGGATTTCCAGCAGCTTCGGATCGACGCTGCCGGCCGGCTGTTCGGTGGTGGGGGTGGTGGGCATGATTGAGGTCCCGGCGTTTTCACCGGCTTTATAGCACGGTACCACGGACTATTGCAGCGGCGTCTCGCCCTCGGTGTTCTTCTTGGCAAGTTCGATCTCGGTGATAGCGACCAGCAATTCGGCGCGCGTTTTCAGATCGGGCGCCTCCAGCAGCGCCTGCTTTTCCGGCGGACCGTAGGGCGACATCATCGACAGCGCATTGACCAGCGCCTCGTTCGGCGCCTGGTCGATGCCTTCCCAATCCGCTTTCAGGTCGTTGGCCTTCATGAAGGCGCGCAGCGCCTTGAGCACCGCCGCGCGGTCGACGGCCTCCTCGCCTTTGCGCGCGATGAAGTCGTCGGCGAACGGCGCGTACGTGACACGGCATTGCCGGTACTCGGTCTTGACCGGCAATTCCTGCTCGACGCGGAAGCGGGCGACGCCGGTGAGCTCGACGAGATAGCGGCCGTCGCCGCTTTCGGCGAGCTGGGTGATGCGGCCAACGCAGCCGATCTTGAACAATAGCGGCTTGTCGGAAGCCCCGGCATGCGCGCCGTCGGGCTGGATCATGCCGATCAGCCGGTGGCCATCGCGCAAGGCGTCGTCGATCATGGCGAGATAGCGCGGCTCGAAAATATTGAGCGGCATCTGCCCGCGCGGCAGCAGCAGCGCGCCCGGCAGCGGGAACAGCGGGATGACTTCGGGCAGATCGATCGGCCCGCGATACTGGGCGTTCATCGGCATGGTGCTCGTTCCACCATTTCACCATTCATTCCCGCGCACGCGGGAATCCAGTCTGGGTCCCCGCTTACGCGGGGACGAACGGAAAACCGGTTACGAAAACAAAATCGACGACAGCCGTTTGCGGCCTTCCACCGTGGCCGCATCGGTCGGGCCCCAGGCCTCGAAAAACTGCACGAGTTGTTTGCGCGCGCCGTCGTCGTTCCATTTGCGGTCGCGTTTGACGATGGCAAGTAGATGATCGGCGGCCTCGTTGCGCTTGCCCTTGGCGTTGAGCGCGGTGGCGAGATCGAAACGCGCCTGATGGTCGAGCGGATCGGCGGCGATTTTCTTTTCCAACTCGTCGATCGGGCCGACCGATTTGGCCTGCTCGGCGACTTCGAGCGCCGCGCGCGCGGCGGCGACCGCCGCATCGTTGCGCTTGGCCTCGGGCACCATGGCGAGCGTCTGCTTGGCCTGCTCGAGCGCGCCGGTCTGCACATAGCAGCGGGCGAGACCGGCCAGCGCCGCGATATTGCCGCCGTCCTGCGTGAGCAGTTGTCCGTAGAGGTTCGCGGCCTCGGCCGCGTTGCCGGCGGCGAGCGCCTCGTCGGCCGCCTTCATCTGGTCTTTTTCCTCGGTGCCGATCTTGCTCTTGGTCACCCGCTCCAAGAACGCGATGACCTGGCTCTCGGGCAGCGCGCCCATGAAGCCGTCGACCGGCTGGCCGTTGGCGAAGGCGATTACCGCCGGGATCGACTGGATGCCCATCTGGCCGGGAATTTCCGGGTTCTTGTCGATGTCCATCTTGGCGAGCTTGACCTTGCCCTTGGCCGACTTCACCGCCTTTTCCAGGATCGGCGTGAGCTGCTTGCAGGGTCCGCACCAGGGCGCCCAGAAATCCACCAGCACTGGCTGCCGCTTGGATTCCTCAATCACGTCCTTCATGAAGCCTTGCGTCGTGGTATCGACCACCACGCTATCAGCCGCTGCCGTCGTTCCCCCGCCGTTTTGCAGCATATTCCCTCGCGTCTTAGCCGATTGGCGGGCCGCAAGGCCCGGTTCCATGCCCGATTAAATGGGTTATCCGGGCCTTGAATGCAATCGGGTCAGGAGGTGCCAGACGAGGGCCCCGATACCCGCTCGATGCGGGGTATATGGCCGGTCGATTCCAGGAACTTCACCAGATCGTCGCGTTTGATCGACGTGGTCATGGTGTTGACCAGCGGGTGATAGTTGAGCGTTTCGTGTTCCATCATGGCGGCGTCCAGCAGCACGGTGACGCGGCTTTCGCGGTCGTTGATGGCGCCGAATGGCGTGACCGCGCCGGGCTCGACACCCCAGACCTCGCGCAGCAGGTCGGACGAGCCGAAGGAGAAGCGTCCGGTGGCGCCAAGCAGCCGGTGCAGGCCCTTGAGGTCGATCTCGGCATCTTCCAGCGCCACCACCAGGTAGAGCTCATGTTTCTTGTCACGCAGGAACAGGTTTTTGGTGTGACCTCCGGCGATCTCCCCGCGCAGACGGGCGGCCTGTTCGACCGTGAATACGGGCGGATGCTTGACGGTCGTGTGCGCGATGCCGAGATCGTCGAGATAGGCGAACAACTGGTCGGGGCTGACGGGCATGACGGGAACACTTATATGACGGGCGGTATTTTTATCGCTGGGGCGCAACAAGAAAAGATGGCTCACGTGCGGATCTTGCTTTTAGCGGCCGTTGCGGTTGCCGCGCTTGTTTCGGACATATCGCCAAGCGCGGCCGGGGAAGGCCCTTGGTGCTCGCAGGTGTCGCTGGGCGGGGGCAACGTTGCCACGAATTGCAGCTATCGCAGCGTCGAGGAATGCTACCCCAACGTTATCGCCGGTAATCGCGGGTTTTGCTCGCCCAATCCGTACTGGACGGGCGTGCGGGAGGGCGCCGTCCGCCCCAAGGCGCACCACAAGCGCCGCGTTAAGCGCGATTAACGGCCAAAACAGGCCGAGGTTGCAATGTGGTCAACCTTTTGGCTATAGGAACGGGCTTGGCGGCCGGGATCGCGATTTCGGCCAATTGTCTAACGGATGCGGGTGTAGCTCAGGGGTAGAGCACGACCTTGCCAAGGTCGGGGTCGAGGGTTCGAATCCCTTCGCCCGCTCCAGTCTTCGCTGCTCCGCAGCTTCGACTGGCAAGCCAAACTTTATGCGCGAAGATTGCCCGCCTAGCTTTAGCGAAGGCGGGCTTTTCATTTTTAATACCCCGCCGCCAGCGACCCCCGTGTGCGGCGGTCGGCGGAGCCGAGATATTGCTGCGGCGTGAACTCTGTTTTCGGGATTACCTCGATCGAATTGGCCGAACTGTACGGCTCGGTCGGCACGATGATGTGGCCGCGCGCTTTGAGCGCGTCGAGCACGGCCGGCGCAAAGCCCGGCTCGACATAAGTCTGGTCCGGCTGCCACTGGTTATGCAGGCGCGGCGCGCCCACCGCCTTGTCGAGCGGCATGTGGAAGTCGATGACGTCGGCGATCACCTGCAGCACCGTGGTGATGATGCGGCTGCCGCCGGGCGAGCCGGTGATCAGGAACGGCTTGCCGTCCTTCAAGACGATGGTCGGCGTCATCGACGACAGCGGCCGCTTGCCCGGTCCCGGCAGGTTGGCGTTGAAGCCGATGAGATCGTAGGCGTTGGCCGTGCCCGGCTTGGCGGTGAAATCGTCGAGCTCATTGTTGAGCAGGACGCCGGTGCCGTCGGCGACCAGGCCGAGACCGTAGTTAAAATTCAGCGTGTAGGTGTTCGACACCGCGTTGCCGTCGCGGTCGATGATGGAGAAATGCGTGGTGTTCTTGCCTTCGGTGTCGGCCGGCTTGCCCGCCTTGATGGCGGCGGCCGGCGTCGCCTTGTCGGTAATGCTCGCGCGCAGTGTGGCGGCGTATTCTTTCGACAGAAGGCCGGCGATCGGCATTTTCACGCTGTCTGGATCGCCCAGGTAGACGGCGCGGTCGGCATAGGCGCGCTTCATCGCCTCGATCATGTCGTGTAACGCATCGGCGCGCGCGAGCTTGCCGAGATTGTAGCCCTCCAGAATGTTGAGCATCTCGATCAGTGCCACCCCGCCGGACGACGGCGGCGGCATGGCGACGATGTCGTAGCCGCGATAGCTGCCGCGCAGCGGCGCGCGCTCCACCGCGCGGTAGTGCTTGAGGTCGTCCGCCGTCATGATGCCGCCGGCGCCGCGCACCGCGGCCGCGATCTCCTCGGCGATGCGGCCTTCGTAGAAGGCGCGCGGCCCGCCGTCGGCGATGGCTTGCAAAGTGTCGGCCAGATCGAACTGCAGCAGACGGTCGCCTTCGTGCAGCGGCTCGCCGCCGTTGAGGAAAAGGCTTGCCGACGATGGCCAGCGCGCCAGCCGCTCGCGCGCCTTGGGCAGCGAATCGGCGGTGTCGTCCTCGACGGGGAAGCCCTGCTGCGCCAGGCGCAGCGCTGGGGCGATCAGATCGGCCAGCGACAATTTGCCGGAGCCGTATTTCTGGTGCGCCATCGCCAGCCCGGCCACGGTGCCGGGCACGCCGACCGCAAGGCCGCTATCGCGCGACTTCGCCGGGTCGGGATTGCCCTTGTCGTCGAGGAACATGGTCGGCGTCGCCGCCGCCGGCGCCATCTCGCGGTAGTCGATCGTAGTGTCGATGCCCTTGGCGAGATGGATCACCATGAAGCCGCCGCCGCCGAGATTGCCGGCGCGCGGATAGGTGACCGCCATCGCGAAGCCGACCGCCACCGCCGCGTCGACCGCGTTGCCGCCGCGGTCGAGAATCTCGATGCCGATGCGGGCGGCGCGTTGCTCCTGCGCCACCACCATGCCGTTGTGCGCGAGGATCGCCGTCGCCGGTGGAATGGCCGGCGCGCGGTCGATAGGCGCGACCTGGGCGTGAACAAGCGAGATGCTGAGCAGGAGCGCGAGAGTTAAAGACAGTATGCGTGTCATCGATTGGCTTCGCATTTTCCCGCTCGTCCCCGCGTAAGCGGGGATCCAGCTCTTTTTTACTTTAACTGGTTTCCCGCTTGCGCGGGAATGAACGGCATACTGTGTCGCACGGTGCAAGCAATCTAGCGCGCCTGCCCGTGATAGACCGTGTTCGGCCGCATGTCGGTGGCGGAGGCGACGCGGTTCGACATGTTGAAGAAGCCGGCGATCGCCGCGATGTCCCAGATGTCGCGGTCGGAGAAGCCGGCGCGGCGCAGCCGCTCGCGGTCGCCGTCCTCGACACTGGCCGGCTGCGCGGTGAGCTTGACCGCGAAGTCGAGCATGGCGCGCTGGCGCTTGGAGAGCCGCGCGGCGCGATAGTTCATCACGATCTGCTCGCCGAGCAACGGATTGCCGGAATATTGCCGCACCGCGGCGCCATGGGCGGTAAGACAATAGTAGCAGCGGTTCTGCGACGATACCGCGACGGCGATCATCTCGCGCTCGAGCTTGGAGAGCCCGCTCTCGCCTAGCATCAGATCGTTGTACATGGCGACGAAGGCTTCGAGCTTCACCATATCGAAGGCGTAGGCGATGAGCACGTTCGGGACGAAGCCGAGCTTGTCCTGGCATTTCTTGAAATAGGCGGCCATGGCCGGCGAAAGCTTCGCCATTGGCAGATTGAGCGCGATCACCGGGGCGTCGTCGGCCGCCGGTGACGCCGCCTTGTGCGGAACCGGCTTTGCCGGCGCTTTGGACGCCAGTTTGCCGCCCTTGATGGCGTGCAGCGATGGTTTAGTCGCGGCCGCTTTCACGATGGTCACCTTGCCGGCGGTTTTGGCTGACTTGTTGTTCTTGTTCATTGCCCGCGCCTCTTGCTGTTCCTGCCCCTCTGGTAAGACTACAATTTTCTCAAAGCTCGCGATACGACCGTGCGACCATGTTTTTGCCTTTTAGGTCAGGATCTTAAGCAGGCAGCTCACAGCCTTTTGCAAAGCGGTCACGGGCGCGTCACCAAATGGTGGGTTGCTCTCGACGGCCGCCTTGGAACAAGAAGACTCCTGATCCATGCTCGACCAATTCTCTCAACCAGCGTCCGGCTCCATGGCCGCCGAACTCCCCGCCAGCGAGCACGAAAACGCCGCCCGTGCCGCCATCGAGCAGGCCGGCGCCGCGCTGGCCGCCCGTCGCGGCGACATCCCGGCTACATTCGTCGGGCAGCTCTTCGCCCGCACGGTAGCGGAGGACATGCTGTGCTACTCGGTTACCGATCTCGCCGAACTGGCCGAGCGGGCATTCGATTTTCTCAAAGAGCGCCAGCCCGGCGTGGCGAAAATCCGCTGTGAAACCGTATCGCTGCAGGAATCGGGCGCGCGCAAGCCGGTGTCGGTCATCGAGATCGTCAACGACGACATGCCGTTCCTGTTCGACTCGGTGATGGGCGAACTCGCCGAGCACCGGCTCACCGTGCAACTGGTGGCGCATCCGGTGTTTGGCGTGTGGCGCGACGGCGCGAACCTTGCGGTGCTCGGCGCCCCTGACGCAGCCGGCAGTGCGCGCGAGAGTTTCATCCATATTCATCTTGAGCCGATCGCCGACGAGGCCGCGCGCGCCGACATCGTGCGCGCGCTTGGCGAGGTGCTCGGCGAAGTGAGGCTGGCGGTGCAGGACTGGCGCGCCATGCTCGAGCGCGCCAACGGTATCGTCGCCGATCTGAAAACCAATCCACCGCCGTTGCCGGTGGACGAAATCGCCGAGGCGGTCCAGTTCCTGCAATGGCTGCTGGCCGACAATTTTACTTTCCTTGGCGTGCGCAATTACACCTTCGACGGCAATACGCTGGAGCCCGATTTCGACAGCGCGCTCGGCATCATGCGGTCGCCCGAATTGCGCGTGCTCAAGCGCGGCGAGGAACTGCTCGAATACACGCCGGAAATCATGGCGTTTCTCAAGGAACCGCGGCTGCTGATCATTGCCAAGGCCAATATTCACGCGCGCGTGCACCGGCGCGTCTATCTCGATTATGTCGGTATCAAGCGATTCGATGCGTCCGGCAATCTGGTGGGCGAGCAGCGCATCGTCGGGTTGTTCACCTCCACCGCTTATACGCGCAGCGCGCACAGCATTCCCTATCTGCGCCGCAAGATAGCCAGCGTCGAGACGCGCGCCGGATTCGTCGCCAACAGCCATTCCAGCAAGGCGCTGACCAACGTGCTGGAGCATTTTCCGCGCGACGAGCTGTTCCAGATTGACGACGACACGCTCTATCATTTCGCGCTCGCCATTCTGCAGCTTGACGAGCGGCCGCGCGTGCGCGTGTTGGCACGGCGCGACCGTTTCGACCGCTTCGTGTCGGTGCTGGTGTTTGTGCCGCGCGATCGCTACGACAGCGACCTCCGCGTCAAGATCGGCGACTACTTGAGCCGCGCCTTCATCGGGCACGTTTCGGCGTTCTACCCGTTCTTCCCGGAAGGCCCGCTGGTGCGCGTGCACTTCATCATCGGCCGGTCCGGCGGCGACACGCCGGTCATCGACAGTGCCGCGCTGGAGCGCGAAGTCGCGGCTATCGTGCGCTCGTGGACCGACGGATTGAGCGACGTGCTGGCGCTGGTCAATCCGCCGGAGCGGGCGCGCGCCTTGTTCGGCCGCTACCGCGATGCATTTTCCCACGCGTTCCAGGATACTTACGCCCCGAGCGTGGCGGCGAGCAATATTCAAGTCATCGAAGGCCTGAGCGAGGATCGTCCCCTCGGCGTCGATTTCCATCACCGGATGCACGCGCAGCAACGCGCGGTGGGCCTCAAAATCTGGAGTCTTGCCCGCCCACTGCCGCTGTCGGAACGTGTGCCGGTGCTGGAGAATATGGGCTTCAAGGTTGTAGACGAGCGCACCTACCATATCGAGCCAAAAGGTGAAGGTGCCCGCACCGTCTGGTTCCACGACATGCTGCTGGAACGCCGCGACGGCACGGCCATCGACCTCGATAATGGCAAGGCGCGGCTGGAAGCCGCCTTCCTGATGGTGATGCGGGGGCTGGCCGAGAACGACGGCTACAACGCGCTTACACTTGCCGGCGGCTTAGGCTGGCGCGACGTGGCGCTGATCCGCACTTTGTCGCGCTTCCTGCGTCAGATCCGCGTGCCTTATTCGCAGGATTACATGTGGGCGACGCTGGTGAAGCACTACGTGGTCGTCGACGATATCGTCGAGCTGTTTTACGTGCGCTTCGACCCGCGACCGGCCGCCGCGGAAGAACGCGTCGCCAAGCAGAAGACTATCGTCGAGGGCATCGAAAAAGAATTGCAGAACGTGCAAAGCCTAGACGAGGACCGCATCCTGCGTCATTTCGTCAATGCCGTGCAGTCGGCGGTCCGCACGAATTTTTTCCAGACCGACGCCGAAGGCCAGCCAAAGGCGATGATCGCGGTCAAATTCAAGAGCGGCGAGATTACCGACCTGCCGCTGCCACGCCCGCTCTACGAGATCTTCGTCTATTCGCCGCGCGTCGAAGGCGTACATTTGCGTCTCGGCAAGGTGGCGCGCGGTGGCATCCGCTGGTCCGACCGGCCGCAGGACTTCCGCACCGAAGTCCTCAGTCTGGTGAAAGCGCAGCAGGTGAAGAACGCGGTGATCGTGCCGGTCGGCGCCAAGGGCGGCTTTGTGCCCAAACATATGCCGATGGGCATGCCGCGTGACCAGGTGCAGGCGGAAGGCATCGCGACCTACAAATTGTTCATCTCAACGCTGCTCGACATCACCGACAACATCCACCACGACGGCGCGATCATTCCGCCCGAATGCGTGGTGCGGCACGAGGGCGACGATCCCTATCTGGTGGTTGCCGCCGACAAGGGCACCGCCACCTTCTCCGATATCGCCAACGCGCTGTCGATCGAGCACGATTACTGGCTGGGCGATGCCTTTGCTTCCGGCGGCTCGGCTGGCTACGACCACAAGACCATGGGCATCACCGCGCGCGGCGCCTGGGAGGCGGTGAAACGGCACTTCCGCGAGATGGACGTCAACATCCACGAGACGCCGTTCACTGCGGTCGGCATCGGCGACATGTCGGGCGACGTCTTCGGCAACGGCATGCTGCGCGAAACCACCACGCGGCTGCTGGCGGCCTTCGATCACCGCGACATCTTCATCGACCCCGATCCCGACCCGGCAAAGGCCTTCGCCGAGCGCCAGCGGCTGTTCAATTTGCCGCGCTCAAGCTGGCAGGACTACGACAAGACATTGATTTCCGAGGGTGGCGGCGTTTATCCGCGGTCGTCCAAGGAGATTCGGCTCAGCGCCGCGGCGCAGAAGCTGTTCGGCGTCGGCGAGGCGGTGACGCCGCAGGAGTTGATGAAAGCTATTCTGAAGGCGCCAGTCGATCTGTTGTTCTTCGGCGGCATCGGCACCTATGTGCGTTCGTCGCAGGAAAACGACGAAGCGGCCGGCGACCGCGCCAACGATGCCATCCGCGTCACCGGCGCCGAGCTGCGCTGCAAGGTGATCGGCGAAGGCGCCAATCTGGGCATGACCCAGCGCGGCCGCGTCGAGGCCGCGCTTGCCGGCATCCGCCTCAACACCGACGCCATCGATAATTCCGCCGGCGTCAACACTTCCGACGTCGAGGTCAACATCAAGATCGCCCTGAGCCGGCCGTTGCGCGCCGGTTCGCTGACCATCGAAGCGCGCAACGCGCTGCTGGCCGAGATGACCGACGAGGTCGCGCGCCTGGTGCTGCGCAACAACTACCAGCAGACGCTGGCGCTGTCGCTGGCGCAGCGACGCGGGCTGGAGGACCTCGGTTTCCAACAAAGGCTCATGCAGACGTTGGAAATGCGCGGGCAGCTCGATCGCGCGGTGGAATTCCTGCCCGACGAGCTGGCGATCGCCGAGCGGCGCAAACGCAACTTGACGCTGACGCGGCCGGAGCTGGCCGTGCTGTTGGCCTATGCCAAGCTGTCGCTCTACAACGAATTGCTCGACTCAAGCGTGCCGGACGATCCCTATCTCGGGCGCGAACTCGAGCGTTACTTCCCCAAGGAAATGTACGAGCGCTACGACGACGCGCTGCACGCGCACCGGCTGCGGCGCGAGATCATCGCCACGCAACTCACCAACTCGATGATCAATCGCGGCGGCGCCACGCTGATCGTGCGCATTGCCGACCAGACCGGCGCGTCCGCCGCCGCGATTGCCGCGGCGTTTGCGGCGGTGCGCAACAGCTACGACCTGATCGCGCTGAACAACGAGATCGACGCGCTCGACAACAAGGCGTCGGGCGACGCGCAACTCGGTCTCTATGCCGCCGTGCAGAATTTGCTGCTCGACCGGCTGGTCTGGTTCCTGCGTAATGTCGATCTCAAGCAGGGGCTGGAGGCCGTCATCGCGCACTACCACGAGGGCATCGCGCAAGTGGCGGCGGCACTCGACGGCGCCTTGTCGAAGCAGGCTTCGGCCGCGCGCGCCGCGCATGAGGCCGAGCTCGCCCGGGCCGGCGTGCCGGACGCGCTGGCGCGACGCATCGCCAGTCTCGGTGTGCTGAAGGCCGCGCCCGATATCGTACTGGTGGCCGACCAAGAGAAGAAGCCGGTCGCCGAAGTGACCGCGACTTATTTCGCGACCGAGGCCTTCTTCCAGCTCGACCGTGTCATCGGCGCGGTGCCGGGCATAGTGGTGGCGGATTATTTTGACCGCCTGGCGCTCGACCGCGCACTCGATTCGATCGGCGACGCGGAGCGGCGGCTGACCGCCGCCATGGTCGGCAACGGCACTTACGATAAGGAATTGGCGGGCGCCAGCGCGGTAGAGGAATGGATCAAACCGCGCCGCGCGGAAGTCGAGCGCGTCCGCGCCGCGATCCACGAGATCGCCGGCTCGGGCTTGACGCTGTCGAAGCTGTCGGTGGCGGCGAGCCTGCTGGGGGATCTGGCGCGCGGATAACCCAACCGCTCATTCCCGCGTAAGCGGGAATCCAGCGCTTTTCTAGAACGCCAAAACGACCGCCCTGGGTCCCCGCTTTCGCGGGGACGAGCGGGTGAGATCAGTGCCTGAAATGCCGCACACCGGTGAACACCATCGCGACATTGTGTTCGTCGGCGGCCTTGATCACGTCGGCGTCGCGCATGGAGCCGCCGGGCTGGATCACCGCGGTGGCGCCGGCTTCGATCGCGACCAGTAGCCCGTCCGGAAACGGAAAGAACGCATCGGAGGCGACCACCGAACCTTTGGTCATCGGCGCCGGTAGCTTCAATTCCTTCGCCGCGTCCTCCGCTTTGCGTGCGGCGATGCGGGCGGCATCGACGCGGCTCATTTGTCCGGCGCCGATGCCGACGGTGGCGAGCCCTTTGGCATAAACGATGGTATTCGACTTCACGTGCTTGGCGACGCGGAAGGCGAAGCGCAGGTCGTTGAGCTCGGCTTCGCTCGGCGCGCGCTTGGTGACGGTCTTGATCTGCATTTCGTCGACCACCGCGTTGTCGCGCGATTGCACCAGCAAGCCGCCGGCTACCGTCTTCGCCGTCCAACCTGAAGCGCGTGGATCGGGTAGCCCGCCGGCCAACAGCAGTCGCAGATTCTTTTTCGTGGCGACGATCTTGATCGCTTCGTCCGTCGCGTCCGGTGCGATGATCACTTCGGTGAAGATCTCGGTGATCGCCTTGGCCGCCTCGGCGTCGAGCTTGCGGTTAAGCGCGACGATGCCGCCGAAAGCAGAGGTGGAATCGCAGGCCAGCGCCTTGCGATAGGCGTCGTGCAGATTGCCCGCTTCCGCCACGCCGCACGGGTTGGCGTGCTTGACGATGACGCAGGCCGCGGTCCGCCCGGCCTCGAACTCGGCGACGCATTCATAGGCCGCGTCGGTGTCGTTGATGTTGTTATAGGACAGTTCCTTACCTTGCATTTGCCGCGCGGTGGCGACGCCAAAGCGCTCGCCGGGTGCGCGATAGAACGCCGCGCTCTGGTGCGGGTTCTCGCCGTAGCGCAAGGACTGGATCAGCTTTCCGCCGAAGGCGCGGTAGTCGGGCGCGCTGTCGTGCATCGTGTCGGCGAACCAGTTGGAGATCGCCGCGTCGTAAGCCGCGGTGCGCGCATAGGCTTTCGCCGCCAGTTTCTGGCGCAGCTCGAGCGAGGTCATGCCGTTGTGCAAAGCGAGCTCGGCCAGAACCTTCTCGTAGTCGGCGGGCTCCACCACCACGGTCACATCGGCGTGGTTCTTGGCGGCGGCGCGGATCATAGCCGGGCCGCCGATGTCGATATTCTCGATGCAGTCGTCGAACGCAGCGCCTTTGGCGACGGTGGCCTCGAACGGATAGAGGTTCACCACCAGGAGATCGATCGGCTTGATGGCGTGCTTCTCCATCGCCGCGGCGTGCTCCTTGTTGGCCCGGATCGCCAGCAAGCCGCCGTGCACCTTCGGATGCAGCGTCTTGACCCTTCCGTCCATCATTTCGGGAAAACCGGTCAGCTCGGCGACGTCGATCACCTTCAACCCGGCGTCTTTTAACGCCTTGGCGGTGCCGCCGGTGGAAATGAGCTCGACGCCGTAGCCGGCGAGCGCCGTGGCGAAATCGGTGAGGCCCACCTTGTCGGATACCGACAACAGGGCGCGGGTGATGCGGCGCGGGTGGCTGGTCATGGGCGAGGGGCTAGCACATCAGGCGGGCGAAAGTGTATTCGGGATTCCCCCGCTTTTGCCGGGCATCCACAATATGATTACAGCGGTAGTTCCGGCTCGTCCGCCCGCTCGGGGCGGGTGCCTGGCGGGGCCGGCGGGGTGTAGCGGAAGCTCCAATGCACCTTGGCCTCGCTGCGGGCGTGGCCGTAGATCACGATCTGCACGGTGCGGCGCGGGGCGTCCGAGCCGGAGAGATACACGCTTTCCTCGATACGCACGGTTTCGCCATAGCTGGTGAACGTCCACAGTTCGCGGTCGGGCAGCAGCAGGATCACGCCGCGACCGTCCGACAGCCGGTTGGCCTTGGTCGACGGATGCAAATGGAAGCGAACGGCGAATTCGTCGCCCTTGTCGACCGGGAAAGTGCCGCCAGCGGCCGGCGTGAAGCTGTCCTCGCCGTCGAGGGTGCGGCCATCCGCGGATAGCCGCAGCTTGCGGTGGTGGATCACGGCAAAGGCTCTGGCATAGCCGTCATGCGAGGTGATCAATTTTGTGCCGTCGGCCGAGTCGTCGCGCGTTATCCGCACGTCGCGCGGCCCGCCGATGATCGGCGCGCCGAGCAGCAGCCGCCGCAAGCGGTGGGATTCGAGGAAACGGCACGACGACGCGTCGTTGAACGTGACGGTCGAATGCGCCGCAGTGGCGCGCGCCACCTGACGCCAGTTTTCCTTGTTCACCGCCGGCAACCCGCAATTGATCACCAGCCGATGCGCCTTCCACGACAGCTCAAACGACAGACACCCGGCATGCGCCTCTTGGCTCAAGGCGAGCGGCGGCGGCCGGCCGGTGTCCATCAGCAAGGCGGTCGACCCGGCGTCGATGCGCTGATAGCCGGAATGCGGCGCGTTCGACACCGGCGCGCCGCGGGCGTCGTCATACGCGAGCACGGTGGCGAGCAAATCGACCGACGTCGGACCCATGCCGTTGAATTGCGCGAAATTGCCGTCGGCATGGCGGAAGAAACGCAGCATCGGCATCATGCGGTCGATGGCGTTGTTGAGCGCCTGCGGCGGCTGCAATTGACGCGCGCTGAACAACTGACGCAGCGGCAGCAGGTCCACCAGCAGTTCGATGAGCGCGCCGGGGTTGCGGCTGATGTGTCCGCCGTCGGGCAGGATCTGCCGCCGCAGTTCCTCGATCAGGCGCCGCGCATGGCCGCGCAGGTGGCCGGACTGCCCCTGCATGCACAGCGTCGCGTAATTGAGCGCGATCACCGCTTGCAGCCGCGGCAGGCCGTCGCGCGATTGTTTCAGGGTCCGGCGCAGACAGTGTACCTGCCGCGTCAGGCTGCGCAGGAAGCGGCGGTAGAAACGCGCATCGGCGTCCTGCAAGATGAACGGCGCCTGACTGAGCCAGCTGACGATGCGGCGCGACAGAATATCGACGCGCCAGCCGACCGGATGCCAGCCGCCTTGCAGGTTGATCCAGTCGTCGATCAGCGACCGTGCATTGGCGCGGGAGATGGCGCTGTCGGCAGCGCGCAAATGCCGCAGCCAAGTGAAGCTCAACAGCGTCGCCGCCCATTCGTCGGACGGCGGCGTCATCTCGAAGGGGGAGCGGCGGTCGCAGATCACCACCTTGCCGGCGAAGGCGAAGCGGCCGGCATAGATTTCGCTGGCGCGGGTGGCGTCCGCGGTGCGCAGATCCTGCGGCGCGATGATGAGCCGGTCGGTCTTGGCCGAGCCGAAACGCCAGCGCAGCAGCGGATGCGTGCTGATGCCGCCGAGCAGGCTGCGATAGACGCGGCGCGCGATGAGTACGGAGAGCCTTAGTCGCTCGGCGAGCGAAACTTGCATCATGAAGGCGCCCGTCCCCTGCTGCGCGGCCCGATTCTCACGCGCAATCCACACGATAGCGAAGGGTCGCCAAAGCTCCAACATGGCCGTCCGGAACTATGCTGTGCGGGTGAGTCGGGCAGCATAGAATCCGTCGAGGCCGCCCCAGCGCGGGTCGGGGTCGGGCAGTTGCGGCGGCAACGTGCGCAAATCGCCATCGTCGGTGAGAAATTCGGTGTGGCCGGCGACCTCTTGCGCCGCAACAGGCGTGCGGGTAACGCGCGCATCACGCGCCAGCAGAGCCGCGATCTGGTCCTCGCATTCCTCCGGCTCGAGCGAGCAGACGCAATAGACCAGGGTGGCGCCGGGCTTGAGCAGTTCGACCGCGCGGTCGAGCAGCCTTTGCTGCAATGAGGTGAGGGCGGCGATATCGGCCTCGCTTTTCAGCCAGGGAATGTCCGGGTGGCGGCGGGCGGTTCCGGTTGCCGAGCAAGGCGCATCGAGCAGCACGGCGTCGAACGGGCCGCTTTGCCATTCCAGCGCATCGGCGGCGACGGTCTCCGCTTGCAGTTCGAGCCGCGTCATATTCTCGCGCAGACGATTAAGCCGTGCCGGCGAGCGGTCGACCGCAGTGACAAGCGCGCCAGCGAACGCAAGCTGCGCGGTCTTGCCGCCGGGCGCCGCGCACAGATCGACGACCGCTTTGCCGCGCACGTCGCCCAGCAGGCGGGCGGGCAGTGCGGCGGCGGCATCCTGCACCCACCAGGCGCCTTCGCTGAAGCCCGGCAGCATCGACACCGCGCCTTGCGCGAATGTGCGCACGGTCCCGGTCGGCAGCAGGCGCCCGCGCAGGCGCTCGGCCCAGGACTCAGGTTCAGATTTGACGGTGAGGTCGAGCGCGGGCTCGTGGCCATTGGCGGCGGCGATCGCGCGCGCGGTTTCCGTGCCATAGCGCTTGGTCCAGCGCGCCAGCAGCCATTTCGGCGTGTCGCGGGACGCTTGATCGGCGAGCGCCTCGCTGCGGCCCTGCGCCACGCGGCGCAGCACCGCGTTGATCAGTCCGCCATAGCGCGCGGCGCGGCGATCGGCCTGCGCTAGGCGCACTGACAAGTCGACTGCGGCGTGGTCTGGCACTTCAAGCCAGAGGATTTGCGCCGCGCCGATCAGCAGAATGGTTTCGACGCGCGGTGCGTCGGACGGAAAGCCCTTGTCGAGAAATCCGCCGAGCAGGTGGCGCAAGGTGCCGAGCCGTCGCAGCACGGTGGCGGCAAGCCGGCGCATCAGCGCGCGGTCGCGGTCGGCGAGCATAGGCAGGCCGGGGTGGGCCGCTTTGCCGGACAACTGCTCGTCGAGCGCGATCTTCCGCCGCAGGACGCCGTCGAGAATATCGGCCGCGATCCTACGGGCAGCGAGGCCGGGGACTTCCGGCTGCGGAGAGATGCGCGGGCGCGCCATGTCCCGATCATTGCCACGAATTGTGGCCTGGACGCGAATGGCTAAGAAAAACCTCAGAAACACACAGGTTTAACCCGCCTACCACGCGCTACATACTCGAAAAGTATGACGCTACCACCTAAGATTGCGCTCGAGCAATTCGGCGGCTGCTGTGCGCGCCGCTACTTCGGCGGAAGGCGCGAAAGCCGGTGCGTGTGACGCGGGCGATGCCTCTTAACGCTCGAC
This sequence comes from uncultured Alphaproteobacteria bacterium, assembly GCA_963772235.1. Lineage (GTDB taxonomy): Bacteria > Pseudomonadota > Alphaproteobacteria > Rhizobiales > Xanthobacteraceae > Pseudolabrys. Next base: position 276,750 of record CAVYWI010000024.1, read on the forward strand.
AACCACCGGCGTGCCGACATCGACCAGGCGATAGAGCTCGCGGATGTCGCTGTTGTACATGCGGATACACCCGTGCGAGACGAAGCCGCCGATCAATTCCGGACGATTGGTGCCGTGGATGGCGTATTCGCCGCCGCGCAAGGTGAGCGCGGCCGCGCCCATCGGATTGTGCGGCGAGCCGCCGGGAATGACCCGCGGCAGACGCGGATTTTCGCGGCGGATGGAGGCGGGCGCCGCCCAGGCCGGCCGGACAAATTTGCCTTCGACCCGCGCGTTGCCGGTCCAGGTCATGCCGGCTTTGCCGACGCCGACGGGAAAGCGCAGCGCCCGGCCGCCGTCGAGCACATAATAAAGCCGGCGCTCATGGGTCTTCACGACGATGGTGCCGGGCGAGAAGCCGGAGAAGCTGACAACATCGTGCGTCGCTGCATTCGCCGGCGCCGCCAGCAGCAGCGCGGCGCCCACGACGACCGCAAGCCAGAGTTCCGTGCGCCGAAACATCGCATTGCCCCATAAGTCGTTGATCGGGGACAATTATAATCCTTGCGCGCGAATTCCCGGATGAAAGTTCGAAATAACGTAAAGATAGACTAAAAGACCCGGTGACTTCGTATTCGGTTCCAAGAAATGGGACAAAGACAGGCTATTTTAGGTCGTTTTCAACCCATGCAATTTGTGCGAAGTATGGCCAATAGTGAATTTATCGTAAGCGTAACAGCAGGAAGCCATACCGATGCTGGCGCCGGCAGTTGCCCACCAGCGGCGATTTCAATTGGTGTTGATCAAGCCGTCACATTATGACGACGACGGCTATGTGATCCAGTGGATGCGTTCGGGGATCCCATCGAATTCCCTGGCGAGCCTTTACGCGCTCGCCGCCGACGCCGCGCAGCGGCACGTGCTCGGATCTGAAACCGCCATCGACATCACGGCCATCGACGAGACCAATACCCGCGTCTGCGTCAAAGATATTATCGCGCTGCTCAAGCGGCACGACGGCTTCGGCATGGTGGGGTTGGTCGGCGTGCAGTCGAACCAGTTCCCACGTGCGCTCGACATCGCGCGGCCATTCCGCCAAGCGGGCATCCCGGTGGTGATCGGCGGTTTCCACGTTTCCGGCTGCATCGCCATGCTGCCGGAGATGCAAGCCGATCTCCAGGCCGCGCTCGACATGGGCTGCAGCCTGTTTGCGGGCGAAGCGGAAGATAACCGCATCGACCAGGTGCTGCAGCATGCCGCGAATGGCTGCCTGCAGCCGATCTACAATTATATGGACGACCTGCCGGCGCTCGAGTCGACGCCGACGCCGTATTTGCCGCCTGAACTGTTGAGACGCACGCTGGACCACTATGGCAGCTTCGACGCCGGCCGCGGCTGTCCGTTCCAATGCTCGTTCTGCACCATCATCAATGTGCAGGGGCGAAAGTCGCGCCGGCGCTCGCCCGATGACATCGAACACTTAATCCGCCAGCACTACGTGCAGGGTTTCCGCTGGTTTTTTGTCACCGACGACAATTTCGCTCGCAACAAGGATTGGGAATCAATCTTCGACCGCATCATCGCGCTGCGCGAGCGCGAAGGCATCGCGGTGAAGATGGTGATCCAGGTCGATACTTTGTGTCACAAGATTCCGAATTTCGTCGACAAGGCGGCGTGGGCCGGCGTGCGCAAGGTTTTCCTGGGGTTGGAGAACATCAATCCGGCCAATCTGCTGGCGGCGAAAAAGCGGCAGAACAAGATCACCGAATACCGCAAGATGATCCTGGCGTGGAAAGCCGCGGGCGTCATCACCTATGCCGGTTACATCCTCGGATTCCCTGCCGATACGCCCGAGTCAATCCGCGAGGACATCGAAATCATCAAGAAGGAGCTGCCGCTCGATATTCTCGAATTCTTCTGCCTGACGCCGTTGCCGGGATCGGAGGATCACAAGGTGCTCTGGCAAAAGGGCGTCGCCATGGATCCAGATATGAACAAATACGACCTCGAGCATGTCGTGGCCGGGCACGCGAAAATGTCGCAAGCGCAGTGGGAAGGCATCTACGCCAGCGCGTGGAAGATTTTTTATACGTCGGATCACATCGAAACGATCCTACGGCGCGCGGCCGCGTTCGACGTTGGCGTGTCGCATCTCGCCTCGCATTTGTGGATTTTTTCCAAGGCGGTCGAGATCGAGCAAATGCACCCGCTGCAGACCGGCATATTCCGTCGCCGCTATCGACGCGACCGCCGCTATGGCCTGCCGATCGAGCCGGTCTGGACCTTCTATCCCAAGCGCTTCTGGGAGATCGTGTCCAAGAACGCGCGGCTGGCGTGGGCATATTACAAGATCGACTCCAAGTTGCGTGGCGTGCGCAAGAGCGCGCAGCGTCACGCGTATATGGACGCGGCGCTTGCGCCGGTCGGCGACGACGAGACCGAGACGCTGGAATTGTTTACGCATAACGAAGGTGCGCGCAGCGAAGTCATGCGCACGCGCAAGATCGCCGAATTGACCAGCGGCGCTGGAAAATCCCTAGTCGACGTTTGAGTGGCGTTGCGTCCAGAGGCGCTCGCTTCCACACAAGCCTATGCGGCCGGCATGGTGCGCCAGATCGTGGCAGCGACGAGAAGCGTCGCCACGCCGATCATCGCAAACAACATTGGCACGGTGACGCCGTAATTTTGCATGGTGGCGACGACGACGGTCGCGCCGGTCATGAAGGCCGCGTTGAGCACATTGACCGCCGCCACCGTGCGCGCGCGATAGGCCGCGCCGGCCCAGGCTTGCACCGCCGCGAAGGCCGGCACGATGAACAGCCCGCCGGAGATTGCCATGCCGGCGAGATCGATCACGGCGCGAATCCCGAGCATGGAGGAGAACACCGCGGCGGGCGCTTGTGGCGTCAGCGCGGGCGCGACGCCAAAGGTCGCAACGCCGAGGTCGAGCGCGAATACGCCGAGCAGCACCGCGCCGGCAAGCGTGATGGTGAGCCTGATGCGTCCGCGCGCGATCGCCGCCGCCAGGCCCGAGCCGGCACCGACCGCGATCGAGAACAATGCGAGATAGGCGGTGACCGTATCTTCGTTGCCGCCGATCAGCGTCTTGATCAGCGGCGGCAGCAGCGACAGCACCACGATGCCGACCAGCCAGAACCAGCTCGTCACCATGGCGCCCCACCACAACCGCGCGTCGGCGCGCAGATGGCGGATCATCGCCGCGGTCGAGGCGACGATATTGACCGAGACCTTGAGCTGCGGCGCACCTTCGCCGGTCGGCGGGATCAGCAGCGCAGACAGCCAACAGGCGAGTGCGAATCCTATCACCAGCGCCGCGAAAACCGCGACATCGCCGCCACCGTGCGCGGCGAGGCCGCCGACGATGGTGCCGATGAGGATGGCGATGAAGGTCGCGCCTTCCACCAGCGCGTTGCCGGTGGGCAGTTCCTCGCGTCGCAAATGGTCGGGCAGAATGCCGTATTTGACCGGCCCGAACAGTGAGCCCAGCACGCCGTAGCCGCCGAGCGCCACGAACAAGATCGGGACCGAGTGCAGCGCATAGCCGACGAACGCCAAGCCGGCGATAAACATCTCGACGAACTTGATCGCTTGCGCCACCCGCGCCTTGTCATAACGGTCGGCGATTTCGCCGCCCAGGCCGGAAAAGAGGAAATAGGGCGCGATGAAAACGGCGCTGGCGAGCGTGATGAGCGCTTCGGCGTCGGCACCGCTGCGGCTGAACAAGATCAGGAAGACCAGCGCGGTTTTGAGAAAATTGTCGTTGAATGCCGCGAAGAACTGGCAGGCGAACAGCGGCGCAAAGCGCCTCGACAGAATCAGGGGCGGCGGCATCGCGCCGAGTATCGCAAAGTTCCCGGCGCGGGGTAGCGCCCCTCGCACAATAAAAAAGGACGGCCCGCAGGCCGCCCCAAGTGGGTCGCTTCAGACAGGACGCGGTTAAAGACGGAACTTTCCTCCATTGACGGAATCCACGACGATCGCGGCCATGGTCAGGGCGATCGCGATCACGGCGGTAACGGCAAACAGCGAGGTCCACATGACGTAGCCTCCTCGTTGGCGCGAAGCGCGCGGGGGAGTCTGGCGGGAGCAACGCGGAGGGGCGGCTTTGGTTCCTGGGATCCGCGCATCGGATGCGGATTTTTGGTGACCATTCGACATGCAGAAACTGTAAGATTAGGGGTGAAAACGACTGAAACTGAATTGAGCCAGTGGGGGAGACGAGCGCCATGGCCACAATTCTCAATGAAAGCGCGGTTGCCGCCGAAGCAGACCCAAGCGGTGCGGTGCGCCAGCGTCTGCTCACGGAGGAACGTGTCAGCGGAACCCGCATCTTGCTCGACCGGCTGACCGTAGCGCCCGTCGGCGTGGCTCGCCTCAAGGTGCCGGCGCAAGGGCTGGCCTGGTTCCTGGTGCTGGAAGGCGAGGCGGTACTGGCGCATCCCGGCGGCCAAGAAGCGCTGACCGATGCCCATGTGGCGTTCCTGCCGCCGGGCCATACGGTTACCCTGTCGTCGAGCGGCGGTGCCATTCTGCTCTATGGCGAAGTTCCCAATGCCGCGAGCCTCGATCCCGCCCTCGCAAAAAATCCGCCTGCATTCCGCGTGGTCGACTGGACGCGCGAGCCGGTGCTCGATTCCGAGCACGATGCGCGCAAGCGCATCTATCTGATGACGCCGAAATTGTTCGGCACCAAAGCGGTCAAAGGCGAGATGATCATCTATCCGCCGGGGACCGCGGCCGCCAACCATCATCACGTCGGCGCCGAGCATTTCATGTACGTGCTGCGCGGGCGCGGCACGGTCTATGCCAATGAACAGCCGTTCCCTGTCGCTAAGGGCGACGTTATCTACTATCCCGACCTTGAACGGCATTATCTCGAGGCTGCGCCGGACGAGGAATTGGTATTCGCGGAGTTCTTCGCGCCCGGCGAATTCAAGACGGTCTGGGTGGACGAGAGCCAGATCTGCACCTGGAATCCGACCGGCCGCGACATCAAAGGCCGCGCGCCAATGCGCGAGATCAAGGCGCACTCGTCGGCCGAGGTGCTCAGTCCGGGGGATGTTTAATCGTCCGCCTTCGCCAAGGCTGCGGCGGACACCCGCCTTACGAAGGCGGGTGGTGCCGGCGGAGGGATTTGAACCCCCGACCACCCGCTTACGAAGCGGATGCTCTACCGCTGAGCTACGCCGGCGAAAGCTTGAAATTCGCGCCACTACTATCGGCGCGGGCCCGGAATAGCAATACGCGAAGGCCCTTAACGAAACAGCTGCATGAAGCGCTGCCAGGGGGCTAACGGCGGCGACGACGAGGTTTCCGGTACCGGCTCACTTTCCAAGGCCGAATTCGGGGCCCGGATCGTCCGGCGCGTGCACCAGCGGGATCACCGGTTCGACCGGCTTGGCCTGGGCGGCGGGCTTGGCAGCCGGTTTCTGCGCTTTGCGCGGCGGCGGTTCCGGCTCGGCTTCAGGCGGCGGCACCAGCGGCGCGAGCGTGATCGGCTCGACAGCCGGTTTCGGTGCAGGGGGAGCAGCCTCGATTACCGGACGCGAGACGCCGATCTCGGCCAGCGGTACCTTCCAGGCGAAGCCATCGAGCCGCCCGTTCGGTGCAACCGGCATCCAATGCTCGGAAACCGTGCCGTCCGCGGTCCACATCGGATCGCCGGCCGCGCGCATGGCGCGGCTCATCCATTCGCGCACACGGCCCTCGTCGCCGTGCTCGGCCTCCTCGATATCCGCCATCAAAGTCGCGACTCGGCGCGTTGGCGCCCGCACATAAGGTGCGAGCGCGGCGCGTGCGACGGTGAATTCGCGTGCGTCTTGGGCCGCGCGCGCCACGGCAATCGCGCCTTCGATCTGCCCCGGCGCCAGCCCTGCGAGCTTCTGCATGCGCGTGAGGCGCTCGCGCGCGCTGTCGCCCAGCCGCAAGTCGGCATAGGCCTCGGCGATGTCGGGGTGCGGATTGATCGCCCAAACCTTCTCCAGAATCCTGCGCGCCTTGCGTTGTTCGCCCGCTTCCGCCAGCCGGCGTCCGGCGAAAGCCGCCGCCGGCACCAGATCGGGAGCCAGCTTGACCGCTTCCAGTACCGCGGCGCGCGCACCATCGCGGTCGCTCTCTGCCAGCGCCAGCGCGCGGGCGGTCAGCAGCACGGCGCGCTTGCGGCGATAGTCCGGTTTCTCGAGCGCGGGTTTCATGCGATCGAGGGCGTCGAGCGCGCCCGACCAATCGGCGGCGGCACAGCGATAATCAAGCACCGCCTGGCCGGCCCAGGCGGGCGAGGGCGATGCCTTGCCGGCCTCCTCGGCGACGAGCCGCGCGGCCTGCGCGTCGTCGCGCCGCTGCGCTTCGATATAGAGCCCGCGCAAGCCGAACAGCTTGGTGTCCTCGCGCCGAGTCATCTCGCGGAAGGCGCGCTCGGCGGCGCTGCGGTCGCCGGCCATCTGCGCCGATTGCGCGATGAGCAGCAAAGCGAGCGGATCGCCCGGCGAGAGCCGCGCCGCTTCTTCGGCGGATTTGCGCGCGGCGCGCAGATCGCCGGCGCCGATCGCGATGAGCCCGCGCGTGATCGCGAGATAGCCCTTGGCGGCGCGGTGATGGCGGAACAGCAGCGACACCTGCTCGGGCGTGCGCCAGATGGCGCGCACGATGGTCCACACTGCCATGAGCACGATCACCAACGCGGCGACGGCCAGTGCGGCCACCATCACCGAGGTTTCGATGTGGTAGCCCATCCAGGTAACGGCGACGTCGCCCGGGCGGTCGGCGACCCAGACAAAACCGGCCGCCAATATCGCGACCGCCAACAGGAACGTGACGACCCGGATCATTGTGCTCCCGCCTTGGACCCCAACGCGCGCGCGGTCTCAGCAGCATATTGCTTCGCCGCCGCCAGTGCTGCCTGGCGGGCTTGCGCCTTGGCGGTCCAGGCCTGCGCCGGCGCGCGCGTCGCACTGTCGAGCTTGCCGAGATCGCTCAGCGCTGCCGCAATGTCGGCCTTGGCCGTGTCGATTTCAATGCGTGCCAGCACCGCGGACGGCTCGTCGCCCGTCGGCGCGGTGACCGGTCGGATCCGCACCAGCTTGCCGGCATTGGCTTGCAGCCGTTCGAGGAAGCCGCCTTCCGGCGCCGCCGCGCCGGAAATCTGAAGCATGGCCGGCAGCAGCGCGTGCAGCTCCTGGGCGAGCGCTGGCGCGGTCGGCACGCCCGTTGTCGCGAACGGCGCAAGCGGCGCCAGCGCCTTGTCGTCGCCGCCCAGCTGTTTGACCGCCGCCAGTTCGTCGGCGAACGGCGCGCCGCTCGTCACCGCATCGCGCAGCGCTGCGGCGCTCAGGGCCAGCCGCGCGCTGAAATCGGCCGACGACGCCTTGGCGATGTCGGCGCGCGCGAGCTTGGCGGATTGTTCGAGCGCCGCAATGCGTTTTTGCAACGTGTCGAGTTCAACGGGAGAAATTCCGGCCGCGGCGTATTTGGCGGCATCTTTGGCGAATTCCTGCACGCTGGTGCCTAACTCCGCGACCGCCTTTTGCGCCGCTTCAGCGCGCTCGCGCGCTTGGCTCGCATTGGCGGCGATATCGTCGCTGCGGTGACTGAGTGCCGCGAGCGCGACGCCGAGTGACTTCATGGCGCTATCGGCGGCGGCCAGCCGCTCGGCGATGCCGGCGTCGCTGGTCGGCAATTTCTTGATCGACTCTTCGATCTTGCTGACGCGCTGGGTCAGCGTATCGAGCGCTGTCGTATCTGCGGCAACTCGCGCAGCGGTATCGGTCGATGTGGCGTAGCGAAGCGGCACCAAGCCGGACAGCCAGATCGCCAGCAAAATCAGCAGCACGGCCGCCGCGCCAGCGGCGCCGGCAAGCGTCGCCATGGTGATCGAACTGCCGGGGTGCTTTGCAGTAGTATCCGCCGGCGCACCGCCTGCGGGTTCCGGTGGCCGCTCGTCCGCGGCAGGCGGAGGTTCGGGCTGCGGTGGCGTTGCCGTCTGGGCCGGCGGCACTTCGGTCGCGGTCAGGTCAATGGTCGGACCCGCGCGCTTCTTGCGGCGCGGTCCCTCGGGCGCGGCTTGCGGCGCTCCTTCGGGCGCTTTCGGCGTGGTGCGTTTGTCTGCCATGCAACTCCTCGACGAATTGGCCCACCCGCCCTGCAGGAAATAACGCAATTGGCGATAGTGCGCCAATCAACCCTGCACCCGCTCCAGGCTTGCGATCAACGCCGTCTCGCTCGGCCGCGGCGCGATGGCGATGCGGCCGGCGCCGGCGTCGACGAGCGGTGCGGCGATCTGCGCCGACAAGCAAATATGTCGCACGGCGAGCGCCTGGCTGGCGACGCCCGCCTGCGCCGCGCCGTCAAGGTAATTCTCGGCGCTGCGCTTGGAGAAATGCAGCACCGCATCGACCTCGCCGGTCTCAAGCGCTGCGACCAGTTCGGGCGGAAACGGCGCGGTGACCGCGCGATAGACCACCGCCATCTCGGCCGCGATGCCGTGCATGACCAACTCGCCCACCAGATCGGCGGCGCGGTCTTCGCCGGCGAGATACAGAAGCGGTGCTGCCGCGTCGGGGCGCTGCTCGGCGATCAGCCGCGCCAGATCTCGCACGTCGCCGCCGGCCGAGGTGACATCGGTAAATCCCGCCTCGCGCGCGGCCTCCGCGCTGCGCTGCCCGACCGCAAACACTGGCAGCTTGAACAACGCCTTGCACGACGGATTGCCGGCGATGGCGAACGGCGCGTTGGCGCTGGTGATGATGACCGCGCCCCAGGTGCCGGAAAGATCGGCCTTGACCGGCTCGACCCGCATCAGCGGCGCGAGCAGCACTTCGTGCCCGCACGCGCGCAACGCGGCGGCGGTGCGTTCGCCATCAACCTGCGGTCGGGTGACGACGAGACGCATGGTTCAGTCGAAGAATCCGGGGCCGGCGAGATGCTTCAATTCGCGACCGGCCTCGCTGCAAATCTTGATCGCGTCGCCGCGATGGCCCGTCGCGGCGATGTCGTGCGCGGCGCTGCCGTCGGGCCGCGCGATCAGCCCGCGAAACTGCACCGCGTCGCCGCTGAGCGTGGCATGGCCGCCGATCGGCGTCTTGCAGGAGCCGTCGAGCACGGCAAGGAACGCGCGCTCGGCCGGCAAGCGCGGCGAACGTGTCGGCGTGATCGATGCGCGCCAGCGCTTCGCGCGTGCGCGTATCGTCGGCGCGCGCCTCGATGCCGATGGCGCCTTGCCCGACCGCCGGCAGAAATTCCTCCGTGCTCATGATCTTGGTCGCGTGCTGCGTGAGGCCGAGCCGCTTCAGGCCGGCGAGCGCCAGAATCGTGGCATCGACCTCGCCGGCGTCGAGCTTGCGCAGCCGCGTTTCGACATTGCCGCGCAGCGGCGTCACGCGCAGGTCGGCGCCGCGCGCGCTTGGCGATCGCCTGCCGCCGCAGCGAGGCGGTGCCGAGCGGCGCGCCTTGCGGCAGATCGGCGAGTGACGACGCCTTGCGGCTAATGAACACGTCGCGCGGGTCCTCGCGCTCGCAGACAGGCCGCCAGCATCAAGCCCGGCTGGGAAAACGTCGGCATGTCCTTCAGCCGAATGCACCGCGAGATCGATGCGGCCGCCGAGCAGCGCCTCCTCGATCTCCTTGGTGAACAGGCCCTTGCCGCCGACCTCCGCCAGCGGCCGGTCCTGGATCGCGTCGCCCGACGTGCGGATGATGACGAGCTCGATCGCCTCCTCATTGACCCCCATCGCCGCGGCCAGCCGCGCGCGCACGGTGCGCGCCTGCACCAGCGCCAGCGGGCTGCCGCGCGTGCCGATGCGCAAGGGGGCGGTGGATTGCGTCATGTTACCTCTCGATGCTAGGGCGTCTTTTAGAGCACCCTTTCCGGAAAAGGGAGGGCCGTCCCGGAATGACGACGACAGAGGGATGCGACAATTCATGATCGTCCTCGGCATCGAGACGACCTGCGACGAGACCGCGGCGGCGGTGGTGGAGCGTCTCGAGGACGGCCGCGGCAAGATCCTGTCCAATATCGTGCTGTCGCAGGTCGAACGAGCACGCCGCCTTCGGCGGCGTGGTGCCGGAGATCGCCGCCCGCGCCCATGTCGAGGCGCTCGATTCGATCATCGCCGAGGCCATGGCGCAGGCCGTGCTCGACTACTCCAGCCTCGACGGCGTCGCCGCCGCCGCCGGCCCCGGGCTGATCGGCGGCGTGATCGTCGGCCTGACCACGGCCAAGGCGATCGCGCTGGTGCAGCAAAAGCCGCTGATCGCGGTCAATCATCTCGAAGCCCACGCGCTCACCGCGCGGCTGACCGACGCTACGCCATTTCCCTATTGCCTGTTCCTCGCCTCCGGCGGCCACACCCAGATCGTCGCGGTGCGCGGCGTCGGCGACTATGTGCGGATTGGCACCACGCACGACGACGCGATCGGCGAGGCCTTCGACAAGACCGCCAAGCTGCTCGGCCTCGGCTATCCGGGCGGGCCGCAGGTGGAGAAGGAAGCGGCACGCGGCAATGCCACCCGCTTCGCGCTGCCGCGGCCGATGCATGGGCGTAAAGAAGCGGATTTCTCGCTGTCGGGATTGAAGACCGCGCTGCGTCTGGAAGCCGAGAAAATCGCGCCGCTGTCCGACCAGGACGTGGCCGACCTGTGCGCCTCGTTCCAGCAGGCGGTGGTGGACGTGGTTCTCGACCGGCTGCGCGCGGGCGTACGCATCTTTCGCGCCAAATACGGCGCACCCACCGCAGTGGTCGCCGCCGGCGGCGTCGCCGCCAATCAGGCAATCCGCAAGGTGCTGCACCGGCTCGCCTTCGAAGTCAGCGCCCCGCTGGTGGTGCCGCCGCTCGATCTGTGCACCGACAACGGCGCCATGATTGCCTGGGCGGGCTGCGAGCGGCTGGCGCTCGGGTTGACCGATACGCTCGACGTGGCGCCGCGCGCGCGCTGGCCGCTCGACGAGATCGCGGCAGCCAAGGGCAAGCTGCAGCGCACGGCGGCGTACAAATGAACGGGCTACGCGCATGACCATTCAACGTATCGCCGTGCTCGGCGGCGGCGCCTGGGGGACGGCGCTGGCGCAGACGTGCGCGCGCGCCGGACGCGATGTCACGCTGTGGGAATTCGACGCCGGCAATGCCGAGCATCTCGCGAGCAAGCGCGAAAGCCGCTTCCTGCCGGGCGTGCCCCTTGAAGACAGCATCAAGGTGACGCGCGCGCTGGCCGAGGCCTCGCGCAGCGACGCGATCCTCCTGGTGGTGCCGGCGCAGGCGATGCGCTCGGTGGTCAAATCGCTGGCGCAGACAATCGCCGCCGGTTCACCGCTGATCGCCTGCGCCAAGGGCATCGAGCATGGCACGCATAAGTTCATGACCGAGATCATCGCCGAATGCGCGCCGAATGCGGTGCCGGCGATCCTGTCGGGCCCGAGCTTCGCCGCCGACGTCGCGCGCGGACTGCCGACCGCGGTGACGCTGGCCGCGGCCGACGGACAAATCGCGCAGGCGATGGCGCAAGCGATCGCGTCGGCGACCTTCCGCCCCTATCACTCGACCGACGTGCGCGGCGTCGAGCTCGGCGGCGCCACCAAGAACGTGCTGGCGATCGCCGCCGGCATCGTCACCGGCCGCGGCCTCGGCGCGAGCGCATCGGCGGCGCTGACCACGCGCGGCTTCGCCGAGCTCGTGCGTTTCGGCAAGGCCTATGGCGCCAAGCCAGAAACGATGACCGGTCTGTCCGGCCTCGGCGATCTGATCCTGACCTGCTCCAGCCCGCAGTCGCGCAATTTCTCCTTCGGCGTCGCGCTCGGCAAAGGCGAGAAGCCGGACAGCGCCGCGCACGGCAAATTGGCGGAAGGCGCCTTCACCGCGCCGGTGCTGCTGGAAATGGCGCGCGAGAAGAATGTCGAGATGCCGATCTCGGCCGCGGTCGCCGCTATTCTTGCGGGGCAACTGAGTGTCGACAAGGCGATCGAGTCGCTGCTCACGCGCCCGATCAAGGCGGAGGAATGACATGGCCTACTGGCTGATGAAATCCGAACCCGGCGCATGGTCGTGGACGCAACAGATGAAAAGCGGCGCCAAGGGCACCGCCTGGACCGGCGTGCGCAATCATCAGGCCAAGCTCAATTTGATGAAAATGAAAAAGGGCGACCGCGCCTTTTTCTATCACTCCGGCGAGGAGAAGGCGGCAGTCGGCATCGTCGAAATCGTGCGCGCGCATTATCCCGATCCGACGGCGAAGGCGGGCGAGCCCTGGGTGGTGGTCGACGTCAAAGCGGTCGAACCGTTGCCCAAGCCGGTGACGCTCGGCGCGATCAAGGCCGAGCCGAAACTCAAGGCGATGGTGCTGGTCAACAATACGCGGCTGTCGGTGCAGCCGGTCACTGACGCCGAATGGAAGATCGTGTGCAAGATGGGCGGGCTTTAGCGGGAGGATCCCCATGACCTTCGCAGGCATCAACTACTGGGCGGTGCTGGTGGCGGGCGCTATCGGCTTTGCCTTCGGCGGCGTCTGGTATCGCCTGCTGGCCGAGCCCTGGAAGGCGGCGCACGGCTTCACCACCGAGCAGATCCGTGCTCATCACGGCAAGGGCGCGGCGCCTTGGCCGCTCATCATCGCGCTCGTCGCCGATCTGATCATGGCCTGGATGCTGGCCGGCGTGATCGGCCATCTCGGCGACGTGACCGCGAAGAACGGCGTGATCTCTGCCTTCTTCCTCTGGTTCGGCTTCGTCATCACTACCCTGGTAGTCAACAACACTTTCGGCATGCGCAGCGCCAAGCTGATCGCCATCGACGGCGGTCATTGGCTAGCGGTGCTGCTGCTGATGGGCGCGATCATCGGCGCCTGGGGAGCCTGATCTCTTATCCCTCCCCCGATAGGGGGAATGGGCAAGAAACCCCCACCAAAGTGGGGCATGGCGCGCCTTGTCGCGCCTGCAACCGCCGTCGCATAATAGGCCTAACAATGAAGACGGTGCCCGCGGCGGATTGCGCGGGCCGGGAGGAAGTTCCGATGTCCGACAAGATCTACGACGTTCCGGCTGCCTGGCAGAAACGCGCCTTCGCCGATAAAGCCAAATACCAGGAGATGTACACGCGCTCGATCAAGGACCCGAACGGGTTCTGGGCCGAGCAGGCCAAGCGCATCGACTGGATCAAGCCGTTCACCAAGGTCAAGAACACCTCCTTCGATCCGCACAACGTGTCGATCAAATGGTTCGAGGACGGCACGCTCAACGTCGCCTACAACTGCGTCGACCGGCATCTCGCCAAGCGCGGCGACCAGACCGCGATCATCTGGGAAGGCGACGATCCCAAGGACGACAAGAAGATCACCTATAAAGAGCTGCACGCCGAAGTCTGCCGCTTCGCCAACGTGCTCAAGGCGCGCGGCGTCAAGAAGGGCGACCGCGTCACCATCTACATGCCGATGATTCCGGAAGCGGCGATCTCCATGCTCGCCTGCGCGCGCATCGGCGCCATCCACTCCGTGGTGTTCGGCGGCTTCTCGCCCGACTCGCTCGCCGGCCGCATCGAGGACTGCAAGTCGCCCATCATCGTCACCGCCGACGAAGGCGTGCGCGGCGGCCGCAAGATTCCGCTCAAGGTGAATGCCGATGCCGCCGCCGACAAGGCCGGCGGCGTCACCTCGATCATCGTGGTGCGCCGCACCGGCGAGAAAGTGAACATGAAGGCCGGGCGCGACGTCTATTACGACGAGATCGCCAAGACGGTGCCGGCCGATTGTCCGTGCGAGGAAATGAACGCGGAGGATCCGCTGTTCATTCTCTACACCTCGGGCTCGACCGGCAAGCCGAAGGGCGTGCTGCACACCACCGGCGGCTACGTGGTCTACACCTCGATCACGCATCAATACGTGTTCGACTATCACGACGGCGACATCTACTGGTGCACCGCCGACGTCGGCTGGGTCACCGGCCACAGCTACATCGTCTATGGCCCGCTTGGTAACGGCGCCATCACCATGATGTTCGAGGGCGTGCCGAACTATCCGACCACCTCGCGCTTCTGGGAGGTGTGCGACAAGCACCAGGTCAACATCATCTACACCGCGCCGACCGCGATCCGCGCGCTGATGCAGGGTGGCAACGATCCGGTGAAGAAGACCTCGCGCAAATCCTTGCGCCTGCTCGGCACCGTCGGCGAGCCGATCAACCCGGAAGCCTGGGAGTGGTACTACCACGTCGTCGGCGAGGACCGCTGCCCGATCGTCGATACCTGGTGGCAGACCGAGACCGGCGGCATCCTGATCACGCCGCTGCCCGGCGCGATCGCGCAGAAGCCCGGCTCGGCGACGCTGCCGTTCTTCGGCGTCATCCCGCAGATCGTCGACGCCGAAGGCAACGAGCTCAAAGGCGCCGGCTCCGGCAATCTGTGCATCGCCGATAGCTGGCCGGGCCAGATGCGCACGGTCTATGGCGACCACGAGCGCTTCGTGCAGACCTATTTCTCGACCTATATCGGCCGCTACTTCACCGGCGACGGCTGCCGCCGCGACGAGGACGGCTATTACTGGATCACCGGCCGCGTCGACGACGTCATCAACGTCGCCGGCCACCGCCTCGGCACCGCCGAAGTCGAAAGCGCGCTGGTGGCGCATCCGAAAGTCTCGGAGGCGGCCGTCGTCGGCTATCCGCACGACATCAAGGGCCAGGGCATCTACGCCTATGTGACGCTGATGGCCGGCGAGCAGCCGACCGAAGCACTGCGCAAGGAGCTGGTCGGCTGGGTGCGCAAGGAGATCGGCCCGATCGCCTCGCCCGACCTGATCCAGTTCGCGCCCGGCCTGCCGAAGACGCGCTCGGGCAAGATCATGCGCCGCATCCTGCGCAAGATCGCCGAGGACGAATTCGGCAATCTCGGCGACACCTCGACGCTCGCCGACCCGGCGGTGGTCGACGATCTGGTGAAGAACCGGCAGAACAAGAAAGCAGGCGCTAAGGCGGGCGCCTAGTCCCGCGTTTTCAATAATCGCGGTCCCCGCGCAAAGCGGGAACCGCTGAGCGTCATTTCCGCAGCTTCAGCACGCGGTCGACCATTTCGCCGGCGACGCCGAGATAATTCGCTGGGTCGACCATCTTCTCCAACTGCTTGCGGCTGGCGTGCCGGCTGATCTCCTTGTTCTCCGCGAGCAGGTCGACCAGCGGGCGGCCGGTTTTCACGACGTCGCGGCAGATGTCGTAGACCACGTCGTGCGCGCGGTTGCGGCCCATGGCGGCGCCAAGCCCCATCATCACCGCTTCCGACATGATCAGGCCTTTGGTGATATCGAGATTTTCGCGCATCTTTTTTTCATTGACCTGCAGGCCTTCGACCAGAAAGCGCGTCTGCGCCAGCGCGCCGGCCGACAGCATGAAGATTTCCGGCAGCACGATCCACTCGATCTCCCATGGGCCGGTGGAGCGCTCGTGGTCCTCGATCTGCGCCTCCAAGAGCGCTGCGACGTGCTGCTTCACCACCGCAGTCTGCGCGGTGATGTAGACCGAGGAAATTGGATTGCGCTTCTGCGGCATGGTCGAGGACGAACCGCGGCCCT
The DNA here is from genome assembly GCA_963772235.1 of uncultured Alphaproteobacteria bacterium. GTDB lineage: Bacteria > Pseudomonadota > Alphaproteobacteria > Rhizobiales > Xanthobacteraceae > Pseudolabrys. Next base: position 292,290 of record CAVYWI010000024.1, read on the forward strand.
GGTGGAACGGCTCGTAGGCTTCTTCTACCTCGGTCTGCATCAACAGTTTCACGTCGAAGGCGATCTTGCCGCAGGTGCCGGTGACCAGGCCGAGGAAACAGCCGACCTCGGCGATGGTGTCGCGCACGGTGTGCCAGGAGATCGCGGGCTGGCCGACTTGGAGCTCCTTGCAGAGTTCGGCCTGCACCTTGAGCCCGTCCTTGCCGAGCGAGGACAGCGTGCCGGCGGCGCCGCCGAATTCGCCAACCAGCACGCGCGGCTTAAGCTCCTTCAAGCGTTGCTTGTGGCGTTCAAAGGAGGCGAGCAAAGTCGCCATTTTGTAGCCGAAGGTGATCGGCACCGCCTGCTGTAGATTGCTGCGGCCGGCCATCGGCGTGTTGCGGTATTTCTTGGCGAGCTTGGCCAGCGCGTCGGAAATGGCGTCGAGGTCGTCTTCGACAATGGCGAGCGCCTCGCGGATCTGCATAACGGTGGCGGTGTCGGTGATGTCCTGGGTGGTGGCGCCCCAGTGCGACCACTCGCCGAGCGTGCCCTTGCACAATTTGACGAGCTGCTGGACCACGGGCAGCACCGGGTAGCCGATCCGTTCGGTCGCTTCCTTGAGTTTGGCCATATCGATCTTGTCGGCCGAGCAGTGGCGCACGATTTCAGCGGCGGCGTTTTTCGGGATGATGCCGAGCTTGCCTTGCGCGCGCGCCAGCGCCGCTTCGAAGTCGAGATATTTCTGCACTCGGTTTTCGTCCGACCACACGCGGCGCATCGCTTCGGTGGTGAAAATGTCGCGAAATACCGCGGAATCGAGGATCGTCGAGGGCATTCTGGTCTCCCAAGGGCCGTGTCGGGTCGCACCCTAGCGCTTCTTTGGGCGCGATCAACCGGTTGCGCTGAGGCGCGGTTCGGTCCCAAATTGCCGGACATTTTCGAAGGAGATCGCCATGAACGTGAGAACCGAACCGCAGCGCGGCTTCAAACTCGAGCCGGTGCACCCAAAGCCGGAAGAGGCGCATACGATGCCTTACGCACCGGCTGTACATATTGTCGGCGCCTGCGATCTGATGTTCCTGTCAGGAGCGACGCCGTCGCCGCTCTATCACAAGCATCCGCATGTGGAAGCCGAGCACGTGCACCCGCACTCCATCGAGGAGCAGACCACGCGCGCCATGGAGGCGATCAAGTCGATCCTCGACCATACCGGCGCGACCTGGCGCGACGTGGTCAAGGTGACGAAGTACCTGACCGACTTCCGCGAGGCTGACGCCATGCACGCCACCATGGCCAAGTATTTCGGCGACTGGCGGCCGGCCTCGACCACGGTGTGCATCAACCAGCTCTCCTCGCCCGGCGCGCGCGTCGAGCTCGACATGATCGTGGCGCTGCCGAAGAAATCCGCGTGACGCTGCCGCCCCATCTCGCCCGTATCGTTGCCGCCGAAATCCCGCGCTATTCCGATGCCGAGATGGCGCGCCGGCGCGCATGCGTCGAAGCGCTGCTCGCCGAGCACGAGTGCGATCACCTCGTATTTTGCGGCCTAAATCGCTTCGGTTCCGCGGTGCAGTGGCTGACGCAGTGGCCGGTAACCGCCGAGGCGGTCGGCGTGCTGACGCATGGCGAGCGCGACGCGCTATTCGTGCAATGGGTCAACCACGCGCCGCAGGCGCGCATCGTCGCCGACAAGGCGGACGTCGCCTGGGGCGGCGAGTCGTCGATCGCTGCGGCGATCGAAGTGCTCGACAAGCGCCGCTCGCGCAGCGGCCGCATCGCCTATATCGGGCCGCTCACCGCCGAGCAGCACGCGCGGCTCGCTGCGCGCTATCCGAACATCGCCAATCTCACGCGCGCCTATACAAGACTGCGACAGATCAAATCGGCGGAGGAGCTGGACTGGCTGCGCATCGGCGCGCATTTCACCGATCTCGGCATGGCGGCGCTGCGCGACGGCTTGAAGCCGGGATTGAACGAGCGCGAGCTCGGCGACGCGATCGAGCGCGCGTATATTGCGCAGGGCGCGACAAACGTTATTCACTACATCGGTATAACGTCTATGTCCGCGCCGGACCTCGGCGTGCCGCGGCAGTTTGCAACGACGCGCCGCGTCCAGAAAGGCGACGTCGTGGTGGCGGAGATCAGCGCCGCGTTCTGGGACCATCCGGGGCAGGTGCTGCGCAGCTTTGCCTTGGGCGAGCCGACGCAGCTCTATCGCGATTTGCACGCGGCGGCTGATGCTGCCTTCGAATGCGATTGCCAAAGTGCTGCGCGCCCGCGCCACGCCAGCGCAAGTGATAGAAGCCTCAGGCGTGATCGAGGAGGCGGGATTCACCATCATCGACGACCTGTTGCACGGCTACGGCGGCGGCTACCTGCCGCCGGTGCTCGGCTGCAAGAGCCGTCCCGCCGGGCCTATTCCCGAGGAACCATTTCGCGCCGGGCAGACGGTGGTGATTCAGCCCAACGTCACGACGCGCGACGGCAAAGCCGGTGTGCAGACCGGCGAGATGGTGGTGATTACGGATTCAGGCATCGAGCGGATGCATTCGTTCCCGCGCGGATTTATTGGAATCTAAGCGAGGGGCGGTACGATGTCGGACGGGGGCAGGCAGACGTCGGAGGCGCCGCAGGCGGCCGGAGAGCGCGCGGTCAGTCCAGTATTTCTGATCCTGATGATCGCATTTTTAGCGGTCGCTGCAGTGATGGTTTGGCGGCCGGATTATGCGCGCGGTCTTGCGTTCCCTTTCGTTCTGGTGGGCTACCTGATCGCGCTCTGCCTGCATGAGTTCGGCCACGCGATCATTGCCTACCATTGCGGCGACCGGACTGTGCGAGCGAAGGGTTATCTGACGCTCAACCTGCTGCACTATACCAACGTGCAGTACAGCATACTGTTTCCGCTCCTGATCATGGCGTTTGGCGGCATCAGTCTGCCGGGCGGCGCGGTCTACATAAACAATTCATTGCTACGCCGAAGGCTTTACGGCTCTCTCGTGTCGGCCGGCGGCCCGTTGCTGACGGCCGCAGTCTTAGTCCTCCTGATGCTGGTGCTCAAAGGCGGCGCGCAGTCACTTGCGGCAGTGCCGGTGTTGCAGGCTTCGCTGGCATTTCTTGCGATGCTCCAGGTGACTGCGCTTCTGTTCAATCTGATCCCATGTCCGGGTCTCGATGGCTGGGGCATCATCGCGCCACTCCTCCCGCGACCCGCGCAGAATTTCGGCCGCCGGCTCGCACCGATCGCTCCATTGCTGATGATCGTGGCGTTGTTTTATGTGCCGGGGCTGAATTTGACGCTGTGGGGCGCCATCTACCGCGTCTGCGAATTCGTCGGGCTCGATCCGCGTTTGGCATATCGCGGGTATCATTTGTTTCAATTCTGGCGCGGCATCTGAGCGGGCACCTCAGCTCGCCTTGAGCTGCTCCTTCATCCAATCCGCGCTCTGCGAACGCCAGCGGTAGGCGCGGTTGTTGGCGATATGATTGCCGTCCTCGACAATCATCAGTTCAGCCGGTCCCTTGACCTCACGTGCCAGCCGTTCGGCGTCGGCGGCCGGCACCAGGCGGTCAAGCCGGCCGTTCACGATGTAAATCGGCACCGTGATGCTCTGCGCGATACCGACCAGTGAGAGTTTGCGGATTCTTTCGTAAGCTTCCTCGTCCGATTTCGCGTGCGTGCGCCCGCGGATCGCTTCGCGCGTCACCTGTGGCAGCGTATCCCAGGCCTTCGAGAACTCGAACGGACCTCCGAGTGCAATACAGGCCTTGATCCGCTTTTCGAACGCGGTCGCGCGCGGCGCATAATAACCGCCGAGGCTCACGCCCCACATGCCGACGCGTGACGTGTCGAGGTCGCTCCGGGTCTCGATGTAATCGATCACGGCCTTGACTGGCACTTCGTAGTCGCCGCGAATCGAGAAATCGTACTGCGCCTCGCCCTGGCCCGGCCCCTCGAATACCAGAATCGCCATTCCGCGTTCTAGAAATGGCCGCTCGTAGGCTTCGGTTTCTTCCTTGGTCGAATCGAGCCCGACAGCCATTACCACCACCGGCGGCCGCGCGATACCCTTCGGCTTGCGCAGGATGCCGGCGAGCGTTTTGCCTTCATACGGGATTTCCACGCGCTCTCCGGGAGGATCGAGATAGGGCAGCGCCATCTGGCGACATTCGATCTGCTTCTTGTGTGCGGCCTTCATCTGCCCCATGTCGCGCAGGAACAGAAACGACGCGAAATGATAGTACACACCGGCCCGCTGTAGACATTCGCCCGCGGTTAGATAGCGCTTCCTGGCCAGCGCTTCGCGCCCGATCTCTTCGTGCACCGCCGCGCGCTTCGACCAGGCGCCGCACCATTCGTCATAGGATTTCATCGAGGCGGTGACGTCCTCGAAGTCCGAGAGGTTCACTCCGTTCGCGACGAAACGCGGGCCCCAATGAGAGATCGCGGCCGTCAGCACAGGGTCGGTGGACATCGATGGAATTCCTTCAATTCATTGTCATTCCTGGTCCGGCCCACCCAGTTCGGCAATGGCCGGTCTGGGATATTTGAAATGCCAATCTCCGGTAAACCCGAGATTGGTGGGCCGCCCCGGAATGAAGGGGATACAGGTGACTGCATCAGGCGGTCTTGTCTTCGCGGCGATACCACGGCATGAAGTACCGCGTGCACCAGTTCACCAGCAATTCGAAGCTGACGCCGAAGGCCGCGAGCAGCAGCACGCCGACGAAGGCCTCGTTGTGGTGATACGAGCGCGAATTGTAAAGGATGTAATAGCCGAGTCCGCCGATCGAGAGAAAGAATTCGGCCACCACTGCGCCAATCAGCGCGCGGCCGGCGGCGAGGCGAAAGCCGGCCAGTAAATAGGGCATTGACGCCGGCAGTACGATATCGATCAACGTGCGCAGGCGGCCGGAGCGGAACGAACGGGAGACTTCGAGATATTCGCGCGGCACCGCGCGCGCGCCGTCGGCGACGTTCATGGTGATGGCGAAGATCGCGGCAAAGATGATGGTGGCGATGCGCGCCCAGCTTGAATAGCCAAACCACAGCGAGAACAGCGGCAGTACGATGATCATCGGCAAAGCGTTGAAGCCGTTGATGTAGACGCGGATCATCGCGGTCGACGGTCGTGCTGCGCCCCATCAGCAGGCCGATGGCGGTACCGGCGACGATCGTGATGGCCAATCCTTCGGCCACCGCCGCGAGCGTCGCGCCGAGCGCATTGAGAAACTCAGGATCGACGATCACGCGCGGGATCGCCAGCACTACCGTGCTTGGCTTGGCGACGTAGGCCGGGGCGATGGCGCGGACCACGATCTCCCAGGCCAGCAAAATCACCGCGCCGGTCAGCAGGCGCGGCAGGAAACTGCCGGCCGGTGCGGCGGCGCGCGACGTTGCCGGCGCCGCTGGGACCACGGCCGTTGCGACACTGATGCTGGTCTCGGCCACCGTTACTGCCTCCACCGCGCGAAGTGCTGCTCGATCGTCAATCCGAGCCGCGTCAATCCGACGCCGATCAGCCCGATCACCAGGATCGAGGCGAACACGCCGGCGGTGTCGAAATCCTGCGATGCGCCCATGATCAGCTGGCCGAGGCCGGTGGACGACAGGAAGAACTCCGCCGCGATCATGCCGACCAGCGCGCGGCCGATCGCCTGGCGCACGCCCGTCATCATGTAGGGCAGGGTGTAGGGCAGCATCACCTCGCGCCACAGCGCCCATTCGCTGGAGCGGTAGGACTTCGCCACCTCGATCAACTCGGGCTTGATGCTGCGCGCGCCTTCGACCGTGTTGTAGAGCACGGGAAAGACGGAGAACAGGAACACGACGAGCACCTTCGGCACGAAACCGAAGCCCATCAACGACAGGATGAACGGGATCAGCGCCACCATCGGCGTGGCATAGAGAATCATCAGGTAAGGCTCGATGCCGATGCGCAGCAGGCGGACGCGCGCGAGCAGCAGGCCGAGCGGCGCGCCGACGATCAGCGCCAGCCGAAACCGGTGAGGAACAGCGTCGTCGAATCGAGGAACTGGGCGATGAATTCGCCGCGCGTGACCAATTGCCAGAGCCGCACCAGCGTCTCCGAGAACGGCACCATGAAGGCCGCGCTGGTCGAGCGGCCGGCGATTTCCCACAGCGCGAGCCCGGCAAAAACGCTGAGCCAGACCGGTGCATGGCGGCGGATTATTGCTTGCACGTGTGCGTTTCCAAGCCCGTCATTCCGGGGCCGGCCGGAAAGCCGGAACCCAGAATCTAGAGCCAAGTCTGAGGCCGCAGCTCTGGATTCCGGGTTCGCCCGCTGCGCGGGCGCCCGGAATGACAGGTATCACTTCACCATCGCGTTGGCGTCTTTCCAGACGCTCGGATCGACCAGCTGCGTCGTACGTCACCGGCTCCTTGTCGGGCTTGATGGAGCCGATCTTCTTCATCAGCGCGGCGGTGGCTTCGAGCTTGTTGCGCGGCATGCCGTCATCCTTCGCCGCCCAGAAGTCGATGGCGAGGAACGCCTTGAGCGCCGGCTTTGTTCACTTCCTTGTTGTGGCCGGTCACCGGCGGCCGCTTCGGCCACCGCGTCGGCGTTCTTCGGGTCCTGCATGAAATGCGCGGCCTCGATCATGCCGGCGACCGTGCGCACGATGGCGTCGCGGTTCTTCGCCAGATTGTCCTTGCGCACCACCAGCATCAGATAGTGGCTGGTCGGGTTGGTGTTCTTCATCGCCAGCAGGATGTTCAGCTTCTTGCCCTGGTGCGCGATCTCCGCGAGGTCGTCGAGATGCAGCACGGCGAACTGCAGCCGGCCGGCGAGCAGCGCCGGGCCCGGGCTGGAGCCGAGCGCGATCTGCTTGACCTGGTCGATCTTCACCTCTTTGCAGCCGGCGGCGAGCATCGAGCGCAGCGCGATCGAGCGCGCGCCGTTGATCGAGTCGACGCCGACGTCCTGGCCGGCCATATCCTTGCAGGTCTTGCCGGCTTCGGTGGTGCCGATCACCCAGTCGGGGTTCGGCATGCCGTAGACCGCGACCAGCGGCACGTCGGCATTGGAGATCTGGTTGATCACCGGCGGGGTCGGCGACCAGGCCATATCGATGTCGCCGGCCACCACCGCGCGCGCGGCCGCGGTGCCGTTATCGAACGGGCGGATGTGACGTCGGCGCCGTGCTTCTTGAAGAAGCCCTGCTTCTCCGCGACATAAGGCGATGGTCACCGAATAGATCGGCGGAATGCCGGGGATCGCCAGCACGACTTTCTTGCCTTGCGCCGCCGCCGGGTTGGCGCCGATCAGCATTATGGCCAGCGCGGCGCCGGCCATTGAGCTCAAACACTCTGCGAATCATGAAATCCTCCCTTTTTCGATTGCAGTTTCTTGTCAGCGTTCGAGTACGAATTCGGCTTCGCGGGCCTCCCGCATCAGCGTGCCCCACACCTGCTCGCGCAATTCGGCAAAGCGCGGCTCGCGCAGCGTTTCGCGCGTGCGCGGAGTTGGCAGGTCGATGGTGATGGTCTCGTGGATGCTGCTAGGCCTTCCCTTGAGCACGATCACCCGATGGCCGAGCAGCACCGCTTCCTCGATCGAGTGGGTGACGAAGATCATCGCGGTCGGCCGCTCGTCCCAGATGCGCAACAGCTCGAACTGCAGGATTTCGCGGGTCTGCGCGTCGACCGCCGCGAACGGCTCGTCCATTAGCAGCACGTTCGGTTCGATCGCTAGCGCGCGCGCCAGGCCGCAGCGTTGCTGCATGCCGCCGGACATCTGATAGGGAAACGCGGTCTCGAAGCCGCCGAGGCCGACCAGCTTGATGAACTCCGGCACCTTGTGCTCGACTTCCGCCTTCGACGCGCCGGCCATGCGCAAGCCATAGGCGACGTTGTCGAACACCGTCTTCCATGGGAACAGACCGAAATGCTGGAACACCATGGCGACGCCGGCGATCGGCTCCTCGACGCGCTGGTTGCCGACCCAGATTTCGCCGGCATCGTGCGGCAGCAGGCCGTCGATGCAGCGCAGCAGCGTGGTCTTGCCGCAGCCGGACGGCCCGACAATGGCGACGATTTCGCGCTCGGCGACGTTGAAATCGATGTTGCGGAACACTTCGAGCGTGCCATAACGCTTGGCCAGTCCCTTGACGCGGATACGCGGCTCGCCACTGGCCGCGCGCGATGCGGAAACTGGGCGCACGGCTGATGCCGTCTGTTGGTTTGTCACTCGGCGGCCTGTGTCGTTGATTTGCTGTTGATCTTGGCCCAGTAGTCGGCGGCCTGCTTGGAGCGCGCGAGCGCTTCCGCGGTCTCGAAACCGGGCGCCATCGAGCCGTCAGTGCCTGCGAGAATCTGGTGGTGTTCGATGTTCAAGGTGCGCAACCAGCGTTGCTGGCCCATGGTGATGGCGACAAAGTAGCCGATCTCGACCAGTTCCGGCTCACTAAAGTGCTTGTGCAGGCGGGCCCAGAAAGCATCGTCGGTCGGCAAATCCCAGGTAATCGCCTCGGCATAGGCAAGCGCGGCTTTTTGCCGCTCGTCGTAACGCGATGAACTCTCGAAATTGATCAGATCGGAATAGTCATCTTCCTTGAGGCCGGCCTTGGCCGCCTTGATCGAGCGCTGGTTGCCGCAAAACTCGCACAGCACCGAACGCGAGACATAGATGCGGCACAGTTCCTTGATGTTGTGATCGGCCACGCCGTTCTTGAATACGTCGCGCCAGGTATTTGCGAACGACCAGAATGTCGCCGGCACATGGGCTCGGATGGCCTGGCTTTCCGGCCGCGGCGTCCCCTCCCGCGCACAGCGCTCGAATTCGGCGATCATGGCGGGGTCTTTGACCGTCGCCGGATCGACATAGCTAATGCGCGGTTTAGACATTGAAGGCTTCCTCCCAGGAGGCATTGGTACGCGCGGCCATCGCGGCCGCGGTGGTCGCCACCGACCTTGGCGACATGTTGCCGCAACCGCACGGCACGAGCAACGCTGGTGACACGATCCGGTAACCAGTCTTGCCCCGGACGCTGGCCCACCGCGGCACGGGCAGCCGCAAACGGTTGGGCGCGAGTCCCGTGTGTTTGTGGGCCTTTTTGCCGTATGCAAGACATCGTTAGGCTCAATCAATCGTTACGGATCGTGCGAAGTTACCGCTCAGTATTGTTAATGGTTCGAAAGGTTACTCTAAACTTATTCACCTCGCACACCGATCGTAAATAATAGTAATTCAGCGGCTCTTCAGCATAGTAACAATTGGACCGATCGAATTAGCAATTGAATACTTAGTCCCCCTTAGTCTCGTGACGACCGAGTTTCAGGGTCGCGTCAAAACGGGACAAAAACCTTGCGTGCCAGCACCATCGTCATGATCGGGTTCGCCGTCGTGTTCGGCCTGCTCGCCGTCTTCATCGCGCAAGTCTGGCTCAACAACCAGGCCAGCATGCAGGCGAAGAACTTCGAGTCGAAGCCGGCAGTGGCGATGCAATCCATCGTCGTTGCCAAGGAGCCGTTGCGTTTCGGCACCGAGCTCAGCGCCGCGGCGCTCAAGGAAATTCCGTGGCCGGAAGCTTCGATGCCGGCTGGTGCCTTTCACAAGATCAGCGACGTTCTGCACGGCGGCCGCCGCGTGGTGCTCACCGCAATCGAGCCGGACGAGCCGGTGCTCTCGCTCAAGATTACAGGCCCGGGCCAGCGCGCCACACTGTCGGCGTTGGTTAAGCCAGGTATGAAGGCGGTGACCATCCGCGTTAACGACGTGGAAGGCGTCGGCGGCTTCGTGCTGCCGGGCGACCGCGTCGATGTCGTGCTTACGCGTCAGATCGACAAGGGATCGGCCTCCACCGAGGTCGTGTTGCAGAACGCGCGCGTGCTGGCGGTCGACCAGGTCGCCGACGAGCGCGCCGTCAAGGCGACGGTGGCGAAGTCGGTCACACTCGAGGTGAGCACCGTGGAAGCGCAAAAGGTCTGGCTGGCGTCGTCGGTCGGCAATCTGTCGCTGCTGCTGCGCAAAGCGGGCGAAACCGCCGAAACAAGGACGCGCAAGATCACGCTCAACGATTTGAGCGGCAATGATCCGGTCATCAAAGACAAGGATGCAACCGCGACCGTGGTGGTCACGCGCGCAGCGGCGAAGCAGGAATACACCGTTCCGGTCGAAGGCAGTCGTGGGGATATGTCGACGACGGGTCTGGGTGCAGTGGCCCGGTAATACCGGGCTTGGGGTCAACTAAGGGCGGGGGAGTGTGTCGTGAAACATAACAACGAATTCGCAGCCGGCTTCGCTTGGCGGCGCTCGGACAGGATCACTGGCGCCGGCAATTGGCTGCGCGACCTCGCGATCGCCATGGCCATCGCGGTGGCCGCGACGCTTCTGTTCATGGCCGGTGATGCTTATGCGCAGGATCGCATCGTCCAGATCAGCGGCGCCAACCATACGGCCATGGTGACGGTCACCATCGGCAAGTCGCAGGACGTGCGCACCGGCTCCAGCTTCGTCGACGTCATGGTCGGCGATCCGGATGTCGCCGACGTCAATCCGCTGACCGATCACACGCTGTCGATTCTCGGCAAGAAGATCGGCACCACCCGCGTGCAGGTCTATGCCGAGGGCAAGAAGCTGATCGGCATCTTCGATGTAGAGGTGAACTACGACATCAGCCGGCTGGTCAACGAGCTCAAACGCAATTTCCCCGGCTCGCGCCTGCGCGCATCGTCCGTCAACGGCCGCATCATGCTGTCCGGCGAAGTGACCGACGCGGCCACCCTCGACAAGGCGGTGATCATCGCGAAGCAGTTCAGCCCGGACATCATCAATACGGTGTCGGTGATGTCGCCGCAGCAGGTGATGCTGGAAGTGCGCTTCGTCGAACTGTCGCGCACCGCCGGGCGCGAGCTGGGCGTGCAGTGGAACGTGTTCAACAGAAACGCGGTGGTCAACGTTGGTTCGCAGCAGCCTGCCTCGAACCTGCCGATTACCTCATCGGCCGGTGAAGTCGCTGCCGGCGTGCTCTCCGGAGCTTCGCCGTTCGGCTTTGCGATCGGCCGCATCCTCAGCGGCAGCACCACGATCGACGTGGCGCTCAACGCGCTCGAGCAGAAAGGCCTGGCCCGCAGCCTGGCCGAACCCAATCTGGTCGCGCTGTCCGGTGACACCGCGAGCTTCCTCGCTGGCGGCGAATATCCGATCCCGGTGTCCGGCAGCCTTGGCCAGGTCACGGTCGATTACAAGAAATACGGCGTCGGCCTCGCCTTCACACCGACTGTGCTCAACCGCGGCCTGATCAATCTGAAGATCGAGCCGGAAGTGAGCCAGATCGACATGACGCACACTGTCGCGGTGAGCACTGGTATTGCCGTGCCGGCGCTGATCGTGCGCCGCGCCTCGACCACCATCGAGCTGCGCGACGGCCAAAGCTTCATGATCGGCGGCCTGCTGCAGACCAACAATCAGAACCAACTCGATCAGCTGCCGTGGCTCGGCACCGTTCCGGTCCTTGGCGCGTTGTTTTCGTCGAAGTCGTATCAGCAGAACCAGACCGACCTCGCCATCATCGTGACGCCGCACCTGGTGCGGCCGACGCGGCCGGGCGAGGTCCTGCGCACGCCGGCCGACGACACACTGCCGCCCAACGACGTGGACTACTTCCTGCTCGGCAAGGCCGAAGTCACACGGGCGGAAGCGATGGCGCTCACGCCGATCACGGCCCGCATCGCCGCCGCCGGTGATCGTCCGTTCACCGGCCATATGCTCGATCTGCCGAAGGGGGATTCCAATGCAGCGATCCAATAATATGCTGCGCGCGCTCGCGCTCGCGACACTGTTCGCTGCACTCGCCGGCTGTTCGGACTACCTCGACCGGCGCGACACCATTGCGCTGAGCGGCGGCAATTCGGTCGCGACCAACGAGGTCAGCCAGATGGTCGATCCATGGCCGCGCGCCAGTGCCGATAAGAACATCGGATTCAACGGTGCGAAGATGGAATCGGCGGTCGAACGCTATCGCACCGGCCGCGTGATCCCGCCGCAGGGCATCGGTACGTCCAACAACTACCAGCAACAAGGTTCCAACAATCAAAACAATGCAGCGCCGGTTGGGCCGACGGTGACCCAGGCTGCGGCGCCGGTGAAGTAAACGGAATCGATTGAACTCATGCGTCTAGGTCGTAATCCCAGTTCCGATGCAAATCGTACCCGCGTGGTGGTGCTGACCGCCGACGCGGAGTTTGATCGTTCGGCGCGCGCCACGTTCGGCGCCAGCAATGCGATCGAACTTTCTATCGTGCCGGGGCAAATCGCGGAGTGCGGCGACACGCTCGATGTCGCCAGCGCCACCGTCGTGGTGGTCGATCTCGACGCCGGGAGCGACGCGGAGATGCAAGCGCTGACGCGGCTGATGGCCCGCGTGCATGCGTGGCCGCCGGTCATTGCGGTGACGCAGAGCTTCGACGAGAACGTGGCACGCACGCTGCTGCAGATGCGGGTTGCCGACTTCCTCGTGAAGCCGGTGGCGGCGATCGATCTGGTGCGCGCCTGCGCCCGCGTTTCCCAGAGTCATGCCGGCGGTGCCGCGCCGACCGAGGCAAAGATCTACACGTTCCTGCCCGCAGTCGGCGGCGCCGGGGTGACCACGCTGGCGGTGCAGACGGCGATGCTGATGCTCAACAGCGGCGGTCCGCGCGTGAAGCCGTCCACCTGTCTGCTCGATCTGAATTTCCAGAATGGCACGGCGGCCGACTATCTCGACCTCGAGCCGCGCCTGAACCTGGCGGAGATCGAGCCGCGGCCGGACCGGCTCGACCGGCAATTGCTCGAGATCATGCTCTCGTATCACGCATCCGGCCTCGCCGTGATCGCCGCGCCGAACCGGCCGGCGGAGATGCGGTCGTTCGACCCCGACGTGGTCACGCGCCTGCTCGACCTCGTGTCCGCCAATTTCGACTACGTCGTATTCGACATGCCGCGCACCTGGTTCTCCTGGACCGACAGCGTGCTGCTCGGCTCGAACAACTTGTTCATCGTCAGCGAGACCACCGTGCCCAGCCTGCGCCACGCCAAGCAGCTGGTGGCGGCGATCAAGGAGCGGCTGGGCGATGGGCCCAATCCGCAGGTCATCGTCAACCGCTTCGAGCATCGGATGTTCTCATCCGGTCTGCGCCGTGGCGACCTCGAGCAGACACTCGGCGACGCCTTCGTCGCCGCAATTCCCAACGACTACAGTCTGGTGCGCGAGGCGATCGACCGCGGTATTCCGCTCGATGAGGTCAAGCCCGGCAACAAGATTACCGCGGCGTTGAAAAAAATGATGGCGGACGCCACGGAGAAAAAGCCGCAAACCGAGGTCAAGACCGCCTCGCCGATCAAGAAGTTCAAGCTTTCCGTCGCGCAGTAACGCGTGATCCCGAAAGGTAGACAGCGGTTTTCGGGAATGATCACGCACAAGAAATAAGAGGACCGAAGCGATGGCCGGCCGTTTCACATTCCGACGCGCTGCAGCTCCGGAGCTGCCGGCGAGCGAGCCCGCGACGCCGGCCGTGTCCGATAACGCGACATGGACGGCCCTTCCGGAAACGCCGCCGGAGCAGGCGCCGCCGCTGCAGCCGCAGGCAGCCGTCAATCCGTTGCTCAGCGACAAGCTGCTCGATGCCAAGGTCCGCCTGCATCGCCGGTTGATCGAAGAGATCAATCTCTCCGCGCTGGAAAAACTGCCTGAAGAGGAAACCCGACGCCACGTCCAACAGCTGGTGTCGCAATACGTGCTGGCCGAACGGCTGGCGCTCAATACGCAGGAACTCGCCGATTTCGTCTCCGAGATTCTCGACGAGATGACGGGCCTCGGCCCGCTCGAGCCGCTGCTCAAGGATGAAAGCATCAACGATATCCTGATCAACGGCCACGAATGCGTCTATGTGGAGCGCCGCGGCGTGCTCGAGCAGCTGTCGGTGCGCTTCAAGGACGAGCAGCATCTTCTGCGCATTATCAATAAGATCGTTTCCGCGGTCGGCCGCCGGGTCGACGAATCCCATCCGCTCTGCGACGCGCGCTTGCAGGACGGTTCGCGCGTCAACGTGGCCGTACGGCCGATCGGCGTCGACGGGCCCCTGGTCTCGATCCGCAAATTCTCCAAGAAGCCGCTCAACCTCTCGAAACTGGTCGAGGTCGGCGCGCTGCGCCCGCCGATGGCCGATCTGCTGGCGGCGGCGGTGAAATCGCGCATCACCACCATCATTTCCGGCGGCACCGGCTCAGGCAAGACCACAATGCTAAACGCGCTCTCCGCCTTCATTTCGGAGAAGGAGCGCCTGATCACCATCGAAGACGCCGCCGAACTCCAGCTCCAGCAGCCGCATGTCGGCCGCATGGAAACGCGACCGCCCAATATCGAAGGTAAGGGTGAAATCCGCCAGCGCGAACTGGTCAAGAACGCGCTGCGCATGCGGCCCGACCGCATCATCCTCGGCGAGTGTCGCGGCGAGGAAGCCTTCGACATGTTGCAGGCGATGAACACCGGCCACGAAGGCTCGATGGCCACCATCCACGCCAATACGCCGCGCGACGCCATCTCGCGCATGGAGCAGATGATCGGCATGGCCGGCCTGCCGATGACGGTGGCCTCAATCCGCGGCCAGATCGCCGGCGCCATCCAGCTTATCGTGCAACTGCAGCGCCAATCTGACGGCAAGCGCAAGGTCACCTCGATCGCGGAACTCACCGGTCTGGAAGGCGACATCATCCAGATGCAGGAAATCTTCAAATACGTTCGCACCGGCACCGCGCCGGACGGCACCGTGCAGGGCCATTTCACAGCCACCGGGGTGCGCCCGCGCTTCCTCACCCAGTTGCTCAATCAGGGCGTCAAGCTACCCGGCAATCTCTTCGATCCCTCGCAGCCGCTCTAGACCGCCATGTTCGATTTCAACCCGGTTTATCTCATCTATCTGCTGGTCGGCGCTTCGGCGGCGATGTTCGCGGAAGGCTTCTATCTGCTGGCCTACAACAAGGCGTCCTACCGCAAGAACATCAACCGGCGCCTCAAGGTGATGGACAGCAAGCCGGATCGCGAGAGCGTGCTGGTGCAATTGCGGCGCGAGCGTGGCTTGACCAGCGGCGGCGACTATCGGTTGCCGATGGTCAATCTCAATCAGCTCGTCCTGCAGTCCGGCCTGACCGTTGGGTTCGGAAGGCTGATCCTGGTCATCGTTATCGGCATAATCGGGGCGTTCGCCGCCACGATGGTGTTCGAGCGACACTTCCTGCACGCCGTCGCCGCCGCGCTGTTCAGCGGCTCGGTGCTGCCTTTCATGGTGTTGAGGTTCCTGCGTTCGCGGCGGCAGAAGAAATTCGCCGCGCAGTTTCCCGATGCGATCGACATCATCGTGCGTTCCTTGCGCGCCGGCCATCCGGTGCCGATCGCCATCAATATGGTGGCGCGCGAGCTGCCCGACCCGATCGGCAGCGAGTTCGGCACGGTCACCGACGAGATCACCTACGGCGCCGACCTAGAGACCGCGATGCGCAATCTCTATTTCCGCGTCGGCACCGACGACTTGCCGCTGTTTGTCACGGCGGTCGCGATTCAGGGCTCGACCGGCGGCAACCTCGGCGAAATCCTGGAAAATCTGTCGGGCGTGATCCGCCTGCGTTTCAAGATGCGGCGCAAGATTCGCGCGCTGGCTGCGGAAGGCCGCGCCTCGGCGTTGATCCTGTCGTCGCTGCCGATAGCTCTGTTCGCGGTGATCAATTTCCTGGTGCCGACTTTCTACGCCAGCGTCTGGCACGAGGATATGACCAAGATCGCGCTGCTGCTGGCCGGCTGCTGGATGGGTGTCGGAAATATCATCATGTACCGCATGGTCAATTTCAGGATCTGACCGATGAACATGATGTCAACGGCGTTCAGCAGCATTTTTCGCGACAATGCCAATCTTCTGATGGCGGTGCTGGTATTCCTCGCCGCCGGTACCTTGGCATTCTCGGTGATGGTGTTTGTGCGCGTACGCGGCTCTGTCAAGCGGCGAACCTCGAACATCCTGGATGAAAGCGAGCGTGGCAATCCCAAACGCTCGTTGCGGCATTCCAGTCTGAAGGCGGTCACCCAGCTCATCGAATACACAACCAAGCACTATTCGACGACCAACGACGAAAACATGCAGGTGCTGCGCCGGCGGCTGATCCAGGCCGGCATCTACGATCCGCGCGGCGTCGCCTTTTTCTTCATCGGGCGCACGGCGCTCGCCGTCGGTTTGGCAGCCGCCGTGTTCGCGGCGCGCCCCATGTTCGCGTCGCACGGAACCACGTTCTTTTGGCTGATGATGATCGTCGGCGGCATCATCGGCTATATCTGCCCGAGCTTTTACATCGATCGGCGCATTGCAAGCCGCAAGGAGGAGCACCGCGCTGGCTTTCCGGATTTCATGGATTTGCTGGTGGTGTGCGCGGATTCCGGTCTCTCGATGGAAGCCGCACTCGAGCGCGTCGGCCGCGAACTCGGCGACAGCTATCCCTCGCTCTCCGCCAACATCCACATGACCAATCTCGAAACCCGCGCCGGCCGGCCGCTTAAGGACGCGCTCGAACGCTTCGCCGACCGTCTGGCGCTCGACGAGGCGCACGCATTCGCGACCCTGATCAATCAGTCGATCGACCTCGGCTCCAGCATCACCGATGCGCTGCGGGTCTATAGCGACGACATGCGCCATAAGCGGCTCTCGCTGGCCGAGGAAAAGGCCTATGCGCTGCCGGCCAAGCTGACGGTGCCGATGATGGTCTGCATCTTCCCGGTGCTGTTCGTGGTCATCCTGCTACCGGTGTTCGTGCGGTTGCACGTCGGCCACTACTTCTAATGCCGCGGTGCGGCACAGAGTGAAGAATTTCTTAACTAACCTCTCCTAGCTTAACCCTGGTCCCGGCCGCGGGCGGTTCCTTCAGGTCTTGTCATGCGTAGTGGAATTGTCCGAATATTGTATCTTGTGGCCCTTGGCCTCTGGCTGGCGGGCTGCAGCGCCGGCAAATTCACCAATCCTTTCGAAGCGAATACGCCAGGCACCGACGCATATGCGGCAGCGCCGGCCACCGAAGGTGCCGCCGCTGAACAGCCGCCGCCGCCGCTGGGCGTGCCGGCTGCCGCCGAAGCGGGCCTGCTATGGCAGCGATCCGAACGACGCCTTGAACCTCGGCAAGAAGCAATACCGCGCCAATAATTTCGGGCTCGCCGAGAAATATTTCCGCCACGCGGCCGAACTGCATCCGCGCGACGCGGAAGCTGTGGCTCGGGCTTGCGGCCTCCTACGACCGCTTGCGTCGCTTCGATCTCGCCGATCGCGCTTACGCTCAGGCCATCGGCATCGTCGGGCCGACCGCCGAGATCCTGAACAACCAGGGCTATTCCTACATGCTGCGCGGCGACTACAAGCGCGCGCGCGAGAAGCTTGACGCCGCCGCTGCGCAGGGACCCCGGCAACAAATACGTGCAGAACAATCTGCAGCTCCTGGAAGACCAGCTACCGCACCGGCAAGGCCATCCAATAGGCCCAGCTTGGCCGCGCCGGAATATGGCCGGAGCGCGGGATTAATTCTCCATATCGCTGGTTCTTGATATAGGCGCGAAAATTTCGCGGCCTGCCTTCAACTTCATTGCCTCGCGTGGTGAATGTGCGAATATTATCGGGCGGGCGGGGTTTGCCTGGGAGCCCGGACGACAAGCTACGCCGCCTGCTATCTCAGGTGTCGCCCAATCGCTCAATCATCAAATTGATTTCCCGACACAAGGGAAACGACTGAAAACCAGGGAGGGAACTGCGATGTCTACAAAGATCGGAAAATCGGGAGTGTCGCGCCGCACGCTGCTCAAGGCAGGCGCGGCGATCAGCATGTTCCCGGCGCCGCGCGTGTTCGCGCAATCGCCGGAGCCGCTCAAAATCGGCTTCCTCACGGTTCTCACCGGTCCGCTCGCGGCTGGCGGCAAGCAGCAGGAAGAAGGCGCGGCATTCTTCCTCAAGGAACGCAACGGCATGATCGCCGGCCGCAAGATCGAGCTGATCACGCAAGACACAGCCGGCAATCCGGCGCTTGCCAAGACCAAGACCCAGGAGCTGGTCGAGCGTCACAAGGTGCCGGTGATGATCGGCCCGTTGGCGACCAACGAAGCTTTGGCGATGGACGGTTACGTTCGCGACAGCAAAGTGCCGCTGATCACCACGACCTCGGCCGCGACCGTCGACCTCAAGAGCCGCGCCAGCCGAATCCTTACGTGCTGCATGCCTTCGGCACGGCGCCGCAGGTGACCTATCCGCTCGGCGATTACGCGGCCAAGACGCTCGGCTACAAGAAGGTCGCTATCGTCGCCGAGGATTTCACCTACGGCCACGAAGGTGCCGGTGGATTCCATCTCGCCTTCGAAGCGGGCGGCGGCAAGATCGTGCAGAAGCTGTGGCCGCCGCTCAACGCGCCGGAATACGCGCCCTATCTCGCGCAGATCAAGCCCGACGTCGACGCGATCTACATGGGCTTTGCCGGCGGCAATCCGCTGCGCTTCCTCAAGCAGTTCAACGATTACGGGCTGAAGAGCAAAGTCGCTGTGCTCGGCAATACCACCTCGACCGACGAGGGCATCCTCAAGGTCATGGGCGAGGAAGCCGTCGGCGTCGTCACGGCCGGCTGGTACGCCGCCGGCTTGGACACGCCGGACAACAAGAAATTCGTCGCCGGCATCAACGCGGAATATAAGCACGATCCCGGTTTCTACACCGCCGGACCTTATACCGCGCTGCTCATCATCGAGGAGGCGCTCAAGACCACCGGCGGAAAGACCGACGATGCGGCGGCCTTCCTCAAGGCGATGCACGATGTACGCCTCACGCATGGCCCAATCGGCCCCGTCCGGCTCGACGAATACGGCACGCCGATCCTCGATATTTACATTCGCAAAGTGGCGCGCGTAAGCGGCAAGCTTACCAACACCATCATCAAGACCTATCCGCAGGTGAGCCAGTTCTGGACCTACGATCCGAAGAAAGTTGTCCAGCAGCCAGTGTTCTCCCGCGATTTCCCGCCCAGCAAGAACCTAGAATAGCCGCCCGGCCGGCACCGCGGCCGCCCGGGCTTTCGGGTGGCCGTTTGCGTTCTTAGATAGACTGTGTGGGGGCGCGGGCCGCGCGAGGAATTTTTCATGTTCAATTCGCTGCGAAAATTGATGTCCGACCTGGGCGACAGCGGCAAGCATGCTAGCCGCTTCGCGGAAGACGATTACCGCGTCGCCGCCGCGGCGCTTTTGGTGCATGCGGCCGCCATCGACGGTTCGATAGCCCCCGCCGAGCGCGTCAAGCTACACGGACTGATCAAGCTGCGCTTCAATCTGGACGATGCCGCGACCGACGAATTGGTCGCCGAGGCGACCAAGGCCGAGCAAAAGTCGGTCGATCTCTATCACTTCACCGCCAAGCTCAACCGCTCGCTCGACGATGCGGGCCGCGCGCGCATGGTCGAGATGATGTGGCAGATCGCCTTTGCCGACGGCGTCGTTACCGAGTTCGAGGACAATTTGATCTGGCGCGCGGCTGATTTGCTGTGCGTCCCGCAAAACGAGCGGATCGCGCTGCGGGAGCGGGTTTCGGCGTCGCGCGCGAATGAGGGCAACCTGACGCCATGAGCGACTTGCAGCCGGTCACCGTGATCACTGGCGCCTCGGCCGGTATCGGTGCCGCGCTGGCGCGCGTGTTCGCGCGCAACGGGCACGCCTTGGCTCTGGTGGCGCGGCGCGAGGACCGCCTGCGCGAGCTGGCCGACGAGATCGTGGCCGCCGGCGGCGTCAGACCGCTGGTGATTGTCGCCGACCTGCAGCGCGGCGATGCCGCCGGCCTGATCGGCGAGGCTTTGGCCGCGCAAGGCGCCGAGCCGCAATTCATGGTCAACAATGCCGGCTTCGGCCTGGTCGGCACCGCCGCCACGCTCGACCGCGACGAGCAATTGTCGATGATCGATCTCAATGTGCGCACGCTCGCCGAGCTCTCGCTCGCCTTTGTCGACAGCCTGGCGCGCCACCGTGGCGGCATTCTCAATGTCGGCTCGATGGCCGGCTTTCTGCCCGGTCCGGGCATGTCGGTCTACTACGCCAGCAAGGCCTTCGTGCTGTCGTTCAGCGAGGCGCTGCACAGCGAACTCAAATCGCACGGCGTGCGGGTGACCGTGCTCTGCCCGGGTCCGGTGCCGACTGAATTTGCGGCGCGTGCCGGCATATCCAGCGGCGGTATGGCCCCTGACATTCTCACGCTGAGCGCCGAGCAGGTGGCGGAAGCCGGCTATCGTGGCCTGATGCAGGGCCGCCGCACCGTGGTCCCCGGCCTGGTCAACAAGGCGGTCGTCACCGTGATCCGCTTCGTCCCGCGCCGCCTGCTGCTGGCACTGGTTGACGCCCGGCAGCGCCGGCGCAGGCCCGCGCCGCGCACATAGCCGCCTCGCGCCCCTCACATTGCAAACGTCGGTAAAGCGGTTAGTACTCGATAGACGCGCAGAATCGCGCACCGAACCGCCATGTTGAAGCCGGTCCTTCTCATCTTGCACCAGGAGCATTCCTCGCCCGGCCGCGTCGGCCAGGTGCTGAGCAAACTCGGCTATCCGCTCGACATCCGCCGCCCGCGCTTCGGCGATCCGCTGCCGGAGACGATGGATGAGCATGCCGGCGCCGCGATCTTCGGCGGACCGCAGAGCGCCAACGATGAAGAGGATTTCGTCAGGCGCGAGATCGACTGGATCGGCGTGCCGCTGCGCGACAAGAAACCTTATCTCGGTATCTGCCTCGGCGCGCAGATGATGGCGCGCCATCTCGGCGGCCGCGTCTATCCGCATCCGCAAGGCCACGCCGAGGTCGGCTATTACCCGATCCGCCCGACGCAAGCCGGGCGCGCGATCTGCGCCGAATGGCCCGACAACGTCTATCAATGGCACCGCGAGGGCTTCGACCTGCCAGCCGGCGCCGAGCTGTTAGCTGAGGGCGATGCTTTCTCGGTGCAGGCGTTCCGCTATGGCGCCGGCTACGCGCTGCAGTTTCACCCCGAGGTCACCCACGCCATGATGTATCGCTGGCTAGTGCGCGGCGCCCACCGCATGGAACTGCCGGGTACCAAGCAGCGCCACGAGCACATTGCCGACCGCGCGGTGCACGATCATGCCTCGCGCAACTGGCTTGCCGCCTTCATCGATCATTGGATCGGGTGCAAGCCGGTCGATCAAGCTGCAGGTTAGCGGCTGGCGAAAAGCCCGCCTACGCCCTGCGGACCTCGGCGCGGCAGCCTTTGGTACGTGATGGCTCGCCGAGCCGAAGCCGCGGACCGGCGAAGGCGAGTGGTGGAGCCGAGGGGATTTGAACCCCTGACCTCCTCATTGCGAACGAGGCGCTCTCCCAACTGAGCTACGGCCCCGCCTTCGCGGCGCAATGTTCGTATTTGCGCGGTTTTCAGCGAGTGGGCGCCATTTAGGACCAGGGTTTGGGCCTGTCAAGGATGCGGCCGGCGCGGCAAGACCTGGCGCACCGGCGGTCTTGCCGGCCTTGTTCGGAAGGCCAAACGACCCGCTAATTTCCGCCCATCTCGAACTAGGCTGGAATTTCATGCGCGTCAGTCCTCGATATTTTCTGCTGGTGCTGCAACATCTATATCTGGCTGCTGATCGCCACGGCGGTCTGTCCTGGCTGGTCGCCTTCAACGTGGTCAATACCCGCAATCCCAGGTCGTGCACGCGATCGGCGACTTTCTGTACCGGATCACCGAGCCGCTGCTGCGGCCGATCCGCTCGAATTTGCTGCCGCAATCTTGGCGGCATCGACATTTCGCCGGTGATCCTGATCTTGCTCATCCTATTCTTCGAAAACGTGATCATTCCGGTACATCTGTCCAAGCTGTTCATTCTGACGTGGCGGCGCCAGATCGAGGCCATGGTCGGCGATGGCCGGCGGAGTCGCGCTCGCCGTGCGGCTGACGCCCAAGGGCGGCCGCGACGCCATCGACGGTATCGCGCAATTGGCCGACGGCCGGTGCGTGCTCAAGGTGCGCGTGCGGGCCGCGCCGAGCGAAGGCGAGGCGAACGCGGCGCTGGTGCGGCTCATCGCCAAGGCGGCCGGCGTCCCGCCGCGCGACGTCGCGCTCACCGCGGGCGCCACCGCCCGCGTCAAGCAGCTCGCCATTGCGGGCGATCCGCCCATGCTGATCGCGACCCTGGAGAAGGCCGCGGCAAAAGGCTAACAATCCGGCCATGTCCGCTCGCATCATCGACGGCAAGACGATCTCGGCCGACCTGCGCGGCAAGGTGACGGATGCGGTGCACCGGCTGCGGCGCGACCGCGGCATTGTGCCGGGTCTTGCGGTCGTGCTGGTCGGCCACAATCCCGCCAGCAAAGTCTACGTCCGCAACAAGACGAAGGCGGTCGCCGAGGCAGGCTTTCATTCTTTCGATCAGGATTTGCCCGAGGACGTAAGCGAGAGAGAACTGCTCGACCTGATCGCGCGGCTCAATGTCGATGAGAGCGTGAACGGCATCCTGGTGCAATTGCCGCTGCCGCCGCAGATCAACCCGGACAAGGTCATCGCCGCCATCGATCCCGACAAGGACGTCGATGGGTTCCATCCGCTCAATGCCGGCCGGCTCGCCAGCGGGCTGTCCGGCTTGGTGCCGTGCACGCCGCTCGGCTGCGTGCGGCTGGCCAAGACCGTGCACCCCTCGCTGGCGGGGCTGGAGGCAGTGGTGATCGGCCGCTCCAACATCGTCGGCAAGCCGGTGGCGCAATTGCTGCTGGCCGAGAATGCGACGGTGACCATCGCTCATTCCAAGACGGTCGATTTGCCGGCGGTGTGCGCGCGCGCCGACTTGCTGATCGCCGCAATGGGCCGCCCCGAAATGGTTCGCGGCCAATGGATCAAGCCGGGTGCGACCGTGATCGACGTGGGCGTTAATCGCGTTGTCGGCGAACATGGCAAGGCGCACATCGTCGGGGATGTTGCCTATGCCGAGGCCAAGACGATCGCTGGTGCGATCACGCCGGTGCCGGGTGGCGTCGGACCAATGACCATCGCCTGCCTGCTGCTCAACACGCTGACCGCCGCGTGCATCCAGAACGGGCTGCCGGCGCCGAAAATTTGATTATTATTAGAGACGCCTCACTGCCAGGCGTAGGCGACCTTATCGAGCGTCTTTGCGCCGAAGCGCTCCGACGAGCGCGCGACCGCGCGGCCGCCGAGCGCGCGATAGAATTCCACCGCCGGCTCATTGTCGGACAGCGCCCACACCACCAGGCTCTTCAAGCCGCTCTGCGTGAGATCCTTGCGCGCGGCGGTGAACAGGCGGCGGCCAAAGCCGAGGCCTTGGAACTCGGGTCGCAGATAAAGCTCGTAGACTTCGCCGTCATAGAACAGGCTGCGCGCGCGGTTGCGTCCGTAATTGGCGTAGCCGGCAACCTGCTCGCCGAATTGCAGAATGGTGATGCGGCTGCCTTTGCGGATCGCCGAATCCCACCAATCCGGTCCGCGCCGGTTGATCAGCTTGTCGAGTTCGTTGCCCGGGATGATGCCCTGATAGGCGGTCGCGCCATGCCTCGTCGTGCGTCGCGGCGACGTCCGCCGCATCGGACGCCTTGGCTCGGCGAATCTCTATGAGGGTCGTACTCATTGCAGAATAGAAGCAATGAACTTTGCGGGCTTCAAGCCCATGATTAATGATCGGTTAATGGTGTGGATTACTGGCCACAGTTCGTCGAGAAACATGCTGTGGCGGCTGAAAAATCGTGCTCATTTCATGCGGTCGTCCACGCAGCGCGCGATAGCGCGGCGTTCGCGCTACGCGACGGCCGGCGCCAACGCGTGCGCCGGTGATTCGATTTCTTGGATTCGGATCGTCCCAATATAGGACAGCACCCGATACCGGGCCGGCAGGCGAGCCTTATACCGCCTCGGCTTCCTTCGCGCGGTCGGCGCGCTTGCGGTCGGTCTCGTCGAGCAGCTTCTTGCGCAGGCGGATCGATTTCGGCGTGACTTCGACCAACTCGTCGTCCTCGATGTAGGCCAGCGCCTTTTCCAGCGTCATGCGGATCGGCGGCGTAAGACGGACCGCTTCGTCCTTCGAGGTGGTGCGGATATTGGTGAGCTGTTTGCCCTTGAGCACGTTGATCGACGAGATCGTTGTCGCGGGTATGCTCGCCGACGATCATGCCGCGGTAAACCTTCCAGCCCGGCTCGATCATCATCGGGCCGCGGTCTTCCAGATTCCACAGGGCATAGGCGACCGCTTCGCCCTGATCGTTGGCGATCAGCACGCCGTTGCGGCGGCCCTGGATCGCACCCCGGTGCGGCGCGTAGTCGTGAAACAGCCGGTTCATGATGGCGGTGCCGCGCGTGTCGGTCAGCAGCTCGCCCTGGTAACCGATCAACCCGCGCGTCGGCGCGTGAAACACCAGCCGCAGGCGGTGGCCGCCGGACGGTTTCATCTCCAGCAGTTCGGCTTTGCGCTCCGACATCTTCTGCACGACGATGCCGGAATGGACTTCGTCGACGTCGATGACGACTTCCTCGATCGGTTCCAGCATCTCGCCGGTCTTCGGGTCGTCGCGCATCAGCACCTTCGGCCGCGATACCGAGAGCTCGAAGCCCTCGCGCCGCATGGTCTCGATCAGGATGCCGAGCTGCAATTCGCCGCGGCCGGCGACTTCCATCGAATCCTTTTCGTCGCTCTCGCGCACGCGCAACGCCACATTGCCTTCCGCCTCGCGCAACAGGCGGTCGCGGATCATGCGGCCGGTGACCTTGCTGCCTTCGGTGCCGGCGAGCGGGGAATCGTTGACGCGGAACGTCATCGCCAGCGTCGGCGGATCGATCGGCTGTGCCGGGATCGGCGTTTCGACGGTGGGATCGCAGATCGTCATTGCCACGGTGGCGTTCGGCAGTCCGGCGATGGCGACGATGTCGCCGGCTTCGGCCTCGTCCACCGGCACGCGCTCGAGACCGCGGAACGCCAGCAACTTGGTGATACGGCCGGTCTCGATCAGCTTGCCGTCGTGATCAATCACCTTGACCGCCTGGTTGGGCTTTGCCGAACCGGACTTGATGCGGCCGGTGACGAGACGGCCGAGATAGGGGTTGGCTTCAAGAATGGTGCCGAGCAGACGGAACGGTCCGCTGTCGACCACCGGTGGCTTGACGTGGCTGAGGATGAGATCGAACAGCGGCTGCATGCCGTCGTCGTGCGAGCCTTCCAGCGTCGTCGCCATCCAGCCCTGTTTGGCCGAGCCGTAGAGGATCGGGAAATCGAGCTGCTCGTCGGTGGCGTCGAGCGCGGCGAACAAGTCGAAGACTTCGTTGATGACTTCGACCGGCCTGGCATCGGAACGGTCCACCTTGTTGATGACCACGATGGGCTTGAGTCCCATCTTGAGCGCCTTCGACACGACGAACTTGGTCTGCGGCAGCGGACCTTCGGCGGCGTCGACCAGCACCAGCGCGCCGTCGACCATGTTGAGGATGCGCTCCACCTCGCCGCCGAAATCGGCGTGGCCCGGTGTATCGACGATATTGATGCGGGTATCTTTCCACAGCACCGAGGCCGCCTTGGCCAGGATCGTGATGCCGCGCTCGCGCTCGAGATCGTTGGAGTCCATGGCGCGTTCGACCACGCGCTGGTTCTCGCGATAGGCGCCGGATTGCTGCAGCAGCCGGTCGACAAGTGTCGTTTTGCCGTGGTCGACGTGGGCGATGATGGCGATGTTGCGAAGGTTCATAAGCGGTCCAAAAACCAAAGCGCGGGCCCTTATGGACCCGCGACGCGACGCTATTGCAGCGCAATATAGTCACCAAGCGGCCAGAAGCAACCGGCCAATTGACGGCTGGTTAAGCGGCCTTTGACGAGGGCGGCTGCGTCCAGGGGCCAATATGGATGCCTTTTGGCAATGAATTTTGCAGCATCATCATCTCGGCAATGGTCTCGCCAGTCACCAGCCCGACCAGCTTGCCGCCGCCATCGATAACGCCGACTGCCGGCGCCTGCTTCTGCTGCAGCAGCCTGAAGGCCTGCTCTAGGGTCGTGCGGTGGCCGACCGTCGGCATGCCGGCGACCATGGCGTCGGCAACGCGGGCGTCGGGGCCGCGCTGCTTGATGGCGCGGATTACGTCGCCGCGGCCGAGCACGCCCACCGGCTTGCCGGCGGCATCGACGACCGGAAACTCGCCTTGGCCGGTGTGCAGCAAGGTCTGCACCGCGGCGTCGAGGTGCTCTTCCGGTGTGAGCGTCTCGAAATGCATCATCATGGCGTGGCTCACCGGCACGCCGCGCGAGGCGGCGCGCAGCGCCACCATGTGCGCTTCGGATGATGCTGCGAGATAGACGAAGATGGCGATGAAAATCAGCACCGGATTGTACATCAGCCCGATGAAGCCGAGCGCGAAGGCGACGAACTGGCCGATGGCCGCGGCGACCTCGGTCGCCCGCACATAGCCCATGCGGCTTGCCAGCAACGCACGCAGCACGCGGCCGCCGTCCATCGGGAAAGCCGGGATCATGTTGAACACGGCGAGGAACAGGTTCACCACCGCCAGGCGGTCGATCAGGGAAAACTGCGTGTTGTCGAGCCCGGCCGCGGCGCCTGTCTGCAGCGTTGCACCGCCGACAACGACCAGCAGAATAGTGATGGCCACGTTCACCAGCGGCCCGGCGATGGCGATCAGAAATTCCTGCCCAGGCTCCTCGGGGATGCGCTCGAGTTGGGCGACGCCGCCGATCGGCAGCAGCGTCACATAGGGCGTCGGCACACCGAAGGCACGCGCGGTGAGGATGTGGCCGAACTCGTGCAGCAGCACGCAAAGAAACAGCAATACCATGAAGGCGACGCTGTCCCAGGCGGTGGCGGCGCCTCCCTGGCTGTAGCTGGCGGCAAAGATCCAGGCGAGAAACAGAAGGAAGGTGAGATGGACGCGGACGACCGTGCCGAACACCTTGCCGATATTCAATGACCAGGACATGAAAAGCCTCATATGGTCGGGGCCAACTCCTATGAGGTAGTATCTGCCGGCGAGCTTTGCGAGGGCGCTGCGTTCGGCCAAAGGACACCGTCAATGGGCGATAGTTATCCGAAAGTGAAAGTGGCGGCAGTGCAGGCTGCATCGGTATTTCTCGACCGCGAAGGCTCGACCGAAAAGGCCTGTCGCTTGATTCGCGAGGCCGGCAAAAATGGCGCCCGCGTCATCGGATTTCCCGAAGGCTTCATCCCGGCTCACCCCGTCTGGTATCACCACCACGCGGCGAGCGGTGCGATCGCCAACCGGTTGGCGGTCGAACTGTTCAAAAATTCGGTGGAGATTCCGGGGCCCGAAATCGATGCGCTATGCGATGCCGCGCGCGCGGCCAACGCTTATATTGTGATTGGCGTCTGTGAGAAGCTGCCGCAGACCATCGGCACGATGTTCAACACCCAGGTCTATATCGGGCCCGACGGCACGCTGATCCGCAAGCACCAGAAGATCATGCCGACGGTCGGTGAGCGTCTGGTGCATATGGGCGGCTACGGTGACACTTTCGGCGCGTTCAGCAGTGAATTCGGGCCGATGAGCGGGCTGATCTGCGGCGAGAACTCCAATCCCCTGGCGATCTTCGCCTTGATTGCCGAAGGCACGCGTATTCATGTCATGAGTTGGCCGAACCATTTTCCGACCAGCGGAGATCCGCTGCGCAATCGCGTCGCCATCAACTCGCAGGCCTTTGCGCAGATGAGCAAGGCCTTCGTTATTTCCGCCTGCGGCACGGTCGATGAGCGGATGATCGAGATGCTGCAGGCCGGCCCCGAGGGAGAGAAATTCCTGCGCAACCCCGATTGCTGCGGCGGCTCGTTGATCGTCGATCCCATGAGCCGCATAATCGTCGGACCGATGGGCGCCGAGGAGGGCATTCTGTACGCCGAATGCAATCTCGATCTCGGCATTCAGATGAAGCTCCGCCACGATTTTGCCGGCCATTACAATCGGCCGGATATTTTTCATCTGCAGGTGAACCGGGCCACGCCGCAACTCTATTCGGTGCACGGCGTTGACCAGCCGGCGGAGCTGGCGAATCCGGTCGACATGGCCGCGCTGCCGCCGCAGAATTTGCGGCTGGAACCGCCAGCCGGCGAATAAGCCCGAAAGAGGTTGCGTCATGGCCGCCAAATTGACTGGAGATGCCCGCAAGACGGCCTTGGCCAAGCTTTCCGGCTGGTCCGAGGTGACCGGCCGCGACGCCATCGCCAAGAAATTCATCTTCAAGGATTTCAACCAGGCCTTTGGCTTCATGACCCGGGCGGCGCTGGTGGCGGAGAAAATGGATCACCATCCGGAATGGTTCAACGTCTACAAGACGGTCGAGGTGACGCTCTCGACGCACGACGCCGGCGGTGTGACCGAGCTCGACATCAAGCTCGCCGAGGCGATGGACCGGCTCGCCGACTGACCATGGATAAGACAACGCTCGCCGTTTACGAATCCGATGCGTCGGCCTTCGTGCAGCGCTGGCTCGCCGAGGAAAAGCCGGCCGACGTATATGCGCTGTTGCGGCAATTTTTCCGGCCGGGACTCACCGCCGATATCGGCTCGGGTAGCGGTCGCGATGCGGCCTGGCTCACCGCCAATGGGTTCCCGACCGTCGGTTATGACCTCTCGGATGGCCTTTTGGTGCAGGCCCGCGCCCACTTTCCACACATCGAATTCAAAAAGGCCGCGCTGCCCGAGTTGAGCGGAATTCCGGCGCGGCATTTTGACAATGTGTGCTGCGAGACCGTGCTCATGCATTTGCCGCGCGAGGAAATCGCGCCGGCAGTCGCCCGTATGCTGCAAATCCTCAAGCCGGGCGGCGTCATCTACATGAGCTTCCGCATCACCGAGAACGCCGACCACCGCGAAAAGGACGGCCGTCTGTTCACGGCCTATGTCGGCGATCATGTGCGCCGCGCGCTGGCCGGA
This sequence comes from uncultured Alphaproteobacteria bacterium, assembly GCA_963772235.1. Taxonomy (GTDB): domain Bacteria; phylum Pseudomonadota; class Alphaproteobacteria; order Rhizobiales; family Xanthobacteraceae; genus Pseudolabrys. The sequence continues at coordinate 321,208 of CAVYWI010000024.1, forward strand.
CAGACGATCCTGTTCGACGGGACTGTCGAGCGGCGGCCCGGCGTTATGCTCCAACGGCTCATCGCGCGCATCGCCTAGCACCTTGCGACGGCGGGTTTTGACACCCATTTAAATGCGATGGCATTCGCACACGCTGCATTTTGGCGACGCGACGACGAAGGTACGCTCAAGCGCGACTTCTGGCGCAAGTTAAAGCGCGCGACCACGCGTATTCCTTTCGCGGAGCAATTGCTCGCCGCATATTATTGCGCCTTCGACAAAGCTACGCCGCTGTCGGTGAAGGCGACGCTGGTGGCGGCGATCGCCTATTTCATCTTGCCAGTCGACGCTATTCCGGATGTGCTGCCGGTCATCGGTTTCACCGACGATGCCGCGGTGTTGGCGACGGCGATAAACTTGGTCGCCAGCAACATCCGTCCGGAACACCGCGAGGCGGCGCGTAACGCGCTAGCCAGGCTCTAAGGGTGCAGAATCGCCTTGCCCATCACCTGGCGCGCGGCGATCGCCTTGAGCGCGGCCGGTGCGTCGCCCAGTGGATAAACCGCGTGCACGTGTGACGACAGTTTGCCTTGCGCGCACCAATCGAGGATCTGCGTCATGTTGGCGCGATGGCCTTGCGGGTTGCGCTGGACCCAGGCGCCCCAATAGACGCCGAGTACGTCATAGCTGCGCAGCAGCACCAAATTGAGCGGCAACTTCGGCATGTCGCCGGCAGCAAAACCGATGACCAGATAGCGTCCGCCCCAATCCATGCCGCGAAGCGCTGCTTCACCCTGCGCCCCGCCGATCGGATCGTAGACCACGTTGACGCCCTTGCCCCCGGTCAGCGCGCGTAGCGCGTCCTTGAGATCGGTCGCGGTGTAATTCACGCCGTCGTCGGCGCCGTGCTGGCGGGCGAAGGCAATTTTGTCGTCGGACGACGCGCAGGCAATGACGCGTGCACCCATCAGCTTGCCCAATTCGACCGCCGAGAGGCCGGTGCCGCCGGCGGCGCCCAGCACGGCCAGCGTCTCGCCGGGCTTGATCTGGGCCCGGTCTCTCAGCGCATGCATCGTGGTGCCGTAGGTGACGGTGAGGCCGGCGGCATGGTCGAAATCGAGACCGGGTGGCATGGCGACAAGCTGATCGGCGGCGACGGCAACTTTCTCGCGCGCCGCGCCCCAGCCGATATTGCCGATGACGCGGTCGCCGGGCGCAACGCCAGTGACACCGGCGCCGACGCTTTCGACTTCGCCGGCGAACTCGGCTCCAGGCGAGAACGGGAACGGTGGCTTGTGCTGGTACTTGCCGGCGATGATGAGGTTATCGAAGAAATTGAGCGCCGCCGCCCTGACGCGCACCACTGTTTCGCCAGGCCCGGGCGCCGGGTCGGCGATATGGATAAGCTCCAGTTCGTCAGGGGTGCAATAGCGGGTACAAAGCAGAGCTTTCATGGGGCCTCAGTTGGAACTGTCCTACAGGCTATCTAGCATAGCCCCCGGCCGGTTTGGCGGCGTCGGATTTAGTCCTATAGTTTCGCGGGGGCGACCGATTGCCGCCACTCGGCTTGTCGAAATTCGTCCCTAATGGGTTAGTATCTAACCGTGCTTTAGGGGCAGATCGAACGTAGTCATTCACTTCAACCGGTAGGGCCCGATGACGAAGATGCTTTGGCAAGACCGCGCAATTGCACTGCTGACCGCCGCCGCCGTGATGTCCTGCACGGCGGCTTTTGCGCAGACCAAGCCGGCGCCGAAGAAGCCGGCCAAGCCCGAGCCGACTGAGCAGGCCGTACTGCTCGGCCAGTTTGGCGACTGGGGCGCCTACCAGGCATCGCCCGGCGGCAAGAAGGTCTGCTTTGCACTGTCGAAGCCGACCTCGGCGGTCATCGAGCCGTCCAATCGGAAGCGCGATCCGTCCTACGCCTTCGTCTCGACGCGGCCGGCCGAGAAGGTCAGGAACGAGGTATCGGTCATCGTCGGCTATCCGCAGAAGGCAGGCGTCGATGCCACCGCGACCATCGGCTCGGCAAGCTATGTGCTCTACACCCAGAACGACGGTGCCTGGGTGAAGAATGCCGCCGAGGAAGCGCAGATGGTCGAAACCATGCGCAAGGGCTCCAATATGGTGGTCAAGAGCGTGTCGCACACAGGCGCCAAGACCACCGACACCTATTCGCTGAAGGGCCTCGACCAGGCGCTCGACAAGGTGGGCCAGGAGTGCAAGTGACCCGAAGGGTCATCACCGGGCCGCCACATTCAAGTCGGCTATAGCCGACTTGAGCATTTTAAGCCTGATCTCGGGTTAACCCGAGATCAGGTGGCGAGACCCGGTGATCTTGCTTAGATAGACTGAGCCTCCCCAAGCGGGATGGCATCGGAAGTCGGGCTTGCCCGACTTCCGCACAATGGCTGGGCCGCAAGTCGGGTATACCCGACTTGCGGGTGACAAACCCGGCCGTGACATGAGCTATTTACGAATGACCACGCTGGATATTTCCCCTTCCGTCGAGAAGACGCCGCTCGAGCGCTATGTGCCGCCGGACAAGCCGTCGCTGGTAGGTCTGACGCGCGCGCAGCTTGGCGCGCTCTTGGGCGCGGTTGGCGTGCCGGAGGCGCAGCGCAAGATGCGCGTGCAGCAGCTCTGGCACTGGATCTATTTCCGCGGGCTGACCTCTTTCGACGACATGACCAGCGTTTCCAAGGAGCTGCGCGCCGAACTGGCGCAACGCTTTACGTTGGATCGGCCCGAGGTCGTGGCCGAGCAGATCTCGGTCGACGGCACGCGCAAATGGCTGCTTCGCTTGCCCGGCGAAACGCAGGGCGAGCGGCCGCACGAGGTCGAGTGCGTCTATATTCCCGACACCGACCGTGGCACGCTATGCGTCTCCAGCCAGGTTGGCTGCACACTTACCTGTTCGTTCTGCCACACCGGCACCCAGCGTTTCGTGCGCAACCTGACGGCCGAGGAGATCGTCGGCCAGGTGATGGTGGCGCGGGATCGTTTGGGAGATTGGCCGGGCGCCGCGCGCCCAATGGACGGCATCGTGCCGACCGGCGACCGCTGCGTCAGCAATATCGTCATGATGGGTATGGGCGAACCGCTGTACAATCTCGACGCGGTGCGCGACGCGCTGCTGATCGTCGCCGACGGCGACGGCATCGCCATCTCCAAGCGCCGCATCACGCTGTCGACCTCCGGCGTAGTGCCGAATATCGAACGCGCCGGCGCCGAGATCGGCTGCATGCTGGCGGTGTCGTTGCACGCGGTGCGCGACGACTTGCGCAACGAACTGGTGCCGCTCAATCGAAAATACCCGATCGCGCAATTGCTGGAAGCGTGCCGCAACTATCCCGGCGTCTCCAACGCCAAGCGCATCACCTTCGAATACGTCATGCTCAAAGGCATCAACGATTCGATCGACGACGCCAAGGCGCTGGTGCGCCTGCTCAAGGGCATCCCGGCCAAGATCAATCTCATTCCGTTCAATCCCTGGCCGGGCAGCAAATACGAATGTTCCGACTGGGAGCAGATCGAAAAATTCTCGCAAGTCGTGTTCGACGCCGGCTACGCCTCGCCGGTGCGCACCCCGCGCGGCCGCGACATTTTGGCCGCCTGCGGTCAGCTCAAGAGCGCGAGCGAGAAGCTGTCGGCGCGCGAGCGCATGGCGCTGCGCGCCATGGCCATGACGGACTAGCCCGTGGCATTACTCGGCCGCATCATTGTCATTCTGTTCGGCCTGTTCATGGCGACCGCGGCGGCCGGCATCGCCGCCGCCATCGCGTTGCTCGGTGCCGAATTGCACATGGTCGGCGCCGATCCGGTCGCGCACGTGTTCTTCTGGGGCACCGCGGCTTTCGCCTCCGGCGTCACCATCCTCATCGGCTTTCTGCCGATCCTGATCGCCGTCGTGCTGGCGGAGGCCTTTTCCATTCGTTCGCTCGTGATCCAGGCGGCGGCCGGCGCCACGATCCTGCTGCTCGGCTACTACAGCGCGGGCTTCACCGGCAGTTACGAGGAATTGATCGATTATCCGCCGCCGCCGATCTCACGCCAGGCCGAGATCGCAGCCGCGGTCGGCGTCGTGTTCGGTGTCACCTATTGGCTGATCGCCGGCCGCAATGCCGGCCGTTGGCGCGGCCGCTGACTTCCCTTTCCGGTCTTGCTCGGCTAGACCGCAGGCCGCGTTTGCGGAAAAAGCCATGAACCGAATCGGATTGATTATTGCGCTTGCCCTGGCCGCCGTGGTGGGCGTGGTCTTCGGGCTGTTTCCGCAGCTCGATCTGATGATCTCCGCGCCGTTCAACGCGATGGTTGCCTACGGCAACAATTTTGCTCCGCGCGTCTATCCGCCGCTGATGCTTGCCCGCGACATCGGGCTATGGGTGGCTACCGTAATCGTCATCCCGGTGGTCGCGGCGTTGGTGCTCAAATTGCTCCTGCCGCGTCGGCGGCTGTTGCTGTCAGGCCGCGCCATTGTGTTTTTGATCTCGACCATCGCGCTCGGTCCCGGCCTGCTGGTCAACGTCACGCTCAAGGATCATTGGGGCCGGCCGCGGCCGATCGACGTGACGCAGTTCGGCGGCGATCAGCATTTCGTCGCCTGGTGGGATCCGCGCGGCGATTGCCCGGGCAACTGTTCGTTCGTTTCCGGCGATGTCTCCGGCGCAGTGTGGACGCTCGCACCGGCGGCGCTGGTGCCGCCGCCGTGGCGGGCGATCGCCTATGGCGCCGCGCTCGCGCTCGGCATCGGCATGGCGGCGGTGCGCATCATGGCAGGCGGGCATTTTCTCACCGACACAGTGTTTGCCGGGGTGTTCACCTTTCTGATCATCTGGGTGGTGCACGGCCTGATCTATCGCTGGCCGCGTACGCGGCTCACCGACGAGGCCGTCGAGCGCGCCATCGAGCGCCTCGCGCGGCCCGGCCACGATTTTCTCGTCGGATTGCTGCGCAAGCGAAAAACCGAACTTTGACAGCGGGTTAGGCGTCAATGTCACCGGCTTTGCGGCTGCAGGCGTTAACGCCAATGGGGAACTTTGTTCCCGTCGGGCTATTGCACTGGTATCCGGGTCGGGCAGGATCGCTAAAAAAATCTAGTTTCCGTAACGATTGGAGTACGTTGTGCACGGCCCGCACGCCAAATTGTATCCGCCGGCCCCGGTGCCGCGGCGCACGCCGTTAGGCCCGCTGGCGCTGTTGCGCGTGCTGGCGAAGAACCCGCTCGAGGCCTGGACCCAGGCGCATTTCGAACAGCCGATCGTGATGGGCGACCTGTCGATCGGACGGGTCGCGCTGGTCAGCGATCCCGCGGCGATCCGCCGTGTGTTGATGGATAACAGCCAAAACTATCACAAGGACTGGCTGCAGCGGCGCGTGCTGTCGGCCGGCTTGAACAATGGACTGCTCACAGCCGAAGGCCATCAATGGCGTACTCAGCGCCGCGCGCTGGCGCCGCTATTTGCGCGCCGCACAGTACTCGGCTTCTCGGCCGCGATGATCGAGGCGGCGGCCGGTCTGGTCGCGCGGTTGCGCGCGCGCGAAGACCAAATCGACGACATCGCGGTCGAGGTCACGCGCGTGACACTCGAAGTGCTCGAGCGCACGATGTTTTCTGATGGCCTCGGCCGCAACACCGAAGAAATCCGCGTCGCCATGAAACATTACTTTGAGGCGATCGGAAAGCTCGATCCGTTCGACGTGCTCGGCCTGCCGGCCGCGGTGCCGCGGCTCAGCCGATGGAAAGTCCGCCCGATGCTGCGCGTGTTCGAATCCGCCATCGACACGATCGTCGCCACGCGCCGCCATCGTCTCGCGCAAGAACCCGACGAAGTGCCGCGCGACATCCTCACGCTCTTACTGGAAGCGCGCGACCCGGAAACCGGCGAAGGCCTGAGCGAAGTCGAGGTGCGCGCGAATATCCTCACCTTCATCGCCGCCGGTCACGAAACGACCGCCAACAGCATTACCTGGACGCTGTTCCTGCTGTCGCAATCGCCGGAATGGCGCAGCCGGGTGCAAGCCGAAGCCGACCGCGAGCTCGACGGCGACATCGATGGACTGTCCGAGCGTCTGGTTCAAACGCGTGCGGTGATCGAGGAGGCCAACCGGCTCTATCCGCCGATCGCCGCGATCAGCCGCGCCGCGCTCGGGCCCGACGAACTCGCGGGCGAACCGATAAGGCGAGGCACCATGGTGGTGGTTGCGCCCTATGTCCTGCATCGGCATCATGCCTTATGGTCCGACCCGGACAGCTTCGATCCCAATCGCTTCCTCGGCGCAGCGCGCGAGCGCATCGATCGTTTTGCCTATCTTCCGTTCGGGGTCGGCCCGCGCGTCTGCATCGGCGCCGCCTTGGCCACGCAGGAGGCATCGATTGTCGTCGCGACCGTCATGCGGAATTTCACGTTGCAATTGGCGCCCGGGCATGCGGTTTGGCCGCTGCATCGGGTGACCGTCCGGCCGCAGGGCGGCTTGCCGATGATCGTAAGTCGGCGATGATCGCTGCAGCTGCGGCGGCCGCATAATGCTAGAATGCCGGCGATTCATCCGAGGAGGGGTCTTTGAGCGAGCCTGACGAACACCTCAAACGGGTGCTGCAAATCAGGATGCGGGCGCTCGGCGAGCCGGCGCAGGTGCTCTCGCTTATCCGCAGCGCTGCGCCTATCTACCGGACCATGGGCGGGACCGGCTTTCGCGTGCTGCAAAATGTCGACGACCGGGCCCAGATCCTCATCGAGATCGAATACGCCGCCAATGCCGCGCTCGAGCTTAACCGCCACAAAGTGGCGAGCGACCCCATGGTGCGGACCTTCCTGCAAGGCTGGCGCGCCATTCTGGCTGGCAGCGCCGATATGGACGTCTATGAGGACGTAACCAAGTAGCGCCCGCCGCCCCTTGACCACCGCCGCCATCCTGAGTTCAACAGGCCCGTGAAAGCGCCCCGCCATATCCCGGGCCGCCACGGAAAGAAGTACCATGCCCACAGGCGAGAACAAAAAGAGCCCCAAGAAAGTCGTGCTCGCCTATTCGGGCGGGCTCGATACCTCGATCATCCTGAAGTGGCTGCAGACCACCTATGGCTGCGAGGTCGTCACCTTCACCGCCGATCTTGGCCAGGGCGAGGAGCTAGGCCCCGCGCGCGAGAAGGCGCTGCGCGCCGGTGTCAAGCCGGAGAACGTCTTCATCGAGGATCTGCGCGAGGAATTCGTGCGCGACTTCGTGTTCCCGATGTTCCGCGCCAACACTGTCTATGAAGGCCAGTACCTGCTGGGCACCTCGATCGCGCGGCCGCTGATCGCCAAGAAGCAGATCGAAATCGCGCGCAAGGTCGGCGCCGATGCCGTCTGTCATGGCGCCACCGGCAAGGGCAACGACCAGGTGCGCTTCGAACTGACCTATTACGCGCTCGAGCCCGGCATCAAGATCATTGCGCCTTGGCGCGAATGGGCCTTCAAGGGCCGCGAGGAACTCTTGAAGTTCGCGCGCGATCACCAGATTACGATCGCCAAGGATAAGGAAGGCGAGGCGCCGTTCTCCGTGGACGCCAATTTGCTGCACTCGTCGTCGGAAGGCAAAGTGCTGGAAGATCCGGCCAAGGAAGCCCCCGGCATCGTCTATCAGCGCACTATCTCGCCGATGGAGGCGCCGGACAAGGCGATCGAAATTCGCATTGGCTTCAAGAAAGGCGACGCGGTGAGCGTCGATGGCGAAATGCTGTCGCCGGCGAAGCTGCTCGCGCGGCTCAACAAGCTCGGCCACGACAACGGTATTGGCCGCATCGACCTGGTGGAGAACCGCTACGTCGGCATGAAATCGCGCGGCGTGTACGAGACGCCGGGCGGCACCATCCTGCTCGCGGCGCATCGCGCCGTGGAATCGATCACGCTCGACCGCGGCGCCGGCCATCTCAAGGACGAGCTGATGCCGCGCTACGCCGAGATGATCTACAACGGCTTCTGGTTCGCGCCGGAACGCGAGATGCTGCAGGCGGCGATCGACAAATCGCAGGAACTGGTCGAAGGCGAGGTGCGGCTCAAACTGTACAAGGGCAACGTCATCGTTACGGGGCGCGAAAGTCCGGCCTCGCTCTATTCCTCGACGCTGGTGACCTTCGAGGACGACAAGGGCGCCTACGACCAGAAGGACGCCGAGGGCTTCATCAAGCTCAACGCCCTGCGGCTGCGCACGCTTGGTCAGCGGCGCAAGAAACTCAAGCTCGATTGAGAGGGACGGTCCGATGCGACAACCGGCCGGGAACTGGTTACTGATGACGGTCGCTGCGGGCGCGCTCGCGGCCTGCACGAGCAGCAAGGAGGTGCCGGTCGATCCGAATTTGTTTCCCGCCAATTACAAGCAGGAAATTCTCGACACGCTGTCGCACACGCTGATCGACCCGACCAATATACGCAACGCTGCGATAAGCGATCCCGCGCTCACCGCGGTCGACAAGGAACAGCGCTACACGTCGTGTGTCCGCTACACCGCCCGTGACGCCAGCCGCCAGTACGGCGCGCCCACGGTCCGCATCGCCTATTTTTACGGTGGCCACCTCAACCAGTTTATCGACGTCAGCAAGGACCAGTGCGGCAATGCTGCCTACAAGCCATTTCCCGAGCTGGAAAAGCTCTGCCTGTCCGAGCACAAATGCGTTTGAGCGCGTAAGCGCCGGCAACAAACTTATCCCACCCGGGACAAGAAGCTCCTAAACCTGCCGGTCGACCATTGCCTTTTTCAATTCGGCGATCTCCTTCGCCGGATTGAGGCCTTTCGGACAGGCCTTCGAGCAATTCAGGATGGTGTGGCAGCGATAGAGCCGGAACGGATCTTCGAGATTGTCGAGCCGGTCGCCGGTCGCCTCGTCGCGGCTGTCCTGCACCCAGCGATTGGCCTGCAGCAGTGCCGCCGGACCGAGATAGCGGTCGGAATTCCACCAGTAGCTCGGGCAGGAGGTCGAGCAGCAGGCGCACAGGATGCACTCGTACATGCCGTCGAGCTTGGCACGCTCCTCGTGGCTCTGCTTCCATTCTTTTTCGGGTGTCGGCGTGGTGGTGTGCAGCCACGGCTCGATCGAGGCGTATTGCGCATAGAAATTCTTCAGGTCCGGCACCAGGTCCTTGACCACCGGCTGATGCGGCAGCGGATAGACCCGCACCGGCGCCTTGGCGTCGTCCATCGCCTTGGTGCAGGCGAGTGTGTTGGTGCCGTCGATGTTCATGGCGCAGGAGCCGCACACGCCCTCGCGGCAGGAGCGGCGGAAGGTGAGCGTCGGGTCGACGTTGTTCTTGATCCAGATCAGCGCGTCGAGGACCATCGGCCCGCAGTCGTCGCGGTTGACGTAATAGGTGTCGACGTGCGGATTGGCTTCATCGTCCGGGTTCCAGCGGTAGATGCGGAACTCGGTCTCGTTCACAGCCTGCGGGGCGTGCGGCCAGGTTTTGCCCTGGGTGATCTTGGAGTTTTTTGGCAGCGTGAATTCGACCATGTCGGCAATCCGCGTGTTGTTCGATTAGGCGCTATCCACGTCAGTAGACGCGGGCTTTCGGTTCGATATAGGCGACGTCGTTGGTGAGCGTGTAGGCGTGCACCGGGCGATAATCGAGCTTCACGTTGCCCTTCTCGTCCATCCACGACAGCGTGTGCTTCATCCACGTCTTGTCATCGCGCTCGGGGAAGTCCTCGCGCGCATGCGCGCCGCGGCTTTCGGTGCGGTTCTTCGCCGAATCCATGGTGACGACGGCTTGCGCCATCAGGTTGTCGAGCTCGAGCGTCTCGATCAAATCGGAGTTCCAGATCAACGAGCGGTCCGAGACATGCACGTCGGCCATTCCGGCATGGATGTCGTGGATCAGCTTGTGGCCTTCCTCCAGCACCGGGCCGGTGCGGAACACCGCGCAATGGCTCTGCATCGCCCTCTGCATGTTGAGCCGCAGCTGCGCAGTGTTGGTGTCGCCAGAGGCGTTGCGCAATTTGTCGAGTCGTGACAGCGCAAGATCGGCGGAATCTTTCGGCAATGCCGGCTGCTCGGCGTTGGGTGTGAGCAATTCGGCGCAGCGCAGCGCGGCGGCGCGCCCGAACACCACGAGATCGATCAGCGAGTTCGAGCCCAGCCGGTTGGCGCCGTGCACCGACACGCAGGCTGCCTCGCCCAGCGCCATCAGGCCGGGAACAACTGCATCGGCATTGCCGTCTATCTTGGTCAGCGCTTCGCCGTGATAATTGGTCGGGATGCCGCCCATGTTGTAATGCGCGGTCGGTATCACCGGGATTGGCTCGCGGGTGACATCGACGCCGGCGAAGATGCGCGAGGATTCGGCGATGCCCGGCAGCCGCTCGTGGATCACCTCGGGATCGAGATGGTCGAGGTGCAGGAAAATGTGATCCTTCAGCTTGCCGACGCCGCGGCCCTCGCGGATCTCGATGGTCATTGAGCGCGAGACAACGTCGCGCGAAGCCAGATCCTTGGCCGACGGCGCGTAGCGTTCCATAAAGCGCTCGCCTTCCGAATTGACCAGGTAGCCGCCTTCGCCGCGCACGCCCTCGGTGATCAGGCAGCCGGCGCCGTAGATGCCGGTCGGATGGAACTGGACGAATTCCATGTCCTGCAGCGGCAGGCCCGCGCGGAGAACCATCGCGTTCCCATCCCCGGTGCAAATATGCGCCGAGGTGCAGGAGAAATAGGTGCGCCCATAGCCGCCGGTGGCCAGGATGGTCATGTTGGCGCTGAAGCGGTGGATCGAGCCGTCGTCCATGTTGAGCGCAACCACGCCGCGGCAGCGGCCCTCATCGTCCATGATCAGGTCGATGGCGAAATATTCGATGTAAAACTCGGCGGAATGCCGCAGCGCCTGGCCGTACATGGTGTGCAGCATGGCGTGGCCGGTGCGGTCGGCGGCGGCGCAAGTGCGCTGCGCGGTGCCCTTGCCGAAATGGGTGGTCATGCCGCCGAACGGGCGCTGATAGATTTTGCCGTCCTCTTCGCGGCGCGAGAATGGCAGGCCCCAGTGCTCCAGCTCGTAGACGGCAGCCGGCGCGTTGCGGCAGAGATATTCGATCGCGTCCTGGTCGCCGAGCCAGTCGGAACCCTTGACGGTATCGTACATGTGCCAGCGCCAGTCGTCCTCGCCCATATTGCCGAGCGCGGCGGCGATGCCGCCCTGCGCCGCCACCGTATGCGAGCGCGTGGGGAACACCTTGGTGATGCAGGCGGTGCGCAGGCCGGCCTCGCTGCAGCCGACCACGGCGCGCAGGCCCGAACCGCCGGCCCCGATCACCACCACGTCGTAGCTGTGATCTTCGATCGGATAGGCGTTGCCGTTGACCGCGGGGCCGCCGTTCGATTTTCCGTTCGTGGCCATGGCGCTAGACTCCGAACGAAAGTTTGAGGATGGCAAAGGCGCTGGCGAAACCGATGGCAAAGCAGAAGAAAGTATTTCCCAGCAAGGTCACGAGCTTGAGCTTATCCTCGTGCACGTAATCGACGATGATCTCCTGCATGCCAATCCACATATGATAGACGATGTTGATGATGAACAGCAGCATGATGATCGCCACGATCGGCGACCCGAGAATTTGCACGACTGCCGCGTGGCTGCGACCGAGCAGCCCGATGACGATGACGATCAGCGCGATGCACAGCGGGATGCCGGCAACCGAAGTAATGCGCTGGTGCCAGAAAGCCTGTGTGCCGGTGTGGGCCGCGCCGAGGCCGCGCACGCGGCTCATGGGGGTGCGCATCTGAGTTCCCTTCATCGCGGGCCTCCCATGGCGAGATAGCCGATCACCCAGACGATGAGCGTGAGCACGACCGAGCCGACGATGGTTGCCAGCGCCAAGAATTCCCGTTCGGCTGGTTCAAAGCCGAGGCCGATATCCCAGATCAGATGGCGGATGCCGCCCAGCATGTGATGGAGCAGGGCCCAAGTGTAGCCGAACAGCACCAACCGTCCGATGAGGCTGCCCGCGAACCATTCGAAATAGGCGTAGGCGTTGGGACCGGATGCCGCCGCGATCAACCACCAGGCGATCAGCAGCATGCCGAAATACAACACGGCGCCGCTGATGCGATGAAATCCCGACATCACGAACGTCAGCGTCAGTCGGTAGACTTGCAAGTGCGGAGAGAGCGGTCGGGACCGTCGCGGTCCTGTCGTTGAACCCGCCTGAAGCTCGGTCATCGTCATTCTCCAGAACGCTCAAAACGTGCCGTTTGATCGCGCCCACGCTTACGGGGCGTAACTAACCAATGTCCGCCTGCGTCGCAACGCATCAATCCGCGAGAAACTCGATCTTGCGCCGTCAAAAGCTTCACCTGCAGGACAGCGATACCGTCGCGCATGGCTTGCGCGCCTGTAAGCACCATCCTTTGCGGCTTGACTGGCAGCCGCAATCCGCTACTTCAACGATTGCGAAGCCTTGCACGCTCAATTATCATTGGACAATATGTGTTTTGTGTAGTCTGCCTTCGCAAAATAAGAAGGTAGTAACCCGATGCGGTTCGACTTCACCGATCTCAACCTGTTCCGCCAAGTCGTCGAGGCGGGCAGCATCACGCATGGCGCGGCGCGCGCCAATCTGGCGCTGGCCGCCGCCTCGACCCGCATCCGCAAGATGGAACTGGCGTTTGGCACCGAATTGCTGGTGCGAGGCCGGGCCGGCGTAACACCCACCCAGGCCGGCCGCACGTTGTTGCAGCATGCGCGCTCGATCCTGGCGCAAAGCGAGCGCATGCAGGAGGATTTGAGCCCCTATGCGCGCGGGCTCGCTGGTCAGGTGCGCGTGCTCTCCAATACCAATGCGCTCACCGAATTCCTGCCGGAGACGCTGAGCTCGTTCCTGATGGCCTATCCCGATATCAGCGTCGACCTCGAGGAGCGCCTGAGCGACGAGATCGTCGGCCTGATCGCGGACGGTTCGGGCGATATCGGCATTGTCGCCGGCACGGTCGATTACGGCGGCCTGCATACGTTTCCGTTCCGCAGCGACCGCTTCGTGCTGGTGGTCGCACGCATTCATCCGCTCGCCAGCCGCGCGCGCATCGGTTTTTCCGAGGTGCTCGACTACGACATGGTCGGCCTCGACCGCGCCAGCGCGATCCAGCGCTTCCTCGCCGACAAGGCTAACCGCGTCGGTCGGCCGTTGCGGCTGCGCGTGCAGCTGCGCAGCTTCGACGCCATCTGCCGTCTGGTCGAATGCAATGTCGGCGTCGGCATCGTGCCGGAGACCACCGTGAAGCGAACCGAACGCAACATGGCAATCAGCTCGGTGCGCCTCACCGACGCCTGGGCTTTGCGCGAATTGTCGATCTGCGTGCGCGACATCGACACGCTGCCGCCCTATGCGCGGCAGTTGGTCGATCATCTGCGCGCGAGTGTGTGAGACAACGTTTCGAACTTGACGGGCGCGTCCGCGCTCACGCCGTGCCGGGTCGCGCGTTGGCCTTGCCCAGAAAATCAATGAGCTGCTTGACCGAGTTCGACAGCGCCAAGACCTCTTTCTCGCGCAGTTCATCGATCTTCTGATGCAGGAGCTCGATCTCGAGCTCCGCCTTCACGTTGACCTCGTAGTCATGCTCGGCCGCTTTGCGGTCGATATCCTGCTGCCGGTTCTGGCTCATCATGATGAAAGGAGCCGCGTAGGCGGCTTGGAACGAGAGCGCGAGATTGAGCAGGATGAATGGATAGGGGTCCCATTGCTGCACATAGGCGGTGATGTTGAGCACAATCCAGATCAAGAGAAGGGCCGACTGGATGATGATGAAGGTCCACGAGCCCATCGTAGTCGCCACGTCGTCGGCGATCCTTTGGCCCAAAGTGAGTTTATACGCGTCCTTGTGCTCCGTGCGATGCGCCCGGCGTACCGTGCGTAACTCGGCGAGAAGGCGCTCTTCCGTTTCGTGAAGTTTGTGCATCACGTGTGTCTCGCCTTCCATATCATCCTCCCAGTATTTTGATGGTCGCCTTGTAAGGCCGTCGCATTACTTCGGCATCAGCACCCAGTAGTCGAGATCCAGGATCACCGCCGGGTCGTATTCCTCGCCGGTCTTGTAGGGAAAATCAGCACACGGCCGGTCCTTGGTCGCGACGGTGCGCAGGCGTAGCGCGCCGACATCGTTGCGGCCGGGCAATTCGGCGGTGGCCAGGATTTCCGACCAGGCGAACACCGTCAGCCCCGAAAACAGCGGCGCCACATGCCGGCCGCCATTGATCGCCGCCAGGTGGAAGGCATTGCCGAGCCCGTTGAACGAGAGCGCGCGCGCCAGCGAGATGGCATGGCCGCCGTAGATCAGGCGATGGCCGAAGCGGCCTTTGCTTTCGGTGAAATGGTCGAAATGGATGCGCGCGGTGTTCTGATAAAGCCGCGTCGCGATCATGTGTTCGGCATCCTCGACCGTGATGCCGACCACGTGGTCGATCTTCTCGCCGGTCTGGTAATCGCCGAAGCGGTGCGGGCTGCCGGCCAGCACCGTGTCATAGGCGGCGACATTGATGGGCGGGCAGGCGGCGCCGAGTTGCGCCGGCTCCACGCTTTTCGGCAGCACCGGCACCAGATCTCCCGGCGCCAGCGCTGCCTCGTCACGTTTGCGCACCATCACCCAGCGCGCATAGTCGAGCACTGCATCGCCGTCCTGGTTGAAGCCGCGCGAGCGCACATAGACGATGCCGGTCTTCTTGTTGGAGTTCTCCTTTAGCCCGATCACCTCCGACGCCGCGTTGAGCGTGTCGCCGGGATAGACCGGCTTGAGAAAGCGGCAGTCGGCGTAGCCGAGATTGGCCACAGCATTGAGCGAGACGTCCGGCACGGTCTTGCCGAATACCATGTGAAAAATCAGGAGATCGTCGAGCGGCGAGCGCGGATAGCCGATTTTTGCCGCGAACACGTCGGACGATTGCACCGCAAAGCGCGGCCCGAACAGGCCGTTGTAAAGCGCCACATCGCCGAGCGTGACGGTGCGCGGCGTGGCGTGATGGATCTGCTGGCCGAGGCGGAAATCTTCGAAAAAATTGCCGGGATTGGTCTTGAGAGGTGACGCTTTGCTCACCAGAGGGCTCCTTCGTCCGATCCTGCCCGGACGGCCCATTGTCACAAAACCGTGAGCCGAACGCCAGCTTCCGACAACGGGAACCTGATGAGGACGTGTCTAAGGCCTGTGTTAGCGGATGGGTCGTCAGGTTCACATCCCTCTGGAGGACGACACATGAAGAAGAGCATTCTGCTTTCCGCGCTGATCGCGGCTGGTCTGGCCATGGCTCCGCTTGCGCCGGCGGCTTACGCCGACGACATGAAGAAGGACACCATGTCGAAAGACGAGATGAAGAAAGACGACGGCATGAAGAAGGACACCATGTCCAAGGACTCGATGAAGAAGGATGATGGCATGGCCAAGGACGCCATGTCGAAGGACAAAATGGGTCACTAAGTCCGGCTCGCGGCCGGGTTCGTGCATCCGCGGGTCCGGCCGCGCCGTATACTCATTCGCGCAAAGATTGGTCACGATGACACGGCAGGCTCGCGATGACCGCTGAGACGATCTCAACTTTCGAGGCTGAAGCGACCATCCACCCAGGCTGGGTGCGCGTGTGCCATTGGATCAACGCGCTGGCGATCCTGGTGATGATCGGCTCCGGCTGGCAGATCTACGACGCGTCGCCGTTGTTCCGTTCACTGGAATTTTCCAAACACATCGCGCTCGGCCAATGGCTGGGCGGCGCGCTGCTCTGGCATTTCGCCGCGATGTGGCTGCTGGTCGTCAACGGCATCGTCTATGTGACGCTCGGGGTTGCCACCGGCCGCTTCAAGCGCAAACTGCTGCCGATCACTCCGTCCGAGGTGCTGGCCGACGCCAAGGCGGCGCTCACCTTCAAGCTCGCGCATGACGACCTCTCGCACTACAACGCCGTGCAGAAGCTGCTTTATGCCGGCGTCATCCTGTGCGGCATCCTGATCGTGCTGTCCGGGTTGTCGATCTGGAAGCCGGTGCAGTTCCAGGAATTGACCACGCTGTTCGGCGGCTATGATTTTGCCCGCTACGTGCACTTCGTCGCCATGAGCGCGATCGTCGGCTTCCTGGCCGTGCATGTGGCGCTGGCCCTGCTGGTGCCGAAGAGCCTGCGCGCCATGATCATCGGAAAGTAGGACACCATGCGCACCCGCACCATTATTCCCGGCGTCGATCCCAAGCTCCTCGATCAAGGATGCCGCCAAGCTGATGCCCGATCCGGCGCGGCGCGGCTTCCTGCGCGGCGCGGCGAGCCTCGGTGCGCTCGCCTTTCTCACCGGCTGCGACATCATCGACGGCGACAGCGCCGAAGGCGTGCTGCGCAAGATTTCCGAATTCAACGACGGCGCGCAGGCCGCGCTGTTCAGCCGCACCAAGCTGGCGCCGACCTTCCCCGAGAGCGCCATCACGCGGCCGTTCCCGTTCAACGCCTATTACGACGAGGACGAAGCGCCGGTGGTCGATCCGCGCGACCTACAAGCTCGAGATCGCCGGCCTGGTCGACAACAAGAAGCCGTGGACGCTCGCCGAATTGCACGC
Organism: uncultured Alphaproteobacteria bacterium; assembly: GCA_963772235.1. GTDB lineage: Bacteria > Pseudomonadota > Alphaproteobacteria > Rhizobiales > Xanthobacteraceae > Pseudolabrys. The sequence goes on from CAVYWI010000024.1 coordinate 337,724, forward strand.
GCTGCCCGAGGTCTCGCAGATCACCCGCCACGTCTGCGTCGAGGGCTGGAGCGCCATCGGCTCCTGGCAGGGCGCGGTGCTGTCCGATTTCCTCAAGCGCATCGGCGCCGACACGCGCGCCAAATACATCTGGTTCAAATGCGCCGAGGGCTACACCAACACCATCGACATGCCGACCGCGCTGCATCCGCAGACGCAGATGTCGTTCAAGTTCGACCACAAGATCCTGCCGCGCGCCTACGGCTTCCCGATGAAGATCCGCATCCCCACCAAGCTCGGCTTCAAGAACCCGAAATACGTGGTGGCGATGGAAGTCACCAACACCGACCACGGCGGCTATTGGGAAAACCAGGGCTACAATTGGTTCAGCGGGCTTTGATGGCGGGCGTTACGTCTTCGGTGGCGGTTCGGGGTTGGTAATCAGCCGCGCGCCGCGCTGGAAGGTCAGGTAAGTCCATAGCCAGTTGAAGGCGACGATGAAGCGGTTGCGCACGCCGATCAGGAAATAGATGTGCACCGCAGCCCAGAACAGCCAGCCGATGAATCCCTTGAGCTGCAGGCGGCCTAATTTCACCACCGCCGCGCGGCGGCCGATGGTCGCCAGTTCGCCGAGATGCATGTAGCGGAACGGACCGGGTGCGGCTTGCCCGGCAATCCGCGCCGCGATCAGCTTGCCGACATAGTGGCCCATCTGTTTGGCCGCCGAAGCGATACCTGGCACCGGGTGCCCGGTCCGGTCGGTGACGGCCGCCGTGTCGCCGATAACAAAGATATCGGGATGCCCGGGCAGCGATAGATCGGGACCGACCTTCACCCGTCCGGCGCGGTCCGCTTCCGCGTTGAGCCAGCCCGCGGCCGGCGAGGCGGTGACGCCAGCCGCCCAAATGAGCGTCCCGGCGTCGATCCGGCCGCCGTCGGTATCGACGCCGCGCGCGTCGCACGTGGTGACGCGTGTGTCGGTCTTGACGTCGACGCCGGCGCGCATGAGCGCCGCGCGCACGAAGTCGGACTGTTCGGGCGCAAAGGCCGGCAGCAGGCGCGGCCCGGCTTCGATCAGAACGATCCGCGCCGAACGCGGATCGATGCGGCGGAAGTCGGCGGCCAAAGTTTGCCGCGCGACCTCGGCTATCGCCCCGGCCATCTCGACGCCGGTGGCGCCGCCGCCGACGATGACGAAGGTGAGCAGGCGCCGCCGTTCGTCGGCGTCGGTGATCAGTTCAGCCTGCTCGAATGCGATCAGGATACTGCGGCGGATGCGGGTCGCATCTTCGATGCGCTTGAGCCCGGGCGCAAACGCGGCCCACTCGTCATGGCCGAAATAGGCGTGCGTGGCGCCGGTCGCGATCACCAGGTAATCGTACGAAACATCGCCGAAATTGGTGCGCAGAAATTTTTGCTGCGTATCGATGCCGCTGACTTCTTCCATCAGCACCGTCGCGTTGCGTTGGTCGCGCAGGATGTGCCGGGTTGGCCAAGCCACATCGGCGGGCGACAACGCCGCGGTCGCCACCTGATAGAGCAGCGGCTGGAAGCAATGATGGTTTTGCCGGTCGACCACGATCACATCGGCCGGCGCGCGGCGCAATGCCTTGGCGGTCTCTAGGCCGCCAAAACCGGCTCCCACGATCACCACTCTGGCACGGCCTTCTGGCACGGCGATTCCTCGGTTGACGCGATGGCCAGTGTCAGGCCCGGGCGCGCAGTTGCCAAGTCTGCGGTGAGGCTTTAGCAATCCGCGCAACGATTTTCCCGCGAGGTAATGCGTATGGCGACCCACAATCTCCTTCTGCTCCCCGGCGACGGCATCGGCCCCGAAGTGATGGGCGAGGTGAAGCGCGTCATCGATTTCTTCAACAAAAAAGGCCCCGACAAGTTCACGACCGACGAGGGCTTGGTCGGCGGCTGCTGCTACGACGCCCATGGGGTTGCCATCACCGACGAGACCATGGAGAAGGCCAAGGCCGCCGACGCGGTGATCTTCGGCGCGGTGGGCGGGCCGAAATGGGACAAGGTGCCGTTATGACGCGCGGCCGGAAGCCGGCCTGTTGCGCCTGCGCAAGGACCTCGCGCTCTTCGCCAATTTGCGTCCGGCGGTGACCTATCCCGCGCTCGCCGACGCCTCCTCGCTCAAGCGCGAGTTGGTCGAGGGTCTCGACATCATGATCCTGCGCGAATTGACCGGCGGCGTCTATTTCGGCGAGCCGAAGACCATCACCGATCTCGGCAACGGCCAGAAGCGCGCCATCGACACGCAGGTCTACGACACCTACGAGATCGAGCGCATCGGCCGCGTCGCCTTCGAGCTGGCGCGCAAGCGGCGCAACAAGGTCACCTCGATGGAAAAGCGCAACGTCATGAAGTCGGGCGTGTTGTGGAACGAGGTGATGACGGCGCTGCACGCGCGCGAATACAAGGACGTCCAGCTCGAGCACATGCTGGCCGATGCCGGCGGCATGCAGCTGGTGCGCAACCCGAAGCAGTTCGACGTCATCGTCACCGACAATCTGTTCGGCGACATGCTGTCGGACGTCGCCGCGATGCTCACCGGCTCGCTCGGCATGCTGCCGTCGGCGTCGCTGGGCGAGGTCGATCCGAAGACCAAGAAGCGCAAGGCGCTCTACGAGCCGGTGCACGGCTCGGCGCCCGACATTGCCGGCAAGGGCATCGCCAATCCGATCGCCATGATCGCTTCGTTCGGCATGGCGCTGCGCTACTCGTTCGACATGGGCAAACAGGCCGACATGATCGACCAGGCGATCGCCGCCACGCTGGCCAAGGGCCTGCGCACCGCCGACATCAAGTCGGAGGGCTGCAAGGTCGTCTCAACGTCGGAGATGGGCTCGGCGATCTTGGCCGAGCTGGAGACGCTCGCCGGCTAGAACCCCAGCCAGGGATTAGACCGGAACGGCAGCGTGAACGCTCCCGGCAACGCCGTCTGGTTGCTGCCGAAGGCGGTGTTGTCGAGCACGCCGTCGGCGTGATGGTTGGGCGGCATGACGTATTCATGATCGCTACGCTCGCCTGGGAACTGCTCAGTGCCGGGATCGAGATAGGACCGCTTCTGGATGATGATGCGGGTGCGGGTGCGCCCGTTTTCATCGCGGCTCACGAAAACCGTATGCCCGGTGCCGGCGACCACGCGCTTTTTCTTGGCCGCCGCATCGGCTGGCGCGGCCAGCATGGCCATAGCCGCAACAGCAGCAATCGCGGTGGCAATAAACTTCAATCGCATAGTGTCCTCGCCGGTGACCGTATGTTGCAATGCAGTCTAGCGGGCTTTGGTTCGCCGCAACAGAGCGAATCACACGTAATTGTTACGCCTATTCCTTAAGCAAAAGGCCCCGCCGGGGCGGCGGGGCCGAAATTTGCCGTCTTAGCCGAGATATCGGCCGGTCAGCCGCCGTAATTTTTCGCCAGATAGTCTTTGATGGCCTTGGCGTCGGCGTCGTCGATCGGCGCCCCCATCGCCTTGATCATCTTGGTGACCTCGGCGTCCCAGCCCGCCGCGTTGAGGAACGGCGAGTTCATCGGGATATAAGCGAGGCTGTGGCAGGCTTGGCAATTGGCCTCCACCTTGTCGACTCCAGGCGCTTTCTTGAGCGTGATTGTCTGCTCGTCGGCCATCGCCGGGATGGCGATCAGCGCGGTGACAAATGCAAGGACGAATGTGCGCATGATCCCCTCCCTCAGGCTGCGTTCAGTGTGATGTTCTGCATCACGTTGTTGTGGTAGCCGGCCGGATTGAAGATCAACTCGGCGGTCTGGCTTTGGCCGATCTTGTTGGTGGCGTTGACCATCACCGTGTTCTTGCCGTGCTTGGCGTTGAGCACGAAGCTCCATGGCCGGAACGCGTAGCGGCCAAGATCTTGCCCCAGCGTCGCTTCGGACCAGGTCTTGCCGCCGTCGGTGGAGACTTCCACCGCGCGGATGCCATAACCGGCGTCCCAGGCTTGCCCGCTGACCGTGACCTTGCCGCGTTTGATCTTGGCGCCGTCGCGATGGCTGGTAATCAAAGAATTCACCACCATTTCGGTGATCGGCGTATTCGGGGCGTATTCCTGGCTGGTGAAGCGCGCCACGACCGGGAATTTGCCGATCGGGATACGATAGGCCGGGTTCATCCAGAATCCGCCCTGCGGCTTGGTCAGCACGTTGATATTGATGAGGTGCTTCATCCAATAGGTGCCGGTCCAGCCCGGCACGACGAGACGTGCCGGGAAACCGTTGAAGTGCGGCAGCGGCGCGCCGTTCATTTCGTAGGCGACAATGGTGTCGGCATCCATCGCCTTCCACACCGGAATGCTCTTGATGAAATCCGGCGTCTTATCGATTGCCGGGCCGTCGGCGCCGTTCAGGCCGATCTCGATCGCCTCCTTCTTCACCCCAACCTTGTCGAGGATGTCCTTGAGCCGTGCGCCCTTCCAGCGCGCGCAGCCCATGGCGCCGTAGCCCCATTCGACGCCGGCGACGTGCGGCTTGGACAGGCCGCGCCGGTTGCCGGAGCATTGATTGACGGCGACCACTTCGACCGCCGGCATCTTCTTGAGGTCGTCAAACGTGATTTCGGTTTGGCCGTTGGCGCCGTCGCCGCCCACGGAAATCTTGTAGCCTTCGGCTTTGACTTCTGGGATGTCTGAAAGGTGATAGCGTACGAAGAATTCGTCGTTTGGCGTGATTGGCGTGCGGAAATATTCGAGCGGCGATTCGTAATTCGGGCCCCGGTCGGACAGCCTGATAAGCGGCTTCTTGCCGGGCAGCGTCGCCATGGTCACATAGCTGCTGATGCCTTGCGGCACGCCGGGCGTCAGCTCTACGCCGGCGGCTTCGGCTTCGGAGAATTTCGGTAAGGCAATTCCAGACACGGCCAGCGCTGCGCCCGCGCCAGCGGTCCCAAGCAAGTGACGTCGTGTGATCATTGTATGCTCTCCCCAGAGGCTTCTTATTCAGCCGGCCCGGCCATCGCCGCGGCTTTAGATATTTTTATTTGAATATGATCCGACGAAATAATCGACCGGTCAAATGAAAATGACAACTGGCGCGCGATAAATAGTTCTCGCGCTGCAGCGAAAATGGTCTGAACGAATGATAATCAGATGACACCGAGCCGGGTCTGAACCTAGGCGTTCAACGGCCGATGCGGCGCGGCTCCGGGCGGGTCGCCAGCGCCTTCCACAACAGCGTGTATTTGGGCGTCGACGCCAGAATCGGGTCGTGTTGGCCGCAGTAGCTGCGATTGAGCTCGGCTTTTGCGAACAGGGCGCCCACCTTCGGTTCGCTGCCGGCCGAAAGCAGCGTCAGCCGATCGAGTGCGCAGGCGAGTGTCGAGCGTTCGATGAAATCGGCGCCGCCCTGGCAGAACCAGCCGGATAGTTGCAGGCGCGGATCATCATAGGAGCGCACAAAAGCGAGGCAGTGGCGCGGTGTGCCCTTCGATGTCCCGAAGGCGAAGATCTCCAGCGGACCGAATTTGCTCGCCAGCGGCTCGTCGACGCGGCGCAAGGCCACCGGGCCAAGCGCGGCCGCGTTCGCGGCGATAGTGGCCTTTGGTCGGCCGAAGCGGCGGATTTCGCTGCCAGGCCGGTAGATCTCGACCTGCAGATAGGGTGATGCGCTATCCGGCTCGCCCAGCGACAGAATGTCCTTGCGGCCGCCGCCCTCGACGTTGTGGCGAATGGCATAGTGCGACGGCGCATCGGCGGCCTCCGGGATGGAGAGCGCGAAGGCCGGGAACGGCCGCGCGATCTCGTTCCATTCCGTTTGATGCGCCGGTCTGGCGACGCCGATCGTTTTATGCGGTTGGAAGATCCAGGCGCAAAATACCGACAGCACAGCCAGGCCGCACAGGACCGCGAGCCCCTGTACGAATGCGGCCGGCAGGTCGTCGCGCCAAGAACGCAAGGCCGGATGCACGGCCATTTCTCCATCATGTCGCCGTTGTTTTCCCCTCAATTCTCGCTTAGAAGCCCTGCTATCCGGTTGTGCCCGGGCTTGGTGCAGCGCGGAATTTATTTCGGAGCGTTAACAATGGGTTACAAGGTCGCCGTGGTCGGCGCCACCGGCAATGTCGGGCGTGAGATGCTCGCCATTCTGGCCGAACGGTCGTTTCCTGCCGACGAAGTGGTGGCGCTCGCCTCGCGCAAAAGCATGGGCCAGGAGTGCTCGTTCGGCGACAAGACGCTGAAGGTGAAGGCGCTCGACCATTACGACTTCTCCGACGTCGACATCTGCCTGATGTCGGCTGGCGGCGCCGTGTCGAAGGAATGGTCGCCCAAGATCGGCGCGCAGGGCGCGGTGGTGATCGACAATTCATCGGCCTGGCGCATGGACCCGGACGTGCCGCTGATCGTGCCGGAAGTGAACGCCGATGCGGTCGTCGGCTTCACCAAGAAGAATATCATCGCCAATCCCAACTGCTCGACCGCGCAGCTCGTTGTCGCGCTCAAGCCGCTGCACGACAAGGCGACGATCAAGCGCGTGGTGGTGGCGACCTATCAATCGGTTTCGGGCGCCGGCAAGGAGGCCATGGACGAGCTGTTCTCGCAGACCAAGGCGGTGTTCACGCTCGGCGAGATCGGGAACAAGAAATTTCCCAAGCGGATCGCGTTCAATCTGATTCCGCAGATCGATGTGTTCATGGAGGACGGCTACACCAAGGAAGAATGGAAGATGGTGGTCGAGACCAAGAAGATTCTCGATCCCAAGATCAAGCTCACCGCCACCTGCGTGCGCGTGCCGGTGTTTGTCGGCCATTCCGAAGCGGTGAATATCGAATTCGAAAAGCCGATCAGCGTCGAGGAAGCGCGCACCGTTCTGCGCAGCGCGCCCGGCTGCCTGGTGATCGACAAGCATGAGCCCGGCGGCTACGTGACGCCGTACGAGTGCGTCGGCGAGGATGCTACTTACATCAGCCGCATCCGTACCGACCCGACGGTCGACAACGGCCTGCAGATCTGGGTGGTCTCCGACAACCTGCGTAAAGGTGCGGCGCTCAACGCGATTCAGATCGCCGAGTGTCTGATCAACCGCAAGCTGATCCAGGCAAAGAAGAAGGCGGCATAGTTCTTCTGTCTTGCCCGGGCTTGACCCGGGCAATGACAAATTACGTCCGCCGCACCGGCCTGAACCGCCCGCTGGCTTTATCCAGCACCGACAAGTCCCCGCTTGCCACGCCGAAATAGGCGCCGTGGGTTGCTATCTTGCCGCTCTCGATAAGCTTGGCGAGGCGCGGAAACGTCATCAGGTTGTCGAGGCTGTTGACCACATTGGCCTGCTCCAGTCGCACCAAATAGTCGGCGGGCGAGGACTCTCCGCGCGGTGTCTTAGTCGCCGCCGGCGCCATCAACGCCATCCATTTGCCGATGAAGTCGCCGGGCGACAGCGGCTCGGCATCTTCGGCATAGGCTTTGACGCCACCGCAATGCGCATGACCGAGCACGACGATGTGCTTCACGCATAGAGCGCCAATGCCGAACTCCAAAGCGGCGGACACGCCATGCGCGCGCTCGTCTGGCGCGTAGGGTGGCACGATGTTCGCCACATTCCGCACGACGAACAGCTCGCCCGGGCTGGCGTCGAAGATCACCTCCGGCGAAACGCGCGAATCGCAGCAGCCGATCACCATGATCTGCGGCGACTGGCCGTGCTCGGCCAGCTCGCGGTAGCGGTCCTGTTCGCGCCGCAGGCGCCCCCCGGCGAAGGCGCTGTAGCCATCGATCAAACGCTGCGGGAAGTTCATCGTAGCCCTCGCTCCACGGTGCCTAATCTATTAGCGCGCCGCCGAAGGCAAGCAAACGCTATGCCCGGATCGTCTTATCACGCTGCCGGGCCCCGTTTTACGGCCTGCCGCCGCCGGAACTTGCGCTTATTCATGGGGTGTTCAGGTGCAATCGACGACTGAATGGTGAAAACCAGACCGCCCATGCTGCAGCCGAACAAGCCCATAACGTCCTATCCCCCTGCGTCGCGATTCCGCGCGCATGGCTTCTCGGCGCCGCAAATCGGCGTGCTGTTTGCGGCGTTCACGCTGCTCATTTCTATCCCGATTTGGACGCATCCGCTGCCGCCGCTGTCGGACTATGTCAATCATCTTGCCCGTATGCATGTGATCGCGACGCTGTCCAAGAACCCGCAACTCGCCCGCTTCTATGAGATCGACTGGCGGGTCATCCCGAACCTGACCATGGACCTGATCGTACCGCTGCTGGCGCGCTTCATGAATGTCTATTTGGCCGGCCAGGTTTTCATCGTCGGGATGTTCGCGCTCCTCGTTTCGGGCTGCTTGGCGCTCAACCGCGCGCTGATCGGCCGCTGGTCGGTGTTTCCGCTGTTCACCTTTCCGCTGGTCTACAATTACGTCTTCCTGGTCGGATTGATGAACTACATCTTCGGCATCGGCATCGCGCTGTGGGCGGTGGCTGGCTGGGTCGCGCTGCGCGAGCGCGCCTGGCCCGCGCGTTTCGCGCTATCGACAGTTTGCGTCCTCGCATTGTTCTTCTGCCATCTTTCGGCGCTCGGCATTTACGGCATCGGCGTGCTCTCGTTCGAGATCGCGCGGCTTTGGGAGCGGCGGCTTGAGCCCTGGCTCGCCCGCATCGTCGATTTCGTCGCCAGCGGTCTGCCGTTTCTCGCCGCAGTGCCGCTGCTCAGCGTCAGCCCGACCATGAAGCTTGTCGGCTCGACGTCTTGGGAGCAGCGCGGCAAGATCGACGGGCTGATGTACGTCGTCAGCGACTATTCCGACATCGTAGCGTTCGCGCTCATTACGGTGCTGGTCGCCAGCATCGTGTGGGGGATGCGCCATCGGGTCTTGCGTTTTCACCCGCTGGTGGTGGCTCTGATCGTGGTCGGCGGGGCGGTCTATATCGCGCTGCCGCGCTTGATGTTTGACACCTACATGACCGATCAGCGCGTGCCGATCGGCGTCGCCTTCATGCTGTTCGCCTGCGGCGATCTGGAGCTGCGCCGCCGTCTGGTGCGGCGGGCAGCCCTGATCGTGCTGATCGTGCTGATCACGATGCGGCTGTTCGAGATCGACTACAACTGGTCGCAATTGTCGGATTCGACCAGCGAGTTCCGCTCCTCGGTGCGTCGTATCGCGCCGGGCTCGAAGGTCTTCGTCGCCTATGCCGACCGCGCGCTCGGCGAGGACGTGCGCGACCTCGGCCTGGTGCATGCCGCCTGCATCGCCACCATCGAGCGTTCTGCGCTGGTCACCACGGTATTCACCGTGGAAGGCAAGCAGGTGCTGCACGTGCGGCCCGAATATCGCAACTATGCCGATATCAGGGACGGCACACCGCCATCGACGGCGCAGCTGATCCAGGCGGTCGATCATCCGTTGCCGTGGATGCCGGCGTTCTGGCTGAACTGGACGAAGTTCGACTATCTCTATGTTCTGTTCACCGAGGATGAGGCGCCCAATCCAGATCCCTCGCGCCTGAAGCTCGTCGCCGACGGCGACCGTTTTCAGCTTTACAAGATCCTCAAGCCGCAAACGGCGGCCGCCAGGTAAGCAGGGCTGATCGGTAACCGCACGGCTTGATAGTTTCCGGACGCCCGATAGAGTTGGCGGCATGACCATCCGTCCGCGCCGTAGCGTGCTGTACATGCCGGGCTCCAATGCCCGCGCCCTGGAAAAGGCGAAGACGCTGCCCGCCGACGGCATCATTCTCGACCTCGAGGATTCGGTGGCGCCCGACGCCAAGGAGACGGCGCGCAAGCAGGTCGTCGACGCGGTCAAGGCCGGCGGCTTCGGCAACCGCGAGGTGTTCATCCGCGTCAACGGCGTCGATACGTCCTGGCATGCCGAGGACTTGGCCGCAGCCGCCCACGCCGCGCCCGACGCCGTCCTGGTGCCGAAAATATCGAGCCCCGAAACGCTCGAGATGATCGGGCGCCGCCTGCTCGACATGGGCACCGATCACAAGACGCGGGTGTGGGCGATGATCGAGACTCCGCTCGCCATCTTCAACATCTTGTCGGTGGCCGCCGAGGCGAAAGATTCCGAATCGCGCCTATCCGGCTTCGTCATGGGCACCAACGACCTCGCCAAGGATACCCGCGCGCGCCTGGTGCCCGGGCGCGCGCCGATGCTCGGTTGGCTTTCCACCTGCGTTGCGGCGGCGCGCATCTACGGCATCGATATCCTCGACGGCGTCTATAACGACATCGGCAATACCGACGGTTTCGAGATGGAATGCCGGCAGGGCGTCGAGTTCGGCTTCGACGGCAAGACGCTGATCCATCCCGATCAGATCGAGCCCTGCAACAGGGCGTTCTCGCCGTCACCAGAGGAGGTCGCGCTGGCGCGCAAGATGATCGCCGCCTTCGACCTGCCGGAAAACAAGAGCAAAGGCGTGGTGTCGATCGACGGCCGCATGGTCGAGCGCCTGCATGCCGACATGGCGCGCCGCACGGTGGCCATCGCGGAGGCGATCGAAACGCGTTAACGCACGATCCGGAAGAGATCGGACGCAAGAAAAAATGCTGTAAAGGGGAGGGGCCTATGCGACGACGCGATGTCTTGACGCTACTCGGCGGCGCTGCCGCCACCTGGCCGCTGGCGGTGCGCGCGCAGCTCGACTATCCGGCGCGTCCGATCACATTGATCGTTCCCTACGCGGCCGGCGGCGGCAATGACGTGTTGGCGCGCGGCGTCGCCGAACCCATGGGCAAGACGCTCGGGCAGGCGGTGGTGATCGAGAACCACGGCGGCGCCGGCGGCTCGATCGGCACGCGCCAGGTCGCCAAGGCCGCGCCCGACGGCTACACGCTCGGGCTCGGCGGCACCGGCACGCTCGCCGTCGATCCGACGCTCTATCCGAACGCCGGCTACGACCCGCGCAAGGACTTCGCGCCGGTCGGGCTGATCGCCACCAGCCCGCTGATCATCCTGGTGAACCCGTCATTGCCCGCGCACAACGTGCAGGAACTGATCGCGCTCGCCAAGGCGCAGCCGGGCAAGCTTAACTACGCGTCCGCCGGCCGCGGCAGCGGCATCCACCTCGGCACCGTGCTGTTCGCCCTCACCGCCGGCATCGAACTCACGCATATTCCCTACAAAGGCTCGGGGCCCGCGCTCACCGATCTGCTCGGCAACCACGTGGCGCTCTATTTTTCCTCGCTGCCGCCGGCCATCGGGCTGGTCAAGGAAGGCAAGTTGCGTGCGCTCGGCGTCACCGGCTTGAAGCGCTCGCCGATCTTTCCCGACGTGCCGACAGTGGCGGAGCAGGGGCTGCCCGGTTTCGAGGCGGTCTTGCACTACGGCATCGTCGCGCCGGCCGGCACGCCGCGCCCGATTATCGACAAGCTCAATGCCGCGCTACGCGCCGCGCTCAATTCCGACGAGGTGCACAAGCGCATCGCCACCGAAGGCGCCGAACCGCTGCCGACCACGCCGGACCAATACGCCGCCGATATCGACCGCGAGGAAACCAAATGGTCGGCGCTGGTGGAAAAGGCCGGCCTGAAGGCGAAGTGACGGCCGATCAGCGCTCGACGCCGAGCTCCTTGAAAATCTCCTCGTTGTGCTGGCCGAGCGCCGGCGGCGGCGTATCGATCTGCGGGCCGCCATGCGCAAAGATGAAGGCCGCCAGCGGCACGCCGAAGCCGCCTTCGACGCCGCGCGCGCCGGTATGGCGGTGGATGATGCCGCGCGTCGCGAGTTGCGGATCGGCGACCGCCTCGCCCATCGTACGCACGCGCGCGGCCGGCACGTGGTTAGCCTGCAGGAACGTCTCCCATTCGTCGGCGGTGCGGGTGAGCATGATCTCCTCCAGCACGGCGATCTCGCGCGCGTGATCGGCGTCGCGTTCGTCGTTGGTCTTCTTCGCCATGTCGGACCGGCCGAGCAGCTTCCATAGCCGCGCCTGCTGGCGCAGATTGCTGGCGCCCAGCATCACCAGCCCGTCCTTGGCCATGAATGCGCCGTTGGTGGCGTGCGGATGCCGGTTGCCCTTCGGCTTGGGATGCGCGCCGTTGCGCAGGTAGCCGGTCAGGTGCGAGCTCATCAGGATCATCGCCACGTCGAGCATGGCCAGGTCGATGCGTTGGCCCTTGCCGGTGCGCTCACGCTGGAACAGCGCGGCGGACAACGCAAAGGCTCCGGTCATGCCGGTGGCGTAATCGACCGCTGGCGAGCCGAACTTGATCGGATTGACCTCCGGCGTCCCGGTCATCGCCATGACGCCGGAAGTGGCCTGGATCACGTGGTCGTAGGCGGTCTGTGCGCCGCGCGGTCCATTCTGGCCGAACGCAGAAAACGAGGCATAGATCAGCCGCGGATTGATGGCGCTGAGCGCCTCGTAGCCCAGACCGAGCGCCTCGAAGGCGCCGGGCCGATAGTTCTCGACGAACACGTCGGCGGTCTTGACCAGTTTCTTGAGAGATCTCGCGGTCCTTCTCCTGCTTGAGGTCGAGCGTGATCGAGCGCTTGTTGGAGGCCTGCGTGAGGAACGCCGTGCCCATGTTGCGGCGATTGAGCTCCTTGTCGGTGCCGGCGCCGCGGCTCTGATCGGGATCGTCGGGATGTTCGACCTTGATCACGTCGGCGCCCAGCACGGCGAGCTGATAGGCCGCGAACGGCCCGGCCAGCACATGGGTGACGTCAATCACCCGGATTCCCTCAAATGGCCGCATGGTGCATTCCTCCCGGCAACGAGAGGGGCAGCATAGCCAGTCGTTGGCGCGAAGGTGAAGACTATGCGACGGGTTCAAGGCCGGCGGCCTTGAACAGCGCGGCCGCTTCCGGAGTCATCAGCATTTTGACGAAAGCCGTCGCGACGTCGCGATGCTTGCTCGCGGCGGCGACGCCGGCGACGAACTCGGAATAGAGCTGCAAGTCCGGCGGAAACGGGCCGACATATTGTGCGCCGGCGACCGGCAGCAGTTCGGGGATCTGCTGGATCGCCATCTCGCCTTCGCCGCGCGCGACCAATTCGGCGACGCGTCCGCTCGGACCCGGCACGATCTTGTCACGCATCGCTTCGCCGATACCGAGCCGGTCGATAAGCTCGTCGAAATAGATGCCGCTGGTGCCTTCGGTCGAGCGCACGACCGATTTGGCCGCGAGCAGCGTGCGCTTGAAGGCTTCGGTCGTCGAGATGTCGGGCTTCGCCGCGCCCTTGCGCACCGACAGACCGAGCCCCGAGCGGCCGACATCGCCGCGCGGCTTGGCCAGCATCTTGCCCTGGGCGACGAGGTCGTCGAACACCGGCCGCGTCACGATGGCGACATCGAAGGCGGCGCCGTTTTCGACCTGACGCTTGACCGCCTTGGCCGGGTCGTAGCCGAACGACAGCCGGCAGCCGTGCGCGCGCTCGAATTTGGGGCCGAGGACATTCAGCACGTCCATGGCGGCGTGCGTGCTCAGGATTCTGATTTCGACAGGGTTCACCGGGATTGCCTGGAAGGACGGGACGATGAGTTGGGGCCTCGGCTGCACGCTCTAATCGATCACGGGATTTTTTCAAACCCAACTCCGCGCCTGTGTTGCGGACGTCTCCAGGAACTGCCGGGGACCGGCCAATAAAATCGGCGACTGCCGGTGCGGCCTGCAAGCCTCTTGCATTTCATAGGCAAGAAGAGTATATGCGCTCATGCGCATAAGCATATTATGGATGTAAGCATATGAATCCTATCACAATTTTGTCAGCCCTTGCGGAGCCGACCCGGCTTGAGGCCCTCCGGATGGTCTGGGACGGACGCGAGCATTGTGTCTGCGAATTGATGCGGGAACTCGGCGCCAGTCAGTCCCGCATGTCCCGCCACATGGCGGCTCTCAAGTTTGCTGGTCTTCTGGTGGACCGCCGCGATGCGCAATGGGTCCGCTATCGCCGCGCGCCGGAACTTCCGCAAGCGGTTGTCGCCCTCGTCGACGCTGCGCTGGCGATTCCTGCAAATCAGGAAAGGCACGCCGCATGAGCCTCAACGCAATCACTGACCGTGCGCCGGGCACCGGCCCTTCGACCGCAAAATGGATCGGCTGGACGGTCGTCGCCCTCCTGGCTTGGGGCGCCGTCTACAGCCAGCTCGTGCCATTCTCGGACTGGGTGCTGGCATCGACGCACGTCGATCCCAATAGTCATCTCGGCGAGGCGATCAGCTTCTTCGCCTACGATACGCCCAAGGTGTTGATGCTGCTCACGCTGGTGGTATTCGCCATGGGCGTCGTGCGCAGCTACTTTTCGCCGGAGAAAACCCGAGCACTCCTTGCCGGAAAACATGAAGGTATCGGCAACGTACTGGCGGCGTCGCTCGGCATCGTGACGCCTTTCTGTTCCTGTTCCGCAGTGCCGCTGTTCATCGGCTTCGTCAGCGCGGGCGTGCCGCTCGGCGTGACGTTTTCGTTTTTGATTTCCGCGCCGATGGTCAACGAGGTGGCGCTCGGACTTTTGTTCGGGCTGGTCGGCTGGAAGGTGGCGCTCACTTATCTCGGCTTCGGGCTTGGCGTCGCCATCGTCTCCGGTTGGATCATCGGCCGGTTGCATCTCGAACATTGGCTGGAAGAATGGGTGCGTAACATCCGCTCGACCGCAATCGATCTGCCGACCGGAAGAACTCACCGTCGTCGATCGCATCAAGGCGGGTATAGAGGCAGTCAAAGAGATCGTCGGCAAGGTGTGGCCGTGGATCATCGCCGGCATCGCCGTCGGCGCCTTCATCCACGGTTATGTGCCTGCGGACTTGCTGGCCTCGATCATGGGACGCGACGCCTGGTGGTCGGTGCCGGCCGCAGTTGTGATCGGCATCCCGATGTATTCGAACGCTGCTGGCATCATCCCGGTGGTCGAGGCGCTCATCACCAAGGGTGCCGCGCTCGGCACCGTGCTGGCCTTCATGATGTCGGTGATCGCGCTGTCGCTCCCCGAGATGATCATCCTGCGCAAGGTGCTGACGATCCGGCTGATTGCCGTGTTCGTCGGCGTCGTCGGCACCGGCATTCTGGCGGTCGGCTTCCTGTTCAACGCACTGTTCCAGTAGCCATACGGAGAAGAGTCATGAAAGACGTCAAAGTCCTCGGCCCGGGCTGCAAGCGCTGCGTCACGACGGCCGAAATGGTGCAGACCGAAGCCGACAAGCTCGGTGTTCCGGTCAAGGTCGAAAAGGTGACCGACTATGCGGCCATCGCCGGCTACGGCATCGCTTCGACGCCGGGCATCGTCATCGACGGCAAGGTGGTGCATGCCGGCGGCCTGCCGAAGGCCGAAGACCTCGCCCGATGGTTGACGGCTTAGTGGGAGGATGACATGTCAGCGCACAACCCGATCGGATCGTGCTGCTCTCGACCCAGGTTCAATGCCGCCGGTGGAATTGATGACCGCGCATCGCCGTGGAGTTTGAGCGACAACAGTCTTGTTAAAGCGGCGCTAGCCATTCTTCTCAAATTGAGGTCGGCTTCATCCGCTTGTGGCACAAAGCGCACGCGACGCACGCGTTAAGGCACGTCCGCTTACGACGCCGAAATAGGCGCTACGGCAATCGCGATCCTCACGCCCACGGGCGCGCCGCCTTGGCCTTTTCCTCGTAGCTGACGATCTTGCTCTGCTTCTGTTTGGTCAGCCCGATATCGTCGAGGCCGTTGAGCATGCAGTGCTTGCGGAAGGCGTCGATCTCGAACTTGACGACGCCGCCATCGGGCCCGTGGATTTCCTGCTTCTCCAGATCGATGGACAGCGTGGCGTTGGCGCCGCGGTCGGCGTCGTCGAACAGCTTCTCCAGGTCCTCGGGGCTCACCCGAATCGGCAGCACGCCGTTCTTGAAACAGTTGTTGTAGAAAATATCGCCGAACGAGGTCGAGATCACGCAACGGATGCCGAAATCCATCAGCGCCCAAGGCGCGTGCTCGCGGCTCGAACCGCAGCCGAAATTATCGCCGGCGACCAGGATCTTGGATTTGCGATAGGCCGGCTTGTTGAGCACGAAGTCGGGGTTTTCGCTGCCGTCGTCCTTGTAGCGCATCTCGGAGAACAGGCCCTTGCCCAGCCCGGTGCGCTTGATGGTCTTCAGGTATTGCTTGGGGATGACCATGTCGGTGTCGACATTGATCATTTTCATTGGGGCGGCGACGCCTTCGAGCGTGGTGAATTTTTCCATGGCCTTAGTTCCTGTCCGGGCGATCGTTTCCGGCCGCGACTCTTTACTTGCTGGCTTGCCGCCGCGCAGGTCAAGTCCGTGGCGGCGGTTTCGCCCTGGTCGCGTTGAAGCGGTTGCTCGTGCGCATGACCTGGCAAACCTGCACGGAATAGTCCTGATAATAGATTTCCTTCGCCTTGCGCTGCGCGTCCCGGTGTTCTGGGTGCATGCGCCAGGCGCGCTGCGTCTCCTCGAACTCGAACTCGACGATGGTGCAGCGCTCGCCATCCTCGGCGAAGAAGCCTTTATGCGAAATATAGCCGGGCATGGCCGAAGCGAGTTCGACCATGCGGTCGACCAGCGCGACGTATTGCTCCTGTAGGCCCGGCATCAGGCGGGAGCGAAAAACGGTGACGATCATGCGGTAGCCTTTCTTCGGCGAATTCGCCGACTATCCCATCGAATGCGTCGGCCTATCTAATGCATGTTTTCGATTGGACTCATGCGCGCGGTTGATCGCGACGCGCGCGGTTAAGCGCGGCCTTTCTCGTTGCGCGGGATCGAGCCCAGTTCGGTGACCCAGGGCCGCGCCGAGCGGAACCAGTTTTGCTGCTTCGGCGTGAGCTGATCGCGCTGGCGCAAGGTGCCGACGCGGACCATGTAGCTGTCCGGGTTGTCGCCGGGTGCGGTGGAGTAGATCGGCGTGCCGCATTTCGGGCAGAAGGCCTGCACCCGCGGATTGCCGCTCTCGGCCGTGGTCTTGACGTAGCGGGTCGGCTCGCCGCTCAGCATTTTGAAGCTCTTGCCGGGCGTGCGGATGCTGACGCGAAAGGCCGAGCCGGTGCCGGTCTGGCAGTCGGTGCAGTGGCAGATCGAAACGTTCTGCCGGATCGCCTTCGGCTTCGAAGCTGAGGTAACCGCAGTGGCAGCGGCCGTCCAATCGCATGGTCGTCTCCTTTCAATCGACGCTCGCCTCGATCGCTTCCATGTCCGCGTCCGACAAACCGAAATGGTGGCCGATCTCGTGCACCAGCACGTGGGTGACGATGGCGCCCAGGCTCTCCTCGTGCTCGGCCCAATAGTCGAGGATCGGGCGGCGGTAGAGCCAGACCATATTGGGAAGTCTGTTCCGGAACACTGGCCGATTGGAACGGCAGGCCGACGCCCTGAAACAGCCCGAGCAAGTCGAATTCGGATTCGGCATTCATGGTGTCGAGAACGTCCTCGGTCGGAAAGTCCGTCACCTGGATGACAAGATTTTCGCAGAGCGCGCGGAAATTCTCCGGCAGGCGGGCATAGGCGTCCGCCGCCAGCGCCTCGATTTCGCCGAGCGACGGCGCCGCAAGTCCGCGCCAGGCCAGAGGATCGTTGGAAAAAGCTTGCATCGTGGGCTTTCTAGCCCGCGCCTGGGCGTTATGAAACCAATTCAGGCGCGAGTTGACGGAACGACCGGAATGGGCAACCGTTCATGACCGGGTGGTGATTATGCCGAAAAACCGCAGCGTTTTTGCGATTGCCGTGGTGATGGCCGCGTTTTTTGCGGCCGGTCGGATCAACGCCGCCGAGACCGCGCGCGATACCCGGGAACTTGCCGCGCAGACCGTGCGCCGGCCGCACATCGTCATCCGCCCGCGCCGCATCGTGCCCGGCCCCAATTCCAAACGCTATTGCCGTTTCTGGCTGGGGCAGGAGTACCGGGTTAGTGGGCCTGTGATCGTGCCGCAACAGCAATGCTGGTGGCGATAGCCGGACCGCAGGGAACTTCCGCGACTGCCGTTTATTGTGATGGGGGTATTGGAGGTGCGTCCATGTCGAAACTCGTGAAATTTTTCGCAATTGCGGCCCTGGTCGCCGGCGCCTTCGCCATGACGCCGGGCCCGGCCGCGGCCGCAGCATCATCATCATCATGGCGGCGGGCCACGGGCACGGTAGTTTTGGGGCGGTTCGGACGGGGCTTTGGCTTCGGCTTCGGCTGCCGGGTTGGGGCTGGGGCGGCGGCTATCCCTATTATGCCGAGCCCTACTACGCCGAGCCTGCTTGCGGCTGGGCGCGCGTGCGCGTCTTGCGGCGCGGGCACTGGGTGCTGCGCCGCGCCTGGCGCTGCTGGTGATCGTGTTTCCCGTGAAACGAAAAAGGCCCGCCGAATTTGGCGGGCCTTTTGATTTTTGGATTGGCGAACGTAGCGCTACTTCCACTCTCTGACGTCGATGAAATGTCCGGCAATCGCCGCTGCCGCCGCCATCGCCGGCGACACCAGGTGGGTGCGGCCCTTGTAGCCCTGCCGGCCTTCGAAGTTGCGGTTCGACGTCGACGCGCAGCGCTCGCCCGGCTTAAGCTTGTCGGGATTCATGGCGAGACACATCGAGCAGCCCGGCTCGCGCCAGTCGAAGCCGGCGGCCTTGAAGATTTTGTCGAGCCCTTCGGCTTCCGCCTGCTCCTTCACCAGGCCGGAGCCGGGCACGATCATGGCGTAGACGTTGGCGTTCACCGTCTTGCCGGCGGCGACGCGCGCGACGTCGCGCAGGTCCTCGATGCGAGCGTTGGTGCAGGAGCCGATGAAGACGCGGTCGAGCTTGATGTCGCTGATCTTCTCGCCACCTTGCAAGCCCATGTAGCCGAGCGAGCGCTCGGCGGCGATGCGCTTCTTTTCATCTTGAATCTCGGCCGCGACCGGAACCCGGCCGGTCACCGACACCACCTGCTCGGGGCTGGTGCCCCAGGTCACGAGCGGGGGCAACTTGGCGGCGTCGAGCTTGATCTCGCGGTCGAAATGGGCGCCATCGTCAGAGCGCAACGTCTCCCAATAACGCATGGCCTCGTCCCAGGACTTGCCCTTGGGCGCCTTCGGCTTGCCCTTGAGATAGGCGTAGGCCTTCTCGTCGGGCGCGATGAAGCCGGCCTTGGCGCCGCCTTCCACCGACATGTTGCAGACGGTCATGCGGCCTTCCATCGACAGCGCGCGGATCGCTTCGCCGGCATATTCCAGCGCATAGCCGGTGCCGCCGGCGGTGCCGATCTCGCCGATGATGGCGAGAATGATGTCCTTGGCGGTGACGCCCGGCGGCAATTTGCCGTCGACCACCGCGCGCATGTTCATGGATTTCTTCTGGATCAGCGTCTGCGTCGCCAGTACGTGCTCGACTTCCGAGGTGCCGATGCCGTAGGCGAGCGCGCCGAAGGCGCCATGCGTCGCGGTGTGGCTGTCGCCGCAGACGAGGGTGGTGCCGGGCAGCGTAAAGCCCTGCTCGGGGCCGATGATGTGGACGATGCCCTGGCGCTTATCGAACTCGTTGAAATATTCGATGCCGAAATCCTTGGCGTTCTGCGCCAGCGCGGCGATCTGCTCGGCGCTTTCCGGATCGGGATTGGGCAGGTTGCGGTCGGAGGTCGGCACGTTGTGGTCGACCACCGCCAATGTCTTGTCCGGCGCGTGCACCGGACGGCCGGCGACGCGCAGGCCTTCGAAAGCCTGCGGCGAGGTCACCTCGTGCACCAGATGGCGGTCGATGTAGATGAGCGCGGTTCCGTCCGGCTGCTCGTCCACCAGATGGTCGTCCCAGATCTTGTCGTAGAGGGTACGCGATTTCATGACTCGAATGCCTTGCTCAAATGGAGAATGGGAAGCGGCTTGCAGTCCGGCGATGCCGGCAAGCAAGTCGGGCCTGCCCGACTTGCTAATGACATTCCGAACTCGGGTAAACCCGAGTTCGGGTGCCGGTCAAAGCCCCGCCTGCACCGCCGTTAGTCGGCCGAAAAATCGCCAGGGCAGGCGCGCATGATCGGAGAGCGTTATGCGCTGAGCTTCGGAAACCATGCCCGCTATATAGCCGTTCAGCCCGGTTCCGACAACGAATTGGGGCTCAAAGAAAAAGGGGCCGAATTTGGCCCCTTCGTGCATCGTTGCGTTGCCGCGACTACTACTTGGCTTCGGCCTCGGCAGCCGCTTCCGGCCCGCCGGTCGCTTGCGCCTCGATGCGCGCCTTCTTGCCGCGCAATCCGCGCAGGTAATAGAGCTTGGCCCGGCGCACCTTGCCGCGGCGCACCACCTTGATCGAGTCGATCATCGGCGCGTGCAGCGGGAACACTCGTTCGACGCCTTCGCCGTACGATATCTTGCGCACGGTGAAGTTCTCGTTGATGCCACGGCCGGATCGCCCGATGCAGACGCCCTCGTAGGCCTGCACGCGGGTCTTGTCGCCCTCGACCACCTTGACGTTGACCAGCACGGTATCGCCCGGCTGAAAGTCGGGAATCTCGCGGCCGGCCGAGAGTTCTCGACCTGCTCTTGATCGAGCTGCTGGATGATATTCATGGCTTCAAGTCTCCGTCGGCAGCGCCAGCAACCGGCGCGCGGTCTTGTCTGGTCTGAATGGGTTGCGAGCTTCTAGACCAAAGATTGTGGCTTGTCACCCTCACGTTTTTGGCCCGTTTTTGGCCGTTTTACGAGCCTGATAGGCCGCCCACAGGTCCGGCCGGCGCTCGCGGGTCAGCCGTTCGGCCTCCGCCCGCCGCCAGGCGGCGACCTTGGCATGATCGCCGGACGTGAGCACGTCCGGGATCGGCTCGCCCTCGAACACCGGGGGACGGGTGTATTGCGGGTATTCCAACAGCCCGTCGGCGAAGCTCTCATCGTCGATCGAGGCCTCCTTGCCCAGCACGCCGGGCAAGAGTCGCACGCAGGCATCGAGCAGGGCGATCGCCGCCGGCTCGCCGCCTGAGAGCACGAAATCGCCGAGCGAGACCTCCTCGAGCTTGCGGGCCTTGATCAGGCGCTCGTCGACGCCCTCGAAACGGCCGCACAGGATCACGACGCCCAGTCCGGCGGCGAGGTTCGCCGCCCGCCGCTGCGTCAGCGGCGTGCCGCGTGGGCTCATCAGCAGGCGCGGGCGATGATCGTGCGGCACGGTGTCGAGCGCGCGCGCCAACACATCGGCCTTCATCACCATGCCGGGCCCGCCGCCGGCTGGCGTGTCGTCAACGGTGCGGTGCTTGTCGGTCGCCGCGTTGCGGATGTCATGGGTGTCGAGCGACCAGATGCCTGAGGCGAGTGCCTTGCCGGCAAGGCTGACGCCGAGCGGGCCGGGAAACATTTCCGGGAAGATGGTCAATACGCTGGCGCGCCACATCGTCAGTCTTCTTCCTTCGCCTCGATCACGGCCGGCGGCACCACGACGATGCGCCCCGCTTTCAAATCGATGGTCGGCACCGTCGTCTCGTTGAACGGCAACAACAGCGCTTCGCCGCCGTCAGCCGGTGCGATCTCGATCAGATCGCCGGCGCCGAAATTATGGATCGCGGTGACCGTGCCGAGCGCCGCGCCGTCTTCGCCGACCGCCGATAGGCCGACTAGGTCGGCATGATAGAACGTATCGGCGTCCTCGATCGGCGGCAGGCGGTCGCGCGGGACGAACAGGTCGGTGTTGCGCAATTTCTCCGCCGCATCGCGGTCGGCGACCCCGGCCAGACGCGCGACCAGATGATCCTTGGCCGGGCGCGCCGCCTCGATCTCGAAGCGCCGCGCGCCGTCCTCGGTTTCCAGCGGGCCGTAGTTCGTGACGGCGAACGGATCCTCGGTGAACGACCACAGCTTCACCTCGCCGCGAATGCCGTGCGCGGCACCGATGCGGGCGACGCGGATGCGGTCGGCCACGGCGCGCTAGCGACGCGTCAGCTCGCCGCCGGTGCGGCGGCTTTGTCGGCGGCGGCCTTGGCGGTGGCTGCGGTCTTGGCGGCCGCGTCACCGGCTTCCTTGGCCTTTTGCGCTTCCTCGGCCTTGGCCTTGCGCTCCTTGCGCGGCACCGCCTTTTCCGGATTGTTGCGCTTCTCGCGCTTGGCGACGCCGGCGGCATCGAGGAAGCGCATGACGCGGTCGGACGGCTGCGCGCCTTTCTTCATCCAGGCCTGGACCTTTTCGAGATCGAGCTTGAGCCGCTCGGTCTTTTCCTTCGGCAGCAGCGGATTGAAGAAGCCGAGCCGCTCGATGAAGCGGCCGTCACGTGGGCTACGCGAGTCGGCGACGACGATGTGATAGACCGGCCGCTTCTTGGTTCCGGCTCGGGCCATGCGAATGACGAGAGACATTTCAGTGTTCCTTTCTGACGATTGATCACTTCTTTTTTCCGAAACCGGGCAAGTCCGGTAATTTGCCCGGCAATCCAGGAAACTTTCCGCTGCCGAGCCCGGGCAGGCCGGGGATATTCGGCGGCAAATTCGGCATCGCCGGCGGTCACCGAGCCGCCCGGCATTCCCGGCGGCAGCGCGCCACCCGGCATCTTCTTGGCGATTTCCGCCATCTGCTCCGGCGACGGCACGCCGCCCGAGCCGAAGCCCATCATCTGGCCGAGGCCGGCGAGCGGGACCGCGCTTGCCTGAGCCCATCGCCTTCATCATGTCGGCCATGCCGCGGTGCATTTTCAGAAGCTTGTTGATGTATTCGGGCGTCGTGCCGGAGCCCGCGGCGATGCGCTTCTTGCGGCTGGCCTTGAGGATGTCGGGGTTGCGCCGCTCCTGCGGCGTCATCGAATCGATGATCGCCATTTGGCGCTTGAGCAATTTATCGTCGAGCCCGGCGGCCGCGATCTGGTTCTTCATCTTGGCGACGCCGGGCATCATGCCGAGCAACCCGCCCATGCCGCCCATGGCCTGCATCTGCTGCAGTTGTTCGCGCAAATCGCCGAGATCGAACTTGCCCTTGCGCATCTTCTCGGCGGCGCGCATCGCCTTTTCGGCGTCGATATTGGCGGCGGCTTTCTCGACCAGCGCGACGATGTCGCCCATGCCGAGAATGCGGCCGGCGATGCGCGCGGGATCGAACTCCTCCAACGCGTCGAGTTTTTCGCCGGTGCCGATCAGCTTGATCGGCTTGTTGGTCACCGCGCGCATGGACAGCGCCGCGCCGCCGCGGCCGTCGCCGTCGACGCGCGTAAGCACGATGCCGGTCAGGCCGACACGGCTGTCGAAGGCGCGCGCCAGATTGACCGCGTCCTGGCCGGTGAGAGCGTCGGCGACGAGCAGCACCTCGTGCGGATTGGCGGCGCGTTTGACTTCGGTCGCCTCGTTCATCATTTCGTCGTCGAGCGTGGTGCGGCCAGCAGTGTCGAGCAGCACCACGTCGTAGCCGCCGAGACGGGCGGCCTCCAGCGCGCGCCTGGCGATCTGGGGCGGCTGCTGGCCTGCGACCACCGGCAGCGTGTCGATCGCCGCCTCGCGGCCGAGTACGGCCAATTGCTCCATCGCCGCCGGCCGGCGCACGTCGAGCGAGGCCATCAGAACTTTTTTCTTCTGCCGGTCGGTGAGGCGGCGAGCGACTTTCGCGGTGGTGGTGGTTTTGCCGGAGCCTTGCAGGCCCACCATCATGACGGCGACCGGCGGTGCGGCGTTAAGATCGATACCCTGGCTATCGGCGCCCAGCGTTTGCACGAGTTGGTCGTGCACGATCTTGACCACCATCTGGCCGGGGGTGACTGACTTC
Source organism: uncultured Alphaproteobacteria bacterium (assembly GCA_963772235.1). Taxonomy (GTDB): domain Bacteria; phylum Pseudomonadota; class Alphaproteobacteria; order Rhizobiales; family Xanthobacteraceae; genus Pseudolabrys. Next base: position 361,266 of record CAVYWI010000024.1, read on the forward strand.
ATCACCTCGATGCCGATGGCCTGCTTCTTGATATTGTCGGTAAAGGCGCGCGCCACGTCGAGCGCGACGTCCGCTTCGAGCAACGCGCGGCGTACCTCGCGCAACGCGGCATCGACGTCGGCTTCGCTGAGCGCGCCGCGGCGGGTGAGGCGGTCGAGAATGTCGCCGAGCTTTTCCGACAGTGTGTCGAACAACTTTTTGCCTCTTAAGAACGGCCATCCCTTCGGGAGGCCTATGTCAAAACACCTTTACGCCCGAGGGCGCATTGCGCTGTCGGGCGGTGGCCTCCGGCCTCTGAAGGACCGGGCGGCGGAACTGGACTTTCAAGTCTTCAGCAAAAGCGGGCGGAACCTAAGGTTGGCGTGTGGCCAAGTCAAGGCGTTGATTTACGACGTCAATTCGTAGATGACCGTGACCACGGCCCGCAGTGTCTGTTCGCCGGGCGCAATCGGGGTTGCCGCGCCGGCGCGCAATGCCTGGAATGCCCGCGGCGGCGGAGCCGACCCCTCTTCCGAGATCGCCATGACGCGGCCGACTTTCATCCCGGCGGCAGTCGCATAAAGCTCGGCCTTGCGGCGGGCATCGGCGATCGCCTCGATGCGCGCCTTGTCGAGCAATTTTCCCTGCTCCGATACGACGAATTCGATCCCCGACATTTCGTTGGCGCCACCCGCGATGGCGCGATCGAGCACCGCCGGCAAGCGGCCGACATCGCGAATCTTGACGTTGACCTGGTTGTTCGCCTGGAAGCCGACCAGGCGCGCGGCGCCGGTCTTGCTTGGATCGTATTGCGGCTGCAGCGACAGCGAAGTGGTCTGGATATCGCGGTCGGCCACGCCGCTCTCTTTGATCGCCGCCAGCACCACGGTCATCTCGCGGGCATTGGCGTCACTCGCGGCGCGTGCGGTCTTACCCGTGCTGGAGACGCCGAGGCGGATCACTGCGCTGTCGGGCGCCGCCGCGACGGTCCCCTCGCCGGTGACCGTCAACAGTTTGTCGACCCGCTCGGCGGCCTGCCCGGACCAAGGTGCCAGCGCCGCCGCCGCGATCAGAAAAGCGCAAGTCAGGACACGCGATATTGTCATCGTCATCTCACCATCACTTCACTGGAACGAACACGTTGACCACCAGATTTTCCGGATTGGTCTTTACCGGGTCGGTGACATATTCCTCGATGAACAGGCTCTGGGCCTCGAGGTGTCTGTCGTCGAGATAATTGGTGATCGCCTCGTAGGTCGAATCCATGGCGTCGTAGGAGCCGCGATGGACGAATTTGAGCATCTTGCCGGACGGTGCCGGGCCGGTGGCGATGTCGCCTTTTGGCGGATCAGCCGGCGCTGCGGCGATCGGCATGGCCGCTTCGAATGAAAAACCCTTGTCGTCGGTCGCGGTGTAGATCGTCATGGCGGCGCCGGTCGGCTTGATGCCTTGCTTGTCGAGGTACTCGCCGAGCGACTTGAAGGCGTCGACCAGGGTATCGAAGGCGGCATCCCAATTGCTGTGACCCTTCAGATAAACCATCGTGCGCTGCGGCAGCGTCACGGGCTCGCCGAAGGCGTCGCCTGGTTGCAGCGGTGCCGGCGAATCGAGGTTGGCCGGCGGCGCGGCACGTTGCGCTGAAGCCGGGCTCGCGGCGAACGCGAGTGCCACGGCGAGCATGAACGGCGCCGCAATACGCTTGCACAACATCGAGGGTCTCCGTCCGTCGGGATGCGACGAACCCGGCATTTCGGCTTATCCTATCATGCGCCTCTGGCCAATCGACGTTTATTCGCCATATAAACCGGGCGAAACCCCGGCAAATGCCGGGGGTTTGGCCGAATTCATAGGCGGTGATGTGGGCGCGCTCGCCAACCAGTCTTTCGTGAAGATGAACGGCATCGGCAACGAGATTGTCGTGGTCGATCTGCGCGCGCGCGCGGTGGCGATTGCGCCCGAAGAGGCGCGTGCGGCGGCGGCGCCCGAAGGCGCGCCTTACGATCAGTTGATGGCGCTCTATCCGCCGCGCACGCCCGGCACAGATGCGTTCGTCCGCATCTACAACAATGACGGATCGGAAGCCGGCACTTGCGGCAACGGCATGCGCTGCGTCGCCGACATGGTGTCGAAGGAAAGCGGCAAGACCGCGCTCACTTTCGAGACCAGCGCCGGCATTCTCAACTGCTGGAAGGGTGCCGACGGCCTGTTTACGGTGGACATGGGTCGGCCGCGCTTTAAGTGGAACGAGATTCCCTTGGCCGAGGAATTCCGCGATACCCGCGCCATCGAATTGCAGATCGGACCGATCGACAAGCCGATGCTGCATTCGCCCGCGGTGGTGAACATGGGCAATCCGCACGCGATCTTCTGGGTCGACGACGTCAATGCCTACGACCTCGCGCGCTTCGGGCCGCTGCTGGAAAACCATCCGATCTTTCCCGAGCGCGCCAATATCACGCTGGCGCACATCGTCTCGCGTGACGCGATCGTCATTCGCACCTGGGAGCGCGGCGCCGGCTTGACGCGCGCCTGCGGCTCGGCAGCCTGCGCTGCCGCGGTTGCCGCCGCGCGGCTCAAGCGGACGAATCGCAAAGTGAAGGTGACGTTGCCGGGCGGCGAGCTGACCATCGACTGGCGCGCGAGCGACGATCACGTGCTGATGACGGGTCCGGTCGAATTCGAATTCGCCGGCAAGTTCGATCCGGCGTTGTTCAACAAGGCAGACGTCACATGAGTGTCGACGTCGTCACCTTCGGCTGCCGGCTCAATATCACCGAATCGGAAGTGATCCGGCGCGCCGCCAGCGGCCTCGACGACGCGGTGGTGGTGAATACTTGCGCGGTGACCGCGGAAGCGGTTCGGCAGGCCCGCCAGACCATCCGGCGCATCAAGCGCGAGCGTCCCGACGCGCATATCGCGGTCACCGGTTGCGCGGCGCAGATCGAGCCGGACGCGTTTGCCGCCATGCCCGAGGTCGCGCGCGTTCTCGGTAATACCGAGAAACTCGATCCGCGAAGCTGGACCGAAGACAATCGGCGCATCGCAGTCAGCGACATCATGGCGGTCAAGCGCCACACCGCGCCCGCGGTCGATCATCTCGAAGGTCATACGCGCGCGTTTCTGCAGGTGCAGAACGGCTGCGACCATCGCTGCACGTTCTGCATTATTCCGTTCGGCCGCGGCAATTCGCGTTCGCTGCCGATCAATGAGGCAGTGGCGCAGGCGCGCCGCCTGGTCGCGCGCGGCCATCGCGAACTGGTGCTGACCGGCGTCGATATCACCAGCTACGGCACCGATCTTGCCGGCGCACCGCGGCTGGGCGCGCTGGTCAAGCGCATCCTCAAGGAGATCCCTGAACTGGCGCGCTTGCGGCTGTCGTCGATCGACTCGGTGGAGGCCGATGACGATTTGCTCGACGCCTTGGCCAACGAGCCGCGGCTGATGCCGCATCTGCATCTGTCGCTGCAGGCCGGCGACGATCTCATCCTCAAGCGCATGAAGCGCCGTCATTCGCGCACGCAAGCGATCGCGTTCTGCGATTCTGTGCGCCGGCTGCGGCCCGATGTGGCGTTTGGCGCCGACATCATCGCCGGCTTCCCGACCGAGAGCGAGGATATGTTCGCGCGCTCGCTCGATCTGGTGGAGGAATGCGGGCTGGCGCAACTGCACGTCTTTCCGTTCTCGGCCCGCCCGGGCACGCCGGCCGCGCGCATGCCGCAACTCGATCGCGCGGTCATCAAGCAGCGCGCGGCACGCTTGCGCGAAAAGGGCGAGGCGGCGCTGCGCTCACATCTCGACGGGCAAATAGGCCACCGGCGCCTGGTGTTGACCGAACGCGGCGGCGTCGGCCACACCGAGCAATTCACTTCGGTTAAGCTTGCGGCGCCGGTCGCGCCGGGTGCTATTCTCGATCTCACGATGGCAGGGCATGACGGGCGCCAGCTTCTGGCGGCCTAGGGCAGGGGAAACGGCATGGGCGCGAGCGACCATCTGATCACGACCATGGAGCAGCTCGAAGCGCTCTATGGCGAAAAAAATCCGGCCGCCGTGGTCAAGGAGATCGACCATATCAATGGCAGTTATCGCCAATTGATCGAGGCGGCGCCGTTCGTGGCGGTGGCGACCTCAGGGCCGGAGGGGCTCGACTGCTCGCCGAAAGGCGACGCGCGCGGCTTCGTGCGCATCCTCGACGACAAGACGATCGCCATTCCCGACCGGCCGGGCAACAACCGCATCGACGGCTTCCGTAACATCGTGCGTGATCCGCGCATCGCGCTGCTGTTTCTCATCCCCGGCGTGGGCGAGACCTTGCGCGTGAACGGCCGCGCCTCGATCTCGATCGATCCCGAGCTGATGCAAAGCTTCGCGGTGAACGGCAAGCTGCCACGCTGCGTGCTGATCGTTCACATCGAGAGCATCTACTTCCACTGCTCGAAAGCGATCGTGCGCTCCAAGCTGTGGGACGCGGAAACCAAGATCGACCGCAAGAGCCTGCCGTCGACCGGCACCATCGTCGCGGAGTTGAGCCAGGGCAAACTCGGCGGCGAAGCCTACGACCGCGCCATGCCGGAGCGCATCAAGGCGCAGTTGTATTAAGCCGTCATGCCCGGCTTTATGCCGGGCATCCACGCCTTTCTTGCATCGCGAAAAGCAAGACGTGGATGGCCGGGACAAGCCCGGCCATGACGAAATATCATTTTTCTTTCCACCCGCACGTCGACAGCGCCTCCCGCATATGCGGAGGCACCGGCGCGGTGACTTTCACCGGCGGCTTGTTCTTGGAAATCGGCACCACGATCTCGCGCGAGTGCAGGTGCAGCGGCGCCCCGCCCATGCGCGGCGCGCGGCCATAGATGTTGTCGCCCAAAATGGGGAAGCCCATTTCCGCGCAATGCACCCGTAGCTGATGCGTGCGACCGGTCAGCGGCTCGAGCGCGAGCCAGGTCAAGCCGGCACCGCGGCCCATCACTTTCCAAGTCGTCGCCGCCGGCGCTCCTTGCGGGTCCGGCTTCATCCACCAGCCGCGCGTCTCGTCGAGCTTGCCGAGCGGAAGATCGATGCGGCCTTCCTCGGCGGCGGGCGCGCCTTCGACCACTGCCCAATAGGTCTTGCCGATCTTGCCCTGCTTGAACAGTCTCCCGAGCAGCGCCAGCGCCTTGCGGTGGCGGCCGAGCACCAGGCAGCCGGAAGTGTCCTTGTCGAGCCGATGCGCCAGCGCGGGGTTGCGCGGCAGGCCGAAGCGCAGCGCGTCGAAGTAATCCTCCAGGCTTTCGCCGCCTTTGGGCCCGCGATGCACGGCGAAGCCGACCGGCTTGTCGATCACCAGCATCAGCCCATCGCGGTAGAGCAGGCGGGCGAGCATCTCGTCCCGTGTCATGGTCCCTGTCCAAGAATTGCCGAAACGGCTATCACGTGCGCAACATGAACGACAGCACCCCGAAAACCTGGTGGAAGCGCTTGAGCGGCGGGCTCGCGCGTACGTCGTCGTCGCTCGGCGGCGCCATCGCCGGGCTGGTGAGCAAGCGCAAGCTCGATGCCGATACCGTCGAGGAGCTGGAACATGAACTGATCCGCGCCGATCTCGGGCCGGAATTCGCCGGCCGTATGGCGGCGGCACTTGGCGAAGGCCGCTTCGACAAGGCGATCACGCCCGACGAAGTGAAGACCGTGCTTGCCGGCGAGATCGAGAAGGTACTCGGCCCCGTGGCCAAGCCGCTGGAGGTGACGGCGAAGCCCTTCATCGTCCTGGTCGCCGGCGTCAACGGCTCGGGCAAGACGACGACCATCGGCAAGCTCGCCGCCAAGTTCCGCGCCGAGGGCAAGAGCGTCATGATGGTGGCCGGCGACACCTTCCGCGCCGCCGCTATCGATCAGCTCAAGATTTGGGGCGAGCGCACCGGCGCCAGCGTGATGGCGCGCGAGCCCGGGAGCCGACGCGGCGGGCCTGGCGTTCGACGCGCTCGGCGCCGCCAAGACGCAAGGCGTCGACGTCGTGCTGGTCGATACCGCCGGCCGCCTGCAGAACCGCGCCGAGCTGATGAGCGAACTGGAAAAGATGGTGCGCGTGATGCGCAAGGTGGACCCGGCCGCGCCGCACGCCGTGCTGCTGGTGCTTGATGCGACGGTGGGCCAGAACGCGCTCAATCAGGTCGACATTTTCGGCAAGGTCGCCGGCGTCACCGGCCTGGTCATGACCAAGCTCGACGGCACCGCGCGCGGCGGCATTCTGGTAGCGATCGCCGCGAGATTCGGCCTGCCGGTGCACTTCATCGGTGTCGGCGAAGGTGTGGAAGATCTCAGCCCGTTCACCGCGCGCGATTTCGCGCGCGCCATAGTTGGGCTGGATTCGTGACCTAAAGAGACATCATGACCGACAAGAAAAAGCTCAACCCCATCCTCAAGCTTGTGCTCGATATCGGACCGCTGGTGCTGTTCTTCGCCGCCAATTCGAAGTTCGGCATCTTCGCGGCGACGGGCACTTTCATGGTCGCGGCGTTGATCGCGCTCGCCGTGGGTTACGTCATGACGCGGCGCATCGAGGTGATGACGTTGGTCACCGCGGTCATCGTCGTGGTGTTCGGCTCGCTAACGCTGGTGCTGCACGACGACACGTTCATCAAGCTCAAGCCGACCATCATCTATCTCTTGTTCGGCGGCACGCTGCTCGGCGGCCTTGCGTTCGGCAAGCCGTTGCTCGGCACGCTGTTCGACCAGATGTTCCAATTGACCGAAGAAGGCTGGCGCAAGCTCACCTGGCGCTGGGCGCTGTTCTTTTTTGCGCTGGCGGTGCTCAACGAGATCGTCTGGCGCACGCAGACCACGGATTTCTGGGTCAGCTTCAAATTGTTCGGCGTGGTGCCGCTGACGTTCCTGTTCGGCGCGCTGCAAATGCCGCTGATCAATAAATACAGTGTCGAGCGCAAGTCCTAGCGCGCGACCGCCACCGCCTTGGCGATTTCCGGATTGAGCGCCTGGGCCAGATTCTCGGCGGTGACCGGGCCGACCAGCTTGTAGGCGATGGTGCCATCGCGGCCGATCAAATAAGTCTCCGGCACGCCATAGACGCCCCAATCGATCGAGGTGCGGCCGCTGGCGTCGACGCCGACGGCGACGAACGGATTGCCGTAGCGATTGAGGAAGCGCCGCGCGTTGTCGGTCGGATCCTTGTAGTTGATGCCGACCAGCTTGATGCGCTTGTCCTTCGACAATTGCTCCAGGTAGGGCACCTCGTCGGCGCAGGGTATGCACCACGACGCCCAGACATTGACCAGCGTCACCTCGCCCGGGAACGCCGCATTGCTTAGCCCCGGCACGTCCTTGCCGTCGCGGGCGAGACCGGCGAGCGGCGGCAGATCGGTCTTCGGCGCCGGATGGCCGATCAGCGCGGACGGCAGCCGCGACGGGTCGCCGCTCCACAGCCGGACCAGAAACAGAACCGCGAGCGCCGCAAAGACAATGAGCGGCAGCAGCACAAAAACATTGAGCCGTTTCTTGCCAGCTTGTTCGGTCGTTGCCGAGCTCATCGGCCGTCCTTGCGCTGCGAGCGCCGCGTCACGCCGCGCTCTTCGAGATCGCCCAGGATGCGCCGTTGCGCCGAATAATCGAGCACGACCCAGGCGACCAGGCCGGCCACCACGAAAACCGTCACCGCATAAGCGGCGACGATGAAGTCGGCATGCGGTCCGAGATTCATGCGCGCACCTCCTGCGCCTGCATGATTCGCATGCTGCGCACGCGCCGGCGCAGGATTTCGTTGCGCATGGCGGCGAGATGCAGCGTGAAGAACAGCAGGGTGAAGGCCACCGCCATGATCAGCAGCGGCCACAGGATGGAAGGATCGATGGCATTGCCGCCCATGCGCAAGATCGAAGCCGGCTGATGCAGCGTGTTCCACCAGTCGACCGAGAACTTGATGATCGGAATATTGACGGCGCCGACCAGCGTCAGCACCGCCGCCGCGCGCGACCCGCGGCCCGGATCTTCGGCGGTCCAATAGAGCGCGAGCACGCCGAGATAGAGCAGGAACAGCACCAGCACCGAAGTGAGCCGCGCGTCCCACACCCAATAGGTGCCCCAGGTCGGGCGGCCCCAGAGCGAGCCGGTGACCAGGCAAATGAACGTGAAGGCAGCGCCGATCGGCGCGGCCGCCTTGGCCGGCGACATCCGCCAGCGGATGCCGCCATACCAGCGTGCCGAGCGCGGCTATGCTCATAACGCCCCAGCCCATCATGCTGAGCCAGGCCGCCGGCACGTGCAGGAACATGATCTTGACGGTGGCGCCCTGCTGATAGTCGTCGGGCGCCTGCATGGCGCGCACCAGCCCGACCGCGAACAACGCGATGGTCAGCGCCGCCAGCCAGGGCAGCACGCGGTTGACCAGCGTCAGGAAGCGGGTCGGGTTGGCGAGATCGATGACAGCCATCGGCAGCCTTTGTAATCAGACGCGCCCGCCCGGGCAATGCCGGCCGGCGGCACACATATGCCCAGTCACGGGCCCTATCGGTTTGATTTGCATCATGAAGCCGCCTCGATTTTGGCCGGCAAACCGATCATTCCAGGCCGTGGCGGAGCGCCGCCGCGGCGGCGAACGGCCCCAGCACCAGACTGGCCAAGGATAGTGCGCAAAGAATGGTGAAAGGTGGGCCGAACGGCGCGGGTCCCACGATCGCGGCATTGGCCGCCGCCACGCCGAAAATCAGCACCGGAACCGTGAGCGGCAGCACCAGGACCGCCAGCAGCAGGCCGCCGCGCCGCAGCGCCACCGACAGCGCCGCGCCGATCAGCCCGATGAAGGTGAGCGCCGGCGTGCCGGCCAGCAGCGTCAGCGCCACGGTGCCCATGGCGCGCATTTCGACATTGAGCATGAGGCCGAGCACCGGGCTGATCACCACCAGCGGCAGGGCCGTGGTCAGCCAATGCGCGATGGCCTTGGCCGCCACCGCCAGTTCCAGCGGCATTCGGCCCATCATCAAGAGATCGAGCGATCCGTCGTCATTGTCGGTGGCGAACAGCCGGTCGAGCGCGAGCAGCGTCGCCAGCAAGGCGCCGAGCCAGAGGATCGCCGGGCCGATGCGCGCCAGCAGATTGAGATCGGGGCCGAGCGCGAACGGCATCATGGTCACGACGATCAGAAAGAACAGCGCGCCCATCATCGCGCCGCCGCCGACGCGAACGGAGAGCCGCATGTCGCGGACCACGAGGGCCAAAAAGCGTTCACGCGTGTCTCCGTGTGAATGCGGTCATAGAGTCCCTATTTTCAGTTCGCGGGCGCGTTCGAGGCCGATCGGCCCGTGCGCGGCGGCCACGATCATGCCGCCGCCGGCAAGATGGCTGCGCATCAAATCGGCGAGCCGGTTTTGCGACGGCACGTCGAGCGCCGAGGTCGGCTCGTCGAGCAGCCACAGCGGCCGCGGCACCGCGACCAGCCGCGCGATCGACAGCCGCCGCCGCTGCCCGGCCGACAGATAGGCCGCGGGCAGGTTGACGAGCGGCATGAGATCGACCGCCTCCAGCGCGAGTTCGATGGGCAGTTCGATGCCGCCGAGATAGCGCGCCCAGAATTTCAGGTTTTCGCCCACCGTCAGCGACGGCTTCACCGCGTCCTGGTGGCCGACGTAATGCGACTGCTCGGCGATCGAGGTATCGGGCTCTCCGCCGTCGAGTTCCAGTTGGCCGCCGGCCAGATGGACCAGCCCGGCGATCATGCGCAGCAGCGAGGATTTGCCGGCGCCGTTCCGCCCGGTCACCACCAGGGCTTCGCCCCCGGACAGGCTGAAATTGAGGCCCGTAAAGACCTCGCGCCCGCCGCGGCTGCACGTGAGATTATTGCCTCTGAATTGCATCAGGCGCGCTTTAGCCTGCCTATCGCTGGCGGGAAAGCCATGCTCGCCGCCGACAACCCAGATATGCTGCCCATTTTTACGGGAGTCCCGTCGTTAATATGGCGTCCGGCGCAAAAAGACCTTATAAGCCCGCCGTTATGGCGCTAACTTAGTGGAATTCGGGCGCGGGTCTCTCCGGCGAGAAAAGTCCTGTCTTGCGAAGAGCTTAGACCGAACAGGCGCTATTATCCCGACCGGGAATGGAAACCTCCGACATGACTTCGCTCGATAGTTTTAGATGCTGCAAGACCCTCCAGGTTGGTAGCAAGACTTACGCCTATTTCAGCCTTCCCACCGCCGAGAGAAACGGCCTCAAGGGAATTTCCCGCCTGCCGTTCTCGATGAAGGTGCTGTTGGAAAACCTGCTGCGCAACGAAGACGGGCGCACGGTGACCAAGGACGACATCAAGGCCTTCGCCGAATGGCTCAAGACCAAGACGTCGGAGCACGAATTCGCCTTCCGCCCGGCGCGCGTGCTGATGCAGGATTTCACCGGCGTGCCGGCGGTGGTCGATCTCGCCGCCATGCGCGACGCCATGAAGGAGCTCGGCGGCGACCCCAAGAAGATCAATCCGCAGGTGCCGGTCGATCTCGTCATCGACCACTCGGTCGCGGTTACATTTTTCGGTAACAACCAGGCGTTCAAGAAGAACGTCGACGAGGAATACCGGCAGAACCAGGAACGCTACAAATTCCTGAAGTGGGCGCAGCGCTCATTCGACAATTTCAGCGTGGTGCCGCCCGGCACCGGCATCTGCCACCAGGTCAATCTCGAATATCTGTCGCGCGTGGTCTGGAGCAAGAAGGACAAGGTCAAGGTCGATGGCAAGCAGGCGACCATGGACGTCGCCTATCCCGACACGGTGGTCGGCACCGACTCGCACACCACCATGGTGAACGGCCTCTCGGTGCTCGGCTGGGGCGTCGGCGGCATCGAGGCGGAGGCGGCCATGCTCGGCCAGCCGCTGTCGATGGTGCTGCCCGAGGTGATCGGCTTCAAACTGTCCGGCAAGCTCAAGGAGGGTCTCACCGCCACCGACCTGGTGCTCACCGTCACCGAGATGCTGCGCAAGCGCGGCGTCGTCGGCAAGTTCGTCGAATTCTTCGGTCCCGGCCTCACGCATCTCACGATCGCCGACCGCGCCACGATCGGCAACATGGCGCCGGAATACGGCGCCACCTGCGGCTTCTCGCCGATCGACGACGACACCATCCGCTATCTCAAGGACACCAGCCGTCCGGCCGAGGTGATCAAGCTTGTGGAAGCCTATGCCAAGGCGCAGGGCATGTTCCGCGTCAAGACGACGCCCGACCCGATTTTCACCGACATACTCAAGCTCGATCTCGCCACGGTCGAGCCGTCGCTGTCGGGGCCGAAGCGGCCGCAGGACCGCATCGCGCTGCGCGACGTCAAGTCCGGTTTCACCAATTCGATGGAGAAGGAATACAACAAGGGCAACGAGCTCAAGAAGCGCGTGCCGGTCAATCAGAAAAACTACGACCTCGGCAACGGCGACGTGGTCATCGCGGCGATCACCTCCTGCACCAACACCTCGAACCCGAGCGTGATGATCGGCGCCGGCCTGCTCGCCCGCAAAGCGGCGGCAAGGGGCCTCACCGCCAAGCCATGGGTGAAGACTTCACTTGCGCCAGGCTCGCAAGTCGTCGCCGAATATCTCGAGAAGGCCGGCCTGCAGAAGGACCTCGACAAAATCGGCTTCAACCTGGTCGGCTTCGGCTGCACCACCTGCATCGGCAATTCCGGCCCGCTGCCGGAGGAAATTTCCGAAGCGGTCAACGAAAACGATCTGGTCGCCGCCGCGGTGCTCTCGGGCAACCGCAATTTCGAAGGCCGCGTCAACGCCGACGTGCGCGCGAACTATCTCGCTTCGCCGCCGCTTGTCGTCTCCTACGCCATCGCCGGCTCGATGTATGTCGATCTCGCCAAGGATCCGCTCGGCGTCGATCAGAAAGGCAAGAAGGTCTATCTCAAGGACATCTGGCCCTCGAACAAGGAGATCGGCGAGTTCGTCGCCAAGAACGTCACCAAGCAGATCTTCGCCAAGAAATACGCCGACGTGTTCAAGGGCGACGCCAACTGGCGCAAGATCGCGGTCAAGGGCGGCCTGACCTATGCGTGGGACGATCGTTCCACGTACGTGCAGAACCCGCCGTATTTCGAAGATATGGAGAAGCGCCAGCGGCCGATCGAGGACATCGTCGATGCCCGCGTCCTCGGCCTGTTCCTCGACTCGATCACCACCGACCACATCTCGCCGGCGGGATCGATCAAGGAATCGAGCCCGGCGGGCGAATATCTGCGCGATCACCAGGTCCGTCCGAAGGACTTCAACCAGTACGGCACGCGCCGCGGCAATCATCAGGTCATGATGCGCGGCACCTTCGCCAACATCCGCATCAAGAACCAGATGGTGCCGGGCGTCGAAGGCGGCGTCACCATCCACTATCCGTCGAAACAGAAGATGACGATGTACGACGCGGCGATGAAGTACAAAGCCGACAACGTTCCGCTCGTCATTTTCGCCGGCAAGGAATACGGCACCGGTTCCTCGCGCGACTGGGCCGCCAAGGGCACGGTGCTGCTCGGCGTGCGCGCGGTCATCACCCAGTCGTTCGAGCGCATCCACCGCTCCAACCTGATCGGCATGGGCGTGATGCCGCTGGTATTCGAGGAGGGCACGTCCTGGCAGTCGCTCGGCCTCAAAGGCGACGAGCAGGTCACCATCCGCGGTCTGCATGGCGATCTTAAGCCGCGCCAGCGGCTGATCGCCGAGATCGTCGCCGGCAACGGTACGCTCAAGCGCGTGCCGTTGATCTGCCGCATCGATACGCTGGACGAGCTGGATTACTTCAAAAACGGGGGCATCCTGCAATACGTCCTGCGTCATCTGGCCACCTAGCCACCGGTTGGGTAGCCTTCGCTGTCGAAATCCGCTCACCGCGAAGTGAGTGGCGGGTGATCGGCGGGGCGCTCTATATGGGGCCAAGCCGGGCAGGGGAGATCGTGGGATCGGCATGAACTTTCGCCACATCACCTTTGCGGGCGCGGTCATTTGCGCCGCCGCCTTGATGCCGCCGCCCGCCGGCGCAACTGAGCCGCGCGCGGTCATCGAACTGTTCACCAGCCAAGGCTGCTCGTCCTGTCCGCCCGCCGACAAACTGCTCGGCGAGTTGTCGCGCGATCCGACGCTGGTGACCTTGAGCCTGCCCGTCGACTATTGGGATTATCTAGGCTGGAAGGACACGCTGGCGCTGCACGGTCATTCCAACCGCGAGCGGGCCTACGCTGAAGCGCGCGGCGACCGTGAGGTCTACACCCCGCAAGTCGTGGTCAATGGCGTCGTACCTGTACTGGGCAGCGACAAGGCGGCGATCGAGCAGGCGATCGCGAAGACGCGCCAAAGCGCGGCGCCGTTGACCTTGCCGGTGACGCTGACGGTGGCGGACGGCAAGGTGTCGGTGAGCGTTCCGGCGGCCGGTGGCGAGCATGGCAGCGCCGAGGTCTGGCTTTGCCCGGTCACCGGCAAGACGCAGGTTGCGATCGAGCGCGGCGAAAACCGCGGCCACACGCTGACCTACACCAACGTGGTACGTCGTTGGGTGAAACTCGGCACCTGGACCGGCAAGGCCGAAAGCTTCAGCGTGCCGGTAACCAGTCTTTCCGATGCCGAATTTTCCCTGCAGGACATCGACCGCGTGGCGGTGGTCGTGCAAAGCGGCGTCGCCGCCAAGCCCGGCCTGATGCTCGGTGCCGCCGTGGCGAATTTGCACTGAAGATTTCACGAATGGCATTGATCCGTCATGCCCGGCCATAGCCGTCCGAAGGACGGCGTGCTTTCGCGCCTATGTGCCGGGCATCCACGTCTTGCGTGCGACAGAGAAAGGCGTGGATGGCCGGGACAGGCCCGGCCATGACGGCGGTGAGGCCGCGCAAAAAAAACGGGCCGGCGACAAGCCGACCCGAAGACTTAGGGGATTGAACCGTACGCGGCACTCAACTTGGCCCGGTCGGCTGAGCCCCGGGGGGCTGGGGGGCTGAGGAATCCGGAACTCGAACCGGACCGGGCCTTTGAGGCAACGCTGGCGTTATCCCAAGCCACAGTGACCGGCGATTGACGGAAATAGGGCGTTATTGTGGGACCTTTAACGACTTCGTGATCGGCCGATCGGCCGTTTTTGCCCCTTTTCAAGGCATTCTCGCCAAAATGAGGCTCTTGCCGTGGGCGCGGCCCGGCGCGATCATTGCGCCAACAAAAGGAGGCGCCGCATGACGTTCGGTTCCGGCGAAATCGATCCCAGCCAGTCCCTCGGGGGCGCAGCCCCCGCGCGCAGCACCCCCGCCCCCTTCAATCAAGTCACTTTTAGCCGCCGCGAACTCAGACGCATCCTCGATCTCTACGGCCGCAAGGTCGCCGCCGGCGAATGGCGCGACTACGCCATCGACTTCCTGAAAGACCGCGCCGTGTTTTCGGTGTTCCGCCGCGCCTCGGAAGTCCCGCTCTACCGCATCGAGAAAAATCCCAAGCTGGCGCGCCGCCAGGGCGCCTACAGCGTGATTTCGGCGACCGGCCTGATCGTGCGCCGCGGTCACGAGCTCGACCGCGTGCTGCGCGCGATCGATCCGCTGTCGCTGGTGGTGAACTAGGGCGCGGACTCATAAAGCGACGAGGCAAATTCTGCCTTGGATACGCTTTCCAATGTCTGCTCTTGCGTGCCAGATCAACCGGTCACGCAACACAGGCGTTAAATCTCTCTGCTGGGGTTTCAAATAGCAAGGTCTCACCGGGCCGTTCGTTGAGCTGCCGGAGCCAGCGAGGAGACGATAATGACATCCCGCGCGCCTGAACAGTCGACCGCAGCAGGCTCGGCGCTTGCGCAACCGGCCCAGGCATCCCACCCGATGGCGAACGAGCAGGTACCGGCCGCCTATCGCTTCAAGCTCGGCGGATTCGAATGCACGGTGGTTGACGATGGCCCGCTCCAATTCGGCACGTTCAGTGCCGAGATGTTCAGGGGCCGACACCGATCCGAAGCAGGGTGTCACATCGCGGCTGCGCGTGTTCGACATGGTGGCGAGCCAGAGAATTCCGATCGTCGCTTATCATTTCCCCTGGCCCGGCATAGGTCATGTCGCCAAGAACGGTGATAATTATCGCTACGTCGCAATCGAAATGCAGACGGTGCTGTAGGCGGTCGGCGATCAATCGAGTTCTAGTCGGCGTCCTAATCGCACATCACTGCGCTCGCCGCGCCGCACCATTTAGGACGCGATTGGACAACAACGGAAAACGGGCTGTGCGAGGGCTGAATTGGTCCGCAGCGGACATTTGGATGCAACTGCCCCATTGATATGCGACCACGCTCAAGTTTTATTTAGCGGTGCCGTCGAAACCTACGACACAGGAGCGGGTATGTCAGAAAATCAGGCTACAACAGCGCCGGTAAGACGTTTTCCTTGTGTGCGCGAAATGGGCGATATGCAGCGACTAGCACATCGCCAAGTCGCCGGTCTTGACGTCTATCACCACATTATGGCGGCCAGCTGGCCCGCTTTCTTCGCTATGCTGGCGGCGGCATATGTGGCCTTTAATTTTGCTTTTGGGTTTCTTTATTTCATCGTGCCCGGAAGTCTTGCTAACGCTCAACCTGGCTCAATTGCCGATGTATTTTTCTTCAGCGTGCATGCCATGGCTGCGCAAGGTTACCGCGATGTGCATGCGGCGACGTTCTACGCGGATATCCTCGGGACAGGCGAGGTGATGTGCGGCATGGTGATGATTGCTTTTATCACCAGCCTCGTATTCGCGCGTTTTTCACGCCCGAAGGCCGGCGTCGTATTCAGCCACCAAGCGGTCATCAGCGCTGCCGGCGAAGAAGCAACTTTGATGATGCGCGTCGCCAATCAGCGCAACAATCTCGTTATCGATGCGGAAGCGACGGTCATGATCACGCATGATGTGCACGACGCCTCAGGTTCGGTCACGCGACGATTTGAAGATATTAAACTTGTGCGGCACCGCACACCGTTCTGGACGCTGACCTGGACGCTAATGCACCGGATCGACAAGTCGAGTCCGCTGTGGGGACTGACTCACGAGGACCTCATCCTACAAAACGCGGAGATATGCGTTGCTATTACCGGTATCGACGAAACATTGGCGGTGCCGGTCTGTGGTCAATACGCCTATCCCGCAGAAGAAATTCTGTGGAACCATCGTTTCGCTGATGTCTTTAGCTGGTCTAAAACAGGTCGCTTCCAAATCAATTTCAGCCAATTGCATAAGACGGTCACCACATCCAAGTGACGCGTTTTTCTCAAGTCAATTCTAAGGCGCTGATGCATAGTGGTTCAATGTCGCCTATTGGCACCCAGCGGACAAACCAACCGCATCCGCATTTGTCGGCTTTCGGGGCAACAGCGGACATGCGGCCTAGTTTGTGAGTACACGCCCTAGTTCGCTCAGTGCAGGTTCGCGTTCGGCGGTCCGCCGCCGGATTTGATATCACGCTCCTGCGGTGGCGCGGTCGCTCCCGGGCCCAATGTGAGCTGCATCAGCGGCGTGTCGAGCCAGCGGCCGAATTTCCAGCCGATAGCGTGCAAGTTGCCGGCGTCGGTGAAGCCGCAGGCTCGATGCACGCCGATCGACGCCGCCTGGTTTGAATCGCCGATCACCGCGATCATCTGCCGGAGGCCGAGCGCGGTGCAGGCCTCGATGAGCTTCATCAGCAGCGCCTTGCCGACGCCGCGGCGGTGAATATGAGGCGCGACATAGACGGAATCCTCGACGGTGAAGCGATAGGCCGGGCGCGTGCGATAGAGCGACGCATAGGCATAGCCGGCGACGGCGCCGTCGCTCTCCGCGACGATATAGGGGAATTTGCCCTCAAGGATCGCCTGCATCCGCCGCGTCATCTCCGCTTCGTCCGGCGGCGTCAGCTCGAACGAGGCCGTGCCGTGCGTAACGGCATGCGAATAAATGCGGGTGATGGCCGGGATATCGGCGAAAGTGGCGGGGCGGATCGGGACGGTCATGCGGCCGATAGGCTAGCAAAAGAAAACGCCCCGGCACTAGGCCCGGGCGTTGAACAGGGATGTCCGTTCTTGATGCGGCTTAGCGGCGATCGCCCATGAAGCGCAGCAGGAACAGGAACAGGTTGATGAAGTCGAGATAGAGCGTCAGCGCGCCCATCACCGCCTTGCGGCCGGAGACGGTGCCGTCGTCGTTGGCGCTGTACATCTCCTTGATCTTCTGGGTGTCCCAGGCGGTCAACCCCGCGAAGATCAGCACGCCGATCGCGGAGATGGCGAAGTCCATGCCCGTGCTCTTCAGGAAGATGTTGACAACCATCGCCAGGATCAGCCCGAACAGGCCCATCACCAGGAACGAGCCGATTGGCGAGAGATCGCGCTGCGTGGTGTAGCCATACAGGCTCAATGCGCCAAACGAGGCCGCCGAGATGAAGAAGGTGCGGGTGATCGAGGCGCCGGTATAGGCGAGAAATACCGACGACAGCATCAGTCCGAGCAAGCCGGCGTAGAGCATGAACAAAGCGAGCGCGGTGCCCGCCTGTAGCTTGTTGATCCGGAAGCTCAGGAAGAACACGATGCCGAGCGTGCCGACAAACAGCACGATCGTCAGCGGTCCGCCGAAGATCGCCTGCCCGAACGGCGTCAGGCTTGTGATCTTGCCGGCGGAGTTGGTCACGACCGCGGCGTTGTAGGTGAGCCAGGCGACCACGCCGGTCAGAGCGACGCCGCTGGCCATATAATTGTAGATGCGGATCATGTAGGCGCGCAGGCCCACATCGATCTCGGCAGCACGCGCGGAGCCGATGCCGCGGGCAGCTACGTTACGGTCGAAGTCCGACATCGAAGTTCCCTCTCTTTGTCCCGGCTCTTCGCCGGTTACATCAGACGCGCCGGCGGCAGCCGTCGCGTTCGTAGGCTGAATTTAGTGTGCGCCAAGCCTGTACGCCAGATATGGCCCGATCATGGCCCGGCATTATTGCCGATCGTTAATAAGCCGATCGGGGCATTATAGGGGAAAAGACCCCGATTCTGTATTGGCGACGCGGCAGCGCGGCGGAATGCCGCAAAATCTAAAGATTTCTCAATACCGGGGCGGGTTTCTGGCCCAAAGCCGAGAAAGTGCCGATCAGCCCTAACGCAACCGTGACCGCGACCGCGCCGAGCGCCGCTGCCAGGGCGGGCAGCGGCAGCCAAGCGAAGCGGAGATGCATCAGGTTGCTGACGATCAGCCAGCCGGCAAGCGAGCCGGCCAGCACGCCGAACAGCGCGGTGGCGGTCCCCAGCAACAGATATTCGATCGTATAGGCGGCGAGCAGCCGCGCCCGCGTGGCGCCGAGCGTCTTGAGAATCACCGCGTCATAGACCCGATGTCGGTGTCCGGCGGCGAGCGCGCCGCCCAAAACCAGCGCTGCGATCACCAGCGTGAGCGCGCTGGCGCCGCGGATCGCCAGCACCAGATTGGCGACGATGGAGCCGATCGCGTCCAGCGCGTCCTTTACCCGCAGCACGGTCACCATGGGAAACGTCTCGGCGACAGCGCGCGTGATCGCGCCCTCCTGCGCCGGCGTGCCGCCATCGGCGTAAGTGAGGGTGGCGAGATGGGTTGCCGGCGCGCCATCGAAGGCATGCGGCGAAAACACCATGACGAAATTGATGCCGAGGCTCTCCCAGTCGACCGTGCGCATATTGGCGATGCGGGCGGTGATGTTGCGGCCGAGCACATTGACGACGACCGGCTCGCCGAGCTTGAGGCCGAGGCCATCAGCGATTTTCTTTTCGAACGAGAGCAGCGGTGGACCGTCGTAATCCGGCTCCCCACCATTTTCCCTCGACCAGCCGCGAGCCGGCGGGCACCTCGCTCGCATAGGTGATGCCGCGGTCGCTTTGCAGCACCCAGGCGGCGCCCTCTTTCGGCTTGATCTGCTCGGCCGGGATGCCGTTGGCGGAGATGATGCGGCCGCGCAGCATCGGCACTTCCTCGAGCTTCGCGCCCGGCGCCTGCGCGCGCACGAAGGCGTCGAAGCGCGTCGCCTGGTCGGCCGGAATGTCGAGGAAATAGAACGACGGCGCCTTGGCCGGCAGTTCGTTGGCGAATTGCCGCTGCAGGTTGCCGTCGATCTCGATCACGGTGACCAGCAGCGCGATGCCGAGGCCGAGCGAGAGCACGATGGTCGCGGTCAAGGCGCCGGGCCGATGGATATTGGCGACCGCCATGCGCAGCACGGTGGACCGCGCGCGCGGCGCGTGGCGCGCCGCCAGCATCAGCAAGGCGGCGACCAGCCGCAAGGTGACGAACACGCCGGCGGCGACGGCGACATAGATGATCGCCACGTGCCGGTCGTAGGCCAGCACGACGGCGAGCGCGGTCAGCGCCAGCACCGCGAGCGCCGTCAGCGCGAGATAGGTTTTCCGCGGCCAGCGCGGCTGCGGCGCCACCGTGTCGCGGAACAGGGCGCCGACCGGCACGTCATGGGCGCGGCCGAGCGGCCAGAGCGCGAAGGCGAGCGCCGTCGTCAGCCCGTAAATCAGCGCCGAGTACCAGCTCGGCCGGATGCAGCGCTGGTTCGATCGGCAGCGGAATGATGGCGCCGAGCGTCCACGCAATCAGGAACGGCAGGATCGCGCCCAGCACCATGCCGATGACGCCGCCGATGGCCGCCAGCATCAGCACCTGCATGAGGTAGATCGCGAAGATGCGCCGACCGGAGGCGCCGAGCGCCTTCAGGGTGGCGATGGTCTCGCGCCGGCGGTCGAGATGGCTTTTCACCGCATTGCCGACGCCGACGCCGCCGACCAGCAGCGCGGTCAGGCCGACGATGGCGAGAAATTGCGTGAAGCGTTCGACGTTGCGCTCGAGCTGCGGCGAGGCATTGCTGCGGCTGCGGATGTCCCAGCCGGCTTCGGGGAATTGCGCCCGCGCTTGCGCCGCTACCGCCTTGGCCGCCGCGTCGCTGGTGTCGTTGGCGGGCAGGCGCAGGCGATAGTGCCAGCGCACCAGGCTGCCCGGCTGCAGCAGGCCGGTCGCGCGCAACGCCGCCTCGCTCACCAGCAGCCGCGGCCCGAAGCCGATGCCGCCGGCGAGCTTGTCCGGCTCGCTCGCGAGCGCGGCGCGGATTTCTATGGTGGCGTTGCCGATGGTGATCCGCGCTCCCGGCTTGATGCCGAGCCGCGTCAGCAGCACCGGGTCCGCGACAGCGCCGAAAACACCGTTGCGCCGCGCCAGCGCGTCGGCAAGCACGCCGGGCGGATCAAGTATGGCTTGTCCAAACAGCGGATAGGCCCCATCGATCGCTTTCAGCTCGACCAAGGCCGCCTTGCCGTCGGCGGTGCGCGCCATGGCGCGCAGGGTCGCGGCGCTCGAAACCTTGCCGTGATGGTCGAGGAACGCCCGTTCGTCCGGCGTGACCTCCTGCTGGACGAGCGTAAACGACAGATCGCCGCCGAGGATGACCTGGCCTTGCCGCGCCAGCCCGGTGGTCAGGCTGGCAGCCAGCGAGCCGACGCCGGCGATCGCCATGCTGCCGAGCGCGATGGTCGTGATGAACACGTAGAACCCGCGCAACCCGCCGCGCATTTCGCGCAACGCAAAGCGCAACGGCAGCCAGCGGCCATTGTCGCGCGCAGTTGCGATGGCGGCGACGCTCATGGCGCGTTCACGCCGTCGATGCGTCCGGAACGCAGTCGCACGATCCGTCCGCAGCGCGCGGCGAGCGCGGAATCATGCGTGACCAGCACCAGCGTCGAGCCGCGCTGAACGTGGCTGGCGAACAACAGATCGATGATCTGCTTGCCGGTGTCCTCGTCGAGATTCCCGGTCGGCTCGTCCGCGACCATGATCGCCGGGTTGGGCGCCAGTGCGCGTGCGACCGCCACGCGTTGCTGCTCGCCGCCGGAGAGCTCGGCCGGATAGTGATGCAGACGGCCGTCGAGACCGACGCCGACAAGTTCGTCCCGCGCACGTTCCTGCGCGGCGGCGATGCCGGCCAGTTCCAGCGGCACCGCCACGTTTTCCAGCGCCGTCATGGTCGGGATCAGGTGGAACGACTGGAATACGATTCCCACGTGACGCCCGCGGAAGCGCGCCAGCGCGTCCTCGTCGAGCGCGTTCAGGTCCTCGCCGGCGACGGTGACCATGCCGCTGTCGGAGCGCTCTAGTCCCGCCATCACCATCAGCAGCGTGGATTTGCCCGACCCGGACGGTCCGACCAAGCCGATTGCCTCGCCGCTGCCTATATTCAAGTCGATGTCTTTGAGAATATGGACGCGGGCCGCCCCCTGGCCGAGCGAGAGATTGACACCGGCAAGCTGTTGCGGCGCAATCGCCGGCCCTTGGGAAGGTGCTTTCATGTGGTCTTACCGTTCACGACCCCGCACATATGGGGCAAAACCGGGTCGGCTCCAATGCCTTGCGGCGATACTGCTGACGGCGCTGGTTTGGGGGGCGCCTGAATGGCGCCCGCGCCGCCGACCGGCTGGTGAAAATCGTGGTGCTCGGCGACTCGTTGAGTGCCGGTTATGGCTTGCCGGTGGACGCCGCTTTTCCCGCCAAGCTGGCGAAAGCTTTGACGGCGAAAGGCATCGCCGTCCAGGTCACCAATGCTGGGGTGTCGGGTGATACCGCGTCCGGTGGGTTCGGCCGCCTGGCTTGGTCGGTGCCGGAGGGAACCGACGCCGTGATCGTCGAACTCGGCGCCAACGATGCTTTGCGTGGACTAGACCCGGAGGTGACCAAGGCCGCGCTCGACGGCATCCTGACCAAACTCCGCGACCGGCATATTTTCATCCTGCTCGCCGGCATGCAGGCGCCGCGCAACATGGGGCCCGACTATGTGCGGCGCTTCGACGCCATATATCCGTCGCTTGCCTCGGCTCATCCAGTCGTCTTTTATCCGTTTTTCCTCGACGGGGTGGCCACGGACCCCAAGCTGAACCAGGGCGATGGCCTGCACCCGAACGCCGCCGGCGTCGATGAGATCGTGGCGCGCATCCTGCCGCGGGTCGAGCAGTTGATTGCCGCTGTGCGTGCGGCGCGCGCATCGTGAATCGGGGGTCGCCATGCCGCGTCTCTTTACCGGTGTCGAAATCCCCGCCGACGTTGCACAGGCGCTCGGCATGCTGCGCGGCGGATTGCCGGGCGCGCGCTGGATCGATCCGGAGAATTATCACCTGACGCTGCGCTTCATCGGCGACGTGGACGACATGGTCGCCCGCGAGGTCGCCTCCCTGCTTGGCCGTGTCAAGCGCGACGCGTTCGATCTTAACCTGGAGGGGCTGACCTCGTTCGGCGGCCGCAAGCCGCGCGCCGTGGTCGCGTCGGTGGCGCAGGCGCAAGCCTTGCTCGACGTGCAGGCCGAGCACGAGCGGCTGATGCAGCGCATCGGATTGGAGCCGGAGGGACGCAAATACACGCCGCACGTGACGCTGGCGCGCTTGCGCGATTCATCTAGCCGCGCGGTCGCCGAGTATCTGTCGGCGCGTGGGCTTTTCCGCACCGCGGCGTTCCGCGTCTCGCGCTTCGTGTTGTTTTCGTCGCGCGCCTCGGTCGGCGGCGGCCCCTACGTGGTCGAGGCGAGTTATCCGCTCAATTAGATTGACGCGTCACGCCGGCCCGAACAGGCGCGCCTGCACTTCGAAGACGCGGCTGGCGATAGCGTGGGTGTCGGCCATGACCTCGCGCAACAGCGAGAGCGCCGTCGAGCGCGGCGGGTCGACTTCGCCGACCACGCTGCCGAAATCGAACGAAAACTCGGCGTCGAACTTGCGCGCGAGCTGCTGCATGCGCCGGTTTTCGGCCAGGCAGTCCATGCGCAGCGACTTGATGCCGCGATTGCGCGCGGAGAGCAGCGTGCGCTCGAGCAGTCCGGTTCCCACGCCGTGGCTCTGCCACGGCTGTTCGATGCTGAAGGCGGCTTCCGCCTCGTGCGCAAACAGCGAGCCGCTCTGTCGCAATTCGGCGGCGCCGCGCAGCACGCCGTCGACGAAGAAGCCGTACACCACGACGCCGAGCCCGTTGGCGGTTGCCGCATGGCGCGCGATGACTTCGTCCGCCACCGCGCCGGAAAAGCGCCGGTGCCGGCTTTCATGGTCGAGGCGGAGCAGGTGGTCGCGATAGGCGTCGGTCTCGCCGGGCCACAATTTGCGGATGGTACCGCCGTCCGGCAAAAGCTCGTTCATGTGGAGTCTCCTGACTTTCTTGCCGCCCAGCATCGTCACGTCCTTGCCTCGGCGCTCGCCAATGTCCCAGCGAATCGCATGTTCCAGACGTATATGGTGCATTGCAGCAAAAAGAAGGATTAATTTCGTAGGCGTGGGACCCAAACCTGCAAAAAACGCATGGCTGACAAGGTATTAGCGTAATTTTTAAGCGGTAAAAGTCCTACCCCGCGATGCAACATCGTGGGTCACAAGGAAGCGCCTCCGTATTTATGCTCGATTTACAGAAAGCGTGGATAACCCTAGGTCTCGCGTCACGCCGCTCCCGCCCCGCGGCCTGCTCCGGCGATCCGCCGCGCGCTTGGTCCGCAATGTCTTAAGCCTCATGCCCGCCACTTTCAGGACGCGCTACGCGGCGCTCATCACCGAGGGAAAAATCGAGGCCGATCCCGGGCAGTTGATGCTCGCGGGTCATTTGTCGGCGCTCGCGCATCGCCTCGATCAGCGCCGGTTGGCGCGAAAATCGTCCTCGCTCGGCTGGCTGTTCGGCAAGCGCGAACAGGCCGGCCCGCCGCTGAAGGGACTTTACGTCTACGGCGAGGTCGGCCGCGGCAAGACCATGCTGATGGACCTGTTCTTCGCGACCAGCGCGGTGCAGCGCAAGCGCCGCGTCCATTTCCACGAATTCATGGCCGACGTGCATGAGCGCGTGCACGTCTTCCGGCAGGAGATCAAGAACGGCACGCTGCCCGAACAGGATCCGATCCTGCGCGCCGCCGCGGCGATCGCCGAGGAAACCTGGCTGCTGTGCTTCGACGAATTTCACGTCACCGACATCGCCGACGCCATGATCCTCGGCCGTCTGTTCACGCGGCTGTTCGAGCTCGGCATTGTGGTGGTGGCGACGTCGAACCTGGCGCCCGGCGAACTGTACAAAGACGGGCTCAATCGCGGGCTGTTTCTGCCTTTCATCGCGCTGTTGCACAAACATTGCGAGATCGTTCGGCTGGATGCGCGCATCGACTTCCGGCTCGAGAAGCTCACCGGCATGCCGACCTGGTATGTGCCGGCCGATGCGAAGGCGGAAGCCGCGCTCGACGAGGCCTGGCGGCGCCTCGCCGGCGAGCACGCCGGCGCGCCGCACGAGTTGGTGGTGAAGGGTCATATCGTGCGGGTGCCGAAGGCGGCGATGGGGGTCGCCCGCTTTTCATTCGACGATCTCTGCGCGCAGCCGCTGGCAGCCGCCGACTATCTTAAGATCGCGCACGAGTTCCATACCATCGTGCTCGATCGCATTCCGGTCATGGATTTTGCCCGCCGCAACGAGGCCAAGCGCTTTATTATTCTGATCGATACGCTCTATGACCATGCGGTGAAGCTCTTGGCCTCCGCGCAAGCGCAGCCAGACGAACTGTACAGTGGCACCGATGGCTATGAGGCGCTGGAATTCAAACGCACCGCCTCGCGCCTGATCGAGATGCGCTCGCAATCCTATCTCGGTCTGCCGCACGGCCCGCGTCAGGGCCCCACGATCGATACGGGCAAAATTGTGGAAACCTGATCGGCGATCAAGTTAACGGCGCCATCGGTTTTTCGTTGCCAATTGCGCGGCCACGCGCGAAATAACCGTCTTGGGGAGCAATCTGGAATAAGGAGCCGGCGATGGCCGAACAACCACTCGTGCCGGAAACCGCGAATGCCGCAAACGGTACGCCGGGCAACGGCGACACCGCCGTGCAAACCGCGCCGGCCCGGCCGAAACGGGTGCGGCCGGTCCGCTTCCCGTGCATCATCTGCGGCCGCGAGCGGCCCGCCCGCGAGATCACCCAGCTCGACGTGGTACGCCCGAGTCTGTTCGACCGCATCAAGGCCGACAATCCAGAACTACCGGCCGAGGGCTATATCTGTAGCGACGATCTCGACCGCTTTCGCTCGCGCTATGTCTCCGAGCTGCTCGGGCAGGAACGCGGCGAACTCACCAAACTTGAACAGGAAGTGGTGCAGAGTCTCGCCGACCACGAGACGCTGGCGGAAAACATCGAAGCCGAGTTCGTCGGCCAGCGGACCTTCGGCGAGCGGCTGTCGGATCACCTGGCGAGCTTCGGCGGCAGTTGGACCTTCATCATCTTTTTCTTTGTCGTGCTGATGGCCTGGATGGCGTTCAACGTCGTCCTCATCGAGCAGGAACGGTTCGACCCCTATCCATTCATTCTGCTCAACCTCGTCCTTTCGTGTCTGGCGGCCATTCAGGCGCCGATCATCATGATGAGCCAGAAGCGCCAGGAAGCGAAGGACCGCCTGCGGTCGGAGAACGATTACCGGGTCAATCTCAAGGCCGAACTCGAAATCCGGCACCTGCATGAAAAGATCGACCACATCCTCACCCGGCAGTGGGAGCGGCTGGCCGAAATTCAGCAAATTCAGTTGGAGATGATGCAGGACCCGGCTCTCCGCAAACGCTGAGCGCGGCGAAACGTCGACAGTCCATCACCCAGTTACCGAATAGGGCTGAACTCTGAGCGACAAATCTGTTGGTATAATGTATACAAAAGGCTGTTAGGTACAGGTCCGTATTGCTGCAATACAGCAAACTCGATAAGTCACGCGTGGCCGCGTTCCGCGGTTCCAGCCAGTCGAGAGTTTTCCCACCATGGCGCGTAACAAAATCGCATTGATTGGTGCCGGCCAGATCGGCGGCACGCTCGCCCACCTCATCGGCCTCAAACAACTCGGCGACGTCGTGATGTTCGACGTCATGGAAGGCATCCCGCAGGGCAAGGCGCTCGACATCGCCGAATCCTCGCCGGTCAACGATTTCGATGCCAAGTTCACCGGCACCAACAGCTACGAAGCGATCGAGGGCGCCGACGTGTGCGTCGTCACCGCCGGCGTGCCGCGCAAGCCCGGCATGAGCCGCGACGATCTGCTCGACATCAATCTCAAGGTCATGGGGCAGGTCGGCGCCGGCATCAAGAAATACGCCCCCGACGCCTTCATTATCTGCATCACCAATCCGCTCGACGCCATGGTCTGGGCGCTGCAGAAATCCTGCGGCCTGCCGCAGCAGAAGGTGGTCGGCATGGCCGGCGTGCTCGAACTCGGCGCGCTTCCGCTATTTCCTCGCCGACGAATTCAACGTCTCGGTGGAGGACGTCACCGCGTTCGTGCTCGGCGGCCACGGCGACACCATGGTGCCGCTCATCCGTTATTCGGCGGTCGCCGGCATTCCGGTGCCCGATCTGGTGAAGATGGGCTGGACCACGCAGGCGCGCGTCGATGAAATCGTCAAGCGCACCGCCAACGGCGGCGCCGAAATCGTCAACTTGCTCAAGACCGGCTCGGCTTTCTATGCACCGGCGGCTTCTGCCATTGCCATGGCGGAAAGCTATCTGCTCGACAAGAAGCGCGTATTGCCCTGCGCCGCCTGGCTCAACGGCGAATACGGCGTCAAGGATATCTATGTCGGCGTCCCGGTGGTGATCGGCGCCAAAGGCGTCGAACGTATTGTCGAGATCGAACTCAACGGCAACGAACGCACCATGTTCGAGAAATCGGTCGGCTCGGTGCAGAGCCTGGTCGAGGCCTGCAAGAAAATCGCCCCCACGCTCGCCAACTAGGACGGACCGGCTTCGGCCTGGAGCATTTCATGAACATTCACGAATATCAGGCCAAGGCGGTATTGCGCGAATTCGGCGTCCCGGTGCCGCGCGGCGTGCCGGCGTTTAGCGTCGATGAGGCGCTCAAGGGCGCCGAGGAACTCGGCGGTCCGGTCTGGGTGGTCAAGGCGCAGATCCACGCCGGCGGCCGCGGCAAGGCCGGCGGCGTCAAGGTGGTCAAATCCATCGACGACGTGAAGAAGGAATCCGCGCGCATCCTCGGCTCGACTTTGGTCACTCATCAGACCGGCCCACACGGCAAGAAAGTCAACCGGCTCTATATCGAGGAAGGCTCCGCCATCGACCGCGAATTCTATCTGTCGGCGCTGATCGACCGGGAAACCTCGCGCGTCGCCTTTGTGGTGTCGACCGAAGGCGGCATGGACATCGAGGAAGTGGCGCACAAGACGCCCGAGAAGATCCTGACTTTCTCGGTCGATCCGGCGACCGGCATCATGGCGCATCATGGCCGCCGCGTGGCGCAGGTGCTCAAGCTCACCGGCGATCTCGCCAAACAGGTCGAGATCATCCTGCCCAAGCTCTATGCCGCCTTCACCGAGAAGGACATGAGCCTGCTGGAGATCAATCCGCTGGTGGTGACCAAGGACAAGAAGCTGATCTGCCTCGATGCCAAGGTCGGCTTCGACGACAACGCGCTCTACCGCCATGCGGATATCGTCGCGCTGCGCGATCTCAGCGAAGAAGACGAGAAGGAAACTGAGGCTTCGAAATTCGACCTCAATTACATCGCGCTCGACGGCTCGATCGGCTGCATGGTCAACGGCGCCGGCCTTGCCATGGCCACCATGGACATCATCAAGCTCTACGGCATGGCGCCGGCCAACTTCCTCGACGTCGGCGGCAGCGCCACCAAGGAGAAGGTCACCGCGGCGTTCAAGATCATCACCTCCGACCCCAGCGTGAAGGGCATCCTGGTCAACATCTTCGGCGGCATCATGAAATGTGACGTCATCGCCGAAGGCGTGGTGGCGGCGGTGAAAGAGGTGGGTCTGAAAGTGCCGCTGGTGGTGCGGCTCGAGGGCACCAATGTCGACCTCGGCAAGAAGATCATCGCCGAGTCCAAGCTCAACGTGACGTCGGGCGACGATCTCGACGACGCCGCGCAGAAAATTGTCAAAGCCGTGAAGGAGGCCGCGTAATGGCCGTCCTGATCGACAAGAACACCAAGGTGATTTGCCAGGGCTTCACCGGCAAGAACGGTACCTTTCATTCACAAATGGCCATTGCCTACGGCACCAAGATGGTCGGCGGCACTTCGCCGGGTAAAGGCGGCACGAACCATCTCAATCTGCCAGTGTTCGACACCGTCGCCGAGGCACGCGCGGCCACAGGCTGCGACGCCAGCGTGATTTACGTGCCGCCGCCGGGCGCGGCCGATGCCATCTGCGAGGCGATTCAGGCCGAAATCCCGCTCATCGTCTGCATCACTGAAGGTATTCCGGTGATGGACATGGTGAAGGTCAAGCGCGCGCTCGCCGGTTCCAAGTCGCGGCTGATCGGGCCGAACTGCCCGGGCGTGATGACCGCGGGCGAATGCAAGATCGGCATCATGCCGGGCAACATCTTCAAGCCGGGCAAGGTCGGCATCGTCTCGCGCTCCGGTACGCTCACTTACGAAGCCGTGTTCCAGACCAGCCGCGAGAACCTCGGGCAGACCACCGCGGTCGGTATCGGCGGCGATCCGGTCAAGGGCACCGAATTCATCGCAGTGCTGGAGATGTTCCTGGCCGACCCGAAGACCGAGTCGATCGTCATGATCGGCGAGATCGGCGGTTCGGCCGAGGAAGATGCCGCGCAGTTCCTCAAGGACGAGGCCAAGCGCGGCCGCAAGAAGCCGATGGTCGGCTTCATCGCCGGGCGCACCGCGCCGCCCGGGCGGCGCATGGGCCATGCCGGGGCCATCATTTCCGGCGGCAAGGGCGACGCCGAGTCCAAAATTGCGGCCATGGAATCGGCGGGCATCAAGGTCTCGCCGTCGCCGGCCCGAATCGGGAAAACCCTGGTAGAAGTGCTGAAATCCTGATTCAGTACTTAGGTCTTTTGTAGACTTACAGGCGTCATAAATAGAGTTAAAACAGCAGTCCGCCGTTGGATGCCGGTCCCACGGGCCGTCGCCATTAGCGACGCGCCGTTTGAAGCTTTGCAAGGATCAGCCATGTCCCGCCAGGACGCCAATACCGTCTTCGCCCGCACCTCGTTTCTCTACGGCGGCAACGCCGCCTACATCGAGGACCTCTACGCCAAATACGAGAACGATCCCGCTTCGGTCGACGCCGAATGGCGCGAGTTCTTCACGGGCCTGAAAGACCCGCCGGCCGACGTCGAAAAAAGCGCGCGCGGCGCGTCCTGGAAGAAGCCGAATTGGCCGCTGCGTCCCAACGGCGACCTGGTGGCGGCGCTCGACGGGCAATGGGCGGAAACCGAAAAGCGTATCGGTGAAAAAATCTCCGCCAAGGCGCAAGCCAAGGGCGTCGAAATCTCCTCGACCGACGTGCAGCAGGCGACGCGCAATTCGATCCACGCGCTGATGCTGATCCGTGCCTACCGCATGCGTGGCCATTTCCACGCCAAGCTCGATCCGCTCGGGCTCGAGCCGGAAAAAAACGAGGAAGAGCTCGAACCGCGCTCCTACGGGTTCACCGAAGCCGACATGGATCGCCGCATCTTCCTCGACAAGGTGCTCGGGCTCGAATTCTCGTCCATGCGCGAGATCGTCGCCATCCTGCGCCGCACCTATTGCCAGACGCTGGGCGTGGAGTTCATGCACATCTCCAACGCCGCGCAGAAAAGCTGGATCCAGGAGCGCATCGAAGGGCGCGACAAGGAGATCAGTTTTACCCGTGAAGGCAAGCGCGCCATCCTCAACAAGCTGGTGGAAGCGGAAGGCTTCGAGAAATTCCTCGACGTCAAATATACCGGCACCAAGCGCTTCGGTCTCGACGGCGGCGAGTCGCTGATCCCGGCGCTCGAACAGATCATCAAGCGCGGCGGCAATCTCGGCGTGAAGGAAATCGTGCTCGGCATGCCGCATCGCGGCCGCTTGAACGTGCTCACGCAGGTGATGGGCAAGCCGCACCGCGCGCTGTTCCACGAATTCAAGGGCGGCTCGTCGACGCCCGACGAGACCGAAGGCTCCGGCGACGTGAAATATCACCTCGGCGCCTCGTCGGACCGCGAGTTCGACGGCAACAAAGTGCATCTGTCGCTCGCTCCCAATCCGTCGCATCTGGAGATCGTTGATCCGGTGGCGCTCGGCAAGGTGCGCGCCAAGCAGGACCAGCACGGCGCCACGCCGGACGAACGGCGGATGGTGTTGCCGCTGCTTATGCACGGCGATGCCGCTTTCGCCGGACAGGGCGTGGTGGCGGAATGCTTCGGGCTTTCGGATCTGAAGGGCTACCGCACCGGCGGGTCGATCCATTTCATTGTCAACAACCAGATCGGCTTCACGACCTATCCGCGCTATTCGCGCTCGTCGCCCTATCCGTCCGACGTCGCCAAGATGATCGAGGCGCTGATCTTCCACGTCAACGGCGACGATCCGGAAGCGGTCACCTTCGCGGCCAAGGTTGCGACCGAGTACCGGCAGAAATTCCAGCGGCCGGTGGTCATCGACATGTTCTGCTACCGGCGTTTCGGCCACAACGAAGGCGACGAGCCCTCGTTCACCCAGCCGCTGATGTACCAGAAGATCCGGTCGCATCCGACCACGCTGGAGATCTACAGCAAGAAGCTGATCGGCGAAGGCGTCGTCACCGCCGGCGAGATCGACAAGATGAAAGCCGACTGGCGCGCCCGGCTCGATGCCGAATACGAGTCGGCGCTGAGCTACAAGCCGAACAAGGCCGACTGGCTCGATGGCCGCTGGGCCGGGCTCAAGGCCGCCAGCGGGATCGAGGATCCGCGCCGAGGCAATACCGGCGTCGACATCGGCGAGCTGCGCGAGATCGGCAAGAAGATCACGACCGTCCCGCAAGGCTTCCACGTCCACAAGACCATCCAGCGCTTCCTCGATCATCGCGCCAAGGCGATCGAGTCGGGCGATGGCATCGACTGGTCCACAGCGGAAGGCCTTGCCTTCTGCACGCTGCTCAAGGAGGGCCATCCGGTCCGCCTGTCCGGCCAGGACTCGGAGCGCGGCACTTTCTCGCAGCGTCATTCGGTGCTGTTCGATCAGCAGACCGAGGAACGCCACACGCCGTTCAACCATCTCGGCCCCGATCAAGCGCGCTTCGAGGTGCTCAACTCGAGCCTGTCGGAAGAGGCCGTGCTCGGCTTCGAATACGGCTATTCCACCGCCGAGCCGAACGCGCTGACGTTGTGGGAGGCGCAGTTCGGCGACTTCGCCAACGGCGCGCAGGTGCTGTTCGACCAGTTCATCTCGTCAGGCGAACGCAAATGGCTGCGCATGTCCGGCCTGGTCTGCCTGCTGCCGCACGGCTACGAGGGGCAGGGGCCGGAGCATTCGAGCGCCCGGCTCGAGCGTTTCCTGCAGATGTGCGCGGAAGACAACATGCAGGTGGCGAATCTCACCACGCCGGCCAATTACTTCCACGCGCTGCGCCGGCAATTGAAGCGCGAAATCCGCAAGCCGCTGATCCTGATGACGCCGAAGAGCCTGCTGCGCCACAAGCGCGCGATCTCGAAACTCGACGAGATGGCGGCTGGCACCGCGTTCCACCGCCTGCTGTGGGACGACGCGCAGGCGCTGCCGGGCGAAAAGATCAAGCTCGTGCCCGACGACAAGATCCGTCGCGTCATCATGTGCACGGGCAAGGTCTACTACGACCTCTACGAGGAGCGCGAGAAACGCGGCATCGACGACATTTATCTGTTGCGCGTCGAACAGCTCTATCCGTTCCCGACCAAGGCGCTGCTGTCGGAACTGCCGCGCTTCAAGCAGGCGGAGATGGTGTGGTGCCAGGAAGAGCCGCGCAACATGGGCGCCTGGTTCTTCGTCGACGTGTTCCTGCAGTGGATCCTCAATCAGATCGGCGCCAAGCATCGCATCATGCGCTATGCCGGACGGCCGGCCTCGGCCTCGACCGCGGTCGGGCAGATGCCGAAGCACCTGGCGCAGCTCAAGCAATTGCTGGAAGAAGCGTTGGGCTAACACGCATTATTCGCGTGATTTGAAAAGGTTGAACCATGGCTGATATCCGCGTGCCAACCCTCGGTGAATCGGTCACCGAAGCGACCGTCGGCAAATGGTTCAAGCAGCCGGGCGATAGCGTCGCGGTGGACGAGCCGCTGGTGGAGCTGGAAACCGACAAGGTCACGCTGGAAGATTCCGGCGCCTGCCGCGGGCGTTTTGTCCGACATCGCGGTGAAAGCTGGCGACACGGTCGCGGTTGGCGCCTTGCTCGGCCAGATCACGGACGGCGCAGGTGCCGCGCCCGCCAAAGCCGCACCCGCCGCCAAACCGCTCGAAGCGCCGAAACCCGCGCCGGCTCCAGCGCCCGCGCCATCCGCGATGCCGCTACCTCCTTCGGTGCGCAAAATGGCGGCCGAAAGCGGCGTCGATGCCGCCAAAGCCGAAGGCTCCGGTGTGCGCGGACAGGTCACCAAGGGCGACATGATGGCGGCGATCGAGCGCGCCGCCGCGGCGCCGACCCCGGTCGCGACGCCTGCGCCAGTGCAGATGCGGGCGCCGTCGCCGGCCGACGACGCCGCGCGCGAGGAGCGCGTGCACATGACGCGGCTGCGCCAGACCATCGCGCGCCGCCTCAAGGATGCGCAGAACACCGCCGCCATGCTGACGACCTTCAACGAGGTCGACATGGGCGCGGTGATGGGCCTGCGCAATCAGTACAAGGAACTGTTCGAGAAGAAGCACGGCGTGAAGCTCGGCTTCATGGGCTTCTTCGTGCGCGCCTGCATCCAGGCGCTGAAGGAAATCCCCGCGGTCAACGCCGAGATCGACGGCACCGACATCGTCTACAAGAATTACTACCACATCGGCGTCGCGGTCGGCACCGAGCGCGGGCTGGTGGTGCCGGTGGTGCGCGACGCCGATACCATGTCGCTCGCCAAGATCGAGCAGGCGATTTCCGACTTCGGCAAGCGCGCGCGCGACGGCGCGCTCAAGATCGACGAGATGCAGGGCGGCACCTTCACCATCTCGAACGGCGGCGTCTACGGCTCGCTGATGTCGACGCCGATCCTCAACGCGCCGCAGTCCGGCATTCTCGGCATGCACAAGATCCAGGAGCGCCCGGTGGTCGTCGGCGGCAAGATCGAGGCGCGGCCGATGATGTATCTGGCGCTCTCCTACGACCACCGCATCGTCGACGGCCGCGAGGCGGTCACCTTCCTGGTGCGGGTAAAGGAATGCCTGGAGGACCCGGCGCGCGTCGTGCTGGACCTGTAGAGTTACTCCGTCATGCCCGGCCTTGTGCCGGGCATCCACGCCTTTCTTTCTTCATGGAAGCAAGTCGTGGATGGCCGGGACAAGCCCGGTCATGACGACCGAGAGTACGGAGTTTTTATGGCTTACGATCTCGTCATCATCGGCACCGGCCCCGGCGGCTATGTCTGCGCCATTCGCGCGGCGCAGCTCGGGCTGAAAACCGCCGTGGTGGAAAAGCGCGCCACCTTCGGCGGCACGTGCCTCAACATCGGCTGTATCCCGTCGAAGGCGCTGCTGTACGCCTCTGAATTGTTCGAGGAGGCCGGGCATAAGTTCGGCAAGATGGGGATCGGCGTGTCCGCGCCCAAGCTCGACCTCGCGGCGATGATGGCGTTCAAGGACCAGGGCGTCGATGGCAACGTCAAGGGCGTCGACTTTCTGCTCAAGAAGAACAAGGTCGACACGTTTCACGGCGCCGGCCGCATCGCCGCGCCCGGCAAGGTCGAAGTGACCGGTGACGACGGAAAGAAACAGACGCTCGAAGCCAAATCCATTGTCATCGCCACCGGCTCCGACGTCGCGCGCCTCCGCGGCATCGAGATCGACGAAAAGCGCATCGTGTCGTCGACCGGCGCACTCACGCTTCGCCAAGGTGCCGGAGCATCTGCTGGTGGTTGGCGCCGGCGTCATCGGGCTTGAACTCGGCTCGGTGTGGCGGCGCCTTGGTTCGAAAGTAACCGTTGTGGAATTCCTCGACGGCGTCTTGCCCGGCATGGATGGCGAGGTGCGCCGCCAGGCGCAGCGCCTGTTCGAGAAGCAGGGCATGATGTTCAAGCTGTCGTCCAAGGTCACCGCGGTCGACACCTCGGGCAAGCGCTTGAAGGCGACCGTCGAGCCCGCCAAAGGCGGCGCGGCCGAAACCGTCGAGGCCGATGTCGTGCTCGTGGCGATCGGCCGTGTGCCCTACACCGACGGGCTCGGTCTTAAGGAAATCGGCGTCAATTTGGATGACCGCGGCCGCGTGGTGGTCGATCATTATTACGCCACCAACGTGCCCGGCATCTGGGCGATCGGCGACGTCATCGCCGGGCCGATGCTGGCGCACAAGGCGGAAGACGAAGGCGTCGCGCTGGCCGAGATCCTGGTCGGCCAGGCCGGCCACGTGAACTACGATGCCATTCCCAACGTCGTCTACACCTATCCGGAAATCGCCACCGTCGGCAAAAGCGAGGAAGAGCTCAAGGCCGCCGGCGTCGCCTACAACGTCGGCAAGTTTCAGATGATGGCCAATGGCCGTGCCAAGGTGAACATGACCAGCGAAGGCTTCGTAAAGATTCTGGCCGACGCCAAGACCGACCGCGTGCTCGGCGTGCATCTCGTTTGCGCCGACGCCGGCAACATGATCGCGGAAGCGGTCATCGCCATGGAGTTCGGCGCCTCGGCCGAGGACATCGCCCGCACCTGCCACGCGCATCCGACGCTGCCCGAGGCGGTCAAGGAAGCGGCGATGGCGGTGGCGAAACGCGCGATTCATATGTGACGCGCCGTCATTCCGCGGCGCGCACGAAGTGCGCGAACCCGGAATCCATACTCCGAAGCCCATCGACTCGCATTCAGACCGGGGTTATGGATTCCGGGTCTCGCCGCTTTGCGACTCGCCCGGAATGACAATCAAAAATTTTCGCAGGGAGAAACAATGGCCAAAGGTCACAAGGACAAAGTCGCCGTCATCACCGGCGCGGCGAACGGCATCGGGCAGGCCTTTGCGAAACGGCTGGCCGAAGACGGCGTGCACATCGCCATCGTCGATCTCGCCGACGGCAAGGATACCGTGAAACTGGTGGAAGCCGCCGGCCGGCAAGCCATCGCGGTCAATTGCGACGTGTCGTCCGAGACAATCGGTCGCCGCCATGGCCAAAACGGTCGAGCGCCAAATTCAGCCACGTCGACATCGTGATCAATTGCGCCGGCATCTTCCCGCAAAAAGAATTTCCCGACATGACTTTCGCCGATTGGCGAAAAGTTCTGTCGATCAATCTCGACGGCACCTTCCTGGTCACGGCCGCCTTCGTGCCCGGCATGCGCGCGCGCAAATGGGGCCGCGTGGTCAACATGGCGTCGTCGACGCTCGGCTCGGTGGTCACCGGCTTTGCGCATTACGTCGCCAGCAAAGGCGGCATCGTCGGCTTCACCCGCGCGCTGGCGTCCGATCTCGCCGGCGACGGCATCACCGTCAACGCCATCGCGCCGGGGCTTGACCCGCTCGCCCGGCACGCTGGTGCGTGCGCCGCGCCCGGCATTTCAAGACCATGGACGACGAATTCGCCGCCATCGCGCAAATGCAGGCGATCAAGCGCGTGGAAGTGCCGGACGACCTGGTCGGCGCCGCGTCGTTCCTCACCAGCGACGACGCCGCCTTCATCACCGGGCAGACGCTGAACGTGGATGGCGGACGGGTGAGGAGTTAGCGCGTGCGCTCGTCCCCGCGAAGAGCGGGGACCCAGTGCTCTGTGCAAGTAGATCACCTGCGATGCCCGCCTTTCGCGGCGCACTCGCAGCGGAGGTGAAAGCCCCGCCTTAATTGTGGCAGCAAGCCACCTATATCTCCCCCATGCGCCGCTGGCTCCGCCCGCTCTGGGTCATTCTCGCGCTGCTGTTCCTGCTGGAAGCGTGGCTATGGGACCATCTCGAGCCCATCGTCGCGCGCGTCGTCAATCTCATTCCCTGGGGCCGGGTCAAGCTCTGGCTCAAGCGGCTGATCGAAGACCTGCCGCCCTGGGCGGCGCTTGGCGTCTTCATCATTCCCTTCATCGTGCTGCTGCCGCTCAAGTTCCTCGAGGTCTTCTTCCTGGCCAAGCGGCAGTGGCTCGCCGCCGGCTTGGTGCTGATCCTCGCCAAGCTGCTCGGCCTCGGCGTCACCGCGTTCGTGTTCGACGCGACGCGCGACAAGCTGCTGCAGATGGCCTGGTTCCCCGGATGTACGACTGGTTCCTGTGGGCGCGCGATTGGGCGCACGAGATCACCGAGCCGGTGCGCGAACGCGTGCGGCAATTGACTTGGCTGTTGAAGCCGCAGCGCGCCGGACGATTTCTGCGCCGGCTGATGCGGCTGCGCCGCCGCGCCTACCGAGCGGCGCGACGTGACTGCGCCGAACGACGGCCGTCAGTGCTCAGCGGCGTGAGTCAGAAAATCCAGAGCGTGCGGCGCCCACAGCCCGATGCCGGTGAAGCGCGAGGCCGACCACGCCGAGCAGGCCGGACAGCCAGCCCAGCACGACCATGCTGGTGATCACTTCCGCCGAGGCCAGCACGATGCCGATCTGGAAAGCGGCCGAGGCGAATTCGTAATTGTGATAGCGCGCCATGGCGAGGTCGCGCTTGTGCTCGGCCGCTTGCGCGCTGCGCCATGAGCTGTTTGCGGCCTTCGTCGGCTGACGGCTCGTCGTCGTAGCGTGCGACGGTCTTCTTCCAATCCGTCGATCGGTCTTGACCAGCCGCGCCTTCGACGCCGGCATCGGTGGCGCGATCGGCCTCGATCTGCATCTGCTCGGCCGCCGTGCTCAGCACGGTCATGCGGATGGTCTTGGCCTGGAAGAACGCCCAAAGGTCGTTGGAGGCGACGTTCTCGGTGATCGCCGCGGTCTGCGCGCTCTTGCCCAGCGTTTCGGAAAACGCCAGGAACAGCGCCAGCACCGAGATCAGCAGCGCGATCTTCTTGTTGCCGCCGTGCGAGGCGTGCTCGGCGTGCTCGACGTGTTCCAGATTTTCGTGTGCGCTCATCGCCCGCTCCCGAGGTAAATAGGGCGGCGACGATGATATGAAACTTAAGGTCTGCGCAAGGGGTCGTCAGGCCCGCGGATGAGCGCTGGCGTAAACTTCCAGTAAACGCTCGGAATCGACCGCCGTGTAGATTTGCGTGGTCGACAGCGAGGCGTGCCCGAGCAGTTCCTGGATGGCGCGCAGGTCGCCGCCGCGCGCCAGCAGATGCGTGGCGAAGGAATGGCGCAGCGCGTGCGGCGTCGCCGTGTCGGGCAGGCCGAGCGCGCCGCGCAAGCGCGCCATCGCCAGTTGCACGATGCGCGGCGACAGCGGCCCGCCGCGCGCGCCGACGAACAGCGGTCCGTCGTCCGGCAGGTCGAGCGGGCAGAGCGCGACATAGTCGGCGATCAATTTGGCGACCTGCGGCAGCACCGGCACCATGCGCGTCTTGTTGCCCTTGCCGGTGACGGTGATGGCGTCGCGCGCGCCGGCATCCTTGCGCTTGAGCGAGAGCGCTTCCGAGATGCGCAGGCCCGAGCCGTAGAGCAGCGCCAGCACGGCGGCGTCGCGCGCGATGATCCACGGCTCGCGTTCCTCGCCGGCGCGCAAATCCGTGTCCGAGATCCGCTTGGCGGCGGCGATCGTCAGCGGCTTCGGCAAGGTTTTGCCGATCTTGGGCGCGCGCACGGCGGATAGCGCGCCGACCTTGCCCTTGCCGTTGCGCTCCAGGAAGCGCGCGAACGAGCGGGCGCCGGCCAGCACCCGCATCAGCGAGCGGCTGCTCAGGCCGTCGGCGCGCCGCGCCGCCATGAAAGCGCGCACGTCGGCGGGCGTGAGCTTGGCCAATTGCTTGAGCGACGGCGCGCCGCCCAGATGTTCGGCGAGGAAGTCGAGGAACTGGCCGACGTCGCGGGCGTAGGCCTCCAGCGTTTTCGCCGACATGCGCCGCTCGGCGCCGAGATAGCTGAGCCAGCGGCCGATTTCGGCGGTCACATCGGGGGCGGCGGCAAGCGTGCTCATGGCGGGCAGAGTGTCACCGTTTTCTTCACCCTTCCTTAAGCGCGCGGAATCGGCCTAGATCAATCGTCATGAGCACGCGCGTTATCGACGTTCTGGTGCCGGTGGCGCTGGACCAGACCTATTCCTACCGGGTGCCGGCGGGGCTCGAGCTTGCGCCCGGCGACCTGGTGAGCGTGCCGCTGGGCGCGCGCGGCGAGACCATGGGCGTGGTCTGGGCCGAAAACCCGGCGCCCAATCCGCGCCTGCACAACCGCATGAAGGACGTGGCGGACAAGCTCGACGTGCCGCCGCTCAAGCCCGAGCTGCGCAAATTCGTCGATTGGGTCGCCGACTACACGCTAGCGCCGCGCGGCATGGTGCTGCGCATGGCGCTGCGCATGGGCGAGCATCTCGGGCCGGCGCGCGAACGCGTCGGCGTGCGGCTCGCCGGGCCGCAGCCGGCACGCATGACGCCGGCGCGCGCACGCGTGCTGTCTGTGTTTGCCGACGGCATGACGCGCGCCAAGGGCGATGCCGCGCGCGAGGCGGGTGTCAGCGCCGGCGTGATCGACGGTCTGATCGACGAGGGCACGCTGGAAACCGTGGTGCTGCCGCCGGAGCCGGTGACGCGGCCGCCCGATGCGGATTTCCGCAAGCCGGAATTTTCGCTCGGCCAGCTCGCCGCCGCCGATGCGCTGCGCACTACAGTCGATCAAGGCGGCTATACCGTGACGCTGCTCGACGGCGTCACCGGCTCTGGCAAGACGGAAGTCTATTTCGAGGCGGTGGCGGAGAATATCCGCAAGAAGCGGCAGACGCTGATCCTGATGCCGGAGATCGCGCTCACGGCGCAGTCGCTCGACCGCTTCACCGAGCGCTTCGGCACGCGGCCCGCCGAATGGCATTCGCAAGTATCGCCGCGCCTGCGCGCGCGCACCTGGGCGGCGGTGGCGGCCAACGAAGTCTCGGTGGTGGTCGGCGCGCGCTCGGCGCTGTTCCTGCCCTATGCCGATCTCGGCCTGATCGTCGTCGATGAAGAGCACGACCCCGCCTACAAGCAGGAGGACGGCGCGCATTATCACGCCCGCGACATGGCGGTGGTGCGCGGCAGCGTGGCCAAGATCCCGGTGGTGCTCGCCTCGGCGACGCCCTCGGTCGAATCGGAGGTCAACGCGCGGCGCGGCCGCTACAAGCGTATCCATCTGCCCGAGCGCTTCGGCGGCGCGCATCTGCCGACCATCGAGGCGATCGACATGCGCAGCGAAGGCCCGCCGCGCGGCCGCTTCATCGCGCCGCGGCTCGCCGAGGCGGTGAAGAACGCACTCGAGAGCAAAGAGCAGGCGCTGTTGTTCCTCAATCGCCGCGGCTACGCGCCGCTCACGCTCTGCCGCGCCTGCGGCTTTCGCCTGCAATGCCCGAATTGCGACGCCTGGCTGGTCGATCACCGCTTCAAGCGGCGGCTGGTCTGCCACCATTGCGGCTTCTCCATGCCGCCGCCGGCGGAATGTCCGCAATGCCACGCCACCGAAAGCTTCGCGCCCATCGGCCCCGGCGTCGAGCGGTTGGAGCACGAAGCGGCCGAACTGTTCCCCGGCGCGCGCATCCTGGTGCTGTCCAGCGACCTGGTG
This sequence comes from uncultured Alphaproteobacteria bacterium, assembly GCA_963772235.1. Taxonomy (GTDB): domain Bacteria; phylum Pseudomonadota; class Alphaproteobacteria; order Rhizobiales; family Xanthobacteraceae; genus Pseudolabrys. Next base: position 400,741 of record CAVYWI010000024.1, read on the forward strand.
GAATCGATGGAGCGCCTGCGCCAGGAGCTTGACGACGTGGCGGAAGGCCGCTTCGACATCGTCATCGGCACGCAGTTGGTCGCCAAGGGCCACCATTTCCCCAAGCTCAATCTGGTCGGTATCGTCGACGCTGATCTCGGCCTCGGCAACGGCGATCCGCGCGCCGCCGAACGCACGTTCCAGCTTTTGCATCAGGTGGTCGGCCGTGCCGGCCGCGAGGAGGGGCGCGGAGTCGGCTTTCTGCAGACGCATCAGCCCGAGCATCCGGTGATGAAGGCGCTGATCCTGGGCGACCGCGAGGCGTTCTATTCGAGCGAGATCGCGCTGCGCGAGAAAACCGGCTACCCGCCGTTCGGCCGCCTCGCCAGCCTCGTCATCACCGCCAACGAGCGGCACGCCGCGGAATCCTACGGCCGCACGCTCGCGTCGGCCGCGCCCAAGGACGAAAACGTGCGCGTGCTCGGTCCCGCCGAGGCGCCAATTGCGGTGGTGCGCGGCCGCCATCGCTTCCGCGTGCTGGTGAAGGCGCCGCGCGGTTTCGATCTCTCGGCTTACTTGCGGCAATGGCTTGCCGCCGCGCCTCGCCCACGCGGCAATGTGCGGCTAGAGGTCGACGTCGATCCGCAAAGCTTCTTCTGAAAACTATTCCGGCATCTCCGTATGCTTCACGTTCGGCTGCAGCAGCACGCAGGCCGCGGCGGCGAAGATCAGCAGAAAGCCGACGATATCGGGCACGGTCAGCCGTTCGCCGAGTATGACGGCCGAGGCGCTGACGCCGATCACCGGCACCAGCAGCGAGCCGAGCGACGCCGTGATGGTCGGCAGCCGTCCGATGATCGACCACCACAGGAAATGCGCGAGGCCGACGCCGAACAAACCGACATAGAGGATCGCCAGCATCGTTTCGCCGGCCAGCGGCCACAGCTGCGGCAGGCCTTCGAACGTACGAAAGTGCCGGCGGCGACGAAGAGGAAACCGAACAGCAGTTGCCAGGCCGCATTGGCCAGCGGTTCGATTTTGACCTTCGCCCATTTGATGTAGACCGTCGCGATGCACCAGCTCAGCGCGCAGCCGAGCGAGTAGAACACGAAGGGCGGAAATCCGTGGACGAACAGCGGCCACAGCAGGACGGCCAGACCCGCCACGCACAAGGCGAACGCGATGATGCGGATGCGGGTAAGCTGCTCGCCGAGCAGGAGGACGCTGAGCAGCGTGGTCCAGATCGGCATCGAATAGGTGATGATGATCGCGCGGCTGGTTGCACCGCTTAGTTGCGCGAAGCCGGACAGGACCTGAAACGCGGCGACGTTGAAAAAGCCGGCCACCATCACGTGGCGGAGTTCGCCGCGTGGCACCCGCAGATCGTGCCCGGTGAGGATGGCGGCGGCGAACAACGTCGCCGCGCCGATGCCGGCGCCGTCAAAACGCAGGCTCCAGGGCGACACTTCGCGCAACGCCACCGCCGCGGCGATCCAGTTAAAGCCCCAGGCGAAGGCCAGCAGGACGACCAGCAGCTTGGCCGTGGTGGCCGCGTCGCTCTTGGGGTTTCTTGGCGACATGTGCCGTCGGCTCCTGGGCAGTCAAAGCGGTGCGCAAGCGTATCGGAGCCCGGTCGCATGGCGAGGTATCCCTGTGATGCAAAATCGAGGGCCGCCGGGCTGCGTGCCGCGGCGAAGTCTCGCCGTTAAGCGCCGCGCCATGTTGCACCGCCCCCGGCCCTGTGTTAGCTAGCGCCTCGATTTCATGGGGGTTTCCGCGGGCTTCCGCGACGTCCTCAAGAATCGGAATTCCCTCTTGGATTCCAATCATTTGCGCCGCCATTCTGCGACGGCGCCCGGCCTGTGAATGAAGTAACGAAAACGAGCGTCCAGTGGCTGGCACAGAACCGATAATTTCCGGCATGGCCGGGCGGTACGGCAATGCTCTGTTCGAGTTGGCGCTCGACAACAAGGCGACGACGCCGTCAAGGCCGATCTCGACCGCTTCGACGCGCTGATCGCCGATAATCCCGACCTCAATCGCCTGGTGCGCAGCCCCGTGTTCGGCGCCGACGAGCAGTTGCGCGCGCTGGCCGCCATCCTCGACAAGGCCGGCATCAAGGGCCTGGCCGCCAATTTCCTGCGCGTCATCACCACCAACCGCCGGCTGTTCGCCGTGCGCGACATGATCCGTGCCTACCGCGGGCTGGCCGCCCGCCACAAGGGCGAGGTGATCGCGCAGGTCACCGTCGCCGAGCCGCTCAGCGACAAGAATCTCGACGCGCTCAAGGACGCGCTCAAATCAGTGACCGGCGGCAAGGAGATCGACTTCGACGTCAAGATCGAGCCCGCCATCATCGGCGGACTCATCGTCAAAGTCGGCAGCCGCATGGTCGATAGTTCGCTCCGCACCAAATTGAATGCGATCAAGATCGCGATGAAAGAGGCCCGCTGATGGATATCCGCGCCGCAGAAATTTCCGCCATCCTGAAAGAGCAGATCAAGAACTTCGGCCAGGAAGCCGAGGTCTCCGAGGTCGGCCAAGTGTTGTCCGTCGGCGACGGCATCGCCCGCGTTTACGGCCTCGACAACGTGCAAGCCGGCGAAATGGTCGAGTTCGAGAACGGCACGCGCGGCATGGCGCTCAATCTCGAAACCGACAATGTCGGCATCGTGATCTTCGGCAACGACCGCGAGATCAAAGAGGGCCAGACCGTCAAGCGCACCGGCTCGATCGTGGACGTGCCGGTCGGCAAGGGCCTGCTCGGCCGCGTGGTCGACGCGCTCGGCAACCCAATCGACGGCAAGGGCCCGATCAAGAGCGACACGCGCGCCCGCGTCGACGTGAAGGCGCCCGGCATCATTCCGCGCAAGTCGGTGAATGAACCGATGGCGACCGGCCTCAAAGCCATCGACGCGCTGATCCCGATCGGCCGCGGCCAGCGCGAGTTGATCATCGGCGACCGCCAGACCGGCAAGACCGCGATCGCGCTCGACACCATCCTCAATCAGAAGCCGCTCAACGCGCAGACCGACGAGAAGATCAAGCTCTACTGCGTCTATGTTGCGGTCGGGCAGAAGCGCTCGACCGTGGCGCAGTTCGTCAAGGTGCTGGAAGAGCAGGGCGCGCTTGATTATTCCATCATCGTCGCCGCCACCGCGTCCGATCCGGCGCCGATGCAGTTCCTGGCGCCGTTCGCCGGCTGCACCATGGGCGAATATTTCCGCGACAACGGCATGCACGCCGTCATCATCTATGACGACCTGTCGAAGCAGGCGGTCGCCTACCGCCAGATGTCGCTGCTGCTGCGCCGCCCGCCGGGCCGCGAAGCCTATCCCGGCGACGTGTTCTACCTGCATTCGCGCCTGCTCGAACGCGCCGCCAAGATGAACGACGCCAACAAAGGCGGCTCGCTCACCGCGCTGCCGGTCATCGAAACCCAGGCCAACGACGTGTCGGCCTATATCCCGACCAACGTGATTTCCATCACCGACGGCCAGATATTCCTGGAGACCGATCTGTTCTATCAGGGCATCCGTCCGGCGGTGAACGTCGGACTTTCGGTGTCTCGCGTGGGCAGCGCCGCGCAGACCAAGGCGATGAAGAAGGTCGCCGGCAAGATCAAGGGCGAACTCGCGCAATACCGCGAAATGGCGGCCTTCGCGCAGTTCGGCTCCGACTTGGACGCCACCACCCAGCGCATGCTGGCGCGCGGTTCGCGGTTGACCGAGTTGCTGAAGCAGCCGCAGTTCTCGCCGCTCAAGATGGAAGAGCAGGTTTGCGTGATCTACGCCGGCGTCAACGGCTATCTCGACAAGTTCGAAGTGGCGCGCGTGCGCGCCTTCGAGAACGGTCTGCTCACGCTAGCGCGCACCAAGCACGCCGCTCTGCTCGACAGCATCCGCAAGAGCGGCGATCTCTCCAAAGACGATGAAGCCAAGCTCAAGGACGTGGTCGACGGCTACGCCAAGACGTTCGCCTAACTTTCTTCACCTTCCCCGCAAGGGGGAGGGAACTGGACACGGGACGAGGATAGACAGAGCTAGAAATGGCCTCCCTCAAGGACATGCGCGTTCGCATCGCCGCGACCAAGGCGACGCAGAAGATCACCAAGGCCATGCAGATGGTCGCGGCGTCCAAGCTGCGCCGTGCGCAGGTGGCGGCGGAAGCCGCGCGTCCTTATGCGGAACGAATGAGCAAGGTGCTCGGCTCGATCGCCGCGGCGGTGGCGGGCAGCGATTCCGCACCGAAGCTGTTGGCCGGCACCGGCGACGACAAGGTGCATCTGTTGGTGGTCTGTACCGCCGAACGCGGCCTGTGCGGCCCGTTCAACTCGTCGATCGTGCGGCTCGCGCGCGAGCGGATCAATTCGCTCGTCGGCCAAGGCAAGGAGGTCAAAATCCTCTGCGTCGGCCGCAAGGGGCAAGACCAGCTGCGCCGGGTCTATGGCAAGCTGATCATCGAGACGATCGAGCTGCGCGGCATCAAACAGATCGGCTTCGAGCAGGCCGAGATGGTCGCCAAGAAGATCGTCGGCCTGTTCGATGCCGGCGAATTCGACGTCTGCACGCTGTTTTTCTCGCGCTTCAAGTCGGTGATCGCGCAGATCCCGACCGCGCAGCAGATCATTCCGCCGGTGTTCGAAAGAGCCGAGACGTCAACGTCTTACGAATACGAGCCAGAAGAAGACGAGATTCTTGCCGATCTCCTGCCGCGCAATCTGTCGGTGCAGGTGTTCCGCGCGCTGCTGGAAAACGCCGCCTCCGAGCAGGGCGCGCGCATGAGCGCGATGGACAACGCCACCCGCAACGCCGGCGAAATGATCCGCAAGCAGACACTGACCTATAACCGCACCCGCCAGGCGATGATCACCAAGGAATTGATCGAGATCATCTCCGGAGCAGAGGCGCTCTGACACCGAGGAATAGAGTTTCTAAGAGGATTAAAATGGCCACAGCACAGAACGCAGTCGGAAAGATCACCCAGGTCATCGGCGCCGTCGTCGACGTGCAGTTCGAAGGCGAATTGCCCGCTATTCTCAATGCCTTAGAGACGAAAAACGGCGGCAATAGGCTGGTGCTGGAAGTCGCGCAGCATCTCGGCGAATCGACCGTGCGCACCATCGCTATGGATTCGACCGAAGGCCTGGTGCGCAGCCAGGAAGTCACCGACACAGGCCAGCCGATCGCGGTGCCGGTCGGCCCGGAATTGCTGGGCCGCATCATCAACGTGATTGGCGACCCGGTCGATGAAGCGGGCCCCGTCAACGCGAAAGCCACGCGCGCGATCCATCAAGAAGCACCGACTTATACCGATCAGTCGACCGAGGCGCAGATCCTGGTCACCGGCATCAAGGTCGTTGATCTGCTCGCGCCCTACGCCAAGGGCGGCAAGATCGGCCTGTTCGGCGGCGCCGGCGTCGGCAAGACCGTGCTGATCATGGAGCTCATCAACAACGTCGCCAAGGCGCACGGCGGTTATTCGGTGTTCGCCGGCGTGGGCGAGCGCACCCGCGAAGGCAACGACCTCTATCACGAGATGATCGAGTCGGGCGTCAACAAAGACCCGCGCAAAGGCTCGGTCGAGGGCTCCAAGTGCGCTCTGGTCTACGGCCAGATGAACGAACCGCCGGGGGCGCGCGCCCGCGTCGGCCTCTCCGGCCTCACCGTCGCCGAGTATTTCCGCGATCAGGGCCAGGACGTGCTGTTCTTCGTCGACAACATTTTCCGCTTTACGCAGGCCGGCTCGGAAGTGTCGGCGCTGCTCGGCCGCATTCCCTCGGCGGTGGGCTATCAGCCGACGCTCGCCACCGACATGGGCACGCTGCAGGAACGCATCACCACGACCCACAAGGGTTCGGTAACGTCGGTGCAGGCGATCTACGTGCCGGCTGACGACTTGACCGACCCGGCGCCGGCCACTTCGTTCGCGCATTTGGATGCTACTACCGTGCTGTCGCGCGACATCGCCGCCAAGGGCATCTATCCGGCGGTGGACCCGCTCGAACTCCACCTCGCGTATGCTGTCGCCGCTGATCGTGGGCGAAGAGCACTACGCGGTGGCGCGCCAGGTGCAGCAGATCTTGCAGCGCTACAAGGCCCTGCAAGACATCATCGCCATTCTCGGCATGGACGAATTGTCGGAAGAGGACAAGACCGCAGTGGCGCGCGCGCGCAAGATCGAGCGCTTCCTCTCGCAGCCGTTCTTCGTCGCCGAAGTCTTCACCGGTTCGCCCGGCAAGCTGGTCGATCTCGCCGACACCATCAAGGGTTTCCAGGGCCTTTGCGAAGGCAAGTACGACCACCTGCCGGAAGCCGCCTTCTACATGGTCGGCACCATCGAAGAGGCGGTCGAGAAGGGCAAGAAGCTCGCGGCGGAAGCGGCGTAACGATGCCGGTCCGCTCCAACCTGATCGTCTTTCTGATAATCGGGCTGCTGGTTGGTGCGGTGTCCGGCTACATGACGCGGCCCGAATCGGCTGAGATCAAGCTGGGGCCGTTAAGCATTGAAGTGAAGGGAAACCAAGTCGCGCGCGATAACGGGCCACTGACCAGCAGCCAATTTCAGCACATCGCGATCATCACGTTGATCGGCGGTGTGATCGGCATGGGAGTGGGTTTCGCGGTCGGCAAGAACAGGGCTTGAGTAACGCATGGCAAGCTTCCATTTCGATCTGGTTTCGCCGGAAAAGCTGCTGTTCTCGGGCGACGTCGAGCAAGTCGATGTGCCCGGCGCCGAAGGCGATTTCGGCGTGCTGGCCAATCACGCGCCGTTCGTCGCCACGCTGCGGCCCGGCATTCTGACCGTGCACGGCACGGGTGGCGCACAGAAGATCGTTGTGCTCGGTGGCTTCGCCGAAGTATCGGCGCAGGGGCTCACCGTCCTCGCCGACGTTGCCGAGGCAGTCGAGGACCTCGACCGCGCGATGATTTTGACCCGCATCAGCGAGTTGGAGAGCCGCATTGAGAAGACCGAGCCCGGCTCCGAGCTCGACAAACTGATCACGCGGCTCGATCACTACAAGACCGTCGACCGGCATCTGACCGGCACGGCGATGCATTGACGGCTCAAGCGCGCGCGAACTTTTCGAATTCTTTTACCACCCGCTCGTAGGTCTGCCGTTTGAACGGCACCACCAGATCGGGCAATTCGCGTAATCCCACCCAGCGCCAGTCGATGAATTCCGGCTCGTGCGTGTCGCCGGGATTTTCGATGTCGATCTCGCTGTCCTCGCCGGTGAAGCGCAGCGCATACCATTTCTGTTTCTGCCCGCGATATTTGCCGCCCCAGGCCTGGCCGACAATCTCGCGCGGAATGTCGTAGAAGAGCCATTCGGCGATCTCGCCGAGCTTCTCGACCGAGCGGACGCTGGTCTCCTCATAGAGCTCGCGCAGCGCGGCTTTGTAGGGGTCTTCGTCGTCATCGATGCCGCCCTGCGGCATCTGCCAGACATGAGTCGCGTCGATGTGCTCGGGGCCGCTCGATCGGCGGCCGATGAAAACGAGGCCGGCGCGGTTAAGCACCATGATGCCGGCACAGGGACGATAGGGCAAGGATTCGAAGGCAGGCATTCCAACTCCGTCATTCGTACCGCGCATTTACAGCGGGTGAATGACGTTACGACGACTTTTCCTTCGTCGCCACCATGGTGATGGGAACCAGCACGAAGCCGCGACTTTCCACTTTTTTCGCCCATTCGGCGATGCGTGCGACGGTTGCCGGCAGCGCATTGGCAAGTCCGACCGCGGTGCCATGTTCGCGCGCCGCCAATTCCAGTCGCGCCAGCGCGCGGTCGATCTCGACCGGCGTCGGCACGGCGTCGATCGTGACGTCGGATTTGGCGAATGGGAAGTTATGGCTGCCGGCGAGTTGGCCGGCGACGCTGCGCGGCGAGGAACTGTCATCGACATAGATCAGCCCGCGCTTGGCGGTCTCGCGCAGCACCGGTGCCAGGGATGGCTCGGACGAGGTGAAGCGGGCGCCCATATAGCTCACGATCCCGACATAGCCCTGGAAGCGGCTCATCTGCCAATGCAGCCGGTCGATGTTCTGGTCCGGAGTGAGCGTGGTCAGCAGCGTCTCGGGGCCGGGGTCGTTGTCCGGAAAGTCGAACGGCTCCATCGGGGCCTGCAACAGCACCTCGTGATTGGCCGACTGCGCGCGCTCCGCCAGAAGTCTCGAGATTCGCGCCGTAGGGCGCGATGGCCAGCGTCACCGGCGCCGGCAATTTCGCCAATGCTTCGGCGGTGCCGGTCGCGCTGATGCCGAGTCCGCCCACGATAATGGCGATGCGCGGCGCAGCGGTCTTGTCCGCCGGCAGCTTGCGCGGATGCGCGAAGACGACGAACGGCCGCCCGCCGTCCGCCGAGATCTTCGGGATGGCGCCGTGACGGGTGTTTTCCAGGAACCGCTGGTCGCCTGCCGGCTTCGGCGCCAAGTCGCTCGATTTGCCCGGAACGATCACATTCTGATGCTTGCCGCTGGATCCATCGATAATGGTGATGGTCTTGGCTCCGGGGGGCAGCGGGACGATGGCGGGCGTAGCCACTTTTTCGGGGGGCGTGGCTTTGGATGCCGCTCCGTCGTGGCGGGCGTGCGGCTGGCCATCGCCGTCCGGTTTTGCCGGTATTTTGGTGACCGGAGCGGTCACGACCACCGCGGTGGGCTCGCCGCCCAGGGGATCGTTGACGAAGATCGCCCAGGCCACGACCACAATCCCGAACAGCCCAAGCACGCCCGCCAGAATTTGCGGGCCGGCGACCGGGAGTTTCGGCAGCTTCTTCCGTTTGTTCCGGCCGAGGGGGGCGTTCAGATCATCCAATGACAAGGCCAAAATCCTGGCGAATCATCCGCGAAGTCTAGCACGCGACAACTCGGGCGGGGCTTGCCACAAACAAACGGGGCGGCTGTTGAGCCGCCCCGCTGGAACTTAGCTTCTTGCGGATCGAAACGCGTTTAGTTCGGGACCGGAGCCTTGGCGTTCGGCGGGAACGCCGAATTGACCACGGTGCCTCGCAACAGGTCCTCCGCCATTGTCAGCGCCTTGTCGTTCTTGGAGTCCGGCGGAACGTAGGACTGCGAGCCGGTCTGCTCTTTGCCGGCGTCACCCTTGAGGTGGCCGCGCAGTGAGGCCTCGCCCTTGGTGCTGGTATCCGTCTTTGCCTTGATGTCATCCGGCAGGTCTTGCACGACCTCGATGTCAGGCACGATGCCCTTGGCCTGGATCGAGCGTCCGGATGGCGTGAAGTAACGCGCGGTGGTCAGCCGCAGCGCGCCATTGCCGGAGCCGAGCGGGATGATGGTCTGCACCGAACCCTTGCCGAACGAACGCGTGCCAAGGACTGTGACCCGCCTGTGATCCTGCAAGGCGCCAGCGACGATTTCCGACGCCGACGCCGAGCCGCCATTGATCAGGACGATCACCGGCTTGCTGCCGGTGAGGTCGCCGGGCCGTGCGTTGAAGCGCTGGGTCTCTTCCGGGTTACGGCCGCGGGTGGACACGATCTCGCCCTTCTGCAGGAACGCGTCCGACACCGAAATCGCCTGGTCGAGCAAGCCGCCCGGGTTGTTGCGCAGGTCGAGGATGTAGCCCTTGAGCTTGTCGTTACTCACCTTCGCCGTGATGTCGGCGATCGCTTTCTTCAACCCGTCGGTGGTCTGCTCATTGAATTGCGTGAGCCGGATATAGCCGACGTCGTCGCCTTCCACCTGCGAGCGTACCGAGCGCACGCGGATGATGTCGCGCGTGATCGATATGTCGATCGGCTTGTCCTGGCCCTTGCGCATGATGGTGAGCTTGATCTTGGTATTCACCGGGCCACGCATTTTTTCGACCGCTTGATTCAGGGTGAGACCCTGCACCTGCTCGCCGTCGAGCTGGGTGATGATGTCATTGGCCATGATGCCGGCCTTGGCGGCGGGCGTCTCGTCGATCGGCGCCACCACCTTGATCAGGCCGTCTTCCATGGTGACTTCGATGCCGAGCCCGCCGAATTCGCCGCGGGTCTGCACCTGCATGTCGCGGAAGCTCTTCGGATCCATGTAGCTGGAATGCGGGTCGAGCCCGGCCAGCATGCCGTTGATCGCGGTCTCGATCAGCTTCTGATCGTCCGGCTTCTCGACGTAGTCGGCGCGCACGCGCTCGAACACGTCGCCGAACAGATTGAGCTGCCGATAGGTGTCCGCGGCCGCCGCTTTGGCGCTCGCACCGATGAAGATCATGTGTGGCTGTGTTGCGAGCAACGTCATTGCCGCACCAGCCGCCGCGCCGAGTAGAATGAGTGTGGTCTTGCGCATCATCCGCGAACCTTTTCACCTTCGCCAGCTGCCCACCATGGGCCTGGATCGACGGGAGTCCCGTCCTTACGAAATTCGATATAGAGCACCGGTTGGCTGGAACCTGTCGCGAGGATTGCCGCGATATGGGAGCCATTTCCCATCACCGCAACGGGTTCTCCGGTCAGCACGAACTGTCCGAGATCTACTGATATCCGCTCCATCCCAGCGAGCAAGATATGATACCCGTTGCCGGCATTGAGGATCAAGAGTTGTCCGTAGGAGCGGAAGGGTCCGGCGTAAACCACCCAACCGTCGGCTGGAGCGGTCACCTGGGCGCCGGCGCGGGTCGCGATGGAAAGGCCCTTTTCCTGCCCGCCGACGCCGTCGGGCGCCCCATATTCCTTTAATTTGACGCCGTTAACCGGAATCGGAACTCGCCCGCGCAGGGAGGTAAAAGCAACCGCCGGCGCTAGCCGTCCCGCATCGCGCAGCGCCGCCATGGCCGGGCGCGTATCGCTGCGGGCGGCCTCGCGGGCGGCCCGAGTCGCCGGATCGAGCCCCTGCTCCAGCTTGGCGATCAAATCTTTGAGATTGTCGACCTGGCGCCCCAATTGGGCGGCGCGCGCCCGCTCCGCGTCGAGCGCCTTCTCGCGCTCGGTCTGCTTCTTTTGGCGTTCCTCGATCAGGGCGGTCATGCGCGTGCGCTCGTTGCCGAGCGAGGCGACTTCGCTTTTCAACCGGTCGCGTTCGGCGGTGATCCGCTTGCGAACATTGAGCAAGGCTGAGAGGTCGTTGGCGAGCGCCTCGACCTCGTGGCGCATCTCGGGCAGGACCGCGCCCAGCAGCATGGCGGTGCGCACCGATTGCAGCGCGTCCTCCGGGCTGGAAATCAACGCCGGCGGCGGGCGATGGCCCATGCGCTGAAGCGCAGCCAGCACTTCGCTGATCACGGCGCGGCGGCCGTCGAGCGATTTACGAATGCTTAGCTCGTTGTCGTCGAGCGGCTTGAGCCTGGCTTCGGTCGCCGTCACCTGGGCTTCGACGCCGCGGATGCGGCGGGCCGTGTCGATCAGGTCCTGATTGAGTTTGCGGCGGTCGGAGCCGATCTGTTCGATCTCGCGTTTGAGCGCGGCTTCGGTCTCGATCGACTTGCTTTGCGCGTCGCGCGCGGCCTTGAGGTCCTGGTCGCGCTGCTTGAGCGCGTCAAGCTTCCCCGCTTTGTCATTTTGCGCGAGGTGGATCGGCCGTTCTTGCGCGCGCACCGTGGCGGCGAGGGTGACCGGCATTCCGAGCGCGAGCACCGCGACAAGCGCGGATCGCGGTTCGAATCCCCCAAGGCAAATCATTACAGCCACGTTACGCCCGCAGGTTGGGACGGCAAGAGCATTGTTCCGCCCGATCTCTTGCCGCGAGATTAAGACCAATCTGGGACGGTCAAGCGCGATGATAGGGGTGCCCGGCGAGGATCGTGGTGGCGCGGTAAAGCTGTTCCAGCAGCATAATGCGCACCAGTTGATGCGGCCAGGTGGCCGCGCCGAACGCCAGGCGTAATTCGGCCTTGTCACGCAAGCTCGCGGACAGGCCGTCCGCGCCGCCGATCATAAAGACTGCCGCCGGCCGGTCGTCGCGGCGCCATTTCGCCAATTGGGCGGCGAGACTGGCGCTGTCGAGGTTCTCGCCGTTAGCGTCCAGCAGCACCACCGCCGCGCGTTGCGGTATGACGTTGGCGAGCGCGATCGACTCTTCGAGCATGCGTTTGCCGGCATCGTCGGCGCGGCTTTCCCTGATTTCGATGACATCAATGTCGCGCAGACCGAGGCTGCGGCCGGTTTGCGCGGCGCGCTTGGCGTAACGCTCGGAAAGCTCGGTTTCCGGGCCCCGTTTCAGGCGTCCGACGGCGGCGACGACGATACGCATTGTATCGTCAATGTATCAGCTAGATCGCCTCGCGTCCGGGCGGGCCGACGACCACATCTTCTCCAAGCTATAAAAGCTGCGGACTTCCGGCCGGAAGACGTGGACGATCACATCGCCGGCATCGATCAGCACCCAGTCGCCTTGCCGCAAACCTTCGACGCGGATGCCGGTAATGCCGGCGCGCTTCAGATCCTTGACCAGGTTGTCGGCGATAGCGGCCACATGGACGTTCGATCGGCCGGAGGTCACGACCATAAAATCGCCGATCGTCGATTTGCCGGTGAGATCGATGGTGACACTGTCCTCGGCTTTCATGTCATCCAGCCGCGCGAGGATGATCTTCAGCGTCTCCTTGGCGCTCGGGCGCCTGGAGACGGGTTCGGGCATGTGACGTGCTGCCCGAGAGAGTGCAGGTTTGCTCAGAGGTTGTTTCCCTTTACGTTCGTAGCACCCGCCCCGGCTCGCGTTGGGGCCAAGGTCAAGATAGTGACTTCGCTCGACGCTTTCCACTCTTGGTCTTCTTATTGCCGCCCGCGCGGACGGAAGTTCCCCCGCGCCGGCGCAGGGCGCGCAACGCGGTGGAGGACAGCGGCGATTTGAGGCCGTGCAGAAAGGTCCAGGCCGGCGGCTTCCAGTAGGGCAGGCTGGCGGCGGCGCATTCCGGGATGCGGGCGCGGGCGAGCGCCTGGCCTGCCGCACTGGCCGCGGCGTAAAGGCTTGGTCCGAGGCGGTCGATCACCACGAACGGCACCAGCCCCGCTATGCGACGCCACTTCTGCCAGCGGTGAAAGCTCCGTAGATTGTCCGCCCCCATGACCCAAACGAATCGGACCCGCGGGCAACGAGCCTTAAGCCATTTTATGGTGTCGTAAGTATATCGCGTCTTAATGACGGCCTCGAGACCGCTCACGTAGATTCGCCGATGGTTTGTCAGCGCGCGGGCGGCGGCAATTCTTTGCTCCAGCGGGGCGAGCCCGCGGGTGTTCTTGAGCGGATTGCCGGGGGTGACTAGCCACCACACGCTATCGAGCTTGAGCCGCTTTAGCGCGAGCAGGCTGGCGGCGAGATGGGCTTGGTGCGGCGGATCGAAAGTTCCGCCGAACAGGCCGATCTTCATGCCGGGCGCGTTGGGCGGGAGAACGCGCTCGGTGCGGGCGGGTACTTGCGCTGTCACGGCCGGATCTGACCGTTTCCATGGACGCGGTATTTGAACGTGGTGAGCTGATCGACGCCGACCGGGCCGCGCGCGTGCAGGCGGCCGGTGGCGATGCCGATTTCGGCGCCGAAGCCGAATTCGCCGCCATCGGCGAATTGGGTCGAGGCGTTGTGCAGCACGATCGCCGAAATCGACCTCACGCAGGAATTTCTCCGCCGTAGCCTGATCGTCGGTGACGATGGCATCGGTGTGGTGCGAGCCGTAACGCTCGATATGCTCGATGGCCGCGGTCGACGCCATCCACCACCTTGGCGGCGATAATGGCGTCGAGATATTCGGTCGACCAATCCTCCTCGGTCGCCGGCTTGACGCGGCTGTCCATGGCCTGCGTCGCCTTATCGCCGCGGATTTCGCATTTCGCCTCGATCAGCATGTCGACCAGCGGCTTGAGGAATTTCGCGGCGCGCGGCGCGATCGACCAGCAGGGTCTCGGCCGCGCCGCACACGCCGGTGCGCCGCATCTTGGCGTTGAGCACGATTTTCTTGGCCATATCGAGCGAGGCCGCCTTGTCGACATAGACATGGCAGACGCCTTCCAGGTGCGCGAAGACCGGCACGCGCGCTTCCGCCTGCACGCGCGCGACCAGGCCCTTGCCGCCGCGCGGGACGATCACATCGATATTGCCGTCGAGGCCGCCGAGCATCAGCCCGACCGCGGCGCGGTCGCGGGTCGGCACCAGCTGGATCGCGGCCTCGGGCAGGCCGGCCTCGCGCAAGCCTTGCGCCGAGCGCGGCGACGATGGCGCGGCTCGAGCGCAGACTGTCGGAGCCGCCGCGCAGGATCGCGGCGTTGCCGGATTTCAGGCATAGCGCGCCGGCATCGGCGGTCACGTTCGGCCGGCTTTCGTAGATGATGCCGATGACGCCGAGCGGCACCCGCACGCGTTCGATGGTCATGCCGTTCGGCCGGGTCCAGGATTCGGTGACGGCGCCGACGGGGTCCTTGAGCGCGCGCACCGCATCGATAGCCGCGGCGATCGCCTCGACCCGGGCGGCATCGAGGGAGAGGCGGTCGAGGAAGGCGCCGGTCACGCCGGCGGCGCGCGCCTCGGCGATATCCTCGGCATTGGCGGATAAAATGCGGGATTTCTCGCGCCCGGACGGCGTCCGCCATGAGCTGCAAGGCACGGTCCTTTTGGGCGGTGGAGGCGAGCGCCAGGGTACGAGCGGCGGCTCGCGCCTGGCGGCCGAGTCTCGGCCATGCAGGCGGCAATATCCCCAGTCCCTTCAATGCTTTTCAGCGGTGCGCTCATGTCGAAAAGCCTGTCGAACCCCAGTCGGCTGGTTCCTAACACGTCGAGGCGGCGGGGGCGAGGTGGGCCCGGTTGCACGGAAATCACAGGTGTAGCTGGGGATTACGTGGATAACTGGCCACCCGCCGCAACCCGTCAATTGACCTACACATTGGGTTGGCAGGGTGCGGCAGTTCAAATGGCGCATGGTCTTTTCCGAAAACCGGTTCTCACGTTTCGGGATCATGCGCGTGGAGGGTGTCATGGCGTACAGTTCAAGTCGTCTCCCCAGCCGGTTTCCGGTCGGCACCAAGTTCGTGATCGAAGGCCGCCGCGCGAGGCCAATCCGGCGACGAAGTGCAAGTCTATAGCCGGTATCTGGAATTTCCCGACGGCACATTCTTCGCGTTGCCGACCCATCCGGTGCAGCGCAAATCCGGCGCCACCCGAAGGTCCGCCAAATCGCGCAGCCGCCGGCACTGACTGGGCCTTTGGCCGAGTAGGGCGTCCAGAACAACTGCGGGCGAGGCCGGGGATAGGCCGCGGGGATTAAGTCGGCCAATGGCCCAGTTTGGCCGCCGGACGTGACCGAGCCAGGCCTCGGTCAATTGCAGACGTTGGCCGAACCGGCCGCTGTCCAGACCGGAACAACGTCTTCGTTCTTGCTATTCTCCGCCCAGAACAAGGTCGTCGCGGTGGATCATCTCGATCCGTCCGGCAAAGCCGAGGATGGCGGGAATGTCCGCCGAGGAGCGGCCCTTGATCCGCTCGGCGTCCTCGGCGTCGATAGGCGATGAGCCCGCGGCCGATCTCGGCGCCGTCCGGCCCGCGCACCACCACCGCGTCGCCGCGCCCGAACGCGCCCTCGACCTTGATGACGCCGGCCGGCAGCAGGCTCTTGCCGCCGCGCAGCGCCTTGACCGCGCCGGCGTCGATCACCAGCGCGCCGCGCGGCTCCAGCGATCCCGCGATCCACTTCTTGCGCGCGGTCACCGGATTGGCCGGCGTCAGGAACCAGGTGCAGGGCGCGCCATCGGCGATCGCCTTGAGCGGATGCTTCGACGTGGCCCGAGGCGATGATCATGTGCGTGCCGGCGGTGGTGGCGATCTTGCCGGCCTCGATCTTGGTCAGCATGCCGCCGCGCGCGGTCGCCGATTCGCTCGCCCCCGCCATCGCCTCGATCTCCGGCGTGATGCGCGCGACCACCGGCACGCGCTGGGCGCCCGCCTGCGACGGCGGCTTGTCGTAGAGCCCGTCGACGTCGGACAGCAGCACCAGCAGATCGGCGCTCATCATGGTGGCGACGCGCGCGGCGAGGCGGTCGTTGTCGCCGTAGCGGATCTCGGTGGTGGCGACGGTGTCGTTCTCGTTGATCACCGGCACGCTGCGCCATTCCAAGCAGCTTGGCGATGGTCGAGCGCGCGTTGAGATAGCGGCGGCGCTCTTCGGTGTCGCCCAATGTGACCAGCACCTGGCCGGCGGCGAGCGCGTGCGCGCTTAGAGATTCCGACCAGGCGCGCGCCAGCGCGATCTGCCCGACCGCGGCAGCGGCCTGCGCTGTCCTCGAGCTTGAGCGGGCCCGCCGGCAGCTTGAGCACGGCGCGGCCGAGCGCGATGGCGCCGGAGGACACCACGATGACGTCGCATTGCTTCTTGTGTAGGGCGGCGAGGTCGGCGGCGAGACCGCTCAGCCAGTCGCGCTTGAGCGAGCCGGCGGCGGCGTCCACCAAGAGCGACGAGCCGACCTTCACGACGATGCGGCGGAAGGAGGAGAGGGTGGGGGTTTGCGGCGATTTCGACATGGCCCGGCGGGGGTTTATGGGTGCCGGGGGTTTAGCATGGGTAGCCTGCTGGCGATCGCCATCACGACCTATCTCTCGCTCAAGATCGAATCGGAGAAGGCGGCGGCCTACGAGGCGCGCTCGCAGCTCGCGCATGTCAGCCGCGTGACGACGCTGGGCGAGTTGACAGCGTCGATCGCGCACGAGGTCAACCAGCCGCTCGCCGCCACGGTGATCAACGGCAA
Source organism: uncultured Alphaproteobacteria bacterium (assembly GCA_963772235.1). Classification (GTDB taxonomy): domain Bacteria; phylum Pseudomonadota; class Alphaproteobacteria; order Rhizobiales; family Xanthobacteraceae; genus Pseudolabrys. Next base: position 417,390 of record CAVYWI010000024.1, read on the forward strand.
TGCCTGCCTGCGCTGGCTGGCGGACGATCCGCCCAATCTGGACGAGGCACGGCAGGCCGTGACGCGTCTGGTCAAGGACGCCAACCGGGCGAGCGAGATCATCGCGCAGGTGCGTGCGCTCACCAAGAGTTCGCCGCCCGAAAAGAACTGGCTGGCGATCAACGACATTATTCTGGCGACGGTCAGCCTGATAGAGAGCGAAATTCTGCAGAAACGAGTGTCGCTGCGGACCGATCTTTCCGACGACGTGCCGCCGGTGCAGGGCGACCGCGTGCAATTGCAGCAGGTCATCCTCAATCTCATCCTCAACGCATTGGAAGCCATGAGCCGGGCTGCCGAGGGAGCGCGGGTGCTGACCATCCGTTCTGTGAAAAACGAGCCAAAAGGCGTGCTTGTCACCGTCCAGGACACCGGGGTCGGGCTGGCGCCCGAGAACCTCGACCGCATCTTCAACGCCTTCTATACTAGCAAGCCGGACGGTATGGGCATGGGGCTGGCGATCAGCCACTCGATCATCGAGGCTCATGGCGGGCGGATCTGGGCGGCGGCGAATTCGCCGCATGGGGCGGTGTTTCAGTTCACCTTGCCGGGGGGCGTGGAATCGTGAGTGATACTAGTCCTATTGTGTTCGTAATCGACGATAACCCTTCCGTCAGGGAGGCGCTCGATGGTCTTATTCGTTCGGTCCATCTCGGCGTGCGGACGTTTGGCTCGACGGATGAATTTCTGCAGTTCAAGCTGCCCGACGCGCCCGGTTGCCTCGTGCTCGATGTCCGTTTGCCCGGGTTGAGCGGGCTCGATTTCCAGCATGAAATGACCAAGTCCGACATCGCGCTGCCGGTCATTTTCATCACCGGGCATGGCGACGTGCCGATGTCGGTGCGCGCGCTCAAGGCCGGCGCCATCGAATTCCTGCCCAAGCCGTTCCGCGACCAGGACCTGCTCGACGCCATTCATGTCGGCATCGAACGCGATCGCGCCCGGCGCCGGCGATCGGCGGTGATCGACGCGCTGCGCGGGTATTTCGACAGACTGACGTCGCGCGAGCGGCAGATCATGCTGAAAGTCACCAGCGGCCGGCCGAACAAGCAGATCGCCGCTGAGTTGAAGCTCAGCGAGGTCACCGTCAAGGTTCATCGCCGTCACGTGATGCGCAAGATGAAGGCGAGATCTTTGGCCGATCTCGTGCGCATGGCCGACAAGCTATCGGACAGCGCCGAAACGGCGTAGGCGAACGCTACTAGCGTATAATTGTTGATTCGAAATATTTCCCGTATTCAGTCATTCCGGGGTGTCATTCGCCGTGCTAGCGCTTTGCTGCGTCGCTCGCGCGAATTGGTTGAAAGCCTCCGCCATGTCGATCAAGCCGTCGATTGCCGTCGTCGAAGACGACGATTCGGTCCGCGAGGCGACCATCGGTCTTCTGCGGTCGCATGGGTTTATCGCCAAGGGGTTCGCCTCGGGCGACGAGTTTCTCAAGTCCAATCGTATCCGCATCACGTCCTGCCTGATCGCGGACGTGCAGATGCCGAACATGAGTGGGCTCGCGCTGTACGGCCATCTGGTGGCGGTGGGCACGCCCATTCCCACCATCCTGATCACGGCTTACCCCGACGAAGGCGTTCGCGCGCGCGCGCTCAACGCCGGCGTGACGGGCTACTTGACCAAGCCTTTCAGCGAAAAGGCACTGCTTGATTGCATTGATACGGCGTCGAAACACGACGTGTTGCTCGCGCCGATCAACCGGTAGATCGAAATAAACGCGCGCTACATTTTCATTCAATTGGCCCAGGGCTTTTCGCCGCTGCGAATGCGGTCGCGGATCTCGGTTTGAAAATCGGGTGGACCGAAGGCAAACCACTCGTCACCAATTTGGTAAATCAACGGGCGCTGTTTCTTCAAACTAAACCTCTTCAGCCATTCCAGGGCTTTCTTCTTCGGTCCTTCGCCCGCGGCGACGGCGACATCGACACGAAGGCCGCGCCAGGTGAAATTCGCCGGCAGCAAAATCAATTCAGATTTATCCGGACGCATCCAGTCGGGCAATGGGCTCGATCCAACAAGCCATCCGCAAATGAATTCTCGACAAGGATTCTGGGGCCGATCTTCATAGATCGTGCAGCGATGTTGCGCGCTGAAGGGACACGGCTTCCCGGGATAAACCTGATGGCCGTGGACTTCAATTTTTAGCCAGCCGTCGCAACACGCAGTGCAGCTCCCGCAGGCCCTGGAATTGCTCTTATTCATCCGATGAAAAATCCCGGAAGCTGCTTTCGAGGAACCATTGCGTTCGCAAATCGACGAACGGTGGCGCGACTGTCGACGCGGCGGCATGTCTAGCTTGGATCCGTCATAAGCTTCAAACCGAAATGATTGGCCCCCGCAGATCAGATTCATATGCGCGCAAATTTTGCGCGGTGGGCGACTACACTTTCGTATCGGTCACCTACGCCCTTATATAACTTCCATCCTGCACGGATCGGCTGAATGCTACCTCCGGGGAAAACAAACCGAGGGCTGATCCAATGAACAGGCTAGAAGGGCTGCGTGGCAAATTACTCGCGGGGGCGTCGATTGCTCTACTGGCGCTTGTGGCAATCCCGCATCCGGCGGCCGCGGATAAGCTGGATGAGGTATTGGCGCGGCTGCAGGCTCTGGAAAAGAGCAACGCAAAACTGGCTAAAGAAAATGCCAAATTGCGTGAGCGCGTCGATCATATAGCGGCCGCCAAATCGGGCGGCGCCGTCGCGGCCGGTGTAAAAGGAAATCCGGTTGGACATGCCGCTGTCGCGCCTTCTCCCAAACCTGAGCATACCGTCGTCAGCATTGGCGGCACGCCGCTCTACACCAAAGCCCCCGGCGGCAACAAGTTCATCGACAACACCACGGTGACACTCTACGGCCACGTCGATCTTTCGTTGGACATGTTCAACCCCGGAGTCTTTGACCAAGGGACCAAAGAAGGTATCGCGAGCAACCTCAGCTCTTTTGGCGTTCGGATTCGCCACGATCTGGCAGCCTATGGTCATCCGGGCTGGGCGGCCGTGGCGCAATACGAAGTCGCTCGTCGAAGTCGCGGCCACGCCGACGGAACGCGCGGCGTTTGGAACGCGAGACAGCTTCATCGGCATGGAATCGCCGTGGGGTGCCATCAAGGCCGGCAAGTCAGATACGCCGTATAAGAAAAGCACCTCGAAGTTCGATCCGTTTTCCGCGACGCTCGGCGATTACAACTCGATCATGGGCAACACCGGCGGCGACCTGCGTGCCGAGTTCGATTGGCGAATGTCGCATTCGATTTGGTACGAGTTGCCGGTCTGGAATGGCCTGCAATTCAGTGCCTTGTTCTCGCCCGGACAAAACAGCGCCTTGGACAACAGCAATTTCGCCTTCGGCGACTTCAATTGCCCAGCGACATCAAGCCGAGGCAGCGGCAGCGCATTCGGGTCTAATGGTTTCGGGGAATGTACCGACGGATCGTTCGGCAACGCCTACAGTGCCGCGCTCACGTATAATAAGGGTCCGATCACTGCGATCGGCGCTTTTGAAATGCATGAGGCCGTCAACCGAACCGGCGACGAAGCGCCCGCCCCCGGCATCACTTTGACCGTTGGTGGACCTCTTATCATCCCGACTGGCTCGGTCGGCGTCGCCAACGAATGGGCGGCAAAGGTCGGCGCAGGATACGTCTTCCAGGACCCACTCGGCCCGCTCCATGTCTACGGCATCTACGAGTGGATGCGCCGGGAAAACACCGTCGCCGCCTTCAACGAGAGGTCGCGTGACGGCTACTTCGCCAGCCTGACCCAATCCATCGGTATGTGGGACTTCAGCGCCTCCTACGCTCACGCCAATGCGTCGCCGGGATCTCCGGGCACTGGAGCCTTTAATAGTACCGGTAACACCGGTACCGATTTTGCTCTCAACACGCTCGACAGCAGCGCGAGCCAGTACGCCATCGGCACAAAGTACCACTTCGATAAATATCTGAGCTGGTACCTTGTCGGCAGCTATCTGGATAACGGCCCCGGCGCGCACTACTGCTTGGGCACGAGCGGCCACGGCTACGGTGTTTGCGGCCGCGACGCGAACAACAACGTCGTCTCGGGCGACAAGATCAAGGCTGTCACAACCGGCATGACGCTCGACTTCTGATCTGCCGGCAGCACAACGGCAAAGAGGCCCCGCAAGGGGCCTCTTTTCATTTCGCAGCATCGCAGGATTTCAGCCTGCCAATGCGATGCGCGCTCCCCGCATTCACCGCGCCCTCCGGCATGCGCCCCGCCAGCAATGCCTCGACCTGGCGCACGGTGTCGAAGGCCTGGTGCTCGGCGGCGTCCGGGCGTGAGGCCGGCGATGTGCGGCGTGGCGATCACGTCGGCGCGGCGCGCGAGCGAAGGCGTCGGCATCTGATCGGCCGCGCGGCCGACATCGAGCGCGGCGCCGGCGATGCGCTTTTCGTCGAGCGCTTCGGCCAGCGCCGCCTCGTCCACCAGATTGCCGCGCGACAGATTGATGAAATAGGCCGTCTTCTTCATCGCGGCGAAGGCCGCGGCGTTCATCAGGTTCTCGGTCGCCTCGTTGGCGACGGCGAGACAGACGACGAAATCCGAGCGCGCCAAGAGGTCGGGCAGCGTGACTTGCGTCAGCCCCGTCGCGACGACTTTCTTGTAAGGGTCGGCGACCAGCACCGTTATGCCGAAGGCGAGCGCGAGGTCGGCGAGATATTCGCCGATCACGCCATAGCCGATGATGCCGACGGTCGAACCTTTGAGCTGGCGGCCCATGCGCGCCTGCGGCACGCGGCCGACGTGATAGGCCTCGGCGGCCTCGCTGACGTGGCGGCCGCAATCGATCATGAAGCCGATCGCCATTTCCGCCACCGAAGCGGCAAAGCCGGGGCTCGCCTGCGTCACCAGGATACCTTGCGCGCTGGCGGCGGCGACGTCGATGTTGCGGATGTCGACTGCGACGCGCAAAAAGGCGGCGAGGTCTGGGGCGTTGGCGAAGAACTCGGCCGGGCCCGCGGTCTGCCGGTCGGAGATGACGATGTCGCAGCCGCGCGCGGCCTCGATGAGCGCGCGCGTGTCGAACACGCGGCCGCTACTGTTGCGCCGCACTTCGCCGAGCTTCTGCAGCGCGGCGAGCGCGCGCTCGCCATAGTAGTTCGCCAGCATGTCGGGGCTGTGGGCAAGCAGGATGATTGGCACGCCGGCAGGCTATACTAGGAGCGGAAGTCGCGGGAGGGGCGGGAACTCGGAACCGCCGCGCCGCGTTGAGCGGCGGGGCTAAGCGAGGTTTGGGCTGCGCGATGCCGTTTTTTGTCTATGTCGCCGTTCTGGTCACCGCCCTGTTCAGCATTGCGCTGGAATGGGACGTGCTGGTGGTGCCGTCGGTGGCGAGCCGGCGTCCCACACAGGCGGTGATCCGTGTCACGCCGCCCGCCGGCATGCAGACGCATGGCGGGGCGGCCGTCGACAATGCGCCCGCGCCGCTGGTCGTCACGCCGCTCGGCGCCGCCGAAGACGATGCGATGGTGCAAAAGCCCGCAGCGCCCGCCGCAGCCGCGCAACCGCTCTGCGATGTTGCCGCCTGCACCGCCGCCTATCACTCGTTCCGCGCGTCGGATTGCACCTATATGCCGACCGCCGGCGTGCGCCGCCTGTGCACCAAGGGCAAACCGCCTCAGTAGATCACCACACTTCTGATCGACTTGCCCTCGTGCATCAGGTCGAAGGCGTCGTTGATCTTGTCGAGCGGCATGGTGTGGGTGATCAGGTCGTCGATATTGATCTTGCCGTCCATGTACCAGTCGACGATCTTGGGCACGTCGGTGCGGCCGCGCGCGCCGCCGAAGGCGGTGCCCTTCCAGACGCGGCCGGTGACCAGCTGAAACGGCCGGGTGGCGATTTCCTGGCCTGAGCCGGCGACGCCGATGATGATCGACTTGCCCCAGCCGCGGTGACAGCATTCCAGCGCCTGGCGCATGACGTTCACATTGCCGATACATTCGAAGGAGAAGTCCGCGCCGCCGCCGGTGAGATCGACGATCGCCTGCACCACTTTGTCCTTGCCGACCTCGTCGGGATTGATGAAATGGGTGAGGCCGAACTTCTCCGCGGTGTCGCGCCGCGCCGGATTGAGATCGATGCCGATGATCTTGTCGGCGCCGACCATGCGCGCGCCCTGAATCACGTTCAGCCCGATGCCGCCGAGACCGAACACCGCGACATTGGCGCCGGGCCACACCTTGGCGGTGTTGATGACGGCGCCGATGCCGGTAGTGACGCCGCAGCCGATGTAGCAAATCTTGTCGAAGGGCGCGTCGTCGCGCACCTTGGCGAGCGCGATCTCCGGCAGCACGGTGAAATTCGAAAAGGTCGAGCAGCCCATGTAGTGGAACACGGCATCGCCGTCGCATTTGAAACGCGACGTGCCGTCCGTCATCACGCCTTTGCCTTGCGTGGCGCGGATCGCGGTGCAGAGATTTGATCTGCGAGAAAGACAGGTTTTGCACTGCCGGCATTCGGGCGTGTACAGCGGGATGACATGGTCGCCCGCTTTCAGCGAGGTGACGCCAGCGCCGACATCACGCACGATGCCGGCGCCCTCGTGGCCGAGGATGGCCGGGAAGAGACCTTCGGGGTCGGCGCCCGACAGCGTGTAGGCGTCGGTGTGGCAGATGCCGGTCGCCATGATTTCGACCAGCACCTCGCCGGCCTTCGGCTCTTCGATGTCGATGGTCTCGATGGTGAGCGGCTCGCCCGCTTTCCAGGCGACGGCTGCGCGGGTTTTCATGGGGTGACTCCCGGATTATTTCGTCATGCCCGGCCTTGTGCCGGGCATCCACGCCTTTCTTGCAATCAGTAAAGCAAGACGTGGATGGCCGGGACAAGCCCGGCCATGACGGGCGTGGACTACGGCTGCCAGGCTTCTTCTTTGGCTTCCGATGTGTTGGCGTCTTCGCGCGCCTGGTCGATGTATTTCCATAGCGCGCGCAAGACTTCCTGTACGCCTTGGCCGGAAGCCGACGACAGCACTACTGGCGTTTTCTTGCAGGCTTTTTTCAGTTTTGCGGTCTGCTTCTTGATCGCCTCCGGCGTGAGCGCGTCGGCCTTCGACAGCGCCACGATCTCCGGCTTGTCGGTGAGGCCCTGGCCGTAGGCTTCGAGTTCCGCGCGCACGGTCTTGTAATCGCGGCCGGCGTCCTCGCCGGTGCCGTCGATGAGATGCAGCAGCACGCGGCAGCGTTCGGTGTGGCCGAGGAAGCGGTCGCCGAGACCGACGCCCTCGTGCGCGCCTTCGATCAGGCCGGGCAGGTCGGCGAGCACGAATTCGCGCTCGTCGATGCGCACCACGCCAAGCTGCGGGTGCAGCGTGGTGAAAGGATAGTCGGCGATCTTGGGCTTGGCCGCGCTGACCGCGGCGAGAAAAGTGGACTTGCCGGCATTGGGCAGGCCGATCAGGCCGGCATCGGCGATCAGCTTCAGGCGCAGGCGGATCGTGCGTTCTTCGCCGGGTTGGCCGGGATTGGCGCGGCGCGGCGCCTGGTTGGTCGCGCTCTTGAAATAGGCGTTGCCGAAGCCGCCATTACCGCCCTTCATCAGCGTGACGCGCTCGCCGGCGCGCGTGAGATCGGCGAGCAGCGTCTCGTCGTCCTCCTCATAGATTTGTGTGCCGACCGGTACTTTCAGCACGACATCCTTGCCGTTGGCGCCGTGCATATCCTTGCCCATGCCGTTGCCGCCGGGCTTGGCTTTGAAGTGCTGCTGGTAGCGGTAGTCGATCAGCGTATTGAGGCCGTCGACCGCCTCGATCACGACGTCGCCGCCCTTGCCGCCGTCGCCGCCGGAGGGGCCGCCGAATTCGATGAACTTCTCGCGCCGGAACGCGATGCAGCCGTTGCCCCCGGCGCCGGACTGCACATAGACCTTGGCTTCGTCGAGGAATTTCATGGCGTTAGCGTATATGGCATTGCCCGCTGTAGTTCCACAGGCCCCCCGGGAATAAATCGCACCGCCGCCCGATCTAGTCCCCGAAACGCATCACGCGTCAGGGAGACCGACCATGACCGATCACAACGAAGGCCCCAGCCGCCGCAAGGTGCTGGAATGCATGACCTGGGCCGGCACCGGGGTGCTGTGGACCATATCCGGCGGCGTGCCGCATTCGCTCGGCCTCGTCGATGAGGCCAATGCCGCGGAGGCCAAGGGCCTCACCTTCCTGCAGATCAGCGACAGCCACATGGGCTTCGACAAGCCGGCCAACCCGAACGCCAAAGGTACGCTGGAAGAGGCGATCGCCCACATCAAGGCGATCCCGAAAAAGCCCGCCTTCATGATCCACACAGGCGACATCACGCATCTGTCGAAGGACTCCGAATTCGACGACGCCGAAAAAATCATCTCGCAGGCCAAGCTCGACGTGCATTACGTGCCAGGCGAACACGACATCATCGATCCCGACATCAAGCTCTACAAGGAACGCTACGGCCGCGGCACCAAGGGCTCGGGCTACTACTCGTTCGATGCCAACGGCGTGCATTTCATGGGCCTGGTCAATGTCGCCAACTTGAAAGGCGGCGGCATGGGCAGCCTGGGCAGTGAGCAGCTCGAATGGATCGAGGGAGATCTCAAAGGCCGCTCGGCGTCGACGCCGATCGTGGTGTTCGCGCATATCCCGTTGTGGACGGTCTATCCGCAATGGGGCTGGGGCACCGAGGACAGCGCGCAGGCGCTCGGCTATCTGAAGCGCTTCGGCTCGGTGACCGTGCTCAACGGCCACATCCATCAGGTGATGCAGAAGGTGGAAGGCAACGTCACCTTCCATACCGCGCGCTCGACCGCCTTCCCGCAGCCTGCGCCGGGAGCCGCGCCGTCGCCCGGGCCGATGAAAGTGCCGGACGAAAAATTGCGCACCATGCTCGGTACGGCGAGCATCGCCTTCAAACAGGGCGAGCAACGCCTCGCCATCATCGACACGCCGCTGAAGAGCTGAAGCGCCATGAAATTTGCAAGAGTTCTCGCGCTCGGCGCGACCGTGATGCTCGTGGCCGCAACCAACCCAGCGCGCGCCGCAACCATCGAAGTGAAGATCGACAACTTCGTCTTCAATCCGCAGCAGGTTACGGTGCATGCCGGCGATACGGTGACTTGGGTCAACAACGATGACATCCCGCACACGGTAACATCGAAGACGCTTGTCTTCCGCTCGAAGGCGCTCGATAGCGACGACAAGTTCTCGTTCACATTTGCGACACCGGGCAGCTTTCCTTACTTCTGCTCCTTGCATCCGCACATGACGGGCACGATTGTGGTCGAGTGAGCGGCGCCGGACGATATGCGCTGTCCGCGAGCGAGGCCGGATTGGCGATGATGGCGGGCGGCGTTGAATTGAGCGGCGGCGCGGCGGCGCGTTTCAAGGCGCTGGCGCTGCCGCACCTCGACGACGTCTACACGCTGGCGCGCTATCTCACGCGCAGCACGAGCGATGCCGACGACGCCGTGCAGGAATGTTACCTGCGTGCCTTCCACCACTTCGGCACGTTTCGCGGCGGACCGATCAAGCCGTGGCTGTTTGCGATTCTGCGTAATGTCTGCCACGCGGCTTATGCCGGCAACGCGCGGCTGGTGTTCACGTCGGATGACGAGAGCGAGGCCAAGCCGGTCTGGGGCGAGGACGGCGATACGCCCGAGCAGGCGGTGCTGCGCCGGCAAGACTCGGAGGCGATGCGCCGGCTGATCGGCGAATTGCCGGCGGAATTCCGTGAAGTGATCGTGCTGCGCGAGATCAACGATCTGTCCTACCGCGACATCGCCGCGGTGATTGAGGCGCCGATCGGCACAGTGATGTCGCGGCTGGCGCGCGCACGCGGTCTGTTGCGCGAGGCCTGGATCGCGGCCGAAGGCGGGGGTAGGTCGCCATGAATTGCGAGGAAGCAAACGTGCTGCTGCACGCGCTGATCGACGGCGAGCTCGACGCCGGCCACGCGCGCGAGGTCGAGGCGCATATCGCCGGCTGCCCGGATTGCGCGACGCACTTGCGCGAATTCCAAGAACTGCGTCAGGCGATGACGCCGGCTGGCCTGCGCTACGCGGCGCCGGCGAGCCTGCGCGCGCGCATCGAAGGCAAGCTGCCGGCGCATTCAGTGGCGGGAATGAGCCGGCGCTCGGCGATCAAGGGCTTTGCCTTCGGCGCCGGCGCCAGCGCGATTGCCGCCTCCGGTTTGCTGCTGATGGTAATGCAGGGCGACGAGCAGAAGCGCATCCTGGAGGAAGTGGTGTCGGCGCATCTGCGCTCGCTGCAGGCGCAGCATCTGATCGACGTGCAATCGAGCGACCAGCACACGGTGAAGCCATGGTTCAACGGCCGCCTCGATGCCGCCCCGCCGGTGGTGGATCTGACCGCGCAGGGCTTCACGCTCTTGGGCGGCCGGCTCGACTATGTCGACGCCAAGCCGGTGGCGGCGATCGTCTATCGGCGCCGCGTGCACATCATCAATCTGTTCTGCGCGCCGGCGCCCGGCTCCGGCCACCGCGGCGCGACGATGGAGAGCCTGCACGGCTTCAACGTGCGGCGCTGGAGCGAGAACGGCCTCAATCTTTGGGCTGTCAGCGATATTGAAGCGGACGAGTTGCAGGACTTCGGCGAGAAATTCGAGGCGGCGCTGAAACAGTAAGAGTTCCCGTTCGTCCCCGCGAAAGCGGGGACCCAGGGTCAAAAACACTGGATTCCCGCTTTCGCGGGAATGAACGGAGTTTTATCGCGCTGCCGCTGTGAAACGCGTCGTCCCATCGCGCTCGATACGCGTCAGCAGGTCGACTTCCCAAGACAGATATTCGTTCATGGCGGCCTTGGGATCGCCCGGACGCTCGTAGGGCTTGAGCCAGGCGTCGAGCGGTTCGTCTGCCATCTTGACGTCGGTGGAAAGCGGAAAGCCGGCGGCGGCCCAGGCGGCGTTGCCGCCTTTGAGCCAATACACCGGAATGGCCGTGAGCGCGCGCGCCTCCTCGACGGCGAGGCCAGCGAGCACGCCGTCCTCCGAGGTGAGCACCATGCGTGCCGTGCTGCGGAATTTTCGCCAGCGCATGGGCCAGCCGCGAGCGGATGGCGAACCAGGCGCCGGGAATGTGACCCTTGCGGTAGTCCGGGCTGCGCGACAGATCGATGACGGTCACGTCGTCGATCGCCAGCACGTCGGAGAATTCGACGCTTGCGTCCGCCGGCGCCGTGCCGAGCACCTCGGCGGCCGGCTGACCTTTTTCAGAGCCGGCCTCCGGCAGCACCGCGACATCTTTCCAGCCCATCTGCTTGAGCCAGGAGGCGGTCATCACCGCGCGCACCTCGTTGTCGTCTGAGAGCACGATGCGGGAGTGAAGCGTGCCGGCATATTGATCGGTCGCCTGCACCAATTGGCCGCCCGGCGCGGACAGCGCGCCGAGGACGTGGCCGGCCGCGTATTCGGCCGGATCGCGCACGTCGAAGACGTACGTCGTGCGGCTTTCATCGGCGCGCCAGCGTTCGAGCGCGGCCCTGTCGATCCGGGGCACGTCGAATTTGCGTGCCACCGCCGCGGCCGCCGATTTTGCCCAAGCGAGGCCGTTTTTCGTCACGGCCGGGTAGCGCGCGTCCTTGCCTTTGTCACAGGTGAAGCCGGCGAGATGCCAGCCCATGGTGCCGTTGCGCAACGCCACCACCTTGTTCGGCACGCCGGCATTGATCAGCGACTGCGCGCCAATGATGCTCCGCGTGCGGCCGGCGCAGTTGACCACGATCAGCGTGTCGGGCGAGGGGGCGATGTCGTGCGCGCGCAGCACCAGTTCGGCGCCCGGCACGTTGACGCCGGTAGGGATCGAGATGCGCGAATATTCGTCATAGGGCCGGCTGTCGAGCACGACCATATCGGTGCCGGCTCGCATCAGCGCGTTGAGCTCGACGGCGCCGATCGACGGCGTATGGCTGGCGTGCTCGATGAATTCGCCGAACGCCTTGCTCGGCACGTTGACGCCGGAGAACAACTCGAAGCCGGCGGCAGCCCAGCCGGCATTGCGCCGTCGAGATAAGACAGGTCGGAATAACCGGCGCCGGCAAGAACGGCGGCGGCGCGCTGGCTGAGCCCGTCATCGTCGTCGACCAGCACGATGCGCGTGGTCTTGCGCGGCACCAGGTGGGCGAAGCGCAACTCGAGCCGGCTCAGCGGCACATTGCGCGCCCACAACAGATGACTGCGCGAGAAGATCAACTCCTCGCGCACATCGATCAGCGCCAGCTCGCCGCCGTCGCCGAGCATGGCTTTGACGGCAGCGGGAGCGACCGGGCGAAGCGTCGCTATCGCCGCGTGCAGATTCACGAAGCCTGCCGGGAGGTTATCGGCTGCACTTCGCCGGTCTTCAAGTCGATCTTGATGCGTTCGATCTTTTCAAGATCGGTGCCGGTAACGCGGACGAAGCGCGCGTGGTCGGGATAATCGATCGAGTGGATGGCGCCGTCCTGGTAGATGCCGGCGTTGCCCGGCGTAAGGCGGTATTTCTTCGCCGGCTTGAGCTTGGCGTGCTTGGGATCGGCGCCGTTATCCTCACGCGCCCATTCGATCATGTCGGTGTATTTGGTGGCCTGGCCGTAGATCGCCCAGGACGCGCCGTGATCGTGCGGCGGCGACGCGTGCGCCTTGTCGTTGATATGGGCGAGCACTTGGAAGCCGAGCTTGGAATCCTCGTACAGCACCTTCACGCCGCGCGGCTGGTCGTCGCCGCAATATTTGGCGATGAAGTCGGGATTGGCGAGCAGGCGCTCGAGATTGCTGCGCACCTGTTCGCGCCCTTGCGGGCCGCCGTCGCGGGTGAGCGCGGTTTTGCAATCGGCGATGAACTGGTCGAGGTCGTAGTCCGATTTCTGGGCCATGGCGTTCTCCCTGACGATATTTTTCGCCAGTGTCGCGCAAGATTGCGCCGGATGCCAGCGGTCTACGGCCCGTTCTTGCCACGCTCCGCAACCAGCGACGCCATGATTTCGGCGTCGTCACCGCTACCTCGGAGGCCAGCCACCACACCTGCCTGATCGCCCGCCGGCCGGTTCTGGCTGACTTTCCATTTGCCTTCGATGCGCGCGATTGGGATTTCGATCCCAATAATGCCCGTCAACTGCGCGGCGACGTATGGCTCTGGTGCGTCCGTAACGTACCACGGCGCGGGGCGAGAACCCTCTTTATGCAACGTGAGGTCATCGACCTGGCGGCGAAGCCAGGTCACGTCGTCGATCACCTGCGGCCGGCCCCAGGCATGCACAGTAATGTAGTTCCACGTCGGCACGACCTTTCCGTGCTCGCGCTTTGTCGGGTAAAGCGACGGGCTGATATACTGTTGCGGTCCCTGGAACACGACAAGACATTCGGCGACAGCGGCCAATTCATGCCACTGCGGATTGGCGCGCGCGAGGTGAGCACGCAGCGTGCCACGTTCCGAACCATCGCCGTCGATCAGGAACGGCACCGGGTTGGCCTGTAGCCCGCCCGGTCCCGCCGTAATAAGCAAGCCGAGTGATTGCGCGCGGATCAGCGCGTGCTGAACGTCAAGCCGGTCTTCGCGAAAGTGCGACGGCTGATACATCGCATTGACTCCGTGTTTGCGCGCGTCGCTATCACATCACCTTCTTCGACCGTCCCCAGCCTTTGAGCGCCGACCAAATGCCGCGTTCGAGCCGGAAGCGGTCGATCGGGGCCGACGATTTGATCGACGAGATGCGGTAGAGGCCGACGCCGGTCCACTGGAAGCCGCACTTCTCCAGCACCCGGCGCGAGGCCGGGTTGGTGACACGCGCACCGGCCTGCAGCGCTTCGTGCGCGAGATCGGTGAAGGCGTAGTCGATCACCGCGTGCAGCGCCTCGGTGGCGTAGCCTTTGCCCCAATGGTCGACGCCCAGCCAGTAGCCGAGTTCCGGCACGGGCTCCTGCAGCACCACGCCGCAGGCGCCGACGATCGTCTTGTCGCGCAGCGTGATCAGGAACACCGCCTCGCCGCCGGCCCGGTTGGCGCCGGCAATGAAACTCTCGGCATCCGACATCTTGTACGGATGCGGAATGCGCGCGGTGTTTTCGGCGATGCGGCGGTCGTTGGCGAGCGTCGCTACCGTTTTAGCGTCCCCGAGGCGCGGCGCGCGCAGGCAAAGCCGCTTGGTCTCGAGGACGGGGATACTGGCCTCGTGGAAGGTCTCTCTCGGTATTTGCTCCAGCAGGGTCATGACACGGGCTCCAGGGTTGCAGTTTAAAATGCGAAGAGGGGGAGCCGGTCACCCGTCTCCCCCTCTCAGAGCCCGTTGAGCTCTGCCGGTTTGACTGGATGTCCGGCAGACCTCGAATTTTGGTCTACCTTTACTCGGCCGCGGCCTCCGTCATCGGTACAACGGACACGTAGGTGCGGCCTTTGGCTTTGGTAGCGAACTGAACCTTTCCGTTTACGAGCGCGAACAGCGTGTGATCCGTGCCAATTCCGACATTGCGGCCGGGATGCCACGTGGTGCCGCGCTGACGCGCAAGGATATTGCCGGCGACGACGATCTCGCCGCCCGCCTTCTTCAGGCCAAGGCTGCCGGCCCGCGCGAGTCGCGGCCGTTGCGTGAAGATCCGCCTGCTTTTTTGTGCGCCATAGTCCGCTCTCTTGAATTCCGTTACTCTATCTACACCGATTCCGTGAAGGAATCATCTCACTTTTTCTTGCCCTTTGTGGCCGCTTTGCCGGCTTTTTCGTGGCCGGCTTCTTGGCCTTGGCCGGTTTGGCCTCGGCTTCGCCCTCGGCCTTGACCTTGGGCTCGCGCTGGGGCCGCGGCTTGGCCTCTTTCGACGGGCTTGGCGCCATCGGTGAGGATCTCGGTGATGCGGATCACCGAGAATTCGTGCCGATAGCCGCGCTTGCGGCGCGAATTCTTGCGCCGGCGCTTCTTGAAGGCGATCACCTTGTCGCCGCGCGTGTGCTGGAGCACCTCGCCGGCAACGGTCGCGCCCGCCACGGTCGGCGTGCCGATCTGCGGGGTGTCGCCGCCCAGCAGCAGCACCTCGCCGAACTCGACGATCTGGCCCGGCTCGCCGGTCACCCGGTCGATCCGGATCACGTCTTCGGCGGCCACCCGGTACTGTTTGCCGCCGGCTTTGATGACTGCGAACATCGTTCTTCCCTTGTGTTCGACCCCGGTGCTCGGATTATTCCGGACCGGCTTCTTTCAGTCGGTTTGTCGTGTGTTTTTAAGGGCTTAAGCAGCCCTTGAAAAAGCATGCGGACCCGAGGGTCCGCAATGGCCATGCTTATGGCGGGGAAGGGTGCAAATTGTCAAGGAAAGGCGCGAATTGCGCCTTTTCAGCCGCCTGCCGCTCCCATGGAGGCCGCTCTCAGCTCGTCGCTCTTGGCCGGCGCTTCGGCCGCGGTCAAGGCGCCGTTTTCGGCCTCGCTTTGGGCCAGCCGGTAGCCGACGCCGAGTTCGGTCACCAGGATCTTGGGCGAATCCGGATGCGGCTCGATCTTCTGCCGCAGCTTGCGCACGAAGATGCGCAGATAATGCGTGTCGTGCACGTGGATCGAGCCCCACACTTCCTTGAGCAGGTGTTGGTGGGTGACCACGTTGCCGGCGTGCTGCGCCAGCACCTGCAGCAGCCGGTATTCCTTCGGCGTCAGCGTCAGCCGCTTGCCGTTGAGCGTCACCGCGCGGGCGGCGAGATCGATGGTGAGCGGGCCGATCTTGACCGTCGGCTCGCCGCTCGCCGCGCGCATTTGACGTCTTAGCGCCACGCGCACGCGCGCCAGCAGTTCGGCCATGCCGAACGGCTTGACCACGTAGTCGTCGGCGCCGAGTTCGAGCAGATGCACCTTCTCCGCTTCGGTCGAGCGCACCGACAGCACGATGATCGGCACGCTCGACCACGAGCGGATGCGCTCCACCACCTCGGCGCCGTCCATGTCGGGCAGGCCGAGATCGACGATCACCAGATCGATCGGCCGCAGCGTGGCCGAACGGATCGCCTCGGCGCCGGTGCCGGCCTCGTGCACCACGAAGCCGTTGAGTTCGAAACCGGTGCGCAGGAAGCGGCGGATTTGAATCTCGTCGTCGACGACGAGCACGATCGGGGCTGGCTCACTCATCGCTGTCGCCTTCCATTTGCGGGACCGCGGCTTGCGTCACTGGCAGCTCGATCATCACCGCGGTGCCCAAACCGGGGCCCTCGCTGATAGCGCTTATCTTGCCGCCGTTGGCGGCGACGAACGCGGTGGCGATCCAGAGGCCGAGGCCGGAGCCGCTGGTGGTCGCGGCATGGCGCTCGCCGCGCGCGAAGCGTTCCCATATTTTCGTCTGCTCGGCCGAGGTCAGGCCGGCGCCCTGGTCGCCGACGCTCAGAATCATGCGGCCGTCGCGCGCGCGCGCGGCCACGGTGATCTGCGAACCGGCTTGCGAGTATTTCACCGCGTTGTCGAAGACCTGCACCAGCGCCTGCTGCACCAGGACCGGATCGACGTGGATGAGCGGCAGGTTGGCCGGCAGATTGAGCACGATGCGGCGGTCCGCCATGCGGCGGCGGCAGCGCTCGATCGCCGAATTGATGATGTCGGCGGGGTCGGCCCATTCGATATGCGGCTTGATGCCGTCGCTGCTGATGCGGCTGGCATCGAGCAGGTTCTGGATGTCGTTGTTGAGGCGCTCGGCCTCGTCGCGCACGTCATGCACCAGCGCCTTGAGCTTCTTCTCGTTCGCCAGCGCCGGCGCCGCGCTCAAGACCGTGGCGGCACCGAGGATGGAGGCGAGCGGCGTGCGCAATTCGTGGCTGACCGAGCCGATCAGCGCCTCGCGCAACTGTTCGGTCTGCGAGCGCATGCGCGCCTCGCTGATCGCGTGGGCGACGTCCAGCCGCTCCAGCGTCGCGGTGGCGTCGGCCAGCACCGCGTCGACGCGGATGCGCATGTCGTTCGAGCCTTCCTTCGATTCGCGGCCGAGATTGATGGCGATGACGCCGAATTCGAGGCTCTTGGGCGACACCGCACGGACCAGCCAAATATCGCCGCTATTTGCGGTCACCGTCGCGCCGCCGTAGGCGTCACGCCGGCCGGACGCGACCTCGACCACTTCGGCGAGGACTTGCTCCGGCACGGTGACGCCGGCGCGCCGTCCGCTGCTCGCGGACGTTTCGCGCGCGCTGGTGAACAAGATCACCTTGCGCTGCATGACGGTGGCGAGGTGATCTTCGATCGCGGCGTGAATATTGGACACGTCGAACGCCACCGCCAGCCGGCGCGAGAACGCATACAGGTCGCGCAGGTCGATCTCGCGCTGGCGCGCGGTTTCCAACTGCCGCTTGAGCCTTGTGGCAAGCTGGCTCACCACCACCGCGACGAAGATGAACAGGATCAGGTTGAGGATTTCGTGCGGGTCCGTGATGCGGAAGCTGTAGAGCGGGGGATAGAAGAAGAAGGCGGAGGCGAGCACGCCGCAGACCGCCGCGAAAATCGCCGGGACGATGCCCCAGCGGCTGGCCGCGATCACCACCGGGATTAGGAAGACCACCGAGCCATGGTGCAGGCCGGTTTCCGCGACGATGGTGTAGACAAAGACGGTGACCGCCGCGACCATGCCGAAAGTCGGCAGAATGCCGCGCATTTCCTTGCGGATGCGGTCGAATTTCACGCTGGTGCGCATCCTGATGGCGGCCGGCGGCCGGTTTCCCTTGGCTGCACATAATATACGCCGGCCAAGCCTTGTCTGTCTCTTGTCTCTCTTGGCCCGCTTGGTTAGATAGCAGCCGTCCAAATCGGGCTTTTTCAGGCTCTTTTCGGGCTCCGGAGAGGTGGCAGAGCGGTTGAATGCACCGCACTCGAAATGCGGCATACGGGCAACCGTATCGGGGGTTCGAATCCCTCCCTCTCCGCCAGCTAGTCTTCTCTTTGTTCGAGAGAAATTTATCTCCGGAATTTAGTACGACATTTCCGGAGGTTGCCGGCATTCACGTCCTAATTACCGAAGCAACAGCCCCAAATTTGCGCTTTCTTGTCGCCGCTTTCCCTCTAATTCTCACCTATGCAATTTCGCGGTATTATGGCGCAAGCGCCACAAGAATTATGACAGCCGCCGCCTTACTTTGTTTCGGACAGACCGTGAAATTCAATCTGGAATAAAATTCCAGATTATCGATCAGAGGAATAAAGCATGGCCGAAATCAGAACCGTTACAACATTGCGGCGGAAGCGGGACGAAATCCACCGCGCCGTCCGCGACTACGATAAGAAGCTACATCAGGCCCGCGCTGATCTGGCGCATATCGCCGCCGCTATCGCCATCTTCGAGGGCAAAGGCCAGAACACCGAGCTTCCGGCCTACGCCGACATACAGCGCCTCTTCCGCTACGCGGAACGCACCAAGCTTGCCCGTTAGGCGCTGGCGTCCGGTCCTAAGACCACCCGAGAGATCGCGGCCTATATCGCCTCAGCGAAGGGCCTAGACGCGCGCGATCACGTCATGGCCAAGGTCATCTGCCGTAAGATCATTCACCAGCTACGGCGGCAGCACCAGCAGGGCAATCCGGTGATCGACGGGAAGCGGCAGGCGGCTATCGTTTGGCGGCTGCCAGCTGAAAATACGCTGATTTAACGGAAATAATATTGGTATTTTCCCATTACCTAATGGCTGTATAGTTTATGAGTTCAATGTTTGTTTTGGCGCTTTTTGTGGCCGGTGGCGCTGGCGTTCTTTTGCTTATTGCGCGTATCACGGTGCGCAGATTTTTTCCGCCTAATTACGATTAGCCTCTTTCATTTCATGACGCTGCCAATAGCCGCTGAAATCCACTGACGGCTTCCGCTTCATCGCCAGACCTGTTCGATCCGGGGCGAACTTTTCTAAGTCCTCGAAATTGCTGAGCGCCCACATGGCGCGCGCTCCTACACGTCAACCTCCCCTCTCATTGAGAGGGGCCGGGCATGTAGGAACGCCACCGCCGTTGGGCTTGTGGCCCTTGCGCCATGATACCGCGTTTTTGGGAAACTTTTGGGAACGCCGACAATCGTGACTGCGAGGCGAACGCCGGCCGGACATATAGCGCGGACATCGCAGAAGCGACGTGAACACTAGATATAGTTCTATTTCAACTGTTACCGCCGCGATGTCTGAGGACAAATGAACTAGGTGAATTTGATCTAGATCAATATGGGCCGCTCATTCCAACTCGTAGCCTGCGCATGAGCCGAGAAAGCTGCCCAAAAACGGCGACGTACCGAAGTCCCGTTCCCTTGATTTGCAGCACTGATGCCATCGGCGGGCACAATAATATTTCGAGGATGGAACTGCGTTCAATTGGTGGCGCCGTGAGCGCCCGCCGGCCGAATTTTTTAAGTTGTCCAACGGAGGGCAACCATGAACCGGCTCATTGCGGTATTTGCTGCTTTAGGTCTGGTCGTCGCGTCTAATTCAACATCCAGCAAAATGCTGAAGAAGCGCGTTGACGCAAGTAGATGCGGATTAACTTATCTTCGCCATCGCTTTCACTTGTGGCCCCGGGGCGCGCCGCGGGTAAGCTATCATTTTCAATCGACCATTTTGAGCGGCGCAGTCGTGGCGCTAATGCTGGCGTTTGCCTCCGCCGGACCGGCGCGGGCGGGTTGCACCTTTGATGACCTGTTGAACAACCTAGAAGATGCCGTCGGGGCGATAACCTCTGCTGAGTGTGCCGCAGCGTGCTCCAATGGCGCCGGATGCGGGGCTGTCGTCGCCATGACCGGAGCCCTCGCCGGCGTATCGGCCAGTGGCCAGGGAAAGGTAGATCAGTTCTGCAGCGAGGCACGGGGTATTCTGAGCGATGTCAACGCTGGGCACGACGATGCCGTCACAGTTGGGGGGCTACTGACCAAGCTCGGTGTGTCCGCAGGCGTGATGCAAGAAATCGCGATAGGTTTGTCCGACGTCGCCAGCCCACTCGGCATTGCTTCCTGTGCCTGTTCGATGGAGCAGGGCCTAAGCCAGCTCGGCAACGACGTTGGCAGTTGCACCCAAGATGCCCTGTGCGATCTAGATGAGTTTTTCGGCTTTAAAAGTTGCGACAACGCCTCCAAGCCGATCGAGATTGTCGACTGTACGCAGCAGGAATTCTACGCTGATGGGAACTATTGGGGTCCTCCCTGCAAGGACGGTGTTTGTTCAGAAGCCAGCTATGCCAATCCTGGCTACTCCGGCATGGCATGTTTTTGCCCGCCGCCAATGCAGATGGTATCCGACGGTTGGAGCGACGCAGGCGTCCCGCAGTGGCAATGCCGGTGTCCACGAGGGTCAACATCGGCCGGTTCAGGGTCCGGCCTTTCCCGCATCTGCCTTTGCCCAGACGGTTTGCCCGTCCAAGCGAACGGCACATGCTTTTCCTGGCCCTGCCAGTGCAACTGTCCGAACAATCAGATTCTCCAAATCGTCATCGAGAAAGTCCGACGGGACCTGTAACTGCAATTGCGGCTGTCCCGCCGACCGAGTGTTGAAAGGCGGACCGTTCGGCCGCTGTGAATTGCCACCTTGCGCCACGGGTCAGACCAGGCTGCCGAACGGAAAATGTTGTCTGGTCTCGCAGGTGACGTCCTGCGGCGATTGCTGTCCCGCCGGCAAAAGGCCGAACGCCAATCCGTCTGCTTTCGTTGATACCTGCGAAATCATCAATCTGCAGGTCACACCTTCGAAGCCCATACCCAACATGACACCGAGGCCAACCGAAACGCC
>CAVYWI010000025.1:0-73594 GCA_963772235.1 uncultured Alphaproteobacteria bacterium
TGCCGGGTGCGGCCCACGCGCAGGCCAACAAGCTGGTGGTCGGCATGCCGACGACGCCGCCGAACGTCGTGCACATGCCGGTGCTGATCGCCAAGGATCTCGGCCTCTACAAGAAATACGGCGTCGACGTGGAGACGGTGGCGCTGGAAGACGGCGTCAAGGTGTTCCGCGCCATGCTGGCCGGCAGTCTCGACGTCGCGCAGGCGCCCGGCGCCACCACCATTGTCGCGATCTCCAAGGGTTCGCCGGTCAAGACCATCCTGGCGACGCTCTACAAGTTCGAAGCCTCGATGGTGGTGCACGACAATATCAAGACCATGGCCGACCTGAAGGGCAAGCGGATCGGCATCCAGCAGCCCGGCGGCTTTGCCGACATCCTGAGCAAGGCCATCCTGCGCAACGCCAAGATCGATCCGAAGGACGTCAACTTCGTCAGTATTGCCAGCGAAGACGTGCCGGCGCTGGTCGCCGATCAGGTCGACACCGCGATCCTGCACGTCGAACAGGAAATGCTGGCCAAGGAGAAGGTGCCGAGCCTGCACGCCATCGCCCGCATGTGGGAGGTTCAGCCCAAGCAAGTCTACACGGTCTATTCGGTGCGCGAGGACACCCTCAAGAACAAGGCGGCTGCGTTGCAGGCTTTCGTTACCGCGACCATCGAGGCGACGCGCATCCTCTACACCGACAAGGCCAAGGTGCTGCCGATCATCGTCAAGGAGACCGGTTATCCGGAAAAAATCATCTCCGACACCTACGACTTCCTGGTGAAGAGCTGCATCTGGGATGCCAATACCGGTCTGTCGCCGGAGCGTATCAACTTCACCGCCAACCTGATGACCAAGGTCGGCAATATCGACAAGGGCAAGACGCCGACCTACGACCAGATTGTCGACAAGAGCTTCGCGGAAAAATCGATCAAGCAACTCGGCGAATGGAAGGGACCCGTTTGCCCGACCGCGGTGTTCTAAGGTTACGCGTTGCCCGAATTGGGCAGGGTGGGCGCTGCCGGTGACGGCGGCGCCCGGACGCTAAGGTCGAACGTTCAGGAGACACTGCAATGAGCGTCGCCAACGAGGTTCACGCCGGCGTACTCGCGGCCGCGCAGCCAGCGGAAGCGGTTCCGGCGGAAAAGAAGGTTCGCTGGTGGGAGCACCGGGCGTTGTTCCGCTACGGCTTCGTCGCCCTGCTGCTGATCGTCTGGCAACTCGTCGGGCCCTCGATCAGCCCGATTCTGTTCACCTATCCGACGAAAATCGCGGTCGCCTTTTATGAGACGACCGTCTCCGGCGAGCTGCCGTATTATCTGGGGCAGAGCCTGCAGGTCATGATTTATGGCCTTGTCATCGCCATTCTTGTCGGCATTCCGCTCGGCATCGCCATGGCGCGCATCCGCTGGCTCGACTGGGCGCTCGACCTGCCGATCAATGCGTTTTACGCGACGCCCCTGGTCGCGCTGGTGCCGGTGCTGGTGCTGTGGTTCGGCATTTATCTCAAGGCCAAGATCATCGTCGTGTTCCTGTTCGCGGTGTTCCCGGTCCTGATCAACACCTATCAGGGCGTGCGCGAATGCGACAAGAACATGCTCGAGGTGGCGCACTCGTTCCGCTCCAGCGAGTGGCGCGTCTGGCAGGACGTGCTGTTGCCGTTCGCGCTGCCCTACATCATCGCCGGCGTGCGGCTGGCGATCGGCCGCGGGCTGATCGGCATGATCATCGCCGAATTCTACACCACGATCTCCGGCCTCGGCTTCATGCTGACCAAATACGCCAACCAGTTCGCCATGGATAAGACCTTCGTGCCGGTGATCGTGCTGATGATCCTCGGCGTGTCGCTGACCTCGGCGTTGAAATGGGCCGGCCGGCGCATCGCGCCGTGGAGCCACGCCAACCGCTGAGCGGCGGACGTATCGCCGTATTGTCTTTGCCTTAGTCGCGCGCGACACTGGCTCGCCGGTTAGCGGGGTCTGTTGTCATGAGCGAACCTCCGATTTCGCGCGGCTTTCGCGGCCGCAAGCCGGGCGGGCCAAGTTCCCGCGTGCCGCCCGGCCAGCATTTGGTGTCCGACTTTCCGGTGCTGTCGGCGGGGCCGACCCCGGATGCGGACCTCAAGAGCTGGCGCTTGACGCTCGAGGACGGCGACAGCCCGGTCGGCGAATGGAGCTGGGCCGAGTTCAACGCGCTGCCGCAGACCGAGCTGACGGTCGACATCCATTGCGTCACCACTTGGTCGAAGCTCGACACCCATTGGCGCGGCGTGACCATCGACACGCTATTGGAGGCGGCGGGTCTCGCCGAGCCGCCGGCGCCGTTCGTGCTCGTGCATTGCGACGGCGGCTACACCACCAACGTGCCGGCCGAGGACCTGGTCGACGGCAAGGCTATGGTGGCGACGCATTTCGACGGCGAGCCGCTCGATCCCGAGCATGGCGGTCCGGCGCGTCTGCTGGTGCCGCATCTTTATTTCTGGAAGAGCGCCAAATGGGTGCGCCGCCTGCAGTTCATCGATACTGAGCAGCCCGGCTTCTGGGAGGAACTCGGCTATCACATCTACGGCGACCCCTGGCGCGAGCAGCGTTATGCCGGCGATTGAGCCGCTGCGGCGGCTCCAATGGATGACCGCGACCGTGCGCGACGTCATCGACGAGACACCGCGCGTGCGCAGCCTCGCGCTCGACGTGCCGGCTTGGCCGGGGCATCGCGCCGGCCAGCATGTCGATGTTCGGCTCACCGCCGAGGACGGCTACCAGGCGCAGCGCAGCTATTCGATTGCGTCGGCGCCGGCGGCCGGCATGCTGATGCTCACCGTCGAGCGCATCGCCGAGGGCGAGGTGTCGCCCTATCTCGCCGGCGAGGCGCGCAAAGGCGACCGCTTCGAATTGCGCGGCCCGATCGGCGGTTATTTCGTCTGGACGCCCGATCTCGGCGGCCCGCTGTTGCTCGTCGCTGGCGGCTCCGGCGTGGTGCCGCTGATGGCCATGCTGCGCCAGCGCGCCGCGGCAAACAGTACGGTACCGGCGACGCTGCTTTATTCCTCGCGCAGCTTCGACGACATCATCTATCGCGCCGAACTCGATCGGCTGGCCGGGCAGGGCGACGGGCTAAAGGTCGTGCACACGCTCACGCGCGAGCGGCCGGCCGGCTGGAGCGGCCTCACGCGCCGCATCGACCGCGCCATGCTGGAGAGCGTCGGCTATCCGCCCAACGCCAGCCCGCGCATTTTCGTCTGCGGGCCGACGCCGCTGGTCGAAGCAGCCGCGCGCAACCTGCGCGATATCGGCCACGAGCCGCATCTGATCAAGACCGAACGTTTTGGACCGACAGGAACCTAGGAGATTGTGACCATGGACCGGCAAAGCCCTCTCGACGGCAACGCGGCCGGCGGGCGCTTGCGCGAATTGTTTGCGCTCGATGTGACGGCGGCGGAAATCATCTGCGACAGTTGTGGCGCGGTCGCCGAAATCGGCGCGGTGGGCGACTATGGCGGCGCCATGGGCGCCGTTCTGCGCTGTACGCATTGTGACACCGTGGTGCTGCGCCTCACGCATACCCCGGCAGGGCTATGGCTCGACATGCGCGGCACGCGCCGGCTTTTCGTCGCGACGGCATCATCGTAAATTCACATGGGGCGCTAGTATGGGGTGGGAAGGAGTTGCGTCATGATTCTCGGCATGTCGCTTCATACGTTCACCGTGCTGCACGTCATCATCAGCCTGATCGCGATCGTGGCCGGCCTCGTCGTGCTCGTCGGCATGCTGGGCTCGCAGCGCATGCCCGGCGTGACCGCGCTGTTTCTCGTCACCACGATCCTCACCAGCGTCACCGGTTTCCTGTTTCCCATCAATGGTTTTACGCCGGCGCTTGGCGTCGGTGTCGTCTCGCTCATCATTCTGGCGATCGCGCTGCTGGCTCACTATGGCAGGCATCTCGCCGGCGCGTGGCGCTGGATTTATGTGGTGAGCGCGGTTGCCGTGCTGTGGTTCAACGCCTTCGTGCTGGTCGTGCAGGCCTTCGAGAAAGTCTCGGTCCTCAACCCGCACGCGCCACAGGTCGGGCCGCCGTTCCCCGAGCCGCAGAATACCCAATTCGCCATCGCTCAAGGCGTGGTGTTGGTCCTGCTGCTCGTGCTCGGCGTGATCGCAGTGTTCAAATTCCGTCCGGCGGCGTCGGCGTCCGCTCAGACGTCCTCCGGATTGTCGACGTAGCGCAAGCCCGCCTTCTCCAGGCCCTCGCGCATCTTGTACATGTCGAGGCGAGAGCACGCCGGCCTCGAGCTGCTTGCGCTTGCCGTCCTCGTCGTCCTTGCGCTTCTGCGCCTTCTGCGCGGTCTCGACCGCGAGCTTCTTCGGGATCACCACCACGCCGTCGTCGTCGGCCACCACCACGTCGCCCGGCTCGACGTTCACGCCGCCGCAGACGACCGGAATATTGACCGCGCCGAGCGTGGCTTTCACCGTGCCCTTGGCCGAGATCGCCTTCGACCAGACCGGGAAGCCCATCTCCTTGAGCGGCTTGACATCGCGGCAGCCGGCATCGATGACGAGACCGATCACGCCGCGCGCGACCAGCGCCGTCGCCAGCAACTCGCCGAACATGCCGTCGGTATTGTCGGCGGTGCAGCCGACCACCAGCACGTCGCCTTTTTTGCACTGCTCGACGGCGACATGGATCATCCAGTTGTCGCCCGGCTGCGCCAGCACGGTGACCGCCGGACCGCCGATCGCAGCGCCCGCCCAGATCGGCCGCATGTAGGGCTTCATCAGGCCGGAGCGGCCGAGCGCCTCATGCGCGGTGGCGACGCCGACGGCGGCGAGCGTGCCGATGGCGTTGGGATCGGCGCGTTTGATGTTGCGGACGACGACGGGTTTCATTGCAGGATCTCCTCGACGGTCGGGAACAGCCGCTGATAGGCCTCGCCATAGGTCATCGGCACGCCGGTGTTGCGCGAGCCCTGGATGCCGCGGTTGAGCGCGACGCGCTCGTAATAGGCCCACAGGTGCTTTTGCGCGGCGAGGATCTGGAACGCCTTGTATTTCTGCTCCCACACCTCGTCGATCTTGAGGATGAGATTGGGCTTGTAGTTGCACATTTCCGGCTGGTGCGGCTCGAACAGGAACACCGGCGGCGCCGAATATTTGTACTTGGCGCCCGGCTTGTGGCCCATGGCCTGCGCCACCACGCGCGTCTCCTGCGCGAAATGCGCGGCGTTGGGATGATCGAAATTATAGGGGTCTTCCAGCGCGTGGGTGAGCACGAAGGAAGGATTGAGCTCGCGATAGATGTCGACCGTGCGGTCGAAATGCTGCTCGTTGAGCTTGAGCGGATAGTCGCCGCAATCGAAGAATTCGATCTCGGCGCCGAGCAGGCTGGCGGCGCGCTCGGCCTCGTCCTTGCGGCCGGCCTTGACCTTTTCCAGCGTGGCGCCCGGCTCCTTCCAGGCGAACTGGCTCTCGCCGCGCTCGCCGTAGGACAGGCAGACGATCTTGACGCGATATCCCTTCTTGGCGTGCAGCGCGATGGCGCCGCCCGCGCGCCAGACGAAATCGCCCGGATGGGCGGTGATGACGAGGCCCGTCTTCTGCTCGGCCATGAATACTCCCTTTTTCCTGCCGGCTCTTTAAACTAGGTAGGGTGGCAGGCGGTCAAGCCGCCCAGAGCGAGGCATCTCACAATGGCAAATGACGGCGAAACGACCCTGCGCATCGCCATCGGCGACTATCCGCACACGCTGCCGCTCAAGCGCGGCGAGATCACTTCGCCCTCGCTCAAGCTCGACTTCGTCGAGGTCAAGCCGATGCACAAGGCGTTCAAGCCGATGGTGCGCGAGCACGCATACGACGCCAGCGAGATGGCGCTGGTCACCTATCTGCAGGCGAAAGCCTTCAACAAGGGCCTCAAGCTGCTGCCGGCCGCCATGCTGGCGCGCTTTCAGCACGGCTGCATGCTGTACAACGCCGCGCGCGGTAAGCTCGATCCCGGCCGAGCCTGCCGGGCTGTCGCGTCGGCGTGCGCTCCTACAGCCAGACCACCGGCGCATGGCTGCGCGGCATTCTGCAAAACGACTATGCGGTCGATATGGCGCGCGTGCATTGGGTGACCTTCGAGGACGCGCATGTGGCGGAGGCGAAAGACCCGCCCGGCGTGATCCGCGCCGCGGCCGATCAGGACATGACGAAAATGCTGATCGACGGCGAACTCGATGCCGCGATCTACGGCGCCGAGTTGCCGAAAGACCCGCGCCTGCAGAGCGTGATTCCGGATCCGGACGCGGCGGCGAGCGCCTGGTACGGCCAGCACGGCCTGGTGCCGGTCAATCACATGGTGGTGGTGACGGACACCTTGGCGCGGTCAAACCCGCAGGCGGTAGCCGAGCTCTACCGGCTGTTGGAAGCCGGCAAGGCGGCGTCCGGCCGGCCGGCCGCGGGCGCGATCGATACCGCTCCGTTTGGCAAGGAAGCCAACCGGCCTTGCCTCGAACTGCTGGTGTCCTACGCGGTCCAGCAGCGGCTGATCCCGCGCCGATTTGCCGTCGACGAGCTGTGGTAGGCGCGGTTTTGCGGCCCGTTCAAGTCGGGCGAGGATGCTGCCACCGCTGCAAGCTGAAGGTGAAAACGGATTAGCGGCCGCTGAGGCGGCGGCGCTTAAAAGCCATAACGGGCGGACCGTCGTCCGCCCGTCACAAGCTCTCGGATCCATATGCGGCGCACAAACCGGAGTTCGCGGCAGCCGTACCCAGTTACTGAGAGCCCGGACCGGCAAACATGGACCACAAATGCCGTTGCCGGCATTCACGTCCCATGCCGCTCCGGTCATGGCGGTCATCCGTGTCCGGCGTGAACCGAAGATGGCTGACCTGCGGCGAAGCCTAACTCGGCGGACGCGCATGGCAAGAAGCTAAAATCGTCGGTTGATAACGTTGGGGATGAAATATGGCGGTCACCACGCGCGGCCGATGCGGACCTGTTCGGACCCACCGCCGATGGCGCAGCGTCACTTCCTGTTCTAGAACTTTCCCGGAAAAAACCGAGGAAGGAAACGTCCGTGATCTACGTCATTGCCGAAGTGCGCGTGAAGCCAGGCACCGCCGACAAGGCCATCGCCACGGCGCACGCCTGCGTCGCCGAAACCGTCAAGGAAAACGGCTGCATCAGCTACGATATGCACCAGAGCGTCACCGATCCGCTGCGCCTGGTGCTGGTCGAGCGCTGGGAATCGCGCGAGACGCTCGCCCGCCACATGGAGACGCCGCATTTCAAGGACTGGCGCGCGGCCGGACCGGAGTTCGTCGCCGAGCGCAAAGTTGAAGTCGTCACGCCCGAAAAAATCGACCGGCCGTGACCAAGATTGCGAGGTTCATCGTCGACAACGGAGGTTTGAACACATGAGCGCCGCATCCTGTTGCGACCGTCTCGAAGCTGCGTTGGCCCGCATCGCCGATCCGAGCGGCGAGGGCGCGCGCGCCTGTCTCACGGTTTACACACAAGCCGCGCGCGATGCCGCCGACGCCGCCGATGCCCGCGCCAAAGCCGGCATTTCGTTGGGACCGCTCGACGGCGCCATCGTCAGCATCAAGGATTTGTTCGACGTCGCCGGCGAAGTCACGCGCGCCGGCTCCAAGGTGCTGGCCGAGGAAGGCAAGCCGGCCGCAGCCGATGCGCCGCCGGTGCGCGCGCTGCGCGCGGGCGGTGCGGTGATCGTCGCCAAGACCAACATGACCGAGTTCGCGTATTCCGGCATCGGCGCCAATCCGCACTACGGCACGCCGGGCAATCCGGCCGACCGCAAGCGCGTGCCCGGCGGCTCGTCCTCGGGCGCGGCGGTCGCGGCGGCCGACGGCATGTGCGAAGTCGCCATCGGCACCGACACCGGCGGTTCGACCCGCATCCCGGCGGCGTTCTGCGGCATCGTCGGCTTCAAGCCGAGCCGCGAGCGCATCCCGACCGACGGCGCGTTTCCGCTGTCTTACAGCATCGACTCCATCGGTCCTTTGGCGAAGTCGGTCGAGGCCTGCGCCAAGGCCGACGCGGTAATGGCCGGCGAGACCTTTGGGCCGCTCGACCCGGTACCGCTCGCCAATTTGCGCGTCGGCATTGCCCAAGGCATGCCGATCGAAAACCTTGACGAGACGGTCGCCAAGCGTTTCCCGCAGGCGATCGACGCGCTGGAAAAAGCCGGATGCCGGCTGTCCAACGAGAAACTGCCGCTGCTCGACGACATGGCGCGGGTGAACGCAAAAGGCGGCGTGCAGCCGGCGGAAGCCTTCGCCATCCACCGCGATCTGCTCGGCCGCCGCGGCGACGACCTCGACCCGAACGTACGCGCCCGGCTTGAGCGCGCGCGCAATATCAGCGCCGCGGACTTCATCGCTATGGTACGAGCGCGCGCGGAGCTGATCCGAGCCATGGATGCGCGGCTCGCTGACGTCGACGTGATGTGCTGGCCGACCACGCCCATCGTCGCGCCGACGATGGCCGAAGTGGCCACGCCGGAGGACTTCGCGCGCAAGAACGCGATGGCCCTGCGCAACACGGTGATTGTCAACTTCTTCAATCTCTGCGCCATCTCGCTACCCGTGCCGCGCCAGGGCGGCCTGCCCACCGGGCTGATGCTGGTGGCGCGCAATGGCCACGACTGCCGCCTTTTCCGCATCGCCGCGGCCGTGGAGAAATTGTTCAAGAGCTGACGTTAGAACTCCCGCAGCGCTTCCAGCAACGCCGTATGCCGCTCGCCGCCGAGCTTCTCCTTCAGCGCCGCCTCGTGCTGCGCGGCCAGCGCCTTCGCCTGCGCCAGCAGCTTCTGCCCGTCGCGGGTGAGCTGCACCGCGTGCCGGCGGCGGTCGGCGGAGGAGGGCAGGCGCTGCGTGAGCGCGCGCCGTTCGAGCCCGTGCAGAAGACGCACCAGCCGCGCCCGCTCGATGCCGAGCGTGCCGGCGATTTCCGATTGCGACAGGCCGGCATTGGCGCCGATGACCACCAGCACCGAGAACTGCGCCGGGCTGATATCGAGGCTGGCCAGCCGGCGGATGAAGTCCTGGAACACCCAGACCTGCAGCCGGCGTATGAAATATCCGAGCCGCTCGTTGAGCACGCCGAGGTCGACCGGCGGCTGGCTGGCGCACCGCGGCCGCGGCGTCTTGCGCAGCGCCGCCGCTTTGGCCTTGGCCGGCTTCACGGCGCGTTTGGCTGCGGGCATGGCGGGTCCTCGGGGCGCGGCCCGGACCGGCCGCACGCGCCAATAATGCTGTTGACGAGAATTGTTGTCCACGTCAACAATGAGGACAAGGGTAGCCCGCAGCCGTTCGGCGTGCGAACGGCCGGGGCAATGGCCGGCGGCCCGGAAAGTTGCTCCCGGCCGGCATGGTTTTTCGAGCTTGTGAGAGCCGGAATAAATCCGGCATCATCCTGCACAACGGCCGTCCAGAGGCCAGGGAGGATTTTTTCATGAAACGCAAATCGCCATCCAAGACCGCGCGCGTGACCCGCCGCACCTTTACCGCAGGGCTCGGCGCCGCCGGGTTTGTCGCCGGCAGCGCGCCGTTCAACATCGTGCGCGCGCAAGGCGCCGCCTTGAAAGTGGGCGTGCTGCTGCCGCGCTCCGGCTACCAGGCCGGCATCGGCCAGGACTGCCAGCGCGGCGTCGATATCACGAACGGGATTTTGAAGGACCTCGGCCTGCCTTCGCTGCAGATCATGAATGCCGACACCGAGACCAATGTCGAGGTCGCGCGCTCGCGCGCCGAGAAACTGATCGGCGAGGGCGCGCAGCTTCTGGTCGGCGCCTTCGATTCCGGGCAGAGCTCGGCCATCGCGCAGGTCGCCGAGCAGAAGGGCATCCCCTACGTCATCAATATCGCCGCGGCGCCGCCGATCACCGAGCAGGGTTACAAGTTCGTGTTCCGCAATTTTCCGACCGCCGGCATGATCCTCAGAGACGCCTTCGTCGACCAGTTGGAAGTGTTCGCGGCGACCGGCGCGGCGCCGAAGACGGCGGTGTTCATGCACGTCAACGACACCTTCGGCACCGCGATGAAGGGCGGTATCGGCGCGGTGATGCCGAAGTTCAACATGCCGTATAAGATCGTGGAGACGATCTCCTACGATCCGGCCGCGCGCGACCTGTCGGTGGAAATCTCCAAAGCCAAGGCGACCGGCGCCGACGTGTTGCTGATGGTCAGCCGGCTCAACGATGCCATCCTGCTCACGCGCGAATTGGTCAAGCAGCGCTGGACGCCTATGGCGGTATTGAGCATGGGCCCGGGCTGGTACGAGGACCAGTATCTCAAGACCCTCGGCAAACTGTCCGACGGGCCGCTGAGCTTCGCGCCCTGGTACGATCCGAACAAGAAGCTGTCCAAGCAACTCGAGGCCGCGCTCGCCAAGGCGCATCCGGGCGTCAACCTGAACACCAACCATGTCTACACCTTCGAGGCACTGCTGGTCGCGGCCGATGCCTACAAGCGGGCGAGTTCCTCCGACCCGAAGGCGCTCGCCGACGCCATCCGCAAGACCAACATCAAGGACAATGTCAGCATCGGCCCCGGCATCCAGTTCGACGCCAAGGGCCAGAACGACAAGATCATTGGCGGCGGCATCCAGAATCGCGGCGGCAAGTTGCTCACGGTCGCGCCGAAGGAGGCGGCCAATGGCAAGCCGGAATGGCCGCTGAAGCCCTACGACAAGCGCGGCTGACGCGCGTGCTATTCGCCATGGCTCCCGCCGCAATCGCGGCGGGAGCGTTGCGTTATTAGGATCGATCTTTGCCCTTCGATGTTTATCTCAATGTGGCGGTCGGCGGCGTTCTGACCGGCCTCGTCTACGGGCTGATGGCGCTCGGCCTGTCGGTCATCTTCGGCGTGATGCGGGTGGTTAATTTCGCCCACGGCGAGATGATGACCATCGCCATGTATATTGCGGTGACGCTGTTCACCGCCTTCCACCTCGATCCGTTGATCATGCTGGTTCCGATCGCCGCGGTGCTGTTCGCCTTCGGCTATGTACTGCAGGTGCGCCTGATCAACCCGTTCATCACGCGGCCCGACACCAGCCAGTTCCTGCTGCTGGTCGCGGTGGCGATCATCATCGTCAATCTGTTGCTGATCGCGTTCGGGCCCGACGCGCGGACGGTGCAGGCCTCTTACGCCTATGACAGCTTCCAGCTTGGCCCGCTGATCGTCGACGCCACCAAGCTTTACGCCGGCCTCGCCGCGATCGTCGTCGCGATCGCGCTGTTCGCCTTCTTCCAATACAGCCAGATCGGCATCGCGATCCGCGCCTGCGCCGATAATTACACCGGCGCGCTAGTGGTCGGGCTCGACGTCAAGCACCTCTATGCCTTGACCTTCGGCATCGGCGCGGCCTGCGTTGGCGCTGCCGGCGTGATGATGGTGCTGATCGTGGATGTGACGCCGGCGCTGGGGCCTGCCTACACGCTGCTCGCCTTCGTCATCGTCATCACCGGCGGGCTCGGCTCGATGCCGGGCGCGCTGGTCGGCGGTGTGTTGATCGGGCTTACCGAGGCGATGGCGGGCCTGCTGTTCACGCCGTCCGCGAAAAGCATGTTTTCCTTCGCCGTCCTGGTGCTGGTGCTGCTGTTCCGCCCGCAGGGCATCATGGGCAAGAGAACCACATGAAGAGGGCGGCATGATCGCTCGCCTGATCGAGGGAGTTCCGCGCCGCGCCTTGCTCCTGCTCGGTGCTCTGCTGATCGTTCTGATTGCCGCGCCGCTGTTTGCCAGCGACTATCTGCTCACCGTGCTCATTCTGATCCTGTACTTTGCGTATATCGGCCAGAGCTGGAACATCATGATGGGCTTTGCCGGGCAGTTGTCGCTTGGCCACGCGCTCTATGTCGGGCTCGGCGCCTATACGGCCGCGGCGCTTTACGTTCACTTCGGAATCGGCCCGTGGCTTGGCCTGTTGGTGGCGGTGCCGGTGGCGGCTTTGGCGGGCGCCTTTGTCGGCTTTCTGGCCTTCCGCTTCCGCGTTGCCGGCGTCTATTTCGCTATACTTACCATAGCGCTAGCGGAATTCGCCCGCGTCGGCTTCGACCATTTGAGTTGGACCGGCGGCTCCGCCGGGCTGTTCCTGCCGGTCGCGCAATTTACCCACAACGATCTCTGGCACCTGCGCGGTCATCCGGCGATGTTCTATTACATCCTCCTCGCCGCGACCGTCCTTGCTCTGATCTTCTGCCGCGCACTGCTGCAGAGCCGCGTCGGTTATTTCTGGCTGGCGATCCGCGAAGACGAGGAGGCCGCGCTTTCGGCCGGCATCGACGTCTTCCGCTACAAGATGATCGCGGTGGTGATCTCCGCCGCCATGACGTCTTTTGCCGGCGTGATCTACGCGTTCTATTACAACAACCTGTTTCCCGAGCAGGTGTTTCATATCCTTCGCTCGATCGAGATCATCCTCGGACCGATCGTCGGCGGCATCGGCACATTGTTCGGGCCAATCCTCGGCGCTGTCCTGCTGACCGGTTTGGCGGAAACGCTGACCGCCGCGCTCAACGCGCTCGGCGTCGACCTGCCCGGCGCCAAGCAGGTGTTTTACGGCATCTGTCTGCTGCTGGTGATTGTGGCATTGCCGGACGGCGTATGGCCCTGGCTGCGCAAACGGATCGGCTTGGCGGAGCGGCAGAAATGAGCGCGCTGCTGTCGGTCAATGGCGTGAGCAAGCGGTTCCGCGGACTGGTCGCGGTCGATCGCGCCAGCTTCGAGGTGCCCGACGGCGGCATTTTCGCGGTCATCGGTCCGAACGGCGCGGGCAAGACCACGTTGTTCAACACCATCGCTGGTGTCTTTCCGCCTGACGCCGGGTCCATCAGCTTCGCTGGCGCGCGCATCGACGGCTTGCCGCCCGACCGCATCTGCCGGTGCGGCATCGGCCGCACCTTTCAGATCGTGCGGCCGTTCCCGGCACTGAGCGTCGAGGACAACGTCATTGTCGGCGCGCTGTTGCATCGCCGGGATGTAGGTGACGCGCGCATGCGGGCGCATGAGGTGCTGCGCCGCCTCGACCTCTACGACAAGCGCGACCAGCGTGCGTCATCGTTGACCTTGCCCGACCGCAAGCGGCTGGAAGTCGCGCGCGCGCTCGCGACCGATCCGAAGCTGCTGCTGCTCGACGAGGTCATGGCCGGCTTGCGGCCGACCGAGATGGACCGGATGGTCGCGATTCTGCGCGGCCTCAATCGCGAAACCGGGCTTACGATTTTGCTGATCGAGCACGTCATGCGCGCGGTGATGGCGCTCGCCTCGCGCATTCTCGTGCTGCACCATGGTGCGGCGATCGCCGAAGGCCTGCCGGAGGAGGTCATGCGCAATCATGCGGTGATCGACTCCTATCTGGGCGTGGAGGCGATCGATGCTTAAGGTCGAAAACCTCGACGTGTTCTATGGCGACGCCCAGGCGCTCGACGACGTTTCGCTGGAGATCGAGGAGGGCGCGATCGTTGCCATTGTCGGCGCCAACGGCGCCGGCAAGACGTCGCTGATCCGCACCATCGCCGGCATGCACCGGCCGGCACGCGGGCGCATTCTCTATCGCGGCACCGATATCGCCGGCTGGCCTAGCCACAAAGTCTGCGATCTCGGCATCGGCCAGGTCGCCGAGGGCCGCCAGGTTTTTCCGTCGCTATCGATTGCCGAAAATCTGGCCATGGGCGCCTTGCTGCCGCACGCCCGGAGCGCGCGCGAGCACAATCTCGAACGCGTCTACACGCTGTTTCCAGCCTTGGCCGAGCGCAGCCACCAACTCGCTGGCACGCTGTCCGGCGGCGAACAGCAGATGCTCGCCATTGGGCGCTGCCTCATGGGCGCGCCGGATCTGGTGATGTTCGACGAGCCCTCGCTGGGCTTAGCGCCCGCCGTCGTGCAGACGGTGCTGCGCTGTGTCCGCGACCTCAATCGCGAAGGTCTCACTTGCGTTTTGGTGGAGCAGAACGTGGCGGTCTCGCTCAAGCTCGCCAGCCGCGCCTATGTGCTGGAAAACGGCCGCGTCACACTGTCGGGCACCGGCGCCGCGCTCCTGGTCGACGACCGCGTGCGGCAGGCTTATCTTGGGCTTTAGTCTTGGGCTTTAGGCGTTGGCTTGGGCGCGGTGGCGGCGCATCAGGAAACCGAGGGCCGCGACCCGCGCGCTCAAGGGGCAATCGGGGAAGCTCGCGCGCAACAGCTTGAGCGCCTCGGCATCGCTGGCGGGGGCGAATTGGATCACCCGCGCGGCCATGTTTTCCGGATCGGCGGCGGCTGAAAAAGGATCGATGCTCAGGGCTTGGCCCATGGGTCCATGTCTCCTGCGGTGCAGAATCGCAATTCCGGCCCCGGCACTTATAATTTGCGGCGCGGCCATTAACAATTCGTTGATCCAGGTCAACGGCCGCACGCTACTGAACAAAGCAAAGCGGCCGGCGGTTCCATCCGCCGGCCGCTTTTTCGAATGGGTAACCCGGTAGCTATTTCAGCGGCGGACCGATGGTGATGGTCAGCTTGCCGACGCCCTCGACCTCGCATTCGAGCTTATCGCCGGCGACGGTCGCGGCGACGCCCGACGGCGTGCCGGTCATGATGATGTCGCCGGCCACCAGTTCCACCATTTCCGACAGGTTGGAGATGATTTCCGGCACGTTCCAGATAAGCTGATTGAGGTCGCCGTCCTGGCGCAACGTGCCATTGCACTTGAGCGTGATCTTGCCCTTCGTAGGATGTCCGACCTCGCTCACCGGTTTGAGCGGGCCGCACGGCGCCGAATGGTCGAAGGCCTTGCCGATTTCCCACGGCCGCTTCAGATCGCGCGAGGCGATCTGCAAATCGCGGCGGGTGAGGTCGATGCCGACGGCATAGCCCCAGATGCAGTCGTTCGCCTTGGCCACCGGGATGTTGCGGCCGCCGCTCTTGAGCGCAACCACCAACTCGACCTCGTGATGCATGTCCTTAGTGAGCGACGGATAGGGCACGGTGCCGCCATCCGGCACGATGGCATCGGCGGGCTTGGCGAAATAGAACGGCGGCAGCCGCTCATCCTGGCCCATCTCGCGGATGTGTTCGATATAGTTGCGGCCGACACACCAGATGCGGCGGACCGGAAAAACCTTGCTCGAGCCGGCGACCGCGATGGTCGCCTGCGGCGGCGGCGAAATGACGTAGTCCGCGCTCATGAGGATTTGCCTTTTGCGATGTGACGATGGCTGAAATGGCCGGCGGGCCCATCCGGTATCGCATTCCACGCGCCCGAACAAGGCCGGAAAAACTTAAGGCCGCCTTCGCTTATTTCGCTACCGCTGCGACCGGCGCCGGGCTCTCCTGCTGCTTGAGCTGGAGCCGGTAGAACGAGGCATAGCGGCCGTTTTTCCGCAGCAGCTCTTCGTGGCGGCCGGATTCGACCACTTGGCCCTCTTCGATCACGTAGATGCGGTCGGCGTGCGACACCGTGTGCAGCCGGTGCGCGATCGCGACCGTGGTGCGGCCCTGGCAGAGATGCTCCATCGCCTCGCGCACCTGCAGCTCCGATTCCGAATCGAGCGCGGCGGTGGCTTCGTCGAGCAGGATGATCGGCGCGTTCTTGATCAGCGCGCGCGCAATGGCGACGCGCTGGCGCTGGCCGCCCGACAGTTGCAGGCCATGCTCGCCGACCGGCGTGTCGTAACCGCGCGGGAACGTCATGATGAAATCGTGCGCGTAGGCGCCCTTGGCGGCCGCCACGATCTCCTCCTCGCTGGCGTCCGGTTTGCCGAAGGCGATGTTGTCGCGGATGGTGCCGCGGAACAGGAACACGTCCTGCCCGACGTAAGCGAGATGCCGGCGCAGCGAGTGGCGCGAGACTTGGCGGATGTCCTGCCCGTCGATGGCGATCTTGCCGCGCTCGACGTCGTAGAAGCGCAGGATCAAATTGACGATGGTCGTCTTGCCGCTGCCGGAGGGACCGACCAGCGCGGTCAGTTTGCCCGGCTCGGCCACGAAGGAGATGCCGCGCAACACCGCCTCGTCGCTGCGGTAGGCGAAATGAACGTCGTCGAATTCCAGCCGTGGCGTCTTGATCACGAGCGCCGGCTTGTCGTCGTCGGCCGGCTCGCTCGGCGGCGAGTTCGAGCACCTCGAACAAAATGCGCACGCCGACCAGCCCGCTGTTGAGCTCGATATTGAGGCGAGCGAGGCGCTTGGCTGGCTCATAGGCCAGAAGGAACGCAGCGATGAAGGAGAAGAACTCGCCCGGCGTCGCCCCGGTCGCAATGACTCGATAGCCGCCATAGGTGATGGCCATGGCGATGGCGATGCCGCCGAGCGTTTCCATCAGCGGCGAGGAGCGGCCGGAGACGCGCGCCATCTTGTTGGCCTCGTGCTCGACCGCCGCGACGTTGCGGTCGAAGCGCGCGCGCATGGTGTCTTCCAGCGTGAACGCCTTGACGATGCGGATGCCCTGCAGCGTTTCCTGCAGCGTCTCGATGATGCGCGTGCCGCCCATGAACTGGCTGCGCGCAATGCCGTGGACGCGGCGGATTAGTTTGCGCAGCACGAAGAATGCCGGCGGCGCCACCACGAAGGCGAAGAACGACATATACGGGTCTTGCACCACCATCACGGTGACGAGCCCGATGAGCGACAAGAGGTCGCGGCCGAGCGAGGTGATCAAGAGGTTGATGACTTGCGTCGCCGCCGCCGCGCCGGCGCTCAGGCGCGCGATGAATTCGGTCGAGTGCCGGTCGGAGAAGAAGCCGATGCCCTCGTTGAGCAGCTTGGCGAACACGCGCCGCTGGTTGTCGGCGACGATGCGGTTGCCGATCTGCGACAGCAATACGCTGTGACCGTAGGTGGCGAGGCCTTTGGTGGCGAACAAGGCCACGGTGACGCCGCCAAGGATGAAGATGCCGGCGAGGCTCTTATTGACGTAGGCCTCGTTGATGACGTTGCCGATCAGGTAGGCGCTGAACGCCGTGCAGCCGGCCGAGACCGCCATCAGCGTGAAGCCGAGGGCGTATTTGCGCCAATGCACAAGGCCTTGCTCGGTCAGCAGTCGCCGGATCAGGGCGAAAGTGCCGTAACGCGCGTCGTCGGCCGATGGCAAAGTGTGGTCGTTCATCCGCCCTCTATCGGGCTCTGATTATGGCACAATTGAATGCTGGCTGGAGCAGGCGTTTCCTTGCCTGCTGACGGCGGAATTTTCAAGCCAAAACTTGTGAAATACGGAGTGTGCGCGCGAATCGGCCGCGCTCAGGCCGAAGCGCTTTCTTGCCGGCCCGGCAGCCGCCGCTCCCAGGCGAGCGCGTGAGCGACGATGGTATCGAGGTCTTCGAATTGCGGACGCCAATCGAGCGTCGAGCGGATGCGCGAGACGTCGGCCACCAGCGCCGGCGGATCGCCGGGGCGCCGTCCGGCGATCGCGACCGAAAAATCGCGGCCGCTTGCGCGTTTGACCGCCTCGATCACTTCGAGCACCGAAGCGCCGTGGCCGTAGCCGCAGTTGAAAGTGGCGCTGGCGCCGCCGCGGCGCAGATAGGCGAGCGCCGCCGAATGCGCACGCGCAAGATCGCTGACGTGAATGTAGTCGCGGATGCATGTGCCGTCCGGCGTCGGATAGTCGGTGCCGAATACGTCGATCTTGGCGCGTTTGCCGAGCACCGCTTCGCAAGCGACCTTGATCAGGTGGGTCGCTGCCGGCGTCGATTGCCCGGTGCGCAGCTTCGGATCGGCGCCGGCGACGTTGAAGTAGCGCAGCACGACAAAGCGCAGCCCATGCGCGGCACCGGCATCGTGCAACATGATCTCCGACATCAGCTTCGAGGTGCCGTACGGCGAGATCGGCGCGGTCGGCGCGTCTTCGCGCACCGGCACCGTCTCGGCGTTGCCGTAGACCGCGGCGGTCGAGGAGAAGATGAACTGGCGCACCCCCGCCTTGATGGCGGTGTCGAGCAGCGCGCAGGTGTTCATGGTGTTGTTGGTATAATAGCCGAGCGGATCGCGCACCGAGTCCGGCACCACGATCGAGGCGGCGAAGTGGATGATGGCGTCGACGCGGTGGCGGGCGATGGTCTCTTCCACCAGTTTGCGGTCGCCAGTCGAGCCGACGACGAAGGGGACCTTGCCGGGCACCAGGAAGCGAAAGCCGGTCGACAGATTATCGAGCACGACCACCGGCTCGCCGGCGTCGGTGAGCTCATGCACCATGTGGCTGCCGATATAGCCGGCCCCGCCGGTGACCAGGATCGTCATGAACCATATCCTTCGAATTTGCCGCGCGTTTTAACCGAATGACGGTGAAAGAGCACTTAGTCCGCACGGCAAGCGGTCAGGGTTATGGCGGCCATGCTTAATGCCCGGTATATGAGCCGATAACGAGGCACAATGGCCGATATCCTGTTCATCAAGACGTCGTCGCTCGGCGATGTGGTCCACCACATGCCGGCGCTGAGCGAGGCGCGCAAGGCGCGCCCGGACGCGTCCTTTACCTGGCTCGTCGAGGAGGCGTTTGCCCCGCTCGTCGCCTTGCATCCGGCGGTCGGCCGGGTCGTTCCGGTGGCCTGGCGGCGCTGGCGAAAATCACTGCTTTCGCCGGCGACGTTCGGTGAGATTGCCGGCAGCCTGCGCGCCATCCGGGCCCGGCGCTACGACGTCATCGTCGACAGCCAGGGCCTGCTGCGCAGCGCCGTCATCGCCCGCTTCGCGCGCGGACGCCGTCACGGCTACGATGCGGCGAGCATCCGCGAGCCGCTCGCCGCGATGTTCTACGATGTGCGTCACAGCGTCGACTACGGTCTGCATGCGGTCGAGCGCAACCGCATGCTCAGCGGTCTGGCGCTCGGCTATACGCCGCAGGGCGCGCCCGACTTCGGCCTCGACCGCGCGCGCTTTGCCGCAAGCGGCGAACGCTATGCCGTGCTGCTGCACTCAACCGCCGAGCCGCGCAAGCTATGGCCGGAAGCGAACTGGATCGCGCTCGGCAAGGCGCTTGGCGATATCAGTTTGATCCTGCCCTGGGGCACGGAAACCGAGCGGATACGCAGCGAGCGGCTTGCCACTGCGCTGCCGCGCGCGCGCGTACCCGAGCGCGCGCCGCTCGATGCCGTCGCGCGCCTCATCGCCGGCGCGCAATTCGTCGTCGGCGTCGATACCGGGCTGATGCACCTTGCCGCCGCGCTTGGTGTGCCGCTGGTGGCGATTTTCGTCGGCAGCAAACCGGGCCTCACCGGCCCGGTCGGCAGCGGGCCGATTGAGGTGCTGGGGGCGGAGGGAACGCCGCCGTCGGTTGAGGCGGTGAGGGAAGCTGTCGAAGGACTCTTGCGCTGAAGCCTGTCGCTGCTGATCGTTCTGACGTGGCACACAATGAGCAATGAATGATGCCGAAGACAAGGCTTGAAGCGTTCAGCGATGGCGTGCTGGCCATCATCATCACCATCATGGTGCTGGAGCTAAAGGTGCCGCACGGCGAGGACTTGAGCGTGCTGCAGCCGTTGCTGCCCGTTTTCTTCAGCTACGTCTTGAGCTTCGTCTATATCGGCATCTACTGGAACAACCATCACCACATGCTGCATGCCGTGACGCGCATTTCCGGCGGCGTGCTGTGGGCCAATCTGCATCTGCTGTTCTGGCTGTCGTTGTTTCCGTTCGTCACCGGCTGGATGGGCGAGAACCATTTTGCGCAACTGCCGACGGCGCTTTACGGCGGCGTGCTGCTGATGGCGGCGATCGCCTATCAGATTCTCGTTGTCATCATCATCAGGGAAGAGGGGCCGGACTCGCTCCTGGCGAAGGCGGTCGGCCGGGATTTCAAGGGCAATCTATCGGCCGTCGCCTATGCCGTGGCGATCGTGCTCTGCTTCTTGCTCGCGCAATGGGCCGCGCAGGCGATCTACGTTCTGGTCGCGCTGGTGTGGCTGGTGCCCGACAGACGGATCGAGAGGATGCTGCCGCCGTCGGCCTAGCGTTGCCGCGTCTCACGCCGCGCCGGCGCGCAAGAGATCGTGGATGTGGATGACGCCGACCGGCTTGCCGGCCTCGACCGCAAACAGCGCGGTCACCTTGGTCGAATTGAGCAGTTCCAGCGTCTCGCTGATCAACTGATCCGGCCGCACCGTCTTCGGCGCGCGCGTCATCACGTCGTCGACGCGCGCATCGAGCAGGTCGTTGCGCATGTGGCGGCGCAGGTCGCCGTCGGTGATGATGCCGACCAGTCTGCCGCCCGCATCGGTGATGCCGACGCAGCCGAAGCCTTTGGCCGACATCACCAGGATCGCGTCGGACATGCGCGTGCCGAGCACGGCGAGCGGCACCGCGTCGCCCGTGTGCATGAACTCGCGCACCGTTTTGAGCAGCGCGCCGAGCTTGCCGCCCGGATGCAGCAGGCCGAAATCGATCGCGGTGAAGCCGCGGCTTTCCAAAAGCGCGATGGCGAGCGCATCGCCGAGCGCAAGCTGCATCAGCGAAGAGGTGGTCGGCGCGAGATTGTGCGGGCAGGCCTCGCGCGCCTGCGGCAGCGCCAGCACCACGTCGGCGGCGTTCGCCAGCGTCGACTCCGCGTTGGCGGTCATCGCGATCAGGCCGATGCGAAAGCGGCGCGAATAGTCGGTGAGGTCCTTGAGCTCAGCCGTCTCGCCCGACCACGACAGCGCAATGATGACGTCGTTGTTGGCGATCATGCCGAGGTCGCCGTGGCTCGCTTCGCTCGGGTGCACGAACAGCGCCGGCGTCCCGGTCGAGGCGAAAGTGGAGGCGATCTTGCGCCCGACATGGCCGGATTTGCCCATGCCGGTGACGATGACGCGGCCTTGCGCGGCGCGGATCAGCTCGACGGCGGCGGCGAAGGTCGCGCCCAGACCATCGCGCAGCGCGGTGGCGAGCGCATCGATGCCGCCGCCTTCCGCATCGAGCGTACGCAAAGCGGACTCGATCGCGGGCTGGGTGCCTGGTTTGCTCATCTCGGCCGGCTTCGCTTTGGCCATTTCACGTCCTTTTTCTTAAGTCTTGATAGCATGGAATGATGCACGCGTCAGTCTCGGCAGGAGACGG
This sequence comes from uncultured Alphaproteobacteria bacterium, assembly GCA_963772235.1. Taxonomy (GTDB): domain Bacteria; phylum Pseudomonadota; class Alphaproteobacteria; order Rhizobiales; family Xanthobacteraceae; genus Pseudolabrys. Next base: position 20,995 of record CAVYWI010000025.1, read on the forward strand.
TGTTAATGCCGCGGCTGTGCGCGAATTACCGCTTTTTTCGCAGCACCTCGCGCACGGCCGCCAGCACGGTCTCGGCCGCGACGTCGGCGGTGCGGCGGTGGCGCACCGCGTCGTTGCCCTCGCTGCGCGCGCGCTCGCGCGCGGCCTCGTCGCCGGGCGGCTCGAGAATGGCGGCGACCGGATTGAGCGGCTTCCAGTGCCACGGGCTGGTCGGGCCGAAAATCGCGATGGTCGGCGTGCCGATCGCCGCCGAGACATGCATCAGTCCGGAATCGTTGGTGACGGCGGCGTCGGCGGCGGCGAGCGCCAGGATGGCGTTGCGCAGATCGGCGCCGGTGAGATCGTGCACATAACTGCCGCCAGTCGCGGCGATTTGTTTGGCGAGCGACGTTTCGTTCGGCCCGCCGAGCACCCAGACCGTCGCGCCGTCATCGGTAAGCGCGCGCGCCAGCGCGGCGTAGTGGCCGGGCGGCCAGGCCTTGCCTTCGCCGACTGCGCCGGGCGAGAGCGTGACGATCGGCCGGCCATCGGCCGCGAGCCCGAGTTGCGCACGCCAATTCGTCACCTCGTCCGGCGGCACTTTCAATTCGGGCAGCGGCCATTCGGCCGGCAAACGTGCGCCGTTCGGCAAAGCCAGCGCGCCCATCTGATCGATCATGCGCGGCAATTGGTTTTCGCCGTGGCGCATGTCGTTGATGAGACCGAAACGCAATTCGCCTGCGAAGCCGGTGCGCAGCGGAATGCCGGCGAGCCACGGCGCCAGCGCCGCTTTCCATTTGCGCGACATCACCAGCGCCTGCCCGTAATCGATTCTGCGCGCAGCTTGGCGGCGAGTTGCCGTTGCAGCGCCATGCCGAGCCGCCGCCGCGGCAGGTCGATGACGATCGTCTTGCGCACACCGGGCATGTAGTCGGCCAGCGGCGCGCACAGCGAACTGCTGACGATGTCGACCGGCCGCTCGGGTGCCTGCGCGCGCAGGAGCTTCGCCACCGAATGGCAGCGCACGAAGTCGCCGATCCAGACATAGGGCACGATCAGGATCGGGCTTGGCGGTCGGGTTAAGTCTTGGCTCATTCGGTCGGCGCCGCAGCCCCTCGTGCATCCATTTTGGTCGCGCCGGACAGGCGTTAGCCTGCGGGGCCTAAGCCTGTCCAGCCACGATTTTTACCGTATCCTGAGCCATTTACAGGGAAATACGCCCTAACATTGCGCCGGTCCACGGACTGGGGCAAAGCTTTGCCGGAACGAAGGATTGGGCATGTTTTTGGTCACCGGCGGGGCCGGGTTCATCGGGTCGAACGTGGTGGCGAGCCTCAACGAGGCGGGCGCCAGCGACGTCGTCGTCAACGACCTGCTCGGCAAAGACGACGCCAAATGGCGCAATCTCGCCAAGCGCCAGGTGGCCGACCTAGTGCCGCCCGCCGAATTGATGGCCTGGCTCGACGGCCGCAAGCTCGACGCCGTCATCCACATGGGCGCCATCTCCGACACCACCGCCACCGACGGCGACCTGGTGATGGAGAACAATTTCCGCCTGTCGCTGCGCCTGCTCGACTGGTGCACGGCGACCCGCACGCCGTTCATCTACGCTTCGTCGGCGGCGACCTATGGCGACGGCGGAGAGGGCTTTGACGACGACTGGTCGCTGGAAGCTTTGCGCAAGCTCAAGCCGATGAATCTCTACGGCTGGAGCAAGCATCTGTTCGATCTCGCCGTGGTCGATCGCTACGTCAAAAAGCAAAAGCTGCCGCCGCACTGGGTCGGCCTGAAGTTCTTCAACGTCTACGGCCCGAACGAATATCACAAAGGCCACATGGCGAGCGTGCTGGCCAAGGTGTTCGACGAGGCCAAGGCGGGCAAGCCGGTGCGGCTGTTCAAGTCGCATCGCGAGGGCATCGCCGACGGCGACCAGCGGCGCGACTTCATCTATGTCGACGACGCCGTTGCCGTGCTGCGCTGGCTGCTCGACGCCAGTCTCGGTCAGCGGCATCTTCAATGTCGGCACCGGCAAGGCGGAAAGCTTCCGCGACATGATCGCCGCCATGTTCAAGGCGCTCGGCCGGCCGGCCAATATCGAATATATCGACATGCCCGACGCGATCCGCGGCCAGTACCAGTATTTCACGGAAAGTACGGTCGAGAACCTGCGCCGCGCCGGTTACAATGCCGGCTTCACTCCGCTCGAGACCGCCGTCGGCCAATACGTCACCGGCTATCTCGACCGGGAAGACAGGTACAGATAGCCATGCATTGCTTGTCGCGAAGAAATTCTCCGTTCGTCCCCGCGCAAGCGGGGACCCAGGGGCCAAACATATTGGCGCCTGCATTCGTGACTTTGGATTCCCGCATAGGCGAGCGAACGCTCGCCGTTCGGCGAGCTATGCGCGGGAATGAACGGAGTTAGAGATGTTCGACTTCGATAAACATCTCGCAGATCTGACCGAGCAGACCGTGCTCTGCATCGGCGATCTGATGCTGGACGAGTTCGTCTACGGCGAGGTGTCGCGTATTTCGCCGGAAGCGCCGACGCCGGTGATCGCGGTCAAGCGCACCGAAGTGATGGTCGGCGGCGCCGGCAACGTGGCGCGCAATCTGGTCGGGCTTGGCACGCGCTGCGTTTTCGTCGGCGTGGTCGGCGACGACCAGGCCGGGCGCGCGCTAGGCGAGGCCTTGGCCACCCATCCGTTGATCGAATTCCATCTGGTGGTCGACGCGGCGCGGCAGACCACGCGCAAGGTCCGCTTCGTGTCGGAGCATCACTCCACCCACATGTTGCGCGCCGACTGGGAAATGGCTTCGGCCGTCGATGCGGCGAGCGAGGACGCGCTGATCGGCCATGCCATCAAGGCGATGCCGCGCGCGGGCGCGGTGGTGCTGTCCGATTACGCCAAGGGCGCGCTCACCCCGCGCCTCATCCGCGCCGTCATCGATGCCGCCAACAAGCTCGGCAAGCCGGTGATTGTCGATCCGAAAGGCCGCGACTACGGCATCTATCGCGGCGCCACCATGATCACGCCGAACCGGCAGGAACTTGCCGACGCGACCAACTCGCCGGCGCAGACCGACGAGCAGGTCGCGGCGGCGGCGGTCGAACTCGGCCGCGAGCTCGGCACACAAGCCGTGCTGGTGACGCGCAGCGAGGCCGGCATGACGCTGGTGGGCAATGGCTCCGCCGTCCACGTTCCGGCCTATCCGGTGCGCGTGCGCGATGTTTCCGGCGCCGGCGATACGGTGGTGGCGGTGCTCGCCGCCATGCTGGCGATGAAAGCCGATTTCGAATCCGCCATGCGCGCCGCCAATGCCGCGGCGGCGGTGGTGGTGGGAAAGCGCGGCACCGCGACGCTCTCGGTCGCCGAATTGCGCTCGCGCATCTTGCCGGCATCGACGCTCGCGGCCGAGGAGAAGATCGTGTTCGACTGGGCGCTGCTCGACGACCATCTCGCCGCATGGCGGCGGCAGGGCCTGCGGGTCGGCTTCACCAACGGCTGCTTCGATCTGCTGCATCCCGGCCACGTCAAATTGCTCGCCGCCGCGCGCGCGGCCTGCGACCGATTGGTGTTGGGTTTGAACGGCGATGCCTCGGTGACGCGGCTGAAAGGCGAGGGGCGTCCGGTGCAGCCGGTTGAGGCGCGCGCCGAAGTGCTGGCCGCGCTCGAAGCCGTCGATCTCGTCGTGGTGTTCGATGAGGACACGCCGGAAAAACTGATCGCGCGGGTGAAGCCGACGGTGCTGGTCAAAGGCGGCGACTATACGCGCGAGCAGGTGGTCGGCCGCGAGATCGTCGAGGCGCTGGGCGGCGAGATCGTGCTGGTCGATCTGGTGCCCGGCCATTCGACCACGTCGATGGTCGAGCGCTCGCGCGCGCCGAAGGGGCGGTAACGGATTTCCCCGTTCGTCCCCGCGAAAGCGGGGACCCAGAGCTTTGCCCGTGTGCTCTCATTCGTGGCCCTGGATTCCCGCTTGCGCGGGAATGAGCGGGGATAAGGTGATCGCGTAGGGTAGTGTCTCAGTTTGATTGTGGCGGACCTGCTGGCGGCCTAGCCTAGGGTCGCAATACAGACCCCTAAGACGATAAACGAAATCGCCGCGACCGCATAAAGCTCGCCAAGAAACGCAAATCGAGTGACCCAAGAGTCTTTCCGGTCCTTAGGGCGGCCGAGGAAAAGCATTGTGAATCCCGCGACGAATAAGGATGTGCCTGTGGCATACGGCATAGTTGGTTCCCCGCTTCAACGAACGATAGCGGTCACCAATACACAGGTGCCAAGCACAAGCAGCATCAGATAAGTGAGCCAATAGGGCATCGCAGCGATTTCATTGCTGCGCAGCGGTCTGCCGGCTTTGCTTCGCGCGTACTCGTAGAAGATCATGCCGCCAGCAATGACGAACATGGAGATGGCTACGGCAAATTGAATGGCAGATGTCATTGCGGATAACGGGTCGGTTTCATTGCGGCAGGAGCCGGGGGACCGGCTCCCATCCCACTATGCTGGCCAGTAGCTCAGCAGCAGACTTGTACCGAATACGCCGAGGCTCATCGCGGTCATGATATAGAGTTGGCCCACGGGGTAAGAACGCAGCCACGGCCTTGAATCTTCGCCGCGTCTGGGGCGACCAAACCAGATCATGACGAGCGCAGCTACGATTAGCCCGATGCCATATCCGAAATCCACGGCCAGCTCTCCATGAAGCAGTTACCTTTGCCGATCTAGGCCGGGAAACAAATATAAATCGTGTAAATTAGGGTGGGCTGCCTCAATTCATCTTGACTTTATTCCTAGTGCGGAAATGCTTATTGGATTGTCGCCAGATGTCACAATGCGAGAATGGTGTACAAGAAATTGAACTAATACTGACGAATTACTAAGCGCAAAGAACTTTCGAAAAGCGCTGAAATTAAAACTTAAGATCGTTTGACGTTTTACGCACTGATCGGTATGTTGGATTTTGTTTGCAATCAGCGCTAATATTTAAAGCGAAGAAAAGATATGGTTTTACAACCTCCTCGTCAGCAGATTGGACGATGCAGCCAAAATATAAACCGCACTATTTCGACAATTTCAGCGGCTGGTGCGCCCAATATCTGTGGCATAAAAAAGACGCCTAAATTCTCTATTGCCAACTGCATAAATAGGATCATATTCCTGCCACAATTAGGATCAATTCACATCATCCTGTCCCTCGTGACCGAGGGGTGTCTGATCAGCGTCTCCAGACGCGGGGCGGGGAGCGGTGGCCGGGGAATACGCTCGCATCGGAGATGCGGTACGAGCGCCCGGCGGTCCAAGCCGCACGTGTCCTGGCGCGTCAGCCGCGCGCCGAGGCCCTCTGACGGCCGGTAGGCCGGCGGTCTCGTCAGAAGAACGCTGGCCGAGTTGCCAGGGCCAAATCGGTGGAGGGTCACGGCCCCACGACGGGGTTGCAACGTGACGAACGGGTCGACCACCGAGGACCTTCGCGGAGCAAACCTCAAACACCGCGCGCGGGACGCCTTGGGTTTGGCGGACTTGCGGTTATTCGGACTTCAGCACGCCTCGATGCTGCGAGGTGTCGAGGCCCGCGGGTCCGAGCATTTTTGTTTGCGCACACTTGCGTAAACTTGAGTGCGCCCCGGACCCTTGGCGTCCCGCGCGCCCTCGGTACTTTTTCGGGCGGGCGGAAGCGAATGGAAATGCGGCCTACCCGGGGCCGAACAAAGAATGCGGGCGACGACGCGCGCGCTCGCCGACCTTACGGCTTCCGCTTGATCGGCTTGCTCTCCGGCGGCTGCCAGCCTTGCGTTTCTTCGTAGCGCTTGGCGTAGCGGTAGAACGTGCCCTCGAAATTCCCCATCGCGATGACGAAGCCGGCCCAGCCGTCGATGAAGCCGAGCTTGAAGATGTAGTGCTTGAGGAACGACCACGCGCCGTGGCCGAGCGCGCCCGCCATCGACACGCGTTTGTCGGCGAGCTTCGGCATGCCGAGCGAGGAATAGCGGTTCATCTTGCGGATGACTTCTTCCAGATTGCGGAAGGGGAATTGCCAGATCGCGTTGACGAGCGTGCCGACCGGTTTGCCGTTCAAGATTTCATAGCCTTCGTGCACGGGCTCGAGCGTGTAGCGCATGCTGCCTTTGCGGAAGAGCTGCGGCTGGCGGAAATTCGGATACCAGCCGGAGCCTTTGATCCAGCGGCCCATCATGTAGCTGCGGCGCGGCACCAGATAAGTGTCATGCGGCGGCGAGCCGGCAAGCAGGCCGAGGATTTCGTCGCGCACTTCCTCGGTGCAGCGTTCGTCGGCGTCGAGGCTGAAGATCCAGTCGTGCGTGCAGGCTTCGATGGCGCGGTTGCGCAAATCGCCGAAGCCGTTGAACGGCACCTGCACGACGCGGGCGCCGAGCGAGGTGGCGATCTCGACCGTACGGTCGGTGCTGAAGGAATCGACCACCACGATTTCGTCGGCCCAGAGCACCGTCGAAAGCGCCGCCTCGATTTTCTCGGCCTCGTTATAGGTCAGGATATAGGCTGATATCTTCTGCATGGTCCGGTGGTTGGCCGTTCATGGCTTGGCGCGACCTTCATAACATTGTCGGATGGCCGCGCCCTAGGGGTTTGTCGGCGCAGGCAAGTTCGGCTAAAGCGTCCGCGAAGAGGGTGCCCGTGTCCGACCTGATTTCCGTGATCGTGACCACCTATAACCGCGAAGACGCGCTCGATGCGGTGTTGCGCTCGCTCGCCTGCCAGAGCGACCGGGATTTCGAAGTCGTGGTGGCCGACGACGGCTCGACCGCGGCGACCGCGGCCGTGATCGATGCGTGGACAGGCAAGATCGGCCGCCGCCTCGACCATGTCTGGCATGAGGACCGCGGCTTCCGCGCCGCGGAAATCCGCAACCGCGCGATTCTGGCGGCGCGCGGCGTCTACTGCGTCTTCCTCGACGGCGACTGCATCGCGCGGCCGGATTTCGTCGCGGCCCATCGGCGTCTGGCCGAACCCGGCTGCTTCGTCACCGGCAATCGCATTTTGCTGTCGCGCGACCTGACGGCCGAGGTGCTGCGCGAGCAGCCTCACGCCGGAGACATGGACCTTTGGCCGCTGGCTGGCCGAACGCCGGCGCGGCGGCATCAACCGGCTGTCGGCGCTGCTGCATCTGCCGCTCGGGCCGCTGCGGCGGCTGCGGCAGCGGCAGTGGCAGGGCGCGCGCTCCTGCAATCTGGCGATCTGGCGCGCCGACCTCGACCGCGTCGACGGCTTCGACGGCGACTACAGCGGCTGGGGCAAGGAGGATTCCGACATCATCGTGCGCCTGCTGCATGCCGGCGTGCGGCGCAAGGACGGCGCGTTCGCCACCGGCGTCATTCATCTGTGGCATGCCGAAGCCGGTCGGGACCAGTTGGCCGTGAACGAGCGCAAGCTTTCTGATATTATCGCGAGCGACAACGTCCGCGCGCAGCGCGGTCTATCCGCGCTAACGTCCGCGCCTTCGCCTGCTTTGGCAGGGTGAACGATGTCCACGTTTTCCATTGCGTCCGGTGTCCACCTCTCGCGGCTGACCAAAATTGCCGACGGCCTTGCTGTCGCTGTCGCGGTGTCGCTGCCCTGGTCGACGTCGGCGACCGGCATTCTGCTCGTGCTGTGGCTGATCGCGCTCACACCCACGCTCGCGTGGAGCGATGTGCGCCGCGAACTGACGACCGCCGTCGGCGGCTTGCCGGTCCTGCTGTTTCTGCTCGGCGTCGTTGGCATGGCGTGGGCGGACGTGACGTGGCATGAGCGCTGGGGCGGGCTCGACGGCTTTGTACGGCTATTGGTGATCCCGCTGCTGATGGCGCAGTTCCGCCGTTCGGATGGCGGGCACCGGGTGCTCATCGGTTTCCTGATCGCCTGCGTTGCGGTCCTGATCGCGTCGGTCATCGTCACGATCTGGCCGAATATTGGACGCGGACAGGGCGGTAACCTGGGCGTTCCGGTCAAAAGCTATATTTTGCAGAGCGCCGAGTTCACCATGTGCGCCGCGGTATTGTTCGATCTCGCCGTCGCGAAAGCGCGGCTGCGGCTTTGGAAAGCATCGGCGGCTCTGGGCGTCCTGGCCTTGGCGTTTCTCGGCGATATTTTCTTCATCACCACCGGCCGCACGGCGCTGGTCATCATTCCAGTGCTTGCCGTGCTTTACGGAATTCGGCATTCCGGTTGGAAAGGCGTTTTTGCCGCCGTGGCGGTGCTATTGGTCGGTGCCGCCATTGTGTGGTCGGCTTCGCCTTATCTGCGCGAGCGCGTGACATCCACCATCACGGAAACAGCGCGGTACGAACAGGGAAACGACATCACCTCATCTGGCTTACGCCTCGATTTCTGGAGTAAATCGATTGGTTTCATCAAAAGTGCGCCACTGTTCGGGCACGGGACCGGTTCGATCCCAGACCAATTCCGGCGCGGCGCGGCTGGGCAAGTCGGCGTGCGCGGCGCTGTTTCGGCCAACCCCCACAACCAAACATTCGCCGTCGGCATTCAGCTTGGCCTTGTCGGCATGGCGGTGCTGTGGGCGATGTGGATTTGCCAGGCGATGTTTTTCTGGCGCAATGGATCGCTGGCGTGGATCGGCCTGGTGGTCGTGACGGCGAATATCGTCGGCTCGCTGTTCAATTCATTCATTTTCGATTTCACCGAGGGCTGGCTCTATGTGATCGGCGTCGGCGTGGCGGCCGGCATGATGCAGCGGCCGCCCGTTGTGGCGCAGCGCGAGGGCGATGCGGCCGCTGCTGCAGCGGCAGGCGCATGAGCCGGCTCGATCTTCCGCCCCGGCCGCGCATCCTGGTCATCACTTTGCGCCGCCTTGGCGACGTGCTGCTCGCCACGCCGTTGATCCGCAGCCTGCGGCGCGCCTGGCCGCAAGCGCGGATCGACGCGCTGGTCTTCGCAGACACTGTCGGAATTCTTGCAGGCAATCCCGATCTCGACCGCGCCGTGACTATCCCGCCGCAGCCGTCGACTTGGCAGACGCTCGCCTTGGGAGCGCGGCTGTTCCGCCGCTACGATCTCGCGATCTCCACGCAAAGCGGCGACCGCCCGACCGGCTTTGCCATCGCTGCAGGTCGCGTGCGCGTCGCGCCGGTGGCGGCAAACCTCAACGGCCGCGTAAAGCAGGCGCTGCTGACGCGCAGCATCGCTGCCGTGCCCGGCTTGCACCGGGTCGAGGAAATGTTGCGGCTCGCCGACGCGCTCGGCATTGCGCGCGTGCCAGAACTGGTCTCACCGCGCGTTGCCGAGAGGGGCGAGCGGCCGGCCGGTCCCTACGCGGTAATCCATGCGGCGCCGATGTTCCGCTACAAGCAATGGACCGCAAGTGGATGGCGCGAGCTTGCCGGCGCGCTCGCCGCGCGCGGGCTGACGGTGATTGCGACCGGGGGCCCGGCCGAGGCCGAGCGGCGCTATCTCGATGAAGTGTGGGATGGCGTAGATGTCACGCGGCGGGACGGCCAACTCGGCTGGCCGCAACTTGCCGGATTGCTGTCGCAGGCGCGCGTCTACGTCGGCCCGGATACCTCGGTGACGCATTTGGCCGCCGCCGCCGGCTGCCCCACCGTCGCGCTCTACGGGCCGACCGACCCGCGGCTGTGGGGGCCGTGGCCGGTGGGTGGCCTGGACCAAACCTGGGAAGCAGCTGGCATCATTCAGCGCCGCGGCAATGTCTGGCTGGTGCAAAATCCATTGCCGTGCATGCCGTGTCAGTTGGAAGGCTGCGAGCGGCGGCTCGACAGCTACAGCATATGCCTCGATGAACTGCCGCCGGAGCGTGTGATCGCCGCCGTCGATCAGGCCTTGGCCGCCGCAAAGCGGTAAAGCAGCAAAGCGGCCAGAATACCGCCGGCGATCAGCGCGGCCGCGTGTACCAGAAATGACGTCGTCAGCAAGGTCGCAGCGGCAAGCGCAATCAACGCAACATTCAGCACAAAAACGCGGCCAATGATTTGATGCACGCTGTAACCATTATCGGTCGCGCGCTGATAGAAGTGGCTGCGATGGGCTTGCCAGACTTGTTCGCCCTTTGTGAACCGTCGCAGCAGCGTGATCGTCGCATCGGCGAGATAATAGAGCGGCAACAGCAGCGCCGCCGCGAAATGCCCGGTGCCCGCGAGCACGATCAGCAGCCAGCCGAGCAACAGGCCGATCGGCAGGCTGCCGACATCGCCGAGAAACAGCCGCGCGACCGGACGGTTGACCGGCGCAAAGCCGATCATCGCGCCGCACAGCGCCAGCGCCACGATCGTGGCCTCGCGCGGCAGCGCTCCCACGAAACCGAACAGGACGAGGCCGGCGGTGACCGGCACCACTTCGGCGACCGTCATCCAGTCGATGCCGTCCATGAAGTTGGTTAGATTGATGAACCAGAGCAGAGCGATACCTAGCAGCGCGCGCTCGAGCCAAGCGGGGAGGAACGGCACGACGCGTAGATTGTCCGGCAAGGCGGCCAGTACGATAGCGACCGCGATAGTTTGCAAAATCAGCCGCGGCATCACCGCGATCGAGTGAACGTCGTCAAACGCCCCCACAATGGCGATGAAAACGGTAGCGACTAGGACGAGCCATACCGAATGCCCGTTGAAGCCTGGCACACCTAATCGATCAGATATGATGACAGATATGATGACGACGCCGACCGTCGCCGCGATCACCGCGATTCCGCCGCCTTGCGCGGTGGGCACTTTGTGCGAAGAACGCGCATTGGGGCGGGCGAGTACGTGACGCCGTAGCACGGGGTGCAGCAGGAGCAGCAAGCCGAAACTGACCGCTGCGGAGACCACAAGTATGAGCGTGAGCCCGCCGGCGTTCAGCATGTCACAGTCGCCATAGCGCGATGCCGGCTGGAATGCGGCTGCGATCGAGGCGCGCTTTGACATCGACGACGACGCCCTTGCCGTCGCGCAGCAGCGGCATGATCAGCGGCCAGCCGGCCTTATAAGCATCGTGCGCGACAGCCAGCACCACCGCATCGGCGGGCGGCAATGCGTCGAGTTCTACCAGATCGATCCCGTATTCCCGACGCGCATGGGCGGGGTCGGCCATCGGATCGTTCACCTGCACGGCAATGCCGGACGCCGACAATTCGCGCACAATGTCGACGACCTTCGAATTACGGATATCCGGCACGTCTTCCTTGAAGGTGAGGCCGAGAACGGTCACACGCTCAGGTTTTCGGCCACCAGCTTCGAGCAGGCGTAGACATTCGCGTGCGACTTTCCGTCCAACCGCGTCGTTGACGCGACGACCGGCGAGAATGATCTTTGGATCGAAGCCGGCTTTCTCCGCGCGGTGGGTCAGATAGTAAGGATCGACACCAATGCAGTGGCCGCCGACCAGGCCGGGCGTGAAGGGTAGGAAATTCCATTTGGTGCGCGCCGCGGCGAGCACGTCGCCGGTATCGATGCCGAGCACGTGGAAGAGCTCGGATAATTCATTCATGAACGCAATGTTGAGATCGCGCTGGGTGTTCTCGATGACCTTGGCGGCTTCCGCCACCTTGATCGACGGCGCCTTGTGGATGCCCACCTTCACGGCCGAGCCGTAAACGTCAGCGACGATATCGAGTGTGCGCGCGTCCTGCCCGGCCACCACCTTGGCAATGGTTTCGAAACGATGTTGCCGATCACCTGGATTGATGCGCTCGGGCGAATAACCAAGGGTAAAATCGCGGCCCCCGACAAGGCCGGAGGCTCGTTCGAGCACGGGCATGCAGTCTTCTTCGGTGGCGCCGGGATAGACCGTAGAACTCGTAGACCACGATATCGCCTTGTTTGAGCGCGCTGCCAACCAGTTCAGACGCCTTCAGCAACATGCTCAGGTCGGGACGAAAATCGTCGTCGATCGGTGTTGGGACGGTGACGATAAAAAAGTCCGCGGCGCGCAAGTCGGCAGGATTGGAAGTCCAGTGCGCCCGCACAGCGCGCAGTTCCTCGGCTGTGACTTCGCGGGTGCGGTCATTGCCCGCCGCGATTTCGGCGATGCGCCCGGCATCGATATCAAAGCCGATGACGCTTGCGCCTGTCCGTGCAAAACCGACCGCCACCGGCAAGCCGACATAGCCGAGGCCGATGACGGCAATCTTACGCACATGCGCCACGGAGGTTTCCTTCGCTGGTTGGGCCCCTGTTTATCCGGGAGGTCCCCGTGGCCGCAATAGCTGGCCCGAGCCCTAGCCTTGCGCCAGCAGCCGCTGATAAAGCGCGACGATTTCCCGCCCTATCCGCCGATGTGAAAACTCGTCTTCTACGATGCGGCGGCCGGCGGCGCCGAAGTGGCGCCGCAATTCGGCGTCGCCCGCAAGCCGGCTGATCGCATCCGCAAGCGCCGTGGCGTCGTTCGGCGGCACTAGCAGGGCGTTGACGCCGTCGCGCGCGATCTCGCGACAGCCTGGGACGTCAGTGGCGACGATCGGCCGCGCGCAGGCCGCGGCTTCCAGCAGGCTCATCGGTAAGCCTTCGCGCAGCGACGGCAGTACGGCAATATGCGCCCGCGCCCAGAATGCGCCGATGTCATCGACGTGGCCGAGGAAGGTCAGCCCCGGACGCCGTTTCCATTCGGCGAGGGTTGCCTGTGGGATCGAGGCGGGGTTTGCCGGATCGGGCTCTCCGGCAATCAGGAATTCGACTGGCTGGCCGCGGCTCGCAAGCAACGCATGGGCCTCGACCAGCGTGGGCAGGCCCTTGTCGCTGAGCAGCCGGCCGACAAAGCCGGCGGCAACCGGCGGCGGCGGGTCTGGCAGTGGTGTCAGCGCATCGATGTTGACGCCTGATCCCGGGATGAGCGCGATCTTCTCGTCGCTTACCCCGAGCGATCGGATGGCGGCGCGGTCGTCAGGGTTCTGCACCAGCACCGAGTTGCGCCTACGTCGGAGCAGCCATCGCAACAGGGGCACGATTGTGAAGCGAATGAAGACGGCCTTCGGCGTGCGCGAGGTGAATGCGAACCCAAGGCCGGCGAGAGCATTCAGACAGACAATCGGCAGCCCGATCGCGGCCAGCGAACCGACTAAAGTCGGCAGCAAAGCGACATGATGGGCGAGGTCCGGCTGCACTTGACGGTAGACACCGCGAACCTCGCGGGCGGCGGCGAGTAGATGCAGCGGATCGAGACTGCCGCGCCGCCAGCGCAACGGGTGTAGAACGAAACCTTCGCGCTCGATTGCTTGACCGTCAGCCGCGACGCGCGTTGCCACATGGACTTCGAATCCGGCCCGCTTGGCTGCCCGCGCCATCGGCAGGCGGTGGGAGACGAAATACCAGTCTTCCGAAACGAGATAGAGAATCTTCTGCGCCATTAAGTTGCCAACCTACGCCGCCGAGTCCGCCGTGCCTCGACCATCAGGATATCCAGAAGCAGATGTTGGCGATTTTGGCGCCGATCATGCGATACCATGGGCTGATGGTCGGTGGCGGAAAGTTCGGCAATGGAAAGCCGGCGATGCCGCACATGCGCGCTTCCCATTTGCTCCGGACCCGTCATTCCGGATATTCATTACCTGTTCAAGCGCCTTGCAACAACTCGCTGTAAACGACGTTATTTTCGGGGCTCGGCGGTCAACATAGGCCAGAAGGCATTGAATTCGTGACAACTGCAAATCCCATTCTGGTCACCGGCGCTGCCGGGTTCATCGGCTTCCACACCGCACGGCGCCTGGTGGAGGCCGGCCGCGAGGTGATCGGCGTCGATAGCCTGTCGCCTTACTACGACCCTAAGCTCAAACAGGCGCGGCTGCAGCAGCTCGCCGACGCCAAGAATTTCAAGTTCGTGCGGCTCGATCTGGCGGATCGCGCCGGCACCGCGGCGCTGTTTGCCGAGCATAGGTTTCCGTTTGTGGTGCACCTCGCGGCCCAGGCGGGCGTGCGGTATTCGCTGGTCGAACCCTATGCCTATGCGGACGCCAATCTCGACGGCTTTCTCAATATCCTCGAAGGCTGCCGCCACAACGGCTGCCGGCATCTGCTCTACGCGTCATCATCGTCGGTCTACGGCGCCAATACGAAAATGCCGTTTCGTACCTCGGACAATGTCGATCATCCGCTCAGCCTTTACGGCGCGACGAAAAAGGCGAACGAACTGATGGCGCATTCCTATTCGCATCTGTTCAATCTGCCGACGACCGGCTTGCGCTTTTTTACCGTCTACGGTCCGTGGGGCCGGCCCGATATGGCGATGTGGATCTTCACCAAGGCGATCGACGCCGGCAAACCGATCAAGCTGTTCAATCACGGCAACATGAAGCGCGATTTCACTTATGTCGACGACGTCGTGCAGGCGGTGGTGCGGCTGATCGACCGGCCCACGCAGGGCGATCCCGCGTGGTCGAGCGATGCGCCCGATCCGGCACGCAGTTCGGCGCCGTGGCGTGTCTACAACATCGGCAATAACAGCCCGGTCGAGGTTCTCGAGGTTGTGAGAATTCTGGAACAGGCGATCGGGAAAAAAGCCATTCGCGAACTGCTGCCAATGCAGCCCGGCGACGTGCCCGCGACGTATGCCGACGTCGACGATCTGATGCGGGATGTCGGCTTCAAGCCGTCGACGCCGATCGGCGAGGGGATCGCTCAATTCATCGCTTGGTACAAACAGTACCATCAGGCCGGTTGAAAGTTGCGCCGCCCCGCGGGCACTTTGGCCAAACAAATGCCCAGCAGGACGGTTATTGGGGGAAATCTACGAGTTTCATTGTTCGTAGCTTGATTGTCGCGCGCCGAGAATGGGATATATGCAAAGTCGGGTGCGGGCTCGCAAAGGTGGTAGGCATGCCGAAATTGTCAGATCTCAAAGTCAAATTGTTCACCGACGGCGCCGACAAGGCGCAAATCGTCGAGATGGCCAAGCAGGCCTGGATCGCCGGGTTTACCACCAACCCTTCGCTGCTCAAGAAAGCAGGCGTCAGCGACTACGAGCGTTATGGCCGCGATCTCGTCACCGCCGTGCCCGACCGCCACATTTCGTTCGAGGTGTTCTCCGACGACATCCCTGAAATGGTCGCGCAGGCGCCGCGTCATCACCACCTGGGGCAAGAACGTCTACGTCAAGCTGCCGGTGACCACCACGCGCAACGAGCCGCTGTTCGACGTGGTGCGAACGCTGTCGCACGACGGCGTCAAGATCAACATGACCGCGATCTTCACGCCCGAGCAGGTTGCCCGCGCGGTCGAGGCGCTCGACGGCGGCGCGCCGGCCTGCGTGTCGGTATTCGCCGGGCGCCTCGCGGATTTCGGCATCGACTATCGACCCATCATGCAGGACGCCATCGCGCGCGCCCGCAAAACGCGCAACATCGAGATCATCTGGGCTTCCACGCGCGAAGTGTTCAACGTGATCGAGGCGCACGACATGGGCTGCCACATCATCACCGCGCCGGCCGACGTGCTTAAGAAGCTTCCCGCGCTGGGCACCAAGTCCGCGGCAGAGCTTTCGCTCGGGGCGGTGAAGTCGTTCCGCGAGGACGCGTTGGCTACGAACTTGCAGCTTGCGGTTCCCGCCTCTCGCGCCGCCGAGTGATTTAACCGCGCGGTCTGCCGCGGTGCCCGGATTTTAGGCCGCAGCCTTGCTGTAACGCTTTGAATCAAAACGTGTTCGCTGCGTTTTCCCAGGGTGGTCGCCAGCCGCCGCTGAGCATGCTAGGGGAACGCTTGCTAAGGGTTCAGGGCAGGGGAAATCCGTTCGACCATGACGCAGGCGGTAAAACCGGATGCGGGGCCTTCGTTGCGTATCGGCGTGATCGGCGTCGGCGTGATGGGCAGCAACCATGCGCGCGTGCTTACGGGGCTACCGGGCGCCGAACTCGTCGGCGTTGCCGATCCCGATCTCAGGCAGGCTGATTTCGTCGCGCGCACGCTCGGTTGCGCCGCTGTCGCCAGCGTCGACGAGCTGCTCGATCTGAAAGTCGACGCGGTCACCATCGCGGCGCCGACCCATCTTCACCGCGACATCGCGCTCGCCTGCATCGCGCGCGGCGTCCACGTCATGGTGGAAAAACCGATCGCGTCGTCGGTCGAAGAAGGCCGCGAGATCATCGCCGCGGCGCGCCGGGCCGGCGTGACATTGATGGTCGGCCACGTCGAGCGCTTCAATCCGGCGGTCGAGGCGATCAAAGACGCCATCCGCAATGAGGATATTCTTTCGATCGCGATCACCCGGGTCGGACCGTTCCCGCCGCGCATGTCGAACGTCGGCGTGGTCATCGATCTCGCCGTGCACGACATCGACCTGATCCGCTGGTTCACCGACAGCGACATCGTCGAGGTGCAGCCGCAGCTGTCGAGCGCGGTGGCCGAGCGCGAGGACATTGCGCTCTTGCAATTCCGCACCGCCTCGGGCGTGCTCGCCCACATCAACACCAACTGGCTGACCCCGTTCAAGGCGCGCAACGTCATCGTTGCCACCCGCGGCAAATACGTCATGGCCGATCTGCTCACGCGCCAGGTGACCGAATGTTTCGGCTTCCAGCCGGACGGCAGCTATTCCATGCGCCATCTCTCGGTCGGGCACGCCGAGCCGCTGCGCTCCGAACTGCTGGCGTTCCTGCGCGCCGTGCGCTCGGGATCGCCGGCGGCGGTGACCGGCGAGGAAGGCGTCGCCAGCCTCGAGATCGCCATCCGCTGTCTTGCGTCTCGTCCGGCGGCGACGCCGGCGCAACGGCAGGCGCCGCGCGTCGTGGCCGGCTGACCGGCGCCATTATTTGGTAAGAGTATGAATCAGCGACCCAACCCGCCCATGATTCCGTTCATCGACGTCGCCGCGCAGCGCCGCCGGCTCGGCGGCGCCATCGATGCCGCGGTTGCGCGCGTGCTCGGCCACTGCCAGTTCATCCTTGGTCCCGAAGTGCGGACGTTCGAGGCGGAACTGGCGAAGTTTTGCGGCGCCAAGCACGCGGTGACCTGTGCCAGCGGCACCGACGCGCTGGTGCTGGCGCTGCGCGCGCGGGGCATCGGCCCGGGCGACGCGGTGATCTGTCCGTCATTCACGTTTTGCGCGACCGCGGAGGTGGCGGCGCTGGTCGGCGCGACGCCGGTATTCGTCGATGTCGACGCTGCCACGTTCAATATCGATGCGAACAAGATCGCCGGCGCTATTGCGGTGGCCAAACGTGCGGGACTGACACCGAAGGCGATCATCCCGGTCGATCTGTTCGGATTGGCGGCCGACCATGCGGCCATCGCCGCCGCTGCAGAGGCGGAGGGCCTATTCATTCTCGACGATGCGGCGCAAGGGTTTGGCGCAACCTTCAACAACCGCAGGCTCGGCACCTTCGGCCATGCCACGGCGACCAGTTTCTTTCCGGCCAAGCCGCTCGGCTGCTACGGCGACGGCGGCGCGGTGCTCACCGACGACGACGCGATGGCCGAAACCTTGCGCAGTCTGCGCATGCACGGACAAGGGAGCGATCGATACGACAACGTTCGTATCGGCTTGGCGTCCCGGCTCGACACCATCCAGGCGGCGATCTTGAGCGAGAAGCTCAAGATATTCCCGGACGAGATCGAGGCGCGCAACCGCGTGGCGCGCCGCTATTCCGAAGCGTTAGGCGATATTGCGATTATCCCCAAAGTCCCGCCCGGTTCAATCTCTGTGTGGGCGCAATACACCATTCGCGTCGCCGTCGGCGGTCGCGACAAACTGGCGGCCGCGCTCAAGGCGGAGGGCATTCCGACGGCGATTTATTACCCGATCCCGCTGCACCGGCAGCAGGCCTACAAGCATTTCCCGGTGGGCGAGGGCGGCGTCGCGGTAAGCGACCAACTCGCCGGCGAAGTCATCAGCCTGCCGATGCATGCCTATCTCGACGAGCCGACGCAAGGCCGGATTATCGATGCTGTGCGTCGCGCTCTAGTGTCGTGAGCGTTTGGAGGCTAATTTTTCCGCGCGGCTTGCAAAATAGAAATATCAGTTTCTCCCGTAAACGATCGAAATGAAGTAGCACTGCCGGGCAAGAGGCTCGGATTATCGGATGAATTGGCGCCACCAGAACGTTCGCCTGCGGCAGCTCGAGGCCGAGGCGATCTATATTGTGCGCGAGGTCGTCAGCGAATTCCGCAATCCCGTGATGCTCTACTCGATGGGCAAGGATTCGAGCGCGCTGCTGCATATCGCGCAAAAGGCCTTCGCGCCGGGCAAGCCGCCGTTTTCGCTGCTGCACATCGACACCACCTGGAAATTCCGCGAGATGATCGCGTTCCGCGACGAGACGGCGGCGCGGCTCGGCATGGATCTCTTGGTGCACGTCAACGAAGAGGGGCTCAAGCGCGGCATCTCGCCGGTCAAGTCTGGCTCCGTGATCCACACGCAGGTCATGAAGACGGAAGGGCTGCGCCAGGCCTTGGACAAATGGCGGTTCGACGCCGCCTTCGGCGGCGCGCGGCGCGACGAGGAAAAAAGTCGGGCCAAGGAACGCATCTTCTCGCATCGCACCGCGAGCCACGGCTGGGACCCGCGCAATCAACGGCCGGAGCTGTGGCGGCTGTTCAACACCCGCCTCAAGGCCGGCGAATCGATGCGCGTGTTTCCATTGTCGAACTGGACCGAGCTCGACGTCTGGGAATACATCCGCGCCGAAAACATTCCGGTGGTGCCGCTCTATTTCGCCAAGCCGCGCCCGGTGGTCGAGCGCGACGGCATACTGATCATGGTCGACGACGAGCGCCTGCCGCTCCAGCCCGGTGAGACACCGCGCACGATGCAGGTCCGCTTCCGCACGCTCGGCTGCTACCCGCTCACCGGCGCGATGGCCTCGCGCGCCGACACGCTCGACGCTATCATCGCGGAAATGCACGGCGCGACGAGCTCGGAGCGGCAGGGCCGCCTCATCGATCACGATGAGTCCGGATCGATGGAAAAGAAGAAGCGCGAGGGATATTTCTGATGCGCGCGCCTGCCTCCATCGTCGCCGAGCGGACCGTGCGCACGGACAGCCTCAATTCGCGTCCGGCCTTGCGCTTTCTTACCTGCGGCTCGGTCGACGACGGCAAGTCCACCTTGATCGGCCGCTTGCTCTACGAGCAGCACCTGATTTTCGACGATCAATTGGCCGCGCTCGATCGCGATTCGAAGAAGAACGGCACCAACGGTGGGGACGTCGATTTCGCCCTGCTGCTCGACGGGCTGGAGGTCGAGCGCGAGCAGGGCATCACCGTCGATGTCGCCTATCGTTATTTCGCCACGCCGCGGCGCGCCTTCGTCGTCGCCGACACGCCGGGCCATGAGCAATATACCCGCAACATGGCGACCGGCGCGTCGAACGCCGAGCTCGCGGTGTTGCTGGTCGACGCGCGCAAGGGGCTGTTGAGCCAGACGCATCGCCACGCGATCATCGCCAGCCTGCTCGGCATCCGCCACGTCGTGCTGGCGGTGAACAAGATCGATCTTGTCGGCTTCGACCGCGCGGTGTTCGAGGAGATCGTGTCGAGTTTTGCCCGCTTCGCCGCGCCACTCGGCTTCAAGGCGATCCAGGCGATTCCGGTGTCGGCGCGCTTCGGCGACAACGTGTCGTCGCTGAGCGAACGCACCTCATGGTATTCGGGCCCGCATCTGCTCGATTATCTCGAAACGGTTGACGTCGAGGACGACCACGCGGCCAAGCCGTTCCGCATGCCGGTGCAATGGGTCAACCGGCCGAATTCAGACTTCCGCGGCTTCGCCGGCACCGTCGTCGGCGGCAGCGTCAAGCCGGGCGATGAGATCGCCGTGCTGCCGTCCGGGCAGACGACGCGGATCGCACGCATCATTGGCGCCGGCGGCGATCTCGATGCCGCGCTGGCGCGCGATTCGGTCACCGTCACGCTCGCCGACGAAATCGATATTTCGCGCGGCGATATGCTGGCCGCGCTGCGCGACCGCCCGCAGGTCGCCGACCAGTTTGTCGCGCATATTGTATGGATGTCGGACGATCATCTGTTTCCTGGCCGCTCCTACTTCATGAAGATCAACAACTGCATGCTGGCGGCGACCGTCACCGAGCTCAAGCATCAGATCGACGTCATTACGCTGGCGAAGCTTGCCGCCAAGACGCTCGGCCTCAACGAAGTCGGCGTGTGCAATCTTTCGGTCGCCCGGCCGGTGGCGTTCGACGCCTACGCCGACAACCGCGACACCGGCGCCTTCATCCTGATCGACCGTTATTCGAACGAGACGGTCGCCGCCGGCATGATCGATTTCGCGCTGCGCCGGGCGACCAACATCCACCACCAGAAGCAGACGGTGAGCAAAGTCGAGCGATCGAATCTGATGCATCAACGGCCGGCCGTGCTGTGGTTCACCGGCCTGCCGGGCGCGGGCAAGTCGACCATCGCCAATTTGGTCGAAGCCGCGCTGCACGCGCGTGGCGCGCACACCATCATGCTCGACGGCGACAACGTGCGGCACGGCTTGAACCGCGACCTCGGCTTCACCGAGACCGACCGCGTCGAGAATATCCGTCGCATCGGCGAGGTGGCCAAGCTGATGACCGACGCCGGCCTCATCGTGCTTTGCTCGTTCATCTCGCCGTTCCGCGCCGAGCGCCGCATGGTGCGCGAACTGCTCGACAGCGGCGAATTCATCGAGGTCTTCGTCGACACCCCGCTCAAGGAATGCATCGCGCGCGATCCCAAGGGCCTATATCGGCGCGCGCTCGCCGGCGAGATCAAGAATTTCACCGGCGTCGATCAACCCTATGAAGTGCCGGAAAATCCCGAGTTGCACCTGATGGCCGGCAACAAAGACCCCGAGCGCCTCGCCAGCGAAGTGGTCGACGCCTTGTTGCAGCGGAAGATTTTGTGACGCCGCGCCTCGGGCCGCGCGCGGCGTTTGATCGAAATCAATACCCGGCGGCACAGCCCGCGTTATCGAATATCGACTTATGAATATGAAACCGCGCGGCGGTCGGCCGGACGGCGCATGCACATGGAGATGCTTCGATGACGAATTGGCCCGATTACATCAAAGAACGCACCGCGCAGTTGCGCAATTTGCGCAGCGGGGCGCCGGACGTCATGAAGGCCTTTTCCGGCATGGCGCAGGCCGCGCTCGCGCCCAAGGCGCTCGATTGCAAGACCAAGGAACTGATCGCGCTGGGTATCGCGGTCGCCATCCATTGCGACGATTGTGTCGGCTTCCACGTCAAGGCGGCGCTGGAGCAGGGCGCCTCGCGCGACGAGGTCATGGAGACGCTCGGCATGGCGATCTACATGGGCGCGGGCCCATCGGTCATGTACGCCAATCACGCACTGGAAGCCTTCGAGCAATTCAAGACGGCGACGGCCAAGCCGGCTTTGGCGCCGGCCTGATCGGCGCGCCATCAGCTGCGCTTGTAGATGTCCTCGATGCGCTCGATGTCGTCCTCGCCGAGATAGCTGCCGGTCTGCACCTCGATCAGTTCGAGCGGGATTTTGCCGTGGTTGGCCATGCGGTGGACGCTGCCGATCGGGATATAGACCAATTCGTTTTCGTGCACGGCGCGGATCGTATCGCCGATGGTGACTTCGGCGGTGCCGCGCACCACCACCCAGTGTTCGGCGCGGTGGCGGTGCTTCTGCAGAGACAGCACGCCGCCGGGGATAACGACGATGCGCTTGACCTGGAAGCGATCGCCCATGTCGATCGACTCGTAATAGCCCCAGGGCCGGTGCATGCGCTTGTGATCGGTGGCTTCGGGCCGCTTGGCCGCCTTGAGCTTGGCCACCAGCTCGCGCACCTCCTGCGAGCGGGCGCGCGGCACCACCATCACCGCGTCCGATGTGCTCACCACCACCAGATCCTTGACGCCGACCGCAGTGACCAGCCGGCCGTCGGAGTGCAGCACGCAACCGCTGGCATCGAGCGTTACCACCGGCCCTTGCACGACATTGCCGGCCGCGTCGGGCGTCGTGATGTCGAACAGCGCATCCCAGCTGCCGATGTCCGACCAGCGGAAATCGCCCACCACCACGGCGGCGCGGTCGGTCTTTTCCATCACCGCGTAGTCGATCGACTTGAGCGGCGCGCGCGCGAAAGCTTCCGGCTGCAGACGCAGGAAGCCGAGGTCGGTGGTGGCCTTGGCGACCGCTGCCTCGATCGCTTCGGCCATCGCCGGCTCGAGCCGTGCCAGTTCCGACAGCAGCACGTCGGCGCGGAACAGGAAGTTGCCGGAATTCCACAGATAGCCATCGCGGACATAGCGGGCGGCGGTGGCGGCATCCGGTTTCTCGACGAAGCTCTTGACGGCGTGCACGCCGCTCTTGCCGATGGCCTCGCCCGGCAGGATGTAGCCGTAACTGGTCTTCGGCTCGGTCGGCTTGATGCCGAAGGTGACGATGCGTCCGGCCTCGGCGGCTTCGCGGCCGGCGAGACAGGTCGCGCGGAACTGTGGCACGTCGAGGATGATGTGATCGGCGGCGAGCGCCAGCACCACGGCGTCGGGGTCGCGCTGGCGTGCCACCGCGGTAGCCGCCGCGATGGCGGCCGCTGAGTCGCGCCGCAGCGGCTCGATCACCACCGTCGCCTCGACGCCGACGTCCTCGGCCTGCCGGCGGGCGAAGAAATGGAAATTCGGGCCGGTGATGACGATGGGTGCCCCGAACATCGGGTCCTGCACGCGCAGCAGCGTCTCCTGATAGGTCGAACGGTCGCCGACCAAAGGCAGGAACTGCTTGGGCAGGGCGTCGCGCGAGACCGGCCAAAGCCGCGTCCCGGCGCCGCCGGCGAGCAGAACGGGGATGATGGGCGAGGGCATGGCTATGGCGGAACCGGTCCTGGCTCTATGTTTGCGGCGGGAATCGTCTTAAGGCAGTTCGGCCGATCTGACTATCGCTATCGTTGCTCATCGTTCAAGTCCATTCAACTTCGGCATATTCGCGTCGGCGCGAGGCAAGTTCCGCGATGATACAGCGCATCCTCACGGTCGGCGGACTGACGCTGCTGTCGCGGATCACCGGCTTTGTCCGCGACATCGTGCTGGCCGCGATCCTCGGCGCCGGGCCGGCCGCCGACGCCTTTTTCGTGGCGTTCCGGCTGCCCAATCATTTCCGCGCCATCTTCGCCGAGGGCGCCTTCAATGCCGCCTTCGTTCCGGCCTATGCCCGCATCCGCGAGCAGGGCGGGGCCGCGCGCGCCGGGCTGTTCGCCGACCGCATCTTCACGCTGCTGTTGGCAAGCCAGATCGTGCTGCTGGCGGTGGCGCTGCTGTTCACGCCGACGGTGATCGACGTGCTGGCGCCGGGCTTTGCCCGCGACCCGGAGCGCTTTGCGCTGGCGGTCGATCTCACCCGCATCACCTTTCCCTATCTGCTGCTGATCACGCTGGTGACGCTCTACGGCGGCATCCTCAACGCGCTGCAGCGCTTCGCCGCCGCCGCCGCCGCGTCGATCCTGCTCAATCTGTCGATGATCGTGACGCTGGCGCTGGCAGCGTTCTTTCCGACCGCCGGCCATGCCGCGGCCTGGGGCGTGCTGATCTCCGGCGTGCTGCAGGCGCTGCTGGTCGGCGGCGATACCTGGCGCGCCGGCGCGATGACAGCCCTGCGCTGGCCCGAACTCGATGCCGACGTGCGGAAGTTCTTTCGCGCGCTGGGGCCGGCGACGGTCGGCTCCATGGGCGTGCAGCTCGCGCTGTTTGCCGACACCATCATCGCGAGCTTCCTGCCGGCCGGCGCGCTGTCCGCGCTCTATTACGCCGACCGTATCGATCAGCTGCCGATCGGCGTCATCGGCATCGCCGCCGGCACCGTCATCTTGCCGGAAATGTCGCGGCGGCATCGCCGCCGGCGACGAGACCGGCGCCGCAAGCGCGCAGAACCGCGCGATCGAGTTCACGCTGCTGTTGTCGATCCCCTGTCTCGTGGCCTTTTTCGTCATTCCCGAACTGATCATGCGGGCGTTGTTCATGCGCGGCGCCTTCACCGCGGCCGACGCGGTTGCCGCCGGCCGCACGCTCACGGCCTACGCGGTCGGGCTGTTGCCCTTCGTGCTGATCCGCAGCACGGTCGCGACGTTCTTTGCGCGCGGCGACACCGCGACGCCGGTGAAGGCGGCGCTGATCGCCGCCGCCGTCAATATCGCGTTCAAGTTCCTGCTGATGGGGCCGCTGGCGCAAGTGGGCCTCGCGCTGGCGACCTCGATCGGCGCCTGGATCAATCTCGGCCTGGTGGTCTGGTTCGCGGCGCGCGCCGGCCACCTCCACATCGACGAGCGGCTGCGGCAATCGACGATCAAGCTGGCGGCCGCCGGGCTCGCGCTGGCCGCGGCGCTGTGGTTATGCGAGGCGCCGGTCGCGCATCTGTTCGCGGGCTGGCATCGGCTGCGCGACGTCGCCACCCTAGCGTTGCTGGCGGCGATCGGCGGCGGCGTTTACGGTGGCATCGTGCTGGCGCTGTTTGGCGCGCGCTGGCTTGCCGCATTCCGCGCCCGACAGCGCGGCTGACGCAAGGGTCCCTTAAGCAGTCCTTGCCGATTGCAGTCCGGTGGACATAACTCCTTCCCGACGCTATGGGGACGGGCCGCGCTATTCGTGGTTGGCCGATTTTGCAGGTATTCATGAATTCCGCACGGGCAATTCCATCATTTTCATTGATGCATCGTGGCCGCAACATTGCCTTGCTGTGCGTGCTTGCGACTTTGGTCGCAAGCTGCGGCGAGCAGCAAAAGCAGGCAGCGACTCCGCCGCCGCCGACGGTCACCGTCGCCAAGCCGATCAAGCGACACCGTCACCGATTACGACGAATATGTCGGCCGCTTCACCGCGATCAACTCGGTGGAGGTGCGCGCGCGCGTCTCCGGCTATCTCGATGGCGTGCATTTCAAGGACGGGCAGATCGTCAAGCAGGGCGACCTGTTGTTCACCATCGACAAGCGGCCGTTCCAGAACACGCTCGACCAGGCGCGCGCCAATCTGGCGCAGGCCAAGTCCAATCTCGCCTTCACCGAATCCGACTATACGCGCGGCCAGCAGCTGGTACGCGACAAGACCATCACCGATCAGGTCTTCGAGCAGCGCGCGCAGGCCTTCCGCAACGCGCAAGCCTCCGTCAACAACAACGAAGCGGCGGTGC
Organism: uncultured Alphaproteobacteria bacterium; assembly: GCA_963772235.1. GTDB lineage: Bacteria > Pseudomonadota > Alphaproteobacteria > Rhizobiales > Xanthobacteraceae > Pseudolabrys. Next base: position 46,001 of record CAVYWI010000025.1, read on the forward strand.
GCCAGGCCGAGCTCGATATCGAATTCACCGAATTGCGCGCGCCGATCAACGGCCGCATCGGCGACCGGCGGGTCTCGCCCGGCAACCTGGTCACCGGCGGCGCCGCCGGCAATACGACGCTGCTCGCCACCATCGTGTCGACCGATCCGATCTACTTCGAGTTCACGTTCGATGAGGCCTCATTCCTGCGCTACGAGCGGATGTCGAAAACCGGCAACGATGTCGCCAGCCGAAACGCCGGCGTCCCGGTCGCACTCAAGCTGATCGACGAGCCCGATTTCGCGCACGAGGGACACATGGATTTCGTCAACAACGTGATCGACCCGTCGACCGGCACCATTCGCGGCCGCGCGGTGTTCGCCAATGCCAACAACCTCTTCACGCCCGGAATGTTCGCCCGCGTGCAAGTGGCAGGCTCGCCGCCTTACGAGGCGTTGCTGGTGCCCGACGCGGCTATCGGCACGGAGCAGACGCGGAAATTCGTCCTCACCGTCGGCGCCGACAACAAGGTCGTTTCGAAATACGTGACGCTCGGCCAGATCACCAGGGACAATTTGCGCGTGATCAAGAGCGGAGTCAGTGCCGATGACCGCATCATCGTGAACGGTTTGATGCGTGCGCGGCCGGGCCAAAAGGTCACGCCGCAGGAAGAAGGCAAGCCGGGCGCTGCGCCGGCGCAAGGCGCAAACCCGCCGCAGAAACCGAAATAACCCGGCCGCAACCGATGCGTATCTCGCATTTCTTCATCGACCGGCCGATCTTCGCCTCCGTGGTCTCGATCGTGTTCGTGATCCTCGGCGGCATCGCCTTCGTGCGGCTGCCGGTCGCGCAATATCCGGAAATCGCGCCGCCGGTCATCAACGTGAGCGGGCAATATCCGGGCGCCAGCGCCGACGTGGTCGCCTCCACCGTGGTCGCGCCGATCGAGGAGCAGATCAACGGCGTCGAGAACATGCTGTACGTGTCGTCGAACTCGACTGCGGACGGCAAATTCTCCATCGCGGTCACCTTCGATATCGGCACCAATCTCGATATCGCGCAGGTGCAGGTGCAAAACCGCGTCGCCATCGCGCAGCCGCGCCTGCCGGCGGACGTGCGCAATATCGGCGTCACCGTAGCCAAGGCCTCGCCCGACCTGATGATGGTCGTGCATCTGTTCTCGCCCGACAAGTCACGCGATCCGCTGTTCATTTCCAACTACGCCACGCTCGAGATCAAGGACGCCCTGACGCGCGTCGACGGCGTCGGTTCGCTCATCGTGTTCGGCAGCCGCGACTACTCCATGCGCATCTGGCTCGATCCCGACCGGCTGCAATCGCTCGGGCTCACCGCCAACGACGTGGTGCGCGCGCTGCAAGGGCAGAACGTGCAGGTCGCCTCCGGCACGCTCAACCAGCCGCCGGTGGAAAAGCCGCGTGCCTTCCAGATCGCGGTGCAGACTCTCGGGCGGCTGACCGATCCGGGCGAGTTCGCCAATATCGTCGTCAAGCAGACCGCGACCGCGGTGGTGCGCGTCAAGGACGTCGCGCGGGTCGAGCTGGCGGCGCAGGACTACAGCTCGAATTCCTATCTCAATCTCGATCCGGCAGTGGCGATCGCGGTGTTCCAGCGGCCGGGATCGAACGCGCTGGCGACTGCGCGCGCGATCCGCTCCGCCGATGGCGGACATCTCCAAGCGGTTTCCGCCAGGCGTGAAATACGACATCGTCTACGACCCGACCCAGTTCATCCAGCAATCGGTCGAAGCTGTACAGGATACGATCGGCGAGGCCATCATCCTGGTCGTGCTGGTGGTGGTGATGTTCCTGCAGACCTGGCGGGCGGCGGTGATTCCGCTCATCGCCATTCCGGTATCGCTGGTCGGCACCTTCTTTTTCATGGCGATGTTCGGCTTCACGCTCAACACGCTGTCGCTGTTCGGCTTGGTGCTGTCGGTCGGTATCGTGGTGGATGACGCCATCGTCGTGGTCGAAAACGTCGAGCGCAATATCGCCGCTGGGCTGAGCCCGCGCGAGGCCGCGCGCAAGAGCATGGACGAGGTCGGCACGGCCTTGATCGCGATCGCGCTGGTGCTGGTCGCGGTGTTCGTGCCCTCGGCCTTCATCACCGGCATATCGGGGCAGTTCTACCGGCAATTTGCGCTCACCATCGCCGGCGCGACCGTCATTTCGCTTACTGTCTCGTTGACGCTGTCGCCCGCTTTGTGCGCGCTGCTTCTCAAGCCCGCGCATGCGCGCCGCCCGGATCGCTGGTGGGAGCGGCCGGTCCACGGTTTCTTCCGCCTGTTTAACGTCGGCTTCGACCGCTTTGCACAAGGCTATGGCTGGCTGGCCGGACGGGTGGTGCGCATCGCGGTGCTGATGCTCGTCGTCTACGCCGGCGTGCTGGCCTTCGGTCTCAATGAATTCCGCAAGACGCCGATTGGCTTCATCCCGCAGGTCGACGGCGGCTATCTCATCACCATCGTGCAATTGCCGCCGGGCGCTTCGCTCGCGCGCACCGACGCGGTCAACCGCCGGGCGGTCGACCTCGCCCTGCAAACGCCGGGCGTGCTGGGCGCGGTGAACATCGTCGGCTTCTCCGGCGCGACTTTCACCAATGCGCCGAACTCGGGCGCGATCTTCCTGGTGCTGGCGCCGTTCGACCAGCGCGCCAAGGACCCGAACCAGTCGGCGGCCGCGATCCAGCGCCAGTTGTTCGCCAAGTTCGCGTCGATCCAGGACGCGCTGGTGGTGGTGGTGGCGCCGCCGCCGGTGCGCGGCATCGGCAATGCCGGCGGCTTCCGCATGATGATCGAGGATCGGGCGGGGCAGGGGCCGCAGGCCTTGCAGGCGGCGGCCTACGCCATGATGGGGCGGGCGGCGCAGACGCCCGGCGTCCAGCAGGTGTTCACGCTGTTCGAGACCTCGACGCCGCAGCTCTACCTCGACATCGACCGCACTAAGGCGCAACTGCTCGGCGTCAATGTCCCCGACGTCTTCGCCGCGCTGCAGATCTATCTCGGCTCGTCTTATGTCAACGACTTCAACTTGTTCGGCCGCACCTTCCGGGTAGTGGCGCAGTCCGACAGCGAATTCCGCAAGGATACCCGCGACGTGCTCAATATCCGGGTGCGCAATTCCAGCGGCGACACCGTTCCGCTCGGCTCCTTCACCACGGTGCGCGACATTTCCGGACCGTACCGCGTGCCGCGCTACAATCTGTATCCGGCCGCCGAACTCGACGGCACTGCGGCGCCCGGCTATTCGCAGGGCCAGGCGATCGAGATCATGCAGCAGCTCGCCGCGCAGACGCTGCCAGAAGGCTTCTCCTACGAGTGGACGACACTCGCCTACCAGCAGTTGCGCGCCGGCAATACCGCGATCTTCGCCTTCGTGCTGGCGGTGGTGTTCGTGTTCCTGGTGCTGGCCGCGCAATTCGAAAGCCTGACGCTGCCGCTGGCGGTGATCCTGATCGTGCCGATGTGCCTGGTGGCCTCCATCGTCGGCGTGGTGCTGCGCGGACAGGACAACAACATTCTCACCCAGGTCGGCTTCGTCGTGCTGATCGGCCTAGCGGCGAAAAACGCGATCCTGATCGTGGAATTCGCCAAGCAGATTGAGGACCGGGGCCGCGACCGCCTTGAAGCCGCGGTCGAAGCGGCGCGGCTGCGGTTCCGGCCGATCCTGATGACCTCGCTGTCGTTCATTTTCGGCGTCTCGCCGCTGGTCTGGGCGGTCGGCGCCGGCGCCGAACTGCGGCAGACGCTCGGCACCGTGGTGTTCTCCGGCATGATCGGCGTCACCGCCTTCGGGCTGATCTTCACGCCGGTGTTCTACGTGGTCACGCGCTGGATCGCGCTACGTTTTGCGCGGCGGCGTCCGCAATCCGAGGCGGTGAAGCCATGACGATGAAATTCGGCTTCGGCCAGCCGCTCACGCGCAAGGAAGACGACGCGCTGCTGCGCGGCGCCGGCCGCTACGTGGCCGACGTCGCGCCGCGCCGCGACGCTGCACGCGGTGGTGTTGCGCTCGCCGCATGCGCATGCCCGCTTCAGCATCCACGAGCTCGATCGCGTGCGTGCGATGCCGGGCGTGCGCTTGGTGCTCACCGCCACCGAAGTGGCCGATCTCGGGCCCTTGCCGACGCCCGGCGTGCTGCCGGGCGTGGACATCGAAATTCCAGTCTATCCGATCCTGGCCAAGGACGTGGTGCGCCATGTCGGCGACGCCATCGCCTTCGTGGTCGCCGATAGCCTCGCCGCGGCGAAGGACGCCGCTGAGGCGATCGCGGTCGACTGGCAGCCGTTGCCGCATGTGATCGGCGCCATGGCCGCGCTCGCGCCAAGTGCGCCGCGTGTGTGGCCCGACCGGCCGAACAATCTCGCCTTCGAGACTGAGTTGGGCGATGCGGACGCCACCCAGGCCGCGTTCGCGCAGGCCGCGCGCACGGTCGAGCTGACCATCGTCAATCAGCGGCTGGTGACCAACTACATGGATACCCGCGGCGTGATCGCCGAATACGACGGCCAGCGCTATACGCTCACGCTCGGCAGCCAGGGCAGCCACATCATCCGCGACATCATCTGCAACGACGTGCTGCGCATCCCGCCCGACCGCATGCGTGTGGTGACGCCCGACGTCGGCGGCGGCTTCGGCACCAAGCTGTTTCCCTATCGCGAATATGCGCTCGCCGCGGTTGCCGCCGAGCGGCTGCGCCGGCCGGTGAAATGGATATGCGAGCGCTCCGAGCATTTCCTCGGCGACAGCCACGGCCGCGACAATATCTCCACCGCGCGGCTCGCGCTCGACGACAAGGGCCGCTTCCTCGCGCTCGATCTCGACATCATCGCCGACATGGGCGCCTATCTCTCGTGCTACGCGCCCTATATTCCCTGGCTCGGCGTCGGCATGGCGACCGGCGTCTACGACATTCCGGTCGCGCATGTGCGCTTACGCGCCGTCTACACCAACACCGTGCCGGTCGACGCCTATCGCGGCGCGGGCCGGCCGGAGGCGACCTATCTGATCGAGCGCGCTGGTCGATGCCGCCGCGCGCGAACTCGATATCGCGCCCGACGTGCTGCGCCGCCGCAACTTCATCAAGCCGAAGGCGATGCCCTATACGACGCCGACCGGCAAAATCTACGACTCCGGCGACTTCGCCGGCACGCTCGCGCGCGCGCAGGAGATCGCCGACTGGGACGGCTTCAACAAGCGCGCCGCGCAATCGAAGCGCGCCGGCAAGCTGCGCGGCATCGGCATCGCCACCTATGTCGAGGCCTGCGGCGGCAACGGGCCGGAGACGGCGCATGTGCGGCTCGATCGCGACGGCGGCGTCACCGTGCTGATCGGCTCGCAGTCGACCGGGCAGGGCCACGCCACGTCTTATGCGCAACTCGTCGCCGAACGACTCGACCTGCCGCCGGAGCGCGTGCGCGTGGTGCAGGGCGACACCGATTTGATCGCGACCGGCGCCGGCACCGGCGGTTCGAGTTCGATTCCCGTGGGCGGCGTTTCGGTCGACCGCGCCAGCAAGACGCTGGCCGAGCAACTCAAGCAACTCGCCGCCGACGCGCTTGAAGCCGCTCCCACCGATATGGAAATCGCCGGCGGAGCGGTGCGTGTCGCCGGCACCGACCGTGTTATTTCGTTTGCCGATCTCGCCGCGCACCCGCAGGCGAAGCCCGAAAACTTGCGCGCGTCGAGCGAGTTCGGCACCGAGCAACCGACTTTCCCGAACGGCACACACATCGCGGAAGTCGAGATCGATCCCGACACCGGCATAACTGTGATCCTGAATTACGTCGTGGTCGACGATTTCGGCGCCACGCTCAATCCGCTGTTGCTCGCCGGCCAGGTGCATGGCGGCGCTGTGCAGGGCATCGGCCAGGCGCTGATGGAAGACACCGTCTACGATCCGGCATCGGGGCAATTGCTCAGCGCGAGTTTCATGGACTACGCCATGCCGCGCGCGGCGGATGCGCCGTACTTCGTGTTCGAGACGCGCAACGTGCCGTGCAAGAACAATCCGCTCGGCGTCAAAGGCGCGGGCGAGGCCGGCGCCATCGGTTCCTGTCCGGCGCTGATCAACGCCATCCTCGATGCGCTCTGGCGCGCCTACCGCATCCGCACCATCGACATGCCGGCGACGCCGCAAAAGGTCTGGGCGGCGATCGCAGCTGTCAGAAAAGTCAAATCGGTATAATGGTTTAGCCGATCACGAGTTTGTGATCATGGCAGCCGATGGAGGGACCGCGCGCGGCAAAATGCCAGCCGTGGAAGGAATAATCCTATTGCGCCAGGGTTTTCCGAAAGCCGTCATTCGTTGGAAAAAGCAGGTCGCGATGTTCGCTCGTACGATTCTTGCCGCCCTGGCGGTTGTTATCAGCGTCGGTGCCGTCATGGCCCAGCAGGATCTCGTGAAAACCCGCGAAGACCTGATGAAAAAGAATAACGATCACGCAAAAGCGGTCGTGCAAATGATGCGCGGGCAGGCGCCATTCGATGCCGCCGCAGTCGACGCCGCGTTTAAGCAATGGGCCGACACCGCGCAGAAACTGCCTGACCTGTTTCCGGAGAGTTCCAAGACCGGAGGCGACCACCGCGCATCGCCGAAGATTTGGGTGAACAAAAACGATTTCGATGCCAAGGCCGCGGCATTCGCCAAAGCCGTGGCGGAAAACCACGACAAGGCGAAATCCTCGCTCGACGGTCTCAAGGCTGCGATCCCGGTGGTCGGCAAGGCCTGCGACGATTGCCACAAGGAATATCGCCTGTCGAAACAATAGGGCTCGGCCACGTCGATGCGTGACGCCGCCGCGATCCTGTCGCGGCGGCGTTTTGTTTGCTGTATGAAAGGCGGCTTGCGAGTCCGGGGGACGCGATGAGACGGAGGCTTATGTTGCTGGCGGCCATCGCCGCCGTGTCGGGGCTTGCGGCGTTCTGGTTCTTGACCATTCCTGCCATCGTGCCGGCGAGCGCGCTTCCGGCCCACACGTCCGACCTCGCCAACGGCAAGGAGATGTTCTACGCCGGCGGCTGCGCGTCCTGCCACGCGGTACCGAAGCAGCCGGACATGACCAGGCTCGGCGGCGGGCTGGCGCTGACGTCGCCGTTCGGCACTTTCTACGTCCCCAACATTTCCTCCGATCCGAAGGACGGCATCGGCGCCTGGAGCGAGGCGCAATTCGTCACCGCCATGACCAAGGGAACGTCGCCTTCAGGCGAGCATCTCTATCCGGCCTTTCCCTACACGTCGTATCAGCACACGCGTTTCGACGATCTGCGCGATCTGTTCGCCTATCTAAAGACGCTACCGCCGGTTCAGGGACGTGCGCGCGACCACGATCTGCCGTTTCCGTTCAACATCCGGCGTACGCTTGGCCTTTGGAAGCTGTTGTATCTCGACGGCAAGCCGTTTACGCCCGATCCGTCGAAGTCGGCACAGTGGAACCGCGGCGCGTACCTCGTCAACGGCCCCGGTCATTGCGCGGAATGTCACTCGCCGCGCGATGCGCTCGGCGGTGTGATCGCCAGTTTGCGCTTCACTGGGGGCCCGAGCCCGGACGGTCAGGGCGGCGTACCCAATATCACCGAGTACAAGCTCCAGAGCTGGTCGGAGCAAGACATCGCCGACACGCTTGAGGACGGCATGACGCCCGATTCCGACCGGGTCGGCGGTAATATGGTCGAGGTAGTGCGCAACACGTCGCAATTGACCGCAGCGGATCGCATGGCGATCGCCGCCTATATCAAGTCGCTGCCGGCGGTCGAAGGGCTGAGGCCGCCACCGAAAAAGAAGGAATAACTTGCGGCTGCTATTGGCTGCTATAAGCCGGCTCGATGAATCTATTCAAAGCCATCGGCTTTAAGCTGATCTCTGCGCTTTTATTTGCCGCTCTGTCGGCATTCGTGCGCCAGTTAGGCGACGTGGTTCCGGTCGGCCAGCTCGTGTTCTTCCGCAGCGCCTGCGCGATCCCGCCGGTGCTATTGATCTATGCCTTGCGCGGCGAGCTGGCGAGCGCGGTCTATACCCGCCGTCCGCTCGGCCAACTCGGGCGCGGGGCGCTCAGCGTCGGCGGCATGTACAGCAATTTCTCCGCGCTGGCACGGCTGCCGCTGGCGGACGCCACTGCGATTTCCTTCGCCTCGCCGTTGATCACGGTGGCTTTGGCGGCGGTCATTCTAAAAGAACACGTGCGGTTCTATCGCTGGTCGGCGGTGGTGGTCGGTTTTGGCGGCGTGATCGTGATGCTGATTCCGCACTTTGACGTCAAACACTACGCCGCCGCCAGCGCGGCTAGCGTGGCCACGATCGGCTCGATGTTGGCGCTGTTTTCCGCTTTCTGCAACGCCGGCACCGTGATCCAGACCCGGCGGCTCACGCAGAGCGAAACCACCTCGTCGATCGTATTTTATTTTTCGCTGGTCACCGCATTGGCCGGCGTGGTGACGCTGCCATTTGCCTGGCACACGCCGACCGGCTCCGAACTCCTCATGCTGGTCTCAATGGGCGTCTTCGGCGGCATCGCGCATATTTTTCTGACCGAAAGCTATCGCCATGCCACCGCGTCGGTGGTGGCGCCGTTCGACTACTCGTCGATGCTGTGGGCGCTGTTGCTCGGCTACTGGGTGTTCGGCGAATTGCCGAGCGCGCTGGTCTATGTCGGTGCGACCATCGTCGCCGGCGCCGGGCTGTTCGTGATCTGGCGCGAGCGGGCGCTCGGCTTGCAGCGCGCGCGCGAGGCCGAAGGACCGCGCCGGCCCGAAATCTAGGCCTTGAACGCCTTGAACGTGATGATGGTGTAGGTGTCCTTGATGCCGGGCAGGGTCTGCACCTTCTCGTTGACGAAGTGACCGATGTCGGTACCCGCATCCACGTAGAATTTGACCAGCAGGTCGTAGTCGCCCGCGGTCGAGTAGATCTCCGAGGCGATCTCGGCTTCGGCCAGTTCGTTGGCCACCTGGTAGGACTTGCCGAGCTCGCATTTGATCTGGACGAAGAAGGGGGTCATCGCGCGCCTCCGTGCCCCTTGAGGGGGACGCCGCAATCCAGCAAAAACACAGCCCACATGCAAGGCGCTCGGGCCTCGCAGACTTGCCTTGCCTAGCCGCGCGGACTAGGTAGTGATCAGCAATCTCGTGGGGTGTCCGGCGTCGCCGGACTGAGAGGCCGATCCGTGGCCAACCCAACGAACCTGATCCGGGTCATGCCGGCGGAGGGAGATGAGATGCGCGATTCCGGACCGGCAACGCGCGATAGTGTGGCGCAATTCGCGGCGGCGCTGATCGAGCGGCTGCGCGCGCGCTCGCCACGCGTCCACTGCATCACCAACGCGGTGGCGCAGAATTTTACCGCCAATGTGCTGCTCGCGGCTGGCGCGGTGCCGTCGATGACGCTGTCGGTCGATGAGATCGGCCGCGTTCGTCGCCGGCGCGGACGCGCTACTGGTCAATCTCGGCACGTTCGACCGTGAGCGGCGCGAGGCAACGGTGATCGCGGTCGGAACCGCGACGGATGAAAACGTGCCGTGGGTGCTCGATCCGGTATTCATCGATCGCAGCGCCGCGCGGGCGGATTTCGCGCGCGCTTTGGTCGACCGCGCGCCCAAGGCGGTACGCCTCAACGCCGCAGAATTTACCGCGCTATCCGGCAACGAGCCGACGCGCGACGCACTGGCGGCCTATGCGCGCGCCACGAAAAGCGTGATCGGGCTATCGGGCGCGATCGACTTGGTCGGCGACGGCGAGCGGCTTGCGGTCATCGCCAACGGCCACCCGCTGATGGCCAAGGTGACCGCCATGGGCTGCGCCGCCTCGGCGCTGGTCGCGGCCTGTCTCGGCGTCGAACGGGATGCCTGGCTTGCCACTGCGGCCGCATTGACGATCGTCGGCGTCGCCGGCGAACTGGCGGCCGAAAAGGCGGCAGGGCCCGGCAGCTTCGCGGTGGCATTCGTCGATACGCTGTTCAACCTCGATGGGCCGACGCTCATCGCACGGGCAAGGGTAAGTTGATGGACGTCGATCTCCGGCTTTATGCGCTTGTCGATCCCGCCGTCGCCGGTGGCCGCACGCTGACCGATCTTGCCGGGCTGATCGCCGGCAGCGCCACGCTGGTGCAACTGCGCGACAAGCATGGGTCCACCCGCGTCATGATGGAGGAAGCGCGTAGCCTTCGCGCCGTACTTGAGCCGGCCGGCGTACCCTTGCTGATCAACGACCGCGTCGACGTCGCGCTCGCTGCTGAGGCCGATGGCGTGCATATCGGCCAGGACGACATGACGCCCGAAGACGCGCGACTGCTGCTCGGCCGTACCGCCATCATCGGGCTGAGCTTGAGCACGGTGCAGCAGGCGCAAGCCGCGCCGCTCGATCTGATCGATTACGTCGGCATCGGCGCAGTATATCCGACCGGCTCGAAGAACGATGCCGCGGCGCCGATCGGGGTGTCCGGTCTGCGCGACATCGTGCAGGTGGTGCGCGCGCGCAAGCCGGGGTTTCCGATCTGCGCCATCTCCGGCATCACTACCGGCAATGCCGCCGAGACGATTGGGGCGGGGGCGGACGGCGTCGCGGTGATCTCGGCGCTGTCGCGCGCGCCCGATCCGGCGCAGGCCGCGCGGGAGCTGCGCGCGGTGGTCGACGCGGCGCTCAAGCGGCGAGGCAAATCTTGACCAAACAAGCCATGACGGCCATCGCGCTCACCATCGCCGGCTCGGACTCAAGCGGCGGCGCCGGCATCCAGGCCGACCTGAAGACCTTCGCCGCGCTCGGCGTCTACGGCGCCAGCGTCATCACCGCGCTGACCGCGCAGAACACGCAGGGCGTCGCCGCGATCTACGACGTGCCGCCCGACTTCGTCGCCGCGCAGATCGACGCCGTGTTTTCCGATCTCGCGGTCGGCGCGGTGAAGATCGGCATGCTGTTCCGCCCGGCGACGGTCGAAGGCGGTGGCGGACGGGCTCGCGCGCCACCGCGCGCGCAACATCGTGCTCGACCCGGTGACGATCGCCAGTTCCGGCGACAGCCTGCTGGCCGGCGACGTGCGTCGACGCGCTGCGCCGCCTGCTCATTCCGCACACGCTGCTGGTGACGCCGAACCTGCCGGAGGCGGCCGCGCTCACCGGCGCCACGCCGGCGCGCACCGAGCGCGAAATGGAAATCCAGGCGCGCGAGATCCTGTCGCTCGGCGCGCGCAACGTGCTGATCAAAGGCGGCCACGGCAGATGGCGACGAAAGCGTCGATCTGCTGATCGGCGAGGGCGAGGTCGTGCGGCTGTCGGCGAAGCGGATCGACACGAAGAACACGCACGGCACCGGCTGCACCTTGTCGTCGGCGATCGCCGCCGGGCTGGCCAAGGGGCGCGACGTCGTCACCGCCTGCCGGGAGGCCAAGGCCTACGTCACCGCGGCCATCGCCGCACGCCGACGAACTCGCGATCGGCCACGGCCCCGGGCCTTGCATCACTTCCATGAGCAATGGAGCGAAGCCATGACCACGCGCCGCAAATTCACCACTCGCCGGCTGCGCGCCGCCGGCCTCATCGCCGCGCCGGCCATCGCGCGCGCCGACACGCTGAAATGGCGCATGGTCACCTCCTGGCCGAAACGTCTGCCCGGCCCCGGCATGTCGGCCGAGCGCGTCGCCGAGCGCATCCGCACGCTGTCGCGGCGGGCGCATCGACATCACCGTCTATGCCGCCGGCGAGGTGGTGCCGGCCTTCGAGGTGCTCGACGCGGTCGGCAACGGCGTCGCCGATATCGGCCACACCGCGGCCTTCTACTGGCAGGGCAAGATGCCGGCCGCGGCCTTCTTCACCACCGTGCCGTTCGGCCTGACGCCCGCCGAGCACGTCGCCTGGATCGAGGCCGGCGGCGGCCAGGCGCTGTGGGACGAGCTCTACGCGCCGTTCGGCGTCAAGCCGTTCATGGCCGGCAACACCGGCGTCTGCATGGGCGGCTGGTTCCGCCGCGAGATCAAGAGCGCTCGCCGATCTGCGCGGGCTCAAGCTCCGGTCGCTCGGCCTCGGCGGCGAAGTCTATCGCCGCCTCGGCGCCACGCCGCAGACCACGCCGCCGGCGGAAATCCTCACCTCGCTGCAATCGGGCGTGCTCGACGGCGCCGAATTCGTCGGCCCCGGCACCGACATCGCGCTCGGCCTCTATCGCGTCGCGCCGTTCTACTATTATCCCGGCTTCAACAAGCCGAACGGCACCGGCGAGTGCATCGTCGCGCTCAAAGTGTGGAACGCGCTCTCCGACGAGCTCAAGGCGATCGTCGCGCATGCCTGCGCCGCGGAGGCGAACTACGCGCTGGCCGAGATGGAGCGGCTCAACGCCGAGGCGCTGGCGGCGCTGATCAAGGACCACGGCGTCAAGCTGACGGCGTTCCCGGACGACGTGGTCGCGGCGGCGCGGGAAGCAGGCGCGCCTCGTCATGGGCGAAATGTTCGCCGTCCATAGCGACATGCGCGGCAAGATCTCCGGCTCCTACGACGAATTCCGCGAACGCACCGCGCCCTGGTCAAGGGTGAGCATCGAGGCGGTGTTGCGGGCGAGGGGGTAGGATATCCCCGCTCGTCCCCGCGAAAGCGGGGACCCAGGGGATGCTTGCTCCACCTCAAAGAACTGGATTCCCGCTTATGCGGGAATGAGCGGGGTTCACACTTCCGCTTGACCGATCGTAGCCTATAGGCTACATTGCTTTATCCATGATCGAAGTTCGCCAGACGGCGGAATTTTCGGGCTGGCTGCGCCGGTTGCGCGACGCCAACGCGGTCGCGCGGATCGTCGCCCGCATTCGCCGCATGGAACTTGGCAATCCGGGCGATGCCCGTAGCGTCGGCAAGGGCGTCATGGAAATGCGGATCGCCTATGGGCCCGGCTACCGCGTCTACTATGTGCAGCGCGGGGCTGAGATTGTGATCTTGCTGTGCGCAGGCGACAAGCGCACGCAGCGCGACGATATCAAGCGCGCTCAGGAATTTGCGGAGACACTGTGATGGCGAAAAGAGCGAAGGCGAAAAAGACGACACGCTTCGATGCCGCCGATTATCTCGACAGCGAAGCAGCGGCAATCCGCCTATATCGCGGCGGCGCTGGAAGCCGGCGATGCCGATTTCGTCCGCGATGCGCTCGGCGTCGTCGCGCGCGCGCGGGGCATGGGCGAGATTGCCAAGAACGCCGGATTGAACCGGGAGAGCCTCTACAAGGCGCTGGGCGCGACCGGCAATCCCGAGTTCGCCACCGTGATGCGCATCGTGCGGGCCTTGGGCCTGACGCTTTCCGCGCACCCGGCTGAGGTTCCAAAAAAGCGGCGGGTGGCCTGATCGCAAGGAAGCGAGCGCATCCGAAGTCGGATTTATCCGACTTCGGCTTCAGATTGCCGAACTCGGGTAAACCCGAGTTCGGATGCCCTGGTCGCGGGTGTCGATCGAGGCGGTGTTGACGGGCGAGGGGGTAGGCATGAAGTTAGGCGTGCACTGCCGCCGTTACTCCTGCAAACTCATCAAGCTCTTCTTCGCCTCCGGGACGAACCAGTTACGTAGCTTGGCGCCCTTGATCGCGCGCATAGACCGCCGGAATGACGATGAGCGTCAGCACCGTCGACGACACCATGCCGCCGATCATCGGCACGGCGATGCGCTGCATCACCTCCGAGCCGGTGCCGGTGCTCCACATGATCGGCAGCAGGCCGGCCATGATGGCGGCGACCGTCATCATCTTCGGCCGCACGCGCTCGACCGCGCCGACCATGATCGCGTCGTAGAGATCGTCGCGCGTGAACGGCGCGGCCCTCGGCGGCGCGCTGCGCGCTTCGGTCTCGCTCAGCGCGTGGTCGAGATAGATCAGCATGACCACGCCGGTCTCGGCGGCGACGCCGGCCAGCGCGATGAAGCCGACGGCGACGGCGACCGACAGGTTGAAGCCGAGCCACCACATCAGCCACAAGCCCGCCGACCAGCGCGAACGGCAGCGACAGCATGACGATCAGCGTCTCGGTCAGCGCGGCGGAAGTTGAGGTAGAGCAGCAGGAAGATGATCAGCAGCGTCACCGGCACGACGATCTTCAGCCGCGCCTTGGCGCGCTCGCAGGTATTCGAACTGGCCGCTCCAGGTCGACGTAGTAGCCGGGCGGGAACTTGACCTGCTCGGCCACCGCCTTCTGCGCATCGGCGACGTAGCCGCCGAGGTCGCGGTCGCGCATGTCGACATAGATGTAGACCGCGAGCTGCGCGTTCTCGGTGCGGATGCGTGGCGGGCCCTGCGCGAGCTCGACCGTTGGCGACCTCGCCGAGCGGCACGGTGCCGCCGTCCGGCAGCGGGACCAGCACCTCGCGTGGCGATCGCCTGCGGATCGCTGCGCAGGTCGCGCGGATAGCGGACGTTGACGGTGTAGCGCTCGCGGCCCTCGACGGTGGTCGTCACCGGCTTCGGCGCCGAGCGCGGTGGCGATCGACGTCCTGCACGTCGCCGACCATCAGGCCGTAGCGGGCGAGCTGCGTCGCGGTCGGGCTCGATGTCGAGGTAGTAGCCGCCGATGACGCGTTCGGCGATAGGCGCTGGTCGTGCCGGGCACGGTGCGCACCACGGCCTCGATCTGGCGCGCGAGCCGTTCGATCTCGGCCAGGTCGTTGCCGAGCACCTTGACGCCGACCGGCGTGCGGATGCCGGTCGACAGCATGTCGATGCGCGCCTTGATCGGCATGGTCCAGGCGTTGGAGACGCCGGGAAACTGCAGCGCCTTGTCCATCTCGGCGATCAGCTTGTCGATGGTCATGCCGGGCCGCCATTCGCTCTCGGGCTTCAGATTGATGACGGTCTCGAACATCTCGGTCGGCGCCGGGTCGGTCGCGGTCGCGGCGCGGCCGGCCTTGCCGCAGACCGATGCGACCTCCGGGAAGCGTCTTGATGATCCTGTCCTGCGTCTGCAGCAGCTCGGCCGCCTTGGTGATCGACAGGCCCGGCAGCGTCGTCGGCATGTAGAGCAGCGTGCCCTCGTTGAGCGTCGGCATGAACTCGCGTGCCGAGCTGCGACGCCGGCCAGACGGCTGCCGCCGAGCACGACGAGCGCGAGCAGGATGGTCAGCGCCTTGGCTCGCAGCACGCGCGCGGATCACCGGCCGGTAGATCCAGATCAGGACGCGGTTGATCGGGTTCTTGTGCTCCGGGACGATGCGGCCGCGCACGAACAGCACCATCAGCGCCGGCACCAGCGTCACCGACAGGAGCGCCGCCGCCGCCATGGCGAAGGTCTTGGTGTAGGCGAGCGGCTTGAACAGCCGGCCTTCCTGCGCCTCCAGCGCGAAGATCGGCAGGAACGACACGGTGATGATGAGCAGGCTGAAGAACAGCGCCGGCCCGACCTCGATCGCCGCCTCGATCAGCACCTCGGTGCGCGGCTTGTCCGGGCGGCGCGCGCTCCAGATGCTTGTGCGCGTTCTCGATCATGACGATGGCGGCGTCGACCATCGCGCCGATGGCGATGGCGATGCCGCCGAGGCTCATGATGTTGGAGCTCGATGCCCAGCAGCGTTCATGCACGATGAAGGCGATCAGCACGCCGACCGGCAGCGTGATGATGGCGACCAGCGCGCTGCGCACGTGCAGCAGGAAGACGATGCAGACCAGCGCGACGATGATGCTTTCCTCGATCAGCGTGCGCTTGAGCGTGTCGATGGCGCGGTAGATCAGGTCGGAGCGGTCGTAGACCGGCATCGATCGTCGACGCCCTCGGGCAGGCTCGGCGCGATCTCCGCGAGCCGCGCCTTGACGTTCTCGATGACGGTCGAGCGCGTTCTGCGCCGAAGCGCTGCAGGACGATGCCGCTGACCACCTCGCCTTCGCCGTTGAGCTCGGTGATGCCGCGCCGCTCGTCCGGCGCCAGCTCGACGCGCGCCACATCCTTGCAGCAGCACCGGCACGCCGCTGTCGCTCTTGAGCACGATCTGCTCGAGGTCGGCGATGCTCTTGAGGTAGCCGCGCCCGCGCACCATGAATTCGGTCTCGGCCAGCTCGACGGTGCGGCCGCCGACGTCCATGTTGCTGACGCGGATCGCGTCGCGCGACCTTCGCCAGCGGGATGCCGAGCGCCTGCAGCCGGCGCGGATCGACCACGACGCTGTATTGCTTGACGAAGCCGCCGACGCTCGCGACTTCGGCCACGCCTTCGGCCTTGGCGAGCCCGTAGCGGATGTACCAGTCCTGCATGCGTGCGCAGCTCGGCGAGGGTTCGTTCTGCGCGCCGCGCACGACGTATTGGTAGACCCAGCCGACGCCGGTCGCGTCCGGGCCCGAGCGTCGGCGTCGACGCCGGCCGGCAGCCGCCGCGGCGCGCCGAGTTGAGATATTCGAGCACGCGCGAGCGCGCCCAGTAGAGGTCGGTGCCGTCCTCGAAGATGACGTAGACGAAGGAGACGCCGAAGAACGAGAAGCCGCGCACCACCTTGCGACTGCGGCACGCGTCAGCATCGCCGTGGTCAGCGGATAGGTGACCTGGTCCTCGACCACCTGCGGCGCCTGGCCCGGGATATTCGGTGTAGACGATGACCTGCACGTCGGAGAGGTCGGGAATGGCGTCGAGCGGCACCCGCGACACCGCGTAGACGCCGGCGAGCGTCACGAAAGACGCCGGCGAATCCGACCAGCAGCAGGTTGCGCGCCGACCAGCGGATGAAGCGCGCGATCATTGCTGGCGGCTCCTCGTCGGCTGAAGGTCTTCAAGCGCCGCTCTGCAGGTTGCTTTCGGCGTCGATCAGGAAGTTGGCGGTGGTGACGACCTCCTCGCCGGCGGTAAGACCGTCGAGCACCTCGACGTAGCCGTCGCCGCGGCGGCCGAGCTTGACCGGGCGCGGCTCGAAGCGGCCGTCGCCCTTGGCGACCAGCACGATCTGTCGCGCGCCGTTGTCGATGATCGCGCTGACCGGCACGCTGGTCACTGCCGGCAGGCCGGCATTGGCGTGAAACACGACGTCGGCATACATGTCGGTCTTGAGCCGCCCGTCCGGATTGGGCACCTCGATGCGCACGCGCACCGTGCGCGTTTCCGTCCTGACGTCCGGATAGATGAAGCCCACGGCGCCTTCGACCGGCTGGCTCCGATAGGCGCGGAACGTCACGGTCGCTGCGGTGCCCACCTTGATGTCGGCAAGGTCGCGTTCGGCGACGTCGGCGATCACCCAGACATGCGAGAGATCGACGATGCGATAGAGCTCGTCGCCGGCCTTCGCCTGCTGGCCATTGACGATGCGCTTGCTGATCACGGTCCCCGTCGCCGGCGCCGGCCAATCGATGGCGCGCGGATTGGCGCCGCGCTCGCGCACCTCACGAACGACGCTGTCCGGCACGCCGAGATTGCGCAGCCGCCGCATCGAGCCGTCGATGCGGAATTTGTCCGGTGCCTGCGCCACCTGACCATGGCCCGAGACGACGAGGAGTTCGGCGAGCGCCTGCTGGATGTCTTGACTGTAGATGCGGAACAAAGGCTCGCCGGCCTTCACGGTCTGGCCGGTCTTGTTGACGAACAGATCTTCGACGTAGCCGTCCGACCGCATTGTCACGACGGTCTGCCGGCTTTCGTCGATCGCGACGGTGCCGACCGCGCGCACCGCACGATCCAAGACGCGGGCCTGCACCGGTTCGGTGCGCACGCCGCTGCGCTGAATCCGGTCGAGGCTCAATTTGATGGTCTTGCCGTCGGCCGGCTCGTCGCCCTCGTAGACGGGGATGTAGTCCATCCCCATCGAATCCTTCTTCGGCACCGGCGAAGTGTCGGCCAGGCCCATCGGGTTGCGGTAGTACAGAATCTTGCGCTCGCCTTGCCCGAGTTTCAGCGGGGTCAGCGGCGGCAGCGCCAGCTTCGGCGGATCGAACTTCGGTTCCGCGTCATCATAGACGGGCAGATAGGCGCGGCCCTGCGCGTCGTTTTTCGGCGTCGCCGACCAGAACGGCGCGCCGGTCGGGTCGCGATAATAGAGGATCGGCCGCTCGGCAGCCGCTGCCGGCTGTGCGACGCCCAGTGCGGGGCCGGTCGTCGGCCCACGCTGCGTATAGGCGTAACCGGCGATTGCAGCGGCGGCGACGACGAACGCTAGAAAATAGGTCGTTCGAATCTTGCTCATGGCTGGAAGTCCCTGCCTGGGCGTTAAGGCGAATGGTGAGGAGCGGCGGCCGGTACAGCGGTCGCCGTTCACGTCACTTGACGGCCTTGAGGATGACCTTGGCCGTCACCGTCTCCGGCTCGCCCTGCACCTTGGCGGCGAGAGTGAACTGATATCGCCCGGCCATCGGCAGATCGGTTTTGAACGCGTAGAGGCCCGGCTCGCCGGCAGGCTGAGCGGCGACCGGCGACACCATGTCGGCCATGCCGTCGGGCGCCATGTCGATGCGCGTGCGCACGATGACAGCGTCCGGCACCGGCTTGCCGCTCGGCTTATGCACGAGACGGACGGCAACGATCACGTCGTCGCCTTTTTTGAATTCCGGTGCCGCCGGTTCAAAGGCATAGTCCGCCGCGCCGGCCCAGGCGGCCGCGCCGGTCAGACTCATCGCCAGCGCAAAGGCGGGGGCGAGCAGATATTTCGCATTCATGGTCTTTCACTCCTCATGGGTTGCTGCGCGGCAGCGCGCGATGTCATCGAGCGACGGCCGGATTTCCGCACGGATTTCAAACCCGCGCGTCGCGACGCACTTGAATGAGGATCAGGAGCGAGGAGGGCGGAAGGGTGGGCTGCCCATCTGCGAGGCCGATTTGTTCTCGCGCCAAATGGGCTCGATCGCCACACTGGGCGACGATGCAAAAGCAAGGGTGGAGAACCCGGCTTGGGTCATATTGAAGCAATGCAGCGCGCAGGCGGCCATCGAATCGCAGCCGTCAGTCGTCTTTTGCGCGGTGCCGGCCGGTGCGTCGTGGTGGTGATCGCAATCGGGTACAGTGATCGCGACCGATGCCGCCGCGGCCTCGCTGCTCACGACGATACTCGCCGCTATTGGCAGCAATGCTACCGACAGGGCGATCAGCGTCGCTAAAATGGCGTGGTCGATGCGTTTGTTCATGCCAAATTTATTCGATCCGGACCGGGATCTTTCGAAGCCGCCGACAAGCGATATAAGGCAAAAGGCCCGAGTTCGGTATTGATCAAGATCAAATGCTCACCTGCTCGGCGGCGAGGTCTACCGCCGCCTCGGCGCCACGCCGCAGACCACGCCGCCTTCGGAAATCCTCACTTCGCTGCAATCGGGCGTGCTCGGCCGCATGGCGGCGGGCAGCGCGATTGCCGGCAAGATCTCCGGCTCCTACTCAGCCTTCCGCGAACGCACCCGAAGTCGGATATATCCGACTTCGGGCATCAGACTGCCGAACTCGGGTAAACCCGAGTTCGGATGCCCTGGTCGCGGCTGTCGATCGAGGCGGTGTTAAGGGCGGGGGATGACGCTTATTCACCCTCCCCTGGAGGGAGAGGGTCGATCGCCGAGCCATAAGCGCGTTTACGCGCGCGTCTTCGACGCGCTATGGCGAAAGCGGTCGGGGTGGGGTGACCTAGGGCGTGTCCTCATAAATTTCGGTCGATTGGCCGTTGGTCAATGTCCGCTGTTACGCGGTGATCTCAACCGATCGACGCAACACTTTATCTTAGAGGGAAAAGATGGAGTGTGGCGATGGATCAGAGATTTCGTCGTGGCTTTAGTCTCTGCCGCTCACGCTGAAAACGTTGAGGTAACGTACGATGAAATGGCGCCGCTGACTCATAATGGGTCGCTAATGCTGTACACTGTCGCAAAGAATCATGTTGAAATTCGATATGAAACGCCCAAAGCGGGGTTGCCAGTCTCAAGTGGCGCCGTGCTTTTCAAGGGCGCGCGTGATGCAAATCATCGCTACATAGGGACTGCATACACTTTCAAGAGGAACTGCCCTCCGGCTCCTTACACGGTAACTGGTAGTGATACTTCAGACGGTACGATTGTTCTCGTCGGCCTTGCGCCGCGCCGCAAGTCGAACTCATGCCGTGTAGTACCAGGTGCCTTTAACAGTAACGCTTCACGTCTTGTTTTCGAATTTGAGCCAGAACCCGGCGATGACGATCCAAAGGGCCGCTAAGACCAGCCTGGCCATGACGGCGGAGTAGCTTTGCCTACGCACCGGCGGTGACGCGCCGCCGCTCTCACTCCGCCGCGGACGTGGCGCTCGGCGTCGCCTCCGGCGCAAACCAGTTGCGCACCTTCGCCCCATTGATCGCCGCATAGAGCGCCAGAATGACCACGAGCATGAGCGGCGTCGACGACACCATGCCGCCGATCATCGGCACGGCGATGCGCTGCATCACCTCCGCGCCGGTGCCGTGGCTCCACATGATCGGCAGCAGCCCGGCCATGATGGCGGCTGGGCTCGCATTCAGGAAATCCACCCGCCTTGCCCGCCGCCGCCGTCTTTGCTAGCGCCTTGCGCGCGTCCCGCCCGCCAGCCGGCATCCCAGCAAGGTCAGCCACGCCCCATGAAAATCGCAGCCATCAACACCCCGAAGGGCAAGATTTTCGGCGCCGTCGAGGGCGACAGCTTCCGCCCGTTCTCGGTCGGCGGCGGCTGCGCTGCGCGACCTGCGCCATGTCATCAAGCTGCTCGGCGCGGGCGCGGCCGCCGGAGTATGGCGAGCCGGTCGCGCTCGCCCGCGCCAAGCTCGCGGCGCCGGTCGGCCCGCTCGCCAAGAACGTCATCTGCGTCGGCAAGAACTATTACGACCACGCCCGCGAATTCGCCCAGAGCGGCGTCGACCAGTCCGGCGACAAGCAGGACGTGCCGGCCGATCCGGTGATCTTCACCAAGTCGACGTCCTCGCTCGCCGATCCGGGGCAGAAGATCGTCGCGTGCCTTGGACCCGACCCACACGGTCGACTACGAGGGCGAGTTCGGCGTCGTCATCGGCAAGCACGCCAAGAACGTCAAGCGCGAGGACGCGCTCGATTACGTGTTCGGCTACACGATCGTCAACGACGTCACCGCGCGCGCCGTGCAGCAGCGCCACAAGCAATGGTTCCTCGGCAAGAGCCTGGACGGCTTCTGCCCGGTCGGGCCGTATCTGGTGACGCGCGACGAATTCGGCGTGCCGGCCGAGCAGGAACTCGCGACCTACGTCAACGACGAGCGGCGGCAGTTCGCCAAGCTCAAGGACATGATTTTCGACGTGCCGACCTTCATCGAGACGGTCACGGCCTACGTGCCGCTGGAGCCGGGCGACCTCTTGGCCACCGGCACGCCGGCCGGCGTCGGTATCGGCTTTGGTCCGCCGCGCTATCTGCAGGCCGGGCGACGTCGTCCGCATCGCGATTTCCGGCATCGGCGAGCTCACTAACCCGGTAGTCTGAAGCGCCGGCATCGCCTATAAGGGCCCGGAAAACAAGGATTTTTGGCCCGGACTTGCGAAATATCAATGTCAGCGGCGGCGAAAGCGGTCTGCTCAGCCTGATCGTCTTGAGCCCGCTGGCCGGGAAAAACGCCCCAAATCCACCCATACGCCGGCACGCGAGAGGAGTAACGGATGGCCAACCCAACCCCCTGGAAAACGAACGACTGGTTCGTCAGCGAATGGAACTACGCGCCTGAAGTCACCAAGGACTTCAAGTTCGCCAAGAACATCAAGATCCACGACGTCACGCTGCGCGACGGCGAGCAGCAGACCGGCGTCATCCTTTCCAAGGACGAGAAAATCCGCATCGCCGAGGCGCTGGCCGAAGCCGGCGTGCACCGCATCGAAGCCGGCATGCCGATCGTGTCGCCGTCCGACAACGAGGCCATCAAGGAAATCGTCAAGCGCAACCTCGGCCCGCAGATCTTCTCCTTCGCCCGCTGCATGAAGGAAGACGTCAAGCGCGCCGTCGACACCGGCGTCAACGGCGTCGTGATGGAGATCCCGTCGAGCAAGCACATGCTCGAGCTGGCCTATCGCTGGCCGCTGGAAAAGGCGATCGAGACCTCGGTCGAGGCCACCAAGTTCGCGCACGAGAACGGCCTCGAAGTGGTGTTCTTCCCGATCGACTTTTCGCGCGCCGAATTGAAGTGGGCGATCGACCTGATCGAGAAGGTCGGCAAGGAAGGCCACATGGACGCGCTGGCGCTGGTCGACACCTTCGGCGTGCTGTCGCCGCACGCCATGAAGTACTTCGTCACGCGAGGTGCAGAAGCGCATCAAGAAGCGGCTGGAAGCGCACTTCCACCAGGACTTCGGCATGGGCGTCGCCAACACCATCATGGCGCTGTCGCTCGGCGTCGAGGTGATGCACACCACGGTGCTCGGCATCGGCGAACGCTCCGGCAACGCGCCGATGGAAGAGATCGTCATGGCGCTCAAGACCATGTACGGCGTCGACGTCGGCATCGACACCACCAAGCTCACCCCGCTCGCCAACCTGGTGCAGCGCCTGACCGGCGTGGTGGTGCCGACCAACAAGGCGATCGTCGGCTCGGGGCTCTACCAGATCGAGTCCGGCATCATCGCCTCGTGGTTCAAGAACTGCGGCGAGAAGAACGCCACCGAGCTGTTCCCGATCCGCTGGTCGGCGGTCGGCCAGCCGCCGGCGGAAGTGGTGATGGGCAAGGGCTCGGGCATCGACTCGGTCAACATGTGGCTGCAGGACGTCGGCATGCAGGTGTCGGAAGAGGACGCCATGAAGGTGCTGCAGGCGGTCAAGCTGCATTCGCTGAAGAACAAGAAGATGCTCAGCCACGCCGAGTTCCGCGACGTGGCGCAAAGCCCCGGGCTCATCGCCCGGGGTATTTTGTTGGTCTCGTTGTCGGCCCGGACTCGGGCGTCGCGGGAGGAAGCAACATAGAAATCCAGTATTGAGGCGGGATCGGGAGCCGATAGTGTCGGCAAGCGGTTAGAATAATGGGCCAATAGCCCGACATGTTTGCGGTGAGCGCGGCGAAGCCTTTTGATTGATCACACGCTTCGGCGATAGTCTGCAAAAGGTCAGTGCCGTCTTCTGTAAGTGTAAGATCGCAAAGTGCCACTCCGTGATGATTGTCGTTTAGATAGATGTGGTCCTCGCTCGCCACTTCCGGAAGCCAAAGCTGCAAAGTGCAATCCTCCAAGGCAGTGGCTTTAAGGTCGACTAGTTGCTTCAGTGATGTCCTATCCTTTAGCGCAGCAAGCCAGGCAGCAATGAGTGGAATCAGAATGCTGCCCGCTGTGGCATCCTTGCGGTACTCGTCGGTGGCTGCTTTCGGATGTTCGATGAGATCTTGATATTCGCTAAATCGGCAGGGGTATCTGCCATGCGTCTTAACCGTGACATCCAATCGTCGGACCATTTCCGATAACCAAAAGTGGATGTCACGGATGAAGCCATGTGTCCGCGCGGCCAGCATCAAAAAGAGGGCGATATCGATAGCCTGCTCGTCCTGAATTGGCAGAAACAGCGCGGGATTGTTGTTGATAAGCTGCATCCCTGATTTTACGAGGGCATCAAGCGACGCCTGGATCGCAGTATCGATGGTTTTGCCATTTAGCGTGGCTGCCCAGACCGTCCAGTGTCCGAGCATGGCGAGTACGGCCGAGTTGGTCAAAAAGTTTAAGATTAACGTCAACCGAACTGCGTGAAGCAACGGCCGTCGACAACGCATGTCGACGCTCGACATAGGGCAGGATTTTCTTGACCAATAGCTCTGTGGCGATCATGCGATGCAGTAGGATGATTTGCTGAACAACCATAACAACAGCCTTGGCTGCGGCCGTCTTCTTGCCAATGAAAGGACGCACCAAATGCCAAAGATTTAAAAGGACAAGCTCGCTAGCTCGATAGGGAGCGTCCAGATTGTCGGCATCGCGGGCCCAAACGAAGAGGACCCATAAACATATATTCATCTGTCGGACGGCTAGTATTCGTCTTTTTTCGGTACTCACACTTGCACGAAGATCCGCAATTAGCTTCGCAAAATGCTCAACGGCGATATCGGGCTGATCGACCATTGCGACCGCCTTCTGGAAACTGGAGCGCAGCTGTTTGGGAAGAAGCTCTTCTCGTAAAATCCCTTTCAGCAACAATTCAGCGATTTTATCGCCGTTCCACTCATCGAAGGAGACCTTACGTGTGGTGTATCTTTTCGTGTAGGCGGTAACCAGAGGCCGCACCGACTCCTGCACATCGCCGCCAAAACACAAGCAAATGACCACTTTGAGCCGTTTGTAACGTGCGGGAATTCGGTTTGGTATGTAGTCGTCCAGAATCTCGTCGAGCGAAGGACGCAAAGCCTGCGGCGTGCCGTTCCAATCTTGGCGAGTTAAGTCGCCCTGTTTTACAGAGAAGAGAAATACTTTGCGCTGTCCGTCTTCATCGTCGCCTACGGCAGCGATATCTACGCCGCGCTGGGCGGTGCCACGACCCGGTCGAGAATAAACATTGAAGCCAAGTTCACTGAGCAGATCAGGCAGGATCGCGTCGAGTTCCTCCCGCTCCTTCAACGACCCGATATAGTCTCGAATAAGAAGCTTCATTTACGCTTGGCCGATCGGAATAATAGCAGCATGTAGCTCATGCCAACCGCGTCAACAATCTCCATCCGCGGCAATTCGAACGAAGTACTGAAAGAGTGCAAGTCCATCGTCACCGGTCGGCGCTGATTGCCAGGTTCAGACACGAAGGTCATGGATTTCCTGCCGTATAGCAGTGTCGAGCGATGGAACAAGCCAGCAAGGGCCGATTGCTGCTCAGCTTCCTTATGGGCTCGGCGCATCATGTCCTGAGCACGCATCCGCTCGGCATTGCGTTGGTATTCGGACGGCCACAGCTCTTTGATCGGTACTTTTATGTCTAGGCCTTTGATATAGACATCAACATGTTTAAGAGCCTTTCGGACTACGGGATACGCAGCGTCACCGCGCTTAATAGTTCGCAAATAATCCCTCACAGATCCGCCATAGTTCACTAGAAGTGGATCGAAAAGCAGCTCGCCAATCTGATCCGCAACGGCCTTCTCACAGGCACGCAAGCTGGCCACCAAAATAGATGCGGCGACGATAGGGTTTATGAACAAGTAGCCGATGGCCTTATAGGCGAGAAACTTATAGTCGGGGCCTGATAATCCGAGTCCTGCGTGCTTGCGTCGAAAGGCGCTGCACGTTCGCCGACATTTAGTAGCTGTGCGACGGATTCGCAGAGCCTATGGTTGCCAGTCAGAAGCCAGCGCACCACAAGTTTGAACAACTCGGTGTGGTCCCCGTTGGCGAGCTTATGCTTTACAGCCTGGAACTTCCCCACGTCGAATGCAGTTTCGTTCAAAGATAAAATCTTGGTGAGGAAGTCGATGGCCATACCGCCATTTTGCGTTGCGAGTAGGGCGTTGAGACCATTGTCCAGTTCATGGAACGATTTCCTCCCTTGGCGGTATCAATGCCAGTTAGCGCATCTAACGCTGCTTGCAGGGAAGGACGATCAAACATTTTGGGATGGAGCCAAAGTGTCCGAACGAGTGCAAACAACGTCTGCTCGTTGGCCGGCTTCGTTGCAGCCGTTACGGCCTGTAAGAGTTTGACTTATAATTGTCCTTGGTTCAGGATGCTCTGGCGAGCCTACGCGAGAGCAGCTTGACGCTAGCGATCATCAGCCAGGTTTCGGCGCTTTCGATTGTGGCCTCGAAATCCTTGGCGAGCCGACGATTGCGGTTGAGCCAAGCAATGGTGCGCTCGACCACCCAACGCCGCGGCAAGAGCTTGAAACCCTTGGTCGCATCCGATCGCTTGACGATCTCGATGGTCCAGCGACCGATAGCCCCGAGCGCATTTCTCAGCTTGTTGCCGGCATAGCCGCCGTCGGCGAAGACGTGACGTAACCAGGGGAAGGCGCTTCGGATCAAGCCGAGGAGCGCCGGCGCGCCGTCACGATCCTGGATGCTGGCTTCGTGTACGATGCCTGCGATCAGTATGCCCGCGGTGTCGGTGAGAAGATGCCGTTTGCGTCCCTTGATTTTTTTGCCCGCGTCGAACCCGCGTGGCCCTCCGGCCTCGGTGGTTTTGACCGATTGACTATCGATCACCCCCGCTGTGGGCGACGCCTCGCGCCCTTCGGCCTCGCGGGCCAGCATGACCAAGTAGTGATTGATCTTCTGCCACGTACCGTCATCTCGCCACCGGTAGAAATAGCGCTGGACCGTCGTGTATGGCGGAAACTCTTTCGGAAGAAGCCGCCACTGGCATCCGCTCTGCGCGATGTAGAAGATCGCGTCCGTCACCGCCCGCAGTGCCGTCGTGCGCGGACGGCCGCGGCGGCGCGGGCCCGGCATGTACGGCGCAATCACTGCCCACTCCTCGTCCGTCGTATCGCTTGCATAGCGCAGTCCATCTCGCCGATATTTGGGGCGGGTGATTTCAGTCCAAACCATCTTGTGTCTCCGTCGTAGCTCGCAACCACGACTAAATCACAAGCGACTGAAATCACTCAACTTAATTTCGGGTCAGCCTCTTAGACATACGTTGCTGATAGCGCTGGAAAGGGCTCGCAGATACTAAAAACCGCGACTAGTGCGTTACAACGCGTTTCGTCGTCGTAGTCCGCCCCGATATAGGGGAGAAGCAGACTCTGCATAATTTCCCGCTTCTTCCTCGTTAGCTGCTTTGATACGACCGAGCGCTGTCATGCCCGAACGGCGTCGTTCGTCTGAGTATTTCGCCACGGTTGCGCACGCGAGCGCGACGTCGCCCAGCGCTTCTAACGCGAATGCCAGATGGCATATGGCGAGCGTATTTCCGTTGTCCGCTTGCTCAACGACCAATCTGGCACGAGCTGGGTCCTTGGCACACCAAGCCCGAAACGCCCCATTGGGCATGTTAGCCGCGCCGTCGTTGCCGCCTTTTTCGACGAGAGCCTTCACTGCTCGCATGAGATGATCGGATTGTGCCTCAAGCTGAGGTATTGCCTCGCAGAAAAAGTGCTGCAGGACAAAAAAGGCGTGTCCCCCGATGGCTGCAAACTGCGGCGTATCGATGAGGCCTAACAAGTCGATACGGCCACCATTGTGGAGGGCAATGCTCCTGTTTAACACTGAGGCCAGATTTTCTTTATTCAGGTCCCATCTATCTATATCGAGCACGAGCGCGCCTGAATTACATCGCGCGACAATGTCTTGGTCGGAAAGTGTGGTTCCGGAGGTGGACAAGCCAAACTCCTCTTTTGCGACGCTCAACTTAGCAGATTCCAGGTCGCCTCTCCCCCTAGGACGAACTTGCTTGACAGCGCAACGCTCCTAGGCAAATAATTCGATAACGTGCCGAGCCTGCGCCCTGAGGCGTGGCTTTTTTGTTTGCGCGCAAACCACATCACAATCACCGAACCGGAGCCACACCCATGGGCCGACCGACGCCCGTGCGCGCCATCGAAGCGCGCCGCATCAAATACACGCCCGAACTCATCGCCAATATCCGTCACCGCTACGAGCACACCGACGAGCGGCTCGCCACCATGGCGGCCGATCTCGGCTGCTGCGGCGAGACCGTGCGCAACATCGCCAAGCGCGAGGGCTGGGTGCCCTTCGTTGCGCCGCCGCGCGATCTGTCGCCCGCGGCGCGGTTGCGGACGCGGCGGCAGAGGTTGGCGGAGCAACAAACTCCGCTCATTCCCGCGCAAG
>CAVYWI010000026.1:0-176866 GCA_963772235.1 uncultured Alphaproteobacteria bacterium
GCCGATGTCGGGTTTACCCGATATCGGCCCCGTAAAGGCGGTCCCACTTGCATGACGTCTCATGAAGCGCCCTCGGAGGACCGGACGACAGAGACTATATTCCTGTGAATATAGTCCTGTAAAGCCACCCCGGTTCAGCAATACGATCCTTGGAGTTTATTAACGCGCGACTCATAAACGCTGGGCCGAACACTGCGCCGGATGCGCCGGCGAATGTCGGCTTTTGGACTAAAGCAGTTTTTGGCCCGCAACGGTTTGTCCGCTGGTGAGCCAAAGCGAACATTGCAGGCCTTGCGATCTTTGTTTCGCGGCGATTGAATATGCGCCTTGGGTGGGCGGGGGAGGAAAAAATGTCGAGGACAACTTACGTTTTCGCGGGCGCTATTGCGCTATTGGCAATGACCGCCTTCGCAGGTCCGACGTCGGCGCAATCGCAGGCCTGGACCTGGTGCGAAAATAAGGAGAAAGCGTCGGCCGATTTACAGATCGGAGGCTGCCCGGCGTCAGTCCAATCGGCAAGGAATGTCGAACAAGAACCTAAGCATAGCCTTCAACAATAGCGGCATCGCCTACGACACGAAAGGTCAATACGACCACGCCATTCAGGACTACGACCAGGCGATCAAGCTCAATCCGAATTACGCTTTAGCCTATCTCAACCGAGGCGTGGCATTCCACCGTAAACACGAGGATGATCGCGCCTTTTCGGACTACACCGAAGCCATTAGGCTCGATCCGAAAGACGCCATCGCCTATACCAACCGAGCCTGGCTCTACAAAACCGTCAAATCGGATATTGACCGCGCCATCGCGGACTACAGCAAAGCCATCAGGCTCGATCCCCATTTCGTCAATTCCTATTGGGCCAGGGCCGATGTGTACAGAGCCAAGGGCGACTATGATCGCGCCGTTGCGGACTATAGCGAGGCGATCAGGCTCAATCCCAAGGTTGCTCACGCCTTCGACGGCCGCGGTCTTGCTTACTACGCCAAAGGCCAATACGACCGTGCCATCCAGGACTATGACCAGGCCATCAAGCTCAATCCGAACGACGCTACCGCCATCAAAAATCGCGCCGAGGCGATTGCAAAAAAGAACAAGTGATAGCGGCTGCCGGATCGTCGGGGAGTATATGAATTACGGCGTGAGATAATCACGCAACGTCGGCAAGCGGATCGTGTGTTCGATGAGCAGTTTGTGTTCGCCGGAATGTCTGTGTTTGGCACATAACGGCCATTGCCGAGCCGATGCCGAATTTTCGCTCTCGGGCTAAAGCGGACATGCGGCTTTTTTTTTGTGAGTACGCGCCCTAGTGCGGTGGATTTGAAGTTCGTTACATTACTTGTCAGCGAATTCCGTAAACGAACTTCAAATCCAAAACCGCACTAGAATTATAAAGTTGCTAGTGTCCTTTTCGAATTCGAAGTTCGTACTGAGCAAGCTGAATAATCTGACGAACTTCGGATTCGGGACACTAGACCGCCGCCGCGCGCTCGCGCTTGCGCAGGCTCAGCCACAGCAGCATGGCGCCGGCCACGAAGATGGTCGGGAAGATCACCTCGTTGATCGTCGCCCAGCCGAAATATTCGAGCAACTGGCCGGAGGAAAACGATGCGATGGCCATGCCGCCGAAGATCAGGAAATCGTTGAACGCCTGCACCTTGTTCCGCTCCTCGGGCCGGTGGCACTGCGTCACCATGGTGGTGGCGCCGATGAAGGCGAAGTTCCAGCCGAAGCCGAGCAGCACCAGCGCGGTCCAGAAATGCGCCACCGTGAGGCCGGTGATGCCGGCGACCGCGGCCAGCACGATCAGCGCTCAGGCCGATGCCCGTGATGCGCTCGACGCCGAAGCGCGCGATCAGCGTGCCGGTAAAGAAGCTCGGCGAATACATCGCCAGCACGTGCCACTGGATGCCGAGCGTGGCGTCGGTGACCGAATGGCCGCAGCCGACCATGGCGAGCGGCGCCGAGGTCATCAGCATGTTCATCATGGTGTAGCTCGCCATGCCACAGGCGACCGCGACGATGAAGCGCGGCACGCGCACGATCTCGACAAGCGGCCGCGCGTGGTCGGCATGCACCGGCGGCAGCGGCGGGATCTTGACGAACATCAGCACCAGTGCGGCGAGGAAGGCGCAGGCCGATTGGCCGAGGTAGCTGGCGGCGAAGGCATAGGGCGGCAACAGATCCTTGGTGAAGATGACGAGCTGCGGTCCGATCACCGCGGCGAACACGCCGCCGGCCAGAACCCAGGACACCACTTTGGGCCGGTACGCCTCGCTCGCGGTGTCGGCGGCGGCGAAGCGATAGGAATTGATGCGCGGCGGCATAAAGCCCGCCGCAGAAGGTGCCGAGGAGCAGCAGCCAGAACTGGCCGCTCACCACCGCCGAATAGGAAATCAGCCCGGACGCCATGCCGAACACCGAGCCGGTCTGCAGCGCGAAGCGCCGGCCGAAGCGGCGGGCGAGCGCGCCCACCGGCAGCGAGCCGAGCCACATGCCGATCACCATGCAGGTGATCGGCAGCGTCGCCAGTCCCTTGTCGGGAGCGAGCACCGCGCCGACGATCGAGGCGGTCGAGACGATGACGGTATTGTTGCCGCCGGCGAGCGCCTGCCCGACCGCCAGCACCATGGCGTTGCGGCGCGCCAGCGCGTCGTCGACCGTCATCAGATGGATAGGTTCAGCGACCGCCGACATGAGGGATTCCCGGTGAAAGGATTCTCCTTGTAGCGGCGATCGGAGAACACCACCACTGCCGGCGGTGCAAGGCTGCGTTGTCTCTTACCGCTCCGGCTCAATCGTTCCTGTCGAAGCGCCAGGCGCCGGGATGGCGGATCACCGCGTCGCGCGCCTCGTCCAGCGAACGGGCGCCGATCTGGCCGAGCGAGGAGCGCAGTTCGTCGATGTAGAGATCGATCAGATGCCCCGGTCCCTCGTCGCCCAGCGCGCCGACCGCCCACAGGAAGCTCTTGCCGGCGAACGCCGCCTTGGCGCCGAGCGCCAGCGCCCGCATCACGTCCTGGCCCGAGCGGATGCCGCTGTCGAGCACGACAGTCGCCTTCTGGCCGACCGCCGACACGATCGCCGGCAGCACGTCGATCGACGGCGTCAGCGCCTCGATCTGCCGGCCGCCGTGGTTCGACACCCAGATGCCCTCGATGCCGAGCGACACCGCCTTTTCGGCGTCGGCCGGATGCAGGATGCCCTTCACCAGCATCGGCCCCTTCCAGCGATCGCGATAGCGCGCGACTTCTTCCCAGGAAAATACGCCGCCCATGTTCTGGCGCGCGAAGGTGATGACCTCATTGGTGCTTGTGCGCCGTCGCCGGCATACTGGCGGATGGTGGCGAAGCGCGGATAGCCGTTGCGCAACAGCGCCATGAGCCATTTCGGCCGCACCAGCATCTCGTAGATCATGCGCGGGGTGGGACGGAATTCGCGGCCCAAGCCGGCATAGCTTTCGCGCGTGCGCGTGGTGCGCACCGGCACGTCGATGGTGAGCGCCAGCGCCTTGACGCCCGCCGCGGTCGCGCCGCTGATCAGGTCGAAACCGATGGCGTGATCGTTCTGGTAGAAACGATAGAGCTGCAGCCAGAACACGTCGGGCGCGACTTTCGCGACGTCCTCGATTGTTGCGCCGCCGGCGACGCCGAGCGTGTAGGGCACGCGCGCGCGCTGCGCCGCCTTCGCCATGATCAGATCGGCGCCCGGCCACACCAGCGACGGCCCGCCCATCGGCGCGATGCCGATCGGCGCTGCATAGCGCGTGCCGAACAAATTCGACGTCGGTCGGCGGCACGGTGGTGATCGCGCCATAGCGCGGCACGACTTTGATCGCGTCGAAGGCCGCCCAGTTGTCGCGCGATGCCGACATCGGCGCCGGCACCGGTGTCGCCGTATTCGAACGAGAAGCGCGGCACGTTCTTCGGCGCGCGCCTGCGCAAGTAAGCCGAACTGGGGTAACGCCGATGCAGCGCCTCGAAATTCGGGCTGATCCCCGAGGGCATTTGCTCGAGCGGTTTTTTGGCCGTCAGGTCGTCCATGGCGTTTCCCTAATTCCGTTTCTTTAGACTATAGCGCGCCCGGCCTAGCTCTAACCACTGGGGCGGCGCAACGTCAGAAATGGCTGAACGAGGTCCGCTTGAAGGCGAGCGCCTGGCCGTGGCTGTCCACGAAGCGGACACCCTCGCCCGCCTTGATCTCGCCGATCTCGGTCACCGCGACGTTGGCTGCTTTCGCGGCGGCGCGGAACGCATCGGCCTTGGCCGCCGGCACGGTGCAGACGATCTCGAAATCGTCGCCGCCGGTGAGCGCGGTTTCGAGCATGGCCGGTTCGGCGGCGATGGCGGCTCGCGCGGCATCGGACAGCGGCACGCGCGCGGCCGCGATCTCGGCCGCGACTTTCGACGCCCGGCACAGCTTGGTGAAATCGCCGACAAGGCCGTCCGAGACGTCCATCGCCGCCGAGGCATGCGTGCGCACCGCCTCGGCCAGCGCATTGCGCGGCTGCGGCAGCAGATAGCGCGACGCGAGGTGCTGGCGCTGCGCCTCGGTGAGTTTCCAGGTCGCGCCCTTGCGCAACACAAGTCCGAGCGCGGCGTCGCCGATGCTACCGCTGACGAACACGCGGTCGCCGGGTTTGGCGCCGGCGCGCCGCACCATGGTGCCTTCCGGCACGCTGCCGAACATGGCGATGGAGATGGTGATCGGCCCCGGCGTGCGGTCGGTGTCGCCGCCGAACAGCGGACAGCCATAGGCCTCGGCATCGTCGCGCAGGCCTTGCGCAAAACCGGCGAGCCAGTCGTCGCCGGTCTCCTTCGGCAGCGCCAGCGACAACAGGAAGCCGAGCGGCTTGGCGCCTTTGGCGGCGAGATCGGACAGATTGACCCGCAGCGCCTTGCTTGGCCACCGTCTTGCGCAGCGTCTTCGGCGAAGAAATGCACGCCGCCGATGATGGCATCGGTCTTGAGCACCAGATCGGTGCCCGGCGGCGGCTTGATGAAAGCGGCGTCGTCGGACAGGCCGAGCGCGCCCGGATGCGTCGCCAGCGGCGCGAAATAGCGCGCGATCAGGCGGTCCTCGGCCGAGAGCTTGTCGTCATTGGAGCTCATGGCCCGACTTTGCCTTCTTATACCTCCCGCTAAAAGGGGGGAGTTTCAGGCGGAGAACTCTGCGCCGCGCAGCTTGCGCGCCAGTTGATCGAGCACGGCATTGACCATGCCGGTCTCGTCGCGCTCGACGAAGGCGGCGGCGACGTCGGCATATTCCGACACCACGACGCGCGCCGGCACGTCGCGGCGGTGGTCGAGCTCGTAGGCGCCGGCGCGCAAGCGCGGCGCGCAGCACCGCCTCGATGCGCTTGAGCGGCCAGCTTTTCGCCAGCGCCTCGTCGATCACGGGATCGAGCTTGCGCTGCTCGCGCACCACGCCGGAGACGATGTCGCGGAAGAACGCGGCTTCCGCCGGCAGATATTGCGCGCCCTCGACCTCGCGGCCGAGCCAGTGGCTTTCGAATTCGGCGAGGATCTCGTTCAGGCCGGTGCCGGCGAGGTCCATCTGGTAGAGCGCCTGCACGGCGGCGAGCCGGGCGGCGCCGCGCTTGTTCGCCTTGCGCGCGTCCGCCTTTTGTCGTCGGGCGGCGCGCCGCGGGCCATCATTTGCCCGCGAGTTGGCGCTTGAGCGCGATCATGGCGAGCGCGGCGCGCGCGGCCTCGGCGCCCTTGTTGCGGCCGTCGGCGCTCGAGCGCGGCCAGCGCCTGCGCTTCGTTGTCGACGGTGAGGATGCCGTTGCCGAGCGGCAAGCTGCCGGTCGATGCGCAAGTCCATCAAGCCGCGCGCCGATTCGTTCGACACCATCTCGAAATGATAGGTCTCGCCCTGGATGACGCAGCCGAGCGCGACCACGCCGTCATAGGGCGCGCGCTTGGCCTTGGCGGCATCGAGCGCCATGGCGATGGCGGCGGGCACTTCGAGCGCGCCCGGCACCGCGATGCGATCGTAGGTGCGCGCCGGCCTCGTCGAGCACGCGCGTCGCGCCCTGCGAGCAGCGCGTCGGCAATATGCTCGTAAAAGCGCGCTTCCACGATCAGCACGCGCACGCGTGTCGCGCTTTTTCGCAGCGCTCGTCTTCTTGGCCATGTTTTCAAGTTCCTTGTTGAGCCGCGTCGTAGCAAGCGCGCGCGCGGCGAACAAGGGTTCTATTTGCGTTTCCATCAGCCGCGCGGCGTAGCGGGCCATGGTGTCGATTTCGAGATTGACGTCGTCGCCCTGGCGCAAGGCGCCGAAGGTCGTCACGGCAAGCGTGTGCGGGATGATCAGCACCGAGAAGGTATCGCCGTCCACCTCGTTGACCGTGAGCGAGACGCCGTCGAGCGCGACCGAGCCCTTGGGCGCGATGAAGCGCGCCAGCTCGTGCGGCGCGCGCAACGTGAAGCGCGCCATGTCGGTCATGTCCTCGCGCGCGACGACGTTGGCCAGCCCGTCGACATGGCCGGCGACCAGATGGCCGCCCAGTTCGTCGCCGAGCTTCGAGCGCGCGCTCGAGATTGACGCGCGCGCCGTGCCGCCAGCGGCCGACGGTGGTGACGCGCAGCGTCTCGTCCGCCGCGTCGACCGCAAACCAGGTGCGGCCGTCCTCCTCGCCGGTGCCGACCACCGTCATGCAGACGCCGGAACAGGCGATCGAGGCGCCCTCGATCAGTTCGGCGCGCGGATAGCGGCAGTAGATGGTGATGCGATGCAGATTGTCGGCGCGCGGCTTGACCGACCGCACCTCGCCCATGTCGGTGACGATGCCGGTGAACATGTCAGGCTGCGCCTCGTAGCATTTCGAGCGTGTCGGCGTCCGAGCTTTTCGCTGCCGCGCGCGTGCAACTGACCGGTGAAACCGTCGAGCGGCATGCCTTCGAGCGGCGTCGATGCCGTCGGCGCCGATGGTCTTGGCGCCGCGCAGCAGCGCCAGCTTCGTCGACCAGATCGGCGGCGGCGAAACCCGCCGGCGACGCGTCGGCCCGCCCTCCACCATCAGCCGGGTGATGCCCTCGCTCGGCCAGCACCTTGAGCACTTCGGCAAGATCGAGTTGCCCGTCCTGTCGCCGACGCGGAACACCTTGCAGCCTTTCTGCTGCAGGATCTCCTCGGCGATGGCCGATGGCTTGCGCGGAGGTGAACACCCAGGTCGGCGTGTCGCGCACCGTCGCCACCACCGAGGTCGCCAGCGGCAATCGCAACTTCGCATCGAGCACCACGCGCACCGGCGAGCGCTCGAACATGCCGGGCAGCCGGCAGGTCAGCTGCGGATTGTCGGACAGCACCGTGCCGATGCCGACCAGGATGGCGTCGCTCGCCGCGCGCATCTGGAACACGCGCGTCGCGCGCCGCCTCGCCGGTGATCGGCGCCGGCTTGCGGCCGGCGAGGCCGGCCTTGCCGTCGGCCGAGACCGCAAGCTTCAGCGTCACATAGGGCCGCTGCTTGCGTGACGCGCATGATGTGGCCGGCGTGCACGCGGCGCGCCTCGTCGGCGCCCAAGCCCACATCGACCGCGATGCCCTTGTCGCGCAGCCGCGCATGGCCCTGGCCGGCGACCTCCGGATTGGGATCCTCCAGCGCCGACACCACGCGCGCGATGCCGGCCTTGATGATGGCGTCGGCGCAAGGCGGCGTCTTGCCCTGATGCGAGCACGGCTCCAGCGTCACGTACATCGTGGCGCCTTGCGCCGCCTTCTTGGCGCGGCGCAGCGCCTCGACCTCGGCATGCGGCCGGCCGCCGCTTTGCGTCCAGCCGCGGCCGACGATGACGCCGTCCTTGACGATCACCGCGCCGACCGCCGGATTGGGCCAGGCATTGCCCAGACCGCGCCGGCCGAGCGTGAAGCGCCAGCGCCATGAAGCGCGCGTCGTCCGCGGCGTTCGCCACGCTGTCTGGCGTAGCAGTGACAGGCGCTGCTCGATCGCTCATTTGCGCGCGTGGCCGCGGGCTTGGTCTCGTCCTCGCCCGACAATTCGTCGAGCGCGGCGCGGAAGTCCTTGGCCTCGCGGAAATTGCGGTAGACGGAGGCAAAGCGCACATAGGCGACGTCGTCGAGCTCGCGCAGATGCTCCATCACCAGTTCGCCGATCGCCTCCGACGACACCTCGTTCTCGCCCAGGCTTTCCAGCTCGCGCACGATCTTGGACACTTTCTGCTCGATGCGCTCCGGATCGACCGGGCGCTTGCGCAGCGCGATCTGCACCGAGCGCATCAGCTTGTCGCGGTCGAACGGCACGCGGCGGCCGTTGCGCTTGATGACGGTCAGTTCGCGCAACTGCACGCGCTCGAAGGTGGTGAAGCGGAAATTGCAGGTCAGACACACGCGGCGGCGGCGGATCACCGCCGAATCCTCGGTCGGCCGCGAATCCTTCACCTGCGTATCGAGACTTCCGCAACTCGGGCAACGCATGACGAGTCCCCTACTCCCTCTCCACCGTCATGCCCGGCCTTGTGCCGAGCATCTACGCCGTGGCTTCAAAAAGAAAGCCGTGGATGGCCGGGACATAGACGTTCTGAAAGAACGCCGTTCTTCGAACGGCTATGCCCGGCCATGACGCTTTGCCTCACTGATAAATCGGAAATCGCGAAATCAATGCCTTCACCTTGTCGCGCACCGCGCTTTCGATCAGCGAATCCTCCTCGGCCTTTTTCTGCGACAGCACGTCGAGCACCTCGGCGATCATCTCGCCGACCTGGCGGAATTCGGCGATGCCGAAGCCGCGCGTGGTGCCGGCCGGCGTGCCGAGCCGGATGCCGGAGGTGACCGTCGGCTTTTCCGGATCGAACGGGATGCCGTTCTTGTTGCAGGTGATGTGGGCGCGGCCGAGCGCCGCTTCCGCCACCTTGCCGGTGAGCTTCTTCGGCCGCAGGTCGACCAGCATCAGATGGGTGTCGGTGCCGCCGGAGACGATGTCGAGGCCGCGCGACTTGAGCGTCTCGGCCAGCGCCTTGGCGTTCTCGACCACGTTGCGGCGCATAGGTGCGGAAGCTCGGGCCGCAGCGCCTCGCCGAAGGCCACCGCCTTGGCGGCGATGACATGCATCAGCGGGCCGCCCTGCATGCCGGGGAACACCGCCGAGTTGATCTTCTTGGCGAGCTCCTCGTCGTTGGTGAGGATGACGCCGCCGCGCGGGCCGCGCAGCGTCTTGTGCGTGGTGGTGGTGACGACATGCGCGTGCGGGAACGGCGACGGATGCACGCCGCCCGCGACCAGGCCGGCGAAGTGCGCCATGTCGACCATCAGATAGGCGCCGACCTCGTCGCAGATCTCGCGGAAGCGGCGGAAGTCGATGATGCGCGGATAGGCCGAGCCGCCGGCGATGATCAGCTTCGGCTTGTGCTCGCGGGCGAGCGCTCGACCTCTTCCATGTCGATGCGCTGGTCCTCGCGGCGCACGTCGTAGGGCACCGGCTTGAACCACTTGCCCGACATGTTGACTGGCGAGCCGTGGCGTGAGATGGCCGCCGGCGGCGAGATTGAGCCCCATGAAGGTGTCGCCGGGCTGCATCAGCGCGAAGAACACTTCGGCGTTGGCGGAGGCGCCGGAATGCGGCTGCACGTTGGCGAAGCCGCAGCCGAACAGCTTGTTGACGCGCTCGATCGCCAGCCGCTCGGCGATGTCGACGAACTGGCAGCCGCCGTAGTAGCGCTTGCCCGGCAAGCCTTCGGCGTACTTGTTGGTCAGCACCGAGCCCTGCGCCTCCAGCACGGCGCGCGAGACGATGTTCTCGGAGGCGATCAGCTCGATCTCGTCGCGCTGGCGGCCGAGTTCTAGCTGGATGGCCTCGGCGATCTCGGGATCGACTTCGCGCAAGGGCGCCGAGAACAGGGCTTCAACATCGCTTGTTGGTTTTGGGCTCGACTGGGTGGTCGACTTGGCCGACATCACGATCTCCTGGCGCCGGGGCAAATCGGCGCCGAATTAGGGGCAAAGTCCGGGATTAGGTCGCCAATAGCATATCAGCCCCTAGGCGCCAAGCATGGGGTGTGGAACGCCTTGATGCCCAATATCTTGGGTCTAGCCGATGCCCGTTCAACCCTTGAACGTGGTAGTGGCGGAGGGGCCGAGGCCGTCGCGGTTATAGATATCGTCGCGGAACTGCACGACGTTATCGGGCGTCGCCCAGGCGGTGACGTAGACCCAGAACACCGGCACCGGTTTCTTCAGCCTGGCGTCTTTGCGCTCGCCGGACTTGATTACCGCGTCGATCTCCTGCGGCGACCAGCCCGGTGTATCGCGCAGCAGCCAATCCACCAGTTCTCGCACGTTCTGCACGCGCACGCAGCCGGAAGAATGGAAACGCATGTCCTCGCCGAACAGGTTCTTGAGCGGCGTGTCGTGCATGTAGACGCCGTCCTTGCTCGGGAAATTGATGCGGATGCTCCCCAGCGAATTGAAATCGCCGGGATCCTGCTTGAACAAATAGTTCACCGCCTCGTTTGAATACCAATTGATCTGCGAAGGCGTCAGCTCGTTGTGATGCATGTCGAAAATGCGGATGTGCTCGCTGGTGAGATAGGAGGGATCCTTCTGCATCAGCGGAATGAGGTCGCGCCGCACGATGGACACCGGCACGGTCCAGTAGGGATTGAAATTGATCTCGATGATATGGCTGTTGATCTCGGGCGACGGCCGGTCCGGCTTGCCGACCACCGCGGTGTGGCGGCTGACCGCGACGCCGTCTTCGACCGCCTCGATCTGCGCCGCCGGGATGTTGCAGACCACGTAGCGGTTGGGCAGATGGCCGGTCAGGCCGCGCAGCCGCACCAAATTAGTCTTGAGCTGCGACAGCCGCACGTCGCAGGGGATATTGAGCCGATCGAAACTTTCCGCGCGCACGATGCCGTCCACGGTGATGCCGTGCCGCGCCTGGAAGCGGCGCACCGCCGCCTCGACATAGGAGTCGAAGATATCGGTGACGCCAGCGGCGGCTTCGAGATCGCCGGCGATCATCAGCCGTTTGCGCAGCGGCACGACGCTGGGATGACGATTGCCGAGCCGCAACCGATCGGTGGGCGGCACCTTGGGCCAGCCGCCGCTCGCCAGAATGCCTTCGTACTGCACGATCGCCTGGACGGTGGTATCGACTGTCGACGGCGCCAGCGTCGGCAACGAGGCCTTCGGCATATGGATGGTGCGCGAGGCGCTGTCGAAATCCTGACCCAGTTCGCGGTGCTGGTTCTGCTCGATCAGCGCCTGCAGCGTCTTGTCTTCGGCCGCGCGCGCCTGGCGCAATAGAGCGCCGCCGGAGGCAAGACTGCCACCGAGCATACTGAGAAAGGTACGGCGGTCGGGGACCTTGTGGTCCCAGCGGTTGGCCTTCGGCATCGCGGTCTCGACGAAAATGCGCCTACCGCCGCGTCGTAGCGGCGGCAGCGGGCGACATTGTGGCCAATCCCGCGGAAAAACAAAACCCCGGCCGCGATGCGGCCGGGGCAAGTCATCTCCGCCGAAAAAAGAAATTACAAGCGATAGAGGATCTGATCAGTCCAGAAGCGCTCGAGCCTATGCAGCGACTTGTTGAGCGTCGCGAACTCGTCGGCATTGATGCCGCCGACCTGCTCAACAGTGCGCACATGCTTCTGATAGAGCGTGTCGACGATGTCGCGCACCTCGCGGCCCTTTTCGGTCAGCTTGATGCGCACCGAACGCCGGTCGACGCGGCTGCGCTGGTGATCGAGAAACGCCATCTCGACCAGCTTCTTGAGATTGTAGGAGACGTTGGAGCCGAGATAGTAACCGCGCGTGCGCAGCTCGCCGGCGGTGAGCTCCTTGTCGCCGATATTGTACAGCAGCAGCGCCTGCACCGAATTGATATCGGCGCGGCCGCGGCGGTCGAATTCGTCCTTGATGACGTCGAGCAGCCGGCGATGCAGCCGTTCGACCAAGGTCAAGGCCTCATGGTAGAGCGGCCTGATGTGATCGAACTTCGCCTCGCGTTCGGCTGGTTCGACCGTCTTCACAACGGCTTTCATGTCCAACGCCCCTTTTTTGCGTTTTATTGTCTTCGTCACTTACCGATAGCGAGGCCCTGTCTTCCCCGCTCCGTATGACTGAGCCTATAAGGGCGATTCTAAAAACGACTTAAATAACACGATAAAGATTAGATTTATTTGCAACAGTGAACGCTTCATTGACCTTGCAATTTAACGGATCGCGGCAAGATTTCATTCACCCCAATTCTGTCGGTCCGGGGCGCGAACGAAGCGAGCGAGCCAGGAATCCATAGTCCCGGCACCGCGGGGTATGAATTCTGGGCCCACACGCTTGCGCGCGTGTCCCGGAATGACACTTAGCCACGGACGAATTGGATGATACCGGAAAAATCCTTGCCCGCCTCTCCGCTCTCCACATAGGCCGAATAAATCCTTTCCGCGTCGGCGCCGAGCTGCGTCTTGGCGCCCGCGGCCTTCGCCGCGGCCTGCGATAGTTTCAAATCCTTAAGCATCATCGCCGCGGTAAATCCGGCTTGGTAATCGCGATTGGCGGGCGACGTCGGCACCGGCCCCGGCACCGGGCAATAGCTGGTGAGCGACCAGCACTGGCCCGACGATTTCGAGGAAATGTCGAACAACTTCTGGTGATCGAGGCCGAGCGCTTCGGCCAGCACGAAGGCTTCCGACACCGCGATCATCGATACGCCGAGGATCATGTTGTTGCAGATTTTCGCCGCCTGCCCATTGCCGGCGCCGCCGGCGTGCACGATGGTCTTGCCCATTTTCTGCAGGATCGATTCCGCGCGGGTGAAAGCCTGCACGCCGCCGCCGACCATGAAGGTGAGCGTCGCCGCGGTGGCGCCGCCGACGCCGCCCGACACCGGCGCGTCGAGCATCATGAGGCCTTTCTGTTCGGCCGCGGCCGCGACCGCGCGCGCGGTTTCCACGTCGATGGTCGAGCAGTCGATCAACAGCGTGCCCGGATTGGCGTTGTCGATCGCGCCGGAGGAGCCGAGATAGACTTCGCGCACCTCCTTGCCCGACGGCAGCATGGTGATGAACACGTCGGCGCGCGCCGCCGCGCTCTTGGCCGTCTCGACACTGACACCGCCGGCCGCCACCAGCTTGGCGACCGAAGCCTGATTGACGTCGACACCCTCCACCTGATGGCCGGCCTTGAGAAGGTTCTGCGCCATCGGCAGACCCATATTGCCGAGCCCGACAAATCCTATGCGCGCCATGGCGCCCTCCCCTAGTTTTTTGTCTTCATCACACCGGCTGTTCCTGCGCCGACATCAAGGCCAGCCAGAGATAAAATATCAGCAGTCCGCCTTCCAGCACGCCGATCACTAGGCCGGCGCCGAACACCTGCGGGAAAAATAGTTCCACCGCCAGCATCGAGGCGACCGCCATCAGCCAGATCACCGCGCCCCAGGCGGCGGCAAGCCACAGGCCGACGGCCGCGACCAGGTCGATCACCGCAAAGAAGACCGTCGCCGTCTGCCAGGCGATGGAATGATATTGGAATACGTCATTGGCATCGACGCCGATGCCGCACACCCGCGACCAATGATAGAGACCCTTGAGCATCGAGGCCCCGGCCATCACGCGCAGGAACAGCACCAGCCGCCGCGTCCAGCGGCCGATGCGCCGGTCGCCCTCGTGCTCGTGCACCGGCTCGAGGCTTTCCAGGTCGTCCTTGGCAAACGGCTCGCTCATGCCAGGATCAATTCCCCGGCGCCGAGCGGCGCGAAATGGCGCTCCACGTCGGCGTCGCTCACCTGTGCAAGCGCTGCCGGCTGCCAGCGCGGCTTGTTGTCCTTGTCGACGATCACGGCGCGCACGCCCTCGTAAAAATCCGATCCATGGATGACCCGCGACACTATGCGGAATTCGGCGCGCATGCACGTCTCGAAATCCCATGTCTTGCCGCGCCGCACCTGCGCCAGCGCCAGCTTCAGGCTGAGCGGCGATTTTGCGCGCATAGCGGCAGCAGTCTTGCCCGCCCACTCGGCATCGGCGCTGGCGGATGCCGCTTCGTGGTCGAGCGCGGCGAGGATGTCCTCGACCCGATCGCCGGCAAACAGACGGCCGATCGCAGCGCGCCGCGCCATAATCGGTCCCTCGCCCGCCGGTTCGGCGAAGGCGGCGAGCAATGCGTCCACCGACACCGTGCCGGTCAGTCCATCGAGTAGCGCGGCAAAGCGGGCCGAGGGAATACGGTGGGTTGCAACACCTGCACCGCGGCCGTCGGCACTGTTGAAGCGCTCGCCGGTGAGCGCGCAAAAAGTGCCAAGTTCGCCCGGCATGCGCGGCAGGAACCAGGTGGCGCCGACGTCCGGAAAGAAGCCGATGCCGACTTCCGGCATGGCAAAGGAAAAGCGGTCGCCGGCGACGCGATGCGAGCCGTGCACCGACACCCCGACGCCGCCGCCCATGACCAGCCCATCGATCAGCGCCACATAGGGCTTGCCATAGCTCTTGATCGCCGCGTTAAGCGGATATTCGTCGCGCCAAAATTGCAGCGCCTCGTCGTGCCGGCCGGCTTTTCCGAGATCGTAAAGCACGCGGATATCGCCGCCGGCGGAGAAGGCGCGCTCGCCGGCAGCCTGGATCACCACCCGGGTGATCGCCGGGTCGGAGGCCCAAGCGTCGAGCTGCGCCCGCAGCGCAAGCGCCATCGCGTGGGTGACGGCGTTGAGCGCCTGCGGCCGGTTGAGCGTGATCAGACCGGCCGCTCCGCGAAGTTCAAAGAGGATATCGTCGGTCATCGCGGCCGGTTCATTCAATTCAAGGCCGCGGCCAAACGCCGGCGGTTTCCAGCCGCTGCATTGCCTGATCGGTGAACTCGGCGCGCGGGCCGTCACCGCCGATCACGAACATCAGGACCGATTCCACGTTCGGATCGCCCTTGGTGACGTTCTCGAAGCGGCGGATCATGCCGGGTGGAAACGACACCACATCGAGCGGCCCAAGGTCGACGAACTCCACCTCGCCCTTCTCGTTCTCCCAGCTGGCGCGCCAGGTGCCGGTCATCGGGATGAAGGTCTCGTTGGTGTCGTGATTGTGCATTTCCGGCCCGTGGCCGGGCTTGGCCTTGCAGTAGCCGAGGTTGAAGCCCTCGCTGATCTTGATGGCGGCGAGCCGCGCCGCATCGGCGCCGACCGGCGAGGTCATCCCACCCTCGCCGATGCCCTTCGGCGGCTGGAAGCCGATGACGTTGAACAGCGTGCGCTCGCAGCCGGGCATCTTGCTGTCCGGCAGGCCGCCGTCGAAGCCTTTGAGGTCCTTGAAGCGGGCGACCCGCTTCATCATCTCCTCGCGCGCGAGATAAAGTCTTGGCAATTGCTCCACGGCGTTTCTCCCTGACTGTTCTTATCGCGAAACTAGTTTCCGAGCATAGCGCGGCTGACGATAAGCCGCATGATCTCGTTGGTGCCTTCGAGAATTTGATGCACGCGCACGTCGCGCAACACGCGCTCGATCGGATGGTCGCGCAGGTAGCCGTAGCCGCCATGCAGCTGCAGGCAGCCGTTGACCACTTCAAAGCCGGTATCGGTGGCAAGCCGCTTGGCCTTGGCCGCGAGCGCGGTAGCGCCCGGTTCGCCCTCGCTGACCGCCACCGCCGCGCGGTGCAGCAGCAGGCGCGCGGCGTCGAGTTCGGTCGCATAGTCGGCGATGCGGAATTGCAGCGCCTGGAAATCGGCGAGCCGCGAGCCGAACTGCTTGCGCTCTTTCATGTAGCCGACCGTGCGATCGAGGCAGAATTGCGCGCCGCCGATCGAGCAGGCGCCGATGTTCAAGCCGTGCCGCCGTCGAG
This sequence comes from uncultured Alphaproteobacteria bacterium, assembly GCA_963772235.1. Taxonomy (GTDB): domain Bacteria; phylum Pseudomonadota; class Alphaproteobacteria; order Rhizobiales; family Xanthobacteraceae; genus Pseudolabrys. The sequence continues at coordinate 15,790 of CAVYWI010000026.1, forward strand.
CCCGGCCATGGCGATGCGGAAACCCTGGCCCTCGGCGCCGATGCGGTTTGCGACCGGCACGCGGCAGTTCTCGAACATCACCATGGCGGTCGGCTGGCGTCTTCCAGCCGAGCTTCTTCTCCTGCGCGCCGTACGACAGCCCCGGCGTGCCCTTCTCCACCACGATGGTCGAAATGCCGCGCGGGCCGGCTTCGCCGGTGCGCGCCATCACCACGTAGATGTCGGAGACGCCGCCGCCCGAGATGAAGGCCTTGGTGCCGTCGAGCACGTAAGTGTCGCCGTCGCGGCGCGCGCGCGTGGTCAGGCTCGCGGCATCGGAGCCCGCGCCCGGCTCGGTCAGGCAGTAGCTGGCGAAATGCTCCATGGTGCAGAGCTTGGGCAGGAATTTTTCGCGCGCCTCCTTGCCGCCGAAGGCGTCGATCATCCAGGCCGCCATGTTGTGGATCGAGATATAGGCGGCGGTCGAGGTGCAGCCTTGCGCCAGTTCCTCGAAGATTAGCGCGGCGTCGAGCCTGGAGAGCGCCGAGCCGCCGACGTCTTCCTTGACGTAAATACCGCCAAAGCCGAGCGCCGCCGCCTTGCGCAACGCTTCGACGGGGAAAATTTCGCCCTCGTCCCAGCCGCGCGCGTGCGGCATCATCTCGTCGCGCGCAAATTGCCGCGCGGTCGCCTGGAAGGCGCGTTGTTCTTCGGTGAGGGAGAAGTCCATTTTTTGTTCTGTCACCCCCGAGCTTGACCCGGGGTCCGTGAGACGTTGCCTGAACAGCCTTCCTAGGATGGGTTGCCGGGTCAAGCCCGGCAATGACGGGGATGTTGGGCGGGTAGCGGGCTCGCGCCGGACCGGCTAAAAAGAGGCTTCGGAGACCCCCATGGCAATCAAATTCGGCCGCCCCATCGAAGCTCGCACCCATTTGGCCCCTGTCGAAGCGGCGGCCGGCGAACGCCTCGACCTCGCCATCCGCCCGCGCCGCAACCGGCGCAGCGAGTGGGTACGCCGCATGGTGCGCGAGAACCAGATCACCACCGACGACCTGATCTGGCCGCTGTTCATCATGGACGGCGACAACGCGCGCGCGCCGGTGCCCTCGATGCCTGGCGTCGAGCGGCTTTCCGTCGATCAGGCGGTGCGCGAGGCCGAACGCGCCGCCAAGCTGACCATCCCCTGCCTCGCCCTCTTCCCCTATACCGACCCGACCTTGCGCGACGAGACCGGCAGCGAAGCGCTCAACCCGGACAATCTGGTCTGCCGCACCCTGCGCGCTATCAAAAAGGCAGTGCCGGAGATCGGCCTCCTGGCCGACGTGGCGCTCGACCCCTTCACCAGCCACGGTCATGACGGCCTCATGCACGACGGCGAAATCCTCAACGACGAGACCGTCGCGGTGCTGACCAAGCAGGCGCTGGTACAGGCAGAAGCCGGCTGCGACATCATCGCGCCCTCCGACATGATGGATGGGCGCGTCGGCGCCATCCGCAAGGCGCTCGATGCGGCGGATTTCATCGACGTGTCGATCATGGCCTATGCGGCGAAATACGCCTCGGTCTTTTACGGACCGTTCCGCGACGCGGTCGGCTCGTCGAAAACGCTGACCGGCGACAAGCGCACCTATCAGATGGATTATGGCAACACCGACGAGGCACTGCGCGAGGTCGCGCTCGACATCGATGAAGGCGCCGACATGATCATGATCAAGCCCGGTCTGCCTTATCTCGACATCGTGCAGCGCGTGAAAGACGCCTTCGCCATGCCGACCTTCGCGTATCAAGTGTCCGGCGAATACGCGATGATCATGGCGGCGGCGGGCAACGGCTGGCTCGACGGCGAGCGCGCGATGTGGGAAAGTTTGGCGGCTTTCAAGCGCGCTGGCGCCGACGGCGTGCTCACGTATTTCGCGCCGCGCGTCGCGGAAAAACTAAAAGCGGGCTGATAGCCACACTCCCTTCCCTCCCGATCACCGGCCGGTGATTCCTGCAATCGACGGGTAATTGCTTCCATGGGTGAATTTGCAATCGGTCAAGGCGTGCCGCGTTTCGAGGATCCGCGACTCGTTCAGGGGCGCGGCCGCTATATCGACGACGTGGTCTATCCCGGCATGGCGTTCGGCGTCGTGCTGCGCTCGCCGCACGGCCACGCCAAAATCCTGTCGATCAAGACCCATGCCGCCAAGGCCGCGCCCGGCGTGCTTGCCGTCATCACAGCCGCCGACTGGAAGAAGGCCGGGCTTGGCGAATTACCGTCGCACAGTGGGCTCAAACTCCGCGACGGCTCGCCGATGTTCAAGCCGGCCTATCCGGTGCTGGCCGAAGACCGCGTGCGCTGGATCGGCGATCCGGTCGCCTTCGTGGTCGCGGAAACCGCCGCGCAGGCAGCCGACGCCGCCGAGCTGATCGAGGTCGACTACGAACCGCTGCCCGCGGTCGTCTCTACCGCCAAAGCGACAGAACCGGGCTCGGAGAAAGTCTGGGAGGGCTGCGCCGACAATATCAGCTTCGTCGAGCTGATCGGCGACAAGGCCGCGACCGACGCCGCCTTCGCCAAGGCCGCGCACGTCGTGAAGCACCGCTTCGTCATCAACCGCGTGACGGCGGCCGCGATGGAGCCGCGCGGCGCCGTCGGCGTTTATTTGCCGGCGGAAGACCGCTACATCATCCACACGCCGGCGCAGCGCGCGCATCCCTATCGCAACGAGATCGCGAAGGTGATGAAAGTCCCCGAGAGCAAAGTGCGCGTGATTTGCATCGACGTCGGCGGCAGTTTCGGCATGAAGACGCCGGTGTTCAATGAAGCGCCGTTGACGATGTTTGCCTCCAAGCTCACCGGGCGCGCGGTGAAATGGATGAGCACGCGCACCGAAGCTTTTTTAAGCGATGCGCAGGCGCGTGACAACGTCACCGAGGCCGAGCTGGCGCTCGACAAGGACGGCCACTTCCTGGCGATGCGGGTGAAGACGATCGCGGCCATCGGCGCCTATCTGCAGAACAACATGCCGGCCTTCATCCTCAATGCCGGGACGCTCGCCGGCTGCTACCGCATACCGGCGATGTATGTCGACATCACCGGCGTGTTCACCAACACCAACCCGGTTCGCCCCTATCGTGGCAATGGCCGCCCGGAGGCGGGCTATGTCATCGAGCGCATAGTCGACGTCGCCGCGGACGAATTGGGGCTCGATCCGGCCGAATTGCGCCGGCGCAACTACATTTCGCCCAATCAGATGCCGTTCAAGACCGCGCTGACGTTCACTTACGACTGCGGCGAATTCGAAAAGAACATGGATCTGGCGCTGGAACTGGCCGACATCAAGGGCTTCAAGCGGCGGCGCGAGGAGTCGCGCAAGCGCGGCAAACTGCGTGGCATCGGCATTTCCAACACCATCGAGCGGGCCGCCGCCGGCGGCACCGAGGGCGCCGAAGTGCGTTTCGACCGCGGCGGCACCGTCACCTTGTTTTCCGGATCGATGACCGCCGGCCAGGGCCACGAGACCGTCTTCAAGCAATTGGTGTGCGACCGGCTCGGGCTCAATCCCGACGAGGTTCGCTACGTGCAGGGTGACACCGACGAGGTGTTCTACGGCGAAGGCACCGGCGGCTCGCGCACTTCGACCATGTCCAGCGCGGCGTTTACGATGGCGACCGACAAGGTGATCGAGAAAGCCAAGGCCATCGCCGCGCACGCGTTCAAGGTCGACGCGGCGAACGTGAAATTCGCCGACGGCGTATTCTCGTCGCCGAAAACCAACCGCACCATGACCATCAAGGAAGTCGCCATCGACGCCGCGAACCCGGCCAAGATTCCGGCGGCGATGGAGCCCGGCCTGTTCGCCACCGCCGTCTACAAAGCGGGGGTTCAAAACTTTCCGAACGGCTGTCACGTCTGCGAACTGGAAATCGACAAGGAGACCGGCGAGGTCCAGATCGTGCGCTACAGCGTGGTGGACGACGTCGGCACCGTGCTCAATCCGCTGCTGCTGCACGGCCAGATCCACGGCGGCGTCGCGCAAGGCGCCGGCCAAGTGCTAATGGAAGACATCCATTTCGACACCAGCGGCCAATTGGTGACCGCCTCGTTCATGGACTACGCCATGCCGCACGCCCATAACCTGTCCGATATCGAGGTCGAGTTCAATCCGGTTCCGACCAAGACCAATCCGCTCGGCACCAAGGGCGCCGGCGAAGCCGGCAATGTCGGCGCGCTGCCGGCGGTCGCCAATGCGGTGGTCGACGCGCTGTCCGAATTCGGCGTCAAGCACATCGAAATGCCGGCAACGCCGGAGCGCATCTGGCGCGCGATGCAGCCGAAGTAGCGCGATGTTCCGCTCATTCCCGCGTAAGCGAGAATCCAGTCTTTAGCGATGGAGTTTGGTCTCCTAGGTCCCTGCTTTCGCGGGGACGAGCGGACAACGACAGGCCGCAGCCGGCTACGACCGTTTCACGCTACGGCGCGCCTGCGGGGCAGATGTAGGCCGCATTCCTTGTGGCCATCCTGCTCCCACCACCAGCGCCCATTGCGCTCGGGTTCGCCGGGATGAATTGCGCGCGTGCACGGCGCGCAGCCGATCGACACGAAGCCCTTCTCGTGCAGGCTGTTGATCGGAACGTCATTGCGGCACGCCTCCGCCAGCACCGCCTCGCGCGTCCAATCGTAGAGCGGGTTGAACTTGAGCACGCCGCGGCTGGCGTCGAAGCCGGTTAGCCCGGCCTTGTGCCGGTTCGAATTCTGATCGGCGCGTAACCCGGTGATCCAGGCCGCCGCGCCGGCAAGGGCGCGATCGAGCGGTCTGGTCTTGCGCACGTCGCAGCACGCGTGGCGCGCGTTTTTCGATTCGTAGAGGCCGTCGATGCCCTGTCTGTCGACCAGCCGTTCCAGCGCGGCGCGGTTGGGATAGATCGCGCGGATGCGGCGGCGATAACGGCGCTCGGTTTCGGCCCAGAGCGTGTACGTTTCCGGAAACAGACGCCCAGTATCGAGCGTCACCACATCGATGTCGAGGCCCTGCTGGCAGATCCAATGGAAGATGAGCTGGCCCTCGATGCCGAAGCCGTGGGTGAAGACGATCAAGCCGCCGATCGTGCGGCGCAGAAATGCAAGGCGCTCGGCCGCCGGCAAAGCCGCCAGGTCTTCGCTGCGAATTCGTTGCGTGATGTCAAGCATGCCGCACTTAATGTGCGCCACCACACCTAAGTCAAACCGGAAATAGAATTCGGTTTTTTCGCTTGCCACGCGCCGCCGATGCCAGCGACGAAGCCATAACGGCAATACTGTTCCAAAATTAACGCGAAAATGATTGGCAAAACTCCATCGCTGCGCGGGCGCAATGATGGTGTTTGTTATGCCGTCCACCGCCATCACGAAAAGAAATTGCCCGCCGCAGCCGTCTGTTTCATTGCCGGCATAGGCCGCGGCAACAATTCACTGCGCGGGCCTCTGTCGACAGAACAATCGTATCGTGTGCTCACTCCATGGCCGTAGCGCTTTCGATCCGCACTGGCAGATAGCCGTCGGCCTTGAGCGCCGCGAGGATGTCCGCGGCGTGGGCGGCATCGCGCGTCTCGATGGTGACGTCGAGCTTGGCGCCCTTGGCCGGCACGTCGAGAAACAGCCGGCGGTGATCGACCTCGAGAATATTGGCGCCGAGTTCGCCGAGGCGCGTCGCGATGATGCCGAGCACGCCGGGCCGGTCCGGAATGGTGAGGCGGAAGGAGACGATGCGGGCATCGCGCTCGAGTTCGCGTACCATGATGGAGGCGAGAATGCGCGGATCAATATTGCCGCCGCACAAGATCAGGCCGACCTTCTTGCCGGTGAAGCGCTCCGGTTTAGCCAGCATTGCGGCCAAACCCGCAGCGCCCGCGCCTTCCGCCATGGTCTTCTGCAGGGTGAGGTAGGCATTCACCGCGCGTTCGAGATGCGCCTCGTCGACCAGCACGATCTCGGAAACCAGTTCCCGGATCACCGGCAGAGTCAGCTTACCGACGTTCTGGACCGCTATCCCTTCAGCCAGCGTCGCCCCGCCGATCGGCCGGTTTTCATTGTGCAGCGCGTTCCACACCGACGGGTAAAGCGCTGCTTCGGCGCCGACGATCTCGATCTTGGGCTTCACGGCGCGTGCGGCGATAGCATTGCCGGAAATCAAACCGCCGCCGCCGATCGGGATCACCAGCACGTCGAGATCGGGAGTTTCCTCCAGCATCTCGAGCGCGATGGTGCCCTGCCCGGCGATGATGCGCGCATCGTCGTAGGGATGCACCAGCGTGAGTCCGCGTTCGGCCAGGATCTGCTCGCAGCGCGATTGCGCTTCCGCCACGCTTTCGCCGTCGAGCACCACCTCGGCGCCGTGCGACTTGGTGGCCGCCACCTTCACGAACGGCGTCGTCACCGGCATCACAATGGTCGCCGGAATCTTGAGCCGTGCGGCGTGATAGGCCACCGCCTGGGCGTGATTGCCGGCCGACATGGCGATGACGCCGCGCTTGCGCTCGGCTTCGCCGAGCGAGGCGAGCTTCACCAGCGCGCCGCGGTCCTTAAACGAATTGGTGACCTGCAGATTTTCGTATTTGACGTAGACGTCGGCGCCGGTGAGCGCGGACAGCCGCGGCGCCGGCAACATGGGCGTGCGCAACACGGCGCCCTGGATCACGCTACGGGCCGCTTCGATATCTGCAATTGTGACGCTCAAAGCCCGGCCTCCGTGGCATCGGGACACCATGCCGCAAGCGCGGGCCGCGTTCCAGACGGTTTCGCCAGCCCCTTGCGCGAGGCCGATTCTTTCTCCATCTCGAAGCTGAGGTCAGCAAACGAGGGGACCGCCATGGCGATCGATGTCAAACCGCACGCGTATGATCCGGCGACGAATCCCGAATTGTTCGAAGGGGTTCTGGCGCGGCGGGTGGTCGCTTTCGTGATCGATTTTGTCATTATCGCCATCCCGGTGGTGCTTGCGGCGATGTTCATCTTCGCCTTCGGCATCGTAACACTGGGCCTCGGCTTTGCGCTCTATTGGCTGCTGTCGCCGGCGACCGTCGTCTGGGCGCTGGTCTATTTCGGCGTCACGCTGGGCGGCCCGCGCTCCGCCACCATCGGCATGCGGATCGTCGATCTCGAAATGCGCACCTGGTACGGCGCGCCCGCCTATTTCGTGCTCGGCGCGGTGCACGCCGTCGCCTTCTGGTTCACCGTATCGTTCTTCACGCCGTTCATCCTGCTCGTCGCTTTCTTCAACGAACGCCGCCGGCTGTTGCACGACATCATGCTCGGCACCGTGATCATTAATAATCCGGCGCGGGCTGCCATGCGCGGCGCCCCTGCCCGATAATGGGCTTTGACGCCAGCCGCCCGGCGCGCGATGCTAGGTTTGAATCGGAAGCAATGACGGCCAGATGACGTGACCCAGCATTCCCGCGATACACCGCAATTCTATCTGACCGCGCCCTCGCCTTGCCCCTATCTGCCTGGCCAGGAGGAGCGCAAGGTGTTCACGCACCTTGTCGGCGAGCGCGCCGGCGAACTCAACGATCTGCTCACGCATGGCGGTTTCCGCCGCAGCCAGTCGATCGCCTACCGGCCGGCCTGCGAGAGTTGCCGCGCCTGCGTCTCGGTGCGCGTGGTGGCGGAGGATTTTTCGCCGTCGCGCAACATGCGCCGCATTGCCGAACGCAACGCCGACGTCGTCGGCGACATGCGCGCGGCGGCGCCCACCTCCGAGCAATATTCGGTGTTCCGCGCCTATCTCGACACCCGCCACCGCGACGGCGGCATGGCCGACATGACCGTGCTCGATTATGCCATGATGATCGAGGACAGCCATGTCGATACGCGTCTGATCGAATACCGGAGGCGCGGGCCGGACACCGGCATCAACGGCCGCGGCGCCGGAAAACTTTTGGCGGTCGCGCTCACCGACGTGCTGAGCGACGGGCTGTCGATGGTCTACTCGTTCTTCGATCCCGACGCCGGCGAACGCTCGCTCGGCACGCTGATGATCCTCGACCACATCGCACGCGCGAAAGCGATGGGGCTGGCTTACGTCTATCTCGGCTATTGGGTGCCGGGCTCGCGCAAGATGGACTACAAAGGCCGCTTCCTGCCGCAGGAACGGCTGCTGCCGTCGGGTTGGAGCCGGGTGGAGAAGTGACTTCTGAGTCATGGCCGGGCTCATCCCAGGCATGACAGGGTTTTATTTCAATCCCGGGATCGGCACCCCGAAGGTCTGCACGATCAGAAACGCGTTGAGCAGCAGCACCACGACCGTCGCGACCACCGCTGCAATGCGGGTCATGCGGCCATTGACGAATTTGCCCATGATTTCGGCGCGGCCGGTGAAGATCAGCAGCGCAATCATCGGCAGCGGCAGCGCGATGCTCAAGATCACTTGGCTCACCACCAGCGCCTGGGTGGCGTTCACGCCGTAGGCGACCACCACGAAGGCCGGCACCATGGTGATCACGCGGCGCAGCCAGATCGGAATGCGGAAGCCGATAAAGCCCTGCATGATCATCTGCCCGGCCATGGTGCCCACCACCGAGCTCGATATGCCGGAAGCAATTAGGGAGAGCAGGAATATCCCGGCGGCGCCGATGCCGAGCAGCGGCGCCAACGTATGATAGGCGGTTTCGATCTCGGCGACGTCGGAATGGCCGGCATGGAAGGCTCCTGACGCCATCATCACCATCGCCATGTTGACGAGGCCGGCGATCGCCAGCGCAATCACCACTTCATGGTTCGAGATGCGCACCAACAGTCGCCGCTCGTGCTCGTCGCGGCCGGGCGTGCGCGCCTGCGTCAGGCCGGAATGCAGATAGACCGCGTGCGGCATGACGGTCGCGCCGATGATGCCGACCGAAATCAGCAAGGCCTCGGCGTCTGGAATCTCCGGCTTGATCGAGTGCAAGCCGGCCGCGCCCCAATCCACCGGCGCGATGAACATCTCGATCAGGTAGCAAAGCCCGATGATGCCGACCAGGCTGCCGATAATCAGCTCGACCGGCCGGAAGCCGCGACTCTCCACCATCAGGATGGCGTAGGTGACGATGGCGGTCACGCCCATGCCGTAAATCAGCGGCATCTTGAACAATAGCGCCAGCCCGACCGCGCCGCCGAGAAATTCGGCGAGATCGGTCGCCATGGCGGCGATCTCGCTCACCGTCCACATCGCCCACACGACCGGCTTGGGGAAATGGTCACGGCAAAGTTCCGCGAGATTGCGGCCGGTGACGATGCCAAGCTTGGCCGACAGCGCCTGGAACAGCATGGCGATCAGGTTGGCGAGCAGCACCACCCACAAGAGGCTGTAACCGTATTTGGCGCCGGCCTGGATGTTGGTGGCGAAATTGCCGGGATCCATGTAGGCGATCGAGGCAACGATCGCCGGACCGGCGAAGGCGAGATATGCGGCTGGCCCGCGGCTTTTGCCGCTGAGAATGGCCTGCGCCGCCGCCACCGTGCGGTCGGTCAACGATCCTCGACGGGCCTTCAGTCCGCTCATGCGCCTGGTCGCTCTAGCCTCGACATAAAAATGTAGCCATTGCTACACTTCAGAATAAGTGGCCGGCTGCGGATGTCAATGCACAGATTGTAGCCGTGGCAACAATTTGATAGTGTGCGTCCGCATCACACGGACGAAGATATTCGCCGCCACGCGCGGGGCTTGCAGGAACGCGCCATGACGCCGACGCCGAGGAAAAAAAGGGCAGCGCCCGCGGTCAAGCTGCCGGCCGAGCTCACCCAGGCGCGCCGCTTCGGCAAGACCCGCTCGGCGCAATCCGGGGCCCTGCTCGAGGACTATGTCGAGTTGATCGACGACCTGTTGACCACCAATGGCGAGGCGCGCCCGACCGATGTCGCCCGCCGTCTCGGCGTCTCGCACGCCACCGCCATCAAGACGATCGCGCGTCTCAAACGCGGCGGCCTGGCGACAGGCCGCCCCTACCGCGGCGTTTTCCTGACCGACGAGGGACAAAAGCTCGCGGCGCGCGTGCGGTCGCGGCATCGGCTGGTCGTCGATATTCTGTTAGCCTTGGGCGTGCCCGCGGAAGCTGCGGAAGCCGATGCGGAAGGCATCGAACATTACGTCTCGGAGGCTTCGCTGAAAGCCTTCGCGCTGTTCCTGGCGTCGCGGGAGCAACGTTAAACCAGATGCCGGCCCGCGCAGTTTGCACTGCGGCACAGTCTTTCAATCGTGCGAATGATTGTCATTTGCACGGGAACTTTCTGTTCTTTGATCGGGTTGCTGCAAGCTCGGTAACGGCAATGAGGGGGCGGGTCTTGCATGACCGGAATTCGGCGACGTTTGCGGTGGCTTTGCACACTGGTAGCGCCAGTGGCGCTGACGGCAGGGCCCGCCTTCGCCGCCGGTGAGGCCCCGATGGGTCCGTCCGAACCGCTGTTCGTCGTGCAAATCCTGGTGCTGATGCTGGTCGGGCGGCTGCTCGGCGAAGCCTTGCTGCGCCTCAAGCAGCCGGCGGTGATGGGGCAATTGATCGCTGGTTTGCTGCTCGGCCCATCCTTGCTCGGTCTTCTGCTGCCCGATTTTCAGCACAGGCTGTTTCCCGACAGTCCCGAACAGAAGGCGATGATCGACGCGGTGTCGCAATTCGGCATTCTGCTGCTGCTGCTGCTGACCGGCATGGAGACCGATCTCAAATTGGTGCGTCAGAGCGGGCGCGCGGCGCTGTTTGCCTCGCTCATGGGCACCCTTGTCCCCTTCGCCTGCGGCGTGACGCTCGGCGAGTTCCTGCCGGACTCGATGCTGCCCGATCCCGGCAAGCGGCTGGTCACCGCCCTGTTTCTCGGCACCGCGCTGTCGATCGCGTCGGTGCAGATCGTGGCGACGGTGGTGCGCGAGATGAACTTCCTGCGCCGCACCGTTGGCCAGGTCATCGTCGCCTCCGCGATCATCGGCGACAGCGCCGGCTGGATTATCGTCTCGGTGATTTTTAGCCTCGCCGCGAGCGGCGCGGTAAACGGCTGGGCCTTGGCGCAAAGCGTGATCGGCACGCTGGTGTTTCTCGCCGCCAGCCTGACCATAGGGCGGCGCGCTGTGTTCTTCGTGATCCGCTGGGTCAACGACAATTTCGTCAGCGAGTTTGCTGTCATCACCACCATCATTCTGATCATGGGGGCGATGTCGCTGATCACCTACGCGCTCGGCGTACACACGGTGCTCGGCGCCTTCGTCGCCGGCGTCCTCGTCGGCGAATCCCCGATCCTGACCCGGCATATCGACGAGCAGTTGCGCGGGCTGATCACGGCATTTTTCGCGCCGATCTTTTTCGGCGTTTCCGGCCTGAACGCGGATCTTACGATCTTGGCCAAGTCCGATATCGCGCTGGTGACCATCGCGCTGATCCTCATCGCCAGCCTCGGCAAGTTCGCCGGCGGTTTCCTCGGCGGCAAGCTTGGCGGCCTCACCGCGCGCGAAGGCCTCGCGCTGGCCTCCGGCATGAACGCGCGCGGATCGACGGAAGTCATCATCGCATCGGTCGGCTTGTCGCTGGGCGCGCTCAGCCATGACCTGTTCACCATGATTGTCGCCATGGCGGTGATCACGACCATGGCTATGCCGCCGAGTTTGCGCTGGGCGCTGGCGCGCATTCCCATGCGCAAGGACGAGAAGCAGCGGCTCGAACGGGAGGAAATGGAGGCGCGCGGCTTCGTGCCCAATCTCGAGCGCTTGCTGGTCGCGGCCGACGACAGTGCCAACGGAAAATTCGCCTCGCGCATCGCCGGCATGCTCGCCGGCACCGGCAGCATGCCGACCACCGTGCTCCACATCACCGACCCGGCGAAGATCGACAAGCCATCGCCGGAGACGAAGGCAGGCAAGGACGACACCAAGCTGGGCACAAAAGCGGCCGGTGCCAAAAACTCCGAGGCGAAGAAAGACGAGGCCGGTAAAAAATCCGCGCAAGAGAAAAAAGCCGACAAGGAACAAGAAAAGATCGAGGAGAAAAAGGCGAAAGCGACCGGCGAGACCGTCAAGGAAGCAGCCGCGCAGATCAAGCGCATGCAGGAGAATGAAGAAAAGGTGGACGCGCCGGTGGATGTCACCACCATCGTGCACGAATCGCCACATCGCGACTTCATCGTGGAGGAAGCCAAGAAGGGCTACGACCTGATGCTGATTGGATTGGCGAAAGCCTCCGACCAGGACAAGGAATTCCACGAAAGCGTGACTGCGCTTGCCATGGGCTTCGAGGGACCGCTGGCGATTGCGGCGACGCGCGGCGAACTGGCCGGCAAGCCCAACGGCAAGCTAAGCATTCTGGTGCCGGTGAATGGCACAGAAGCCTCGCGCCGCGGCGCCGAAGTCGCCATCACCATGGCGCGGGCGACCAAGGCGCAGCTCACGGTGCTCTACGTCGCCGTGCGCGCCGGCAAGCGTGCGGGCGGCGGTGCCTTGCGCAACCGCGGGCGCGAAGAAGCAATCCTGAAGGACATTGTCGCGATCGCCGACGGCTACAACATGAGCATCCGCACCGCGCTGTTGGCCGACAACTCCACCGACGACGCCATTCTCGGCGTCGTCAAACGGCGCAAGAACAATCTGATTGTGCTCGGCGTCGGCCGACGGCCGGGCGAGAAACTGTTTTTCGGCGATACCGCCGCGGCGCTTTTGGAGAATTCGGAGCAGTCGCTGCTGTTCGTGGCGAGTTGAGCGCCGCTACTCCTCTTCCGCACCGCCCGACTTGCCGCCCGCAGGCGGCGTATTGAACTTGTTGTTGGTGAGAAACCGGTCGGGCCTGATCTTGCCGGCGTCGCTGCGATTGCCGCGCCAACTGGCCAGTTCCTTGAGCGTCAGCATGAAGCTGCGCCCGGCGGTGTCGATCCAGGTGAGGCCGTCAGCGCCCTTGAACGTCTTGACGTCGGAGAGGCCCTTTTCCTTGTAGCGCTGCAGCCGGACGCCGCGGCCGCGTGTCATCTCCGGCACCTGGTCGATCGGGAAAACGACCATCTTGCGGTTGACGCCGATCGTCGCCACCAAATCGCCGTCGACCGTGGTCAGCGCCGCCGCCTTGTCGGCTCCTTTCAGATTGAGCACCTGCTTGCCCTTGCGCGTCGTGCCGAGCACGTCGTCCTCCGGCACCACGAAACCGTTGCCGCCGTAGCTCGCCACCAGGAATTTGCGTTTGCCCTCGTAAGCCAGCGCCGCGACCATGTCGGCGTCCTGCTCGATGTCGAAATAGAGCCGCACCGGCTCGCCGTGCCCGCGCCCGCCCGGCAGCTTGGAGGCTTCGAGCGTATAGAACTTGCCGTTGCCGGCGAAGATCAGAATTTTGGCGGTGGTCTCGGTCGGGAACGCAAACTTCAACGCATCATCTGTCTTGAAGGTGACGCCGGACAGATCGCTGACATGGCCGCGCAACGCGCGGATCCAGCCCTTCTCGGAAACGACGACGGTGATTGGCTCGCGCACCACCATCGCCTCTTCGATCGCGGCCTCGTCGTGCTCCGGCGCCTCGGCGAAGGTGGTGCGGCGCTTGCCGAGATCGGTCTTCGGCCCGAACGCCTCCCGCACTTTCTTGATCTCGCCGGCGACGGTCTTCCATTGCTTGTCGGTTGAACCGATGAGCGATTTGACCTGCTTGAGTTCCTCGCGCAGCGCCTTGTCCTCGCCGCGGATTTCCATCTCCTCCAGCTTGCGCAAATTGCGCAGCCGCATGTTGAGAATGGCGTCGGCCTGCACGTCGGTGAGCTTGAATTCCTTCATCAGGACGGGCTTCGGCTCGTCCTCGCGCCGGATGATCTTGATCACCTTGTCGAGGTTGAGATAAGCGATGAGGTAGCCGCCGAGCACCTCCAGGCGATGCTCGATCTGCGCCAGCCGGTATTTGGAGCGGCGCACCAGCACGTCGCGGCGGTGGTCAAGCCATTCGCGCAAGGCTTCGGCGAGACCAAGCACGCGCGGGATGCGGCCCTTCACCAGCACGTTCATGTTGAGCGGGATGCGGCTTTCAAGCTCGGTGAGCTTGAACAGCGACTCCATCAGCAATTCGGCATCGACCGTGCGCGCGCGCGGCTCGATCACCAGCCGCAGATCCTCTGCGGATTCGTCGCGCACGTCGGCGACGAGCGGCAGCTTTTTCTCGTTGATCAGGTCCGCGAGCCTCTCGACCAGCCGCGACTTCTGCACCAGCCAGGGAATTTCGGTAATAACGATGGTGTAGGTGCCGCGGCCGAGATCTTCCTTTCCCCAGCGCGCGCGCACGCGGAACGAGCCGCGGCCCGTGGTATAGGCCTCGGCGATCTCCGCCGGCTTGTCGACGATCACGCCGCCGGTCGGAAAATCCGGTCCCTTGACGTACTTGAGCAGCGTGCGGCTGCGTGCCTTCGCGTTGTCGATCAGGAACAGTGCGGCGTCGCACAGCTCGGCCGCGTTGTGCGGCGGGATCGAGGTCGCCATGCCGACGGCGATGCCTTGCGAACCGTTCGCCAGCAGATTGGGGAACGCCGCCGGCAGTACCACCGGCTCTTGTCCAGTGCCGTCATAGCTCGGGCGGAAATCGACCGCGTCCTCGTCGATACCGTCGAGCAGAAGTCGCGCGACTTCGGTCAGCCGCGATTCCGTGTAGCGCATGGCGGCGGCGTTATCGCCGTCGATGTTGCCAAAATTGCCCTGCCCGTCGATCAGCGGATAGCGTTGGGCGAAGTCCTGCGCCAGCCGCACCATGGCGTCGTAGATCGCTTGGTCGCCGTGCGGATGGAAATTGCCCATCACGTCGCCTACCACCTTGGCCGATTTCTTGAAGGCGGCGCCGGGGTCGAGCCGCAGCGTCCGCATCACGTGCAGGATACGCCGGTGCACGGGTTTAAGCCCGTCGCGCGCGTCGGGCAGCGCGCGGTTCATGATGGTGGAGAGCGCGTAAGCGAGATAGCGCTCTTCCAGCGCCCCGCGCAGCGCGACCTCTTCGATGTCGCCCTTCTCCGGGGGAATCAGTCGCTTGTTCATAACCGATAGCTACTGCGGCATATGGCCACGAACAAGCCGGGAACCGGCCTTCAGACCCGTAAAATCGGGCGGGAACGCATTGCCAAGCCGCCATTCGGACCGCAAAACAGAGCGCGCCTTGATCGAGCTGGCCGCTTGGCCGTGGAGGACACCGAGATGATCAGAGCCGGTTTGTGCCTGCCAACCGCCCTGCTCGCCGCCGCAATGACGACGGCCGCCGCGCAGGAACTGCCACGGCTGCAGACCAATGAGGCCTACGTCAATGAGGTCACTACCTGGACGCAAAAGCTGGCCATCGACGACCCGATGGCGGTGTTCGCCTACGTGTTCGGCAGCCTGCCCGACCGGGTCAAGGTCTATCCGACCGAGAACCACTATTACTTTTCGTTCGACCTCAACGGCACGCGCTATGCCGGCAATATCAAGATCGATGCCTTTCTGCGGGCGCAAGGCAAAGTCGAATTCTCCTATTACGAAGATCGCGCAAGCTGGCTCCCTGACAGCAATGCGACCGGATTGACGCTCGACGCCTCGCGCGGCGTCGGCGTCGAGAAGATCGATGCTTTGACCTACCGGCTGACCTACCGCAACAAGAGCGTCATTTTTGCGCTCAACGATCTTACGCAGGTCAAGCCTCCGGCGGCGGCGCTCGCGCCGGGCGATCAATTCATCGGTCCGATCTTTGACGAATCGGCGGTCAGATTTTTCCTGGTGTTCAACGCTAAGCTCAAACTGTTTCACTATATTCTCGACGAAACCGTAACACCCGCCGACGTTTTCGTGCCGGCGCCCGTCGGCAACGGCCGTATTCTCATCGGCAAGCGCACTGGCTTTGCCGTCTATCGCGATCAGCGTCACGACCGGAAGATTCTCATCGGCGTCTTTCAAGACAACGTGAAGGCGAATAATTACCTGGACGGCCCGTTCGATCAGATGCCCGACAATTTCATCGAAAGCGATTCATTCCGGCAGGCCATTCTCGCGGTCGCACCGGATCTCAAAGGCAAGATCAATCGCTACGGCAGCTTTGAGGACGGCGCGCGCTTTGCGATCGCGCCCTATATGGAATACCGCAAGCCGGAGGAACTGGCGATCTTCGATCGCTGCGCCACCAGCCGACGCATCCCGCGGGAAAGCTACGACGCCTGCTTCGCCTTGCCGCTGGAAGGCCGCCACGACGCCAATGCACGGCCGCTCGCCATGCTGCGCCACGCTCGATGATATGCGGCCTGCCACATACGTGACGAGGCGCGTTACGTCCAGGGATTAGTGGCCTGCAGACGAAACGGACCGGCAGCTTTCACTGCCGGCCCGCCAATCCGAACGTCGGAAGCGACGTTATCTCTACCAACACCTCAACCGCGACCGCCAGTGATGGACGCAGCGACGACGACGGCGGCGCCATTGCGTTTTTTCAACGGCCGTGATCGCGCCGGCCGAAGAGCCGACTGCCACGCCATTCGCTGGCGCCGCTTGAGAAGCGGGCATGCTGAAGAGGCCGAAGAACACCGCCATCAGCGTGCCAATCATTATTCTTTGCATCTAGTCTGCCTCCCATTCTTGCTGAAACTCAATCCAGAGCGAACGCGTCAAACCTACTCAGCAGATTAGAACTCCGCGTGACCGATCTGTTCATCCTGCACTCAGGAACCGGCGCCGGACTATCGAATAATACCCAAGCCTTGCCAAGGTTCCCTGTAGGGTTTTGCCTAGTTTGTGTTAGTATCTAAATACCATCCAACGGTCAAGCTCCAGGGCTCAGTCGGTCTCGTCTCGCGCAAGGCCCCTCAACTCGTAATAGACCTTTATGAACGGCGCCAAGACCTTGTAGAGCGCGTTCTTGGCCACCAGCGTGTCATGCAGGGCCAGATAGTCGATGCCGGTGTAGATGAAGCAATTCATCGCATCCTGCGGCGTCTCAACGATGGGCTCGCCTTTGATATTGAACGACGTGTTGACCAGGACCGGCACGCCGGTGAGTTTCTCGAATTCCATCAGCAGGTCATAAATTCGTTCGTTCTGCTCGCGCCGGACCGTTTGCACGCGGGCGCTGCCGTCGACGTGGACGATCGCCGGAATGCGGTCCTTCCATTCCGGGCGGACCTGCTTGGCGCGCAGCATGAACGGCGATTCGTCCTCGCCGATGAAAATGTCCTTCGCTCTTTCATAGGGCACGATCGGCGCGAATGGTCGAAACGCCTGGCGGAATTTTACCCGCTTGTTCAAGATATCCTTCATCTCGGGACGCCGCGGATCGCCCAGGATGCTGCGGTTGCCGAGCGCGCGGGGTCCGAACTCGCAGCGGCCCTGGAACCAGCCGAATACCTTGCCTTCCGCCAGCAGTTTCGCCGCTTCGCGGCAAATGCTCTGGCCGGGCTCGTTGAACGTCTTGCGGCTGACCAGCAGCGGATTGCCGACGCGCGCCTCCTCGTCCGTGTATTCGCGGCCAAGCGTCGCCTGCTTCATCACGAAAGAACGCGGCTTCTTCTGCACCGCCAGATGGCCATAGTAGGCGCAGCCGATGGCAATCCCGTTGTCGCCGGCGGCGGGCTGGATCCAGACATTGTCGAACCCCGCCTCGCGCACGACGCGCCCGTTGGCGACGCAATTCAGCGCCACGCCGCCGGCAAGGCACAGGTTCCTGGCGCCGGTCGTTTCGCGCAGCCAGCGCGCGCGCTTGAGCAGCACCTCCTCGCTGTCGTGCTGCGCCTGCCACGCCATGTCCTCCCAATGCCGCATGGACGGACTGGCCTCCCACTTCTTGATTCCGTCCGGCATCCAAGGCTGGTTGAAATCCGCATTCCATTCGGGGACGCGCAGTTCGCCATCCTTAAGTTCGAGCAGCTTTCTAAAGCTGTTGGGGCGGCCGTAGGGCGCGAGGCCCATCACTTCCCCGCATTTGTTCCAGTCGGCGAAGATGTAGCTCGACACGCGGCTGTAGAGCGCCCCGAGGCCGTCCATGTTGAAGAACTCGTCGCTGAGAAGCCCGCGACACGGTTGCAGCCACACTTTCTTCAGTGTCTCAAGCTCGCTGCCTTTGAATTTGTAATAGCTCTCCGATTCGCGGGCCAGCGGATTGACGCCCTCGGTGAGCTGGCCCGACTCCTTGATGTCGGAGCTGTAGCTGCCGACGCCATCGACGATCATCACCACGCCTTCGTCGAAGGGACAGACGGCGAAGGCGCTGTAGGCGTGGGCAAGATGATGCGAGACCGTCATCACCTTGTTCGTCTTCGGCAGGTAGAGCGGGCTCTTGGCCACTTGGTCGCGTTCGCGGTCGGCGATGTCGCCTTGATAGACCATGCGAACTTCCAGCTCTTCGACCGGCAGGACGTAGCAATTGCGCACCACCAGATCGACGTCGTCGAGCGTGATGCCTTCGGCATTGAGGCAATAGTCGACGACCTCCTGAAAGAACCCGCCGGCATGCTTTTGCCGGGTGATCCGCTCCTTCTCGATGCCGTAGGCGATCTCGCCGTCGCGCAGCAGGCACGCGCTGACGTCGTGGTCGTAGGCGTTTATGCCAAGGATGTACGTGTGGTTCTTGGACATCGGCTTTTGTTACTCCGGGCCGGCTCCTATAGCACGGCCGCGGCGATGCCGATAAGCTGCCCCGCCTCGGTCAGCCATTGGGCGCAATACGACATGAAAGCGGTGAAACGCATCGTCGCCAATCAATGCTGCGGCGTGATCGTCGACCTGCAGGGCTATTTTCTGGCGCAAATCGACAAGCGGATCCGCTCCCGCATCAAAACCAATACAAGCCATTTCGTCCGCCTGCTGAATTATTTCCGGATTCCGATTGTGGCCACGCTCGAGCGGCCGGTCGAGCACAAGGGGACCCTGCCGAACGAAATCGACAGGCACCTCGGCGATCGCTCCCACACCTTCGAAAAGAACTTCTTCGACTTGTGCAAGGACAAGAAGATAAAGAGCCATCTCGATGGCCTGAAAAGGCGCCAGGTGATCGTGGCCGGCTGCGAGACCGATGTCTGCGTGCTGCAGTCATGCCTTGGCCTGCTCAGCCTCGGCTATGAGGTCTATGTGATGGAGGAGCTGATATTTTCCTCATCGCGCAATGTCGAGGCAGCGATTACGCGCTTGAAAGGCGAAGGGATCGTTTTTTCAACCTACAAGACCCTCTTCTACGAATTGGTCGAAGCCGTGGAGGGTGAACGAACCGTCGAGAAGACGTTTGCCGGTCTCGGACCCTTCCCGGACGACTTGCCGGATTCGGCGGTTCAGTAGGCAACGGCGTTGCGCGGGCCACGCAGAATCGCCGCGATGAAATGTGCCCGCTCGTCGGTGAGCGTCAGCCCACGCGGCTCCAGCACGTGGCGCGCCAGGAAAAAACCGGTGAGCGCGAAGCCGTCAGCAACATCGTTGTCAGCCGGGTCCGCCGCGGGATCGCGCAGGAAGGCGGGCAGCCGCAGCATCTTGTCCGCCCACGGCTCGCCGGCTTCGCGCGAAACCGCCCTGCCCGACTTGGGCGAGACGTAAATGAGATCGGCGCGCACACCGGTCGAGGCGCATTGTTCGAGATCGAGGCCGAAACCGAGTTCGGACAACAGCTGCAATTCGAAACGCACCGCCAAAGGCGCCGCCAGCACCGGATCCTCGAGCCGGTCGAGCACCTCTTCAAACACTGAATAAAGGCCCGCATGCGGGTCGCGCTCGGGCAACAGGCGCATCATCGCGGCCAGATGGCTGACGCCATAGATCGCGTGCGAACTGCCAAAAAAATCCGACGCGCGCTGGCGCATCGGCTCTACCGTGTAATTGCCGAGATGCTCGTCGAGCCGCGCCCGCCAATTCGCGCTCAACGTATTGCCCGGCTGCAGCACCGGCTTCAGGCGCGAGCCGAAGCCGCCGCGCACCAGCCCGAGATGGCGGCCATGCTCGCGCGTCATCAGTTCGAGGATGGCGTTGGCCTCCCCATGCCGCTTGACGCCGATCACGATGCCTTCATCGGTCCACTGCATGAAAATTGCATACTCCGAGAATCGGAGAAAATCACGGCGACCGACGCTCTATTCCTTCGGAAACTCCAGCCCCATGGCGCGGTAGCGCTCGGGATCGTCGCCCCAGCCCTCGCGCACCTTCACGAACAGGAACAGGTCGACTTTGCCCTCGACGATCGCGGCGATCTCCCGCCGCGACGATTCGCCGATCGACTTGAGGGTCTGGCCGCCCTTGCCGATCACAATCTTGCGCTGGCTTTCGCGCTCGACATAGATCGTCTGCTCGATGCGGATTTTGCCACCGCGCAATTCTTTCCACTGCTCGGTCTCGACCGTGGAATGATACGGCAATTCCTGGTGCAGCCGCTCGAACAGCTTCTCGCGCGTGATCTCGGCCGCCAACTGACGCATCGGCGCGTCCGACATTTGGTCGGGCGGGTAGAGCCACGGGCTCGGCGGCATGCGTTCGGCGAGCCAGTTTTTAAGATCGGCCACGCCGTCGCCGGTCAAGGCCGAGATCATAAAGGTCGAATCAAACTTGGCCTTTTCGTTGGCGATTTTGGTCAGCAACAGCAACGTGTCGCGCGGCACCAGATCTATCTTGTTGAGAATCAGGATTTTCGTCGGCTTCACGTCGGCGAGCCGCGCCAGCAGTGCTTCCGCCTCGTCGTCGATACCCTTGCGCGCATCGACCAGCACGCCGACCAGATCGGCCTCATGCGCACCGCTCCAGGCCGTCGTCACCATGGCGCGGTCGAGCCGCCGCTTGGGGGCGAAGATTCCCGGCGTGTCGACGAAAATAAGCTGTGACTTTCCGGCGAGCGTGATGCCGCGGATCAGCGCGCGGGTGGTCTGCACCTTATGCGAGACGATGGTCACCTTGGAGCCAACCAGCGCGTTGAGCAGCGTCGACTTGCCGGCATTGGGCGCCCCAATCAGCGCGACGAAGCCGCAGCGCGTGTCGCTCTCTGGCTTGGCGGCGTCAACCATCGAGCTTGTCCGCCGCCACGCCGACGCGCGTCAGCATCGCGGCGGCGGCCGACTGTTCGGCCGCCCGCTTCGACGAGCCCATACCTTCGGCCGGCGGCCGATCGGGCAGCACCACCGCGACGCGGAATTCCGGATCGTGATGTGGCCCGGTGCGCGCCAATTCGCGATAGGCCGGCGTCGGCAATCCGCGCGCCTGCGCCCATTCCTGCAGCATGGTCTTGGGATCGCGTAAGGGCCGCAATGGCTTGAGCATGCGCTCTTTCCAGAACCGCGCGATCACTTCGTCGGCGGCCGCGTAGCCGCCGTCGGTGAACACCGCCCCGACCAGCGCCTCGCAGGCGTCAGCCAAAATGGTGGCGCGCAGCCTCCCGCCGGCGTGCGATTCCGAATTGCCGAGTTTGAGCGCGGGGCCAAGATCCATCGCGCGCGCCACCTCGGCGCAGGTTTCCTTGCGCACCAGGTCGGCGAGGCGGCGCGACAACTCGCCCTCGTTTGCTTTCGGGAAGGCGCGATAGAGCATGTCGGAAATGACCAAGCCGAGCACGTGGTCGCCGAGGAATTCCAGGCGCTGGTAGCTGTTGGCGCGGGTGGCGCCGCCGGCCAGCGCGGAAATATGCGTCAGCGCACGCTCAAGCATGACCTTGTCGGCAAATTTATAGCCGATCCGCTCCTCGAGCGCGCTTCGATCCTTGACGCCCTTGCGGCTCATCGCACGATCGTGAACAGCCTGCTCCAGCGAACCGAGACCGGCCAACGCCAGAATTCCCAGGCGCGCTCGCCCTCATAAACGGAGAAGAAGATGATCTGCGCCTTGCCGACGATATTCTCCAACGGCACCATGCCGACCTGGCTGAAGCGGCTGTCGGTCGAGTTGTCGCGGTTGTCGCCCATCATGAAATAGTGGCCGGCCGGCACCGTGTAGACCTGGGTGTTGTCGGCAAAGCCGTTATCGACCAGATCGAGCGTGTAGAAGCTCACCCCGTTGTCGAGCGTTTCCTTCCAGCGTTTGACCGGCGCGGCGGGTGGCGCACCCTCTTCGGCTTCGACGAACGGCGGCGCCGGCTCGCGCTTGACCCCGACGCCGTTGATGAAGACCTGGCCGTCGAGCACCTGGATCTTGTCGCCTGGCAAGCCGATCACGCGCTTGATGTAGTCGACGTCGGTATCCTTGGGCAGGCGAAACACCACCACGTCGCCGCGCTGCGGCAGCCAGTCGCCCGGAATGCGCCCGGAGAACAGCGGCGGCGACAAAGGCAGCGAAAAGTGGCTGTAGCCATAGGTGTATTTCGATACGAAAAGATAATCGCCGACCAGCAGCGTCGCCTTCATCGAGCCGGAGGGGATATTGAAGGGCTGAAACAGGAACGTGCGGATCACCAGGGCGATGATCAGCGCGTGGATAACCACGCGGACTGTTTCGGCAATGCCGCCTTCTTTTCGTTTTGTTCCGGATGTCACGCTCATCGGCCTCTTGTCCCGCCACTCAAGGCGTCGTGCCCCGGCGACCTTGTAGCGGCTGCCATCCCAGCGTGCAATCAAGAACGCGCGCGCCCCGGTATAAGCATTTGGTTGGATTGTGTTTCTTGGCCTCACGCCGGTGTCTTTGGTACCGCCGAAATGATCACGATGGCCTGGGCGGCCGGACCTTCATCGGTGAGCGAAACGTCGATCTGCGCCTCGCAGCCAGCCGGCGTGATCGCCTGCAGCCGCATCAGCGCGCCGCCGGTCAGTCGCATGGTGGGCCGGCCCGAGGGCAGATTGACCACACCCATGTCGCGCCAAAACACGCCACGGCGAAAACCGGTGCCGAGCGCCTTCGAGCACGCTTCCTTGGCGGCAAAACGCTTGGCGTAAGTCTCCACCGTGTTGGCCCGG
Source organism: uncultured Alphaproteobacteria bacterium (assembly GCA_963772235.1). Lineage (GTDB taxonomy): Bacteria > Pseudomonadota > Alphaproteobacteria > Rhizobiales > Xanthobacteraceae > Pseudolabrys. Next base: position 38,561 of record CAVYWI010000026.1, read on the forward strand.
CTCTCAGCTTTGGCGCGTTCAGCGGCCGTGAAAATGCGCCCGAGAAACCGCTCGCCGTAACGCTCGATGCTGCGCGCGATGCGTCGTACATCGACCAGGTCCGAACCGAGACCGATGATCATGACTTGCGCACGGTGCTGCGGCCGCGATCCATCGCCATGCGCATGAACTTCACGGTCTCGGCCAGCCCCTCGAATACGGATTCACCGACCAGAAAATGCCCGATGTTGAGTTCGGCGATCTGCGGCAGCGTCGCGATTACTTCGGCGCTGGCGTAGTCGAGCCCATGGCCGGCATGGACTTCAAGGCCCAGGTTCTTGGCCAGAAGCGCGCCGGCGCGGATGAGCTCCCATTCCGCGGCGGCCTCGGCGGCTCGATTCTCGATCAAGGCATCGCACCACGAGCCGGTGTGCAGTTCGACCACCGGCGCCCCGAGATCGACTGCCGCCTCGATCTGCACCGCCGCCGCCACGATGAACAGCGAGACGCGAATGCCGGCGTGCTTGAGCTCATGCACCACCGGCGCCAGCTGCACGCGTTGCTTGACGGCATCGAGCCCGCCCTCGGTGGTGCGTTCGGTGCGCTTTTCCGGCACCAGACACACGGCATGCGGTTGGGTCTTGAGTGCGATCGCGGTCATTTCGCTGGTCGCCGCCATTTCGAAATTGAGCGGCTTGTCGATCTCGGCTTTCAGGCGGGCGATATCGTCGTCGCGAATGTGACGGCGATCCTCGCGCAGATGCGCGGTGATGCCGTCCGCACCGGCCGCGACCGCGAGTTTGGCCGCGCGCACCGGATCGGGATGCCGCCCGCCCCGCGCATTGCGGATGGTGGCGACGTGGTCGACATTGATGCCGAGGCGCAGCGGGAGCGCAATCATAGAGCTATCCGTTGACTCGTTCCGCCTTTGCCACCACGGCTTTGGCGCGCAATTGCGCGATGATGGCGGTGAGATGCTTGAGGTCGTAGACCTCGAGATCGATCAGCACGTCGGTGAAATCCGGCGCCCGCCGCGTCATGCGGATATTGTCGATATTGCCGTCATTCTCGGCAATCACCTGTGCGATTTGGGCGAGCGAGCCAGGCTCGTTGACCGATTGCACGGCGATGCGCGCCGGGAAGCGGCGCGGCGTGCTCTCTTCCTCGTCCCAGCGCACGTCCAGCCAGCGCTCCGGTGTGTCCTCGAATTCGCTCAAGGCGGGAGACTGGATCGGGTAGATGGTGATCCCCTCGCCCGGCGTCAGGATGCCGACGATGCGGTCGCCCGGCACCGCGCCGCCGTCGGGCGCGAAGCTGACGGGCAAGTCGCCGTTGATGCCGCGGATCGGAATCGCCGGCCCGGATGCGCCCATGCCGGGCACTTTGAATTTGACCGAGGTGAGCTTCTTCAAGCCGAACCAGCCGCTCTCGGATTTCCGTTTCACCGCCATGGCGGCGGCGCGCTCTTCCTTGTAGTCGGGATACATCGCGCGGGCGACGTCGGAGGCCTTCAATTCGCTGCGTCCGACCGCCGCCATCACTTCTTCAATGGACGCGCGCGCCAGCCGCGGCAGCGCGCCGGTGAGCTTTTCATCCGAATAGGCGATCTTGGCGCGCTGGAACAGGCGTTCGACGATGCGCCGACCGAGCCCGGTATATTGCGTGCGAACCGCGACCCGGGTGGCGCGCCGGATCGAGGCGCGGGCCTTGCCGGTGCGCACGATCGATTCCCAGGCGGCGGGCGGCGCGGTCTGCGTCTTGGAGACGAGGATCTCGACCTCGTCGCCATTGACCAGCTCCGACGTGAGCGGCGCGATCTTACCGTTGATCTTGCAGCCGATCGCGGTGTTGCCGACATCGGTATGCACCGCGTAGGCAAAATCGATGGGTGTTGCCTTGCGCGGCAGCGCGATCAATTTGCCCTTGGGCGTGAAGCAGAACACCTGGTCGTGGAACAGTTCTAGCTTGGTGTGTTCGAGGAATTCTTCCGGATTGGAGCCTTCCGCCAAGAGTTCGATGGTCCGGCGCAACCAGGCATAGGCGCTCGACTCGCGCGACAACAGTTCGGTCGGCGAACCGACATTGTCTTTGTAAAGGGCATGCGCGGCGATGCCGTATTCGGCGATCTCGTGCATTTCGGTGGTGCGGATTTGCAGCTCGACGCGCTGCTGGCCCGGACCGATCACCGTGGTGTGGATGGAGCGGTAGTCGTTGCCCTTCGGCGTCGAGACGTAATCCTTGAAACGCCCGGGCACCATCGGCCACGTGGTGTGCACGATGCCGAGCGCCTGGTAGCAGTCGGCAACCGTCTTCACGATGACGCGGAATCCGAAAATATCGGAAAGCTGCTCGAAGCCGATCGACTTGCGCTCCATTTTGCGCCAGATCGAATAGGTGCGCTTGCGACGACCCACGACCCGCGCGGTGATGCCGCGATCGGCCAATTTGCGGGTGAGCTGTTCCTCGATTTCCGCAATCAGATGCTTGTTGCGTTCGGCCAGGCCCTCGAGACGCGCGCTCACGACCCCGTAGGCCTCCGGATAGAGCTCGCGGAACGCCAGATCGTCGAGCTCCTCGCGCATCTCATGCATGCCCATGCGGCCTGCGAGCGGCGCGTAGATTTCCAGCGTCTCTTCAGCAACGCGGCGGCGCGCTTCGACCGGCATGTAGTCGAGCGTGCGCATGTTGTGCAGACGGTCGGCGAGCTTGACCAGCAGCACACGCACGTCGGAGGCGATCGCCAGCAGCAGCTTGCGCAGGTTCTCCGCCTGCTTGGCTTCCTTGGTGACCAGGTCGAGTTTCTTGAGCTTGGTTAAGCCGTCGACCAGCGTGCCGATGTCGGGCCCGAACAGGCTGTCGATCTCGGCGCGGGTGGTCTCCGTATCCTCAATGGTGTCATGCAAAAGCGCGGCGGCGATGGTGGCGTCGTCGAGCTTGAGATCGGTGAGGATGGCCGCCACCTCAATCGGGTGGGAAAAGTACGGGTCGCCGGATGCGCGCCGCTGCTCACCATGCGCCTTCATGGCGTAGACATAGGCGCGATTGAGCAGCGGCTCGTTCGTTTTGGGGTTGTAGCGGCGCACCCGTTCGATCAGATCGTATTGCCGCATCATCGGCGGCTTACGGGATTGCGCCGGTTTTTCAATGGCCTGGGGAACCGCAACGGACCGCTCCAGCGGCGCCCGGGTGGGCGACTGCTTCTGCATCCGCGGTAGATCAGAGCGCGCGCGCGCCATCCTCGTGCCTCGCGGCCGCCGAATCTGCATGAAAAACGCTGCCGGCGAACGTTTCTAGCATAGATATCACGATAATTCGCTGAAGCCGCAAGGGCTTGCCGCTCTGGTTGGCGGAAAACAAACGGCCCGGCGCAGAGGCCGGGCCGTTACGTAAAATTTATGCGGGACTGCCGCTAAAGTAGTTATTCGGTGTCTTCTTCCGGCACCTCTTCCGGCGGCGCCAGGCCTTCGAGGCCCTTGAGCAGTTCTTCCTCGGTCATGCGCTCGGAGGTTACTTCGGTATCATCGGAATCGACGCTGGCGCCGGCACCGGCGCCGATCAGCGGCAGGTCGGGCTCCGGCTCGTCCACCTCAACATATTTCTGCAGGCTATGGATCAGGTCTTCCTTAAGATCGCCGGGCGATACGGTCGTTTCCGCGATCTCGCGCAGCGCCACGACCGGATTCTTATCATTGTCGCGGTCGACGGTAATCTGCGACCCGGACGAAATCATGCGCGCCCGGTGGCTCGCCAAAAGGACGAGGTCGAAGCGGTTCTCAACTTTGTCGATACAATCTTCTACGGTGACACGGGCCATCGGCTCGTCACTCCTTTGAATGGAACTTTGTCTTGAATTCGCCCGTTAGGTAGACCGTGCAGACTGAAAATTCAAGTATTTTTGTCTTGGTTTAGCCGCACCCCTCTGGTACCGAAACGGCTGCAAGCAAGCCGATCCGACTGGATTTTACCGGCATTGGCGTGATTGCACAGGTACCCACTGAATTGATCGAAGGTGCCTTTCTGTTAACGCCGATTCGATGCAGCGCTCCGCGCCTCCTGCGCGTTGGGGACGTGCTCAATCGGGCCATTGGTTTTGTATTGCAAGGAACGTGAGAGCCCCCATGACCGTCCCCGGCGAAAAAATCGCACTGTTCATTGATGGAGCCAATCTTTACGCCACCGCCAAATCGCTCGGCTTCGACATCGACTACAAGAAGCTGCTGCGCGAATTCCAATCGCGCGGTTATTTGCTGCGGGCGTTCTATTACACCGCGGTGATCGAGGATCAGGAATACTCCTCGATCCGTCCGCTGATCGATTGGCTCGACTACAACGGTTATTCGGTCGTCACCAAGGCGACCAAGGAATTCGTCGACCAGACCGGCCGCCGCAAGGTCAAAGGCAACATGGACATCGAACTCGCGGTCGACGCCATGGAGATCGCGGGCGCGATCGACCACATGGTGCTATTCTCCGGCGACGGCGATTTCCGCTCGTTGGTGGAAGCCGTGCAGCGCAAAGGCGTGCGCGTGACCGTGATCTCAACCGTCACTACCCAGCCGCCGATGGTGGCCGACGAACTGCGCCGCCAGGCCGACATCTTCACCGACATCGTCACTCTGCAGGGCAAGATCGGCCGCGATCCGTCCGAGCGCGCCGCGCGCCCGCCGCGCGACGATCACAGCGCTTCGCCCCAGCACACGCCGCAATTCCTGCAACGTCCGCCGGTGCCGCAACGGGCCGACGCGACGGTCGGCGGCGAGGATGACGACGACGAGTCGTTCGAATAGGGATTTCTATGCCGGAGGCCGAAGGCCAGCCCGGGCGAAACTGTCCGCGCTGCCCGCGGCTGGCGGCGTTTCGCGCGACTTGGCGTGCAAAGGAACCCAAATGGTTCAACGCGCCGGTGCCCTCCTTCGGCTCCCACGATGTGCGCCTGCTGATCGTGGGGCTGGCGCCGGGCCTGCAAGGCGCTAACCGCACCGGCCGGCCTTTCACCGGCGACTATGCCGGCGTGCTGCTCTACGACACGCTTGCCCGCTATGGCTTCGCGCGCGGCGAGTACGGCGCGCATCCCGACGATGGCCTGGAACTCATCGATTGTCGCATAACCAATGCGGTGCGCTGCGTGCCGCCGGAAAACAAGCCGACAACCGCGGAGATCGCGACCTGCCGCGATTTCCTCAAAGAGACCATCGCTGAGATGCCGCAGCTCAAGGCTATCGTTGCGCTCGGACGGATCGCACATGACAGCGTGGTGACGGCACTCGCGGCAAAGAAGTCGGCTACACCCTTCAAGCACGGCGGCAAGCATGTGCTCGGACATCTGACGTTGTTCAGCAGCTATCATTGCTCGCGCTACAACACGAATACCGGTGTGCTCACGCCAGAAATGTTCCAGGGGGTTCTTCGCACCGTCCGCGAGCTGTTAGGGCGCCGAGACATTTAATTCAAAATGTTGCGATGGCTAATTTGGCGCGTTTAACCGCATTGCGTCGCGCGCCTGATGTTGAAATCCGCGCAGGCGGCGACAGCCGCTTACAATTCGAACTTTTTTCTATCAACTCTCGTTTTATTTAAACCGGTTTCGTTGTGGTCAGGAGTTCCAAACACACCGCCCCTAAGAATTGGTCGCAAGATCCGGATACCACGACCTATTTAAGGGGGGTTTACGATGGATCAAGTTACGCAGCAATCGCCGGCGGCGGAGATTCTTTCGTTTCCGCAAGTTTCACGAATAGACGAGGCGATGCTCGAGACCGTTCTGAACAACATGTCGCAGGGCGTGCTGTTGTTCGATTCGGAAACACGATTAATTTTCTGCAACCGCCGCTACATCGAAATGTATGGATTATCGCCGGAAATCGCGCGCCCCGGGCGCTTTCTGCGTGACCTCCTGATCCAGCGCATCCAGGCCGGAACTTTTACCGATGACCCAGACGATTATATCGTCAGACTTAAAGAGGGCATCGCAGCCCAGACGTCGTTCAATCATACGGTTCATTTGCCCGACGGCCGGGCATTTTCGGTCGTGAGCAAGCCGATCGCGGGCGGCGGATGGCTGGCGACCCACGAGGACGTCACCGAGCGGCTGCGCTCCGATGGGCGCATCGCGCATATGGCGCGCCATGACGCGCTGACCGATCTGCCCAACCGCGTCCTGCTGCGCGAACGGCTGGAACATGAACTCAAACGCGTCAAACGCGGTGAGTGTCTGGCGGTCCTGTGTCTCGATCTCGACCAGTTCAAGGGCGTCAACGATACGCTCGGGCATCCGATCGGCGACGAATTGCTGAAACTGGTCGCCGACCGCTTACGCGGCTGCACCAGAGAGCCCGACACGGTTGCCCGCCTGGGCGGTGACGAATTCGCCATCATCATGACCCAGATGCAGGAACCGACCGATGCGGCGTCTCTTTCCAAACGCATCCGCGAGTCGATCATCAAGCCGTACCAAATCGAAGGGCACCAGATTGTCACCGATATCAGCATCGGTATTTCCGTCGCACCCTTCGACGCAGAAAACGCCGATCCGCTCTTGCGAAACGCCGACATGGCGCTCTACGGGGCCAAGGCCGACGGACGCGGCACTTTTCGGTTCTTCGAGCCGGACATGAACGTGCGAATGAAAACGCGGCGCGAATTGGAAATGGATCTGCGCAAGGCACTGGTCGGCAAAGAATTCGAATTGCACTATCAGCCGCTCGTCAATCTCAAATCGAATGACGTCAATGCGTTCGAGGCGCTGTTGCGCTGGAATCACCCCAAGCGCGGGCTGGTTTCGCCGGCGGATTTCATCCCGGTCGCAGAAGAAACCGGATTGATCATCCCCCTCGGCGAATGGGTGCTCAAAGCGGCATGCTACGAGGCCGTCGATTGGCCGGATCACATCAAGGTTGCCGTCAATCTGTCGCCTGCCCAGTTGAACAACCGCAATTTGCTCAATGTGGTGATCGGGGCCTTGGCGGAGTCCGGTATGCCGGCACGCAGGCTGCAATTGGAAATCACCGAAACGGTGCTGTTGCAGAATACGTTTGCCACACTGGCGACGCTGCATGAGCTGCGCAAGTTGGGCGTGCAGATCGCATTGGACGATTTTGGCACCGGCTACTCGTCGCTGAGCTATCTGCGCAGCTTCCCGTTCGACAAGATCAAGATCGATCAATCGTTCATTCAGGATCTTTCCAACGGCGCAGAACCGCTCGCCATCGTTCAAGCGGTCGCGAATCTGGCGAAATGCCTCAACATGACGTCGACCGCAGAGGGCGTGGAAACGCAACAGCAGATGGATCTGCTGCAATCGATGGGCTGCACCGAGATGCAAGGCTATCTGTTCAGCCGCGCCAGGCCCGCCAGCGAGATCAGGCAATTCTTCGAGCAGAAGCCGGAAAGTGCGGCCGGAGCGGCCTAACCGGACGATCGCAGCCAGACCACCACTTCTTCCGCATTCTGGTCCGGCGGAAACACCGGATAGAGGACCTTGGCCGTCAGTTCGTCACCTTCCGCAGGAAGGTGCGTTCCTCGGATAGGATAAAGCGCTCCCTTTGCGCAAATCCGAAATTGGCCGCGCCCTCTTCATCGGCTTTCAGCCGCCCCCGGTAGGTTTCGTAGGCGGCAAGGCTGTCGAATGAAATCAGCCCGAAGGCAATATTGTCGGTGCCCTCGTGCGGCATCCAGTAGCCGACGACGTCGCCGCCACATTTGGGGATGATCGACAGCCAGCGCCGCGCATACGCTTCAAAGTCCGCGCGTTTGAACGGGTCGAGCTGGTAGCGGATGAAAACGGTGATGGTCATGGCAGCCTCCAACGCATGGCCCGTTTTTCCTAGACCGTCCTCGTACCGACAGCCACCCGATTTATGCGCTTGCTTTCCGCAACCAGGCCACCACTTCTTCCGCATTCTGGTCCGGCGGAAACACCGGATAGAACACCTTGCCGATGACGCCGTCATCGATCACCAGCGCCATGCGCTTGAGCAGCGTCATGCCCGAGGTGACGAAGGTCGGCAGCTTCAGCGCGCGAGTCAGCGCCAGCTTTTTGTCCGACAGGATGGCGAACGGCAGATGCAGGCGGCTTGCCGCCTCCTGCTGGTAGGCAGTGTCCTGCGTCGACAGCCCGTAAAGCTGCGCCACGCCCAACTGCTTGAGCTCGGCGAAATGGTCGCGAAAGCCGCAGGATTGCGGGGTGCAGCCGCGCGCGCCGGGAATGTCGTCCCAGCCCGGCGGCGCGTCGACGCCCGGCACGCCGGTGCGTGGATAGACATAGACCACGGTGCGGCCCTTGAGTTTCGCCAGGTTGACCGGCGCTCCCACGGTCGCCGGCAGCGCCCGATCGGGCAGCGTCATGCCGGTGAGATGCCGCGCACCACCGTCATCCTGCGGCGCCGGTATGTTCGGCGGCAGGACATTCGGGTTATGCGCGCCCGGCGCCTCAGTCATTTGCCGCCTTCATAAGACATGAATTCCATCAGCGAGCCATCCGGATCGTGGAAGTAGACGGATGTGCCCTGCCCCTTGGCGCCGAAGCGCTGAATTGGACCGCGATGGATAGCAACGCCGTGTGCCTTGAGATGCGCGATCGCGTCTTCGATCGGGCCGGCCCACTCGAAGCACAGATCGGAATTGCCCGGCTGCACCGGCTTAAGCGCCACTTCCGCCGGATTGACGCCCGGCCCGTGAACGTTGAGTTGCTTGTCGCCAAAGCGGTAGGCAAAGCCCTTGGGCCGCGTCACCAGTTCGGCGCCCATCACCTCGCTGTAAAACTTGTTGGAGCGCTCCCAGTCGGAGACATGGATGACGCAATGATCAAGTGTCGTGGGTACCGCCATTATATCACCCCTTTTCGCGCATCAGCCGGCCGCGCTCGCGCTCCCAGGAGCGCTTCTTTAGCGTCTCGCGCTTGTCGTGCAGCTTCTTGCCGCGCGCCAGCGCGATTTCCAGTTTCGCCCGCCCCTTCTCGTTGAAATAGAGCTTGAGCGGCACGATGGTCATGCCCTCGCGCTCGACCGCGCCGGCGAGCTTGTTGATCTGGCGCGCATGCAGCAGCAATTTGCGCGGCCGCTTGGGCAGATGGTTGAAGCGGTGCGCCTGCAGATATTCCGGGATATTGGAGTTGATCAGCCAGATCTCGCCGCCGCGCGCGTCGGCATAGGATTCCGCGATGGTCGCCTTGCCGGCGCGCAGCGATTTCACCTCGCTGCCGGTGAGCGCGATGCCGGCCTCGTAGGTCTCGCCGATCTCGTAGTTGAAGCGCGCCTTGCGGTTGTCGGCGACGACTTTGAATTCGGGGGCGGGTTTGGCGGCCATGAGATCTTCAGCGCTGCTTGAGCAGATCGCGGATCTCGGTGAGCAGTTCTTCCTGCTTCGACGGCGGAGCGGGCTTGGCCTCTTCCTTGCTCATTAGCCGGGTCATCGCCCGGATCACCAAGAAAAGCACAAAGGCGATAATGATGAAGTTAAGCGTGACGGTGAGAAAGTGCCCATAAGCCAATACAGCACCTTGCTTTTGTGCCTCGGCCAATGTGGCGGCCGTGACCTTGGACGAGAGCGGAATAAAGTAATTCGAGAAATCGAGGCCGCCAGTCACAGCGCCGACCATCGGCATGATGAGGTCGCCGACCAACGCGCTGATGATCGCGCCGAAAGCGGCGCCGATGATCACGCCGACGGCAAGATCGACCACATTGCCGCGCAAGGCGAATTTCTTGAAATCCTCGAGCATGCTCTGCCCCCGGTTTTGACGAAATAAATCCAAAAACCGTGGCGCGCCGGCTAGTTGATCAATCCGGCGTGCACCATGGCTTCGCGCACGGCGGTCTGCGCCTTCTCGCTCGCCGGCACCATCGGCAGCCGCACGGTGTTGGCGCATTTGCCGATCAGCGACATCGCATACTTGATCGGCGCCGGGCTGGTCTCGACGAACAGATTGATGTGCAGCGGCGTCAGCTTGTCCTGCAGTTTCAGCGCAGTCTTGAAGTCGCCCTTGAGACACGCGCTCTGGAATTCGGCGCACAGGCGCGGCGCCACGTTCGAGGTCACCGAGATGCAGCCGTGGCCGCCATGCGCCATGAAGCCGAGCGCGGTGATGTCCTCGCCCGACATCTGGTTGAAATCCTCGCCCATCGCCGCGCGCTGTTGCGATACGCGCGACATGTTGGCGGTCGCGTCCTTGACGCCGGCGATGTTCTTGAGCTCGTAAAGCCGCTTCATGGTGTCGACCGACATATCGACGATCGAGCGGCCCGGGATGTTGTAGATGATGATCGGGATGCCGATAGCGTCGTTGATCGCCTTGTAGTGCTGGTAGAGCCCTTCCTGGGTCGGCTTGTTGTAATAGGGCGTGACGATCAGCACCGCGTCGGCGCCCGCCTTCTCGGCGTGCTGCGACAGGTCGATCGCCTCGGCGGTCGAGTTCGAGCCGGCGCCGGCCACCACCGGCACCCGGCCGTCGACCTGGTCGACACACCATTCCACCACCTGCTTGTGCTCGTCATGCGACAGCGTCGGGCTCTCGCCCGTGGTGCCGACCGGCACCAGGCCGTTGGTGCCCTCGGCGATCTGCCAGTCCACAAGGTCGCGGAACGCCTTTTCGTCGAGCGCGCCGTTTTTGAACGGCGTGACCAGCGCGGTGAACGATCCTCGAAAGTTCGTCTTGGCGGTCATGGTGTGTTCCTTGGCACGACTTCTCCACAGGGGTTCTAGGCGGCAGCCCCATAGATATCGGGTCGCCGCCGCCGTTGAAAGCCCTCCAGGCAAATAGGCCCATGAATTGGCTTGATAAATGGCGCCCGCCCTGTTTTTGCCCGGCTTGCGGGGTAGGCCTCCTGGAGGGTCGGAATTTCGGCTATCCTTTCTCGGCCAGATTGGCCTAATGGGGGTTGCCGGGCGGCGCTTTAAGTCGGCGCCTTGGATCCAATTGACGGCCGGGCAAGGATATTAATGGACGCGTTGAAACGGAACCGCCGGGGCGTTGCCCTGGCGCTTGCGGCGATCGGCGCCCTTAGCGCCCAATTTGCCACGGCCGCGCCCAAAAAAGTTCCCGCGCAGCCGCAGACGAAACAAGCCGCCCAACACAATCCGGCGGCCCACGCGGTCAAGCATCCCGTTGCGCATGTGGTCCGCAACGTGCCGCTGCCACGCAAGCGCCCGCCCCTGCCGGCGGCCAGCGCTCCCACGCCGAAGCTCGCCACCGCGGCCATCATCCCCGGCAGCCTCGCATTCCGAAAGCTGCCGCTCGCCAGCCCGGCGATGTTCCATCCGGCCGAGCCGCCGCTGTCCGGCCGGTTCGCCCGTCGCGCCGTCGTCGCGACCTCGCCGGACGACATCGCCGCGGTCAAACGCGTGATCGAAGCCGCCCACAAAGGCCGCCTCGCCGACGCCGATACGATCGAGAACGACATCAGGGATCCGGTCGCGCGCAAGCTCGCCGAATGGATCATCCTGCGCAGCGACAACACCAATCCGAGCTTCGCGCGCTATGCCGCCTTCGTCGCCAGCAACCCGACCTGGCCGCACGCGGCCTTGTTCCGCCGCCGCGCCGAGAACGCGTTGTGGAACGACAATGTCAGCGACGCCGACGTGCTCGCCTTTTTCGCCAACCACAAGCCGCGCACCGCCAAGGGCCGCTACATGCTGGCACGCACGCTGCTCGCCAAAGGCGACCGCGAGGGCGCCGCGGCGCTGGTGCGCTATGCCTGGCGTCACGAGGATTGCACGGCCGACACCGAGAGCAAGGTGCTCGAGATGTTCGGCAACCTGCTCACGCGCGCCGACCACAAGGCGCGCATGGACCAGCGCTTCTATGCCGACGACGTCGAAGCCGGCATGCGCGCCGCGAACCGCCTCGGCGGCGACGAGCTGGCGATCGGGCGGGCCCGCGCGGCGGTGATCAAGCGGCTGAACAACGCCAAGGCGCTGCTCGACGCGGTGCCGGCGAGCGCGCGGCACGATCCCGGCTATATCTTCTCGCGCGTGCAATGGCTGCGCAAAGACAACAAGCTGGAAGAAGCCGGCAAGCTGATCCTCACCGTGCCGCAAGATCCGGCCGCGATGGTCGATCCCGATCAGTGGTGGCAGGAACGGCGCATCCTGGTGCGCAAGCTGCTCGACGACGGCGATCCGCGCACCGCCTTTTACGTCGCGCGCGACGCCGCCCAGCCGGTGCGCGGTTATTTCCGTGCCGACCATTACTTCACCGCGGGCTGGATCGCGCTGCGCTTCCTGCACGATCCGAAGACCGCCGCCACGCTATTCGCGCATATCGCCGAGGGCTCCGTCAGTCCCTATGCGCTGTCGCGCGCCGGCTATTGGCAAGGCCGCGCCGCCGAGGCCATGGGTCAGCACGCCCAGGCCAAGGCCTATTACGAGATGGCGGCGCGCTATACCGCGACCTATTACGGCCAGATTGCGCGCGGCCGGCTGGGGCTTGCCGATCTCGGCCTGCGCGGCCCGCCCGCGTTCACGCCGGCCGTGCACGCCGAAATGCGCAATCTCGAGGTCGTCCGCGCGGCCGAAATCCTCTATGCGCTCGACGAGCGCGATCGGCTGGCATCGATCTATGCCGAACTCGGCGAAAGCAGCACCGACGTCGCCGGCCTTTCGGCGCTCGCCGAACTCGCCAACAAGCACGGCGACGGCCGCGCCATGCTGCTGCTCGGCGAAGGCGCCTATGGGCGCGGACTGCCGCTCGAATATTACGCCTATCCGACCGTCGGGCTGCCGTCCTACAAGCCGATCGCGCCGCCGATCACGCCGGCGGTGGCCTATTCGATCGCGCGCCAGGAGAGCCACTTCAGCCAGAAGGTCGTCTCGACCGCCCATGCCATGGGACTGATGCAGGTGACGCCGGAGGCGGCGATCGATACCGCCAAGAAGTTCAAGGCGGTCTATAACCGCGCCCGCCTGTTGAGCGATCCGGTCTACAACATGCAGATGGGCGCGGCCGAACTTTCCAACCTGCTCACCGGCTATAACGGCTCCTATATCCTCACCTTTGCCGGCTACAACGCCGGCCGCGGCCGCGTGCGGCAATGGATCGCCGCCTATGGCGATCCGCGCGATCCGAAAGTCGATCCGGTCGATTGGGTCGAGCGCATTCCGCTCTCAGAGACCCGCAATTACGTGGAGCGGATCATGGAGAACCTGCAGGTCTACCGCGCCCGGTTCGGCGGCGGCAGCCGCCTGATGATCGAGGCGGATATCAGGCGCGGCGCGACGAATTAATCCGGCGCAACTGCGTCCACGGCGAAATGCGCCGGGGGCTGACCGCGCTGATAGCGGTCCCACATCGTGATATAGGCCGCCTCGAGATGTCGGGTAAATCTTTGCGTATCGAACAGCGGACAGGCGAGACGATTGGCTGCGAGCTTGGCTTTCAGTGACGATAGCAATGCGGGGTCACGCGCCAGCTTGAGGGCCTGAGCTTCGTAATCATCAAGATTTTCGGTCACGAGTTCACTCAGCCCCGCTGCATTCAAGAGGCTCCCCGCCACGCGGCCGGCAAAGGTCGAGCCGAGGCAGGTCAAAACCGGCAAGCCGGCCCACAATGCATCACTCGCCGTCGTGTGCGCGTTGTAGGGAAGCGTATCGAGAAAAATATCCGCCAGGCGATGACGTGCAAGGTGGTCCGCCAAAGGCAACCGGGGCGCGAAGACAAGCCGCTCCGCTGCGACGCCAAGCCGTTCGGCCTCGTGCCGCAGATTGTCCGACGCTGCCGCGTTCCCCTCGATCAGCCACAACACGCTGCCTTCGACGTTTCGCAGCAGGCGCATCCAGACATCGAACAGTTCCGGCGTGAGCTTGAACGTATTATTGAACGAGCAAAAAACGACGCCCTTTTCCGGCAATCCGCATTCGCGGCGAGCGGGCGTTCGCTCGGCGATATGCGCCGTTGCCGGTCGTTGGCCTGGTAGCTGTGCGGCAGCCAGACCACTTGCTCCGAATAGAAGACGCGCTGTTCATCGGGGATTATCGTCTCGTCGGCGATGATGTAGTCGAAATCCTTGCTGCCCATGGTGCCCGGATAGCCGAGATAATTCACCTGAATCGGCGCGGGCCGACGCACGAAGACGCCGGAACGACTATCCGTGGTGAAGCCCATGAGATCGACCGCGATGTCGATCTCGCGCTGATACACGAGTTCGGCAATTGCCTGGTCGCTTGCCGTGCGGACATCGACGAAGTGCTCGCACGCGCATTTGATGCGGCGGCGCACATCCGACGCATCTTCCGGCCCAAACGAAAAGGCCGTGACGTCAAAGCGTTGCTTGTCGTGCGCCTCGAACACTCCCGCCATGAGATAGGCCACCGCGTGGTCGCGCAAATCAGCGGAAAGATAAGCAATGCGAATGCGCTCGTGCGAATAGACCTCGCCGCGCCACAATTTGGGGAAAGCGCCGAGGTCTGCGATCGCCCCTTTGGCGCATTGCAATTGTTCCGCGGGTGAAGTGGGAATGGAAAGGCTGATAAACGGCGCGACCACCTGCGCCTTTCCTCTGATCGTCGCGATCAAATGCGCCGATTGCACCGGCAGATCGCTCCAGTCGCAAATCATCAGCTTGGCATAGAGCCGGTTGCCTTCGACGAAGTCGTGCTCCGGTGCGATCTTGAAGGCCTGATCACAGGCGGCGAAGGCTTCGGCAAACTGTTTGCCTTCGAACAGGACGCCGGCGCGGCCGAGCCATGCGGCGGCCAAATCCGCTTTTAAAGTCAAAGCCTTGTCGAAGGCGGCTGCGGCGGCATCGAGGCGCTTGAGCATGGCGTGAATTCCGCCGAGCCCAAGCCAGGCCTCGGCGAGATCCCCGTTCAAGCCGAGAGCTTTCTGGTACGCCGCCGCGGCGTCGTCGTACTGCTTGAGTGTCAAACAGACGTTGCCTCGGCCGATCCAGGCCTCGGCCAGCGCCGGACTAAGCGCGAGCGCCTTGGCATAGGCGTCCATCGCATCGTCATAGTGTTTCAGCCCGGCCAACGATTTTCCTTTGTTGCAGAGCGCCTCCGCATAGTTCGGTTTGATCGTCAGCGCCTTGTCGAAATCGGCGATCGCGTCGGCGTACCGTTTGAGATCGTTAAAGGTAACGCCGCGGTTATTCCATGTCTCCGGCACGGCTGGGTTGATCCGCAGCGCCTCGCTGAAACGCTGCAAAGCATCCGCCGGCCGCCCGAGCGCTCTGAGAATAAGCCCATAATTGTAGAACGTGACGTCGGACGCCGGACTTTCTTTCGCCGCTTGTCGCGCGAACTCTTCGGCTTCGACCAAGCGGCCAAACTGCATCATCACAACGGCGAGCAGATTGAGCGCGCCGGCGTGGCGCGGCTGCGCGCGCAGGACCTGCCTGAACGCCTGTTCCGCTTCGGCGGCGCGACCCGCTCGCAGCAGTTGCAGCGCCCGCCCAAACGTCTCGTCAAGCTTGGAAGCCACTGTGCAGGTCTCTTTGTGGGGAATTGGCCGACCGGGTCCCCGCCATTGTATGCAATATTGAATTCGCCGCTTCAATATAAGCCGCGATGGCACTATGGTTGCCTATCCCTCCCCCGAAGGGGGAGGGTGGCGAGCCACGGGTCCGCGCGAAGCGCGGCCCGATGACGAACTCCGCGAGCCGGGTGGGGGCGCTCTCCGCAAATTTCGATGTGACCCCACCCGTCTCCGCGAAAGCGGACCCAGTCCTTGATTCGGGTTTCGTGGTGATCGTGGCCCTGGATTCCCGCTTGCGCGGGAATGAGCGAAATGTGGGATCTTCCCGAGAAAAATGCCCAACCTCGTCACCTCCGCCTTTCATCTCCGCCTCCGACGGCTTGCGGCTGCATGCGCGCTGCTACGGCCGGCGCAGCGCGCCCGCGCTGCCGGTGGTCTGCCTGCCGGGCCTGGCCCGCACGGCGGCGGATTTCGAGACGCTGGCCGAGGCGCTGGCGAGCGACGCCAGCCGGCCGCGCCGGGTGATCGCGCTCGACTACCGCGGCCGCGGCCAATCCGAATACGACCGCGATCCGGCCAATTACAACTTCCAGGTCGAACTCG
Organism: uncultured Alphaproteobacteria bacterium; assembly: GCA_963772235.1. Lineage (GTDB taxonomy): Bacteria > Pseudomonadota > Alphaproteobacteria > Rhizobiales > Xanthobacteraceae > Pseudolabrys. The sequence goes on from CAVYWI010000026.1 coordinate 54,549, forward strand.
CCGACGTGCTCGCCGTGATCACCGCGCTCGACGCCATGCCGGCGATTTTCGTCGGCACCTCGCGCGGCGGCATCCTGGCCATGCTGCTGGCCGCCGTGCGGCCGACCGCGATCGCCGGCGTCGTGCTCAACGATATCGGTCCGGTGATCGAGCCGAAGGGGCTGATCCGGATCAAGGGCTATGTCGGCAAGCTGCCGCAGCCGCGATCCTTCGAGGAAGGCGCCGAAATCCTGCGCCGCCTGTTCGACGCGCAATTTCCCAAGCTCGGGCCGGATGATTGGCTCGCCAGCGCCCGCCGCACCTTCCGCCAGGACAACGGCGCCCTGGTGCCGACCTACGACGTCAAGCTGGCGACGACGCTGGAAGGCGTCGACTTCGACAAGCCGTTTCCGCCGCTCTGGGCGCAGTTCGACGCGCTCGGCCAGAAGCCGGTGATGGTGATCCGCGGCGCCAATTCCGACATCCTGTCGCCGGCCACGGTCGAGGCGATGCGGGCGCGCCGCCCGGCGCTGGAGACGATCGAGGTGCCCGATCAGGGCCATGCGCCGCTGTTGGCGGAAGCCGACGTGATCGCGCGCATCGCGGATTTTGCCGCGCGTTGCGATCACTGATCGCCGCTCGCGGCGCGGCTCACACGTCGCAGAAAAGAAGAACCCCCGGCAGTTTCCCGCCGGGGGCTATTTGCTCTAAGCGAACCTCACCTTGATCAGACGATCAGGGATAGAAGTTGCGCTGGACGCGGAAGATGCCCGAGAACCAATCCTTGTCCTCGAAGCCGGCGACGTTCCCAAAAGCCGTGTTGAGGCGGTTGTACATCACCTCCAGGCTCAGATCGAGATTGGAGACCGGCGTCCACGTGGTGCGCGAGCCGATCTGGCCATAGTTCCAGTCCGCCGAGACACCTGTCACACCACCCGCCAAGACCGTACTGGCCGCATCGCTATAGTTCAGCTGGCCGTACGCACCGTAGAGGGAGGTCTTCCACTGGGGGGCCCAGAAGTGCTCGAAACCGCCGGTGACGCTCCAGGCCGACGTCCTGTCGAGCCCGCCATTCACGAAGACCGCGTCGTAGGCCTGCGCAACGGAATGGAAGGTACCATCGTTGTTGTTCAGGTTGAAGCCACCGTTGATTCCCTGGCCGACATAGGAGAGCACGCCTACGCTGTAGTTGCCTTGGACGATGACGTAGTCACCATGGCCGAGCATCGGCACGTTGAACTTCAGGCCGGCGCCGATCGCCCATGCAGAGTCATTAGCATCAAGCCTAGTCGGGCTATAACTAAGAGACGAAGTGGCCCTGAGCTGATGGTACGCGCCCATCACCTGAGCCGAACCCCAAGCCTGGTCGATGCGGAGGTTGCCAACGACGTCAGGCACCTCCTGATTGGCGTAGGACCAACCACTGGCCGTAAAAGTAGAGGTGTTGAACGAACTGGTGATCGACTCGCGACGAGCGGACGGTTGTTCAAACGAGAGCGAAGCCGACAAGCCGTTGCCGAACTGGGCGGTGTAGGCAAACGCATCGATGCCGGCACCCGCGTAGTTCGAGCCCCAGAAGTTGGTCTGGTTCGAATAAGGCATCATGTCGAAGTCGAAGAACGACGCCATCTTGCCGGCCGAGAAGCCGGCTAACTGGATGAACGCGGCGTTGGACCAGAGCGCCGTATATGGAGTCGTGCCCGAACCACCGGGGACGTTGCCAACGCCTGAACCGCCAGGAAAGCCGGCGGTTTGAGTTTGGCCGTTCGTCTCGGTGGTCGCGATCATCAAGTACGAACGCAGGGTGCCGTACTCGGTCTGTGAGCGAGCATCGACCGAAATGCCTGCACGGGTACGCCAGGTCTCTCCTTTACCCTGGAGGGGGCTGCCGTCCACGGAACCGGACTGGATGACGGAGAAGGAACCGCCGGCATTCCCGTTCACTTCGGCGCGGACGAACCCGCCGACCTTGATACAAGTATCGGTGCCGGGAATGTAATAGAACCCTGCACCATACAGACTGCAAATCTTCACGTACTGGACCGGCTTGGCCTTAACGGGAAGATCGGCGGCCTGCGCCCCTGCGATCGCAACGAGACCCGCTGCGCTGCCGAGGAGAAGGCTTTTCACCATCTTCATATTGAACCTCCAAACGTTGTTTCTCGTGAGAGGGTTCGTATCCGCCCAGTGCGACAGGCACCGATGGAACTTCCCCTTTGCTCCCCGCTCTCCGGAAAATATTTCACACCACGCAATCTACCCATGTCCAACTAGGCGACCTGGGCCTGTCACTTGGTGCGATCCGTTAACCGGACAGCGCGACACGGGGATGCCCCCCTCCGTCGCATTGACGACATTATCGATTGAGGCTTGAGGCGCAATGAAGAAGCGCCATTCCCACAGGCCCCAACGGCACTTTTCCAGCGACTGTTGCGCAAAGAACACGCAATTTTGGCGGAGCCATCAGGTCGGGATGGTGCACGCTCAACTTGCTTTGCTGCCTTAATTATTATCGTTTAATTTCAATATATTACCATAATCCAGCCGAGTTCTTCGGGGACCCGCCCCACAATCGGACCGGCAGACCTGAAATACCGCTTTTTGCCAAAATGAATGATTTTTAGCGCTTTTTGTCCGCGCAATTGCGAAAAAGAGCTCAATTTCGAGGCATTAGGCCAGCTCGCCATTCTCCGCTTCCGAACCGGACCGCGATCCGGATCGCGGTACCGCGAAGGCGTCCCGCCCGGCCGCCAAGCGGCGCAAGTCGAATCGATCGCACGAATTTTGTTGCCGTGATTCGCGGGCGCGCGAGCGAATCATGGTTTCATCCACAAAAGAATTTATCGGTTGGGATTTTCGGCGAAGCAAATTGAGGACCGTAGCCGTGGGCGGGCGTTTTCGGCGGAGTAGGCAGCTTCGAAGGCCATCCTGCTTCGCGCTCACGGCGGACGGAAGTCCTGCGAAGCGCGTCAGCGCGAAGCAGGATGGCGGAGACGGAGGGATTCGAACCCTCGATACGCCTTTGGAGCGTATAACGGTTTAGCAAACCGCCGCCTTCAGCCACTCGGCCACGTCTCCATCATGCTGAATGCCTATAGGCTGGCTGTTGGACCGTCAATTCGGCAGTTGTGACATAAACGGACTAAATATAAATGACGAAGGGAACCAGTGCTGATGCCGCTCCATCACGAGCCGGAAGGCCGGCAACGAAAATCGGCATGTCACATTAATCCCAGGGACCGCATCAAGGAGTTGATCATGTCAAGGTATTCTTCAGGGATGCTTGTTGCCGCATTTTTGGCCGGCCTGGCGGCCTTCACCTCGCCAGTGCGCGCCGAAATCCAATATCCGTGGTGCATCCAGTATCCCGGCGGAGCCCACGGCATCGGCGCAACCAGTTGCAGTTTTGTCAGCCGGGAACAATGTATGGCAACCGCCCGCGGATTGGGCTCCACGTGTATGGAGAATCCCGCTTATCCCACCACCGTGAAGCGGCCGATGAAAATTCGTCATCCACATCGGCGGCACCCACAATGACGAGATACGCGTTTCGGCGGCCCGTGTGATCGCCTCAGGCCGCCACGCCAATAGCGGGCGCTGCGGCTTGCAGCGGATGGCTCTTGAGCCAGTCGCGCGCCGCGGGCTGCGCTCCGCCGCCGCAATCGAATATCCCTGGTGCGCGCAATACGGCGGCGAGGATGGCGGCGGCGGCCGCAATTGCGGCTTCGTCACCTGCATGGAAACGGTGCGCGGCATAGGCGAGTCCTGCGAGCACAATCTGTTCTACACCGGACCGGAAGAACGCCCGGTGCGGCACAGCCGCAGGCATAACGACGATTAGCAAACCGCTCCTGCTTGCGCGCCCGCAGGAACCGGGCCATATCGCGCGCCATGGCGCAGCCACCCCGTTTCAATGTGCAGCAGACGATGCAGGAAGCCGTCGCTCTGCATCAGCAGGGGCGGCTGCGCGAGGCTGAGAAGCTTTACGCGCGCGTCCTGAAGGCGGCGCCCAACCATTTCGACGCGCTGCATCTGCTCGGGCTGACCAAAGCCCAAGCCGGCCAGATGGGCGAGGCCTACCGGCTGATGTCCGCCGCGCTCAAAATCAATCCGCAAGCGCCCGATGTCTGGATGAATCTCGCCAACGTGTTACACGTGCTTAAGCGAGACGCCGAAGCCCTCGATTGTCTCGACAGAGCGCTGGCGCTGCGGCCGGGCGACGTAGACGCCCTGGAAAATCGCGGCAACGCACTGCTCGCATTGGCGCGCCCGCAGGACGCCCTCGCCTGCTTCAATGATGTGCTGCCGCGCAACCCGCGGCACGGCGAGGCTCTGCTCGGTCGCGGCAGCGCGCTGGCGAGCCTTGGCCGCACCGATCAGGCGATCGCCGATTTCGACGCCGCGCTGGCGCTGATGCCGGGCCATCCGGGCGCGCTCTACAATCGCGGCACCGCGCTCGCCGATCTCGGCCGCAACGATGAGGCGCTCGCCACCTACGATCGTGCGCTCGCCGCCGCTCCCAATCATGCGCAGGCTTGGAACAATCGCGGCCGCGCGCTGCAGGCGCTCAACCGGCACGCCGACGCAGTCGCTAGTTTCGACAAGGCCATCGCGCTGCAAAAGGATTATGCCGACGCTCATTTCAATCGGTCGCTCAGCCTGCTGACGCTGGGCGACCTGCCGCGCGGCTTCGCGCAATACGAATGGCGCTGGAAGCGCACCGGCATGCGCGACGCCCGCCGCGGCTACGGCAAGCCGCTCTGGCTCGGCGAATACCCGCTCGGGCGCAAGACCATCCTGCTGCATGCCGAACAGGGTTTGGGCGACACAATCCAATTTGCGCGCTATGTCCCGCTGATGGCGCGCAGCGGCGCAACCGTCGTGCTCGAAGTCCAACCCGAGTTGAAGAGTTTATTGGCAAGCGTCGAAAGTGTTGCGTCTTGCCACGCGCGCGGCGAGCAGCTGCTCGCCTATGACGTGCATTGCCCGCTTGGCAGCCTGCCGTTGGCGCTCAAGACGGAGCTGGCAAATGTTCCCGCCGACATCCCCTATCTGCGCGCCGACGAGAGCCGCCTCGCAAAATGGCGGCCGCGCATCAAGGCGCTGCCGGGCAAGCGCGTCGCTCTCGCCTGGGCCGGCAATGTCAGCCACGCCAATGACCGCAACCGTTCGATCGATTTGGCCCTGCTCGAACCGCTGCTCGCGCTCGATGGCGTTTCCTTCCTGAGCATCCAGCGCGAACTGCGTGGTAACGATGCCGAAATTCTGGCGCGTCATGCCAACGTCAGCCATCTCGGCGGCGACTTGTCCGACATGGCCGACACGGCGGCCATTGCCGCGATCGCCGATCTCACGATTTCAATCGATACCTCGGTGGTGCATCTCGCCGGCGCGCTCGGCCGTCCGGTCTGGGTGATGCTGCCCTTCGCGCCGGATTGGCGCTGGACTCTGACCGGCGACAGCAGTCCCTGGTACCCGCAGGCGCGGCTCTTTCGCCAGCCCGCGCTCGGCGATTGGCGAAGCTTGCTGGCGACGCTGCGCGCCGAGCTGACGCGCTTCTTCGCGGCCTAACGCATCAAGCTGCGACGCGGATCGCCGGCGTGTGCACCGGCTGCGGATGGCTCTTGAGCCAATCGCGCGCGGCGCGCTGGGCGCGGCCAATCTCGGCGTCGGCCATCTGCTCGGCGATTTCACGGCGCAGCCGCGCACCGTCGGCATGCCCGCGCATCGCCGCGATGTTGAACCACTTGTGCGCTTCGATCAGATCGACCGCGACGTTCGCGCCGATCGAATAGTTCATGCCGAGCGCAAAGCAGCCTTCCGCGTCCTGCGGCTCGACGGCGTAAGCCGCCGCATTTTCGAGTAGCCATTGAGGCCTCCCCATTTTCGCGATCGTCCGCCCCCGCAGCCGATCGCTCGTCCCTGTTGCCCGGCGAAAATTCTTTCGTCCGAGCGAGGCGATCATCGGGAGAAAATTTGAATGACAGTTTAAGCGTTGCAATGAATCGAACGTGAACGCGCGCGCGGCGGTTGCGCGCGCGAGCGCGCGAAACGCCCATATTTACGGGCGAAATCGAATTACCTCCGGCCGCAATTGAGGAAGCGCTAACCGCGCTGGGTAAGCGCTGACTAACCACCCAGGCGACAATGCGCGGTGCGCGGCGTTTATGCCGTGCGCGCGCGCTGGCCGAACAATACCGCCTGCACCTTCGGATCTTTCATGTCGATGCCTTGGCGCAGTTCGAGACCGAGCGTCATGCCGCGCTTGACCGCCGGACGCGCCTTCACGGTTTCGAGCCAGCGTTTGAGGTTGGGAAACTCATTGATGTCCTGGCCCTGCCGCTCCCAGCCATTGACCCAGCCGACCAGCGCCATGTCGGCGATCGAATATTTGCCGGCGATGAATTCGCGATCCTTGAGCCGCAGATTCATCACGCCGTAGAGCCGGTTGACCTCGTTGATGTAGCGGTTGATCGCATAGGTCAGCGTCTCGACCGCGTAATTCTTGAAGTGATGCACCTGCCCCGCCATCGGTCCGACGCCGCCCATCTGCCAGAACAGCCACTGCTCGACTTCGACGCGCGCGCGCTCGTCGCGCGGATAGAACTTGCCGGTCTTGCGCCCGAGATATTGCAGGATGGCGCCGGACTCGAAGATCGAGATCGGCCGCCCGCCGGGGCCGTCCGGATCGACGATCGCCGGCATGCGGTTGTTCGGCGAGATCTTCAGGAAGTCCGGCTTGAACTGCTCGCCCTTGGAAATGTTCACCGGGATCAAGGTGTAAGGCAGCCCGCACTCTTCCAGCATGATCGAAATCTTGAAGCCGTTCGGCGTCGGCCAGTAGTAAAGCTCGATCGGCTTGGCCTTGCGCTTTCGCAACCGTCTTTTTCGCCTTCGCTTTCGCCGTCCGCTTCGCCTTGCCGCGCGCCATGTCCCTGCTCCGTTTCAATCAAGTTGGTGCCAATAACAGTCAGACCTAAGGCCCGTGGCGGTAATCCGCAACTGCCACAAAGGCTTCATAGGCGGGCGTTTTCACGAGGCAGGTAGCAAGATACTGGACGAATACAACCTAAGATGGTTATTCTTAGCGGGCAGGTTGCGGGCCCGGCCGCATCACGGAGAGCCGGCAAACTGTCGAAACGAGAGTGGGGGAATTCATGTCCAAAACATTGTTCGCAGTGTTATTGGCGGCCGGCCTGTTCGCCGCGCCGCTTCCGGCGCTGATGCAGAACGCGGCGGCGCAGACGACCGCGCCGGAAAAGAAACAAGCCAAGATCAAGAAGCCGCCGACGCCGGGGCAACTCGCCGCGCGCGAGCGGCTAGAGGAAGTGCGCCGCCGAATGGAAAGAGGCCAAGGCCGCCGGCAAGATCGAGAAGGGAATGAAGTGGCCGAAATATTGGAGCGCGTGCAACAAGCGGCTCAAGACCGCAGGCTGAGCGGCACGTTGCCGCACTTTAAAAACTCAACGTGATGCACACGTGCCGAGGGCGTCGGCGAGACTCTGAAGTCTCGCCGACGCCCTCTGTCGTCATCGGAACCGGGGCGCCGCGGAGCAACTGCATCGCGCTCGTCGCACTACAACGCAACCCGGCCCGTATGACGCAATCTTCGAAACGAAGAGCTCGAAGATTCAAAAGAAGCTACTAGAGCTTCTTCTTCTTCTTCGCTGCCTTCTTCTTTCTACGTTTCGCCATTGCTGCCCTCCTAGCCATGAAACATGGCGGATGTCTGCATCAGTACGGTCGCGGATCGACACGCACTGCATTCCGTTTACTACAGCGCAATGAAAAAAACAGTGTTCCACTTAACAAAGCGTGTATCCGCATCGTGCAACGCACCGTGCAACGTCGCCAACATCGCGCACGCGCGATATGATTTCGGTTGCGACGAACGCACCGCGCATGATCGGCCGCGCTGTGCATAACATGCAAAAATTGCGATGAAATAAGGACTTTTTGCAATGCCGATTGTCGGCAAACGCCGCCGCGCGATGAAAACTTTGCGCGACCGCGCGAACAGATTTGCATCGACAACGCGCGTCGCGACAACAAATGCACAGGCCAAAATTTTTTTCACAATTTGCTGCGCAAAACGACGTGCGCGGACCGGAATCGATCAAAAACGAGCGAATCAGTGACGAGTGATTCGCTGACGCGCGTTCGCCGGCGCGGAAGTTTTGGCGTTCGACGCATGCCGATTCGAATTCGAAATGGAATTTTGCTCACCCGATTACCGCATTGCACCTAAATCGGATGCAGACGAGCACGAGTGGCGCGCGCGGATCAGAGTCCGAGTTTCTTTTTCAGGATCTCGTTGACCGCCTGCGGGTTCGCTTTGCCGCCGGACGCCTTCATCACCTGGCCGACGAACCAGCCGATCGCCTTCGGATTGGTCTTGGCCTCGGCGACCTTGTCGGGATTCTCGGCGATGATGTCGTCGACGGTCTTTTCGATCGCGCCGATGTCGGTGACCTGCTTCATGCCGCGCTCTTCGACGATCGCGCGCGGATCGCCGCCCTCGCTCCAGACGATCTCGAACAGATCCTTGGCGATCTTGCCGGAGATGGTGCCGTCGCCGATCAGATCGAGGATGCGCGCCGAGCTGCGCGGCGGAGACCGGCGACGACAGCGATGTCCTTGCCTTCCTTGTTCAGCCGCCCGAACAGCTCGTTGATCACCCAGTTGGCGCGCAGCCTTGGCGTCGCGGCCCTTGTCTGACGCACCGCTCTCGAAATAGTCGGCGGTCTCGCGCTCGGCGACCAGCACGCCGGCGTCGTAGGCCGACAGCGCAAAGTCGCGCATGAAGCGCGCCTTCTTCTCGTCCGGCAGCTCCGGCAGATGCGCCTTCAGCGCGTCCACATAGGCCGCGTCGAACTCCAGCGGCAGCAGGTCGGGATCGGGGAAATAGCGGTAGTCGTGCGCCTCTTCCTTGGAGCGCATCGAGCGCGTCTCGCCCTTGCCCGGGATCGAACAGCCGCGTCTCCTGGTCGATCGTGCCGCCGTCCTCGATGATGTCGATCTGCCGGCGCGCCTCGTAGCTCGATCGCCTGGCCGATGAAGCGGATCGAGTTGACGTTCTTGATCTCGCAGCGCGTGCCGAGCGGCGCGCCCGGCTTGCGCACCGAGACGTTGACGTCGGCGCGCAGCGAGCCCTTCTCCATGTCGCCGTCGCAGGTGCCGAGATAGCGCAGGATCGAGCGCAGCTTGGTGAGGTAGGCCTTCGCCTCCTCGGCCGAGCGCAGGTCGGGCTTCGACACGATCTCCATCAGCGCGACGCCGGAGCGGTTGAGATCGACGTAGCTCATGTTCGGATGCTGGTCGTGCAGCGACTTGCCGGCGTCCTGCTCGAGATGCAGCCGCTCGATGCCGATGGTGACGGCCTCGCCGTCGTCGAGATCGACGATCACCTCGCCCTCGCCGACGATCGGCTGCTTGTACTGGCTGATCTGATAGCCCTGCGGCAGGTCGGGATAGAAATAGTTCTTGCGGTCGAACACCGACTTCAGATTGATCTTGGCCTTCAGCCCGAGCCCGGTGCGGATCGCCTGGCGCGACGCATTCCTCGTTGATCACCGGCAGCATGCCGGGCATCGCGGCGTCGACCAGCGAGACGTGGCTGTTGGGCTCGCCGCCGAATTCGGTCGAGGCGCCGGAGAACAGCTTCGACTTGGAGGTGACCTGGGCGTGCACCTCCATGCCGATGACGACTTCCCAGTCGCCGGTCGCGCCTTTGATCAGCTTGTCCGGTTTGCTTTGAACACTCATGGCGGCGTCTATGTATCGCGATGCAGGCTGGGAGACTAGACTACGCGGAAAGAAACGTTGGGGGCGAATTTGGCCGAGACAGTGACTGTCCTATCGACGCTCGCCACCGAGCAGGCCTACCACGATCTGCTGCCGGAATTCGAACGGGCGACCGGGCACAGGGTCACGACCGGCTTTACCGGGACCGTCGACGTGAAGAAGCGCATCGCCGCCGGCGAAGCCTTCGACCTGCTGATCATGGCGAGCGACGACATCGACGCCTTCCTCGCCTCCGGCACGCTCAAGTCCGGCAGCCGCGTCGATCTCGCATCGTCCGGGGTCGGCGTCGCGGTGCGCGCCGGCGCGGCGAAACCCGACATCGGCACAGTCGCCACCTTCATGGCCGCACTGCTGGCGGCCAGCACCATCGGCTATTCCACCGGCCCGAGCGGTAACTACGTCGTCGGCCTGCTCGATCGGTTGCGGCATCGCCGATCGGATCAAGCCGAAGCTGCGCCTCGCTCCGACCGGCGCTTTCGTCGGCAGTTTGATCGCCAATGGCGAGGCCGCGATCGGTTTCCAGCAGGAGAGCGAGCTGTCGCACTTTCCCGGCATCGACCTGGTCGGTCCGCTGCCGGCGGAGATCCAGAAGACGACGATTTTCTCGAGCGGCATCGCCGCCAAGGCCAAACAGCCAGTCGCCGCCCGCGCGCTCGCCGACTTTCTCACCGCACCTGCCGCCGCGACCGTCTACCGGCGGCGCGGTCTGCAGCCGGCCCACGAGCCCTAGAGCTGCAATTCGCGCCCGAGCGCCTGCTCCACCGAGTCGAAGCTATCGGTGAAGCCTCGGTACTCGATCAGTTTGCCGTCGCGAAAGCGGTGGAAACTGGCGACGCGCGAGCGGATGGTACGGCCGGTCGCGCGCTGCACCATCTGGACGTCGGACAAAGTGGCGGCGCGGTCGCCGTCCACCAGCGTCACCGCGACTTTGTAATCGGTGAGGCGGAAGATGTCGTACATCAGGGCATAGCCCTTGAGCACTTCGGCCTTGCCGCGGCGGGCGCCGGCGAAGGGAAACAACGCCACCGGCGCGTAGAAAAGCCAGTCGATATCGTCGTGGTAGCGGGCGACAAGCCGGTCGGTCTCGCCCTGCATGAACGCGTCGAGCATGCCCTCAAGCGCGGCGCGTGTCGTTTCTTGCGTCACTTGCGGTTCCCGCCCATGCTTCTGGGGCAAGCAGCCTAGCCCCCTGCCGCTCAGCCCCAGCCCAGAGTAGGCCAATACCCCTTGGCGGGGCCATTATTTTGCGTGACTTTTCAAATACATTCGTCTCGTCGCATATTTGCGCAGGGCGCCGCCACCACCCGCATGCGTCTGACGGGGGCCCGGCTCTCGCGTGGCCCGAATTCTGCATGATTGTCGGCTGCCTCGCGTCATGCGCAGGCGCGCGTCATTTAAACAACGAACACCAAGACGGCGGATAGCAGAGTGGACACCATGAAAGAGGGCAACGGCACCTTCGGCATCATCGTCGACGGCCTCGTCGCCTTGGCGGCGGTGATCTTTATCTTCGGCGGCGGCGAACTGGGCGGCAAAACGGTGATCAACAGTGACCAGGACCTGCCGCCAATCGCGTCGGCCAATCGAAATTAATTCCGCATAAGTGGCGCGTTCACCACCAAGCTTGCGGCGCGAACCGTCCCGCCGCCTGCTCGATCACGGCGCCGGCCGAGAACAGCGTCTCCTCGTCGAACGGCCGGCCGATCAATTGCAGGCCGAGCGGCAAGCCCTGGCTGTCCAAGCCGGCCGGCACCGCGATGCCTGGTAGGCCCGCCATGTTCACTGTCACCGTGAACACGTCGTTCAGGTACATCTCGACCGGATCGGCCTGGCCCTTCTCGCCCAGCCCGAACGCGGCGGACGGCGTCGCCGGCGTCAGCATGGCGTGCACGCCCGCCTTGAAGCAGTCCTCGAAGTCGCGCTTGATCAGCGTGCGCACCTTCTGCGCGCGCAGATAATAGGCATCGTAATAGCCGGCGGACAAAACATAGGTGCCGATCATTACGCGTCTGCGCACCTCGGCGCCAAAACCTTTGGCGCGGGTGCGCTCATACATGTCGGTGATGTCGCTCGCCTGCTCGCGCAGGCCGTAGCGCACGCCGTCGTAGCGAGCGAGATTGGACGAGGCTTCCGCCGGGGCGACGATGTAATAGGCGGGCAGTGCATATTTGGTGTGCGGCAGCGACACCTCGACCAACTCGGCGCCCGCGCCCTTGAGCCAGTCCATGCCCTGTTGCCAGATCTTTTCGATTTCCGCCGACATGCCGTCGAGCCGGTATTCCTTCGGAACGCCGATGCGCAGGCCCTTTATCGATTTGGCGGTAGCCGCTTCGTAGTCCGGCACCGGCAGATCGGCGCAGGTGGTGTCCTTGGCGTCGGGCCCGGCCATCGAGCGCAGCAGGATCGCGGCATCGCGCACCGTGCGTGCAAAGGGACCGGCCTGGTCGAGCGAGGACGCAAAGGCGACGATGCCCCAGCGCGAGCAGCGGCCGTAGGTCGGCTTGATGCCGACCGTGCCGGTGAAGGCCGCTGGTTGGCGGATCGAGCCGCCGGTGTCGGTGCCGGTCGCTCCCAGGCACAATTGCGCCGCCACCGCCGCGGCCGAGCCGCCGGATGAGCCGCCCGGCGTCAGCGGCGTGTTGGCGCCCTTCCGGCGCCACGGCGAGATCACCGGGCCGAAATGCGAGGTCTCGTTCGACGAGCCCATGGCGAACTCGTCGTTGTTGGTCTTGCCGAGCAGCACCGCGCCGTCGCGCCACAGATTGGCGGTCACGGTCGAACTCGTAGGTCGGCACAAAATTGTCGAGGATGTGCGAGCATGCGGTCGAGCGCACGCCTTCGGTGCAGAACATGTCCTTGATGGCGAGCGGAATGCCTTCCAGAGGCCCGGCTTTGCCCGCCGCGATGCGCGCGTCGGTCGCCTTGGCCATGGCGCTCGTGCGCTCCGGCGTCTCCAGCACATAGGCGTTGAGCGCGCGCGCCTTTTCGATGGCCGCGAGATGCGCGTCGGCCAATTCGACGCGCGGAGAAGGATTTCTTCTTCAGCCCGTCGCGCGCTTCCGCCAATGTGAGCGAATTCAAATCACTCACGGCTTTTCACGACGTTGTTCGCGCTCATCCGCGGCGGGCTGCGGCGCCGTCTCGCCGTCGCCTGTATCGCAGGCAAAGCGCTTTGCCTGCTCGCGCAGAACCCGCTCTTGCTCCTCCGGCGGCAGCGCGTCGATCATGTTCCAGAAGTTGAGCTCACAGGCGATGCACATTTACTCGACCACCTTCGGCACCAGGAAGAAATGATCCTCGCTCGCTGGCGCATTCTTGACGATGTCCTCGGCGATGCCGCCGTCGGTGACGACGTCGGCGCGCTTTTTCATCGCCATCGGCGTCACCGAGGTCATCGGCTCGACGCCCTCGACGTTCACCTCCGGCAACTGCTCGACGAAGGCGAGCATGGCGTTGAGTTCGCCGCGCAGGTGCTCGACCTCGCTCTCGGCGACGGCGATGCGCGCCAGATGCGCGATGCGGCGGACGGTTTCGGCGTCGACGGACATCGGAACCTCAAAGGATGCAGCCGCGTATAGCAGACGGCCATTTAGTGTCGCAATGCTACGCCGCTTTGCGCTCGTGGTCCGGGCAGCGGTGCACCTCGATGGTCATGTGCGAGAGCCCGGCGATCCCCGCGAGCCGGTGCTTGTAGGCCGACGGCGCCTGCGGGTGATCCGACACCACCGCCGCGATCAGCCCGACATGGCCAGGCCCGAGCCGCCACAGATGCAGATCGCAGACGCGGTCGCCGTCGACCTCGAGATGCTTGCGGATATGGCCGGCAAGATGCCGGTCAGGCACCATGTCGAGCAGCACCGTGCCGGCAGTGCGCATCAGCCCAAACGACCAGCTTAAGATCACGGCGACGCCGACCAACGCCATCAACGGATCCATCCACACCCAGCCGAAGATGAGGCCGCAGCTCAGTGCGACGATCGCCAGTACCGAGGTCATCGCGTCGGCAAGCACGTGCACATAAGCCGCGCGCAGATTGCTGTCGTGGCCGTGACGGTGATGGGCGTCGTGGTCGTGGTGATCGTGATGATGGTCGTCGTCGTGCGCATGGCTGTGATGATGATGGTCGCTGTCGAACAAAAGCCATGCGCTGGCGATGTTGACCGCCAGACCCACGACCGCCAGCGCGATCGCCTCGCGGAAATGGATGGTGATCGGCGCAGTGAGCCGCATCAGCGCTTCGTAGCCGATCGCCGCGGCGATCAGCGCCAGGATCACGGCGCTGCAAAACGCAGCGAGTTCCCCCATCTTGCCAGTGCCGAAGGTGAAGCGCGGGTCATGCGCGTGGCGGCGGGCGAAGCGGTAGGCGAGCGCGGCGATCGTCAGCGCGCCGGCATGGGTCGACATGTGCCAACCGTCGGCCACCACCGCCATCGAGCCGAACAGGGTACCGCCGATAATCTCGGCCACCATCATCGCCGCGGTGAGCGCGACCACGAACCAGGTACGCCGCTCGTGCCGGTCGTGCTTGGCGCCCAGGAAGACGTGGCTGTGCTGCCAGGGCTCGATCGAATGGGTGTGCATGGGAAGCCTCTTGTTGCGGTCCGTATAGCGAGTCGCCCCACAGATAAAGCCATGCCGGCCGAGCGCAACCTCTAGGACTGCAGTCACAATGGCGCGAGGTCCTGTTGCCCACGTGCCATTCCCCCTTGTAGCGCATCCCACGGCAAATGGCGTTGGCTTGGCGCAAGCGCCAGACAAGGTACGATGGTAGGATGAGCCCGGCACGCACCCATGACCGCTACCCCTATTCGCCCATCACCGCACGCCCGGCCTACGACTGGCCCGACGGCAAACGGCTGGCGGTCTATGTCGCGCCTCAATCTCGAGTGGTTCTCGTTCGGCGAAGGACTCGGCGCCGAACTTGGCGCCCGGCGGGCCGCAGCCGGACGTGCTCAATTACGCTTGGCGCGACTATGGCAACCGCGTCGGCGTGTTCCGCCTGGCCGATCTGTTCGGCGAACTGAAGCTGCCGGTGTCGCTCCTGGTCAATGCCGACATGTATACGCACGCGCCGCAGGCCGTGGCGGCCTTTCCCGGCGCCGAGATCGTCGGCCACGGTCGCACGCAATTCCGAGCGCCAGGGCACGCTGAGCGAAGACGATGAGCGCGCGTTGATCGCGGAGACCACAGCGGCGATCGAGAAACACTCAGGCGCCCGTCCGCGCGGCTGGCTCGGGCCCTGGATCTCGCAATCGCACGCTCACGCCCGATCTGCTGCAGGAGGCCGGCTACACGTACCTGCTCGACTGGTGCCATGACGACCAGCCGACCTGGATGAAGACGCGCAAGGGCCGCATCCTCTCGGTCCCCTACCCGCAGGAACTCAACGATATTCCGCAGATCGTCGCGCGCAAGCGCGAGGGCGCCGACTTCGCCGACATGATCGTCGATGCCTTCGATGTGCTGCACGGCGAATGCGCCAAGCGCCCGCTGGTGATGGGCATCGCGCTGCACCCCTACATCGTCGGCCAGCCGCACCGCTTCAAGCATCTGGCGCGCGCGCTCAGGCACATCTCGGGCGCGCCGACGACAAAGTCTGGTTTACCACCTCGGGCGCCATCGCCGCGCATGCCGCCGCGCTGCCCGATGGTATGGTGCCCTGAATGCCGGTTATTTTGCCCCTGATCGAAGCCGCCGCGCACCTGCCCGAACGCGGGTCGCTGATCGGACTCGACCTCGGAACCAAAACTATCGGCGTGGCGTCGAGCGATCCCGATCGCAGGCTGGCAACCGGCGTCGAGACGATCGCGCGCACGACTTTCACCGCCGATGCCCGCCGACTGCTGGCGCTCGCCGCCGAGCGCAACGCCATCGGCTTCGTGCTTGGCCTGCCCATCAACATGGACGGCTCGGAAGGCCCGCGCGCGCAATCGACCCGCGCCTTCGCGCGCAATTTCGCCAAGCTCACCGACCTGCCGATCGCGTTCTGGGACGAGCGGCTATCCACCGCCGCGGTCGAACGCGAATTGATCGGCCATGACGTCAGCCGCAAGAAACGCGCCGCAGTGATCGATCAGCATGCCGCCATGTATATCCTGCAAGGCGCGCTCGACCGCCTCGCGCGCCTCAAAGCATAGCGCATGCAAAAAGGCGGGCCACGCGGCCCGCCCGATTAGTCCCATCGCGTATTAGTTAGTTACACGAACCGAAGTTCGTGGAAGCCGGCGACGTTCCGCAGCTGCTGTTGCTGCCACGGTAGGACGACCCGCCGTAGTAGCGCGGCGCAGGCCCGTAATATGCCGGCCCCGGCGCGTAAGCGTAGCTGTCTTCATACCCGTATCCAGGCCCATAATAGCCCGGGCCGTAATAGCCGTAGCCGCCATTGGCTACAGCCGCGCCAATCGCTGCGCCGGCGACGAATCCGCCGAGCGCGGCGCCACCGCCGTGGCGCCAATGACGCGCCTGGCTCGGGGTCGCAGCGGCGAGCGCAAGCGCGCCGGTAAAGACCGCGGCTGCGGCAAATTTCGAAATCCTTGTCATGGTTCATCTCCGTTTCTGTTCGTTCCTTCGCCCTGCATGCGGGCGTTCCTCCGGTTTTTCGTCGTTGACGGTCCCGCCGCAGCGAAATCGGTTCCGGCGACGTCGCCGCCGGACGCACAGGCTCAACACCTCCCGTCGCCGCACGTTCCGTTAACTGTTGCCCATGCGGTAACGCTTCTGTGTGGACCGTTCCGTCTCCGGCCCTTGCCGGGAACCTTGGTTCCGCCTATAGCAATCGCTTTAATGAACATGGCGCCGAAATCCTCGTTCGTCCTCAACCAACGGCATCTGTTGGGGATCGAAGGACTTTCACACGAGGAGATTTCCGGTCTGCTCGATCTCGGCGAGGAATTCGTCGAACTCAATCGCCAGGTCGAAAAGAAACGCACCTCGCTGCGTGGCCGCACGCAGATCAACATGTTCTTCGAAGTTTCCACCCGGACCCAGTCGTCGTTCGAACTAGCCGGAAAGCGGCTCGGCGCCGACGTGATGAACATGTCGACTGCCTCCTCCTCCATGCGCAAGGGCGAGACGCTGATCGACACCGCGATCACGCTCAACGCCATGCACCCTGATATCCTGGTCGTGCGCCACCAATCCTCCGGCGCGGTCGAACTGCTGGCGAGCAAGCTCGACTGCTCGGTGATCAATGCCGGCGATGGCTCGCATGAGCACCCGACGCAAGCGCTGCTCGATGCGCTGACCATCCGCCGCAACAAAGGCCGCATCGAAGGCCTGCTGGTGGCGATCTGCGGCGACATTCTTCATTCGCGCGTTGCCCGCTCCAACATCATCCTGCTCAACGCCATGGGCGCCCGCGTGCGCGTGGTCGCGCCCTCCACGTTGCTGCCCCCCGGCATCGAGCACTTCGGCGTCGAAGTCGCGCGCGACATGCGCGAGGGCCTCAACGGCGCCGATATCGTGATGATGCTGCGGCTGCAGCGCGAACGCATGCACGGTTCCTACGTGCCGTCGATCTCGGAATATTTCCACTTTTACGGCCTCGACGAAAAAAAACTCAGCTACGCCAAGCCCGGCGCGCTGGTCATGCATCCGGGGCCGATGAACCGCGGCGTCGAGATCGACTCCATCGTCGCCGACGGCGCGCAGTCGCTGATCCGTGAACAGGTCGAAATGGGCGTGGCCATCCGCATGGCCGTGCTGGAAGCTTTGTCGCGTAACCTGCCGAACGCCTGACATGAAGTTGCAAAATGTTGTCTGACCGCCGCCCGATCCTGCTCGCCAACGCCCGGATCGTCGATCCGTCGCGCGACTTCGATATCGTTGGCGACCTGCTGATCGCCGACGGTCTTATCCGCGAAGCCAAGAAGGGCATCGGCGCCGGCGGCGTGCCAGAAGGAACCGACGTGGTCGATTGCCGCGGCAAGCTGGTCGCGCCGGGCCTCATCGATATGCGGGCCTTCGTCGGCGAGCCCGGCGCCGGCCATCGCGAGACGCTGGCCTCCGCGAGCCAAGCGGCCGCGGCCGGCGGCGTCACCACCATCGTCTGCCAGCCGAACACGTCGCCGGTCATCGACGACCCGGCGACGGTGGATTTCGTGCTGCGCCGCGCGCGCGACACCGCGATCGTGCATGTGCATCCGATGGCGGCGCTGACCAAAGGGCTCGAAGGCAAGGAGATGACCGAGATCGGCCTGCTCAAGGCGGCCGGCGCGGTCGCCTTCACCGACGGCGACAAGAGCGTGACGAATGCCCAGGTGATGCGCCGCGCGCTGACGTATGCCGGCGATTTCGACGCGCTGATCGTGCATCACACCGAGGATCCGGATCTCGTCGGCGACGGCGTGATGAACGAAGGCGAGTTCGGCGCGCGTCTCGGCCTGCTCGGCATTCCCAAAGCGGCGGAAACGGTGATGCTCGAGCGCGACATTCGCCTGGTCGCGTTGTCGGGCGGGCGCTATCACGCCGCTTCCGTGACTTGCGCAGAATCGCTCGAGGTGCTGCGCCGCGCCAAGGAGGCGGGCCTCGACGTTACCGCCTCCTGCTCGATCAATCACATCACGCTCAACGAAAACGACATCGGGCCCTACCGCACCTTCCTGAAACTTTCGCCGCCACTGCGCGCCGAGGACGACCGTAAGCTGTTGATCGCCGCGGTCGCGAACGGGCTCGTCGACATGGTGATGTCGGACCACAATCCGCAGGATGTCGAGACCAAACGGCTGCCCTTCGCGGAAGCAGCCCCCGGCGCGATCGGGCTTGAGACCATGCTGATCGCCGGCCTGCGTCTTGTGCATTCCGGCGAAATCGAATTGGTGACCTTGCTGCGCGCCATGTCGACGCGGCCAGCCGATCTGCTCGGCCTGCCCGGCGGCACGCTCAAGAACGGCGCACCGGCCGACGTCATTGTTGTCGATCTTGATCTGCCGTGGGTGCTCGATCCGGCCGAGCTCAAGTCGAAATGCAAGAACACGCCGTTCGATGAAGCCAAATTGACCGGCCGCGTCGTGCGCACCATCGTCGCCGGCCGCACGGTCTACGAATACGTATGATCCCGGCCCTCGCCTTCGCGGTCGGCTATCTGCTCGGCTCGATCCCGTTCGGGCTGATCCTGACGCGCGCGACCGGTGGGCCCGACGTGCGCACCATCGGCTCGGGCAATATCGGCGCCACCAATGTGCTGCGTACCGGCCGTAGGGGCCTCGCCGCGGCGACCTTGCTGTGCGATGCGCTCAAGGGCACGGCCGCGGTTTTGCTCGCGACGCATTATGCGACGCCCGATGCCGCGCTCGCCGCCGCGCTCGGCGCGTTTCTCGGGCATCTGTTTCCGGTGTGGCTGAAGTTCAAAGGCGGCAAAGGCGTCGCCGTCTATATTGGCGTGTTGATCGGGCTCTATTGGCCGGGCGCGCTGATCTTCTGCGCCATCTGGCTCGGCGTTGCCGCGCTGAGCCGTTACTCCTCGCTCGCCGCGCTGATTACCAGCGCAGTAACGCCGCTGGCGCTATGGCTATTGGGCCAACGGAATGCCGCCGCTCTATTCCTTCTGCTCAGCGCCCTGCTCTGGGTGATGCACCGCGCCAACATCGCCCGCCTTCTGAACGGCAGCGAAGGCAAGATCGGGTCAAAATCCACGCCCGCCGCCCGACCCTAGGTTGCAGTCCGGTAAATCAGGTTGTAGTGCGCCGCGCCTTAAGCGATGCTCAGCCCGTATGACCGGGGGGCGGCATTGGGCGAACGGGTTCGACTGAGCGAGGAGCAGCGACTCGATTGGTTGCGCCTCATCCGCACCGAAAATATCCGCGGCGATTGTCCTCTCTCCATGCGGCTCTTGGGCGTACGCAGGATGAATCGTGCTAGATGATGGTGGTGGCCGATCTCGGCGCGGCGCATACGGCTGAAAAACTCTTCAGCAAATTCGTGCAAGCGCCGTCGAGGCTGTAAGCCTCTCGTGGTTGATCGCTTCATTTCAAACCGGGCATGGAGATCGTTCAGTTCGGGCTTTCGTCGGCGTTTACGATGGTGCCGGAGCTATGCGAGAGCGGATAAACGCTAACGCTTTCTTTTCGGACTTGAATACGGCGGCACTGTGTTGCCGCCACGCTCACGACTACGATGACGCCTTGCGCTTGCCTGACTGATTTTCAGCGAAGCGACGTCGCGCGAGCGCAGTTGCCCGCCGGTCCGCGCACCTTCCGCGACCTGATCAATCACTATGGCGGCGCGCGCGCGGCGCTCACAGCCTTGCCGGCTCTCGCCCGGCGCGGCGGCGCGACGGCCCCCGCACGCATCTGCTCGCGTGAGGGCGCCGAGGCCGAATTGAAAGCCGCGCGAGCCCGCGGCATCGAATTGGTCGGGCTCGGCGAGCCGGACTATCCGCAACGATTGCAGATGATCGACGATGCGCCGCCGCTGCTGGCGGTGCGCGGCAAACTTGCCGCTCTGGCGCGGCCTCTGGTCGCCATCGTCGGCTCGCGCAATGCCTCGGCGGCCGGCGTCAAATTCGCCGAGCGCCTGGCGCGCGATCTGGGTGCAGCCGGTTTCGGCACGGTGTCGGGGCTGGCGCGCGGCATCGATGCCGCCGCCCATCGCGCCAGCCTTGCAACCGGCACTGTCGCGGTCCTGGCCGGCGGGCATGAGAAAATCTATCCGGCCGAACATGGCGATTTGCTGGAGCAGATTCTCGTCGAAGGCGCCGCCATCTCGGAAATGCCGCTCGCCTGGGAACCGCGTGCGCGCGACTTCCCGCGCCGCAACCGGCTGATCTCGGGACTGTCCGTCGGCGTGGTGATCGTGGAGGCGGCGCGCCGCTCCGGATCGCTGATCACCGCGCGGCTTGCCGGCGAACAGGGCCGTGAGGTCTTCGCGGTGCCCGGCTCGCCGCTCGATCCGCGCGCGGAAGGGACCAACGGCCTGCTCAAGCAGGGCGCGACATTGGTCACCGAGGCCGCCGACGTGATCGCCGTGCTGGAACCAATCTTGGGGCGCGGCTTCGACCTGCCGGCGCAGGAGCCTTCGCACGATGTTCCAGGCCCGGCCGATGCCGAACCCGGCGACGACGAACGCGCCCGCATTGTCGACTTGCTCGGGC
The DNA here is from genome assembly GCA_963772235.1 of uncultured Alphaproteobacteria bacterium. Taxonomy (GTDB): domain Bacteria; phylum Pseudomonadota; class Alphaproteobacteria; order Rhizobiales; family Xanthobacteraceae; genus Pseudolabrys. The sequence goes on from CAVYWI010000026.1 coordinate 75,421, forward strand.
CGACGCCGGTTTCGATCGACGATCTGGTGCGCCTATCAAGGACTTCGCCGGCGATCGTGCGAACGGTGCTGCTGGAACTCGAAATCGCCGGCCGGCTGGAGCGCCACGGCGGCAGTCTGGTGTCGCTGCTATAAGATACGATTCGAATCGTAACCGATCGGATCGTACGAATGCTCCGGAACTTAGTCTTCTTCTCCGTCATCTTCGCGTTGTGCTGCGTGCCGGCGCGCGCGCAGGAGCAATCCTTTGCCGCCTTCGAAGCCGCGCTGTGGCCGGACGCCCAGGCCAAGGGCATTACGCGCGCTACCTTTGATCTCGCGCTCAAAGGCGTGACCCCCGATCAGCGCGTGATCGCGGCCACCAAGCGGCAGCCAGAATACGGCAAGCCGGTCGGCGCCTATGTCAACGATCTCGCGTCGCGCGGGCGCATTGCCAACGGCCAGCGCAAAGCCAAGGAATGGGCGAAGACTTTCGACGCGGTGGAAAAGAAATTCGGCGTCGAGCGCTGGGTCATGGTTGCGCTGTGGGGCGTCGAAACCGACTACGGCGCCGAGAAGGATCACTGGGATGTGTTCCGCTCGCTGGCGACGCTCGCTTACGTCGGCTACCGCGATCCGTACTTCCGCAACGAGTTGATCGTCGCGATGCGCATCATGCAGGACAACCATTTTGGCCGCGACAAGATGGTCAGTTCATGGGCCGGCGCCATGGGGCAGACCCAGTTCATGCCGAGCAACGTCGTCGACTACGCCATCGATTTCTCCGGCGACGGGAAGAGCGACCTGTGGAGCAATGTGCCGGACGTACTGGCTTCCACCGCCAATTATCTCGCCAAAGAGCATTGGAAACACGGCCTGCCTTGGGGCTTTGAGGTCACGGTGCCGAAAGGCTTCGACTACCGGAAGAGCCGCGGCAGCTTCGCGGACTGGAAGAAGCTCGGCGTCCGCCGCGCCGACGGCAAGCCGTTCCCGCCGACGGGCCCAAGCATATTGTTTTTTCCGAGCGGCGCCAGCGGCCCTGCCTTCTTGACGACAGAGAACTATCCGGCGCTCAAGGAATACAACAACTCCGATGCCTATGTGATCGCGGTCGGCCATCTCGCCGACCGCATGAATGGCGGACCGCCGATCAAGGCGGCATGGCCTGTCGACGACCATCCGATTTCGCGCGACGCCCGCATCGCCTTGCAGAAGAAACTCGCCGCGCTCGGCTACAAGGTCAACGACTTCGAAGGACACATCGACTTCGACCTACGCGACAATATCCGCGCCGAGCAGGTCAAGCTCGGCATGCTGCCGGATGGCAATCCGACCGCGGCGTTTATCGAACGGCTTGGTGTGAAGGTGCCGTGATCGTGCTCAAGACGGTCCGCCGTTTTTCCGGTCGACGTGGCGGTAGACGCCTTCGGCTTCCAGGCGAACCATTTCGAGGAGGTAGCTAAGCGTGTCGAGACCGGTCCGCGGCGCCATTAGGGCGAGATCGGCCGACAGGGTCGCCACATAATTGGCAACCTCCGTTTGATTGCCGAATTCGCTTGCTTGGTTGGCCATAAAATCTGTCCCGGGCGCGGTTTTGTCGTCGCGCGAGTACCTCAATGGCGAAAATACACAGTCTGCCTCCGAATAGCAGTCTAAAATTGCTTTTTAAGTAAAATACATCTATTGGTTGTAATTGGACATGAGCCCGGTCTCTTTGATGCCCGAATTGGCTGTTCATAAAGGTTTTCCGGGCACCCTTATTTGACAGCAAGGAGTGCCTTCCCCATGTTCCGGCCAATGCAAGCGGCCAATTCCGCTCGGGACCTTGACGGTTCTAGCCGATAACCCTTTGGATTTTCATGAAAGTTGTCGTTGTCGAGTCGCCATCTAAGGCGAAGACGATCAATAAGTACCTGGGGCCCGGTTACGAGGTCCTGGCGTCCTTTGGCCATATCCGTGACCTGCCGGCCAAGGACGGATCGGTCGATCCGGACAATAATTTCAAGATGCTCTGGGAGGTCGACCCCCAGTCGCAGAAGCGCGTCAACGACATCGCCCATGCCCTGAAGAAAGCCGATACCCTCATTCTGGCGACCGACCCCGACCGCGAAGGCGAAGCGATCTCCTGGCACGTCCTGGAGGCCCTCAACGAAAAGAAGGCTCTGAAGGGCCAGGCGGTCGAGCGCGTCGTCTTCAATGCGATCACCAAACAGTCGGTGACCGAGGCGATGAAGCATCCGCGCGCCATCGACAGCGCGCTGGTTGACGCCTATCTGGCGCGGCGTGCGCTCGACTATCTGGTCGGCTTCACGCTCTCACCGGTGCTCTGGCGCAAGCTGCCGGGCGCGCGCTCGGCCGGCCGCGTGCAATCGGTGGCGCTGCGGCTCGTTTGCGACCGCGAGCTGGAAATCGAGAAGTTCGTCGCCAAGGAATATTGGTCGATCGTCGCCAAGCTGGCGACACCGCGCGGCGAGAGTTTCGAAGCCCGCCTGGTCGGCGCCGACGGACAGAAACTTCAGCGTTTGGATATCGGCACCAGCGTCCAGGCCGCTGACCTGAAGAATGCGCTTGAGAGCGCGACCTTCACCGTCGCCGCGGTGGAAGCCAAGCCCGCGCGGCGCAATCCGCCGCCGCCCTTCACCACCTCGACCATGCAGCAAGAGGCGAGCCGCAAGCTCGGCTTTGCGCCGGCCATCGCCATGCGCCTGGCGCAGCGTCTCTACGAAGGCGTCGAAATCGACGGCGAGACCACCGGCCTCATCACCTATATGCGCACCGACGGCATCGACCTCGCACCGGAGGCGATTACCGACATCCGCGCCATGATCGGCAAGAATTACGGCAAGGAATACGTGCCGGGTTCGCCGCGCATCTACCACAACAAGTCGAAAAACGCGCAGGAGGCGCACGAAGCGGTGCGCCCGACCGACCCCCATCGCACACCCGATCAAGTCGCCAAATATGTCGACCGCGATCAGGCCCGTTTGTACGAGCTGATCTGGAATCGCGCAGTCGCCAGCCAGATGGAATCCGCGGAACTCGAACGCACTACTGTTGATATCGCCGCCAAATCGGGCAGCCGCACCATCGACCTGCGCGCCAGCGGCCAAGTGGTGAAGTTCGACGGCTTCCTCACGCTCTATCAGGAAGGTCAGGACGAGACGCCGGACGACGAAGAGTCGCGCCGCCTGCCGGCGATGGCGGAAAACGAGAAGCTGGCGAAAGAGGCGATCGACGCCGCGCAGCACTTCACCGAGCCGCCGCCGCGCTTTTCCGAAGCGGCGCTGGTCAAGCGCATGGAAGAACTTGGCATCGGCCGGCCCTCGACCTACGCCTCGATCCTGCAGGTGCTGCAAGACCGCGGCTACGTGCGCATCGACAAGAAGCGGCTCATCCCCGAAGACAAAGGCCGCGTCGTGGTCGGCTTCCTGGAGAGCTTTTTCCAGCGCTATGTCGAATACGATTTCACCGCCTCGCTCGAAGAGCAACTCGACCGCGTTTCCAACAACGAGATCAATTGGAAGAAGGTCCTTGAGGACTTCTGGACAGGCTTCATCGCCGCAGTCAACGACATCAAGGAACTGCGCATCACCCAGGTGCTCGACGCGCTCAACGATCTGCTCGAGCCGCATATCTTCCCGGCGCGCGCCGACGGCGGCCCGGTGCGGCAATGCCCGCAATGCGGCAACGGTCAGTTGTCGCTCAAGGTGGGGCGCTTCGGCGCCTTCATCGGCTGCTCGAATTATCCGGAATGCACCTTCACCCGGCAGATGACGCCGGGCGCCAACGGCGTTCAGACCACCAAAGTGCTCGGTGTCGACCCGGTCACCGGTCTCGACGTGACCATTCGCGGCGGACGCTTCGGCACCTATCTGCAACTGGGCGAGCAAGCGAAGGCCGAAAAGCCCAAGAAGGGCGAAAAGGCCGAGAAGCCGCCGAAGCCGAAGCGCGCCAGCCTACCCAAAGGCGTTGCGCCCGAGGATATCGATCTCGACAAGGCGCTGGCGCTGCTGTCGCTGCCGCGCGAAGTGGGCAAGTCACCGGAAGACGGCGAGCCGATCTTGGCCGGCGTTGGCCGCTTCGGACCTTACGTCAAGCACGGCAAGGTCTATGCGAGCCTCGAGCAAGGCGATGACGTGCTCACCGTCGGCCTTAACCGCGCCATGCACCTGATCGCCGACAAGATCGCCAATCCGAAAAAGGGCGGCCGCCGCTTCGGCGCCGATCCGGGCAAGGCGCTGGGCGACCATCCCGACAAGGGGGGCCCAATCGTCGTGAAGAATGGCCGCTTCGGGCCCTATGTCAGCCACAACGGCGTCAATGCGACGCTGACCGGCGACAAGACGCCCGATACCGTCACGCTCGACGAAGCGGTGGTTCTGCTCGATGCCCGCGCGGCCATGATGGGCAATTCGCCGAAGGGCCGCCGCGCTGCCGGCCGCAAAACCGCTTCTGGCAAAGTCGCGGCCTCGCCCGCCACCAAGCCGAAGAAGCCGGCTGCGGCTAAGCCAAAGAAGGCGGCTTCGGTTGCTGCCCGCGCCAAGCCGGCGCGCCGCGTCAAGGCTGCCGAATAGCTAGCGAAGCCCGCTTTCGATCATTACATTCACTTGTCAGCGCCTTTTTGGCGCAGGAAATTCTATTTTGAACAAACAGACCAAACGAACACCTTCCCTTCCCTCCAAGGCTGAAATCCTCGCCTTCATTGCCGATCACAAGGGCAAAGTCGGCACCCGCGAAATCGCCCGCGCCTTCGGACTCAAGAACGCCATGCGCGCCGAACTCAAGCGCATGCTGCGCGATCTGGCCGATGACGGCACGGTCGAGAAGCGCCGCAAGAAGCTGCATCACGCCGGCACCCTGCCCTCGACCGTGCTTGCCGACGTCGCCGCCCGCGACAGCGACGGCGACCTCATCGCCACGCCCGACGAATGGGACGAAGAGGCGCATGGCGCCGCGCCGAAGATCCGCATCCACACCCCGCGCAAGGCGCGCCCCGGCGAAGCCGCCGGCATCGGCGACCGCGTGCTGCTGCACATCGAGGAAACCGAGGAAGACAACGGCATCCGCCACCGCGGCCGCGTCATCAAGATTATCGATCACCCCAAGCACAGGGTGCTGGGGATTTTCCGCAAAACCGCCCATGGCGGCGGCAGGCTCGAGCCGGTCGACAAGAAGATGCTCGGCAAGGAACTCAGCATTCCGGCGAGCGGCACCGCCGACGCGCAGGACGGCGACCTGGTCGCGGTTGAGACCAGCCGCGCGCCGCGCCTGGGGCTGCCGACCGGACGCGTGGTGGAGCGGCTCGGATCGCTGGCGAGCGAGCGCGCGGTCAGCCTGATCGCCATCCATGCCCATTCGATCCCGCATGTGTTCCGTAACGACACTCACGCCGAGGCGGAAGCCGCCCGACCGGCGACGCTCGCGCATCGAGAGGATTGGCGGCACGTACCGTTGATCACCATCGATCCGCCCGACGCCAAGGATCACGACGATGCCGTGCATGCCGAGCATGACACCGCGGCCAACAATCACGGCGGCTTCATCGTCAGCGTCGCCATCGCCGACGTCGCCCATTACGTGACGCCTGGCTCTGCGCTCGATCGCGAAGCGCTGGTGCGCGGTAACTCGGTCTATTTCCCCGACCGCGTGGTGCCGATGCTGCCGGAGCGCATCTCCAACGATCTGTGCTCGCTGCGCCCGCGCGAGGACCGCGCCGCGATCGCCGTGCGCATGGTAATCGGCGCTGACGGCCGCAAGCGCTCGCACACGTTCCACCGCATTATGATGCGCTCGGCCGCCAAGCTCTCCTACCAGCAGGCGCAATTCGCCATCAGCGGACGCACCGACGAAGACACCGAGGCGCTGGTTCAGCCGGTGCTCGCCCCGCTCTACGCGGCTTACGAAACGCTGACGCGCGCGCGCATCGAACGCGGGCCGCTCGATCTGGATTTGCCGGAACGCAAAATCCTGCTCAAGGGCGACGGCACCGTCGACCGCGTGACGACGCCGGAGCGGCTGGAGGCGCACCGGCTGATCGAGGAATTCATGATCCTCGCCAACGTCGCCGCCGCCGAGACGCTGGAAAAGGCACGCGTGCCGCTGATCTATCGTGTGCATGACGAGCCCGGCATGGAAAAGGTCAACGCGCTGCGCGAGTTCCTTGCTACCCTCGACATCCCGTTCGCCAAAGGCGGCGTACTGCGGGCGGACAGCTTCAACCGGGTACTCGTCCAGGCCAAGGGCCGCGACGCCGAGCAGCTCATCAACGACGTGGTCTTGCGCACGCAGGCGCAGGCCGAATACGCGGCGGAAAATTACGGCCATTTCGGCCTGAACCTGCGCCGCTACGCGCACTTCACCTCGCCGATCCGCCGCTATGCCGATCTGATCGTGCATCGCGGCCTGATCCGCGCGCTCAAACTCGGCGGCGATGGCCTGCCCGAGGCGACGGACAACAAGGCGCTGGCCGAAATCGCCGCGCAGATTTCCGCGACCGAGCGGCGCGCCATGCTGGCCGAACGCGAAACCAACGACCGGCTGATCGCGCATTTCCTGTCCGACCGCGTCGGCGCCACCTTCGACGGCCGCGTCTCCGGCGTGCACCGCGCCGGCCTGTTCGTGAAGCTGAGCGAGACCGGCGCCGACGGCTTCGTGCCGGCGCGCACCATCGGCAACGAATATTTCCGCCACGACGAGGCCGGCCATGCCATGGTCGGCTCGCGTTCCGGCGAGACCTATCGCCTCGGCGACCGCGTCACCGTCAAGCTGGTGGAAGCTGCCCCCGTTGCCGGCGCGCTGCGCTTTGAGCTTCTATCGGAAGGGCGGTCCGGACGGCCGAGCCGTCCCCCGCGCCATGAATGGCGCCAGCACTACCGCCCGCGCGGCAAGCAACGGAAGGCACGATGACGCGAGATCTCGGAAAAGTCTGGGCCGAACGCATGACCAAGGCGGAGCGCGATCAGACGTTCCCCGACAGCGAGCCACGCGACGCAGCGACAGTGATGCTGATCGACCGTTCCGGGCTAAAGCCGAAGGTGCTGCTCGGCCGCCGCCACGCAGACCACAAATTCATGCCGGGCAAGTTCGTCTTCCCGGGTGGGCGAATCGAGCCGCTCGACGCCAAGATGTCGGCGGTCAGCGAACTCGATCCCGCCATGGAAAAGAAGCTCAACGCGCGCGTCGCCAATCCGAGCCGCGAATTTGCCCGCGCGCTGGCGCTCACCGCGGTGCGCGAAACGGCGGAGGAAACCGGCCTGCTGCTCGGCGTCAAACGCGATGAGCCGCCGGCGACGCCGGGCGAGATCTGGGCGGAGTTCGCCAAGGCACGCGTGCATCCGGACCTCGGCAATGTCCACCTCATTGCCCGCGCCATCACGCCGCCGCGGCGGCCGCGCCGCTTCGACGCGCGTTTCTTCACCGCCGACGCTTCCAATATCGCGCACAAGATCGACGGCGTGGTGGGACCGGGTTCCGAGTTGGTCGAACTCATCTGGGTGCCGATCGAGGAAGCCACCCATTTCGATATGCCGACCATCACCGGAGTGGTGCTGGAAGAGCTGGCGAACCGGGTCGCGGCCGGCATGGGGCACGACCTGCCGGTGCCATTTTATTTCATGATCGAGAAGCAATTCTTCCGGGAACTGTTATAAATCCTGCAAAATCGTGGCTTTCTTGACATTTGCCGAACCGACGCTAGGGTCCGCCGCCAAAGGCTAACACCGCCGCCGCCATTCAAGTTTCGAGGATAGTCCCATGGCCAAAGCCATCAGTCTCAAGATCAAGCTCGTCTCCAGCGCCGGGACCGGCCACTATTACGTGACCCGCAAGAATTCGCGCACACAGACCGACAAGCTGGCGAAGAAGAAATACGACCCGATCGCCAAGAAGCACGTCGAGTACAAGGAATCCAAGATCAAGTAGTCTTGGGCTATTCGCCGAATTCCGCCGGGGCGCGCGCTTGCGCGCCCTTTGCATTTGGCGCTGGAATATTCGGCCGCTCGCGGACCTGATACAGTCGAGACCGACTTGCCCGGAGAGACTCAATCATGACCGTGTTTCGCGCCCTGTTCGCCGCCTTCCTGCTGCTGCCCCTCGCCTTCGCCCCAGCGAATGCGATGGAAAAGCACAGGCTCGCGCTGCAGATCAGCGATGCCAGCCCCGAGAAGATGAACGCCGTGCTCAACGTCGCCGCCAATGTGTCGAAGTATTATTCCGACAAGGGCGACGAGGTGGAGATCGAGATCGTCGCCTTCAATGCCGGCCTCAACATGCTGCGCGCGGACAAGTCGCCGGTGCTCGAGCGGCTGAAATCCTTCAAGCAGGGTATGCCCAACGTGGCCTTCATGGCTTGTCAGGTCACGATCGACTCTGTGACGCGCCATGAGGGCAAGGAACCGCCGCTCGTCGACAATGCCGGCCGCGTGCCGTCCGGCGTCGTCACCCTGATTGAGTTGGCCGAGAAAGGTTGGACGATCGTGCGGCCGTAGCCGCTCAGGCGGCGTCCGGCACAACCCGGTTACGGCCGTCGCGCTTGGCGCGATAGAGCGCCGTATCGGCGCGCTTGAGGATCGCCGCCGCATTGTCGCCCGCGCCGGCGAGCGCAGCGATACCGATCGAAATCGTCACGTCGAGATTGCGCGCGCCCTGCTGGATCGCGAACGGCTCGGTGGCGATGCGCCGGCGCAACCGCTCCGCCACCATGGTCGCGACCGCCATGTCGGTTTCCGGCATGACGATGACGAATTCCTCGCCGCCGTAGCGGCAGGCAAGATCGATGTTGCGAATCGATTTGCGGATGCGCAGCGCGAACTCGCGCAGCACGTCGTCGCCGGCGTCGTGGCCGTGCGTGTCGTTGACCGCCTTGAAATAATCGATATCGACCACCAGCACCGCGATCGGCTTGCCGCGCGAGGCCGCCTGCTCGACCAGCGCCCCCAGGTGCAATTCCATGTAGCGGCGATTGAACAGCCCGGTGAGCGCGTCGGTGATCGCCAATTCGATCGACATCTGCACGTTGTCGCGCAGCCGCTCGGTGTAGCGCTTCTTCTTGATCTGCGTGCGCACGCGCGCCAGCATCTCGTTCTTGTCGATCGGGCGCAGCAGATAGTCGTTGACGCCGATCTCAAGCCCGCGCACCAGGCGCGTATTGTTGTCGGGCTCGGCGACGGCCAGGATCGGCACGCTGCGCGTACGTTCGAGCGAGCGCACCTGGCTGCACAGCCGCAGCCCGTCGAAATCCTTGAGACCAAGCGAGACGATCAGCAGGTCGTAATTGCCTTCGGCGGCGTGAAACAGCGCCTCGCTCGGATTGCTTTCGACGTCCACCGTGTGTTCGGCCGACAGCGTCGCGACAATGCGCTCATAGGAGTTCTTGCGGTCGTCGACGATCAAAATGCGGCCGTTGCGGCCGGTTTCGGCCACCGCCTCCCGTTCCGGGCTTTCAATGCCGATTTCCTTTGTGGTGAGCGCGCGGAGGCGCAGCTCGTCGGTCACCATCTTCAGGCGCGCCAATGAGCGCACGCGCGAGATCAGCGCCACGTCGCTGACCGGCTTGGTGAGGAAATCGTCGGCGCCGGCTTCCAGACCGCGCACGCGGTCGGACGGCTGATCGAGCGCCGTCACCATGACCACCGGGATATGATGGGTCAGCGGATTGGATTTGAGGTTGCGGCAGACCTCGAAGCCGTCCATGTCCGGCATCATCACGTCGAGCAGGACGATGTCGCATTCGGCGCGTTCGCACAGCGCCAACGCCTCCGGCCCGCTTTGCGCGGTCATCACGTCGAAATACTCGGCCGACAGCCGCGCTTCCAGGAGCTTTACATTGGCCGGGACGTCGTCGACGACGAGAACGCGGGCAGTCATCGCGGTATCCTCACGCCGGCCCGAGGAAATGACGAATAGTCTCGATGAATTTGCCGACCGAGATCGGTTTCGACAAATAGGCCTCGCAGCCGCCCTCGCGAATGCGCTCCTCGTCGCCCTTCATAGCGAAGGCGGTAACCGCCACCACGGGAATCGCCTTGAGATCGGGATCGTCCTTGAGCCATTTGGTCACTTCGAGGCCGGACACTTCCGGCAGCTGGATGTCCATCAGAATCAGGTCGGGCCGGTACTTGCGCGCCAGATCGAGCGCCTCGATGCCGTTGCGGGTGCCGACGGTCTGGTAGCCATGCGCTTCCAGTAGGTCATGGAAGAGCTTCATATTCAGCTCGTTGTCCTCCACGATCAGGACGGTCTTCGGCATCTTCCCCGCCCCATTTGTCCCCAATGCATCCCCATTTCGGGCCTGCCCGGCGTCGCCAGATCGCGCGCGCTCGGGCATTATCATGTCACGGTAGTGCCGATATATTACGGAAAGGCAAATTTGCGCGATGAAACCGGGTTCTTCGTTAACCGAAGAAGCGGCGGAAGGGCTGGCAATTCAGGCGCTTACCTTCATTGCCGGGGACGGCGAGCGGCTCGGCCGCTTTCTCGCCACGACCGGCATCGGCCCTGCCCAGATTCGCGCCGCTGCTCAGGAGCCGGGCTTCCTGGTCGGCGTCCTGGACTATCTGGCCGGCGATGAGGGCCTGCTGGCGGCATTTGCCGCCGAGACCGGGAACGACCCCGCCCACGTCGGCAAGGCGCTGGCGGCGCTGGGCGGACACTGGGAGCGCGAAATCCCGTGAGCTTCTGTCGCGATTGCTTGGCCGATGCGCCGAACAAGTCCCCGAATTTGGCGACGCGCTGTCCGGCCTGCGGGTCGCCGCGGCTTGCGCGCCATGCCGAGCTCGAACACCTGACCATCGGTCATGTCGACTGCGACGCGTTCTACGCCACGATCGAAAAGCGCGACGATCCCTCGCTCGCCGACAAGCCGGTGATCGTCGGCGGGGGAAAACGCGGCGTGGTCGCGGCCGCCTGCTACGTCGCGCGCACCTACGGCATCCGTTCGGCCATGCCGATGTTCGAGGCGCTGGCGCCGCTGCCCCGACGCCGTCGTGATCAAGCCGAACATGTCGAAATACGTCGCAGGCCGGCCGCGCCGTGCGCAAGGCCATGTTCGCGCTGACGCCGCTGGTCGAGCCGCTGTCGATCGACGAGGCCTTCCTCGATCTCACCGGCACCGAGCGGCTGCACGGCATGAGCGCCGCCAAGGTGCTGGCGCGCTTCGCGCGCGACGTCGAACGCGACCTCGGCATTACGGTATCGATCGGCCTGTCGGCCAACAAATTCCTCGCCAAGATCGCCTCCGACATGGACAAGCCGCGCGGCTTCGCCGTGCTCGGCCAGGCGGACGCGGCCGCGTTCCTCGCGGCAAAGCCGGTCGGCTTCATCTACGGCGTCGGCCACGTGAGCGCGGCCAAGCTCGCCGCCGACGGCTATCGCCTGATCGCCGATCTGCAACGCGCCGACCAGCACGACCTCATGCGCCGCTACGGCGAAGAAGGTTCACGGCTCTGGCATCTGGCGCGCGGGCTCGACACGCGCAGCGTCGATCCGGAGCGCGAGACCAAGAGCGTTTCGGCGGAGACGACGTTCAATCACGACATCGGCGAATTCCGCCCGCTTGAGCAGACGCTCTGGGAGTTGACGGAGAAAGTCTCAGGCCGACTGAAAGCGCAGCAGCTCGCCGGCTCGACCGTGACGCTCAAGCTCAAGAGCGCCGACTTCAAGATCCGCACGCGGGCGCGCTCGCTCGGCGCGGCGACGCAGTTGGCCGCGCGCATCTTTGCCGCTGGGCGCGATTTGCTCGAGAATGAAGTGGGCACGACGCGGTACCGCCTGATCGGCATCGGCGTCAGTCATCTGCAGGAGGCCGCGGGCGACGATCTCGCCGATCTCCTCGACCGGCGCACGGCCGAGGCCGAGCACGCGGTGGACCGCCTGCGCGCGAAATTCGGCAAGGACGCGGTGGTGCGTGGTTTAGCGTTGGAGGACGACTAGGACGCGGACTCATATAAGCAGCGAGGTAAATGCCGCCTTGGATACGCTTTCCGATGTCTGCTCTTGGGGAAAAGCGGATAAAGGCCGATTTTGGTCTCTGATGGTTCGGTCGCGAATGACCCGGAACGGCCGTTAGGGTCCCGAGAGTAATACCAATCCATATATGCGCCGTTACCCCGGATCGCGCCACTAGCTGCCTCAACAGCGTCGATGGCGGAGTTGCGACCGTGAAGGCGCACATGATCCTCGTAGGCTGCGATTAGTCGTCGGTCCGGCAAACGCGTATTCAAATGAAATAAAAGGACGCGGCCTGTCGGAAGATTTCATTTTCGGCATTCGCACACAAGTTCACCGTTTGGCGCATGGATAGCGTGCACGCCAGCCGTCTGCGATTGCAATATCTGCATCCTTGCCGTCCGGGTGTTCCCTCAACCATTTCAGAATCGCGGCCCAATTAGCAATAACGGCATTGTTGGAAATCTTGCTGAGATCGGGCGGACAGAAATTCTTATCGTTCCTGACGAATTGCAACACGTCAGAAACGCCGTCGATGTCTCCCTCGCATATGTCTGTCAGCGTCTTGCAACGTTTAAGAAATTCAGCGACGCTTTCAGCTCTGACTTTCGTTGGCCCCGAAAATACAAAAACAAATGCGGTCAATACGATCATCACAAACGGAGTCTGACGCACGGGGCCTCCATTAATATTTCCAAATCAATACCGTCGTACTTTGCATTGCCCCGGCAGGCCGAGCAAGATTGATTTGCGCAGTATGTCCATCTTTTGGCACTTAGCGGACACACCAACCACGCCCGCGGTTGTCTGCTATTGGGCGACAGCGGACATGCGGCCTATTTTATGAGTACACGGCCTAGAGCGACCTTAGGGGCACGGCTTTGGCTTCTTCATCTCCAGCGACGTCATCTCGCCCTTGATGGTGAAATCGCTGTAGTCGAGCACCAGCGCGCGCGAGATGCCGTTCTCGTAAAGCTCGAAGGAGATGGCATAGGCCGGCGTCTGCTCGCCGGTTTGCTCGGCGGCGGCGTCCCGTTGCTCGAAATAGCTGATGGTCACCGGCCAGCGGGTGAGCTTGGCAAGCTCGGGGAATTTCGCCGTCGCATCGTCCGGCGGCTTTGCGCCCGGCGCGATCGGCTGGCCGATCACGGTGAGCGTGTTGTAGAGCTTCTCGCCGCTTTCCGACCCGTCATAGACCGGGAAATCCAGGATGCTCTTGCCTTCGCGCGCGGCGGCGATGATGCGCCGCATGTGCTCGGTCGGGAACACCGCGCTCACCGGAGCGGTGAAATTCTTATCCTTTGGCTTGCTCAGATTGATCGCGACCATCTTGGCACTGCGTTCGGCATGGCCGTCCACCCTGTCGGTCCGCTTGTCGTCGATCAGGTTTTCCGAGTTGAAGCGGAACGTCTGGGCGTTGCCGGCTTCCCAGGTGGTGGAGCGCAGATCGCTGAGCGCGGTCTTGCCCTCTCCGGAATCGAGCTCGGACACCTGGCGGAACTGCAGCTGGTAGCCGTCGCAGGCGTTGCCGGAAAAATCGTACAGGATGCGCCCGCGCACGGCTTCGAGGCCGTGGCTGCCCTTCGACCTCGCCAGCTTGAGGTCGTAGATCGCCCGATGCGGCGCCAGAAACACCTTGTCGGCGGGCGGCGCGGCCACCGTCGGCCGGGACGCCGCCATGGCGGCGAAGCCGATGGCCAGGACCGTCAAAATCAGCCGTTTGGCGAACGTTCAGCGTTTTCATCGATGCGGGCCTTCCGGTGCCGGCGTTGCAGCGGCATCCAGCAATGAATCGAGCAAGATAAGGGCAAGATAGAGGCCGTTACCGCCGCCGACAACGCCATCATGCGCCGGCTTGCGCCGCCGAGCCCGATCGGCCAAGACAGGGCCACCATCAAGGAGGACGCCATGGCCGGAATGATCGAACAGAAGCTCGCAAGCCTCGGTATCAGCCTGCCAACTCCGGCCAGTCCGATCGCCAATTACGTGCCGTTCGTGCGCAGCGGCAACATGCTCGTCGTCTCCGGCCAGCTCTGCTTCGGCACCGACGGCAAGCTCGCCGCCAAGGGCCAGCTCGGCGGCGGCGTGTCGATCGAGGACGGGCAGAAGGCGGCGCGCGCCTGTGCAGTCAATCTGCTGGCGCAGCTTAAGGTCGCGCTCGGCGACCTCGACAAGGTTGCCCGCGTGGTGCGGCTCGGCGGCTTCATCAATTCGGCGGTCGGCTTCACCGACGGGCCGAAAGTGATGAACGGCGCATCCGACCTGATGGTCGAGGTGTTCGGCGACAAGGGCCGCCACGCGCGCAGCACCGTCGGCGTCGCCGCGCTGCCGGCCGACGCTGCGGTCGAAGTCGAAGGCCTGTTCGAAGTGATCAGCGCATGATCCCGAAAAGTGGGAACCGGTTTTCGGATAAGATCATGCGCAAAGCGAAATAAGCTAAATGCCCAGCCTCGCCTGGCTCACCGCGCGGCCAATCGCCCATCGCGGTCTGCATGACGCCTCAGCCGGCGTGATCGAGAATACGGCGTCTGCGTTTGCCGCGGCCATCGCCGGCGGCTATGCCATCGAAACCGACCTGCAAATCAGCGCCGACGGCGAGGCTTTCGTGCACCACGACGACGCGCTCGGCCGCCTGACCGAGGGCAGCGGGCGTCTCGCTGCCATGACCGCTGGCGAGATTGAGGCAGTGCGTTTCAAGGCGACCCGCGACCGCATCATGACGCTCGGCGACCTGTGTGATTTCGTGGCCGGGCGCGCCACCTTGGTGATCGAACTCAAGAGCCATTTCGACGGCGACCGGCGGCTGGTCCAGCGCAGCGCCCACGTGCTGGCGAACTATCGCGGGCCGGTGGCGGTGATGTCGTTCGATCCCGCCATGATCGAAGTCGTGCGCTGGATCGCGCCGCATCTGACACGCGGCATTGTCGCCGAGCGCCATTACGCGCATCATGAGTGGGATCGCTTCCCGCGCGCGGAAAAGCACAGCATGGCCATGCTCCAGCACGCCGCCCGCAGCCGCCCGCATTTCATCGCCTATGGGCTGAAGGACCTGCCGGCCGCGGCGCCGCTGATCGCGCGCATGATCTTCCGTTTGCCGCTGCTGACCTGGACCGTGCGCAGCGACGACGACCGCCGCCGCGCGGCGCGCTGGGCCGACCAGATGATATTCGAGGGCATCCGCCCGTGATGGCCGAATGGATGATCAACTTCGAACGATTTCCGGCATAAAGTCGGGGTAACAGACCTCGACCCGATGACCGACATCGAACTCCGCATCCGCATCGCGCAATCGCTCGCCGAAGTTCCGGCCGCGGCCTGGGACGCCTGCGCCGGCGGGGCGCTGCGCGTCCACAGTTAAACCAATACATGAGGATAATTTACCCTCGGAGTTATCAACACGAGGACAAGTCGATAACCCATTTATAACTCACGATTTCTTGTCATCGCTGGAGGATTCATTTTCGGTCGGCGGCCGGACCGGCTGGCAGCCGCGCCACCTCCTGGCGGAAGGCGCGGATGGCACTCTTCTGGGCGCGGCGCCCTGCTACGTGAAGAGCCATTCGCGCGGCGAATACGTCTTCGATCAGGGCTGGGCCGAGGCCTTCGAACATGCGGGCGGCGACTATTACCCCAAGCTGCAGGTGGCGGTGCCCTTCACCCCGGTGACCGGTCCCCGTCTGCTCGCCCGCCCCGGTCCGCTGGCGCAAGCGGTGCGCGGCGGCCTCGCCGATGCCTTGGTCGAGATCACCACGGCGAGCGAGTTGTCGTCGGCCCACGTCACCTTCCTGACCGAGCCGGAATGGCGCGCGCTCGGCGAGCGCGGCTTCCTGCAGCGCACCGACCAGCAATTCCACTGGGAGAATGCCGGCTACGCCAGCTTCGACGACTTCCTCGGCGCCCTCGCCTCGCGCAAGCGCAAGGCCATCCGCCGCGAGCGCAAGGAGGCGCTCGAGCCCGGCATCGAGGTGGCATGGCTCACCGGCGCCGATCTCACCGAAACGGTGTGGGACGCCTTTTTCGCCTTCTACATGGACACCGGCTCGCGCAAATGGGGCCGGCCTTATCTCACCCGCGAATTCTTCTCCATCGTCGGGGAAAAAATGCGCAACCGCATCCTGCTGGTGATGGCCAAGCGCGCCGGGCGCTGGATCGGCGGCGCGCTCAATTTCCTAGGCAGCGACACGATCTTCGGCCGCAACTGGGGCGCCATCGAGCACCATCCGTTCCTGCATTTCGAGCTGTGCTACTATCAGGCCATCGACTACGCCATTCAGAATAAGCTCGGCCGCGTCGAGGCCGGCGCCCAAGGCGAGCACAAGCTGGCGCGCGGTTATCTGCCGAAGACCACCTATTCCGCCCATTTCATCGCCAATCCAGCGTTGCGGCGGGCCGTGGCCGACTATCTCGCGCGCGAGCGGGCCTATGTGCGGGCGGCCGGCGAAGAGCTTGCGGCGGCCGCGCCGTTCCGCAAGGATTTGGTGGAGCAGGAGTGAGTTCTGGGGGACCCAATGCCGAGCTACGATCCGAACAACATCTTCGCCAAGATCCTGCGCGGCGAGTTGCCCTGCTACAAGGTCTACGAAGACGACAAGGCCTTCGCCTTCCTCGACATCATGCCGCGCGCGCCCGGGCACACGCTGGTGCTGCCGAAGGCGCCGGCGCGCAACATTCTCGACATCGGCGCCGACGATCTGGCGCATGTCATGAAGGTGGCCCAAAAGGTCGCCAAAGCCGCCATGACGGCGTTCGGGGCCGACGGCATCACCATGCAGCAGTTCAACGAGGGCGCCGGCGGACAGGTGGTGTTCCACCTGCATGTTCATATCATCCCGCGCAAAAGCGGCGTGCCCATGAAGCCGCCGGCAGCCGAAAAGGAAAAGCCGGACGCGCTGGCCGAGAACGCCAAGAAGCTCGCCGCCGCCATCGCCGCCGGATGACGAAGACAAGGCCGTGTAACTCATAAAATACGCTATGCGCTACGTCCGCTTTTCCTCTCAAAGCAGACATTCGCCAATGCGTTTGCCATGTCCGTTAAGTGCCAATCGCGACCAAACGCACTGCGACATGATCGGCACAAAAAGAAAGACCGCCAACGCGGCGGTCTCTCCAAATTTCAGTTAGGTGGTTTGATTAGGCGGCTACGAGTGCGGCAGCTTTCTTTTTCCTGCGCCAGCCGAGCAGACCCAACGCGCCGATGCCAGTGGCGAAGAGTGGGAGTGTGGCTGGGAGCGGTGTCGCGCTCGCGGTGTCGATGGTCAGCGAATTCACCGTGAGCGAATCCGCGCCGGTGTTACCCCCCGTCAAACCTTCGCCAATCCAAATCCCTTGCAGTTGGTCGAGCACTCAGTACGGCAAATGCGCTCAGCCACCCGATCCAAAGTCTTCGTGTTATGTTCGCGCCGTCGGGGCCCTGCAGGTACGTGCCGGTTATACTGTCATACAGATTGAACAGCGTTGCGCTCGGATCGAGGCCCAAAGTGTTGCCGGAAAGAGCGTTGGTCTGGAACTCGATCAGCAGAATCTGGTCTGTAGCCGGCACCTTGGCCCAAGCTGTTGCTGCTGTCGACAAACGGCAGCAGGAAAAACGGCTGATCGGTGCCCTGGCTCGTGAACACGACATTTGCCGATGCCGATCCGCGTTTTATCGCGCATGATCTTATCCGAAATCCGGTTCCGCGACTCGGATAAGTGCCAATAGGCGACATCGCTGGAGCCAAAGTCCTTGACGAATAACAAACTGCGTAAGGAGGGCGATGCCCAAGTTTGGAGTGTCAAAATGCCACTTTCGTTTCAAATCTTGGCCAAGTGCGTGCACACCGTCCAACAACTACGACGACTCGAACTCATGAACTGCTTGCTTCGCGATTTTAACATCCTTTGGGGCAGACGCGCTGCAAGCGGTCTCGCTCCGTGGCGTCTTTCTTGGCTAAGTCGGCTTTGCCGAGTTTTTCATAGATCTTACTTCGTATATGGAAGGCGAATTGAAATGTTGGCCACACACGAATGGCCATATTCGCATCCTCCAATGCCTTTCGATAGTCGTCCATCTTCGCGTAGGTTATTGCACGATTGGCATAGGATAGGGCTGTGTCGTGCTGGCTTCGGCTGTGATCCGCAATCTGGCGACTGCAATCATTGAGGGATTCTTGGCCCTTGGTGTCGTAACAGTGCATTTGAGCCGATGCCGGTATTGGCGAGACAACGATCGCGATGATCGCTGAAAGCGCCGCCAATCCGCCAACTTTGATTAATGTCATTGGTCTTTTCCTGTTTGGTTGGCTTAACTTAGCGAGCTTAGCTGATATTACCCCTTTCATGCCATCGCCAGAACGACCGCTCGCCCTAATGGAGGTCGCGCGCTTAACCAAAGCGTCATCGCGGCAGAAGGTCCACACCTTTGTTCGCGTGATTTCCTGAGATGTCCGCTATGGGGACGACGCATCCACTTTGTCATTTAGCTGGCCGTTTACGCGTCCACGCCCTACTGCGCGAATAAAAATCCGCCCAACAACAGCGCCGCCTCGCCGGCCAGCACCCCGGCGAATACCGAGCGCTTCACCGCCAGGAAAGCGAGAAATCCGCAGACCGCGGCGCCGACGCGCACGGTGAGCGGAATGCCGGCGAGCGCGCCGGCGGAAAACAGGATCAGCTTGGCGATGACGCCGGCGAGGATCGCGGTCGCCACCCCGCGCGACCACACCACGATCTCGGAATCCTCGTTGAGCCCGCGCGCCAGCATCAGGCCGAGCACGCGCCATATCTCGTTCGGCAAATAGCCGACCAGGATCAGCAGCAGATAGGGCCACAGTTCGGTCAAAGCGGTGTTCATCGGGCGGCCTCGCGCAAGCGGTGGACGCCGTAGGCGAGCGAGCCGCCGACCAAGCCGGTCCACATCAGGTCGAGCCCGACGTGCCAATAAGCGAGCAGCGGGCCGAGCGCGAGGCCGAGCACCAACGCCAGCCGGTCCACCATCAGCCGGCTGTTGCGCGCGGTCGAGATCAGAAACGACATCGGCGTGAGAAAGAGCAACGCGCCCGCGAACAGCGGCGGCAGCCCGGCGGCAAGGTAATAGCCGACGAAACCGAACGTCACCGCCGTGCCCATGTAGCCGACCGACAGGCCGTTGCAGAAGGCAATGCGCCGCTCGCGCGGCAGTCCCGGCAGCAGGCGCAGCGATTCCACCCACATGCTCACCGACGTGAAGTGGGTTGGCAGCAGCAGGTCGCGCAGCCGCGTGCTTGGGCCGCGCAACAGCGGCAGCAGCGCCACCACCATGGGAAACAGCCGGATCGCGCTTAACGTGACCGCGATGGCCGCCTCGACCGGCGCGCCGCCGGTGCCAAGCGAGGAAATCAAGATCACCTGCCCCGGCGCCGCCCACACCAGCACCGATGACAGCGCGAGCCACCAGGACGAGAAGCCATAATCGTGCGCGAGTGCGCCGATGCCGATATAGGTGCCGGCGAGCACCAGGAAGAACACCGAGGTCCACGCCGATCTCACGCCGCCGAAGAAGGCGGCCGCATTGGAATTGAAGGTGACGGACGCGGGCATGGAGGCGGACCACCTGTCTCATAGGCGCAAGCCCGCCGCAACGCCCTCATCCGCAACCCCCGCATGCGGCAGCGGCGAAAAGCGAAGGCCGGGCGTGATGGCCCGGCCTGCGGCATTGTGGTTTCGAAACGCGGGTCAGGCTTTGATCAAGGGCACCTTCGGCACCGAGCCGCGCTTGGCCTTCGGCCGCGGCGACGAGCGGCGCTTGGCCCTGGGCGGCACGGCCGGCAGTTTCTCCGGCTTGGGCGTCACTGGCCCATCGAGGAACTCGAAGCCGAGCTTGTCGCGGCCGTCTTCGCCCTTGGTGACGACGACACGGACATGGCCGCCATTCTTCAGATGGCCGAACAGTACCTCGTCGGCGAGCGGCTTCTTGATGTGCTCCTGGATGACCCGCGCCATCGGGCGGGCGCCCATCAATTCGTCGTAGCCTGTGGCGATCAGCCAGCGCGCGGCCTCTTCCGACAGCTCGATGGTGACGTTGCGGTCGCCGAGTTGCGCCTCGAGCTGGAGCACGAACTTCTCGACCACTTGCGCAATGATCTCCTGCGACAGGTGCGCGAAGGTGATGGTGGCGTCGAGCCGGTTGCGGAACTCGGGCGTGAACATCCGGTTGATCGCCTCGTGGTCGTCGCCCTCGCGCTTGCTGCGGGTAAAGCCAAAAGCGGACTTGGCCATCTCGGAGGCGCCCGCATTGGTGGTCATGATCAGGATCACGTTGCGGAAATCGACCTGCTTGCCGTTGTGGTCGGTCAGCTTGCCGTGATCCATCACCTGCAACAGCACGTTGAACAGGTCGGGATGCGCCTTCTCGATTTCGTCAAGCAGCAGTACGCAATGCGGATGCTGATCGACGCCATCGGTCAGCAGCCCGCCCTGGTCGAAGCCGACATATCCAGGGGGAGCGCCAATAAGCCGCGACACCGTGTGCCGCTCCATGTATTCCGACATGTCGAAGCGGATCAATTCGACGCCGAGCGCTGAGGCCAATTGCTTGGCGACTTCGGTCTTGCCGACGCCGGTCGGGCCGGAGAACAAATAGCAGCCGATCGGCTTTTCCGGCTCGCGCAAACCGGCGCG
Organism: uncultured Alphaproteobacteria bacterium; assembly: GCA_963772235.1. Taxonomy (GTDB): domain Bacteria; phylum Pseudomonadota; class Alphaproteobacteria; order Rhizobiales; family Xanthobacteraceae; genus Pseudolabrys. The sequence continues at coordinate 95,976 of CAVYWI010000026.1, forward strand.
CGCCAGCTTGATCGAGGCCGACAGCGACTCGATCGCCTTGTCCTGGCCGTACACGGTCGTTTTCAACGTCTGCTCGAGATGCTGCAGTACCGCGGCGTCGTCCTTGGACACGGTCTTGGGCGGAATCCGCGCCATGGTGGAAATCGTGGTCTCGATCTCCTTGAGGCCGATGGTCTTCTTGCGGCGGCTTTCCGGCAGCAGCATCTGCGCCGCGCCCAACTCGTCGATCACGTCGATCGCCTTGTCCGGCAGCTTGCGGTCGTGGATGTAGCGCGACGACAGCTCGACCGCCGCCTTGATCGCCTCGTTGGTGTATTTGAGCTTGTGATATTCCTCGAAATAGGGCTTGAGCCCCTTCAGGATCTCGATCGTGTCCGGCACCGACGGCTCGTTGACGTCGATCTTCTGGAACCGGCGGACGAGCGCGCGGTCCTTCTCGAAATACTGCCGGTACTCTTTATACGTTGTCGAGCCGATACAGCGGATCGTGCCCGAGGCGAGCGCCGGCTTGAGCAGGTTCGACGCGTCCATGGCGCCGCCCGAGGTGGCGCCGGCGCCGATCACGGTGTGGATCTCGTCGATGAACATGATCGCGCCGGGATAGGCCTCGATCTCCTTGATCACCTGCTTGAGCCGTTCCTCGAAGTCGCCGCGATAGCGCGTGCCGGCGAGCAGCGTGCCCATGTCGAGCGCGAATACGGTCGCGCCCTTAAGCACGTCCGGTACGTCGCCATGCACGATGCGGCGCGCCAGCCCTTCGGCGATCGCGGTCTTGCCGACGCCGGCGTCGCCGACGAACAGCGGATTGTTCTTCTGCCGGCGGCAGAGCACCTGAATCGTCCGGTTGATCTCGGCGTCGCGGCCGATCAGCGGATCGATCTTGCCGTCTTTGGCTTTCTTGTTGAGGTTGACGCAATAGGCGTCGAGCGCGTCGCCCTTCTTCTTGGGCTCGTCGCCGGCCTTGGTATCGGTCTCCTCTTCGGCGCCGCGCACCGGGCGCGCCTCGGACAGGCCCGGCCGCTTGGCGATACCGTGGCTGATGTAATTGACCGCGTCGTAGCGCGTCATGTCCTGCTCTTGCAGGAAATAGGCGGCGTGGCTCTCGCGCTCGGCGAAGATCGCCACCAGCACATTGGCGCCGGTGACTTCCTCGCGGCCGGACGATTGCACGTGAATGACGGCGCGCTGGATGACGCGCTGGAAGCCGGCGGTCGGCTTGGAATCCTCGGCGCCGTCGGTGATCAGGTTCTCCAGTTCCGACTCGAGATAGGCCGTGAGGCTGCGGCGCAGCTTGTCGAGGTCGACGTTGCAGGCGCGCATCACCGCCGAGGCATCCTGATCGTCGATCAGGGCCAACAGCAGATGTTCCAAGGTCGCATATTCGTGATGCCGCTCATTGGCGATGGCGAGCGCCCGGTGGAGCGACTGTTCGAGGCTGCGCGAAAACGTTGGCATCAGATTTCCATTCCCATTTGTATTGAACGCCCCTCCCCAAATCTTCCTTTTACAAGACTCATTTTTTTTCCATCACGCATTGCAGAGGATGCTGATGTTTTCTGGCAAAGTCCATAACCTGCGTCACTTTGGTCTCCGCCACCTCGTACGTATAGATCCCGCATTCGCCGATGCCGTGGTGATGCACATGCAACATAATGCGTGTCGCAGCCTCGTGATCCTTGCCGAAGAAACGTTCCAGCACGTGGACGACGAATTCCATCGGCGTGTAGTCGTCGTTGAGGATCAGCACGCGGTACAGACTTGGCCGCTTGGTCTGCGGCTTGGTCTTGCTGATGACCGCGGTGCCGGGCCCGCCCGGTTCATTGCGACGCTTGCGATCGTCGTCCGCCATGCGTGGCTGCCGGCCCCGCCCGGGAGCCGCTGCCGCCCTGACGGCGGGGAAGATTTTCCGAATGGTCGAGCTCATGACATTGCCGAGGCAAGAAGCGTTCCAGAACCGTGGCAGCGGGGTCGCATGCTGGCAGCCTTGCCGCCATCATAAAGACCGGCAGCCAGCCAGGCCAAGCCGAGATTTGGCCCGCTACGGTACAGGTTAATCCGAATTCAGGCGATTCCGGGTGCTTCGACACAGATATCCATTGGTTACCCGATCACAAGTCATGTCCGGACAATCCAAGGCGATTTTTCCCCAAATCCGAGTGTCGGCGCCAACGGTATTTCAAGACGGCACCGGCATCTTCGAACGGCTTTATCCACCGCCGTTTCGCGGCCTACAGGGGGGTTGCCTCAATGCTGCTGACCCGTTTTTGGAAGAACCGGCAAGGGAGCATCGCGCCCCTGTTCGGACTAGCAATCATCCCGCTGATCGCCGGCGTTGGATCGGCCGTCGACTACACGCGGGCCAGCGCCGCGCGTACGGCGTTTCAATCTTCGCTCGATTCGGCCGCGCTGATGCTCGCGAAAACCGCGGCGTTGCAAACGCCGGCCGAGATTCAGGCCGAGGCGACCACCTACGTCAACGCCCTGTTCACGGCCAACAACGCCAAAAACGTCACGGTCAGCGCGGCCTATTCGACGACCAACGGGTCGCAACTCGTGCTTACCGGCAGTGCCACCGTCCAAACGAGTTTTATGAGCATCTTCGGCATCGACACGATCAATATCGCCGCCAGCACGACATCAACCTGGGGCAACACCCGTCTGCGGGTCGCGCTCGTGCTCGACAATACCGGTTCGATGGCGAGTTCCAGCAAGATGACGGCGTTGAAGACCGCGTCGCAAAATCTTCTCACGCAACTCAAGAGCGCCGCCATAAACGCCGACGACGTCTACGTCTCGATCGTCCCGTTTAACAAGGACGTCAACGTCAATACCAGCAATGTGAGTGCGCCGTGGCTGCGCTGGGATATGTGGGAAGCGGTGAATGGCAAGTGCAGCAACACGACCTACAAGATGCAATCGAGTTGCGTCGCAGCCGGCAAAACCTGGACGCCCAATAGCCACACCACGTGGAACGGCTGCGTCACCGACCGGGATCAGAATTTCGATACCACCAACGATGCGCCGGTGGCCGGCAGCACGCTGTATCCGACCGAGCAATATTCCTCCTGCCCGGTGTCGCTCGTCGGCCTGAGCAACGACTGGACCGCGCTGTCCAACAAGATCACCGCGATGCAGCCCGTCGGCAACACCAACCAGGCGATCGGCCTGCAGATGGGCTGGCAGTCGCTGACGGCGGCGCCGTTCTCGGTGCCGGCCATGGACCCGAACTACCAGTACAAGCAGGTCATCATCCTGCTCAGCGACGGGTTGAATACCCAGGACCGCTGGTACACCAGTGCGTCGTCGATCGACACGCGGCAGCAGAAGACCTGCGACAACATCAAGGCCGCCGGGATCACGATCTACACGGTTCAGGTCAATACCGACAACGAGGCAACCTCCACGCTGCTGCAGAACTGCGCCAGCAACACCACCGGAACCACTGACCACTTCTTCCTGCTGACGTCGTCGGAGCAAATCGTCGCGACGTTCGGCCAGATCGGCACCGCGCTGTCCAACCTGCGGCTGGCGATGTAGCCGGCCTAGCGGCGTTTTCCCCGGCACCGCGGCGATGCCCGCCGCGGTGCCAGAATCCGCGTTTCCCGGCCGCGGAACCAACCAAACGTTAACGACACCCCATGAGAACTATCGGCATTCGCGGCATCCCGGGCAGATCGCATTAACTACCCAAATCGTTGATCGAGCCCATAAAATGGTCGACTTGCACGCTTGACAATTACCATCCGGCAACGATTTCCGGCGCATTGATATACCGGGCCTTTAACAGCGGGGCTTATGAACGTACGCGAATTAAACCGTATTTGGTGACGCCATGTCGGTCTGGACGAAATTCCGTAACGCCCTGCGCGCATTTCGCGCCGCGCGTGGAGGCAATGTCGCCATCACCTTCGCCTTTGCCACCTTGCCGATCATCGCGACTGTCGGTTACGCCGTCGATTACAGCCGCGCCAATTCGGTGAAGGTCGCGATGCAGGCGGCGCTCGACTCCACCGCGCTGATGATTTCAAAGGAAGCGGCCAAGGACACTCCGACCCAACTGCAAGACAACGCCAAGGCGTATTTCTTGGCTTTGTTTAACCGCACGGATGTCACGAATATTACGGTCAATGCCAGCTTCGACAGCGCCAGCCCAACCCAGGTGTCCATCAGCAGCTCCGTCGACGTTCCCACCACCATTCTCGCCGCCGTCGGATGGCACACCATGACCGTGGGCAGCTCGTCCACCTCCAAGTGGGGCGAAACGCGGATGCGCGTGGCGCTGGTGCTCGACAACACCGGATCGATGGCAAGCTCCGGCAAGATGACCGCACTGAAGATCGGCGACCAAGAGTTTGCTGACCCAACTGCAGAATGCCGTCACCAACAATGGCGACGTCTATGTCTCGATCGTTCCGTTCGTCAAGGACGTCAATCTCGATCCCTCCGAATACAATTCGGACTGGATTTATTGGGGCACCGCTCCGGTAGACAATAATGTTCACAATCCCTCGGATCCAGTTCAGGATTCGACGTCTTCCGACAACACGTCGTGGAATGCCCAGAACGGCACCTGCAGCGGCAGTTGGGCCATTTCACCCGAACAGAGGCGACTGCAAGGCTTCTCCAATCTAGTTCGAAAACGCAATACAGCCGGGACGCGACGCACACCAAATGTCAGCAGCCAAGGGCGGAACCTGGTACACGGACTGGCGGGAACTTGGACTCCCTATGCCCATAATGACGGCACATCGAATAGTAGGAACTGGAACGGCTGCGTGACGGACCGCGGCATCTTCGACCACGCCGGACACGACGAACAACTACGACACCAACGTCGTACAGCCGGATGTCACCAAGAACGCTTCGCTTTACGCGGCTGAGCAATAGCTCCAGTTGCCCGCAGGCCGTGATGGGCCTGAGCTACAATTGGTCGGCAATGACCTCGCTGGTCAACGGCATGTCGCCGAACGGAAACACCAACCAGGCGATCGGCTTGCAGCTCGGCTGGCTGTCGCTGGTCGGCGGCGGGCCGTTCACGGCGCCGGCGATGGATCCGAACTACAACTACACGCAGGTCATCATCCTGCTGACCGACGGCTTGAACACCCAGGATCGCTGGTACGGCAACGGCTCCAGTCTCGGCACGTCGACGACGCCAGATCGACGCACGCGAGCAGCTGACCTGCAATAACTTCAAGGCCGCCGGCAGCCCGCCCAAGTCACCAACATGATCTACACCATCCAGGTGAACACCGACAACGAACCGACCTCGACCCTGCTGCAGAACTGCGCGAGCAACTCGAGCAAGTTCTTCCTGCTGACGTCGGCAGACCAGATCATGAACGTATTCACCCAGATCGGCACCGAACTGAGCCAGCTGCGCATCGCGCAATAGCCGCGGTAGCGGAAAAAGCAAAAGCCCGGCCAAACCAGCCGGGCTTTTTCCTTGACGCTTAACTCAACGCTACGCGACGGAACTCAATGCTCTGCGCGGGAGCGGCTTACTTCGCCTTCGCCATCAGGGTTTCGAACGGCTTGTAGGTTTCCTTGGCGAGATCGGCATAGAGTTCGCCGATCTTGGAAGCCTTGGCCACGAAACCTTCATAGGCGGTTTTGGCGTATTCGGTCTGCACCTCGATGGCCTTCTCGAGCGACTTCACGCCGAACAGCTTCTCGAGCGCGGCGGTTCCGTCTTCGAAAGCCTTCTTCGAGTAGTCGGCGACTTCAGTCGCGATGGCCTGGGTGCCCTTCGACAGCACGCCCATCGATTTCAGCGCGAGATCGACGTTCTCTTTCCCGACTTGCTGGAAGTCCTCGAAATTCTTGACCATTGTCATCCCTTCCCGGCCGCAATGGCGGCGCCAATGTGCTGATTCCTAAGACCCGGCCTATCACCGGGAACGAATGCGATTTATACTGCACTGCACAATAAAGTCAAGATGTATTTTGCAGTGCGAAAAAACCCTGAAAATCCAGAGGATTGTGTTAAGAAATTGTAAACCGTGATCCCTTACGGTGGCAATTTGCGGCGTCGCGGCACCGCTATAAAATGGCCTGATTTGGCGGGTCTCAGGTACATCTGAATAACGGGGTTGGGGAGAGCGGATGTTGCGTGCGGGAGCTTTTGTCCGACGTCCGCTCCTTTGGAGCGCCTTCGGTCTGGTGACGCTGCTGGCCGTGGCCGCGGTTACCACCGGCGCCGACGCCCGCGGACGACGCCACCGCCACCACGCGACGGCCGCCGAAAAATACGAGCCCCCCTATTCCTCGATCGTGGTGGACGCCAATTCCGGCGCGGTCCTGCAGGCGACCAACGCCGACAGTCCGCGTCATCCGGCCTCGCTGACCAAGGTGATGACGCTCTACCTGCTGTTCGAGCGGCTGCAGGCGGGCAGGATCAAGATGTCGACCGGCATGGAGATCTCGGCCCATGCCGCGGCGCAGGCACCGTCCAAGTTGGGCCTCAAGCCAGGTCAGACCATCGACGTGGAGACCGCGATCCGCGCCATCGTCACCAAGTCGGCCAACGATGTGGCGGTCGTCGTCGCCGAGGCGCTTGGCGGCAGCGAAGAGAACTTTGCCAGGATGATGACCGCCAAGGCGCGGACGCTCGGCATGATGCACACCGTTTATCGGGATGCGTCCGGCCTGCCCAATGACGGGCAGATCACCACGGCGCGCGACATGACCATCCTCGGCCGCGCCATCCAGGATCGCTTTCCGCAGTACTACCACTATTTCGCGACCCGCACGTTCACCTACCGCGGCCAGGAGTTTCGCAACCACAATCACCTGCTTGGCCGGGTTGCCGGCGTCGACGGCATGAAGACCGGCTACATTCACGACTCCGGTTTCAACATCATCGTCTCGATGCGCCGCGGCCCGCGCCATATCGTGGCCGTGGTGTTCGGCGGACGTACCGCGTCGGCGCGCGACGCGCGCGTCGTCAGTCTGCTCGATGACACCATCGATATCGCCGCGACCAGACGTACCGTCCCGCCGATCGTCGAGGGCGTCGCCGAGGCGCGCGTCAAGACTGCCAAGGAAACAGTCGCGTCGATTTCTCCCGCGCCCCGCCGCGCCGAGCCGCCGACGGGCTCGACCGATCCGATCAAGCCCAATCCGGTGAAGACGATCGCGGTGCAGGCTAACACCATGCACACCGCGTCGCTGGCGCCGCCGCCAGCGGATGACCGCAAGCTCGTGCGGGTGGAGGGCCCCACCAAGGTCACGACCGTCATTGTGAAGCGGGAGTCTCCGCCTGCGCCCGCTGCAAAACCGGGTGTGTTGGGCGTGTTGCCGGTCAAGGTCGCCGCCGCCGGCGACAGCGTGCCGCTCGCAGATGCCAAGCCGGAGCCGGCCGCCAAGCCGCGCATCGGCGGCTGGATGATCCAGGTGGGCGCCTTCCCGGAAGAGAAGGAAGCCAAACAACGGCTGCTCGCGGCTAAAGACAAGGCGAAAATCCAGCTCGGCCAGGCGGACCCGTTCACCGAACGGGTGGCGAAGGGCGACAAGTCGCTCTATCGCGCGCGCTTTGCCGGCCTGGACAAGGATCAGGCGGAAACGGCCTGCAAGCATCTCAAGCGCAATGAAATTCCGTGCATGCTGCTGAAAAACTAGCGTGCAATGCCTGTTAACCGTTTTCGGATAGCAGGACGGATAAGAAGAAAAGAAAATTAGACGACCCGGGACGTGTCGATACTCAGGAGCCGCTGATGGTGTTGCGTAAGGAGTACATCAGCGATGACGGCGAAGAAGGATTTCCTTGGCCTCGTTGACGCGGGCGGCCAGATACGTCGACCCGCCTTGGTCGGGATGCAGCTTCTTCATCAGCGTGCGGTGCGCGCGCGTGATGGCGTCAGCACTCGCTCCCGGCTCAACGCCAAGGATCTGATAGGCCTCCTGTTCCGTCATTTTGCCGCTCGACCCAGCAGCCCGCCCCGCTGCCGCGTGTCCTTGCGCGTATTCACTCCAGCCGGGATCCCGGCGGTCAAGATACGCCACCAGTAGCGCGCGGCTCTCCTCGTCGAACTCGTCCAGCATTCCGGCCAGCGTCTTGACGTCGAGCGCTTCGAGCGCGGCGCCCTGACGCCGGCCGGCAATGATGCGTCCGCGCATCGCGCCGCTGTCGTGGTCGAGTTCCATTTCGAGATAGGCCGAACGCACACGTGAGGTCTGGCCGGCGCTCTTCCGCGTGCGCTGGGTAAAACCGGGCATCCCGAACGGGATCCAGCCGAGCAGCCCCAGTCCGAATAGGCCGAGTGGCACGGCGACAAAGATTTCGCCGCGCAGGCCGAGAAACGCGGCAAAGCCGATCGCCAGGATGCCGCCCGAGGCTTTCATTACCCGCGCGGCGACCTTGGGATCGATCTTTGAGATAACGCCGAGCACCCAAAGCGCAGCCACCAATACCAAGATGCCGAATACGATCTCCGGCATGGCTATTTGAGCTGTGCCAAGAGCCGGCGCGCGCCGTCCGAGCGCCGCGCCGAGAGGTCGGCGAGCGCCTTGATGCCGCCAGCGGCATAGGCCGCGACCGCGCGCAGCAGTTCGCCGAGCTGATGTGCCGCGCCGGTATCGAAGCGGCAATAGGCCCCGTGCGTGAGGCGCGCGATCTCGCGGTAGGCGTTCTCGGCGACCGGATCGTTGCCCTCTTGGAACATGAACACAGGCACGCCGAGCAGGCCGAGCTCGCCGGCCGCTTTGCACAGATCGTCGATCTTCTCCTCCATGGCGTCGCCGACGAACACCATCGTCTGCACACGCTGCTTGGCATATTCCTTGCGGGCGTGGCTCAGCACCTTGCCGATCTGGGTATGGCCGCCACGGCAATCGATACGCGACATCAACGCGGCGAGTTTCTCGGCCGCCGCGACCCAGCCGGAGGCGCGGCATTCGCCAAGCCCGCGAAAGTAGACCAATTGAATATCGAGGCCGCCAGCACTGGCCGCTTCGCGGAACATATCGGCCTGCAACGCGCAGGCGGAATCCCAGGTCGGCTGCCGGCTCATGGTCGCGTCGAGCGCGAAAATCAGCCGCCCGTGCGTGCCGCCCGCTTTGGCCGGGCCGAGCGAGCGCACGTGCTCGATGAATTCGGCGATCTCCGGCCGCGAGGAAGCCGGCGCCGGGGTTTGCTGGGAAGGGTCCTTGCTCATGGCCACAGTCTACACCGATTTAAGGGGAATCGGTGGCCGTGCAAGGCGCCTGAGCGCTATCCGATGATGTCGTGGACCTGCAGCGGCTGGTCCATGACGGAATACCATTCCGCACGGGCGGCGGCCCGCCGCTTGCCGTTCTCCGACAGCGGCAGACGTAGCGCGTTGAGCAGCGCGATCACCTCCTCGCGCGCCGTCAGGTGCGACAGGCTCGGCCGCGTGCCGAGCGTCGCCTCGTCGAGGTCGTCGAACGCGGTGAGGCCGCGCGGGAAGAATTCGCGGTAGACCACGCGCTCGGCGATGCCGTCCACGTAGCGGAACCCCATGCGTTTGGACAATTCGATGAGACCATCGCCGACCATCTTCTTGTTGCGCGACCCGAGCGAGGACAGCCGGTTGCGCACCACGATCCAGTCGGTCAGCCGGCCGTCGACCAGCCGCCGCTGGCGGCGCGACTCGCGCACCATCTCGGCGTAGTGGCTTTCGCCGGTGACCGAAAAATTGGTCGGGTCGAGGCTGCCGAGCACGTCGAAATCGACAAAACTATCGTTGAGCGGCGTGACCAGCGTGTCGGCCATCGAATGAGCGAGCCGCATCAGATAGGTGTCGCTGCCGGGCGTATCGATCACCACGACGTCGTAGCTGTGCTCGATCGCGCCGATCACTTGCGAGAACGCGGCGAACTCCTGCGCTTCGTTGGCTTCCAGCGAATTACCCTCGGCCCGTTCCACGCAATAATGCGTCGGCAGGTCGAGCGTGATGCGGGCGCGTTCGCTCCAGGCGCGGCGGTTCTCGATGTAATGCGTGAAGCTTTTCTGCCGGCTGTCGAGATCGATGGTCGCGACGCGCTGGCCGGCCTTGAGCAACGCAACCGCGATGTGCAGAGCGGTGGTGGATTTACCCGACCCGCCTTTCTCGTTACCGAGAATAACCACGTGAGCAGACTGACGAGCCCGCTCTATCGGCTGCACTAACATGACGCGCCCCCCAGGGCATTTAATTCTCGAATTATTTCAGTGACATTCGTCAAGCGCGATATGATCGAAACGATTTTGTTGCGACACGCGTGGCCGCCTTGCCACAGTTTTGCTATGGGCTAGCCAGGTTTTGTGACAATCAGCCGACAGGCTCCGCCTATGGCAACCCGTCCCTCTGTCGTTCACACGATTGCCTCGCTCCGCCGCGCGCTTGCGCCCTTCCGGGACGCCGGCCAGCGGATCGCGCTGGTGCCGACCATGGGCGCGCTGCATGCCGGCCATCTGGCGCTGGTGCGCGAGGCGCGCCGGCGCGCCCGCCGCGTGGTGGTGTCGATCTTCGTCAATCCCACGCAATTCGCGCCGCATGAGGACTTCGGCAGTTATCCGCGCGGCTTTGCCGCCGATCTTGCGGCCCTGCGCGCGGCCAAGGCCGATCTGGTATGGGCGCCGTCGGCCGAGGTGATGTACCCCGAAGGCTTCGCCACCCGGATCGAGCCGCAGGGCGCCGCCAAAGCCGGGCTGGAGGACAAGTTCCGCCCGCATTTCTTCGGCGGCGTCGCCACCGTGGTAGTCAAGCTGTTTACGCAAACGGCGCCCGATATCGCCCTGTTCGGCGAGAAGGACTATCAGCAGATCTGCGTCGTCACCCAGATGGCGAAGGATCTCGATCTGCCGCTCAAGGTGATCGGCGTGCCGACCGTGCGCGAAAAGGACGGCCTCGCGCTGTCCTCGCGCAACGCCTATTTGTCGCCGGCCGAACGCGCGGTTGCGCCGACGCTCTATCGCGCGCTCAAGGCGAGCGCGGCGCGCATCAAGCAAGGTGAGCCGATTGAAATGGTGCTGGAAGAAGGCCTGGCCGAGATCACGCACGCCGGTTTTGCGGTCGATTATCTGGAAGCGCGCCACGCCACGACACTTGCGCCCATCGCATCGCGCAAGGAGGGACCGATCCGGCTGCTGGTCGCCGCCAAGATCGGCAAGACGCGGCTGATCGACAATTTGGGGGTCTAGAGCAGCCCTAATTCGCGCAGCTCGCGGCGCATCTGCTCGGGCATCTTGGCGGCGCCGGGGGCAGCGCGCGAAAGATCGCGCGGCGCATCCTTGGCCTCGAGATAACGCCAGCCCTGGAAGGCCGAGCGCGGGCGCGGCTCGACCAGGACCACCTTGCCGTCGAGCACCACGCGGCAACGGCCGATGCCGTCTTTGTCGGTGAATGGGCGGATGGCGAGGATGCGCTCGCGGCAACTGATCTGGCCGCGGATCACCCAATAGAGCGAGCCGCCGTCGATGAGCTCCTCGGCGCGCTTGGGCACCATGCGAGTGGTGTGGATGTGTTCGGCCTTTTGCCCGCGCTTTTTCTTCTCTTTGAGCTTCTGTTTGATCCAGTCCTCGAGATCGGCGACCGAGTTGCAGCCGACGCAGAGCTTGATCAGATGAAGCGGCATTCCAAAGTTCCATAACGCGACAGTGGTCCAAAACCTGCATAGCGTGGGCTAGCCGACATAGAAAGCGTCCGGACCGCGTTTTGCACGGCGGCGTGCCGGAATTTGCGGCCGCTGGCGTATTTATTTCGGCAAAACCGGGAACAGCGGCCCGATCCTGTCATTGAGTAAGGAGCAGGGCAGCAACCAATTTTTAGGGGAAATTCATGCGCTCCCGTGTCATCCACCTCATCAATCCGAAAACCGATTCACTGACGACTCGCCCGCTCTATTTCAACCGCGCGCTCTACTCGCCGCTCGCCGGACTGCTCGCCGTCGCCGCAGTCATCCCGCGCGACCAGTACGAAGTTGTCCTCACCGACGAGAATATCGAGACCGTCGATTTCGACCTCGAATGCGACATGGTCGGCATCTCGGCGATGACGAGCTACGTCAACCGCGGCTACGAGATCGCCGACCATTTCCGCGCCAAGGGCGTGCCCGTCGTCATGGGCGGCGTGCATCCGAGCTTCATGCCGCAGGAAGCGCTCAAGCACGCCGACGCCGTCGTGATCGGCGAGGTCGAACTGGTCATCGACAAATTGCTTGACGATCTCGAACAGGGGTCGCTGCGCGGCACCTACAAGTCGGACAAATTGCATCCGATGGTCGGCGTGCCGATGCCGCGCTACGACCTGCTGAAGAAGCACCGCTACGTCAACAAGACCTTCGTGCAGACCTCGCGCGGCTGCCACCAGGGCTGCACCTTCTGCGCCGAGCCGCTGATGAATGGGCTCAAATTCCGCTACCGGCCGGTCGACGAGGTGATCAACGAGATGGAGAATTGCGGCGCGCGCACCATCTCGATCAACGACGCCGACTTTTTCGGCACGCCGGATCGTCCCAAGGAAGTGATGCGCGCGCTCAAAGGCCGCGGCATAAAGTGGCAGGCGGGCGTCACCTCAAAGCTAGCGCAGGACGACCGCATGCTCGAGCTCGCCGCCGAAAGCGGCTGCACGTTGCTCAGCATCGGCTTCGAGTCGATCTCGCGCGACACGCTCAAGAGCGTGCATAAGCACGTCAACCGGCCGGAAACCTTCGCCGCACTGGTGGAGAAAGTGCACTCCTACGGCATCATGGTGTTCGGTCTGTTTATGTTTGGCTTCGATGGCGACGACACCTCCGTGTTCGACGACACCGTCGCGTTCAATATCGCCGCCAAATATGACGCCTGCGCCTATTCGACGCTGACGCCCTATCCCGGCACGCTGACCTGGTACGAGATGAAGAAGGAGAACCGCATCGTGTCGTTCGACTGGACGATGTACGACCAGGGCCACGTGGTGTACCGGCCGGCGCAGATGTCGGGCGACCAATTGCGACTCGGACAAAGCCGCGCCTATGGAACTTTCTATTCCGTATCCTCGATCGCCAGCCGGTTCCCGCTGCGCGGCAGCCGGCATCGCGCGCAATGGCTGATCTATAACCTGTTCATGCGGCGCGGCTCGCAGACCGAAAACATCGAGTTGATCGCGGCGCCCACAGCCGAGCCCGACGTCGCGCCGATGCCACCGATCCTGCCGATCAAGCGCGAATGGCGCGCGGCCGTGCTCGAAGCGGCCGGCGGGCCCGGGCCACATCTGAGCTGAAACGGTGGCGCCTGATTGCGCCACCTCACTGCCGCCTATGCGCCAGCAAGGCGATTCTGCTAACTTGCCTCGGCAACATTTTAGCTGGTGGACCACCACCAACATGCGCGCCTAAACGGTCGATGCGAGTATAGACGACGGTGCTTTTTCAATTTTCCGAATTTGGCAGCATTGAGGATGTCGGGCTTGGATTGCGCTGGAGTCCGGCGGATTTTGCGTCCGAAGTGGCGAACCGCGCCACGGCCCTGACCGCGGCCAATATCAAGTTCGGCTCCTCGATTGTCATTGCTCATTCCGGCAGCGCGCGGTTCTTTGCCGATCTGTTTGCGGTTTGGACTATCGGCTGCACGGCGGCCTGCATCGACGCGGCGTTGACGGAGAACGAGGTCGAGAACCTGATCGGATTCGTCGAACCGTCGGCAGTCCTCGTCGACGAGGTGATATCAAGCGCACAAGTTGATGTGCCGGTTGTGCAACTCGCACACGCACCCTCCGCGACAACCCCAATTTCCTACTCCACCAGCGACCTCGACCGGCCGGCGCTTGTCCTGTTCACCTCGGGCACGACGGGCGAGCCAAAAGGCGTGGTCTTGAGCTTTCGCGCTTTGCTGAACCGCATCGCGCTCAACAGGACCGCGATGGGATCGGCCAGCCGAACGAGAGCTTTGGTCACCCTGCCGACATCGTTTGGCCACGGCCTCATCGGCAACGCGTTGACGCCGCTTTTGTCCGGCGGCGACATTGTGCTGCATCCGCTCGGTCTGCCGCTCGCGCAAAATCTAGGCCGCATTGTCGATCGATATCGCATCGGCTTCTTGAGCTCGGTCCCTGCGTTCTGGCGCGTGGCGCTGAAATTCAGCAACGCTCCGGCCGAGGGCACCCTCGCCCGCGTCCATGTCGGATCGGCACCGCTGTCCGCGGACTTGTGGGCGAGAATTGCCGAATGGACGCGCGCCGACGTCGTCAATTGCTATGGCGTCACCGAACTTGCGAATTGGGTGGCTGGGGCATCTTCGCGCACCAACGGAATCGCCGACGGCCTAGTCGGCAAGCCCTGGGGTGGCGAGGCCGCGGTCTCGGACGACACGGGCGCCGTTCGAGACGCGGGCGACGGAGAATTGCTCGTGCGGTCGCCAAGCGTGATGTCGGGATACCTGCGCCGCCCCGACCTGACCGCGACCGTCCTCGTCGATGGCTGGTACCATACCGGAGATACCGCGCATATCGACGAACGTGGCCTGATCAGACTGACGGGCCGCATCAAAGACGAGATCAACCGGGCGGGGCTCAAGATCCAGCCTGCCGAGATCGACGCGCTGTTGGAAAGCCACCCCGCGGTGGCGGAAGCGTGCGTGTTTGGCATGGCGGACGCGGTGAGCGGCGAAATCGTTGCCGCCGCCGTGCGCGCGGCGCGGGCTGAAAATGTCAGTGCCGAGGCCCTCGCACAGTGGTGCGCCACGCGGCTGCGCCGCGAGGCGATCCCGGAACGATGGTTCATGGTTGACAAGCTGCCGCGAAATGACCGAGGCAAGATCAATCGCGATGCCGTGCGACGGTCGCTGGTCGGAGATTCGCAATGAGCATGCCGCCGAAGGGCCGCCCGGTTTTTCTCGAGACAAAGCGATTTGCCTTGCGCAGTCTGAAACCGTCCGACGCTTCGGAACGGTGGATGAACTGGCTCAAGGACCCCGAGGTGATGGGCCCGCTCAATGCGCCGATCCGGAAATGGACCGCGCAGGAATTGATGGCACATATCGCCAGCGCGGATAACAACGGGCGCTACCTGATCGGAATATTCGACCTGGCCAGCAAAGTGCAGATCGGTTTTTTCATGGTCGACGTCGACCTTTTTCATCGGCGGGCGACGTTCAATGTCGTCATTGGCGAGAAATCCTGGTGGGGCAAAGGCGCGGTCAACGAGGTTCGGGCCGCCCTGCTGGACGAGTTTTTCAATCACCGGGGAATTGAAAAGGCCGCCGGCATGCCATTCGCCCGCAATTTTCCTGCTGTGTTCAACTACAAGGCCCAGGGCTGGCGGCATGAAGGGACCTTGCGCAGCCATGCTCTCTCGGTCGCGGGTGACTCGCGCCTCGATCAATTTCAGTTCGGCCTCACCAAAGACGAATGGCATGACTTGCATGCCGGGCATGCCCCATGAGCGCGCAAGCAAAAGAGCTATTGGCCGAGGCCGCCAATTGCGACGCGGCGGCGATTCCCGACGACGTCCGCATCGGACGGTTCGAACGCTGGGACAGCCTCGCGCATTTGCGCCTGGTGCTGGCGATCGAAGGGCGGATCGGGCGCCAACTCGACCCGGATGAGTCCGTTCGCATCGAGACTCTTGACCGACATCGCCGCCCTCCTCGCGCCTGCGGCGCGATAGCGGCTGCACCAAAAACAAAAGCGCCGCTCTCTGCGGCGCCTCGCTTTCTTTCAAAGCCTCAGTTCGTCGGTTCAGGGAGCAAACTTGTAGTTGATGGCGAACCTGACGACGTTCAGATTGTGATTAAAACTGAACAGCGGAGGAAAGGGCGCCGCTGGAACAGGGAAGCTCACAGCGCCGGGCGTGGTATCCTTGAATTTTGCGTAGAGATATTCGACCCGCGCTGTCCAGTTCGGTGCGAACATCGTTTCAAGACCGCCGCCGATGGTGCCGCCGGTGAGCGTGCTCGTCCCAGCCCAACTCACCGTCACTCCCCCGGGACCAGAACCGTAGCAACCGTTTGACGGCGCCGTACAGGTTACGGAGTTTTTCACGTGGGTGACGGCAAGGCCGCCGGTCACATAGAGCAGCCAATTTGGCGCGACCGTGAATCCGCCCCGCACGCGAGCGGTGAATAGCCAATCGTAGCGGCTCGACCAAGTCGTGACGTTGGGCTTATTCATGAAAAACGGACTGACTGTCGCGTCCGCCTTGGCATCCAGCCCGCTAAAGTCGACCTCGCCACCGAAGACCCACTGGCCCGTTTGCCAATTATAGCCAGCTTGGCCGCCACCGATGAACCCGCGCGGATTCAGGCTCGGAACGGGACCGGTAGCCGCAGGAAGAGAGAACGGCGCCCCGGCCACCGACCCGATCATCGTCGGATTCGCATTGCCCCACGCATAGCCGGCGTTGGCGCCGACATAAAAGCCTGTCCACGTCATCGGGGTCGGCGAAGCCGCATGCCCCGGCATGGCGCCGACACAACTCAACGCGACCACCGAAACGGATGCCAAAAGGGTCTTATGCATCCTCACTCCCCAAATGTATGATTTCTTACGTGTGACAATATTTTCAAGTATCGCAGGTTGCGCAGGCCCCATTAGTGCAGTTCTGCAACACTAACAGCAAAATTAGGGGGATCGCTCACTGAGCTTAAGCAGAAAACACCTTTATTTACAATAGCTTCATAATTCAAATGGCGATCAAGACCGCGGCGCGCTTTATGAGCGCCCCAACTCGTCCGGCGCCGCACTGGCGACCGGCGCGATCAGCATCACCTTGGCACCCTCTACCACCTGCGCGTCCTGCGTGACCGCGATTTCGGCAATCGTGCCGTCCATCGGCGCATGCAGGGTGTGCTCCATCTTCATCGCCTCGATGATAGCGAGGCGTTGGCCGCGGGTGACGCGCTCGCCCTGCTCCACCAAGATGCCGAGCACCTTGCCATGCATGGGCGCGCGCACGAGCCCGCCGGCGCTCTCATCGCCAGCCTCGTCGAGCGAAAGATCGCGCAAGCTCACCTTGGTCTGGCGGCCGTGACGCAGCACGTAGACGGCATTGCCGGCCGTGAACGCCTCCGCATCGGCCGCCGGTGCTATGCCATCGATGGTGACTTCCGGGCCGCGCGGCCCATAAACGACCTGCGCCACCGCGCCCCCGCCCTCGGCCAGGATCGGCAGAACCAGGCGGCGGGCGCCCGACAATTGAAAGGCGTCGCCGCCGTCCCACGGCGACGGCGGTTCGTCCGGCTCGCGCACGGCGTCGATGCGCGTGCGTTCACGCTCGACCAGAGTCTGCGCGCCGAGCGCAGCGGCGGCACGGTCGAGGCCTTGCGGGACGGCGCCGAGCGCGGCGAGATGACGGTCGATGAAGCCGGTGTCGAAGTTGCCCTTGACGGAATTCCTCGGCGCGGCACAGCGCGGCGAGGAAGCCGGCATTGCTGCGCGGGCCGACGACCATGGTCTGGTCGAGCGCCCCCGCCAGCCGGTCGAGCGCTTCGTTGCGGCTTTTGCCGTGTGCGATCAGCTTGGCGATCATCGGATCGTAGAACGGCGTGACCTCGGAACCCGCTTCGACGCCGGTGTCGATGCGCAAGCCTTCGCTTTGCGGGAATTGCAACGCGATCAGCTTGCCGGTCGATGGCAGGAAGCCGCGCTCGGGGTCTTCGGCATAAAGCCGCGCCTCGACCGCATGGCCCTTGAGTGGAACCTGCGCCTGACCGAGCGGCAGCTTTTCGCCGGCGGCGATGCGGAATTGCCATTCCACCAGATCGAGGCCGGTGACAGCTTCGGTCACCGGATGCTCGACCTGGAGACGCGTGTTCATCTCCATGAACCAGAAGCCGCCGGCTTTCAGTCCGCCGGCGCCGTCGACGATGAACTCGACCGTACCGGCGCCCTCATAACCGGCCGCCTTGGCGGCGGCGACGGCGGCTTCGCCCATGCGCGCGCGCAACGCGACGCTCATGCCCGGCGCGGGCGCCTCCTCGATCACTTTCTGATGGCGGCGCTGCAGCGAACAGTCGCGCTCGTTGAGATGGATGGCGTTGCCGTGACGGTCGGCGAAAACCTGCATCTCGATATGGCGCGGCGCGGTGACGTATTTCTCGATCAGCACGCGCTCGTCGCCGAAGGCGGATTTCGCCTCACGCATGGCGGCGGCGAGCGCCGCCTCGAAGTCGGCATGGCGGTCGACGCGGCGCATGCCTTTGCCGCCGCCGCCGGCCACCGCCTTGATCAGCACCGGATAGCCAATCTCGTAGGCTTTCTCTTTGAGGAATTTCGGCTCCTGCCTATCGCCGTGATAGCCGGGCACCACCGGCACGCCGGCTTTTTCCATCAGCGCTTTGGCGCTGCTCTTGAGGCCCATGGCGCGCATCGCCGCCGGTGGTGGCCCGACGAAAGCAATGCCGGCATCGATGCAGGCTTGCGCGAAGTCGGCATTCTCCGACAGGAAGCCGTAGCCGGGATGGACGCAATCGGCGCGCGCGGCTTTGGCCGCATCGATCAGGCGATCGATGCGCAGATAACTGTCGGCGGCCGCAGGCGGGCCGATGCGGTGCGCCTCGTCGCATAGCCGCACATGCAGTGCGTTTGCGTCGGCGTCGGAATAGACCGCGATGGTGCGCAGGCCCAATCGCTTGGCGGTGCGGGCGATGCGGCAGGCGATCTCGCCGCGATTGGCGATCAGGACGGATTTGAACATGGATGGGCCCGGCGTCAGTAGCCTAATTTACATGGCGCATGATCTTATCCGAAAACCGGTTCCAACTTTTCGGGATCATGCGCGCTAGCGTGCCGCCGGTGGCGCCGTTTGTGCCTGCGGCCGTTTCGGCGGCACGCGCACGTTGACGTCAGCGGGGGGCGGCTGTTTGACCTCGGCGGGGGGCGGCTGCGGCGGCTGCGGCGGCTGCGCGGCCTGCGCATCGGCCGCCGCCGGCGGCAATTTTGGCTCGGCATTCATGATGCTCACCGGCGGGATCGAGGCCGCCGAGGGGAAATCGTATTTCTCGGGCACGGGCCCTTTGGCCGGCGCGGCCTGTTCATTGACACTGGCGACCGGCACCGCCGGCGCCTCCTTGACGGCGACCGGCGCCGACTTGTTCCAGTCCGCCGCGTAGCGCGACACGTATTGGTCGAACACCTGCGCCTTGAGATTGGCCTTGATTACATCGGCGTCCTGCAATAGTGCAAAGGCGGCGCATTGTTCGGCGGTGCATCCGTCGCGCACCGCCAGCACGTGAGCGGCAAGGCCGAAGCGGTCGAGTTCGATTGAGCGGCGTAGGCCGGCGAGCGACGCGGCAAAATCCGGATCGCTCTTTTGGGCGAAGGCGAGCCCATCGGCGAGCAGTGTCAGCCGCGCCGCCATATAGGCGACCGCGCCGGCGGTCGTCTGCGGGCCAGAGAACACCGTCTTCTCGCAGGCATTCTCCACCGCCTCGCCGGCGGCGCCATCGAGGCAGGCAAGCGTCGAGCCGGGCGCCAGCGCCTGGACGGAAAGTTCGGCATAACGCTGCATCAGCGCACGCCGATCGGCTGCACGTTCGACCTGCGCCATGCTGTTGAGGATGACAGAAACCCCGGCGCCGACGATTGCCAGCACGACGATTGCCAGCAGGAGCCGGCGCACCACGCCGGCCCGCATGACGGCGAGAACCACGAGCACAACCAGCAACGCCGCCAGCGCGCCCAGCACCGGCGGGTTCGACAATAGTTCCTTCAACGCGGCGCCATCGATGGTCGGCATAGGCCTCCGGCGGCCGGGCTACTTACCGATTTGAGCCCCCGACACCTTTACCACATGGGCCCACTTTTCGATGTCCTGGTGCAAGAAGGCCTCGAATTCCGCCGGTGTCTTCACCATCGGAATGGCGCCCTGCTTGAGCCAGGCGGCCTTCACGTCGGGCAGTTGGATCACCTTGTTGATCGCGGTGTTGAGGAAGGTGACAACTTCCTTGGGCGTGCCCTTGGGCGCCATCAACCCGATCCAGATGGTCGCTTCATAACCGGGAACCGTTTCGCTGACGGTCGGCAGGTCGGGCGTGAGCGGGTTGCGCTTCACTCCCGTGGTGGCGAGCGCGCGCACCTTGCCGGCCTTGGCCAGCTCCGACATCACGGTGATGGCGTCAAACATCATCTGCACGTTGCCCGACAGCACGCTGTTGCGCATGTCGCCTGAGGCCTTGTGCGGCACATGCACGATGTCGGTATGGCTCATGGCTTTGAACAGCTCGCCGGCCATGTGATAGGGCGTGCCGGGGCCGGACGAGGCGTAATTGAGCTTGCCCGGGTCTTTCTTGGCCAGCGCGATGAATTCCGCCACCGTCTTGGCCGGCACCGAGGGGTGCACCACCATCAGCAGGTCGGAATAATTGATGGTCGCCACCGGCACGAAGTCGCGCATCAACGCGTAGGGCTTTTTCGGAATCAGCGATTCGTTGGTGGTGTGGGTGTTCGACATCACCAGCAGCGTGTACCCGTCGGGGGCCGACTTCGCGACCGCATCGGTGCCGATCAGCGAGCCGGCGCCCGGGCGATCCTCGACCACGAAGGATTGTTTGGTTTCCTCGGACAGGTATTTGGCGAGGATGCGGGCATAGACGTCGGCCGGCCCGCCGGCGCCGAACGGCACGATGAGGCGGACGGTGCGGCTCGGATAAGTTTCCGCCGATGCCGGCAAGGCCAGCATCACCGGCAATAGCAAGGCGATCAACCGCAAAACGGTGCGCATTCAATTTCCCCCTTCGGGTTCCAGGCTGATGTTACGGCGAGATCGAGAGGAAAGCTCGGCGGTCCGTGCGCTAGACGCGGTCGAGCTGGCTTTCCTTGGCGACGCGCTCGAACGCCTCGCCGGAACTCTTGATGCGATACTGGTAATCGTCGCCTTCCGACGGCAACAGCTTGACCACCGTGTAGCTGCCGCTGGCGGCGGCACGGCCAAACGTCGGCGAAGTGAAGTAAACCGTCTCGCCGACCTGATACTTGTGCGCCATGATCCTGATGTCATGCGCGGCCGCCGGCTGCATCGGCGGGCTCAGCGTGCGGATTATCGTGTTCGCCGGCTTGCGCGCGGACTTGGAAGCGGACTTGGGCGCAATACTGGGCGCGCGGATCGCTGTGGCGGCGCCGGGCCGCGCGGCTTTGCCGACCGGGCGGCGGGCCGATTTCGCCGCTTTTTTGATCTCGGTGCGGGCGCTCTTGGCGCTTTTCTTGTCGGGGCGCCGCGCGGTTTTGGACGACCGACCAGCGGTTTTCGTCGAATGGCTGCTCATAACGTCAATATAGCAGCTTATTTTGCTCCGGTGCGAAGATTTTGAAGTCATAACGTTAGCATTTTCAATCAGTTACAACAAAGTTTCCTATTGGTTAATGAGACGGGGCCCGCCCGCCCAATATGGCCATGCCTAGCCCGGTAGTCGCATCATGTTACCCGGCGAACGGTGGAACAGGCACCGCGCGGGCGCGTTCAGAAGCGGGAGACACGGGAGGAGTGTCATGCGAGTCCTGATCGGGATCATTCTCGGCGGCGTTTTGACCGTCGGCGGCGCCTACGTTTACGATTCCCACAACGCGCTCGCCGCTGGCGACGCGCCGGAAAGCGCGCAAAGGCCTCTGGTCAACTGGGACGTGGTCGGCACCAAATGGAACCACATCACCGTGCGCGCCCGCGCCGAGTGGACCAGACTAGCGGGCTAGCGCTGGGTCTAGTGGCCTACCCGCTCGCGTTCGCCGACGCGTAACGCATCGCCGATTGCGCGGCGGTCCATGTGGGTGCCGTCGTCACCTTCGATCAAGAGTGGAACACGTCCGCCCTGCTCGACGTGACGCGCCCATGACAGGGCGTCGTCGAGCGCGGCGAATTCCTTGAACAGCATCTGCTCCTTGGCGATCGGAGTGATTTCACCGGAGCCCTTCGGACCGCTATAGACACGGTATTGCATGGCCGACCCTCTTTCTTGGCTTGTTCGCCCGGATATATGGTCATGGGCGGCTAACGCTTAAACCCGGAATTCGGCTCCATTTCGGCGGTCCACCGGGTGATATTGTCGCGGGTCCAGCCGGGGAGACATTTCATGCGCGCTGCCTACTACGAGCAGAATGGTGCGGCACGCGAGGTGCTGCGCGTCGGCGAGGTTGAGACGCCGCGGGCTGGCCCCGGCGAGGTGCGGGTCAAGCTCGCCGCATCCGGCGTGAACCCCTCCGACGTCAAATCGCGCCAAGGCTCGACCCGCAAGATCGCCTGGCCGCGCCTGATCCCGCACAGCGATGGCGCTGGCGTGATCGACCAGGTCGGCGATGGCATCGCCAAATCGCGCCTGGGCGAAAGGGTCTGGGTTTGGAACGGGCAATGGAAGCGCGCCTTCGGCACCGCTGCCGAATTTATCGCCCTGCCCGCTGCGCAGGCGGTGAAGCTGCCGGACAAAGTCAGCTTCGAGGCCGGCGCGTGCCTCGGGATTCCCGCCGATGACCGCCATTCATGCCGTCGCGCTCGCCGGCGCCGACAAGGGCACGACCGTGCTGGTCGCCGGCGGCGCCGGCTCGGTCGGCCAATATGCGATCCAGTTCGCCAAGGCGGCCGGCGCCATGGTGCTCACCACCATCTCCTCGCCCGAAAAGGCCATGGCCGCGCGCGAGGCCGGCGCCGACCACACCATCGACTACAAGCGCGAGGACGTCGGCGAGCGGGTGATGGAGATCACCGGCAAACGCGGGGTCGACGCGGTGATCGAGATGGATCTCGCCGCCAATGCCAAGCTCATACCCTTTGTGTTAGGGCCCAAAGGCAGCGTCATCGTCTACGGCACCGGCGCGGCGACGGCGAACCTGCCGGCCTATTTCTGCCTCACCCAATCCATCCGCGTGCAGTTTTTCCTGGTCTATGAGCTCGACACCCGCGATCGCGAACACGCGGTCACCGCCATCGGCCGCGCGCTCGAGCAAGGCAAACTGATCAATCGAGTAGGCCCGACCTTCGCGCTCGCCGACGTCGCCGCCGCCCATGAGGCGGTCGAGCGCGGGACCATCGGCAACGTGATCGTGACGATGTGATGCCGACGCCGGATGCGCACTACGAAATTGCGATCCGCGTGCGCACGATCATGCAGCTGTTCAATTCACTCGACCCCTCGCCGTTCCGCGAACGCGATCTCGACCCGCATACCGAGGAATTCGTCGTCGGCTGGGTGCGCGAACTGCCGCACAGCGCGCCGTTTAGCATCGTTGTGGAACTGCCGCCGGAAGAAGCGGCGAAACCGGAGGCGGCGGGGATCGGCGAGGCCTTCGCCAATTATTTCCGCCTGCGCGCGACCGCATCCGAGCGCGATCTGCGCGAGTTGTTCCGTGTCGGCTGGCGCTCGCTGGCGATCGGCCTGGTCGTTCTTGTCGTCTGCCTGGTGGGCAGCCAGGTCGTCGCCAAGATGGCCGGCAATGCGGTGATGGCGCGGGTGCTGGAAGAGAGCCTGATCATCGTTGGCTGGGTCGCCAATTGGCGGCCGCTCGAAATCTATCTGTACGACTGGTGGCCGATCCGGCGGCGCATCCTGCTGTATCGCCGCATCGCCGCCGCGCCGGTGCAGGTGCGGTCGGTCTAGGTGGTGGGCGAGAACGGCCTCGCCATCCTTGAAGCCTGCAGCATCACAGCCGCGATTGTGACGGCGGTATGAATTTATGTTGCAACGCGACATAAAAAATGCTGCAATGCACCTACTGAAGTCGGAGGTGCCGCCATGACCGTCAAGCGCTTCAGAAACCAGGCTAAGAGGTGCGCCGATTTGGCGAAGCAGACGCACGATGAAGAAAGCCGCCAGCGATTTATGAAGTTGGAGCGGACGTATCTTCAACTTGCGGAAACGGAAGAGCAGCTTGCCGGTCAGTTGAGCGCTTTGACCGCAGCGAGCGAACCGAAGCGCCCCAATACACCGTAGCCTATTCCGACGCGCTTACGCTTAGCGGTCAGCCCGCGGGCGGCGCCACTTCGGCGTCCTTGAACCCGGCGGCATCGAGAGCGCGGCGCACCAGCCCGGATTTTTTCGCATCCTCGATGAGCCCGGTCGCCAGCTTGAGCGCGGCGGCACGCCCCTTCGGCACCGCCACCGCGATGCCGGTCTGCTGGAAGTTGCCCGGCAGCACGCGCGCGCCCGGCAGCTTGGGCAACAGGCCCGCAAACGAGTCGTGCGACAGCGCGAAGGCGTCGCCCTGCCCCTTTGCCGCCATCGCGGTCATCAGGTCGACGCTCGGCACTTCCTCGACCGAGGCATTGGGCGCCGTGCGCCGCGCGCTGCGCGCGGTCGTGGTGTTGGAGATGGCGACGATGCGCACGCCGGGTCGGTTGACCTCGTCGACGGTTTGAATCTTCGAGCCCGCCGGCACCAGATAGGTGCTGCCGATGACATAGTAGGCCGGACCAAAATCGACCTTGCCCTCGCGCGTCGCGTCGCGCGGCATGAAAGCCAGATCGCAGACACCGCTCGCCACCGCGTCCGTCACCTGGCCGGAATTCTCATAGACCTGCAACTCGAGCGGGAGCTTCAGCGTGCCGGCGAAGGCGCGCACCAGATCGACGGTGACGCCGCGCATCTCGCCCTTGCCGTCCTTGATGGCGAAAAAGGCCGAGGCCGCCGGCGAAACCACCACGCCGCCGCGCAGTTTTCCGGTGGGCGCGAGTTGATTGAGATCGTCGGGATTTATCATGCGCTCCGCATTTAGCATGCGGAAATCGGGCGTGCCAACGCGGCCGGCCTTACGCCAGGATGTTCAGCGACGGTTGATTGGACGGCGACGTGTCGCCGGTCGGCGTGACCGCGTTCGTAGAGCCGAGGTTTGCCAGCGAGCCGCCGAGGACGGTCGCCGGCTGGCCATCGAAACCGGAGCTTTTGTCGGACTTGCCGGATTGCCCCGGCGGCGTGCCGGGCGGCGCGAAGGGGTCCCTGCCCGCACGGGCGGCGGCCGCCTCGCACGAGGTCGTGCAGACATAACCATTAACGTAGGCGATCATGGCGCAATGCTCCCCACGCCCGGAAAACTAGGGGGACCGAGTAAACCGTTTCTGAATCGACCGATCACAGGCGCGTGACGGCCGACCGGCGGCGGCAAAAGCCCGTGTCACCAGCGGGCTCGCGCTGCTGGGCCGATAACCAAGACTCTCTGCCGAATTCATCTCGTCTGCGTGTTTCTGTTCGACATCCGCCGGAACGATAACCGCGTTGTCACGTTCTCAGACGTGGGAAACAAAACGAGGAGACCCCAGATGAGGAACATTGCAATCGGATGCTTGGCGGCGGCGGCCATCGCCTTAGTGGCGGTGCCGGCCAGTGCGGAGGGCGTTTATGTCGGCGCCGGTCCGGTCGGCGTAGGTGTCGGTGTTGACCACCATGACGGCTGGCGTTCGCATTACGCATACGACAAGGATGCGGTCGTTGTGCGGCGGCACCGCGATCACTGCCGGGTTACTATCATCCATCGCCACGGCGAAGTGCGTAAGATTCGCCGCTGCTGGTAATCACGACGGCGTTTTGAGATTGTGAGTGCGAGCAAGCCCCGGTCCTCGAGGACCGGGGTTTTCTTGTTGCACTGCTGAGCCCTTCCTTCAAAACTTTTCCATCCATGGCCGCAGCTCGAGTTCCTGCGTCCAGGCGCTGCGCGCTTGGCCCAGCACGTGCAGATAGCTCGCGGCGATCGCGTCGGGATCGAGCAGCGCATCGGGCTTGTCCGGGTCGGCCGGGCGGCGCGCGCTCTTGATGCCGCCATCGATGACGAAGTGCGCCACGTGAATGCCCTGCGGCGACAGTTCGCGCGCCAGGCTCTGCGCCAATCCGCGCAGCGCGAATTTGCCCATGGCGAAGGACGCCGACTGCGCATAGCCCTTCACGCTCGCCGAAGCGCCGGTGAACAGGATCGCGCCCTGCTTGCGCGGCAACATGCGCTTGACCGCCGCCTGCGCCACCAGGAAGGCGCCGAAGGCGGTGATCTCGATCGCCTTGGCGACTTCGGCGGGATCGAGTTCGACCAGAGGCCCGCGCGTGCGGTAGCTGGCGTTGTACACGACGACGTCGGGCGTGAGCTTGGCCGCATCGAGATCGGCGAACAGTTTCTCAACCTCGTCGCGCTTGGCAGCATCGCAATTGAAGGCCTTGGCTCCGGTCGCCTTGACAAACTCGTCGAGCTTGGAGGCCGAGCGCGCGGCCAGCGCGACCGACATGCCGGCTTTGCCGAAGGCGCGCGCGAGGGAGGCGGAGAGGCCGGAACCGGCGCCGACGATGAGAGCGGAGTGATAAGTATTTGCCATGCGTTGAGTCCCAATTCAGAGGTTTTGGAGTAATTCGGATTTCATTGGCGATAGCGGAATTGCTCCATTACTTGAATTGCTTGATTAATGGGATCCAACAAACCTTTATACATCCCAATTAGTAACGGAATATTCGTCGCCGGAATTTTGACGTGACGCTCGCTCGTATGCGTCGGGACTCCAATGAGAAAAAGCTTTGCATTGTAAGTTCTTAAAGTAAGATAAGCGTACATCACTTTTCGCACTTCACCTTCCGAGAGAAGTCCAATCCTGTGCGTGAATGCCCTATAGGCATCATCCATAGGATCAGTTGGCACAAAAGCATCCTGCGACTTGTCAGAGCCGGCCGCATTCTCCGTGACGGATTCGCGAATAATCTTAAGTTCTTCTATTAATGCTGTACGCAGCGCTTCGCCCTCATGGTGTCGTTCGTCAATGCGCTGGTTGCGCGCTTGTCTCGCATTGAACCACAGGGTGGCAATTACTCCAGCAAATCCAATTACCCCTACAATTAGAGTTTGGAAGTGCTGAATTTCGCTCCACAACACCATATTTTACTCCTAACGGACGATCGGAAAAGCAACATCACATCCTAAACACCCCAAACTTCGTCTCCGGCACCGGCGCGTTGAGCGCCGCGGAAAACGCCAGCGCCAGCACGCGCCGCGTTTCGGCGGGCGCGATGATGCCGTCGTCCCACAGCCGCGCCGTGGCGTAATAGGGATTGCCTTCGGTCTCGTATTGATCGCGGATCGGCGCCTTGAACGCCTCCTCCTCCTTCGCGCTCCAGGTCTTGCCGTCGGCCTCGATATTGTCGCGCCGCACGGTGGCCAGCACCGAGGCCGCCTGCTCGCCGCCCATCACCGAGATGCGCGCGTTCGGCCACATGAACAAGAAACGCGGGCGCATAGGCGCGCCCGCACATGCCGTAATTGCCGGCGCCGTAGGAGCCGCCGACGATCAGCGTGATCTTCGGCACCTGCGCGCAGGCGACTGCCGTCACCATCTTGGCGCCGTCCTTGGCGATGCCGCCCGCCTCGTAGTCCTTGCCCACCATGAAGCCGACGATGTTCTGCAGGAACAGCAGCGGAATGCGGCGCTGGCAGCACAGCTCGACGAAATGCGCGGCCTTCAGCGCGCTCTCGGAAAACAGAATGCCGTTGTTGCCGAGAATGCCGACCGGCATGCCGTGGATGTGCGCGAAGCCGGTCACCAGCGTGGTGCCGTAGAGCTGCTTGAACTCGTCGAATTCGGAGCCGTCGACCATGCGCGCGATGACCTCGCGCACGTCGTATTGCTTCTTGAGGTCGACCGGCACGACGCCGTCGAGCTCGGCGATATCGAGCGCCGGCTCGCGCGGCGCGGAAAGCGGGATATCCACCATCTTTTTTTGATTGAGGTTGGCGACGATGCGGCGCGCCAGCGACAGCGCGTGGTGGTCGTCCTGCGCCAGATGATCGGCGACTCCCGATTTGCGCGCGTGCAGGTCGCCGCCGCCGAGATCCTCGGCGCTCACCACCTCGCCGGTCGCCGCCTTCACCAGCGGCGGGCCGCCGAGGAAGATGGTGCCCTGGTTCTTGACGATGATGGTCTCGTCCGACATCGCCGGCACGTAAGCGCCGCCGGCGGTGCAGGAGCCCATCACCACGGCGATCTGCGGAATGCGCAGCGCTTGAGAGGTTCGCCTGGTTGTAGAAGATGCGGCCGAAATGCTCGCGGTCGGGAAATACTTCCGTCTGCGTCGGCAGATTGGCGCCGCCGGAGTCCACCAGATAGATGCAGGGCAGCCGGTTCTCGCGCGCGATCTCCTGCGCGCGCAGGTGCTTCTTGACCGTCATCGGGTGATAGCTGCCGCCCTTGATGGTGGCGTCGTTGGCGACGATCATGCATTCGCGGCCTTCGACGCGGCCGATGCCGGTGATGATGCCGGCGGCGTGCACGTCGCCGCCGTACATGCCGAAGGCGGCGAGCGGCGACAGTTCCAGGAACGGCGAGCCAGGATCGATCAGGTTCATCACGCGATCGCGCGGGAGAAGCTTTCCGCGCGACACATGCCGTTCGCGGGATTTTTCCGAGCCGCCCGAGGCGGCCTCGGCGCGGCGCGCCTGCAGTTCGACGACGAGCTCGCGCATTTTGTCAGTATTGCCGCGAAATTCGGCGCTGCTCGTATCAATGGCGGATGACAGAATCGCCAACGTCCCCTCCCCGGATGCAAACTTTAAGGGTGCCTTGGCGGCATCCGGAACGCAATGGCGGGGGAACTGCGGCAGAACAAAGAATGTGGAACCGACGTGGCCTTGCGACGTTCATTTTAAGCACGCCACAACGTCAAACACGTCGGGAGGTGCCCATAGGAGGATTCAATGAGAAAAGCACGACTGTTATCGACCGCCGCAGCAACGCTGCTGCTGACCGTCGGCGCCGCGTCGGCGCAGACCTTGAAAAACGACGAAGCGCCCGGCCGCGTTCCAGCGGCGCAGCAAAACGCACCCGCCGAGAAGATCGCGCCGGCCAAGAAGACCGCCCCGGCGCTGAAGACCGAGCGCAAGACGCCGGAGACGACCGGACAGGCGCTCCCGAAAGAGCCGGAAGCCGGCCAGGTGAAAAAAGGCACCGATGTCAAAAAGGGCGATGAATCGAAAAAGGGCGCGGAGATGAACAAGAGCGCCGAGCCGCACGCCCAGAATTCGACCGATCTCAAGGCGAAGTCGAACGAATCTGCCGTGAAAGAGAACAAAGCAACCACTGGTCAGGGCGCGGCAGCCGGTTCGGCCAAGCTGTCGCCCGAGCAGCACACCAAGATCACGTCGATCATCCGGCAGCACAAAGTGGCGCCGGCACATCTCAACGTGACGGTACGCGTGGGAACGCACGTTCCGGACAGCGTCCGCTTCTATCCGTTGCCGCGGGAAGTATTCGTGATCTATCCCGAATGGCGCGGCTATGACTACATTCTGGTCGGCGACGAGATCCTCGTCATCAATCCGCGCACACACGAGATCGTCGCGATCCTAGACGCATAATCGAAGTAAACGACCTATCGCGGAGCGGCCGGGATCTTTCCCGGCCGCTTTACCGCTCGCTATTTCTATTTCTTGCTCTGGAACATTCGTAAGCATTCATTCGTTATCGTTTTTGAGAGAGCCATCACGCAACGAGAGGACAAACAAATGAACAAGGATCGCATCGAAGGCTCGGTCGAGCAGGCCAAAGGAAAGATCAAGGAAGTCGCCGGCAAAGCGACCGGCGACAGCAAGCTCGAGACCGAAGGCAAAGTGCAGCAGGCCACCGGCAAGATTCAGAACGCCGTTGGCGGCTTCAAGGACGCGGTGAAGGAAGCCGTCAAAAACTGACTTCCGGCGACCGCCGCGGCCTGATCTTCAAAAACCCGGCGCGCGGCGCCGGGTTTTTCTTTGCGCCCGATTTCGTCCTAGACTGGCTTCGGCAAACCCGCAGGAGTCCCGATGATCACCCGTTTCCCCGGCCTGACGCCGACGCGCAGTCGCGCCGTCGCGCATAACGGTCTTGTCTTCGCCGTCGCGGTGTCGCCGGACCCCGCCCCACCCGGCGTCTATGAGCAGACACAGCGGGCACTCAAGCGTATCGACGAAAGCCTGACGATGTCGGGTACGGGTAAAAGCCGCATCCTTTCGGCGATCGTCTACATCGCCGACATCACACGCAAGGAAGAGATGAACAGAGCCTGGGACGAATGGGTCGATCGCGCCAACCCGCCGATGCGCGCTTGCCTCGGCGTCGATCTGGAGCCGCCGCATCTGGTCGAGATCGTGGTCACCGCCGCGCAATGACAACCTGCGGCGGAGGTACCCGCTTGCGCTGCCGCGCCACGCTATCGCCCTATTGTGAAACTTTTTTCCAACGCCGCCCGAGTTCCCGGAACATGCGTCTTGCGCGCTCGTTGTCGGAACATGCCGCACGCACGGCATGTCACCCCCAAGGAGGCGAACTATGAAGACGTTGACAACTTTTGCCGCCGTTGCGGCATTGATCGCCGGCATTTCCGTCGCCAGCGCGCAGACCTCGTCGATGGATAAGAGCGGCGCGATGGGCAGCAGCGCCACGCACGCGACCGGCAGCGGCAAGTTCTGCATCAGTGGCCCCGCCGGCGCATTGAACTGTCAATACGCCAGTCTCTCGGCATGTCAGAAGGCGGCCAAGGGAAGCGAAACCTGCTCGGCCAATCCGAACGGCGGAACCACCGGCGCGAAGTAACGAACCGATTTCGCGCGCTGCCAACCGCGGATTGAAGCGAAACTCAAACCTCGTGCCGGCTTAGCGCCGGCGCGAGGTCGTTGCGTCCTCCCTTCATTTTAGATGAGGACGGTGCTCGGCTCACGCTCGCACCTCTTGCCGCTGGAACGCGACATAGCCGCCGACGAACAGCAGGATGCTCGCCGCCGCCAGGCCGACGATCTGCGGCCAGGCCACCATGAGGCTGTCCCACAGCGGCAGCGGCGCGCCCATCACCGCGCCCTCGAGCTGGCTCAAATAGACCGGCCCGAGCGTGCGGGTGGTCGGATCGAGCAGCGCCAGCACGCATTCGCCGTAGAGCGTCGACGGCGACAGCCGCGCCAGCATCTGCGCGGTGGTGACATACGTCGCCTGGTGTTCGGGCGACACGAAGGCTTCGGCGATCGCCGGCGCCAGCGCCGGCCAGATCACCGACAGAAACAGCCAGAGGCCGAGCGTCACCAGCGCCGCGGTGGCGGCCGAGCGGAAGATCACCGAGAACAGCATGGCCAATGCCAGCCACACGCCGGCATAGGCGATGGTCACAGCCAGGAAGATCAGCGCGCGCGCCATCTCCTCGCCGCCCGGCGGCACGCCCAGCATGACAATGCCGAGCCCGATCACCAGCAGCCACAGGCACACCAGGCTGATCGTGATGACGCCGAGCCCGGCGAGGAATTTCCCGAACAGCAGCGCGTCGCGGTAGATCGGCTGCGACAGGATGCGCGACAGCGTGCGCCGGTTGTGCTCGCCGTTGACCGCGTCGAAGCCGAGCCCGATCGCCATCAGCGGCACCAGAAAGCCGAGGAACGCCACGAACGAGGGCAGCGGCTCGCGCGCGGTGGTGAACAGCCGCAGGAACAGGAACGGATCTTCGGCGGTGACGGCGCGGATCTGCTGGATGGCGCCATAGACGGCCGCGAGCGCGACCAGCACCACCAGCCATTCCAACACGCGCATGCGCGCGCTGACGAGGTGATCCGACAATTCCTTCAGCGTCACCACGCCGAGGCCCTGGAGGGCCGAGCCTTCACGCCGCATGACGGCCCTCCTGTGCATTCTGGAAATAGCGCGTGTAGATCGTTTCGAGGCTGGGCTGATCGAGCGAGAGCTGCTTGAGCCGTCCGCCGGCGGCCACCACCGCGCCGGCGGCTTCCGCGCGCAGGTCGCGATCGCAGGTCATGCGGAAGCGGCCGGGGCCGGGCTCGACGACGCTGCGCACGCCCGCCAGCGCCGAGAGGCGCCTGGCGATGCCGTCGCCGCCATCGGCTTCGACCTCGACGGCATAGCCGCCGCCCAGCACCTCGCGCCCGAGCTCGTTGACGGTGCCCATCAGCACGATGCGGCCGGCATTGAACAGCGCCACCCGGTCGCACACGCTCTGCACGCGGTCGAGCAGATGCGACGACAATAGGATGCTCACCCCCTGCTCTTTCAGCGAGCGGATCAGCTCCAGCAGTTCGACGCTCGCCTGCGGGTCGAGCCCGTTGGTCGGCTCGTCGAGGATGGCGACGCGCGCGTCCTTCATGACGATTTCGGCGAGCCCCAGGCGCTGGCGCATGCCGCGCGAGAACGTGCGCGACCTTCTTGTTGGCGACCGCCGATAGTCCGACGCGGGCAAGCGCGGCGGCGATGCGTTTCTTGCGCGTGATGGCAATCGAGGCCCATCAGCCGCGCCGTGTAGTGCAGATTTTCCGCGGCGGTGAGCTGATCGTAGAAGCCGACCGAGTCCGGCAGATAGCCGACCAGGCGCTTGACCTGCAAGCGGCTCGCGCATCGGGTCGTGGCCGAAGACGCGCGCCTGCCCGGCGCTGATGTCGCTCAAGCCGAGCAGCATCAGGATGGTGGTGGTCTTGCCGGCGCCGTTGGGGCCGAGCAGACCGAAGATTTCGCCGGCGGCGACGTCGAACGTCGCCGCCGTTCACGGCATACGCCGTGCCGTAGCGCTTGGTGAGGCCCTTGGCCTCGATGACTGTTTCGCTCATCGCCGGCCAAACCGTGCGACGGCGCCCACCATGATCAGCAGCGCGGCGCCGATGATGCCGATGCCGGCGACGCCCCAGACCGTCGAGGTGGTCACGGTGACGCGGAAGTTCGCGGTGCCGGTCTCGCCGCGCGTCGACGCGGTCAGCGTGGTGACGTAATCGCCGGCGATCGCCTTGCCGGGCGGGCTGATCAGCGCCTGCACTTCCTTGTGCTCGTTGGGCGCGATGCGGTCGATGGTTTTCGGCTCGAACGCGATCTTCCAGCCGGTCGGCGCATTGGCCGACAATTGAATATTCTCGGCCGGCGCGGTGCCGGTATTGGTCACCTCAAGCGGCACCGAGCTCTCCTTGCCGGCGGTGGCACGGGCGCTGAGCAGACCTTCGCGGCCAGCGAGCGAAAGCTTGGGCTCGCCGGTGATGTCGAGCGCGACCTTGGCGGTTGCGCGCGCGTCGTCGGCGGCGATGTGCGCGGTCACCGGATAGTGCCCGGCATCGACGCTGTCGGGCGGCGTCACCTTCAGCTTTACGTCCTTGGTCTTGCCGGCGTCGACCGGGATCGCCGTGAGCTGCTGCGTGCCGTAGGCCTCGGTGAACGAGGTGTCGAAATTCTTGCGGCGCGTCGGCGGCGAGGCTGACCAGCAGCTTCTTGCCGCTGTCGTTCTTGATGGTCAGCGTATATTCGAAGCTCGAGCGTGAGGAGCCGCGCAGTTCGGGCAATTGCGGGGCCAGCGTCAGCTTGGCCGGCAATTCCTTGGCGAGCGTGACCGCCACCGGCAGCGTCACATGCGACGCGCCGCCGTCGGCGGTGACCGTCAGCGTGTGCGTGCCGATCTTGGCGTCCTTCGGCACGTCGAGCCGCAGATCGAGCGACACGCTGTCGTCGGTCGCCGGCATGGCCGCCGCGATCGGCTGGCCGCCGCCGAGCAGCGTCGCGGTCCAGCCCTGCGGCACGCCCGAAACCGACAGCGCGAGCCGCTCGGGCGCCAGCGCGTAGTTGCGCAGTCTTCAAACTGACCGTCGACGTGGTGCCGGGCTGCACCGTGACCGCCGGATAGTCGGTCAGCAGATAGAGGCCCTTGATGTCGTGATTGGCGTCGGCGGCGAAGGCAGGCGCTGCAAGCGCGAACAATGAAACAATGAGTGCGAGAATACGTATCGGCATGGCGAGCAACTCCCTCCGGGGCCTCCCCACGAGAGGTCCCGCCGCAACGCCGCCCCCGAATTGGAAACACGGCTCAGCGCCGTGTAAGTGACGCGAGCGGTGTCGCTCACAATCTTGACAAAATTTGGGACGACGGCCGCAATCAATTTTGCATCGCGAAAACTAGACGCCGCGCACCAGCGGCCAGTCCGGCTCGTTGCCCTGCATGATCCAGGGCTCCTTCAGCGCGGCCGCGCGCCATTCGATAAAGGCCGGCAGCGCCAGGACGGCGTCGATATAGCGCTGCGAAACCTCGCTCACCGCGAGGCCGTAGCTGTGCAGGCGCGAGACGACCGGCGCATACATCGCGTCCGCCGCGCCGAACGCGCCGAACAGGAACGGGCCGCCAATATTCGCCTTGCCCGAAACGCGCGCGGCAATCGCTCCACATCGCGTCGATCCGCCGCACATCGTCCATGACCTCGTCCGGCTGCGGACGCTTTTTCGCCGGCAGCCACAAGTTCATCGGGCAGTTCTTGCGCAGCGCCTGGAAGCCGGCATGCATTTCGGTCGCCACCGCGCGGGCGTGACCGCGCGCGCGCGGCGTCCGCCGGCCAGAGGCCCGCCGCGGGAAATTTCTCGGCCAGATATTCGAGGATGGCGAGCGATTCCCAGATATGCCGGTCGCCGTCGATCAGCACCGGCACCTTGCCGGCCGGCGAATATTTCAGAATCTGCTCGCGGCTGCCCGGCTCGTAGAGCGGGATCACCTTTTCGTCGAACGAAATCCCCGCCACCTTCATGGCGATCCACGGCCGCAACGACCAGGACGAATAGTTCTTGTTGCCGATGATCAGCGTCAGCGCCATCGTCCGCTCACGCCGTCTTCGTCTCGCCCGGCGCCATCTCCGGCTCCTCGACCGGACCGCCCAGCTTCTTCCAGGCACCGAAGCCGCCTTTGATATGGGCGACCGGCTTGAGCCCCATGCGCTGGGCGGTCTGCGCGGCCAGCGCCGAGCGCAGGCCGCCGGCGCAGAAGAACACGAATTTCTTGTCCTGCGGCGAAGACCGGCTTGTGATAGGGGCTTTGCGGATCGATCCAGAATTCCAGCATGCCGCGCGGGCAATGCATGGCGCCGGGCACCTTGCCGTCGCGCGCCAATTCGCGGATGTCGCGGATATCGACCAGCACCGTATCGTCGCGGCCGACGAGCTTGATCGCCTCCTCCGTCGGCAGGGTCTCGACTTCGCTGTTGGCGGCGTCGACGAGGGCGCGGTATCCGGTGGTGATGTTTTGCGGCATGCGGGGCTCCTTTCCCGTAACGATGACAGAGCCGCGCCGCCCACTCAAGCTTGCGGTTGAATAGCCCGCGGCAAGCGGGCACGATGCATCTTCGGAGTCTGCGCCCATGGCGGCCTTCACCCTGCCGGACCTGCTCGCCTTCGCCTGGTTCATCGGCGTCTGGCTCGGCTATTCGCTACTGATCGAGAAGACCGCCAAGGGCCGCAGCGGCCTCAACGCGATGATGAATCTCTATCGCGACGAGTGGATGGAGCGGCTGCTGGCGCGCGACATGCGCATGGTCGACGCGCAGGTCACCGCCGCGCTGCAGAACGGCACCGCGTTCTTCGCCTCCACCAGCCTGATCGCCATCGGCGGCACGCTCACGCTGCTGCGCTCGACCGAGCAGATCTTGACCCTGGTGGCGGCGCTGCCGTTCGGCGTCGCATCGTCGCCGGAATTGTGGGAAGTTGAAGATGATGGGGCTCGCCATCATCTTCGTCTACGCCTTCTTCAAATTCGCCTGGTCGTACCGGCTGTTCAATTATTTCGCCATCATGGTCGGCGCGGCGCCGCCGCGCGGAGGAAAAGGATACGGCGGCGGCGCAAGCTTTCGCGCATCGCGCCGCGCGGCTGTGCGCCGATGCCGGCCGCCATTTCAACCGCGGCCAACGTGCGTTCTTCTTCGCGCTCGGTTATCTCGGCTGGTTCTTAGGGCCGCTGCCGCTGGCGCTCACCACCACCGGCATCGTGATCGTGATGTGGCGCCGGCAATTCGCCTCCGATGCTCGCCTGGCGTTTTCGCAAACGCCGCCGGCGGCTTGACGGGCGGCGCGCATGCTCAAACCCGACCCGCCGGCCAGCGACGAAGACATGATGCGGCATTGCTTTGCGCTGGCCGAACAATCGGCCGACCAGGGCGAATATCCCTACGCCGCCGTCATCGTGCGCAAGGGCAAGATCGTGGCCGAGACAATCAATCGTGTTGCGCACGACCGCGACGTCACCCGCCATGCCGAGATGGTGGCGATTTGCGCGGCGCAGCAGGCGCTCGGCAGCACCGATCTTTCCGACTGCACCATCTACGCCAACATGGAGCCCTGCGCCTTTTGCAGCTACGCGATCCGCGAAAGCCGCATCGCCAAGGTGGTCTTTTCCATGCGCTCGCCGGTCATGGGCGGCGCGGCGCGCTGGAACATCTTGGGCGACCGCGTGCTGTCGGACACGATGCCGGAAATATTCGCGCCACCGCCCGTGCTGCTGCCGGAATTCTTGTGCGAGGAAGGCAACGCGGCGCTGCGGCGGAGCGCGCCACTGGCCTGGTCCTTCATGCGCTCGCGCGGGCTCTTGGTCGTGCCGTCGCCGCACCATGCCAGCGGCGATCACGCGCTGATGGCGAGACCAGCGCGCGGATTTGTCCGCGTCGTGGAATGGATCATGCGCGGGCTACGCAGAAATTTTTTCGATCGCTTCGGACGCGGCGGCGGTGTACGCCTGAAACGCCGGCTGCGCGCCGGCAAGAACGTTACGCCATCCCCATAACGACGGCGATCAGCGCCACGACCAGCACCGCCAGGCTCGCGGCGACGACGGTGACGATGTGCTCGCTCCAATCGGGATAAAGAGCGGCAAGCCGGTCAGCGGCCGGTTCCTCCGGCGAATCCGGACGCGTGGTATGGACGTGCAAAGCCATGGGCAGCCCTCTTGGGTGGTATCGCGTGACCGCGACAACGCACGAGCACGCGAACGCAAACCCGGGCTGCGAATCGCCCATAACCAATAAAGAATATCACAGTTTTATGAATGGCCCGGCGGTGGCGGGGCGATCGTACGTCAGCGCGACTTTTTCCAGTCCTCGTAGCGCTTCTTGTTCTCGTCGTTGGGCGGATAGAGGCCGGGCAGCTTGGCGCCCTTCTCTACCTCCTGCACCAGCCACGTTTCCATGAGCTCGTGCTCGGCGCCTTCGCTGGCGACGAAATCGGCCAGCGCAGCCGGGATGACCACCGCGCCGTCGTCATCGGCGACGATGATGTCGTCCGGGAAGATGGCGCAGCCGCCGCAGCCGATCGGCTCGTTCCAGCCGACAAAGGTGAGCTGGTTGACCGAAGCCGGCGCGGCGACGCCCGCGCACCAGACCGGTAGGCCGGTAGAGATGACGCCGTGCTTGTCGCGCATCACGCCGTCGGTGATCAGCGCCGAGACGCCGCGCTTGACCATGCGCATGCACAGGATGTCGCCGAAAATGCCGGCGCCGGTGACGCCCATGGCGTCGGCCACGACGATGCAGTTTTCCGGCATGGCTTCGATGGCCGAGCGGGTGGAGATCGGCTTCGACCAGCTTTCCGGCGTCGCCAGGTCCTCGCGCACCGGCACGAAGCGCAAGGTGAAGGCGGGGCCCGCCACCCGTTTGCCGGAAAAGCCGAACGGCATGGCGCCCGCCATCCAGGAACGGCGGATGCCTTTCTTCAGCAACATGGTGGTGATAGTGCCGGTGGTAACGTGACGCAGCGCTTCGAGCGTGGCGGTCATAGGATCCTCAAGCGGGTTTCAGGCCGAGCCGCTCGTCGCGGCGACGAAGATAGGCGACGAAGGGCATGGCGAGCAGCACCATCCAGAACTTGCCGACGATTTGGCCAGCCAGAAAGTCGAGCGAGCCAAAGGCGAGCCACAGGAAGACGATCGAGTTGACCACAAGACCAAGCAGACTTGAGGCGAGAACCGCCAGAACAAGGCGGCGGCGGGCGAGCGGCGTATAGACCGCGAAATCGGCAAATTCCGACAAGAGGAATGCCGCCGCCGAGGCGAGCACCAGCGAAGGCGGCGCAAGCAAGGCGGATATGGCAGCCCCGGCAACGATCGCGGCAAGGCCGAATTCAACGCCCAAGCGGCGCTGAACGAGGTCGCGAAGAACCAGAGCAATGCCGATCATCAGCACGCCGGACGGCGCCATGAGGTGTGGCGCGACCGGCAGCAGGCAAGGACCATTGGCGTGGCAAACCACGCCGACGTGGCCGATCATCCAATTGGCCAGCGGAATAGTCAGGCAGAACAAGACCAGAAATACACCGCCTTCGATGTTCTTCTGTTTTTCCATTACGTTCATCTTCACTTTGTTTTTCGCCGGCTCATGAATGCCGCAAATCCTTGCGCCCGCAACTGGCACGCCGGGCACGTGCCGCAGCCATAGCCCCAATCGTGGCGCTGTGCGCGGTCGCCCAAGTAGCAGCTATGGGTGTCCTCGACAACGAGGTCGAGGAATGGCTTCCCGGCGATTTCTTCGGCCAGGGCGAAGGTGGCGGCCTTGTCGATCCACATCAGCGGTGTGTGGATGGTGACGCGCTTGTCCAGCCCCAAGCCGAGCGCCACCTGCGTCGCCTTGACCGTGTCGTCGCGGCAATCGGGATAGCCGGAATAGTCGGTCTCGCACATGCCGGCGACGAGGTGCCGAGCGCCACGCCGATAGGCGAGCGCGCCGGCGAAACTGAAGAAGATCAGGTTGCGGCCGGGCACGAAGGTGGTCGGCAGGCCATTGTCGGCGAGTTCGATGGCCGTTTCGCGCGTGAGCGCGCTGTCGGAAATGGCGGCGAGCGCGTCGAGCTTGATGACGTGGTCCTCGCCCAGCCGCGCCTTCCAGTCGGCGTTGAGGGCGGCGAGTCGCTCGCGCAGCCGCGGGCGAACCGCGAGTTCCACCGCATGACGCTGGCCGTAGTCGAAGCCGACGGTTTCCACGCGCGCGAAGCGCTCCAGCGCCCAGGCCAGACACACGGTTGAATCCTGTCCGCCAGAGAACAGGACGAGAGCGGTGTCGTTTTCGATGGTCATAGCGTGATTTCTAGACTGTCATGGCCGGCGCGATCGGCCAATTCCGCAAATCGATCGTAAGCAATCAATGGTGTTCACCACCACCGTATTGGCCAAGTATCGCCTCTATTCGCGCCTCGCGCGACGAGATTATGCCAGGCCAAGGCGAACGAGCGCGAGCAGCAGCCGCCGAGTGCGAGGCTCGCGCCGACCGCCAGGATCATCGGCAGCACATGTTATAGTCGCGTGTCATCTCGAAGTCATCGTTACGGCTGTCATGGCGCTCCGGTACCGCCACCGACCATGGCGCCCATCCCCACCATGGCGAAGGCAGGCACATTCACGCACGGGAGCGCCAACCGGCGCAAGCAATGAAGCTCCACGACATGTTATTGACGACCACGACAAGCGGATCAGATCCCGGCTGGTGGATGAAACGTGCCAGTCAGGTGCATTGCAACCATTGCCAGACCGACCGCCATCGCCGCAGCCCACGGCGCCGGTCCGCACAGCTTCACCACGAGCAATCCGACAAGCGTGGACACGAGATGGCCACCAACCAGGCAGCGCGGACGCGGCTGGGCCGGTTCTGCTTTGGGTGAGCCCAGCACCATTACGATGGAAGTCGCGAATGGGATCGCATCAGCGGAATCGCGGTGCGACGGAGAATGCCTCCATGCTCGCGATCGAATGGCACCACCGGTCGCTCCCAAGATGCATGATGGGATCGCCATCAGCGGAAACGCGGTGCTGACGGAGAATGCCTCCATGCTCGCGATCGCAATGGCACCGCCGGTCGCTCCGGCTAAGATGGCAATAAGTTGAGCTCGATCGAACATCCGGACAGGACTATGCAATTGCCATAACGGCGCGGCGATGACGACAAGCGCGGGTTAGTCCCACTTCGGCGAATAGGTCCAGTCGACGATGCGGCCGCCGGGGCGGGCGAGCCCGGCGATCTCCCTCATTTCGGCGTCCGACAATTCGAAATCGAAGATCGCGAGGTTCTCCTCAAGCCGCTGGATCTTGCTGGTGCGCGGCACCACCGCGATACCTTGCTGGGTGAGCCAGCGCAGGCAGACCTGCGCCGCGGTCTTTTTGTGCGTTTCGCCGATGCGCGCGAGCAATTCATCGCCTTTGGCCTGGCCGCGCGCGATCGGGCTATAGGCCACCATCGCCATGCCGTGCTTGCGGCAGGCGGCGATCACCTTGTCCTGATCGAGATAGGGATGGCACTCGACTTGATTGCAGACCAAAGGCTCGGGCGAAACGCGGTTCGCTTCGTCAAGCAGCGCGACGGTGAAGTTCGACACCCCGATGGCCCGCGCATAGCCCTCGCGTTTCATCTTGGCCATGGCGCCGAGCGTCGCCGCGAGCGGCACGCGCGGATTGGGCCAGTGGATCAACAAGAGATCGATGACGTCGAGCCGCAAATGCGCCAGGCTTTCCTTCACCGAGCGTTCGAGTTCGGGCGGCGCCAGCAGCGTCGGCTGGACCTTGGTGACGACCACCACTTCGCTGCGCTTGCCGGAGGCGCGCACGCCATCGCCTACCGCGCGCTCGTTGTTGTACATCTGCGCGGTGTCGATGTGGCGATAGCCGACCCGGATCGCCTGCTCGACCAGGCGCGTGCAGTCGCGTCCCTGCAGCGTCCAGGTGCCGAGACCGACGAGCGGAAGCCTGAAGCCTTTGGCTTCGATCGTTTGCATCGTCGTCAACCCATCACTTGTTTTCGGCTTCCAGCAGGAAGCCGAGCAGGAACAATGCCCGGCGCGCCGTCTCGCGGTTCACGCAAGACGCGCTCATCGGCGACGCCATAGTGCCCTGATAATAATCCCAATAGAAGCGGCAGGTTGCATCGCGCGAGGCGATCCAGGCGCGCTGCATTTCGCGCAGCTTGGTCTTTTGCCCGGAATCGAGCTTGTCGCGCAGCCGGCGGTAGGTCTCGTTCAGGATGTCGTCCCAGACCATTTGCTCACGGTCGATGCAGGCATTCTGGTCGGCGGTCGACTTGGCATGCTCCAGGCAGACGTTCGAGACGCCGCCGATGCAGATTTCCCAATCCTTGCCGGTGTTGGTTTTGACGCAGTCCTGGATCACATTAGAGTCTTCGGCGGCCTGCTTGCTCGCTTGCGCCCAGGCGGACGACGCGGCAAGCGCGGCAACGACGAGAGCGAGCGCAATCCTGATCAAGGCGTATCCCACACCGGCGCGTGCGGCGGATTGACGACGCGCATGTTGGTGGCGTTGAGCTTCTTCAGCTCGGCCATTTCGGCATCCGACAATTTGAAGCCGAACACGTCGAGGTTTTCCTTCAAGTGCTGCGGATTCGCGGTGCGGGGGATGGCGCAGAGGCCGAGCTGCACCAGATAGCGCAGTGAAACCTGCGCCGCCGTCTTGCCGTGTGCCTTGCCGATGCGCTCGAGCGCTTCGGCGCCCGGCACCTTGCCGCGCGCGATCGGCACATAGGCGACCACCGCCATGCCGTGCTTCTTGCTCGCCGCCAGCACCTTGTCCTGGTTGATGAAGGGATGCACCTCGATCTGATTGCAGACCAGCGGCTCCGTGGTCACCGCCCAGGCCTCGTCGAGCATCTTGGTGGTGAAGTTGGCGACGCCGACATGCTTGGCCCGGCCGTCCTTCTTGGCCTGGCACAGCGCGGCGATACTGGTCGAAAACGGGATGTCCTTGTTGTTCCAATGGATCAGCAGCAGGTCGACATTGGGCAATTTCAGATTGGTCAGGCTCTGGTCGAGCGACTTGTTGAAATTTTCCGGCAGCAGGTTGTTCTCCCGCACCTTGGTGCAGATCAACACGTCCTCGCGCTTGACGCCGGAGGCGCGCAGGCCCTCGCCGTTCTCGACCTCGTTGCCGTAGAAGGCGGCGGTGTCGAGATGGCGGTAGCCGAGCTGCAGCGCGGTCTTCACCGCCTGCACGCAGACGTCTCCCTTCAGGGTCATGGTGCCAAGACCAATCTGAGGGATACGGGCGCCATGGGCTTCAACGACTTGCATTACGATCTCCTTGCCAGCGGCTGGAATAAGGTGGCGCAGAATGCCCGGTCATCGCGGCGCTGCCAACCGGGCTGGCTCGGGACCCGCACGGGGAACCGCGTCGCTTGACGGCCGGCACGGCGCAGGAACTCAATTTTTCGCTATGGGTCAATTCACGACAATACTTGCCGGCATAAGCTTTTATCTCGGCTTCTCACATTGGAATAATTCAAGAGTGAAAAAATGTACTTGCAACAACCGCTCTTAATGCTTTTGTGAGGCCTCGATCGCACTATGGATACGCAGCGAATGCAAGACGCCACCAGCCTGAAGGCCGCAGACTGAGCCTATGCTCGGCGCCCTTGTCATAGTTTTCCGCGAAGTCATCGAAGCCGGCTTGATCGTCGGCATCGTGATGGCGGCGACGCGCGGCGTGCCCACCCGCGGGCGCTGGATCGGTTTCGGCATCCTCGGCGGGCTGATTGGCGCGGGCTTGGTCGCCGTCTTCGCCGGCGCGATCTCGCAGGCCTTCGAGGGCGCCGGACAGGAACTGTTCAATGCCAGCGTGCTCGGCATCGCCGTGGTCATGCTGATGTGGCACAACGCCTGGATGGCGCGCCACGGCCGCGAGATCGCCGAGGAGATGCGTACCATCGGCCACGCCGTGAGCGAAGGCGCCAAGCCGCTGACCGCGCTCGCCATCGTGGTCGGGCTGGCGGTGCTGCGCGAAGGCTCGGAAGTCGTGCTGTTCCTGTACGGGATTTTCGCCTCCGGCACCCCGGGCTCGGCCCTGCTGGTGGGCGGCCTGCTCGGCATCGCCGCCGGCGCGGCTTTCACCGGGCTCACTTATTTCGGGCTGCTGGCGATCCCGAGCCGCTACATTTTCTCGGTGACGAGTTGGCTGATCGCGCTCTTGGCCGCCGGCATGGCGGCGCAAGCGGTACAGTTCCTCAACAATGCCGGCGTGGTGGTCGCGCTCGACCGTACCGTCTGGGATACGTCCTGGCTGCTGTCGGACGGCAGCCTGTTCGGCAAACTGCTGCACACGCTGATTGGCTACACCGAACGGCCGACCGAAATGCAGCTGATGACCTATATCGCGACGCTGTTCGCGATGTTCCTGCTGATGCGGCTGGCGCGCCCGGCGCCGCGCGAGCGGGTCCCGGCGGCCGCCGAATAACCGATCAGCCCCGTCGTGTGGCTAAAGCCGCGAAGGCCGCGGCCGGCGCGTTGTTGATCAGTCTGAGCAGCGCGCGCGCCGGGCCGCGCGGGTTGCGCTTGCCCTGCTCCCAATTGCGCACGGTCTCGACCGGCACTTCGATCTTTTCGGCGAACGCCGCCTGCGTCAGCCCGCAACGCGCACGCACCTGGCGCGCGAACAAGGCCGGATTGCTGTGGTCGAGGGTCTTCTCGCTGCCGTCGGGCATGATCTCGACGATCCGCCCATCGGCCTTCAGCCGCACCCGCATCATGGCTATCCCCATCGATAGTGGTATCGGCTTGAGGCCTAGCTGATTCGCGACTTGGAGAAGTTAACGGCCGACCTGTCAGCCGCCGGCCGACTAGGCCAACGGCCTATCTGGTCTTCTCGAAAATCTCACGCCCGATCAGCATGCGGCGGATCTCGCTCGTCCCCGCCCCGATCTCGTACAGCTTGGCGTCGCGCAGCAGGCGACCGCAGGGGAAATCGTTGATGTAGCCGTTACCGCCCAGGCACTGGATGGCTTCGAGCGCCATCCAGGTGGCGCGCTCGGCCGCATAAAGAATTGCGCCGGCGGCGTCCTCGCGGGTGGTCCGGCCGTCGTCGCAGGCCTTGGCCACCATGTACACGTAGGACTTGGCGGCGTTCATCGTCACGTACATGTCGGCGAGCTTGGCCTGCACCAGTTGGAA
This sequence comes from uncultured Alphaproteobacteria bacterium, assembly GCA_963772235.1. GTDB lineage: Bacteria > Pseudomonadota > Alphaproteobacteria > Rhizobiales > Xanthobacteraceae > Pseudolabrys. The sequence continues at coordinate 139,512 of CAVYWI010000026.1, forward strand.
GCGGCCAATCGCCTGTCCAAACTGCTGGCGCTCGTGCACGTAGGGGATCACCACGTCCATGCAGGCCTGCATGATGCCGAGCGGCCCGGCGGCCAGCACCACGCGCTCGTAGTCGAGGCCGGACATTAGCACATTGACGCCGTTGCCGACCGCGCCCAGCACGTTGTCCTCCGGCACCGCGCAATCGGTGAACACCAGCTCCGAGGTGTCGGAACCGCGCATGCCGAGCTTGTCGAGCTTTTGCGCCGGCGCAAACCCTTTCATACCCTTCTCGATGATGAAGGCGGTGATGCCGCGCGCGCCGGCGGTGCGGTCGGTCTTGGCATAGACCACCAGCGTGTCGGCGACCGGGCCGTTGGTGATCCACATTTTCGAGCCGTTGAGGATATAGCGGTCGCCCTTTTTGTCGGCGCGGGTGCGCATCGATACCACGTCGGAGCCCGCGCCCGGCTCCGACATGGCCAGCGCGCCGACATTCTCGCCGGAGATCAGCTTGGGCAGGTATTTCTTTTTCTGCTCGGCATTGCCGTTGCGGCGCAGTTGGTTGACGCAGAGATTGGAATGGGCGCCATAGGACAGGCCGACCGCGGCCGAAGCGCGCGAAATCTCCTCCATGGCGACGCAGTGTTCGAGATAGCCGAGCCCGGCGCCGCCGTATTCCTCTTCCACCGTGATGCCGTGCAGGCCGAGCGCGCCCATCTCCGGCCACAGATCGTGCGGGAAGGTATTGTCACGGTCGATCGCGTCGGCGCGCGGCGCGATGCGGTCTTGCGCGAAATCGTGCACCGACTTGCGCAGCATCTCGACGTCGGGACCGAGGCCGAAATCGAAGCCCGCCCAGGCATTGGGGATCATAAAGGGGTCTCCGGCAGATCGGAGAAGAGTCTATATACTTGAGGTCACGCTGTCAGCGTCACGGTCGGCAGCGGCGGCGGAAACATACGACCGCTATCGGCGGATTTCCCCTGCCCCAGCAGGCGGTCGATGGCCTTGGCCGGCGCCGGGCGGGCAAACAGGAAGCCTTGCATCTCGTCGCAGCCGGCGAGCCGCAGCAGGACGCGCTGCTGCTCGGTCTCGACGCCCTCGACTAGCACCGAGAGGCCGAGTGCACGGCCGAGCGCGACGATCGCCTGGATGATCACCCCGCCATTGGAGGAGGTGCCGAGCACGGACACGAAGCTCTTGTCGATCTTGAGCTTGTCGAGCGGGAACCGCTGCAGATAAGTGAGATTGGAATAGCCAGAGCCGAAATCGTCGAGCGCGATGCGCACGCCGAGTCTGTGCAGGTCGCCGATGCGCTTGAGCATCTCGTCCGGGTTGTCGATCAGCACGCCTTCGGTGATTTCCAGCATCAACCGCGACGGCGGCACGCCGCTTTCGGCCAGCGCCGACCGCACCAGTTCGACGATGGCGCGGTCGCGCACCTGCACTGGCGATAGGTTGACCGCCACATAGAGGTCGGGCCAGCGCTTGGCGTCGCTGAGCGCGCGGCGCAGCACGAAGGCGCCGAGCGTGTCCATCAGGCCCATCTGCTCCGCCACGGGTATGAAGGTGGCGGGGCCGATCATGCCGCGCGAAGCATGGGTCCAGCGCAACAGCGCTTCGACGCCGACGATGCGCGTGCCGTTCGCCGACACGATCGGCTGATAATGCACGTCCAGCTCATTGGCGGTGAGCGCGCGCGGCAGTTCACGCTGCACGAATTTCTGGTCGGCGGACACGGTGTCGATGGCGCGCTCGAAACCGACAATGGCGCCGGGGCCTTTCTTGGCGGCCGCGCGCAGCGCGAGCCCGGCCCGGCGCGTAAGCTCGCCGCGGGTGTCGGCGTGGCGCGGCGCCTGCGCGAAGCCCGCATGCGCGCTGATCCGCACCACGGTATCGACCCAATGCGGCCGCGCGGTCGCATCGAGGCCGGCGCGAATGACGTCGCCGGCATCGGTGGTGCCGCCCGCCGTAAAGATCACCGCAAACTGATCGCCGCCGATGCGGCCGCACACCGCGTCCTCCGGCAGCGCCTCCTTCAGGCGCGCGGCCACCGCGGTCACGAGTTCGTCGCCGCCCAGCACGCCCAACTGCGCGTGCACGTCCGCCATGCCGTCGAGCTCGATCAGCGCGAAGGTGGTCACGGCGTCATCGGCACGCTCGGCCAGCGCGAGATCGAGCAATTCGAGCGTCTTGGCGTGGTTCGGAAGGCCGGTAAGCTTGTCTTCGTCGGCGGCGCGCCGCGCCTCCTCCTGGCTCGCGGCCAAGTCGTACCGGGCGCGCCGCAGTTGGGCGAGCGAAATCCCGACGAAGGCGACCAGCACGATGGCGATGGCGCCGATGAACGGCATTAGCCGCTTCATCGTGTCCATCATCGGATAGGTTTTTTCCCAGGTCAGGAAGCCGGCTATGCGGCCTTGCGCATCCATCAGCGGCTGCATCTCGCGGCCGCCCACGCCCGGATCGGTTTCGAATGCGAGACTTTTGAGGCCGACGCTCTGCTCGACAATGCGCACGAAGCGCGGGTCGACCGCGGCGGACTTGCCGAACAGATTGCGGAACTCGCCGATGGCGTTGTTGAGCGAGGCGCGCTGCTCGGACCACAGCCGCTCGTCGCTCCGCCGCGCCAGGTCATAACCGATGACGCCGACGAGCGCCGCCGCGCCCATAGCGAGGACCGCAAGAAGCACGATCAATTGCGAAGCCGGCAGCACCCGTTTGTGGTGCGCGCGCGGCGTATCGGCAAGATCAAGCACGCCCATCGCGCGGCGCTTCACCCACGCCAGCAACGAGCGGCCCGGCGTTATGCCGGTCGCTTGTGGTTTTACCTCGCCGTCCACTGGATTCCCCGCGCTACGCTGCGGCATTCGGGGGCAACGCTAAGGATTTAGCGTTAATGGGGAGTCATTAAAGAAGGTGAATGAAAAGTAACCAAAAAAAATCGCTCGCTAGCGTAGCCCGAACCACAGCGTGGCGATGCTCAAAAACGAGAAGAAGCCGACCACGTCGGTCACCGTGGTGACGAATGGGCTCGAGGCCACCGCCGGGTCGACGCGCAACCGGTGCAGCGCCAGCGGAATGAGGATGCCGCCGAGTCCGGCGGCGACCAGATTGCAGATCATGGCAAGCCCGATCACGACGCCCAGCGCCGGCACCCGGAACCAAACGTAAGCCGCAACGCCGGTGATGACCGCAAAAGCGAGGCCGTTGAGCAGCCCGACCAGCAATTCGCGCAGGATCACGCGGCGGGCATTGGCGTCGCTGAGGTCCTGCGTGGCGAGCGCACGCACCGCGACGGTCATGGTTTGGGTCGTGGCATTGCCGCCCTGGCTCGCCACAATCGGCGCCAGCACCGCGAGCGCCACCATCTTCTGCAATTGGCCCTCGAACAGGCCAAGCACCGAGGACGCGAGGAACGCGGTGGCGAGATTGACCAGCAGCCAGCTGAAACGGCCGCGCGCAATGGTCCACACCGAGTCGGACAATTCTTCGTCGCGGGTCACGCCGCCGAGAGCCTTGATGTCCTCTTCGGCTTCCTCTTCGATCACGTCGACCACGTCGTCGAAGGTGATGACGCCGACCAGCCGGTCGTCGGCGTCGACCACCGGCGCCGCCACCAGGTCATAGCGCTGGAACAGCCGCGCCACTTCCTCCTGATCCTCGTCGGCATGCACGCGCCGGCGCTCGGCTTCCATCAGATCGGAAATCGGCACCGGCCGCTTGCTGCGCAACAGCCGGTCGAGCGGCACCGCGCCGAGGAAATGGCTGGCCTCGTCGGTCACGTAGAGCTCGTAGAAGTGCTCGGGCAGCTCGGCGGTCTCGCGCATATAGTCAATCGCCTGCCCGACATTCCAGGCCGGCGGCACGGCGATGAATTCCGCCTGCATGCGGCGGCCGGCCGAGTCCTCCGGATAGTCGAGGCCGCGCTTGAGGGTGACGCGCTCGGGCGGCGGCAATTGCTCGAGAATCTCGGCCTGCTCTTCTTTCGGCAGGTCCTCGAGGATCGCCACGGCATCGTCGGTTTCCAGTTCGCGCACGCCCTGCGCGACCTGACCCGCCGGCATCTCCTCGAGGATCTCCTCGCGCACCGCATCGTCGACCTCAGTGAGCGCGCTGAAGTCGAAGTGGATGCCGAGCAAAGTAACCAGACGCGGGCGGTACTCGGGTTCGAGCGCTTCCAGCAAGGCGCCGAGATCGGATTCGTGCAGGTCGCCGACCAGGCCGCGCAAGGTTTGCACGTCGGCGGCATCGATGGCGCGCACGACCTGCCTGACGAAGGCAACGCGGATCGAGCCGTCCTTCGTGCGCAGCGGCGGCGCGCTGGTTATTTGCTCGGCCATGCCGGTCTCGGTCATCGAATGCTAAAGCGCGCCGCTTGTACGCCGGGGCCCTGGGAATGGGCAACTGATTAGCGCATAAACTCGCCCGATGACTCGCAGCTTTGCCATCGCCGCCCTCGTAGTCATAGTTCCCTTGGCCGCCCGCGCGGCGCCCTGCCCCGGCAACCCGGAAGCGCTCGGCACCGAGCGCGTGCTGGCGCTCGATGCCAACAGCACGCCGCGGGTCGGCCGCAAGGAATTTCTCGTCACGCTGCCGCTTGGCAAAAAGGAGTTGGTGCTCACCTTCGACGACGGCCCCTGGCCGACCACCACCCCGAAAGTTCTCGATGCGCTCAAGCACGAATGCGTGCTGGCGACCTTCTTTCTGGTCGGCCGCAATGTCGCGGCGCATCCCGAACTTGCGCGGCGCGAACTGGCCGAGGGTCACAGCCTCGGCCACCACAGCTTTTCGCATCCCCTGCTCGGCCGCATGGCGCCCGCCAAGGCGGAGGCCGAAATCAACCGCGGCATCGCCGAAGACGAATTCGCCCTTTACGGCCGGCGACGCAATGATCCGACCACACCGTTCTTCCGCTTTCCCGGTTTCGCCTCGAACGGCGTGCTGCTCGACTGGCTGCAGGGACGCCACATCGTGGTGTTCGGCGCCGACGTCTGGGCGAGCGATTGGCTGCCGATGACGCCGGCCCAGGAACTACAGCTGATTCTTTCCCGCATCGAGCGGATCGGCAGCGGTATTGTCTTGCTGCACGACATCAAGTCGCAGACCGCGGCGATGCTCCCGGCCTTCCTGCGCGAACTCAAACGGCGGGGCTATCACATCGTCCACGTCGTTCCGGCCGGAAATGGCGGCAATTCGCGCTAAGCGGGCAATTCTTGGCAAACCCTTAGGAAAAGCCGCACAGCATGGGCAGGTGGACTGCCTTAGTCGGTTAATGTGTCGTTAATGTTGAGATTCGTATTTTCCAAAAGACGCGTCGTTCGGGGGTAGAAGGCGCGCACTTGGGGAGTCGGGGGAACGATATGCGTCTCGTCGCTGGAATTTGCCTATTGCTGGTCGCGGGTGCTGGCCCAGCCTTGGCGGCGGACGCCTGCCCCGGCCATCCCGACGCGCTCGGCACGTCCCGTGTACTCACCATCAGCCCGGGCGAATTCAGCGTGATCGGCAGGATCCAGTACAAGCAGACGCTGCCGCTCAACGACCATGAGGTCGTGCTCACCTTCGACGATGGGCCGATACCGCCCTATTCCAACAGCATCCTCGACACGTTGGACTCGCAATGCGTGAAGGCGACGTATTTCATGGTCGGCGAGATGGCGCGTGCTCATCCAGCCATCGCGCGGCGCATCTACAATGCCGGCCATACCATCGGTACGCATACCCAGCACCATCCGTTCGCCATGCAGCGTCTGTCGATGGAGCGGGTCGAACGAGAGGTTGACGGCGGCATCGCTTCGGTCGACGCCGCACTCGGAGACCCGAAAGCGGTCGCGCCGTTCTTCCGCATTCCCGGCCTCGGCCGCACCAATGCGATCGAGCACTTCCTCGAGAGCAAGTCACTAGTGACCTGGAGCGCCGACATCGACACGGACGACTGGTGGCGCGGCACCACCCCGAGCCAGCTCGTCAAACGCGCCATGCGCCGGCTGAATGAAAAAGGCCGAGGCATCCTACTGATGCACGACATCCATCCCGCCACCGCGATGGCGCTGCCGACGCTGCTCAAGGAACTCAAGAGCCAAGGTTATCACGTGGTGCAGGTGGTGCCGGCCGGCGAGCGGCCGGCGGTGTTGCCGGAATTGGTGGCTTCGCCTGTCGAAGACAAGGGCAACTGGCCGCGCGTGCTGAAAACCAGCGCCACGGCTGGCGCGACCGACAAACCTGTGCTGCGCCACCACATCAAAAAGGCGCATGCCGGCAAACACCGCCAGGCGGCGGTCGCGAGCGCGCCAGCGCCCGATTACGCCACGGCGCGCGAGTGGCAGCTGCACCAGTTCTAAGTTTCGTTTTTCCGGATTTGCCAACGGCCGGCGGGCGATACGCACCGCCGGACTTTGCGGACGTCGATCTGCCGGCGCTCACGCAGCTGGCTTGCGCTTGAGCAGAAAGGCCTGCAGCGCCTCCTGCACCACCTCGCCGCGCTGATTGAGCACCTTCAGTTCGCGCTTCATGACGCCGCGCTCGGGGTTCGAGGTCTCACGCTTCTCCAGCACCTTGATGCGGGCGTGGATGGTGTCGCCCGGCTTCACCGGTTTGGTGAACTTCAGACTGTCGAAGCCGAGAAAGGCGATCAGCGTGTCGTCGTAGAGATGGAGCTGGAAAATCAGGCCGGCGGCGATGGCATAGACCAGCGGCCCGTGCACGATGCGGGTGCCGAACGGCGTCGTCTTGCAGTATTCCTCATTGACGTGGAGCGGGTTGTAGTCGCCGGACAATCCCGCGTACATGACCATATCGGCTTCGGTGACGGTGCGCGCCGGACTTTCGAACTCCGCACCGATCTCCCATTCCTCCCAGTAGAGTCCTCGCATCACACGGCTTCCTTTATTGAGCTTGCAACGTCATTTTGGTTTTGCCTGACCGACCGCGCCCTTCCGCGCAGCGAAGCGATCTCCTCGACCGATAAGACGCAACAGTGGCGTCAGAACGGCATCGGTGTGTTCGTCGAGCCTCGGCGCCGGGCTGGATATCGTCGGCCCCATGTCCTGCATCTTGATGGGATTGCCCGGCAGCCGCACCTTGCCGACCTGCGGATGATCGTATTCGACGATCATCTCGCGCTCTGCGACCGGCGGCTCGGCAAAAGCGAAGTCGACATTGTTGACCGGCGCCACCGGCACGTCCGCAGCGCGCAGCCGCTTGAGCCAATCGGTCGCCGTGCGGGTGCGGAAGATTTCCTCCAGCCGCGGCACCAGCACCTTGCGATTCTTCACGCGCGTCGCGTTGTCGGCATAGAGCGGATCGTCGGCGAGCTCTGGGTGCTCGAGCACGACACAAAGCTTCTTCCAAAACCCTTCCTGCCGTGTCGCCACCACGATGTAGCCGTCCGACGTGGCGAAGGCCTGCCACGGCACCGAATAGTCGTGCGCCGAGCCCGGCGGCTTCGGTACTTCGCCGTTGGTCAGCCACATGGTGCCCATGTAGGTCATGAGATGCAGCATGGTGTCGAACATCGAGATCTCGATGCGGCGTCCTTTGCCGGTGCGTTCCCGGTCGAACAGCGCCGCCAGGATGCCCTTGCTCGAATAGATGCCGCCGCTCATATCGGCGAGCGGAATGCCGACGCGCACCGGCGGCCGTCCGGGCTCGCCGGTGACCGCCATGTGGCCGCTGATCGCCTGGATGTTGAGGTCGAGCGCCGGAAGGTCCTTGTACTCGCCGGTCGATGCCGAAGCCGGTGACCGAGCATTGGATGATGCGCGGATTGATCTCGCTCAGCGTCTCGTAATCGATCTGCAGCCGCTCGAGCACGCCGGGGCGGAAATTGTCGATCACGACATCGGACATCTTCACCAGGTCGTAGAACAGCTTGCGGCCGGCTCGCTCTTGAGGTTGATGACGACGCTCTGCTTGTTGCGGTTGAACGTCAGAAACAGCCCGCTCAGGCCGCGGTACGGCGCGATCGACGGGATGCGCCCGAGATCGCCCTCGGGCGTCTCGATCTTGATCACCTCGGCGCCGAGGTCCGAGAGCACCTGGCCGCCGTAGGTGCCGGCAATGATCTGACCGAGTTCGAGGATTCGTACGCCTTCGAGCGGATGCGACATCGGTAACCTCTACAGCCCCAGGCCGCGGGCGATGATGTTGCGCTGGATTTCCGAGGTGCCGCCGCCGATGACGGCGAGGCGCGAGTCGCGGAAGAAGCGCTGCATCGGATATTCCATGCAGTAGCCGTAACCGCCCAGGATCTGTAGTCCCATGTCGGAGACCGCCTTGTACGCTTCGCCGGTGTACAGCTTCAGCACGGCGGCGTCATGCGCGTCGCCTTCCCTTGCGATCCATCAACCAAGCAAACCGGTACACCAGCGTGCGGGAAACATCGAGCATCACCTTCATGTCAGCGAGCTTGTGCGACATTGCCTGGAACTGACCGATCGGTCGTCCGAACTGCTTGCGGGTCTTCGCATATTCGAGCGCGTACTCGAACGCCGCCGACGCCGCTCCGGTGCGTGCGGCCGACAGGCACAGCCGCTCGTACCACAGGTACGAATCGACCGCCTCCCAACCCCGATCGACTCGCCGAGACGCGCCGATCGCGGCACCTCGACTCCGTGTAGAACACGTGCGTGGTGCCGATGGCGCGTTGGCCGAGCGTCTCGATCTTCCGGATCTCGATGCCCGGGCAGGCGCGTATCGACCAGGAAGTTGGTGATGCCCTGCTGCTTCTTTTCTCCCGTCGACGTGCGGGTCACCAGCAGGCAGTAGTCGCTGATGTCCATGCCGGAGGTGAAGACTTTCTGGCCGTTGATGACGAAGCCGTCGTCGTTCGCTGTCGCGCGGGTCGTGATGGCAGCCGCATCGGAACCCGACGCCGGTTCGGTCAGCCCGAAACAGAACGACAGTTCGCCGCGCACGACCTTGGGCAGCAGGTCGCTGCTTTTGTTCCGGCGTGCCGTCCTTCAGGACCGCATAGCCGCCGTACGTCATCGTGCGGAACACCCACATCGCGAGTTCTTCGAAATGCCGGCCGGTTTCTTCCAGAAGAATCGCGAGATCGATGGCCGAGCCGCCGCTGCCGTCGTACTCCGGCGGGAATGCAGACCGAACCAGCCGTGCTTGGCCAGCGCCTGGTAGGCTTCGCGCGGAGGACGCGCCTCGTTGTCGCAGTGCTCGGCATATTCCGGCGGACAGACGTCATCCAGCAGTTCCTGGACGTGCGCGCGCAACGTCTCCTGTTCCGGCGTAAAGGAGAAATCCATCGGATCACCGGGTGCGTCGAGCTTGGCGAGCTCGAGCACACGCTTCGCGCGTTGCGCCATGGCGTAGTCGACCAGCTTGCCGTCGACGGCGATCGCGGCGATGCCGGTCTTTCTCAGCGCCTCGAATTCGGCCGACATCTTCTGGTAGTAGGCCACGTCCGCCTCCGGCACGGCATACGCGCCCTTCACCGGCTCAATCTGCTTGGGATGGATGACGGTGCGGCCGATGTAACCGAGGCGCGCCGACAGGCGGGAATCTGCGATCAGCCCGGCCTCGTCGTTGAGATCGGCGAAGACGCCGTCGAGCGGATAGATGTGGCTGCCGGCGGCACGGGTGTCGAGCAGCACCTTGGAGCGCGCGTACAGCAGTTCGGTGCCCTCGATCGACCAGGAGCAGCCGAGATCGGTTTGCAGATCGCCGTCGCGGGCGCTGCCGAAGCAGGTCGCCACGACGCGAGGCGACGCCTTGATGAGATCGAAGCAGTTGTAGACACCCAGGGCGTTTTCGATCTGCAGGATGATTTCGACGGATCTGGGCTTCATGCCGCGCTGCGACCTCATGGCGTTCGAGCGCCGCGGCAGCCTGCTGCACGTCCTCGACGTTCTCCACCTTGGACAGCAGGACCGCGTCGAGACCGGGCCGCACCACGGCCTCGAGATCGTCGACCAGCAGCCCGGTGGTCGCGGCGTTCACCCGCACATAGATCGCCGGGTGGGACGCGGCGGCCGCGCGCGTCGATGGCCTTGGCCACCAACGAGCGCGCTTCCGCCTTGGACGCGAGCGGCACCGAATCTTCGAGGTCGAGGATGACCGCATCGGCACCGCTCTCCAGCGCCTTGGTCATCACCCGCTCCTTGATCCCCGGAGCGAACAACGCGGTGCGCACAGGCTTCATGATCATTACCTCCGCAGCGAAGAAACGCGTCCGGCGCAGGCCGGTCGCACAGCTATAGACTAACTAGTTAGTTTATTGCAATATGATTGAATCACGCGCCGACTGCGTCGTCAATTCGTTTGAATTCGGACCGCCATGGAGACAACCGGGTGAAACGACCGAGCAAGCCACGCAAGCGGGTGCGGCGCACGGCAGCGCTTTCCAAGCAGCAGATCCTCAAGGCTGCCATCGCCGAATTCGCCCTCAGGGGCTTTGATGGCGCGCGCGTCGACGAGATCGCGCGGCGTTCGGGCATCAACAAAACCCTGCTCTATCACCACGTCGGCAACAAAGACCGCCTGTTTACCGCCGCGCTCGAGGCCACCTACCAGACCATTCGCGAGCGTCAGCGCGATTTCGTGGCGCGCCAGATGGATCCCGAGACCGGCGTGCGCCAGCTCGTGCATCTGCTGATGTCGATCTGGGTCGAGCATCCCGAATACGGAAAACTATTGGCGAGCGAGAATTTCCATGGCGGCAAACACGTCAAGCGCTCGAAGCTGATCGGAGAAATGTATCAGCAACTTGTCGACTCCTTGAACGACCTGCTGCAACGCGGCGTGGCGCGCGGAATTTTCCGCCCCGGCATCGACCCGATCGATCTCTACATCTCGATCTCGAGCCTGTCCGCCTATTACATCGCCCATCAGCACACCCTCAACGCCCTCTTCCATATCGACGTCATGAATCCGCGCCGGCTCGAACAGCGCGAGAAACACATCGCCGATATGATTCTGCGTTATGTGCGGCGCGATCCCGACGCCCGGCCCCGTGCGGCCGAACGAGTCCAGCAATCCACGACAACCCATCCATGAACAACAGCAGGTGAGGAACATGGCCATGAAAATCTGGTGGCAGAGCAGCACGCCGATCCACAAGCTGCACGATTACAGGAAGACGCTGGCCGCGCATCTCGACAGCATCAAGCGCCCGGACACCGAGATCCACATCAACGGCGTCGACAACGGCTCCATGGACCTGCACTACAATGCGATCGTCGCCATGAACAGCTTCGCGCCGGGCGGCGTGCTCAACAAGATGATCCAGGCCGGCGAACAGGGCTACGACGCCATCGCCATCGGCTGCTTCCTCGACCCGGCCATGCAGGAAGCCCGCGAAGTGGTGCCGATTCCGGTGTTCGGGCTGGGCGAGACGTCGATGCTGGCGGCCTGCATGTACGGCCACAAGTTCTCCGGCGTCGCCTTCCACGCCAAACAGTCGCAATATTACGACCGCAAGGCGTTTGAATACGGCCTGTCCTCGCGCCATATCCCGTTCGGCGACCTCGGCATCGATTTCAACGAGGTGCAGAACGCCTTTACCAGCCCGGGCCAGATGCGCGAGCGGTTCATCAGCGAATCGCGCCGTCTCGTTAAGCAGGGCGCGGAGGTGATCCTCGCCGCCTGCGCGACGGTCAACGCCATCATCCGCCGGGAAAACCTCAAGGAAGTCGATGGCGCGCTGATCCTCGACTGCAACGCCATACTGCTCAAGACAACCGAGGCAATGGCCGACCTCAGCCACAGTATCGGCCTCGGCGCCAGCCGGCGCCTGCTCTACCAACGGCCGCAGCAAGCGGCGTTAAAAGACTGGAAGCGGATCTACAATTTCCGCGCCGAGCCGCAACTCAGCGCCTGATCGAACGGCCAAGGAGTGATTCTTGGCCACCATCAGCCGCCCGCTCCTTGCCCACGCGGGCTGTTTGGCCGTGTCGACGCCGACTAATGGCGGTGTCTGAGTAGGGTGCCGCGGCTAGACATTTCGCCCACTAGCATTGCGATATTTGTGCGCTAGCGCTCTGGACATTGGCGGCGATGCGCTGACAATGTCGCGCCGAGGGACGTGTATGAATAACGACGTCATCCTCGAAACCGAGGATCTCACCAAGGAATTTGCCGGCTTCGTCGCCGTCAACGGCGTCAACCTGCGCGTCAGCGCGCGGCACCATCCATGCCCTGATCGGCCCCAACGGCGCCGGCAAGACCACCTGCTTCAACCTGCTGACCAAGTTCCTCAGCCCGACGCGCGGCCGCATCATCTTCAAGGGCCACGACATCACCGCGCATGCAGCCGGCCGACGTCGCGCGGCTCGGGCTGGTGCGCTCGTTCCAGATTTCGGCGGTGTTCCCGCACCTGACGGTGCTGGAGAACGTGCGCATCGCGCTGCAGCGCCAGCGCGGCAGCTCGTTCGATTTCTGGCGCTCGACATCGCGTGCTCGACGCGCTCAACGAGCGCGCGCTGGAGCTGATCGCCGATGTCGGCCTCGCCGCATTTGCCGACTGCGCTGGCGGTCGAACTGCCCTACGGCCGCAAGCGCGCGCTCGAGATCGCCACCACGCTGGCGCTCGATCCGGAAATGCTGCTGCTCGACGAGCCGACGGCCGGCATGGGCCACGAGGACATCGACCGCATCGCGCAGCTGATCAAGCGCGTCGCCGCCGACCGCACCGTGCTGATGGTCGAGCACAATCTGTCGGTCGTCGCCGATCTGTCCGACCGCATCACGGTGCTGACGCGCGGCCAGCGTGCTGGCCGAGGGCGACTACGCAGACGGTGTCGAACAATCCGGAGGTGCGCGAGGCCTATATGGGAGTCGGCCATGCTTGACGCGCGCACGCCCGCTGCTCGCGGTCAAGGACCTGCAGGCCTGGTACGGCGAATCGCACATCCTGCACGGCGTCAGCTTCGACGTGCACGACGGGCGAGGTGGTGACGCTGCTCGGCCGCAACGGCGCCGGCAAGACCACGACGCTGAAGTCGATCATGGGCATCGTCGGGCAGCGCACACGGCTCGGTGCGCTTCGAGGGCCAGCGAGCTGATCGGCCTGCTCGTCGGACGCAGATCGCGCGCGCCGGCATCGCGCTCTGCCCGGAGGAGCGCGGCATCTTCGCCAGCCTCAACGTCGAGGAAAATCTGCTGCTGCCGCCGGTGATCCGGCCGGGCGGGCTGTCGCTCGAACGCATCTTCGAGCTGTTCCCCAATCTGAAGGAGCGGCTCGGCGCCAGCCAGGGCACCAAGCTCTCCGGCGGCGAGCAGCAGATGCTGGCGATCGGCCGCATCCTGCGCACCGGCGCGCGGCTGCTGCTGCTCGACGAGCCGACCGAGGGGCTGGCGCCCGTCATCATCCAGCAGATCGGCAAGACCATCCGCGCGCTGAAGGAGCAGGGCTTCACCATCCTGCTGGTCGAGCAGAATTTCCGCTTCGCCGCGACCGTCGCCGACCGCTACTACGTCATGGAGCACGGCCGCGATCATCGACCAGTTCGCCAACGCCGAACTCGAGGCCAATCTGGAGAAGCTGCACGACTATCTCGGAGTTTGAACGAAGAGTGCCGCGAAGGCACGCAAAAGGAGGACTACGTCAATGAAACGAACAATGAGCTTGGCGGCGCTCGCCGTCATGCTGGCTTGCGGCGACGGCGCAGCGCCCAGACAGATCAACGTCAAGATCGGCGTGCTCAGCGACATGTCGAGCCTCTACGCCGACGTCGGCGGCCCGGGCTCGGTCGTCGCGGCCAAGCTGGCGGTCGAGGATTTCACCAAGCCGCCAATCCGAACGTGAAGGTCGAGATCGTCAGCGCCGACCACCAGAACAAGCCCGACGTCGGCTCGCAGCATCGCGCGCCAGTGGTACGACGTCGACAAGGTCGACGTGATCGTCGACGTGCCGAACTCCGGCGTCGCGCTCGCCGTCAGCCAGGTCACCGCGCGAGAAGAACAAGGTGTTCCTGGTCTCCGGCGCGGCGGCCTCCGACCTGACCGGGCCGAAGTGCTACGCCCAACACCATCCACTGGACCTACGACACCTGGATGCTCGCCAACGGCACCGGCAAGGCGATCGTCAAGACCGGCGGCGACACCTGGTTCTTCCTCACCGCCGACTACGCCTTCGGCCATGCGCTCGAGCGCGACACCACGGCGGTCGGTCGTAGCAAGACCGGCGGCAAGGTGCTCGGCAGCGTGCGCCATCCGCTCAACACCACCGACTTCTCGTCGTTCCTGCTGCAGGCGCAGGCCTCGAAGGCCAAGATCATCGGCCTCGCCAATGCCGGCGGCGACACCATCAACTCGATCAAGCAGGGCGCCGAGTTCGGCATCGTCAAGGGCGGCCAGAAGCTTCGCCGGCCTGCTGGTCTTCGTCACCGACGTCCACGCGCTCGGCCTGCAGACCGCGCAGGGCCTGATCCTGACCGAGACCTTCTACTGGGACATGAACGACGCCAACCGCGCCTGGACCAAGCGCTGGCAGGCGGACGCAACGCGCCGGGCAAATTCCCGACCATGGTGCAGGCCGGCGTCTACTCGGCCGTCACGCACTACCTGAAGGCGGTCGCCGCGCTGAAGAGCGCCGCCGACGGCAAGGCGGTGGTCGCCAAGATGAAGGAGATGCCGACCGACGATCCGCTGTTCGGCAAGGGCATCGATCCGCGCCGACGGCCGCAAGATCCACCCGGCCTATCTGTTCGAGGTGAAGAAGCCGGCGGAGTCGAAATATCCCGGCGACTACTACAAGCTGCGCGCCACCATCCCGGCGGACGAGGCCTTCCGTCCGCTCAAGGACGGCAACTGCCCGCTGGTCGAGCGGCTGAACCGACCTGTCATCACCGGGCCGCCGCGCGCTGTGCGCGGCGCGTCCCGGTGAGTCGATCGGGACGCACGGCGTGCTTCCTGAGCTGATCGCCGGCCGCTCGGCGATGACATGCCAGAGTGCGTCGCATGTTCGAAATCTTCGGCATCCCGTCGCAGGCGCTGTTCGGCCAGCTGCTGATCGGGCTGATCAACGGCTCGTTCTACGCGCTGCTGAGCCTCGGGCTCGCCGTCATCTTCGGCATGCTCAACATCATCAATTTCACGCCACGGCGCCCAGTACATGATGGGCGCCTTCGCCGCCTATCTGCTGCTGCAATATCTCGGGCATCGGCTACTGGCCGGCGCTGATCCTCGCGCCGCTCGTCGTCGGCATCACCGGCATGGTCATCGAGCGGCTGTTCCTGCGCTGGCTCTACAAGCTCGACCATCTCTACGGCCTGCTGCTGACCTTCGGCCTCGCGCTGATCATCGAGGGCCTGTTCCGCAACTACTTCGGCTCCGTCCGGCCTGCCCTATCGCCATGCCGGAGTCGCTGCAGCGGCGGGCAGCAATCTCGGCTTCATGTTCCTGCCCAACTATCGCGCCTGGGTGATCGTGGCCTCGCTCGTCGGTCTGCCTCGGCACCTGGTTCGTGATCGAGCGCACGCGGCTCGGCGCCTACCTGCGCGCCGCGACCGAGAACCCGACGCTGGTGCGCGCCTTCGGCATCAACGTGCCGCGCATGATCACGCTGACCTACGGCTTCGGCGTCGGCGCTCGCGGCGCTTCGCCGGCGTGATGGCGGCGCCGATCTACCACGTGTCGCCGCAGATGGGCTCCGACCTCATCATCGTCGTGTTCGCCGTGGTGGTGATCGGCGGCATGGGCTCGATCCTCGGCGCGATCGTCACCGGCTTCGGCGCTCGGCGTGATCGAGGGCCTGACCAAGGTGTTCTATCCCGGAGGCGTCGAACACCGTGATCTTCGTCATCATGGCGATCGTGCTGCTGGTCCGGCCGGCCGGCCTGTTCGGGCGGAGAGCGCTGATGGAGCGCGCAGCCGATCCACTCGCCAGAGCGCCGCGTGCGACGGCGCGCACGCCGAGCGAAACGATCGCCTTCGTCGTCATGGTCGTCGCTGCTGGTCGTCGCGCCGTTCTTCGTCTATCCGCTGTTCCTGATGAAGGCGCTGTGCTTCGCGCTGTTCGCCTGCGCCTTCAACCTGCTGATCGGCTATGTCGGCCTGCTGTCGTTCGGCCACGCGCTGTTTTTCGGCTGGGCGAGCTACGTCGCGGCCTATGCCGCCAAGGCCTGGGGCTTCCCGCCGGAGCTGGCGATCCTCGCCGGCACCGCGACCGCCGCCGTGCTGCGGCCTCGTCGCCGGCTCGCTCGCGATCCGCCGCCAGGGCATCTATTTCGCCATGATCACGCTGGCGCTGGCGCAGATGATGTATTTCTTCGCGCTGCAGGCGACGTTCACCGGCGGCGAGGACGGCATCCAGGCGGTGCCGCGCGGCCACCTGTTCGGCCTCATCGACCTGCGCAACGAGATGGCGATGTATGTCGTCGTGCTGGCGATCTTCCTCGCCGGCTTCCTGCTCATCTACCGCATCATCCATTCGCCGTTCGGCGAGGTGCTGAAGGCGATCCGCGAGAACGAGCCGCGCGCCATCTCGCTCGGCTACAAGACCGACCGCTACAAGCTGGTCGCCTTCGTGCTGTCGGCGACGCTCGCCGGCGCTCGCCGGCGCGACCAAGGCGATCGTGTTGCAGCTCGCCTCGCTCACCGACGTGCACTGGCCGATGTCGGGCGAGGTCGTGCTGATGACGCTGGTCGGCGGCCTCGGCACCATGTTCGGGCCGGTCGTCGGCGCGTTCGTCATCCTGCTCGATGCAGAACTATCTCGCCATCGTCGGCGAGTGGGTGCTGGTGATCCAGGGCGTGATCTTCGTCGTCTGCGTGCTGCTGTTCCGCCGCGGCATCGTCGGCGAGATCGCCAGCCGGCTGCGCATCCGGCTTTGAGTCAGCCGCGGCGCAGTCGCTTGAGAAACTTAGGCAAGAAAAGCAGCGCCGCCAATATTCCAAGCGCAGCCAAAGCAAAGCGAATATGTGGCGTGCCGCCGGCCATGAGTTCGCGGCCGGCATAACCAATCCACGTATATGCAATCGTCGACGGCGCCATGAACACCGCCGTTGCGAGTACGTAATGGTGGAATGGAATACGCGTCAGCCCGAGCAAATAGTTCATTACATTGTACGGAAAAACGGGAACGAGGCGTAAAAACGCAACGAATTTCCATCCCTCTGCATCCACATTATGCATGACCTCCTGCAGTCGCGGTCCGGCGCGGCGTTCGACCCAGTCCCGGGCAAGATAGCGCGCAATCAGGAATGCCAACGCCGCACCGAGAATTCCACCGGTGAAATCGAGCAGGCTGCCAAAATAGGGGCCGAACAGCGCGCCGCCGGTTAGGTCGAAAATGCTGCCCGGAACCATACCGACGGTCGCGACCGTATAGAGCAAGATGAAAACGATCGGCGCCCAAATGCCAAGACGAGCTATCCACATTTCCAGCGCATCCACGCTGAGCGTGCCGTGAAAATACGCTGCGCCTGCGGCCACGCCGGAGAACACGAGCAAAATAACAAGCGCAAGAAGCCATCGTCTTGGATGTGCCATTGCTTGGCGGCCGGTGGAGGGAAAGTTCGTTATAACGCTACAAAAACAACCTGCCACGCCTCTCTAAGACATTGAAACACCGATATAAACATTTTGGTGCGGCCAAGAGGACTCGAACCTCCACGGGTTGCCCCGCTAGCACCTCAAGCTAGTGCGTCTACCAATTCCGCCATGGCCGCAGGAGGGACGACGAAAAGCCTTGCAAAACCTCGCGTCCCGGCAAAGCGCGGTTGCTCTAACAAATAGGGTCTTGAGGGACAAGGGCTGGCTTGGCGCTTAGCGCATATCGGGCCGCCGGGGCATCAATCCGCCAACCTCTACCGCGATGCGGTTGCCGTTGACCACCACGGTACCCTTGGCGATCGGCAGGTCGTTGGCAAGGATATTGACCGCGTCCTCTTCGGTCGACTCCAGTTCTATGATGGCGCCGCGGCCGAGCCGGAGCACCTGATGAACCGGCATGGTGGTGCTGCCGAGGACGACGGTAATTTCGACCGTAACCTTATCGAGTGTGGCCACTTGTTGATGCCCCATTGCGCCCGGATTTGCCGCGGGCGACCATGAGGTGACCATGGTATGGTGAACAGAGCGTTAACGGATCAAGCCGCGCATCAGAGGGGGAGATGTGATGCACAAAGCCGCAGCTTTTGGCCTATTTCTCGGCTTCGCCGCCTTTGCCGGCGCCACAAGCGCCCAGGCCGGCCCCGCTGTCAGCACCCGGTGGCAAGATACCAAGCTGACGCAGGAGGAATGTCTCTTCGCCGAGGTGGCCATTCAAGGGGCCGGATTCGGACAAATCGAGCGCACCACGCAATCGCGCTATGGCACGCTGGGAGAGTATGCGGCCACGATCCGCTGCGTGACCGAATACAAGATCATCTTTTTCATCATGGCGGGCCCTTCTTTGCAGCAGACTCCGCGCTATTTGGATGATGTCTACAACCACTTCTGAGGCCCACGGTGGCGGTCGGATTTCGGAGCGACCTCGACGTTTTGCAGCCACCAACCAAGATGGCGCCGGTGGAATGGCGCGTGGACGATTCGCGCGTGCCCTATGAGCAGGCCGTCGCCACCATGCAGGCTCGCGCGGCGGCGATCGCCGCCGGGCAAGAGCCCGAGCTGGTCTGGCTATTGGAGCACCCTCCGCTTTACACCGCCGGCACCAGCGCCAAGCCGGAGCAACTGATCGAGGCGCGTTTTCCCGTATTCGAGAGCGGCCGCGGCGGGCAGATGACCTATCACGGGCCGGGTCAGCGCGTGGCCTACGTGATGCTCAATCTGCGCCGGCGCGGGCCGGACGTGCGGCGCTTCGTCGCGACGCTGGAGGAATGGATCATCCGTACGCTCGCCGCCTTCAACGTGCGCGGCGAGCGGCGCGAAGACCGCATCGGCGTCTGGGTGCGCCGGCCGGACAAAGGCGAAGGCTGCGAGGACAAGATCGCCGCCATCGGCATCCGCGTGACGCAATGGGTGACGCTGCATGGCATGGCGCTCAATGTCGATCCGGACCTCACGCATTTCTCCGGCATCGTGCCCTGCGGGGTGAGCGAACAGCGTTACGGCGTCACCAGCCTGGCCGATCTCGGCATGCCGGTGTCGATGGCGGACGTCGACATGGTGCTGCGGCGGGAGTTCGAGGCTTTGTTCGGGACGGCCGATTACGCTGTCGGCAGCACCGAGAACACATCGCCGGGCGCACGCAGCTTGAGTTCGGCCTCGCTGCCTTCGCGCTGATCGAGCGCATCGACGCGGGCAGAATAAGGCCCGCGCCGGCAGGCTTCGATCATGCCGTCGACTTTTTCTTGCGCACCTGCGAACACCGCCTCGACGCTGCCGTCACGGCGATTGCGCACCCAGCCTTCGAGACCGCGGTGGAGCGCCTCGTGCTCGACAAAGGCGCGGTAGCCGACGCCCTGCACGCGGCCGCGCACGACTATGTGTCGAATAACGATCATGCCAGTTCCCCCGCGTCGATGACGCGTGGGCCGGTGAAACGCGAGATCGACCAGCGCTCGACCGAGCGGATGTAGCGCTCGGGCAGTTTCCAGCCGCGCGCGGCGGCGGCGATCATTTCGACATAGCCCGGCTTCGGCTTGCCGGGCGCGCGGCGGCGCAGCCGGTAGATCATGGCCTGCGCGCGGCTGCTGCCGACCCGCACCGGCAGATGGCGCACCTCATAGAGGCCCCGGTGCAATAGCTCGTAGGCATGCAGCGCGGCGATGTCGCGCGGGGTCAGCCGCCATAGCACGCCGTGCACGCGCTGGCCCGGCTTGGGTTTCACCGAGCCCCAGCCGTCGATGCCGACGAAGAATTTGTAACCGTCGAGCGAAGCCGGCCCGACCGCTCGCGCACCCGGGCAGCGGCGCGCCATGGCGGCGCGTTGCATGTTGGAGCCGTAGGCGAAGTAGAGGGTCATGGACTTCAGTAAAATAAGGCGCGAGCCACCTCGCGCCAGCGCTAAGCAAACTCCAAGATCACCGCATCGACCGCCAGGCTGTCGCCCGGCTTGGCGTTGATCTTCTTCACCGTGCCGTCGATCTCGGCGCGCAGCACGTTCTCCATCTTCATGGCTTCGACGACCGCCACGGTCTCGCCGGCCTTGACCTCCTGGCCTTCCTTCACCGCGATCGACACGACCAGCCCCGGCATCGGGCACAGCACCTGCTTGCCGGTGTCGGCGACCTTCTTCGCCGGCATCAGCCGCGCATAGCCGGCCTCGCTCTCGGTGTAGACATAGGCCTTCGTCTCGACGCCGCGGTAGGCGAGCGCAAAGCCGTTCGGAACGGGCCGCACCTGCACCGCGACCGGCTCGCTGTTGATCGTGCCGGTCCACAGCGGATCGCCCGGCTTCCAGTCCGATTGCAGATGGCGCCGCTGTTCTTGTCTTTGGCGTTGCCGGGGAAGCGCACCTCGATGGCGCCGTTCTCGCGCTTCACTTCGAGCCGATATTCGGTTTCGCCCAGCCAGACCGCGCGCTGGCTCTCGCGCGTCACCCTGTGCCCGTCCATCTGGCCGGAAATCTGCCGCTTGCGCTCGCCCAGCACGTGGTCGATGGCCGCGGCGACCGCTCGCCAGCACCCGCGCGCGCTCGCCGTCCGGCGCATGCGGGTGGAAGCCGTCGGGAAATTCCTCGGCGATGAAGCCGGTCGACAGCTTGCCGGCGCGCCAGCGCGGATGCGCCATCAGCGCCGAGAGGAACGGAATGTTGTGGCGGATGCCGTCGATGACGAAGGCATCGAGCGCGTCGGCCTGCGCGTCGATTGCCTGCTCGCGCGTCGGCGCGTGGGTGACCAGCTTGGCGATCATCGGATCGTAGTAGATCGAAATCTCGCCGCCCTCGTAGACGCCGGTGTCGTTGCGCACGGTGATGCCGTCCGGCACTGCGCTCCGCCGGCGGCCGGTAGCGCGTGAGCCGGCCGGTCGAGGGCAGGAAGTTGCGGTACGGGTCTTCGGCATAGACGCGGCTTTCGACCGCCCAGCCGTTGAGCTTCACGTCGCTCTGCTTGAGCGACAGTTTCTCGCCGGCCGCGACGCGGATCATCTGCTCGACCAGATCGATGCCGGTGACGAGTTCGGTCACCGGATGCTCGACCTGCAGCCGCGTGTTCATCTCGAGGAAGAAGAAGCTCTTGTCCTGCGCCGGCGACGAATTCGACGGTGCCGGCGCAGTCGTAGCCGACGGCCTTGGCCAGCGCGACCGCCTGCTCGCCCATCTTCTTGCGCGTCGCCTCGTCGAGCAGCGGCGACGGCGCCTCCTCGATCACTTTCTGGTTGCGGCGCTGGATCGAGCATTCGCGCTCGCCGAGATAGATGACGTTGCCGTGCTTGTCGCCCAGCACCTGGATCTCGATGTGGCGCGGATCGGTGATGAATTTCTCGATGAACACGCGGTCGTCGCCGAAGGAGGATTTCGCCTCCGACTTGGCGCGGGCGAAGCCTTCCTCCACTTCGGCTTTGCTGTAGGCGATGCGCATGCCCTTGCCGCCGCCGCCGGCGGAGGCCTTGATCATCACCGGGTAGCCGATTTCGTCGGCGATCTTCGATCGCCTCGACGTCGTCGCTCGATGATGCCGAGATGGCCGGGCACGGTGGAGACGTGCGCCGCGGCCGCCGCCTTCTTCGACTCGATCTTGTCGCCCATCGCCGCGATGGCTTTGGGGTTCGGCCCGATGAACACGATGCCGGCGGCTTCCAGCGCCTTGGGGAAGGCCTCACGTTCGGACAGGAAGCCGTAGCCCGGATGCACGGCCTCGGCGCCCGACGCTTTGCAGGCCGCCGACGATCTTGTCGATCAGCAGGTAGCTTTTGGCCGCCTCGGGCGGGCCGATGGCGACGGCGGTATCGGCCATCTCCACGTGCAGGGCGTCCTTGTCGGCCTCCGAATAGACCGCGACCGTCTCGATCCCCATGCGGCGGGCGGTCTTGATGATCCGGCAGGCGATTTCGCCGCGGTTGGCGATCAGGATGCGCTTGAACATGAAGGGAAAAAGCCCTCTGCCATTCCGGTGGAAATGGCTGCGGATAGCCGGCGCTTGTTACAATACTGTCTTGCGGTCGGCGTATCTAGCGCGGCAACGCAACAAAGATAAACAGGGAGAGTTGCCATGTCGCTCAGGAAGACCCTGCTGGTACTGGCCTGCGCCACGGCGATACCGCTCGGCCAGGCCGCCGCGCAAACGCCGCATAACCTGATCCTGTTCGTGCCGGACGGCTTGCGCTCCCTGTCGGTTACGCCGCAGAGCGCCCCCACCATGGCGGCGGTGCGCGACAAAGGCGTGAATTTCGCCAATCCGCATTCGCTGTTCCCGACCTTCACCATGGCCAATGCCTCGGGCATGGCGACCGGCCATTTTCTCGGCGACACCGGCGTGTTCTCGAACACGATCTATGTCGGGTTCGCCACCCCGCATGCCGCCGGCAGCGTGACGCCGTTCATCGAAAGCGACACGGTGCTCGGCGACATCGACGATCATTTCTCCGGCAATTTCGTCGATGAGGACGCCGTCCTCTTTGCCGCCCGCCATCAGGGCTTCTCCACGGCGGCGATCGGCAAGGTCGGCCCGACGCGGATGTTCGATCACGTCGATCGCACCGGCGAGAACACCATCATCGTCGACGATGCGACCGGCAGCGCCGCCGGCGTGCCGCTGTCGCAAGACGATGAAGGACGCGCTGGCCAAGGCGAGCTTGCCGCTGACCGCGCCCGGCCGTGCCGCCAACGGCAATGCCGGCGATGCCAAGAAGCCGGGCACGACCGTCGCCAATGTCGAGCAGCAGAAATATTTCGCCGACGTCGCGACCAAGGTCGTGCTGCCGATGCTCAAGGCGCGCAACAAGCCATTCGTGCTGGTATTCTGGTCGCGCGATCCGGACGGCACCCAGCATAACCAGGGCGACAGCCCGCTGAAGGTCACGCCCGGCATCAACGGGCCGACCTCGCTCGCGGCGATCAAGAATGCCGACGACAATCTGGCGGAGCTGCGCCAGGCGCTCGACGAGCTCGGCCTTGCCGCGACGACCGATATCGTCGTCTCCGCCGATCACGGCTTCTCGACCATCAGCAAGGAAAGCAAGACCAGCGCGGCCGCGCAGGCGAGCTACGCCGACGTGCCGGCCGGCCTGCTGCCGCCGGGCTTCGTCGCCATCGATCTCGCCAAGGCGCTCGGACTGCCGCTCGCCGATCCCGACGACAAGAACGCCGCCGGTCGCCGCCGGCACCTATCCGAAGCGCGGCAACGGCCTGATCGGCGCCGACGCCGCCAAGCCGGACGTGGTCGTCGCCTCCAACGGCGGCTCCGATCTCGTCTACGTGCCGGGCAAGGACCGCGCGCTCACCGACAAGGTGGTCGCCGCGCTGCTGGCGCAGGACTATGTCAGCGGCCTGTTCGTCGACGACGATCTCGGCACGATTCCCCGGCACGCTGCCGCTGTCCGCCATCAACCTGAAAGGCGCTCGTCGGTCACGCCGCGGCCGTCGGTCGTGATCAACTTCCGCTCCTATGCGGAACGGCTGCGACAAGCCGGTGATGTGCGCGGTCAACATCGCCGACACCGGCCTGCAGCAGGGCCAGGGCATGCACGGCAGCTTCAACCGCGCCGACACCATGAATTTCATGGCGGCGATCGGCCCCGACTTCAAAGCGGGCTTCGTCAACGAGGCGCCGGTGAGCAACGCCGACATGGGCAAGACCATGGCGCATATCCTCGGCCTGAAGATCCCGTTCAAGGGCGCCTGATGGGCCGCGTCGTCGCGGAAGCGCTGCCGGGCGGCGCGCAGCCCGATGGTGGAGAACTTCATCGAGCGGTCGCAAGCCGGGCAACGACGGCCTCGCCACCATCCTGGTCGGCCAGCGCGTCGGGGCGAACGCGCTATTTCGACGCCGCCGGCTTCCCCGGCCGCACCGTCGGCATGGACGAGCGCAAGGCGGCCAGCCGCTGACGACGGCTGGCTAGCAACAGCGGAATACTCTTTCAGTCAGTCCCGCACGGCGGCAAAGCTTTATGCTGCGCCGTGCGGCGTCGCCGCATGACTGTCCTTTGTGCCGGCAGGCCTATTCCGCCCGCGCGCGGACGCCTATATAAGCGGCGGAACGCAGTTGACCGCATTTTGAGGAGGATTGTCATGGCATTGGCGATTGGCGATACCGCCCCGGATTTCGAGGCGGACACCACCGAAGGAAAAATCCGTTTTCACGACTGGCTGGGCAATTCCTGGGGCGTGCTGTTCTCGCATCCGAAGGATTTCACGCCGATCTGCACCACCGAGCTCGGCACCATGGCGCGCATGAAGCCGGAGTTCGACAAGCGCAACACCAAGATCATCGGCCTGTCGGTCGACCCGGTCGACAACCACAAGAAATGGGCGGTCGACATCAAGGACGTGGTCGGCTTCGCGCCGAACTATCCGATGATCGGCGACACCGATCTGAAGATTTCCAAGGCCTATGGCATGCTGCCGGCCTCGACCAGCGGCACCTCGGAAGGCCGCACGCCGGCCGACAACATGACGGTGCGCAACGTCTTCATCATCGGCCCGGACAAGAAGATCAAGCTGATCCTGGTCTATCCGATGACCACCGGGCGCAACTTCGACGAGATCCTGCGCGTGCTCGACTCGCTGCAGCTCACCGCCAAGCACCGCGTGGCGACGCCGGCGAACTGGAAACAGGGCGAGGACGTGCTGATGACCGGCGCGATCAGCGAGGACGAGGCCAAGAAGCTTTATCCGCAGGGCTGGAAGACGCCGAAGCCCTATATCCGCATCGTGCCGCAGCCGAAGTGACAGACGCCGCCTCGGCGCGTTATATCTGACCGAACAAGGGCGCGGGTCGCGTTTCCCCGCGCCTTTTTCGTGTTCGGCCCGGAGCCATTGCAATGAACGACGTCAACGCGCCGGCTCATACGCAGCCGGCCTTTGCCCAATTCCTTGGCCTCAAGATCACCGGGGTAACGCGCGAGCGCGTTACGGCGGAACTCCCCGCGCGCGAGGAGCTCAACAACCGCCACGGCATCATGCACGGCGGCGCCATCATGGCGCTCGCCGACAATCTCGGCGGCACCGGCGCCACCGCCAATTTGAAGCCGGGCCAGCGCACCACCACGATCGAGAGCAAGACCAATTTCTTCGCCGTCGATCCCGATCGGCGACACGGCTTACGCCGAATGCACGCCGCTGCACCGCGGCCGCACCACCATGGTCTGGCAGACCCGCGTCACCCGCGGCGACGGCAAGCTCTGCGCGCTGGTGACGCAGACGCAGATCGTGATCGATCCGGAAAAATAGCCGCGCCGCTCAGCCGTCGAACACCACGACCCCGCGTAAGTTCTTGCCGGCTTCGAGATCGGAGTAGCCGCGATTGATCTCGTCGAGGCGATAAGTCCGCGTCATGAGCTTGCGCAGGTTCAGCGTGCCCTGCCGGTAAAGCGCCAGCAACTCGGGAATTTGCAGGCGCGGGCTGGCAAAGCCGTAGACCGCACCCATGATCGCCTTCTGCGTGACGAACAATTCCAGCGGCGGGATCTTGATTTCGCTGACCGTGTCAGGCGTCAGCGCGGTGACCACCACGTTGCCGGCTTTGGCGGTGGCGCGGAACGCCGGCAGCAATGTCGCCGGCGGATCGATGCAGACGAAGGCGTGATTGACACCGACGCCGCCGGTCAGATCCAGCACCGCGCGGGTGAGCGCCTCGCCCTCGGCATTGACCGTATCGGTCGCGCCAAACTCGCGCGCCCAATCGAGCTTTAGCGGCACGATATCGGCGGCGATGATCTGCGTAGCGCCGCACAGACGCGCGCCCTGCACCACATTCATGCCGTCGCCGCCGCAGCCGACCACCAGCACGCTGTCGCCCGGCTTCACCTTCGCCCGGTACCGCGCCGCCCCCACCCCGGCCGGCACGCCGCAAGCCACCAAGCTTGCGAGATCGAGTGGAATATCCCGGTCGATGACCAGAACCGACGCCTGATCGACCACGGTACGCTCGGCGAAAGCGCCGATCATGCAGAAGGCCCCGACATCGGCGCCATCGCGGTCGCGCCGGCGGTAGCTACCGTCGAGTTGCTTGCCCTGGGTGATGCGCGGTCCTTCGGCGCAAAGATGATGCAGCCCGCGGCGGCACCATTGGCAAACGCCGCACGCCGGAATGAAGGTGAGCACGACGTGGTCGCCGCGTTTGATCGAGGCGACCTCGGCGCCGACGTCTTCGACCACACCGGCCGCCTCGTGGCCGAGCACCATTGGTCGCATCGCCACCCGGCGCTCGCCGCGCATGACGTGGTAATCGGTGCGGCAAAGGCCGACCGCGGCGACGCGCACCAGCACCTCGGTTGGTCGGGGCGGATCAAGCGTAATGCGCTCGATCGACAGCGCTGCGCCGACTTCGCGAAAGACGGCGGCCAGGATTTCCATGTTGTTAGCCTTCCGCGGCGACCGAGGCCGCGGCGTTGGCCGCCGCCGGCCGCAACGCCGCCCCGCGATTGGCCAGCACAACGCCGACCGCACACACCAGCATACCCGCGATCGAAACCGCATCCAGCTTCTCGCCGAACAAGAGGAACGCCAGCAAGGCTGTCACCGCCGGCACCAGATAGAATAGGCTGGCGAAGCCGGTCGCCGCCGAGCGGCGGATCAGCCAATACATTAGGCCGACCGCCGCAATCGACAGTACCAGCACCAGCCAGGCCATGGCGAAGATGAGTTCGCCGCTCCAATGGACGGCTCGCGTTTCGAGAGCGAAGGCGGCGAGCCCGAACAATGCCAGCGCACCGGCATATTGCACGGTATTGCCGGCGCGCCAGTCGATGCGGCCGCAATAGCGCTTCTGGTAGAGCGTGCCGAGTGTGATCCCAATCAATGAGCCGAAGCTCGCGATCCAGCCGAGCGGCGATCCCGCCAGCACGATGCTGCGATCGTGCAGCACCAGCAGAACGCCGATCAGGCCGAGCACCAAACCGAGCCATTGCAAGCGCGTGACCCGCTCGCCCATGAAGCGGTTGGCGATCGTCGAGGTGAGGATCGGCTGCAGCCCCGGGATCAGCGCCGAGATGCCGGCCGGTACGCCCTGGCTGATCGCCGTGAACACGCCACCGAGATAAAGCCCGTGCACCAGCGCACCCGCCACCAGGCTGTGACCAATTTCGACCCCTTGCGGCCAGCGCGCCTGCACAGTGAACGCGATCGCGCCCATGATCAGCACGACGCACACCATGCGCACCGCCAAAAACGTCATCGGCTCGATATAGGGCAGCCCGAAGCGTGCGCCGATGAAGCCGGTGCTCCACAGCAGCACGAACAGCATCGGCGCGGCGGCGGTGGCAAATTTTGTCAGGCGCATGACGATTTGAGCGAGGGCGGGCGATTTTTTGCAGAATCGAATTGTTCCCTTAGCATTTCCGGCGGCAATTTGCCTTGGATCGACGCAGAAAGTTTCTTCGGCAGTGCACACAGACTTTTTTCGGAACCGCCGGCGTAAGCAGTGGGTTTCCTCCGGACGAGACGACCAAGCGCGTCTGGAACCGAAGGAGGATTACCATGAGTGATCCACGTTATACCGATCCGCGGTTGAGCGACCCGGTGCTGCGTCGTGACGCAAGCGTTGGCGGACCATGGAGCTGGGTTGCCGGCATCGCCGTGCTCGCGTTGATCGCGTTCCTCGTGATCATCGGCGCCAACAGCAAGAGCAATACCGCAAGCAACAACACGGCGCCGGCGACAACCGGCAGCGCCATGCAGCACACGATCCCGCCGGCCACCACGGGCTCGGGCGCGGCACCGCCGAAGCCGCTGACACCGGCGCCGGTGCCGAACAAAGGCGGCACGCAATAGCACGATCGAGCGTGGCGACCCCGGCAGCTCAGCGCGCCGGGGTCGCGGCTGCGGCGGTTATCTCACAACGACGGTGATCGGCTTCGACATCATCGGCGGGATGTAATGTGTAACCAGTCGCCGAGCACAGGCATACATCAGCCTACGTCATTGTTTATTCCGGCCGGACGGCGCTTTTCTGTGTCATCGACGATGAAGCGTTCGCCCCCCTTGGGCGCGCGAACCGCTCAAAAAGCCGCATGTCGAAGATTAGCCGACGATGGCCGAGAGGCCGAAGCCGACGGTAGCGCTAATCACGGCCTCAATCGCCTGGAACTGCCCGCCGCTCAAGACGTGGCTGACATAAGGAAACATGACGTGCCCGGCGGGCAGCATGACCGCCGCCACCAACCCCACACAGATCAATCGCGAAATCACTGTCCGATCTAACATATGCGTCCCCCAGCACGCGCCCCACAAGCGTTTTCACCATCTTGCACGGATGGCAGGGTTTGATCAATCGCGTCAGGTTTGGAACACGGGGTCGACCGGAACCCGGTAGCCGTTGGCGAGCCGGTTGGTCTCATTGGCCATGCCTGTAACCGCCATCAGCTCGCCGAACATGGCCTCAGTCATGCCGGCCTTGCGGGCGGCGGCGGTGTGGCTGGCGATGCAATAGGCGCAGCCATTGGTGACGCTGACCGCGAGATAGACCATCTCCTTGGTCAGCGGATCGAGCGCGCCCGGCGCCATGATTTGCTTGATGCTTTCCCAGGTACGTTTGAGCGTCGCCGGGTCGCGCGCCAGATATTTCCAGAAATTATTCACATCCGGCACGTTGCGGGATTTCTTGATGTCGTCATAGACCGCGCGCACTTGCGGCGAGGCATCGGCGTATTCGATGGGCGGGGGCGTGGCCATATGCTTTCCTGAATGGGTTTTCCTGAGCGGCTTTTCGATCGTTGCGCATTATAAAACCGCCGCAACGATCCGCGACACGATTTTCGCCTCTATCCGGCCCCCGACCCCACGAATTCGTGATTTTGCATGTGGGAAACGTGACCGCCGCGGCGCCGGCCGTTTGCTAGGAGGGGACAACGCATTCGCAACCGGAGATCCCATGGTCAATCGACGTCTTTTCATCGGCGCGCTGGCGCTCGGCGCAGCGCTCGCCCTCAGCCCCCTCGCCTCGGCCATGTCGCCCGAGGCCTACAGCCCGCAGGCCTTTGCCGCGGCCCAAGCCGCCGGCAAGCCGATCCTGCTGCACATCACCGCGCCCTGGTGCCCAACCTGCAAGGCGCAGAAGCCGATTTTGTCCAAGCTCGAGGGCACGGCGAAATTCAAGGACCTGACGGCGTTCGACATCGACTTTGACACCAGCAAAGCGCTGCTGCGCACGCTGCATGTCGCGCAGCAAAGCACGCTGATCGTCTACAAGGGCGGCCAAGAAGTCGGCCGTTCGACTGGCGATACCGATCCGGCCTCGATCGAAGTCGCTGCTCGGCAAGGCGCTCTGATCTGACATGAGCGCTCTTGCCCTCGCGCTCCTGGCCGGAGTGCTGTCGACGCTGTCGCCGTGCGTGCTGCCGCTGCTGCCGATTGTGCTGGGCGCGGCGCTGACCGAGCACCGCTACGGCCCGGTCGCGCTCGCCGGCGGCGTCGCGCTGTCCTATGTGGCGGTTGGTCTGTTCGTCGCCACCATCGGCTTTGCTATCGGGCTCGATCAGGACGTTTTCCGCTATGTCGCCGCCGTGCTGTTGATCGCCATCGGCGCCGTGTTGCTGCTGCCGAAGCTGCAAGTCCAGTTGGCGGTGGCCGCCGGGCCGGTCGGCAACTGGGCGCATGCGCAGGCCGGCGGGATGTCGACGCGCGGGCTCTCCGGCCAGTTCGCGCTCGGGCTGCTGCTCGGCGCGGTCTGGAGCCCTTGCGTCGGCCCGACGCTCGGCGCGGCCTCGGTGCTGGCGGCGCAAGGCAAGGATATCGGCCGCGTCGCGCTGACCATGATCGCTTTCGGCATCGGTGCGGCTGCGCCGCTGATCGCGCTCGGCATGCTGTCGCGCGAGGCGCTGATGCGCTGGCGCGACCGCCTGCTCCAGGCCGGCAAGGGCGGCAAATATCTGCTCGGCGGCCTTTTGCTTTTCGTCGGCGTGTTGATCGTCAGTGGCCTCGACAAGAGACTGGAAGCCGTGATCGTCGACGCTTCCCCGGCTTGGCTCACGCAGCTGACCACACGCTTTTAGAAATCGAGTTTGTCGCGGATGGCTGCGATGCCGGCCTTGGCACAGGTTTCGTCATTGTCCCCGCCCGGCGCGCCGGACACGCCGATAGCGCCGACCAGCGAACCCGCCGCCTCGACCATCACGCCGCCGGCGATGATGGTCGCGTCCGGCAGATTGCGCACGCCGGCCTGCGGCGATCCCGGCGCAGTAGCGGCGACCAGATCGCCGGTATTGGTGCGGAAGCTGACCGCGGTCCAGGCCTTGCCGGTTGCGGTGGGCACGGTGTGCGCGCCGGCGAAGCGGTCACGCAGCAGCACTTGCGTGACACCGAAACGGTCCACCACCGCGACCGAAACCTGATAGCCCTGCTTCTGACAATCGGCGAGCGCGGCCCGGGCGAGCGCCAGCGCGAGATCGACGCTCATCGACTTGAAGGTGACCAGGCCTTCATCCGCGCGGGCCGACACTGCGATCAGCGGCGCCAGCACCAACGCCAGCCATAATTTTCGCATGGGGCTCTCCCTTCATCTCGCCGCGAGGCGGCCCAGGGCAGGCCGTCGCCGCCCGGGATCCTTCGATCCTTTTCCCACCGGGGGAATTGTCAAGCTGCGCCAAATTTATGGGCAAGGATATAGGCCCGCCGCCGCCGCGGGACTATGTTCATAACAAGGGCGCGACCTCTCCGGGGAGAAATCGTCCGTGGCTCAACTTTACGACCGCGCGGCCGGCGTTGTCCGCGCCATGTACGACCGTCGTATCGCGACGCCGGCGACGCTCGACGCCGAGCATTATTTCCCGAACGCCAGACGGTTTACCGACCGCTGGACCGACATCCGCGACGAAGCGCTCGCGGTCGCCGGTACCCTCGGCAAAGTGCCGCGCTTCCACGACGTCATGCCGGCGCAGGCGGATATTTCGGCCAATGACGGGCGCGACTGGCGGGTGTTCATCATGAAGGCCTACGGCGTCAGGCTGGAAAAAAACCTGCGCCGCGTCCCGACCGTCGCCGCTATACTGGACGAGGCGCCCGAGGTGATGTCGGCCACGTTGTCGTTTCTGGCACCCGGCAAGCATATCCCCGAGCACCGCGGCCCGTTCCGCGCCATCCTGCGCTTTCATCTGATGCTGTCGATGCCGAGCGACGACAGCGGCATCCCCGCCTGCGTGATGAATATCGACGGCGTGCCCTATCGGCTCGGCGACGGCGAAAGCCTGCTCTGGGACGACACCTACCGGCACGAAGTATGGAACCGCAGCGACCGCGTCCGCATCGCGCTGTTGCTCGACGTCTGGCGGCGGGACATGCCGGCCGACATCGCGCTCTTGTCGCGCGCCATCTTGCTCGGCACACAAGCCGTCATCCGCATGGGCGGCATGCCGGACGTGGGATGAGACAACCGCCACCTGGTCATTGCCGGACTTGATCCGGCAATCCATGATGGCCCTCAGCCAAGACCGATCCAGCGATCAGGAGTACCCATGCCGAAGACGCCGGACTATTTCCACGGCAAGACCATCATCATCACGGGCGCGGCGAGCGGCATCGGACGCGCCGCCGCGCTGATTTTCGCGCGCGAAGGCGCCAACGTGGTGTGCGCCGACATCAACGAGAAAGGCGTCGAGCAGACCGTCGAGCAGGTCAACGCCAAGTTCGGCAATGCCGGCGGGCAGACGCTGGCGCTCACCATCGACGTGACCAAGCGCGCGGCGGTCAAGGACATGGTGCAACTCGCGCTCGACGATTTCGGCAGCGTGCAATTCCTGTTCAATTCCGCGGGCGCCGCGCTGCGCCGCTCCAAATTCCTCGACATCGACGACGACCTGTTCGACCGCACCTTCGACCTCAACGTCAAAGGCACCTTCTACGCCATGCAGGCGGTGCTGCCGCACATGCTCGCCAACAATTTCGGCGTCATCGTCAACATGGGCAGCATGTCGCACCGGCGCGGCGGCCCCGGCGCCTCGGTGCATTACGCGTCGGCCAAGGGCGCGGTGGTCACCATGACCATGGGCGTGGCGCGCGAATTCGCCACTCGCGGCATCCGCGCCCTGTCGATCTCGCCCGGGCCGGTGCAGACGCCGTTCCAGGAGGCGGCGGCGACCTCGCCCGAGCTGGTGCAGAAATTCCTCGACGACGTGCCGATGGGCCGTTTCGCCGCGCCGGAGGAGATCGGCGAACTGGTGCTGTTCATGTGTTCGGACGCCTGCCAGTTCATGACCGCCAACACCGTCTACGTGAACGGCGGCGGCGGCTGGAGATAACAAACGTGCAATGGAAAGTAAGGACGTGCCGATGACGACGTGGTGCCGATTTAGTAAAGACGGCCAGACTAGCTATGGCGTGGTCGAAGGCGACCAGGTGATCGCCATCGAGGGAAGCCCGTGGGGCCGGCACAGCCGTGATGGCCGCGCTTTCGCGCTCAAAGACGTCAAACTGCTGGTGCCGACGGTGCCGTCGAATTTCTTCTGCGTCGGCATCAATTACGCCGACCACATCCGCAAGATGGCGGCCAAGCGCAAGACCGAGCCGGTGTTCCCGGAAAAGCCCGACATCGGCTACCGCTCCAACAACGCGCTGATCGCGCACGAGGAGAATATCGTCAAGCCGGCCGACGCCGGCGAGGCGTTCCAGTACGAAGGCGAGCTGGTCGCGGTGTTCGGCAAGCGGGCCCGCAACGCGACCCGCGAAACCGCGCTCGATCATGTGTTCGGCTGGACCATCGGCAACGACGTGTCCGAACGCGGCTGGCAGAAGCAGGACCGCACGCTGTGGCGCGCCAAGAATTCCGACACCTTCAAGCCGATGGGGCCGTGGATCGTCACCGGGCTCGACCCCGCCGCGATGACGACGACCATCCGCGTCAACGGCCGCGAAACCGACCGTTTCGCCACCAACAACATGATCTTCGACACCGCGACCTACATCGCCGAAGTGTCGAAATACTGCACCATCGAGCCCGGCGACGTGATGTGGATGGGCACCGACGGCGTGCCGGAAAACATCAAGCCGGGCGACACGGTGGAGATCGAGATCACCGGTATCGGCGTGTTGCGGAACAAAGTGGTGGCGGGAACCTGACGGCGCAATTAGCCGGTATAACTTTCAGGATTGCGGCGCGGCGGCGCGACAGCGCCCGCGCATTGGCGTAACGCTAGCGCACCTCCTCTCGCATGGCGGTGACCCATGTCCTGCGCAATCTCCGACGACGACGCCGGCCGCCAGATCCTCGACGTCTTCATGCAGCACCGCATCCCGGTGAGCGGCGTGCTGCCGCGCAATTACTTTTTCACCGTGCGCGACGCCGATTTCCAGCGCGGCCTCAACAAGGCGCTGGCGAACGACTGGGTCGCCATCGACGGGCGCAACCGCTACCGCTATCAGCTCACCGCCACCGGCTATGCCGCCGCGCGGACGGCCGAGGCGCCAGAGGCTTAGGCGCCGCGCCGCAGGCTAGACCCAGCCGCCGCGCGCCATGTTGGCGGCGCTCCAAACCATCCAGACTTGTCGGGTGGGCTGAGCGTAGCGAAGCCCACCATCATGCGTCAGAGGCTTCCGCGGTGGGCACGGCGCAAAACGCGCCTTTGCCCACCCTACGAGCTTACGGTGCCTTCCCGCTCCTCGGCCAGCGTCACCACGTCGCGCGTGCGGGCGACGCCCGAAGGCCAGGTGCGGGAAAAATCGGCGACCAGTTCCTTGAATTCGGCCGAGCCGAGGGCGGCAGCCGATGTCGGGTTTACCCGATATCGGCCGCTATTTTTTAGTGTCCCAAGTCGGCTATAGCCGACTTGGGATGCAAGACCGCCTTGTCGGCGAAGCGATAGACCGCGTAGTGCACGCCCTCCTCCACCTCGCTCCAGAAGCGCCAGGCCTTGTCGCATTTGAAGACGCGGATCGCCCACGGCAGGTGGTCGGCCGAATACCAATGGTCGAACTTGTCGCGCAGGCCGGGCGCGACCACGGCGCGGACGAGGAAGAGCGTGGCGGGCACCGGCTAGGCCCCGGCCTTGGCGCCGAGTTTCGCCGCCAGCTGCGCGTCCAGCTCCGGCAGCAGCACGATGCCGTCCTGATCGCTGCCGGAGGAATGCGTCACGATCCAGGTGCACGGTTTGCCGCTTTCGTTCGACGGCGCGTGCGGCACGTCGGCCGGGCAGAACACCTGTTCGCCGGCGCGCACGACCGTGCGCCGTTCCAGCGCGTCGCCGTAATAGACCGCGCATTCGCCGTCGAGCAGATAGGCGATGGTCTCGATGCCCTTGTGATAGTGGACCTTGGCCCGCGCGCCCGGCGGCATCGGCATGACGTTCATGCAGATCTTTTCGGCGCCCACCGTCTCGGCCGAGGCGCCGGCGCCGTAGGTGATGCCCTGCTTGCCGGCATAAGTCTGTCCCGGCGCGACCACCCGCACGCGCTCCGTCGCTGACGTCGTCATGGTGAAACCTCCGTGCCTCGCCCCTCGTCCATTATTCAACGGCGCGGCGGGTTGGGACAAGAGCGGCCAAGGCCCCTGCCCTGTCATTGCCGGACGCGCTCAGGCGCGCCATGATGACCGCCCACGTAAGGCGATGACACATGCCCCGCGCGCGCTTTTTCACAATCGCCGCTCTGCCGCTGTTGGCCACACTGCTGGCGGCGCAACCGGGCATGGCCCAGTTCAATCCGTTCCAGTTGCTCACGCCGCAGCCGGCGAAACCCGCGCCGGCAAAACCCGCGCCGCAGGCCCAGCAGAAGAAACCCGTGCAGCCGTGCCTGCCAAGCCCGTCCCTGCGCCCGCGGCAGCGGCCGCGCAGAAGAAGCCCGAAGCCAAGAAACTTGAAGCCAAGAAACCCGAAGCGAAGAAACCCGAGCCGCCGAAATACGAGCTGTCGGACTATTACAAGGTGTGGGACGTCACGGCCGAGACGACGCGCGAAGGACATCGTCGCCCGTTTCGGCGAGCCGCAACAGGCCGGCGACCGCCGCGTCTCCTATTACTTCAACGAGAATTTGGCTTTCTTCTTCACCAGCGACGACACCGTCGGCACCATGGTGGTCGGCAATTCGTTCGAGCGCGATGCCGCCCAACAGCATCCCGCGCGACGTCATCGACAAGGCCTTCATCGGCCGCACCCGCGACGACGTGCTCAAGGCGTTCGGGCCGGCGAACGCGGTGTTGTCCGACAACTACCGCTACCTGCCGAAGTCGGGCCCCTACAAGGTGCAGTTCCAGTGCTACGACTTCGAGCGCTACGTCTGCAAGCAGATGATGGTGCAGTTTTAGGGCGCTGGGGCTTCGCTCCAGAAGCGCCAGGCCTTGTCGCATTTGAACACGTCGAGCGCCCACGGCAGGTGGTCGACCGAATACCAGGCGTCGAACTTGTCGCGCAGCGCGGGGCGACGACGGCACGAACGAGGAAGAAGGTGGTGGGCATAGTCTTAGGTCAATCTCGAAATAGAAACGAACTCATGCGATTCATAGTACGAAGCTTTAGCACCGCCGACACTTTCTCGTCATACTGAAACACGACATGATCAAGCGCCGCACTCAATGTCGTTACCCATTCGTCTAAGAGAATATAGCGGGTCCCAAGCTCGGCCAACGGCGGCAACGACAACACAGAAACCTGCTTAATAAATCGGGCATCCACACGACAATCGTTGTGCGCAATAAGATTTCTAATTTGAATTCCTAACATTGCAGTTTCGTATAGATTATTATTTTCAAATATATCCAATTTCGTTTTTTCCTTAAAATACTCCCGCAAATCCCGCAAAGGCTTGTAGGACAATTGATGCAACTTTCGTTCGGCAATGAAAAAGAAATACTCGTCCGGATTTTCGAAATCAGCCTCGGTGACGTTCTCCTTTTCCTGCATCACCGTGTTAGGATGCTCCTCGAAAATGAGCCGCAGCATATGTAATAAATAAAGCTCAAAAAATTCGATCGACCGCGTAACGATAATTTCATTGACGAGTTGCCGATTTGGGGAATAACGCCGATCACCAATACGATACTTGGCTGTCTCATCTTCGAACCTGATCCTGCTTTCGTATGTAAGTCCTTTTGACAACAATTCTGAGCTATTTATGACCCCAAAAAAGAACCTATGAAAATCACGTAACTCCATAGCTCTCGCCATGTAGGTGAAACAAGCAATAGTAATTTGATTTGCCGGATTTTCGCGGTAGTCGGACATCACGTCTTCACCCGGAAACTCCCCATATAAGCGCACACGATGCCGGGTCCAATCGAACAGCTATTCACAATAACCCTTGATCGTGGACGATTTTCACCGCCTACTCAGCTCCCACAAAAGTCTCCTATCATCTGCAAGGAGAATCCAACGAAGAGAAAAAGAGCGCCTCTTTTTTTGTAGTAGAACTGGCTCATGTAAGAAAAGTCAGCATCATAAGGTCCCGATGCCTCGGGCATGATTAGTTCGCGCATTGCGACCGAGGCCAGATTACCCTGCTCATTTTCTTTGAAACCCTCCAATGCCTCTACAAGCTCTTCAAGAAGAAAAAGCCTGAGAGCACCAGCAATATCAAAAAGTAGTTCGGACGCGGTCAATAGGTGCCCTGGAATATAGAAAAAACTGAGCGGTATTAAAAGAACAGCGAGTAGAAGAATAATTTGAATCACACCGCGTAGCCTGCGAAGAAACGTTAGATTCCCATCCGCGAAGCGCTGAAGGAGCGGATCAACAGCTGAGGTCCAAAATAAATTGCCGAAACGTGCAAGCTCCGAATATTCCCAACGGTAGCCACCTAGTGTCCGGAACATGCTGACTTCCTTTCTCTAATTGGCTTTATCACACCGGCAAATTATCGTGCTTCCTTTGTGGCATCTCGACGTGCTTGTTCTTCAGCATCGCCAGCGCGCGGCCGCTTCAATCACGCTCAAGCCCGCCGGTAGCCGACCAGCAAAGCGTCGTCGATATCGGGCAGGTTGACCACGATATTCTCCGGCGTGCGGCAGGCCAGCCACCACAGCTCCTCCGTGGTGCTCATGTTGACTTCGAGATGCGGAATGAACGGCGGCACGAACATGAAGTCGCCTTCCGACAGGTCGATGTAGTCGCGGAAGTTGTCGCCGAAGTAGACGCGGCGCGGCCCGACAGCACATAGGCGCCGGTCTCGGCCTCGCCGTGGTGGTGCGGCAGCGAGCGGAAGCCGGGCGGATTGCTGGCCTTGCCGAACCAGATCCGGGTCGCCGGCGTGTGCTGCGGCCCGACGCCGCTCATCAGCTTCAGGCCGCCCGATTGGCCGGTGTTGCCGTGCTCCTGGCCTTTCTTGGTGACCACAGGCCGGTCGTTTGCTGTCATTTTTAACTCCGTGCTCTCAGGCCGTCATGCCCGGCCACCCCCCACCCCGCCCGCCTTCGGCTGGCGACCCTCCCCACAAGGGGGAGGGTAAAGAAAAGTCAGAGCG
>CAVYWI010000027.1:0-253074 GCA_963772235.1 uncultured Alphaproteobacteria bacterium
CGTCAGGGTGCCCGTGGTATAGCTCCAGGCCCCGCTGGCGTTCGCCGTGGCCGTGCCGAGCTGCTTTTTGGCGCCGTCAAATACCGCCACCGTGCTGTTGGCCTCGGCCGTACCGGTCAGCAATACTTGATTTGAATTGACAACCGTGTCGCCTACGATGGCGGGGGCGTTCGGCGCTACCGCATCCACCGCCACGTTCTGAGCCGCCGAGGCGACGCTGGTATTGCCGGCGGTATCGGTCGCCTTGGCCGTAAAGCTGTGGCTGGCGCTCGCCAGGGTGCCCGTGGTGTAGCTCCAGGCCCCATTGGCGTTCGCCGTGGCCGTGCCGAGCTGTTTGGCGCCGTCAAATACCGTAACCGTGCTGTTGGCCTCCGCCGTGCCGGTCAGGATGAGCACCGTCGCATTGGTAATACCGTCGCCTGCCACGCCGCTATCGGGGGAGATCAGGCTGATGGCGGGCGCGTTCGGCGCCACCGCATCCACGGTCACATTCAGGGCCGTTGAGGCCAGGCTGGTATTGCCGGCGGTATCGGTCGCCTTGGCCGTAAAGCTGTGGCCGGCGCTCGCCAGGGTGCCCGTGGTGTAGCTCCAGGCCCCATTGGCGTTCGCCGTGGCCGTGCCGAGCTGTTTGGCGCCGTCAAACACCGTAACCGTGCTGTTGGCTTGCGCCGTGCCGGTCAGCGTCAGCACCGTCATATCAGTAATGCCGTCGCCAACAACATTGCTGTCGGGCGAGAAACCAACAACAACCGGAGCCGGAGGCCCGGCCACAGGCGTCGAACCATTAGAAATTTCGATGACGAGCGGATGGTCAGTAAGGTCGACCTGGATCTGCTGGACATTGTGATAGGTCGCAATCGGCGTATTGCCCAGAAGCGGATCGAAGACAGTCACCGTCCCTTCCACTTGGGCAAAGTTGACCGTTACGGTGTCATGGGGCGCCGCGATTTCCGTGTCGGTGCTTGGTTGTAGATGCTTGCTCGCCCAGAGCACGAGGTCGAACGTGCCGTTGCTCTTTTGCACAATAGTTGATTGGGATCACCGCAGTGGGGAATTTGCGCACCGAGTAGTTCAAAGTCCCCGGCGTGAATGACGACGAGGCGCCCGGTTCATTCAAGATGGTCGTGAGGTTGTGGATGGCTGTTGCCGCCAGCTTTGGCGTGCCATCGCTGTTGAACAGGCCAAAATGATACTGCGCATTGGTATTTCGCGGATCTGAAAAATCGTCCGAGCAATTCGTAGAGGTAGGTTGTGGAGACTCCGTCCTTGTAGGCGTCGATCACGTGTCGAGCGTATACCTTCGCCTGCACCGTTTGATCAGTTCCGCTGTATTATCGTTGGGATCCGTGTTTAGCCCGTCTCTGTAATAACGGTCGGCAGGCTCGTGCGTCGAGCTTTGCGAGCGGCAATTGATATTCATGCTCCATTGCGGCGCATATTTATCGTTGAGATAGGCATGGGCATTAGCGTAGTTCGCCGAAGACGAGAGGTCCCCGACTTGCGCGTACTGTGTAGTATCCAGAAACGCCAGACTGATTGAAGACTGGTCTATCTCCAGGTTGTGATCGGCACGAACAGCCGAATAAAGGCCTGCTGAGACTGCGCGGCATTCGCCGAGAGGGCCGCCATTGAAGTGTACAGTCCAAATGTTGACTTTGTTGGCCCCTCGATGGCTTTGATGCTTCGGGATGTGCCGCATTGAATGCGTCGTACTGGGTGACAAAATGGGATATTGATAGAGGCAGGGGAGATCGGTAAGTCGAGGTTGTATCCGACGAAGCTAGAGCGTTGAAGGCCGGTAACGACGAGGTAAGAAAGTTATCGCGGACGTTGGCAACCCCAAGATAGGCAAGGCTGTTATCCACCAAACTGATATTGCCGTAGCCGGACGTCTTCTCCCACATGTGTATATTGACGCCGATCAGCTGACGAAGCTCGCGGCAGAAACTGGAGCAGTTGGGGATGTTGCCATTTGAGTTGCCCGCGTTCAAAGTGGTTTCAAAGTCGGGCAAAAAATTACGTAGCATTACTTGTAAGTATGTCTCCAAGATGGATACATTTATGCGTGCATCAACCGAAAAACGTCATGATCAATTGTCGTGGTATATGGTGTTGGACACGAATCGCTTCTGGTTTATCAGTGCAGATCTTGTGCTACGAGGAGGAGATTTCGGCTTAAAAGTGACTCTTTTGAACGAGGACAAATTACATTGTGTGTCGCGAGTCCGGTTTTTTTATTACGGGCAATTACGCAGCTCACTGTTAATCGCCTTTAATGCATTTGGCTCATTTTATCGATGAACGTTAACTATTGTGAAACAGAGAAGGACTGAACAGATAGGCCCGTGCAATCGCACATGAATGGTGCTCTTAGTTGCCCCCACTTCAGTACTTGACCAGTTGGCGCCTTCACTTGGACGATCTTTATCAGCCTGTGACCAATTCGAATCGAAGATGTTCTATCAGAAATAAATGAGAGACGCCAAGACGATTGAGGATCCGAGAACCGCGCATGTGAAGAGCGCATCCCGCCAGAAATCGACAGGGGGAATGAGTTTCAACATGACCTCAATGCATATGTCATGAAAAAGATAAATCGAATAGCTCACAACACCGAGCCAGATAACGCCTCTTCCCTTCGGCAAATTAAATTTCGACGCCACAATAAAAAGACTGAGGGCCAGCCAATACGCGACACAGAAACTAACCGGGGTAATAGGCATATCCGGTTGGCTCGGCGTCAGCCACAGGATCGGTGGCATAAGCGCGGCCCAGACAAGACTGATCGGTACGACCCAGCGCTTCGCACCCATATCTTGCGTGAGCCAAGCGCGGCGCATCAGTGTGCCAAGGAACATCAGACCAAGATTGAGCGGAACATTAGCCGGCAGATGGCTCCCACGCAGCGATGCATATGCTGCTACCGCAAATGAAATCCCAAGGGCGACAAGAATCGCAGCAACGACGGCACGCCAATCTGATAGGAGGCGCGTGGCAAAGAGTCCCATGCAAAGACCATAAAACGCCAGCTCAATGAATAAAGTCCAGTAGGCGCCAATGACATCGCGTTGACCGAAGGCAGCCTGCGCCATAGTGGTGTTAGCCACGACGCGCAAGATCGAATAACTTTCTCCCGTGAGCGACGGAAAGATCAAGAGCGCCAGCGCCAGCGAGAGCCAGTAGGCTGGGTAGAGGCGGAAAAAACGGCTGATCGCGAAACGGAGGAGCGGCCGTGGCTCCTTGAAGCTGAACGGGATGACGAAGCCACTGATCAGGAAGAACAGTGCTACACCGAAACGCCCCGCATTGAAGAGGTCCACAAATGAAGGTTTCAGTATCGGTCGTGAAATCGGGTCGGCGATAAGTTCGTTCCGCCAAGTGTTGAAATACGACCGTAATCGCGGCGATGCCTCGTAAACCGTCGAGGTAGTCTATACGTCCCCGTACTCCACCCCATTCTTGAAACCTTGCTTCGTCGAGAATCGCCGAACAGCTTGCCCAACCCATAGGGCCCCACCGAGAGTAGGCCATTCTTTCGATTGCCTGCAAAGAATGACGATATTTATGTTTAATGTTAATCCAAAGAAGTACTCAAGCCAAGCAGAGTTCATGGGACCTTGCGAGATTGATCCATCCCTCCAGCGTGAACTAAAAACGTTTCGTGCGGGTGGCCGAATTCCTTAATGCACACTGCGCGATCGAACATCGCCGTTCTTTCGTGGCGCTATCTAGGATGTACGTTTTCCTAAAATTGTTATAGATATCTAGTCAGCTCTCGGTGAGATCAGTTCCAACCGGATCAAAAATGCTGCGATCTTTGACGTGGAAACGGTTGATTCCTATGGCACCGGCCCACTTCACGGAGCGAGGAGATATGTGAGCGTTTTTGCTGCCTCACCATTTCATGGTGAGCGAATTTATGGCTCCGACATGATTACAAAGTATCTGCGACGCCCGCCTAGTACTTCGCCAACCCGTTTTGCCTTCGGCGCAAGCCGAAGAAGGCGCCAGTGCTTCTCGCAGTCAATGCGCGGCGCGAATTCACTCAACTAATCAGAAGGCCTTAGCCGCGTGACTCTCACCGTTTCCAACCTGATCGTGAAGGCGAAGCCGGTATTGCGTTCGATTGCGCAGGCAACCGTCGGCAAACTACCGCGATCTGCTTCGCGCCTCACCGGCTCCCTAGCGCACGATGGTGGCCGGCCTGTCCGCGACGTGCGTCTGCGGCCGTGGGCCTCTGTCAACGACGGAAATTTATTGCGCTGGCACACCGAGATGCGCGCGATGTTCCGCCGCATCTACCTGACAGGTGTAGAAGGCCTACCCCAGCCATTGGCAGAACAATTCGCTCAACAATGGGCGACCTACTGCGGCTGCCGCTACGGTCTACTGATCGGGGCACGGTACTGACGCGTTACGCATCGGTCTGGCCGCTGCGTTCGATAACGACGGCCTCGATTACGGCGGTGAGGTTATCGTGCCAAATTTTTCCTTCATCGCCAGTGCCACGGCCCCGCTCGACCGTCGATTTGGCGTGGCGTTCGTCGATGTTGACCGAGGAACGTTGCTGTTGGACCCTGCGCGCGTGGAAGAAGCCATTATTCCCGGCAAAACCCGCGCTATCCTGGCAGTTCATCTGTTTGGACAGCCCGCAGACATGACTGCGTTGCGAGCCGTGGCTGACAAGCATGGATTAAAGATTGTCGAGGATGCTGCGCAGGCACACGGCGCAATCTGGGAGACTGGGCCGGTCGGCTCGCTTGGCCATGTTGCCGGCTTCAGTTTTCAATCGTCCAAAAATCTG
Organism: uncultured Alphaproteobacteria bacterium; assembly: GCA_963772235.1. Taxonomy (GTDB): domain Bacteria; phylum Pseudomonadota; class Alphaproteobacteria; order Rhizobiales; family Xanthobacteraceae; genus Pseudolabrys. Next base: position 4,805 of record CAVYWI010000027.1, read on the forward strand.
GCTTCTGGAGAGGGCGGTGCATTGACGACAAACGACGAGCAATTGTTCGATCGGGCATATTCGATGCACAACACCGGGCGATCGCGAGTCGACGGCGGCCGCTGGGAACATGTGGCTCTCGGTTGAATTGCCGGATGACCGAGTACCAAGCGGGCTTGCTAATTCATCGTTTGAGCACGTTTGATCAAACGCAGACTGTCCGACGAAAGAATTTCCAATACCTGCGCGATCTCATGGGCGACGTCAGATGTCTAGAGCCTTTGGCTCTATATCCTGGTGTCCGCGCGCACGGGATGTATATGTTTGCGATGCGCTATAAGCAGGAACATTGCGGCGGGCTATCCCTCGAATGTTTTCTTAAACTCGTCCAGGCCGAAGGTGCGCCAATCTATCGTGCTTTCGCTGCAACCATGTGTGACCAGCCGGCGATTAAGACTCTTATGGGTAAACGCCCTGAATATTTTCGACGGCTGCCTACCCCAATAGCGGATCAGGCGGCCAAGGAGACCGTTTACATTGCCCAGAACGTTTTTCTCGGCACGGCCGATGATATGGAAGACCTTGCGGGCGCCATTAAAAAGGTTGAAACGCATTGCTCGAAGCGAGCGCCAAGCGTGCGCGGCTATCAAGAAACATGAAGTTAGCTCTCGTCTGCTATAGCTACGACATCGTCAAGGGCGATGACGCAACAATGTCCGATATAAACGACCAGAATGATGCCGCACGTGTCCGGGTCCGCGCGGCCCTGGTATGTGCGCGGCTGTTGCACTTTGAGTGGATTGTCTGATGCTGCCAGGCCCCGCACTCACCGCCGCACTTGGCGCCACCACACTCGATGCTGCGCGCGCTGCCGACGCGGTCGTGGTTGGAGCCGGGGCTACAGGCGGCCTTGCGGCACGGCTGCTTGCCGAAGCGGGCTTGCGCGTTTTGGTGCTCGACGCCGGTTTGCCTTCAGCGCCGATTCGGACGCTCGGCCGTCGTCTGTCTCACAATATAGCCCGGCGGCTTTTGGGATCTGCTGGTCCCAGGGTGCTCGATCGCCTGCTGCGCTCGCCGTTTAGCCGCAACATAATCGCGCGGCGGCAGCCGATCCAATCGCGCTGCTACGCATGGGGGCTCGCGCCATGGCAATTTGTCGATGACATCGATTGCCCCTACGTCACGCCGCCGGATCATCCATTCGTCTGGCTGCGCTCACGACAGCTCGGTGGGCGTATGGTAATTCCCGGTCATGGCCGGCAATATTATCGGTTAAGCCCCAGCGATTTTTCACCTGCCGACGGGCTAAGCCCGACCTGGCCTCTGCAGGCGGGCGAACTGGACCCATGGTACGCATTCGTGGAGAGCCGACTAGGGCTCGCCGGTATGCGCGACAATGTTGCCTGGCAGCCCGAAAGCGAACTCACATATGTGCTCGACCTAACTCCCGCCGAGATAGCATTGCAACGCTCAATCGTTGCACGCTGGCCTAACGCGCGGCCCGTGCTGGGGCGCTTCGCTCCGCCACCCGATGACCTCGAAGTCGCCGCTCGCACTGGACGCCTCCTGATCCGTCGGGGTGCGATCGCGCGGGAGATCGAAGTGGATAGAACCGGTCGGGTGTGTGGCGTTGCCTGGATCGACCAGCAAAGTCGCACTGAAGAACGTACGCGCGCTCCGTTGGTGTTTCTCTGTGCCTCAGCGTTGGAATCCACGCGCTTGCTTCTTCTCTCGCGCTCGCCGCGCAGTCCGGGCGGGCTCGGTGCCGCGTCGGGCGTCCTAGGCCGCTACCTTATGGACCACGTTCGGCTGCGAGTGGAGGGAATCGGACCAGCGCAGCCACCGGGGCCTCCTCCCGAGGACGGACGCTGTCTCTATCTTTCTCGCTTCGACGCCCGCAACTCGTCGGCACCAGGTCCAGGCCGGGGTTTCGGGGTGCAGATGTTTCAACTATCGGCCAGCGAGAAGCGTTCCCACTTCGTCGCCGTCTCCTTCGCCGAAATGCTCCCACGGCCGGAGAACCGGGTCACGCTCGACCCTAAGCGGCGAGACGCCTGGGACATCCCAGTGCTGCACATCGACTGCAGTCTTGGCGACACCGAGCTGATCCGCGTTCGCGAGCAGATTACCGCGCTGAGAGAGCTTGCCGAAGTGGCTGGGGTAACGCCTACTCATATCGACGAGGCGCCGCCGCCGCCAGGCAGCGCTAATCACGAATGCGGTACCGCGCGGATGGGTGATGACCCAAAGAACTCGGTTCTTGATCCCCATAACGAATGCTGGGAGGCTCACGGGCTTTACCTGACCGACGGCGCCTGTTTCCCCTCGCAGGGTACCCAGAACCCGACGCTGACCATGCTCGCACTCACCGCCCGCGCCTGCGATCACGCACTACGGACTGCGCGTGGCTGCTAAATATTGCGCAAAAAAAAGCGGCAGACGATTACATGCGAGTGCGAAGAGGAGATGTTTTCCAATGAGCCGGCACAGGCGGCCTGCCGCCACGGTCTTCTAACGCCGCGGTCCGATGACAATCAGTAAGCCATTCACACATCTTGAGCGCAAGAATTGGCAAGGCTGGACACTTTCATGGAAATCGTAATCAACGGCAGATTCTTGACGCAAAGCGTCACGGGGGTCCAGCGGTATGCTCGAGAGGTAGTTCAGGCAATCGATGCGACACTCGCGGCGCGGCCTGATTTAAAAGTAACGGTCATATCACCGCGCCTTGCCCAGCCACCCCCGCGGTGGAAAAACATCATCCTTCGCCAGGCCGGCCATCTGCAGGGTCATGCGTGGGAACAATTGGAATTGCCATGGCTGTCACGTGGCCGCCTTTTGTTTTGTCCGGGCAATACGGCCCCTATAGCATCCCTCCTGAGTTCACAACGTGTCATTGTCACGGTGCACGATCTTTCCTATCGATATTTTCCAAGCGCCTACAGCCGCGCCTTCCGACTGTGGTATCGAATTATTATACCATTGGCTCTTGGCCGTGCCGCAGCCATCATCACCGTCTCGGAATCCGAGCGCATTGCCATTAGCAGACACTATCCCGCCGCTCTGCCGCGACTCCATGCCATCCAGAACGGCGGCTTGCCAGTTGGGTTTGATCCGTCGGCGGGCAACGGAATGAACGCGGGCCACGGCTACGTGCTATATGTCGGCTCGCTAAGCAAACGAAAGAATTTTCCGGGCATGCTTGAAGTTGCGTGCCGCTTGGCCCGCAAGCGTGGATTCAATTTTGTTTTCATCGGCGGCAGCGCTGGCGGAATTTCCGAAAATAGCATGAGCGTCCCGAATGATGTCCGATCTCACCTCACCTTCGCCGGCCAAATCGACGATACTGCAGCCTTGATACAATTTTATCGCCACGCTGCGTGCTTCTTGTTTCCATCGTATTATGAAGCATCACCTTTGCCGCCGATCGAGGCCATGGCGTGCGGGTGCCCCGTGATCGCGTCGGATATTCCGTCATTGAGGGAGCGCTGCGGCGGTGCTGCCATCTATTGCAATCCAACTGACATCGACGCCATCGCCGCCGCAGTCGAACGGGTTATGGACGATCCCAACATTCGGTCGACCCTTCAAACTCTCGGACGTCAACATGCTGCGAAGTACACGTGGGAGCGCTGCGCAGCGGAAACGCTCGATATTATTTGCGGGGCGCTGTGAAATGATGATCTTGCCAAGCGTTTCACAAATGCATCTCGGATGGTTATCCAACTCCAGAAAAACGGGCTACCTATCCGGCTTATAGGCAGAAGGCGCAATCCGCTCGCGACTTCAGCGCGCAATACTCGCCGTGATCCTGATGCATTCGTCATCGAATCCCCGGGACCAATGGTAGTCACATGTGCTTTTGAACCGTCGTGCCGGCATTGGCGAAAACGTTCTGAGCCGACGTCGCAAGCGAGATAACAACTGAATTGGGTACGGACGGGACACAGGGCTTAGGTCGAGTTGCCCGTTTTCCCATTTTTGCTGCGCGAAGCCGCGTCCATGTCGATAAGCGCGCTTAACCCAGTATGTCATACTAATCTGGTGGGCGTGGATTATGTGATAAACGAGAGGCTCTTTTGCAAACCAGCACGCGGCTCCGTTCTGTGCCAATCTACAGCAAAATTCCGTTTCGCTGCCCATTGGATAATTTGCGTCTGATCCATTCGGACCAATATTTTCATTAAATCGAAAGCCGCGTTTGAAAACCGACGTTCGGACCGCCATGTTGGGGCCAAAAATCCCTGCAGGTTCGATTGGCCCCTCCGGTAAGTTGCGCGCAACAAAAAGCATATCAAAGTAGAATTGGTCATTTTCTAGCCAATTCGGCGGAGGCGTTTCGAAAAGCGGCTCAATTGATCCGCCAAACAATTCAAATTCCGGCTTGCTGTTCAAACATTTCGCCCACGCCTTGATAAAGTGTGGGCTAGGTATGGCATCATCATCCGTAAGGATCACGACACTGCCTTCAATCGCTGAAAGTCCAAGGTTTAACGCGCGATTCTTGCCCGCAATTGGCTGATGAAGCAGTTCGAGCGGCAACCGCCCCTTGAAAGATTCGACCAATCTAGCGGTCGAATCGACGCTCCCATTGTCGACAACCACAAGCTTCCAATTCTGCGTCGGGGTTTCAATATGGCAATAGCCCTCAAGTGTACGGGCAACCACACGTTCTCCGTTACGGGTCGCAAATAAGACAGTTAAGTCGACGTTCCGCAAGACTTACCCCGTATCTCGAATTTCTCGCCTTCACATACCGAGCTGAGGCAAAAGGCCGCTTCGCTACATTTGATTCTTCTCGGCCGCCCCGTCCAGCATCCGCCTAGAAATGGCGTTCTTCAAAGACGACTTCAATACGGACCGAAAATTGTACCAGCCCTCGTGTGATGGGGCCAATAGCAAGCTTTTACACGAGTGGCCAATTGCGCGAACCGGCTCAAAACAATCCGTACTGAAAATATCTGCCATGCGCATTTCGTGCGAAGCGCGAACCTTTCTCTTTATTCGCGGATCTGCAATGCGCTTATAGAATTCTCTCAAACACAACTTCATGGCTTGACAATACACTCAGCTTTTCACGAGTCAGTCTAGCGCCATGGTGGCGCCAATATTCGACCAATTCCTCTTGCACAACGGAAATCTTTCCGCGTTCAGCAAGCCGTATAAAAAGATCCCAATCTTCGCAATTTCGTAGTGTTTCATCGAAGCCACCGACATCCAATAAAGCTGCCTTTCGAATGATGGCACAGGACATCGTCACTAGCAGACTGGAATGGTAGAGATCATTTAAGGTGATTTCCGGCTTCGGAATATAATGGTGGCGATAATCCGTACCGGGTTTAATTATCACTACCCCACAAAATGCCGCCACAACTTTTTTATTGGCGTCAAATTCTCTCACTTGTTTGGATAATTTTTCGCTGTACCAGACATCATCAGAATCGAGAAAAGCGATTAGATCGCTTTTGGCCCTTTGTATAGCGATATTTCTCGCCTGGGCGGCGCCGGCATTCGTTTTCAATGAGATCAACTTTAGAGTTTTTAATGACTTCGAAAAACTCTCGACGACGTCTATCGTACGATCAGTTGATGCATCGTCAACGACAATAATTTCGTCAGGCGGAAGAGTTTGGGCCGCTACGCTTTCAATGGCCCTTGCAACAAGGTGCTCACGGTTGCGTACCGGGATAACGACAGTAATCATATAGCAAAAGTCCTAATCCGTCGCGCTCCCACTTGAGCCTCTTTGGGGTTGTTCTAGTCCAAAACAACCCGCCTGATCAGAAGCGATCCGAGCAATAATACATGTTTAGTTAATTCTATAAGCTCAATCGTTGCCGCGCAATCCGACTATGAGCCGGAGGGCTGCTTGGTTTGGGGGCCAAAGGACCAGTCCGCTCTTGGTAAATTGACGTATAAATTTGAGTTGCTTTCGCGAAATCTCCAGGTAAATCGAGTGCAAGTTGGAGGCGACATGCCGCTGGAAGATCCTCTCGTTACGGTCGTTATCCCTGCATACAATGCACAGCGGTGGATTGAACGTACTTTGGCGTCCGCTATCGCCCAAACTTATCGTAATATTGAAATTGTCGTCGTAGATGATGGTTCGACGGACCAAACAGCAACAATTGTCGAGCAGGCGGCATTAGGCGATCGACGAATACGCCTACTTCGGCAACAGAACGCCGGCGCCCCGGCTGCGCGTAATCTTGGGATCCGTGAAGCGCACGGTACTTTGATTGCGCCGCTAGACGCGGACGACCTTTGGCATCGGGAAAAATTGGCTCGACAGGTTGCGACACTGCAAGCGTCCACGCCCAAGGTAGGCTTGGTCTACTGTTGGGCCGTCGAGATTGATGAAAACGATCGCATTATCCCGCCAATCCGGAACGGAAGCACCGCGGCGGGTAACGTCATGTCGGAATTGGTGGCGAAGGCCGGCATCATTGACAGTGCGAGCAACCCCCTCATCCGCCGCTCGTATCTCGACGCGGTTGGCGGCTATGATTCAAACCGGACGCTGGGGACGGATACGGCCGAAGATTGGAAGTTATATTTGGCGCTTGCGGAAATTTGCGAATTCACCGTCGTTTCGGCTCATCTGGTTGGATATCGACGCTTGACGGGAAGCATGTCGCGAAACATTGCCAAGATGGAACAGGGCATGGAGCTCGTCGCACGCTGGGTTGTCGAAAAATGGCCTAACATGCCGCCTGAAATCGTGCGGCAGATGAACTACCACAAAGATATCTATTTAGCCCATCTTGCGCTCACAACAAATGACTTCGCCAATGCTCTCTATTATCAAATGAGAAGCTATAAAGCACAGCCGATGGCGCTACTGACGGCCGCGAGCCTCAAATTCTATATGCGTCTCGTTGCGCGCATGGTCGGACTCAAACGGTCCAATTTGCCTCTTCGCACAAGATCAGTTGCCTTCAAAGATCTCCAACCCACGCGTTAGGCCGAGTACTCATAAGTCAAGGTTGGTGAGCAACAGTTGGTCAATGGCCGCTTTGCACCGTTAGCGACCATAATGCTGGGGTGCCGCGAACGCAGCGATGTGTCATTAGCGACTAACAGCCAAATTAACTTTCGCGCAAACAGAAAGCTCGCCTCGCGGCGGCTCTTCCGAAATCTGATCAAGTATTTTGATTAGGCGCTTTCAAGAGCGGCGGCCTTCTGCTTCCTGCGCCAGCGCAGCAACCCCACCACGCCGTCAATTCCGGAGACTAATTTGGGAGCGAAGCAGGCATTGGGGGGGGTTATCGTCGAGGCATTCGAGACAATTTGCGCTGCAGGCTTGGTCCTATTTCCACTTGATACAGTTGTATTGTAATCCTCTCGGCCACTTATCAATCGAAGGCTTCGTATCTAGGCAACTACCGGTAATTTCTAAAATTTGACCCGCTGGACACGTATTGTTTTCGACGAGAACTTTTTGCCCGCAAGATAATTGTTTCGTGTCTGGTTCTTTCCTAAGTGTCTGAGCCTTTATTGGCACGACATAAGCAACACTCCCGCCGAAAGCGATAACGACCAGCAGCTTGGTAAGTTGAAAATTCATTATACATACTCTCATGGGCTGACCGGCTCCGTGAGTCTCTATTAAGCGACACTTCCCAAATGAACGCTGGAACGGCGTGGACAATAGAAGACCTGCCGTTTGCTGCGATGTCGCAGTTGGATCAAAAGGCGACATTGCGGAGTGACCCTGCCACGTCTTCTCTTAACCCAAAAGTAGAGATTGACCGGTCGCCAATAGACCACTCGCTTTTTGAAAACAGGCCGCTCTAGTCTGGAAGAGCGATTCCGGAATCTTCGTGCCGTCTCTCGTCCCATAAATGACCAGGATTCGTTTTTTCCCACACTTGGTGCTCTTTAAATTTAGCCAGCGCCGCCCTAACCGCATCGCTTCTTGAAACTGGATTTTGCTGAGTACGCTCGTCGTTGATTATCCAGTGAAGTTGGCGAAGTTCCTTCGGGCTCATACTTTGCAACACCGGACTGTTTTCCAGAACGCCTTGTGAGACTAGGTAAACATAGTCAGTTCGCGAAAGCAGAACTCCCTCATCCTGTGACAAGGCCGCGGCCGGCGAGATAGCCACGCCCATAGCTATCGCTATCACAGCAAATGCCGAATATCTCATAATTTGTTGACCTGATACTGCATTAATAGACGCTAACACGCATTGCGCCATACTCCTACGACTTTTCTCCATCAGTTATCCGGAATTGCTTGCGCCGAGAGGGGTCGCTCGTTCGACCCTATGTCTTTGGTCATAAGCACCGACCAGTTCAACCGGTTGGTTGTCATAAGCTACCGACCAGTGGTGCACGCGGCGAGTATCCGGCCATCAGAATCAGTCAAATGAAAGACCGCCTCGCGGCGGTCCCGAAACCGAAGAATTTGCGTGGCCAAATGCGGCTGCTTACACCTTGCCGCCATTTTCCTTGCAGTTCTTGATGTCGGCCGCTGCTACAAAGCTATGCTGTCGATCCTGAGCGGTCGAGGACCTTGCGATAGACCTCAACGTAGCGTTCGGCAACATGCGGTGCCGTTGTCTCGCTTCTAAACCGCGTGAACGCGGCCTCCTTAGGTAGCTTGGATCGGCCCTCACGAATGCGTTCGGCGAGAATTTCGCGTAGCACCACAGCGTTGCCCGGCTCGACAAGCCAACCCGTGGCGCCGTCTTCAACAAGGTCGGCAATTCCGCCCATTCGCGACCCGACAACCGGGACAGCGTTGGCAAAAGCTTCATGTACGACGAGCGGTCCGGGATCGGCCCAGACGGCGGGCACGACCAAAAGGTCAATCTGAGGATAGAAATCGGCTGCCGGAACTACTCCTAGCCATTTGACAGGCAGACCTGCCGTTCTGGCCTCCAAGGCTGCTGCGTCAAGCGGCGGATAGACCTTCCCCGCAATGAGGAGTTGCCACCCCTGCGCCGGCAAGCCAGCCACCGCTTCAATCAGAAGTTCAATCCCTTTTTCTGGCACCATCCGACCGATAAAGCCAATCGTCAGCGGCGCATCGGGCGATCGAGGTGGGCGTTCCCTGATTGGGATCGGCGGCATGCTCCAGATGATCGACCGCCGCTCCGGCGGAATATGGGTGAAAAAGCCACGGTCCAGGTGGCGCTGCAGAACGTCGCGGCTGACCCCGACAACGCCAGACGTAAGCCAACTCAGCCAGCGCTTTGGAGATGTGATGCGACACGCAAGGCATACGCCTTCGCACATACGACCGTTACGAAAGGCATTGGTGTTACGGCAAAACAAGTTGAATTCGTGCAGCGCATGAACGATAGGAATGTTGCGCTCCGCCGCCGCCTTCCAGCTGTCGACGGCGAATGCAACCATGCAATGACTATTCATGACGTCAGGCTGAAAAAACTCGACGACCTTTCGAACCCAACTCAGTATCACCGGGTTCCAATTCGCTAGGAGCTTGTTAACATAGCGAATTGGTGCTGCGTGCTTTGGCCAATCCTCGAACCAAAATAGATTTGCATGGCCAATGCGGTGCACGAGAACACCATTTTCCTCCTTCGCTGGCTCCGGTGTCGGCGTAAGCGTTACGACGCCGACATCGTGACCCAATTTCGCCTGTTCCTGGGCCAGCATGGCGACGAAACGCTCAGCACCTCCGCGCGCTAGAGGAGGATACAGAACATTGAGGTGCAGGATTCTCATTCGATAGCACCTGGCATATGGTTGCTCGGTTCTTGCTGTCGAAGCAGGCAACCGCCCCCTTGTCCGTTCGGGTCTATTGTAGCGAGTTTGGCCAACTGGACTTGATCGCCAGAACCGTTTGCCCTGCCCCATCCCGCACGATCGATCGGCGCTTGACGGGCCATTCGCACAATTTATTAGACACGACTAAAAGAATGAAATGCCATTGTAAAGCATCGGGATCGAACCTTAGACTTGTTCACGGGCAAGGGCTACGAAAAGAAAGCTCATAATGCTAAGTAATTTGCGGCTATTTGAATCTCCACTGGGATATTAACTACCATGCGAATTCTTTGCGTGAATTCCATCATCAGTGAGTTTGGCGGTATTGAGTTCGCTGCGACGAACCTGGCTTACGGACTGGCCGACCGAGGCCATGAGGTCCATTTTCTCGGGGCTAAGCAACAAAAGGCGTTATCGAACCCACCCGAACAAGAAGTCGGGTCACCCGAGGCGGAACGACTTAAAAAAATTCACCGTCACTATCAAGTATTTCCACGCCCCTATGCACTGGGCGAAAAAGGCAGTTCGTTGCGCAAAGCGATCTGGCACATCCAGGACCTCGCGGATCCTGCCAACGAACGCACCTTCAGCAAAGTTGCCCGTGAAATCAATCCAGATGTGATTATTGTCCATAATCCCACGGCGATCGGCCTGAATATTTGGCGGCCAATACGCAAATCCGGTACGCCCTGCATTCAGGTTATCCACGACCTCAGCCTTATCTGCTTCAACATGTCCCAATTCAGGTCCGGACGACAATGCTCAGGGCTCTGTTTCCCGTGCAGGCTCCAGAAATGGTATCGTTTCTCGCTCATTCGTGGCGCTTCTAACTTCGCGTTTGTAGCCCCATCGCAGGCGACATTAAACCAAATCAAAAGATACGCGCCCCTGTCCGCATGGAGAACCGCGGTAATTTCAAACCCCAATACGTTTTTGGTTAAGCCCCGTAGATGGCGAGAGAGCGACAAGCCACGCCTATTGTATGTGGGCCGACTTGATCCATCCAAGGGCGTGGACGTGATGCTCCGCGCAGCACAAGTTGCGCACGCCCGCGCGCCGTTCGAAATCGACATACTTGGTTCTGGAACGCTCGATAAGTCATTGAGGGAAAGCTACGCCAATTCGAATTGGATCCGGTTTCACGGAAATGTTGACCAAGAAACCATCGCGAATTTCATGTCCCGAGCGACAGCCTTGCTTGTTCCGTCATTGTGGTTGGAAACAGTTCCCGGGGTGGCGGTTCACGCTCTTTTTGCGGGACTACCGGTCCTCGGCTCACATATCGGTGGCATTCCGGAACACGTGCAGGACGGCATGACAGGAAGCCTGCTGCCACCAAACGATGTAGACGCCTGGAGCGCGGAAATCATCCGCATAGTCACCAATCCGCAACAAATCACTGCATGGAGCGCTGCTTGCCGGCTGGCGGCCCAAAAGTTTGACCCTCGGGTTGCGCTGGACGCTTACGAAGCTCTCATTCAAACGCTGGTTGCACGAGCTTAATCATCTGCGCCCTGCCACTCCTCGCACCTGTGAGGCAGTGGCTTAGTTAGTTCGGAAGCCAGGCGGGGCCACCATTATCCGAAGCCAACTTGAGCGCGCGTGCGCAAGCCTGATCCATATTGTAGTATTGATAATCTGCGAGCCGACCCGCAAAAAGCACATTTGGAAACTCAGCACGGGCAGCCTCAAGATATCGCGCATAGAGCAGTTGATTTTCGTCCCGAGGAATCGGGTAATACGCGATATTATGTCCCGGTTCATGGGCTCTCGGATATTCGGTAATTAACGTGGTGATTGGCGCGTGTTGCCCCGTTATGATTTTTTGTTCAGTTACGCGTGTATATTCATAATTGTTCGGGTAGTTAATTGTCCCCACCTGCTGGTGCTGAATTTCGTTTAAGGTGCTTTCTTCGAAGCGAAGGCTTCGATAAGGAAGCGGCCCAAAGCGATAGTCCAGCAGTTCATCGATAGCACCCGTGTACAAAATTCGCTCAGCCGAAGCGGTGGCCGCGATTTCCTTCCATTCTGTACCCACCGTTACGGTTATATTCGGATGCGTAAGCATCTGTTTGAACATCGCCGTATAGCCGCTTAGAGGCATCGCTTGGTAAGTATCCTGGAAATACCTGTCGTCGTAACTGATGGACACAGGCACTCGCGCTGTAACGCTCGGACTTAGCTGCTCCGGACGCAATTGCCATTGTTTGAAAGTATAATTCTCAAATACGTTGCGATAGACGTATTCCGCAAAATCTCTGAGTTCAAGATCCGCTGAAGCCTTCAATTTTAGAATTGGCACTTTGCTGCCAAAGCCATATTGCGCAATAAGCGCTTCTTTAATGCGAATTGTCGAGGCGGCAGGGAATAGAGCCGCAAGACTGTTCAAGTTAAATGGAATAGGCACAAGACGGCCTTCAAGTAGCCCAAGAACGCGATGTTCATATGGCCGCCAGCCGGTAAATGCCGAAAGGTATTTCCAGACAACTTCGCTATTGGTGTGAAATAAATGCGGCCCATACCGATGCACGAGAATTCCATGATTGTTGTTCTCGTCGTAAGCATTGCCACCTAAATGCGCACGGCGATCAATAAGTAGCACACGCCTGCCTACCGCCGCCATGCGTTCTGCAAACGTTGCACCGGTAAACCCGGCGCCAACTACGATCCAATCTACTTTCATGGCTTTCTCGGCCGCGTCGAGCAATAGGTCATGAAGCTGTCTTCGCGCGTTATCCTAGCTATCTCTTGGGAAGAACTGAGCAACCGACCCATGTTGCGCATACTTGTGAGATTCGCTTAGAGGGTTCAACGCAAAGGTATATTCAACAAACACTTTCTTGATTCTTGCCCAACTCATTTTCGGAATTGCCTTGATAATTTGTAGTTCGCGCGACTCGATATCCATTTTCAAGACATCGATCGTTCCGTGCCTATCAATTGTTTCTCTTACCACCCTCACCGCATCGAGACACGGAACCGTAATATAGGATCCCGTATCTAAGCCGATCCCTCCGTACCTACCAGTTGATTCATATCCGAAATTGCTTTCACCGTCCGCGAGATCGACCGCGGCGCATTCCAATTTGTAGCGCCCCTCAAATCCCTTCAGATTGTTCTTAAGTCTCGAAACGTTCATAGGTAGCGGCTCGAAGAGGTAACAAAATGATCCCTCGCTAGCCGAAAGGAAATAAGCTGCCGAAATGCCTATATTGGAGCCAAAGTCGATTATTACCTTGTCTCCAGCATTGATTGGATAATCCCTTCGAAAAAATATTTCATTTAAAGTGAGAATGTCGTGCCAAGAGTACACTGTCAAATTTAGGCCAACATTATTGCACTTCAGCGTTTGCACACACGGATAGCGCCCAAGTTTGAAGAGATAGCGTCCCAAGAATTCGAAGGGATTACGATGATACAGAACGATATTTATAAGCGCGCGATAATGCCTCCATTGAAGCAAGGAATGGAAAACTGTCTTGATATTACGCCCTGATTGAATTGCCGGTTTGCTCAAGTGTATTACATCTCCTGAACGCGACTCGTCGTCGATCCTTATGTCTTAGCTTTTCAACGACGGCATCTCCGAACGAGGAGGAATACCCCATTTTTTCCGCCGTGCCACCCGTACAAGTGGGGCCCGGAACAAGGCACCAAATCGCGTTTTTAGAAACAGTCGAGATATCATGATACAGGTGATGAATGCATATGAATATGACCCCGACAATTGCTCAAATAAATATGAAAGACCGACTTGCAATGTGAGAAAGACGAAGAAAATATCTGTTTCATCGCGAATTAGAAAATTCGCCAAGAACGCCGTCAGCAATACCAAGAGCGGCAGCAATCCAAAGATTCCACCAAAAAAAAGAAACCCGTTGTGTGCTGAGCTTGTACCACCGGTTCCGGAACCCACAATTGAATAAAAATCCTCAATCGATGTCCCGAACGGATGCGAAAGAAGCGCCCCTAGAGCGTACATGGTTGAGTCGATCCGGCCGGCAATATTATTCGAAACATTTGGATCGTCCTCAAAGCGAGATATCACAAAATCCAGCTGAGATATCGCTACTAGCACAATCACGAATGCGAATATCATAACCGGCAAGCGCCACACTTCGGTACGGCCCCGCGAAAACAGAAGCGGAATAAACAAAACGACACCGCCAGCAACAAGTCCGCCTCGGCTCCAGGTGTAATAAAAAATAAACAAGATGCTACCAGCAGCGAGTACAAGCGGCAGAAAACGCCGTTGGACGTATGCAAAATACGCCCCGGCGGCGGCTGATAAAGCGGCCACATGTCCTGCTTCGTTGGGGTGGCCCGAAAGTCCTGAGTAGCGCGGAAGATTGCGTACAATTCCTGCAAAAACATGCGAATAGCCAGGTACGAGACCCCAATCAATCAACGCCGATGAGTACCCCGCGCTTTCGAGGCTAAAAATCGGCACGGTCGCAAGCCCGCCTAAAATCAATCCCCAGCAGAATCGGGAAAGTGCCGCCGGGTCGTTAACAATCGTAGCCACGTAGATCCCAGCCAGGCTATAAAGAATGTAATGCTTGGCAAGAATACTGGTGCGCGGATCCGGCGACAGCATTGCAAAGAAGAAGAGCGCTCCGACAGCCAATCCAAACAATCCAAGTGGGAAAAGCCGCTGTGGCGCAAGCGCGTAAAGGCCGAGAAGACCGACGGCACCCAGAGCTATATAGTCGGTAAAGCGATAGCCATAGGCGCCCGTTTCCGCCATACCTCCGCCAGAGCCGCCGATTAGCACATTGAATTGGATAGAAAAGCCAACCAAGAAAACGAAAAACTGCTGCCACAGCGGCGTGTTTGTGCGGTTGTTAGGCGGGGCTTTGATTGCTTGCCGCGACACGGTCTTCGCGGGAGTTGCGGTGGCTCTCTCGGTCCTCATGATCACTCCATAGCCGAAATCCTCAACGCCAGCTATCTCGTATCCAAATAGAACTACGATCAATTAATAGTATATTTTTGTTTAAATATACAACGTCGGCGTCTAAGTATTATAATATTTTCTTAATGTTAGGGCGTACATTGAGTATCGAATTAACCACGCGGAAGATGGGGTCGCGGGCAAAATACGCCCGACGATGGCTATTAACCCTTATCGGCTCTTTGAGCGTCATCGCGCTAAGCCAAGCCAATGCCCTCTCGCCTTCAGGCGAATTTGAAAGTCGACTTTCGCAACTACAGCGCCCAAGAGCCTGCAGCGAGCTTCCGTTGTTTGGAGTGTCGACGCATCGTGGACGAAATTCTGATGACGTCAATATTGACCTCGTTAGCGAATTAGGTGCCCAGATTGTTCGAATACAAATCCCTTGGATTGACGTAGAAGTGAACGGAAAGTTCGACTTCGGAAAATTTGACTATCTTGTCCGAGGATTCCGCCAGAAAAAGAAATCAATCCTATTGGTGCTCGCATATGGCCACCCCGATCACACGAACGGCGGTTGGGAGGCCGGCTTTCCGTTCGCGCCACGTACATCCGAGCAGCGTCAAGCGTATTTTACCTATCTGCAAGCCGTTGTCGAACATTTCCATGGGCCAGATATCACCTATCAAATATGGAACGAGCCGAATATTCAGGAATTATTGGCCATTGACCGCTGTTGACTTTGGGACCTTGCTCAAGGGTGCAACAGAAGCGATTAGAAAAATTGATCCGACGGCCATGGTCGTGGCGTCAGGTATCGCCAATGAGAAAAATCACGATGCTTTTGTGCGCGAGATGATAAAGACCATAGGTGCGGAACAGATCGGCGCTTTTGCGTTTCACCCCTATCGTCAGGACGGGCCGGAAAATAGCCTCCTTGACATTGCCAATTTTGAAGATGCCTCGGGGGCGGCTCGTCAGCGACGGCCGATCTGGATTACAGAATGGGGTTATTCCGAAACCTGGTTGTCGCGGACATATCCATTAGACAATTTGCGTGAGCGGCAGGCAATAATGACCGCGCGACTAATGCTGACAGCCGCTATAGCTAAGGCAAAAGCCGCCTTATTGTACGATCTGATCGATGATGGGCCCAACGCGGACGACCCAGAATCGAGGTTTGGATTGTACGATTACGAATTCCACGCGAAGAAGTCGGCTCTCGCATTTCGCACGATGAACGATTTGATGTCGAATTGCGATTCTTATAATTTCGTATTGGACCCCATTAGGAAGATCATAACCGCCACCTTTACCAGTCGCGCACGCATCTCACGCGTGATTTGGACGTACGATAGCAGGTATAATCAGAAGCTTTGCTTCAGGCTCGGCCCATCCAACGCGGCCCGTCTATTCGACCTATCAGGGACGGCCCTACCTATCGAATATTGTTCAGGTTCATCAAACATAAAATTGACATTGCGAGAAGATTTTGGGCCTCTGATTTTGACGACGGACCGCTGAGCCATGCCCAAAGCTCCACGAGATGAATTGGCCGCCGAGTTTGTCTCGGTCAAGAAAATATTTCCTGCTGCACAATTCGGCCACCCGGACGTTGTGGCGAACAAGCACGCGCCAAATGTTGCGAACGAATTGAAGCACATTGTTATTGTTGGAAAATATTACCCGCCTGAAATCGGAGGCGTTGAGAGATATACGAATGAAGTGGCTTGCGCCGCATCCAATAAATATCGGGTCACGGTTGTTGTTCATAGTCGTACGCGACAAGATTCAATCGAGAAAAGCGGAAACTTGACGGTAATTCGTTGCGCGACAATGAAGACTGTCAGCTCCCAGCCATTGAGTCCGTCGATGTTCACGCACTTGCGTGGTCTCAAGCCAGATCTTGTGCATTTCAACGCTCCCAACTTCTGGGCTGCGGCAATGCTGTCGCTAATGAACTATGATGCGCCGTTTCTGGTGACGCATCACGCGGATGTCTTTGGACGCCCTGTACTCCGGCGAATTGTAATGCCGATCTACCGTCGTCTTATCCGCCGAGCGGCGTACATCGTCGTTAATTCGTTGAAAAACGTTAAATGTTCGCGGGACCTCCCGCGTGGTGCCGGCCCTTTCATCGAGATTCCTCATGGGGTCGATCACCGTCTCTTCGACATTAGCGACGCTTGTCGTGCTGATATGGCTGAAGAGCGGCGGAAACGGTTTGGTAACTCACCGGTCATCGGATTCGTTGGACGTTTTGTGAGGTACAAAGGGCTTTCGATCCTTATTCAGTCCCTTTTGCATCTCGACGGCGTCCATGCATTGCTGATTGGCAATGGCCCTCTGCAAGATCAGATTAGGGAGCAGGTCCGAGCGGCGAACCTTACCGACCGCGTGCATTTTCTTGGGGAGATCAGCGAGGCAGAAAAAATTCGCCAGCTGGCAATGATGGACCTATTGGTCTTGCCCTCGGTTGACACGACCGAAGCATTCGGCGTCGCACAAATTGAAGCCCAACTCATGGGTCTACCGGTCGTAGCCTCACGACTGCCGACGGGAGTGACCGACGTGACGGTCGATAACGTCACCGGTCTTCTGGTTCCGCCGCGCGACCCAGCCGCCCTCGCACACGCGATCTCTCGGTTGATCGGCGATCGCGCGCTTGCGCATCGACTTGGGCTGGCTGGCCGCAAATACGCGCTGGAACGCTTCACTTTGGACACTTTCAGGAAGAGTTTTGGGGAGCTGTTTGAAACAGCAATGTCCCCTGCGCCGGTCGAGTTGACTGAGGTATCTCCGCAGACATCACAGGCCCTAATAAGTCGTATGTCCCGCCACTTGCTCGCTCTTTTCAATTAATTTTTAGTACCGCTTTGTTGCCATTCATGAAATTGCGGCGTGATATTGGGCGTTAGTATAAACATTTGAAATGAGTTGAATAATCTTGGGAATACTCGCCTAATTAGGCTGAGGCGATTGGGGGGATTGTTACGTGCCTATGCCGTCCATTCCACTAGTTAGTGTCCGCAGTCGGGCCCCCCTGCGGCTAGGTCTTGCCGGCGGCGGCACGGATGTAAGCCCGTATTCGGATAAGTTCGGCGGCACGGTTCTGAACGCGACCATCGATCGTTACGCATTTGCCTTTATTGAGCCGGCCCTTGACGGCAAGATTCATTTCAGAGCCGCCGACATGGAAGTCGAGGAAGCATTTCCGCTGGATTTGAACGCTATTGCTGGTGCTAACTTAAAGCTGCACGCCGCAGTCTATCGACGAATGGTGAACGAATTCGGCGGTGGGCGGCCGCTCGCGCTGGTGATCCGCACGTCTGTCGACGCACCGCCCGGCTCCGGCTTAGGTTCGTCGTCAGCACTCGTCGTTGCTTTGGTTGAAGCGTTCCGGTCCGTTCTCAATGTCCCTCTTGGGCCCTATGAGATCGCACGTATTGCGTTTGAAATTGAGCGTGTCGAATTAGCTCTCGCCGGCGGCAAACAAGATCAATACGCGGCGGCCTTTGGTGGATTGAATTTCATAGAGTTCTTGCCCGGCGGCAAAGTCATCGTCAACCCGCTCAGAGTTTCTCGGACACTGCTGAATGAGCTGGAAACATCGCTGGTAATTTGCTTTTCGGGCATTTCCAGGAGGTCCGAGGATATCATCGCGCAGCAGATGAAGGGTATGACTAAGGATTCATCGACGACACTCAATAGCTTGCATCAACTGAAGATGGATTCGACCGATATGAAGCAGGCTCTATTGCTTGCCAATATCCCGGAGATGGCGCGACTCTTAAATAAGTCTTGGGTCGCGAAAAAGGAAACGGCAAGTGGCGTGTCGACCAAGCGAATCGACGAACTTAGCGCCATCGCGTTTGAACACGGCGCGCTTGGCTGCAAGATTTCTGGTGCCGGCGGCGGCGGCTTCATTATGTTCATTGTCCCCCCCGAACAACGAGTAACCATCGTTCGCTCACTTAACAGTTCCGGTGGAATGGCAAGTGGCGTACAATTTACATCCTTTGGAGTGGAATCTTGGGCCGTACCGAGCAAGACTTTATAGCATCATACCTGAGCGACTCGAGTACCGTGCTTAAGGCTTACGCGGCTGACACTGCCGCGCGATCGACGCTTATCGGTTTCGCGGACATAATTACCGCGGCCCTTGCCGGCCGCAACAAACTAATGATCGCCGGCAATGGCGGCAGCGCGGCCGATGCACAGCATATTGCCGGTGAATTTGTGTCGCGCCTGTTCGTCGATCGTGCACCGCTTTCGGCAATTGCACTAACCACCGATAGCTCTGTATTGACCGCAGTGGGCAATGACTATGGATACGAGAAAGTGTTCGAGCGACAGGTGCTCGGGCTTGGCAAGCCGGGAGACGTTTTTCTCGGGATTTCCACTTCTGGCAAATCACCAAATATTCTGCTCGCGCTCGATGCGGCCAAGGCAAATGGTATAAAAACGCTTGGTTTTACCGGCGCGCACGCGACAGCTATGGATGAAAAATGCGATTTGGTCTTAGCAGCGCCGTCGACCATGACGTCAATTATCCAACAAGTGCATATCGTCGCCGCTCACATTATTTGCGGTCTAGTCGAAAGGCGCTTTGTTTTGTCGGCGTCGCAGGCTAAGCCCCAATGAAAGCGCTGCCGCGCCAATGCGCGGTCCTGGTCGGCGGAAAGGGCACGCGCCTTGGCAGCTTGACTATGGCAACTCCAAAGCCATTGCTCGACTGCGGCGGTCGACCATTCATCGCGTGGATATTACGCGAGCTCTCGCGCTTCGGCATTGAAGAATTTATACTGCTGACCGGTCACTTATCGGACCAGCTGCAAGCATTTGCAGCGGAACTGCCGCGCTTCCTGCCCAAACCAGCAACCGTGAAATTATCATGTGAACCATTACCTGCCGGGACCGGCGGCGCACTTTGGCACGCAAGAAATCTCTTCGATGAGCGCTTCCTTGTCGTTAATGGGGACTCGTGGTGCGATACAAATCTGGCACGTTTCATGGCGGATGCGGCATTACCGTCGAATGCCTTGGGCCATATTCTTCTCACGCAGGTGGAGGATGCATCGCGGTACGGAATTGTCCAACTTAACGGTGCGCAAGTAGTAGCGTTTCACGATAGGCCGCAGGTGCGAACGTCAGGCATTATCAATGCGGGTATATACATTTTGCATAAGGATATACTGGGCTTTCTCGGCCCCGTTTGCTCCCTCGAAGGTGAGGTGCTTCCACAACTGGCGAATTTGGGAATTTTAGCCGGAACGGTCGCGAAAGGCTATTTCATCGATATTGGCATCCCCAATGACTACGCGCGGGCTAGCATCGAAATACCGAAGCGTTTGCGTCGGCCCGCGGTTTTCTTCGATCGGGACGGCGTACTCAATAAAGATCTCGGGTGGGTTGGCTCACTTGAGCGCTTCCATTGGGTCTCGGGAGCCAAGGACGCAGTACGTGCAGTAACGGATGCTGGATTTCACGCATTCATAGTGACGAATCAAGCAGGAGTCGCCCGCGGTCGCTATACGGAGCAGGACGTCATCGCCTTGCACCACTGGATGCTCGGGGAATTACGAGCCAGTGGTGGAACTGTAGACGATCTGCGCTTTTGTCCATTTCATCCGGAGGCCGCGGTTCTCGCGTACTGCGGGAATTCAAATCAGCGCAAGCCTGAACCTGGCATGATTATAGACCTCATCCAAAAATGGGAGGTCAAAACAGCACGAAGCTTCCTTGTTGGCGATAAAGATACCGACCTGCAAGCCGCCGCTCGGGCCAATATTCCAGGCTATCACTTTTCCGGCGGCGACCTCTGCGTCTTTGTGACCAAGCTTCTAGCACGCCAATGAGCGGTCCGCGGCGGAATCACAAGCCGAACGCAAATATCGTCGACCTCTAACGCCAAGGACGTCGATTGCGCTTGTCGATTCCTGGAAGACTCACATCGTACCCGAGTCTACTGAGTTCGTACACAAACGCATCGCGTTGTCGATCAGGAAGGGTGCTCAAACGGGGTAGAAGAACTTTACGCACATGCCAAGCGGGTCCCGTATAGATTTCGGCGACTTGTCTGTACAAGCGGCCCGTTTTAAGCAATCCAATGAATTCGTTGATGGCATTTTCAGCGAGGTCTGGCGGCAGTTGCTCGAATATTGCGAACGCAAGACGATTCCGCACAAGACCGATCCAAGCTTCATTTGGACCCAGCCGATATGATAAGCGCAAATATCTTAACTGTTCAGAAGCGTTGCCGATTTGAGTAATTTGAACCCAATAGTACATCAGCCACAGGATTGGATCAGACGGCGAACAGGACAAGGATATGCGAAGCGAATTGCGCAATAAGTTCATATTCTCGTCGAGTTTATTTTTGTCGTTCGAAGAGATTGAGTTTCCAACAATCCCAAATCGGATGAGGGCTGCACTTCGAAGTGCAGACGGACGGCAATTTAACGAATGCTCTGCCGACTGAACAGTCGGTAACTGCTCGCTCAGCGTTTCGTTCTTGAACGGCTCGCCAGCAGAAATTTGACCAGCAATACGCTCGATAGAAAATTCTCGGAGAAATATGGGAGTTACCGCAACTCCCCACAAACATCCCACTAGGCCGAGAATGACAACAAAACTGCGAACCGAGAATAGTGCTATCCGCGTATACGGGCCCCACAGGACCTCCGGTTCATTCCGTATAGCCATATCGAGCATAGTGCTTGTTGTAATAGTAATCTTCGTGATGGTTTACATAACGGCCGAATGTATTCATGTCGACCTTGTTAAGCACAACGCCGAGCAGGTTCTCATAGATGGCTGGCGCCTTATCGAGAGCGTGCTCCACAACGTCGGTTTTTGTGCGACCCCATTCAATTACAAAAACGAATGAATCTACGAGATGCGTTGTTGCACGAACATCAACAATTGGCGCGATCGGTGAGAAATCAGTAATTATATAGTCGTAACGTTCGCGAAGTTGCTCAAATAGTTTCTTTGTCGCAGCGGAGCTAAGAGCCTCGCTTGAGTTTGCGAGACGTGATTTGATCACTGCTGGTAAGAATGCCATTTTTGTAATTGGATCAGTCCAGATCGCCTCTTCAAGAGTGGCCTTGCCGGCGATAATGTCTAGCAATCCCGTCTTTGCTGTCGGAGCGAGCTGCCGGGAAATCGATGGATTGCGCAAATCGCAATCGACCAAGATGGTTCGTGCGTTTGCTTGGGACGCCAGCTGCGCGAGCGCAATCGCTATCGTCGACTTACCTTCATTTGGAAGCGATGATGTAAACCCGATAACCCGGCCAGCGCCGACATTTCCGTTTAAGTCTGCCGCCAACTTGATCGAACGTATGGCTTCCACAAAACGCGAGAAAGGCGCATCGACGACGGCCCGAAATTCTGCGGTGTCGCTGCGAACGATCGCCCTCGGTTCCAGAGATTTCGAAAGCTTCGCGACGCTCGATGGTAGCTCGCCCGCTCGCCCGCCATTGGAGGTCGCCGAGATAGTGGAGCCGGCTTCGTGTCCGGCGGCCTTAACACTTCTTCGCATATCTGAAGGCAACACAATTGAACCGACAGTCTCTGCCAGGCGCGCGAATGTTGAATTGACAACTTCCAAAAATCTACTTTTTCCAGCTACAATAGAACCTGAACTTCTTGCATTTTCCGTTGGGCTCTTTGATTCCTCACCGACCTGACCAGCTTTCAATAACGGCACGAATCCGATACACTCAGTATGAAGCAGACTCTCGACTTGTTTGCTGGTGCGAAACACCCTGTCGGATAAATCGCGCAGCACACCGATGCCGAAACCGAGCATCATTCCACCCAGGCCCGCGACCAGGATAATAAAGCGAGTGCGCGGGTGGCTCTTGCTCAATGGCCGCGTCGCAGTAGAAATTAGCCGGGCTTCCGTGATTGGAAACGACTGTTGCTGAACCGCCTCCATATAGCGCTGCAAGAAATTATCATAAAGCGATTTATATGTTTGTGCAGTACTTTGCAGCTCGCGGAGCGTAACTGATTTTTCATCGGTCGCCTGTGAAAGCGACACGGCTTGCGCTAGTTCAGCCTTAACGCCCGCTTCACGTTGTTTGGCAATCGCGTAGTCGCTCTTATAGGTCTCGCCAAGCCGCTTGAGCTCCTGAAAAATGGCATTTTGTATTTCGCGCATCTGATTGCGCACATTCACCACCGCAAGGTGATCATGCCCATATTTTACAGTCCAATCGGATTCCTTAGCAGCCAGATCAAGATATTGAGTGCGGAGTTTTGAAACGACTTCGTTTTTCAACGTATCAGTAACCGTCGCACCAATCGATGCACTGGGCGAATCAGTCTTGAGCACCGATTCAATTCGATCGAGGCGGGCTCGCGCTTCGGCAGTGTTCGCACGGGCAATTACGAGCTGGCTGCTAAGTTCGACTACCTGCTGCTCTCCCAATAGACGCTTGTCAGGCCCACCAGTGCTGACAATTTCGTTTTTCGTCTTAAAATCCACCACCGCTCGCTCGGCGGTAGAAACCTGATCACGCAATTCTTTTATGCGGTCCTGCAACCACGCGCTGGCTCGCCGCGTTGCTTGATACTTAGCCTCCAACTGGTCGACAATATAAGCGTCCGCGACCGCGTTCGCGATTTCGGCAGCGTGCTCCGCATTATAAGATCGAAAGGAGATTTGGATTATATAAGTCAGGCCAATGCGCTTGATGCTCAATCTATTCTGAAAGGCGTTAACTGCGTTACGGGTGATCTCAAACTCTGAGGCAGTATGCTCAGCAGAGTCAAACGGACTGAAAATGAAACCTAATAGTTCTCCCAGCAATCCACCATCCGGTCGAGTGAATTCAGGATCTTCGGTAAGGTGGAGATTCTTAATAACAGAAAGCGCAACGTTCTCAGATTTCAAAACTTCAACTTGGCTCTCTACCTGCGCCGTATCGATCGGAATATCGCCTAAAATTGACTGTTGTTGAAATACCTGCAGTTTTCGTGCATCGATCATTAATTCCGCCTGAGCGGTGTAGCTTGGCCGTGCCGTGACGGAATAGATGACGCCAAGTGCTGTCGCAAGAATTACAACGAATGCGATGACGTAGAATTGCCGGCGGGCAAAGGCTATGAAATCATACAAAGCTTCTGCATGCGACAGCGTTTGGGGCGCCGCCGCTTCTGCGTTTACTTCAGAGCGTGTTTTGCTAAGCTGGAGCATATTGTTGATGCACTTATCACTAATATTTTGCCACAACGTCGATGAGGCTAACTTTGTTTGCTTGCCGTGAATTCGCTGCTAAACCACATCAGCTTTTGCAACCCATCAACCGCGCTGCGGCTGTCGATGGCTACCCAGAAGGCGAGCGGCACCTTGTTCTATAAAGCCATCAAACAGTCATGGGCTAACCGAAAACGACGGCGTTGATCCAAAGACTGTCGTCTGTGTGAATATAAATGGCTGTGTTTTCGTCGAGCTCGATCGGATATCCTCTGCGGTGCCTGAATTTGTTGACCCCTGTGGGCCGCCGCCACCGCCGCCCAATATGCCGCCAAGTGGCGTTCCACCGACAGCCCCGATCACGACATCGCCGAATGCATCTGTCGCTGCGGTCTTAAACGCGGGGTCAGTAATTGCCGCAATCTGTTCCTGCCAATCTGCGGCGAGCGTTTGGTCAGCTAGAACCTCAATCTTTGCAGCTTGAGCGAGCCCCTCGCCGATGGCTCCTCGTTGCAGATCGTTTGCATTTGGCAGCAGTCCAAGTAGCAGTTTGAACGTCGAGGGATCCGTAAGGGCAAGCTGCTGAACCGCCTTAATCAACAGCAGCCCGCCATTGGGATATTGCTGTAGCAACTGCCCGGGATTGGCAAGAAATGCGTTGACTGTGGGGGGGTGCGTTTGTTGTGCATTTGCCGCACCCGTCCCGATCGCAGCCGAAACGGAGGCCGCGAAGATTGCGCCCGCGATGAAACGAAAGGTCCGATCGACGATACCCATGGCACGCCTCCTGCGCGAAAGATTAATTATTTCTTTAACATAAGAAGGCTTCTTTGCCAATCAATCTAGCCCACCAATGAGGCCTTTTCGCCGAAAAACCTTCGTTAACCTAAATATAGGGGGAAGAACAACAAATAGTAATCTCATAAACTGGGGGGCGTCGCAGGGGTTTTTCCAAGCTCAATGTGAGAATGTTTTTTATTATTACTTGAAAATGACTGTGCTAGTCCTGCACCCACCAGCGCAAATACCACAATCGAGTAACCGGGGATCTGCAACGAGAAGTCAATGCTAGAGTGTGCCAATCCAAGAATGGCAACGGCTAGCGCCCCGAGCGGAAAAACCAGATCGCGGCGCCGGGTCCGCAGACCGCGGATCATCACGGCCAGGATAATCAACCAAGCAATAACAACCAGCGCGGTTATTGGCAGACCAAGGTCCGAGGCGAGTTCTAACGGTGTGCTGTGCGCACGATCCCATACCCCCCACATGGATATGTTGGGACTACGATAGGCTGGGAAGCTCCACGCAAAAGTCCCCAACCCGGACCCTAGCCACGGGTGATCGGCGATCATCCGTAAAGTCGAATGGTAAGTCTCTAGTCGGCCCTCATCGGATAGTCCCTGCAGCTCGAAGCGACCGACGACATTTCCGCCGAGAACTTGCAGGAGGAGTAGCGCAACTAGTCCACCACCACCGAGGGTCGCGACTAGCCCGCCGCGCCGAGGTAACTCGTGGTGGAAATACGTTGCAAACGCAATAACTAACGCTCCTAGCGAAAGCACGATGCCGGCTCTTGAATTCGTCATCAGCATTGCGACGACGCAGAGTAGAAGCATTATAAACGACAACGCTATTTGGCGGGGCATTTCAGACAAAAGCTGACGAGCTAAGCTGCGCCAATATGTATGACCCGGCGCAAAACGTCGGCGAAGCTGCTGCGACAGCAGCAGCATCCACAGAACCGCACATGAACCGAAATAGGTGGCTGCTGTATTGCGATTGACAAATGTGGACGTGAGCACTTCACGATAGGCTATTTTCTCGCGCCAAAGAAGATGGGTCGGATCGATAAAGTATGTCGCAATTCCGTAAGCGGCATAGACCGCCCCAGACCACGCAATGACTAGAAACAATTGACGGGCTCGGTCACGATCAATGCAGACTATAAAGCTACAAACTATGGCAAGCATGTTTGCAAGAGGGGCGCCCAATGCAAAGAAGGGCTGATTGCGAGCAATTGAGACTGATGGCTCAAGAGGCATGTCGAGAGCACTGGCCGCCTCGCCCCAAATCGGATGAGGTGCGACTACCCATGGCCGCGCGGCGAGTTGTTCGTGCAGCACGAACGCATATGCCAGAATTACAATTCCGGCCAAAACAATCAGCGGAAAATGTTCTCGACGCAACGAGCGCGGCGACGCGGCGATACCGCCAAGTCCAAGAACAATACACCAAAATGCTATTACAGCGCTGTCGGTCGAGCCAAAGGGAAGCGGGACAGCAGCGACCGTCGCAAATAGAATGATAGACGAAATCCGGTTCGATAGCGTTCGCGTAGTCGTCACACTCCCGCCAGTGCCTTTAAAGAGGACCGCATAGGAATCAGAGCACGACGAACACTATTCGTCCACTCCTTATATCAAGCCAATGATGGTTAGGGCCCGAGATTTCTTATCGTGCTTCGCAGCACTATCGCATTTGTCGCCGCGACCATCGGATCATTGGCCGTGGCCGTGACCAATCTGATGTAATTCATGACCTTAGCCTGCTCAACTGCGGACGCATTGGAAGCAAAGAGTACATCCTTGTTGCGCATCTGGAACTTGGTTGCCAAGAAATATCCAGCCGGATCGCGAAAATTAACATTATAGACGACCGGAATGAGGGGCCCCTGAAACTTTGAAACATCTATCCCCAACCGTTCGGCAACCTCGCGCGTTTCACCGCGATAAATAAACACAGAACTCGGGTCGGACAGTGTATCATTAAGGCCGCCGGCTTTAGCTTGAGCCTCCGCAAGCGAAATTCGCCAAGCGTCAAAGTTGAACTGACCTTGCGCGCCTGAAGCACCAAATGCGACAAACGTCTGGGGCTCACGATAGACGTAAATTGTATCGTTGGGGCGAGTATATATGTTGTTGCTCGGCTCATAGACGAGCGCACCAAACGGAATCGTCGCGCGCTTGCCTGCTCGCTCAAGCATGACCCAGGTATCGTAGCCCTGGCCCTTGGGCCCCCCCGCACGCGTGATGTCATCAAGGATTTTTTCTCCGGCAGCGGTTACCGGGAACCGAGCCGGCGTATTGACCTCGCCGAGCACGCTGATCAAAGAGGTATTCTGGGTGATAAGCGCCACAACCACTTGCGGTTCAATTGCCCGATTCTTCAGCGCATTAACGATCGATAGCTGCACTTCGGCCGGCGTGCGGCCAAGCGCTCGTATTGAGCCGGCATACGGGATGCTGATGTTGCCCGTTTCGTCGACGGATTGGTTGGGAAGTTGCACAAAATTACCGGGGCGAACGCCAGCCTCCGACGGGATGAACAAGCCGCCTGCGGCCGCTTCAAAGATTGTCACGCTGACGACGTCGCCGATGCCAAATTTGATTACGTCGGGCGGGCGCCGGTCCGTGAAAATCCGCGCAAGCCCCGGTGCATTTGACGACAGCACATCGATCACTTCCGGCGTCAGCTTCACGAGAGCGTATGGAAGGCTGTCGGCATCCTGGACATGGCCACGGATATCCCCACTCTCGGGCCCAGCCACGGGCATCATTGGGTTGGTGCAACTGCCTACCGAAAGGGCAACCCCCACGACGGCCAAACCAGCAAATTTGCGGATAGACACCACGCGTCCCCCAGACCTTCGGGCTAGTAGCCTTTTTATTAGTTTATTGAGCCATCGGTGGCGCGAAGCAAGCCTAGGATGCACGCGGCTCGCACGAATTAGCGCAGCTGTTGCGCAAATGCCGCACTCTGCTTGGCGTTTTTTTTATAGCTCTCACAGGGAGTTAGACAAAATCGGCCGATACCTGTAGCTAGTGACTCGAATCTTTTCCACATAGCCGTTGAGAAACCAGAAACGATTGCTCCCCAAATTGGGTTTGCCCCCAAGACCGGGATGAGACATACGACCCAATTGAAGAAAATGGCCACAGCCTCGTTGGCGCCGTATGAGACAGGGCACGATGAAACAAGCGACGTCGCAACATGTCTCCCCTCTCCTTTTCGCGCTATTTATTCTGATAATTGCGGCGGCACACGCCCCTAATGGTACCACCGTAGTCAGCGTCGCTGCGGCTAGCGAGGCGCCAATTTCCGGTTCCGAACTGGCTGGTGGCTGGCGTTTTTTACGCACACACAATCCGCAGGGGGGGCCGGACGCCATTTCCATCATGCATACTGCCGACACATCGAGGTCAGACCTCGAACTTGCTGGCCTCATGATTCGCTGTAGTCGCGGTGGCACTGAAATTGTTCTTGTACTTCTTCGCGCCTTCTCGCTTCGGGCAAGGCCTCATGTCTTATTCGGAAAGCCGGGGCACGAAACGCAATTCGAGGCTACTATCGCTCCACCCGGCACTGCAATTCTCGTTCCCGGGGACGCCGCAACTTTGGTTAGCGGCCCATGGCAAACCCAAAACGATCTTTTTGTCCGGGTCATCGATGGTCAAACCACAGTTGCCGGCGTTGTTGCACTTGCAGGCTTGCAGTCGGCATTCAAAGCGTTGGTGACGAGTTGCCGCTCGCAATGATTGACGGCAACTACTTACGCAATTGGTTGCCCGCCGCGCTGATACGCGAAAATTAACAAATTATTAGTATTCTAAGCTGACACTCTGATCAGCGCTAAGAATCTTGCTGGCCGGCCTCTTACGGTAGATTTTTTTGCAATGATGACGCTCATACCGATGATAGTCATGCTCATCGGCGCCATACTCGGCCTGCGCTTCAATGTTTTTGTCCTCTTACCAGCCACTATTTTGAGTTCGGCCGCCACCCTTAGTGCCGGCATGGCCTCCAGCAATAGCCCCTGGTCCATTCTGCTTACTGCGGTTTTGGCAATAGCAGCACTCCAAATAGGCTATCTTGCGGGATCGGTCGTCAACGCGTCTGCAACGACTCGGCGAGGATCGTCACGGAGGCGAAAAATTTGGCTCGCTAGACACAGTCCCACATCTTAGCGCTCCGAAGAGCGTCGGCACCTTACGCTCCAGTTTTTCTATAGTATATTCTGAGAGCATAGCGTCGGCTGTGCTCGATGGCCACAGCCGTTATTATCGCAAGCTATACTTGAGCAAACGGTGGTGTCTATACAATTCACCGACGGGCCCTAATAGACCAAAACTGTCAACATGTTTCCTGCCACTCACATCCTCATTTTGCTAATTGTCACAACGCCCGCAATTGCCATCTTTGATGGCCCGATAACCTATGGAGTTATCACAGCGACGGCGGCCGCGTTGACAGCAATTGTTGGCCTTCGAATCCGGCCCGGTGAGGCCGGCTACCTGTGGTCCGTTGTTCGCCCAATCGCTATAGTCGCGGTCTTGCCAGCGCTATGGATGCTAATTCAAGTGCTTCCGTTGGGGACTATCGGGCTTGCTCATCCAATCTGGAAAAGCGCTGCAGCTGCACTCGGACGACCACTTGCCGGTAGCATCAGTATTGATCCCGGAGCAACCTTGATCTCTTTGGTCCGTTATCTCTCGATGGCAGCAATCGTGTTGGTAGTTTCAGCTGTAGCGATCGACCGCCATCGAGCTGAGGCGATTTTATTTGCACTTATTGTCGCGACGACGTTAATCGGGCTGCTGATTTTGACGGGCGGCCTCGGCGGTCTCACTTTACTTAGTGACTATGACGGCGGATCGGCGAGACTAGCGGCTAGCGATGGCGCAACTCTCGGGATCATTCTCGCAGCTGCTGGAGCACTCCATGCTCTTGAACGTGGAAATTTGAGAGCACAAGATCAAGGCAAGTCGGCTGTGTCTTTCCATCTAGCTTTTGTAGCATGCGTGGGTGCCGCCGCAATATGTTCTATAGCCGTATTCGTGAGCGCGACGCGGCAAGCGTACTTTGCAGCTGCCTGTGGCATCGCGTCCCTCGCAGTCGCGATCGTTATCCGCCGCCTTCGCTTTGGGCCTTGGGGATATTCCGCGATCGTGTCGATAGCATTAGTCGTTGCGTTTGCTGCTGTTGCTCTTCAGCCCGGCGGGCAAACGACCGATCTGACGGTTGCATTTGCAGCTCGGGCCCCAGAACCCTTAGTCGCAGTCACTCAACGTATTTTGGCGGAAACAAGCTGGGTGGGAACCGGAGCGGGAACATTTGCCGCTATATTTCCCATCTATCGAGGCATAGACGAACTGGCAATCGCTCCGCTTTCGCCGACCGGTATGGCGACGATAGCCGTGGAAATGGGCCGCCCCTTTCTCTGGGCAGTTTTAATGGCAGCGATCGCACTGGTCGTTATGCTCATGCGGGGTGCGCTGCGGCGCGGAAGAGATGCAGTCTATTCGGAAGCCGGCGCGAGTTGCAGCGTCGTTATCGCGGTGTTGGCATTCGGCAACGCGGGCGTATTCACCACACCGGCCTTGGTGATCGCTTCATCAATTATTGGCGTCGGTATTGCTCAAAGCAAGAGCCGATCAATTTGATGTCAAGTTGTGCGGCCTACTGGGCGTTCATAGCCAGTCGGGCGGCGCGCGTCACGTTGATTGCCGACCAAAGTTTTGGATTTCCAGCTTGCTGAGCGCGGACCCACTTGTAATGGATTTGTGAAACTGGGCGGACCGCCCAACTCAGGCTATCGAGAACAAAGTCATCTTCACGAGTCCGCACAACCAACACGAGGTGGTGCTCACCCGAGGCGACCACAGCCTCCGCCAACAGCAACGAACGCGACGGCCAGCCGCGTGCGAGCAACTCGTGGCGCTTGGTGACGGCGAAGTCGTTGCAGTCCCCGTCGCGCGGAGCCACCAGCCATTCCTCGGCCGTGACACCATTGGGATTTTCCTGCGGCCTGATCGCGCGATTAACCTCGCGATTTACTTTCGCAAGCTCAGCCTTTCGCGCTTTAGTGAGTGTTACCGGCGCCGGGCGGAATGCCATCCGGTGGACTTTGCAATCCTGCGGATATCGAATGCAGAAGCGCATGAATGCCATCGGCGCCAAAACAGGAGTTTCGAAGCTAATCCGATCAACATTTGGCTCAAGCCCGTCGGCCAGATGAACCGCCGCACGCGAATGGTAAACCGTGCTGGTATTGACCCTGTGCAAATTCGTAGTGTTTCGGACCGGATCAGATACTGCTGCGGGCAGACTGACGCTGGTCCACTGCCGCTGCCCAATCGGGTCCCGCGATAGAGGAATAAACGCTTTGAGCGTAATGGCAGGCATATCAATGCTCGCCCGCTCTGCTGCCAAATTGAGCTCACGTGAAAAGGCTAAAAATTTCAGGGGGGCCGCAGCGGGCATATCGAAATCGGGGCTCTCGGTCGCGATTTTGAGCCCGCGCGGATAGTCTATATCGGCGCGCGTGGCGTACGGTAGCGAGCACGCCATGGCGAGTGAGGCAGCGACCACCGCTAGCTTATAAGTACAAGCCGTCCAACGCATTTTTTTGCCCCAACAGAAATCTTTCTGTTAGAGACAAATACGATAGAAAATCTTCGATCACGTTCGGATCGACTTCGCAATTTGTTTCAAATACTGTTTTTTTTCGGTAGAAATTGTTAACCAATGCGGCGGCCTATTTATCTGACCTTTGGCCGAACGGCTTAAAAACGATGATTGCCTTTAGATCCTCTGCGCTACGGAATAAGCCGCGCCCGCGGATTCCCGACGATGTCCGAATTTATGCAACCGGCGATATTCACGGTCGCGCGGACCTTCTCGACCAATTGTTCAAACGGATAGACGCCGATTTGGAAAAATATCCCACCCCACATAACATTGAGGTCTTTCTTGGAGATTATGTTGATCGGGGACCAGCTTCACAGGAAGTGCTCGACCGGTTGGTAGAGCGCAAACGCACACATCAAACCGTATTTCTCAAGGGTAATCATGAGACCCTTTTGGCGAACTTCGTATCCAACCCCACCGTTCTCGATGATTGGCAGCGCGTTGGGGGCCTAGAAACGTTGATGTCATATGGCATTAAACCGTCGATCAATGCGGACGCTCCCGCGCAAGTAACGCTTGCGGTCGACTTTAGTCGAGCGTTGCCTGAGAGCCACCGACGGTTTCTTGGTGACCTGAAAATATCATTCACATGTGGAGATTATTTTTTCGTCCATGCGGGGGTACGGCCGGGTATCCCGCTGGCACAACAACGGGAAGAGGACATGCTTTGGATCCGCCATGAGTTTCTTCATTGCGAAGATGACTTCAGCAAAATAATCGTTCACGGACATACACCAGTATTGCAGCCCGACATTCGTCCAAACCGAATCAATATCGATACTGGAGCCTATGCGACGGGACGCTTGACCTGTCTCATTCTCGAAGCCGACAGGATGCGGATACTATAGTCTGAACAGTTTTCCAACCCTCCGAGTATTTTGAAAAGATCTGCTCAAACCACATCGGTTCGAGGCTATAATGCTAGTCTTGGCACAGACGGACAATACCTAATGGGCAGCACACCAAAACTAGCGAACAGCCAACCGGCAAAAACGTCGGCCTACGGATGGTTCCGCAGCACCATACTTGTGCTCGCGTTTGTGCTAGTATGTCAGGCAGGTTGGATTTTAGCGGTCGAATTCTACCGCCCCTCGGCCGTGGACATTCCGACCGATGTCCAATCCGGTGCAACGGCAGTTACGAAACGTAACGCTGCGCATCTGGCCGCCTTGTTAGGCTTTATCCGTGGGGATCTATGGGCCGAGGAGGCGCTCACCTATTCTGATGTATTTTGGCCCAGTGAACGCAACAGCGCGCCCGCGCAAAGTTCCGTTACAATTGAGCAAGCCCGCAATGTTGCTGAACGGGCCTTGGCCGACGCACCGCATGACGCACGAATCTGGCTCGCGCTTGCTAGCATCGACTCGCGATTTGACTGGCTCAACGGTAAGGCATCTACCGATTTGCGAATGTCATATTACACCGGAGCAAACGAGGTCGAACTCATTCCCTTGCGCTTACTTTTGGCCGTCGGTTTCTCGTCGATATCCGATACGGACTTTCAGCAACTGGTCCGCCACGATATCCGCATCGTAGTGACCCGTAAGCCTGAGCTTAAATTTGCAGTTCTGGACGCATATCCGCACGCGTTACCGGCTGGTCAACGGTTTATCGAACAAACGCTCAAGGAATTGGATCCAACATTACTCTCGACGCTCCGATCCAAATGACAGCGTCGCTGCGGAAACAACGTTTTTCATGAAGGCGCTTTCAACATCCGCCGCTGCTCACCTAGGACGACCATGCAAGTTTCTCTAGCTGATCGAACACGATGCATTCATTGCCCCAGTTCAACGCGGGGGCATTAGCTTTTGGAGATCCTAAATAAAGTGATAAGTTTGCTCTCTGGAATGACTGCAAATCGCTAAACTGACCAAGCGCTCATGGCACCGTTCGACCCTGACGGACTTTATGATGGCATCCCATACCGGGTGCTCCCGGACGCTTCGATTGAAGCGATGACGCCAGGCGGGTTGATTAGATTCAAAGACATAGACCAGTTCTTGGCTTTCGCTAATGGCTCCCTCGCGAAATCCAATGTGACGCATCCGATAGTTTCCTTCGATATGCCTGGTGAGCGTAGCGCAAATGTCCCGGCACCGGCAGGGCAACTCGATTACTATTCGATTCTCGTGGAGGCGATAGAAAAAACCAAGCACAATTCAGCGCAGCTGCGACAGCTGGTTTACGAACGGGCGCGTTTCAATTTTAAGCGAGATGTCCTCTTCGGACATTCGTCGTTGGGGTTATCCGATTTGGTGCAGCACATAAATGATTTTGAACTCGCAGTCGCGCGCATCGAAGCAACTGCTACGGATGATCCGCCTGATCCGAAATATCGGGAAAGTGAATACGAAGCCACCCCAAATCGTATCGAGGTAACAACACCCGAAAGAGCCCGCCCCCGCACCGCTCGGGCAGATGCGGAAAGAATGGAAACATCCTCGCCGAGCACAGCACTTCAGATATTGGCGCCTCAGCCGACCGCTCCATCATATGCGGAATTTTCTCCAGTTCAACGAATGGAGAGTTTCTCGTACGACCGGCGGCCCGAAGAGTTTGCGCCCTACAGGCGACTTACGAATTCATTCGTCGGGATTTCAATTATTGGAATAGTTCTCACCGGAGTTATTCTCGCCTCGGGCACCTTATGGTTTCTGTTAAAGACCGCACCCGAGATAATCGGCGCGAATATGACGCCGAGGGCGGAGAAAACCATCGTGATTCAGCAAAATGTCGCGCAAAAAGTTGATCCGCCGAAGTTGCCGTATCCTTTGCCGACCTCGTTTGGAATTTATGTGTTGAGTGATAACAAGCTCAACGAGTTGCAAGCTTTGGCGATGAATGTCCCTGACCCGCGCGTTGCACTTTCAGCGGAAATAAAAACGCCGAGCACTACAATAATATCCGACAACAAGCCTTCTTTCATTCTCTTCCGGCGCGACCTTGTAAACAGCGTGCCCCAAAAGATCACCTTACGAGTGGTTGCCCGCTTGACGCGGGAAACAAAGATTGTTGGCGGCAAAGCAATATCAAACGATATCGAGGGGGCATGGCGAATTCGAAACATATCACATGAGCTCAAGGTTTCACCCATTCCCGGTCAAAGTGAAATGGTCATCGCGCGTTTAGAGGCTAAGGATCCTCTGGCCGCCGGGCGCTATGAACTTACCTTAAATCGTATTGGTTATGACTTCACGGTCGCGGGGCCTATTAAGGCATCTGCTCAATGCTTAGAGCAGTTTGAATCGACAAGCGGGCCGATATACACCGAGTGCCGGTCTCAATAGTATTCGAGTGAGTCATGGTGTGGCTAAAAGGAACGGATAAAAAGTACAGTGACGGATCCAACCTGGGATTTTATCACGCCATGTAACTATATTGTATCTATTATAGATTCCCGCCCGGTGGAGCCGCTCCATCATGGGTGAAATGGAAAATTTGATTATGTCAGCCATTTAAGGTGGTTTTGCGAGTTGCCGAATCCCATTGGGCTTCCGGGTCGGCGCCGATTTTGAAAGCTGGTTGAATGCATGGGCGCCGACAACTATTTTCACAAACAAATAATTATTTTATTTTGCAAAACCCGCCGCTAACAAGTTACGGCGGTCGAAACTCGGCCGCGCAAGTCGAGACCGACAAACAATATGCCGAGAGGTACGATACGAATTTCTGACATTCTATCTCGGTACCAGCGTCGATAAGTTCCATCATCACGTGAGCGGGCCAGTCAGGGCCGGTACCTGAATCAATGGGAACGAAGGGCGTCATTTTCCCGACAGTTTGACCGCGTCATCACGCACATTGCTGTCGATCGCCGACACTGTCGGCACAGTTTTCGGAATCACGCCCGCTTTGTGAAACAAGTTCTGCATCCAGTCGATCCGGTCGACGGGGGTAGCGAGCGTGGGGTCGATCAGCTTGTTGGAGAGTGTTTCGTCGGTGATGAATTCGACGCACTTGTCGCCAGACTTGGCGTGGGTCGTCTCATGCGCCAGCTTGATAGTTTCATCGCGGTGTGTCGCGGCGTACCTGTAGGCGTCCATTTCGGCCGCGACGAAGCGCACGAGGTCGTCCCGGCGGGTGGCGAGAACCTTGCTGTTGGTGGCAGGCACAAGCGGATGAATTTGGGAACCGCGGTGCTGCCCTTCGCCAGCACGTGAATCGTCGGCCGCATGATCGCTTCGAACTCGTTCGACACCACGGCGGCGTCGGTGATACCGGCGACCAGCGATTTATAGCGGTCGAGATCGGCGCCCTGCGTCGCCAGTTTGACATCCGAAAAAGGGAGGTTGGCCGCGTCCAACATGCCGCGAAACAGCAAATCGGGCAGTGAGCCGGGCGAGGAAATGGCGATATTCTTACGCTAGAGATCGGCCAGTGTCTTGATCTCGGCCGTGGACAGCACGACCTGCGGCACGCCAGGCCAGGTACAGCCGACGATTTTGACGCCGGTGCCGCGCACGCCCGCGACGATCGATTCCGCCGCACCCATGTCGACGCTGTCGATTTCGCCTGCGATCAACGCCTTCATCGGCGTGGCGCCGGCTTTGATCCGAAGCAGTTCGATCTTCAGACCGCGCTTGGCGGCGAAGCCGCCTTTATCGACCCTGGCAATGAAGCCGGAATCGCTCTTGGCTTCGAGAATGCCGTGCTTCCAGACTTGTCTTGCGCGTTCGCAATCGAAAGACCGCAGGCGACGAAGACGGCGGCAAGCGCCAACGATTTTGAATGCCGAGCCATGAACGTTTTCCTCCACAGGAGACTTTTTATTGCGGATTCCATAATTGCTAGATGCGGAATTCGGTGCCGCGTTTGCGGCCTTGCGAAACATTGAGAAAGAGCTGATCGAGCGTTGGCTTTTTCTTGATCAAGCCCTGCTCGTGGGAATAGCCGATCAATGTCTCGAGATTGTTGCGGTTCTTGTCGGTCAATCCGTATTCCCATGGATCGGGACCAAGGATGTGTCTCCTGCTCCTCCCAGGCCTCGCGATACCAGGCAAGCGGAACGATGCGCGGGTTCTGCATGCGCCTCATCGCGATGGCTTTGGCCTCGTTCAGCGCCTTGAACAGGTTCACCGCGACCCAAGGGTGCTGCTCGACGAGCGGTTGCCGTAGGCCAAGGACATGCATGATCGGAAAAATGCCGGTCTTTTCGTAATAGCTGATCTCCTCGTCTTTATAGGAGCGGAACAGGCGCGCGACGCGTGCATCCTTGGCGAGGAACGGCTTGATCAGGTCGGAATGCAGCACCGCGTCGAGTTCCCCTTCGGCCAGCATGGTTTCGACCGATTTCTCAGGCGGGAGCCGCGTGATCTTGAGGTCCTTGGGCAGCGACACCTCGACGTCGTCCTCGAGTTCAGCGAACCATTCGATCGAATTCAGCGGCACGCCGTATTCGTGCTGCAGGATGCCGCGCATCCAGAGCACCGCGCTAGTCATCAGAGTCTTCACGCCGATCTTGCGGCCGATCAGGTCAGTCGGCTTGGTGATGCCTTTGGTCGTGTTGACGAACATGAAGCCGTGACGAAAACGGCGGTGCAAAAAGACCGGCACGGCCCTGAAAGGCCAGTCGTTATCGCGGGCGGCGAGATAGGACGAACTCGACACCTCGGCGGCGTCGAACTCGCCGTCGCGCAGGAACCGCCAATGACGCGTTGCCGAATCCATGTCCGTCAGGATGGTGAGATCGACGCCGTCAACTTCGACTTTGCCGTCAATCAGCGGGCGGACGATTTCGTAATTGCCACAGGCAAAAGTGAGCGGAAGTCTCTTCGGCATGACGGATTCCTGAATTGGCTGAGAAAACTCTAATGCCCTGTCGCTATGGCCGCCAACTTGGCGACATCATCCGGCAGGCGGCTGCCGCGCCAGACCACATGCAGGTCTGGCCGCAGCAGCAATAGATCATATCCGTAAAGGTCGCGCGCGCGTTCGTCGTCGACGGCAAGGACCGTCAACGGCACGCCCAGCGCGGTGAGCCGCCGCTCCAACGGGCTGGTATCGGCCTGGGTCCGAGCGAGCCGCAGCAGCGTATAGCCGTCGCCGATGCGATCGTGTAGGGCCGTGCCGTCGCCAAGCCAAAGGTGCGGCAAACGCGCGCCCGGCCAAGTCGTCGGCACATATTTCATGAAGTTATCCTCGGGACCGTCGCCGGGCTCGGGCCAGATAACCGGGGAGTCTCTATACCGGTATCCAAGTTCGGCCCCGATCATCTCGTTGCTCTTGCGCTGCTCCACGTCAGCGATACGGGCCAGGTTCGCCCGTGTTTCGACGCCTTCGGGCGTGTGATCGCGAATATTCGGCCGATAGGCCGCGCGCCACGCCCGCCGCCCCCGCGAGGCCTGCCGCGAGGCCTCCACATTGCGGGCGCCGATCTGGCGGCGTTCGATTTCGTACGAGGCCAGCAGGCCGGGCCCGCCCCAGCCTTGCAGCGTTCCCGCCAGTTTCCACGACAGGTCGATGGCGTCGCCGACACCGCTGTTCATGCCGAGCCCACCGGTCGGGATCACCAGGTGGACCGCATCCCCGGCTAGGAAAATATGTCCTTGCGAATAGCTGTCCGCCACCAGCAAATTCTGCCGCCATTGCCCGACCGACAGCATCTCGTATTTGACCGGCATGGCGACGGTTTGCTCGAACATCATTTGCATATCGGCGTCGGCATCGACGACCGAATGCAGCGTGAAGTGGCGGGTCGAATCCTGAACGATCAAAAATGTCGAATGCGCGTCGGCGACGTGGTAGTGTCGCCCCTTGCCGATCGGAATGCGATCGAAGAGATCGTCGCAGCGATACAGCGCCTGCCGGAACTGCATCAAGTTCGCTTCACCTTGCAACTTGATGCCGAGTTGACGGCGAACAGCACTTGAGCCGCCATCGCACCCGACGAGGTATTGCGCCGCCAGGTCTGCGGTCGAGCCATCGCTGCTCTTGACCCGCGCTCGGACGGAACCACCGTCTTGCTCGCAAGCCAAAAACTCGTAGCCATAGCGCACGTCCACATTAGGCATGCGTTCGGCGACGGACTTGAGCAGCGGTTCGAGAGTATATTGCGAAATAAGCTGATATGGCTCGCGCGGCAGCGTTCCGTCGTTGCATGCAACGATCTCGGCCTGCGCCTGCGCGACAGAAGGGTACGGCAGATGCAACAGCGGCGGCTCGATCAGGGACGTGACGATAA
Source organism: uncultured Alphaproteobacteria bacterium (assembly GCA_963772235.1). GTDB lineage: Bacteria > Pseudomonadota > Alphaproteobacteria > Rhizobiales > Xanthobacteraceae > Pseudolabrys. The sequence continues at coordinate 43,274 of CAVYWI010000027.1, forward strand.
ATACATCCATGGGCACGTCGCGCGGAAATCCGGCATCGCGAATGCGTTCCGCGATGCCCATCCGGCGGTAAATCTCCATGGTACGGGCGTTGCACCGCTCCATTTTCGGAAGAAATTGGGGCGCCGTCTTTTGCTCGAGCAAAAGGCAGCGCACGCCGCGCCGACCCAGATCGATTGCAAGCGTCAATCCGACCGGGCCGGCGCCGACGACAATAACCTGCGTATCCAATTGAAAATTCCGGACTGACTGAAGACTGATGAAAACGCTATCATCTTGGCTATAAGCGCGGAAGCCGCGCGCGAAGTTTCGGCGGACATCACTATGAGATCAACTAATTTATTGCTTTTCAGTTCAATTCACAGAATACATTTAGGACTATAAATGAGCGGCAGTAACGCGGCGGTTGAGAAGGATAAGACAGATGCGGCGTCTCATCGTTGGCATGACCGGGGCAACCGGCGCAATTCTCGGCGTGCGCCTCCTTGAGGCGCTTAAGGATTGCGACGTAGAATCCCATCTTGTGATCAGCAATTGGGCGCGGCGAACGATCGAGCATGAGACGCCCTACACTGTTAAACAAGTGTGTGCGCTTGCCGATGTTTATCACAATTCAGCGAACATGGCGGCGGAAATTTCCTCAGGCTCGTTTTTGACCGATGGTATGGTGGTGATACCGTGCTCGATGCGTACGCTCAGCAGCATTGCCCATGGTTATGGCGAACATTTGGTCCATCGCGCTGCCGACGTCGTTCTTAAGGAACGACGACGGCTTGTGCTCGTCGCGCGCGAGTCGCCCTTGTCCGAACTGCATCTCGAAAACATGCTGAAGCTTGCCCGTGCAGGGGTGACGATAATCCCGCCAATGCCGGCTTTTTATAACCATCCAAAATCGATTAATGATATCGTCGACCATATTGTGATGCGCGTGCTCGACCAGTTTGGCATCACGGCACGCTTTGCCAAGCGCTGGGACGGCAAAATGAAGACAGCATCTGAGGCCAAAGACGAGCCGGCGGGCACCGAGTGATGGTCGTGCCGTAACCGCGCAAGGTCGCCCTGCCCGTGGTGGCGGCCGCGCTCAACTACGCAGAAATTTCAAGCGTCTCCTTGTGACCGAAACCCTTTGTGTTATCGATCAAGACGATGCGAGCCGGCTGTAGCCGATAGACGGCCGTCCGCGCAAAGGCTTCGCGCAATTTCAATGGCCCCGCGGCCAATTGCCTGAGAAAAGGGTAACGCGCTTCAAGCTGCGCAAGATGCCGCATTCGTTCATCCGCCGCCAGGATCCGGCGGGCCACACCGGCGATCTGCACGCCACGAATGGCCGCAAAATCCGAATAATCTGGTGCCACCGTGGCTGCAACACGGGGATCCGCCTCGATTTCCCGGGAATGTTGCGCATCGGGCTCCGATACCCAGATGAGCGCCAACCCGTCGCACGCATAAAACAGGTTCGTCGCGTGCGCCCCGGCCGCACCATATGTCGCGAGCGACATCACATGGTGTGCTGCGAGAAAGGATTGAATCTCTTGGCTGAGATTTATATTCGTCATGGCTGTCGCTCACCGCCCGCCGCTGGAGACCTGTGCGGCAGTATCACGCGCAGCACCCGGGCGCGTCAGTAATATTTACGGCAGCGGCATCACATTCACCGATTCCTCGATGCGCTGGTCTCCCCAAGCCACGATCACGCCATCGATCGCTGGGGCCTGGACCACTCCACGCTCTAATTTAGCCGCGCGAAACTAGCCGACGCCCAGATAGTACTTACGGACCAGCTCATTTTGCTGGAGCGCCTGCGGATCGTCGGCGGATAGCACGATCTGCCCGTGCACCAGCACATAGCCGCGGTCGGCGATGCGGATCGCCTGCCGGAAGTTCTGCTCCGCCATCAGCACGGTCAGCCCAAGCTGCCGCTTGAGATTTGCGATCGTCTCAATCGTTTTCGAAACAAGGATCGGAGCCAATCCGACCGACGGCTCGTCGACGAGCAGAATCTTCGGCAGCGCCATCAACGCGCGCGCGATCGCCAGCATCTGCTGTTCGCCGCCACTCATGCTGCCCGCCAGCTGTCGGCGCCGCTCCTTCAGGCGCGGGAAGGCATCGAAGCAAAACGCCAGGCTGTCCGAAATGCGCGCGCGGGCAAATTCCCGAAAGGCGCCGAGCAGGAGATTTTCTTCCACCGTCAGCTTGGGAAACAGCCGACGTCCCTCCGGGACCAGCGAAATCCCGATGCCAACGATATCCTCGGTGCTGCGTCCGATCAGGTCATAGGACGTTCCGTCAATATCCGCCACGATCCTTCCGGCCGTCGGGCGAACCTGCCCCATGATGCATTTGATCAGCGTGCTCTTGCCATTGCCGTTGGTTCCAAGAAGAACGACCGTCTCCCCGCCCTGGACGTTCATGCTGATACCGGAGAGCACGCGAACCTCTCCGTACCCAGCATGCAGCCCCTCAATGGCAATGCTATTCGCCAAGATAAGCCCTTTCGACTTCTTCCTGCTTCATGACATCGTCGGGCAGTCCGTCGGCGATTTTGCAACCGGCGACGATCACGATAATCCGTTGCGAGAAAAGCATGACGGCCCGCATGATGTGCTCGATCAGCAGTATCGAAATCCCTTCTGCATTGAGCCGGTTCAAGAGTTCGAGGATCTCATCGACTTCGCTTTCGGAAAGGCCCGCCATGACTTCGTCGGCGATCAGCACCTTTGGCTGCGCGGCGAGCGCTCGCCCAAGCTCAAGCTTGCGCAACTCAACCTGTGTCAGCCCTTTCGGGCTGAACTCGGCCTTGTTGCCAAGTCCGACCTGCTCGAGGATGACCTGCGCTGCTTCAATGATGGTGCGCGCCGATGTGTGGCCGACCGCAAAGCGCAACGGCACCTCGATATTTTCCCGAACGGTCATCCCGCGGAATGGCCGCGGGATCTGATAGGTCCGCGCCAGCCCACGCCTGGCCCTGAGCCACGCTGGCGTTTTGGTGATGTCGTGAGCGTCGAACGTTATCGATCCTTCGTCGGGCGCCAGGATTCCCGTCAGACAATTCACGAACGTGCTCTTGCCGGAGCCGTTCGGACCGATGAAGCCGACGCGCTCCCCTTTCAACAGCCTGAGGTCGACGCTGGTGAGCGCGGCGAAACCGTCGAATCGCTTGGTGATGCCGGTCGCCTCAAGGATGGTCGGGATCATCGGCGCCCCCGCTTCCAGCCGCGGACGATGCCGACCACGCCTCTCGGGGCCAGGGTCAAGAAGACGACGAGAAGAATTCCGACAATGAACAGATTTGCTGCCGACGAAATCGTGACCGTCAATATCTGTTGCGCCGATCCGAGCAGGATCGCGCCGACGACTGGTCCCCACCAGGTGGCGGTTCCGCCGACCAGCGGCATGGCGATGGAATTTACCGCAATCGCTAGACCGAAGGCGGTCGCCGGATCGACATAGGTGACGTAATAGGGAAACGGCGCGCCGGCCATTCCCATCAAGGCACCGCTCATGGTCGTGGCAATCAGCTTGAGCCGAAGGCTTGGCACGCCGGACGTCTCGGCCGCTGCCTCATCGTCCCTGATCGCCGCGAGCCCGATGCCGATCCACGATTTCTCGACCGCCCACGCCGCGAATATGGCAAAGGTCGCCAGCCCGATCATCAGCACGACCAGGAACTGAACGTATGAAATAAAGACCCCGGAGACCGCCGGCCTTATGACGTAGACGCCGCGTGCGCCGCCGACAAAGCTCCAGTTGACGATCAGCGTCTGCAGCACGATTGCGAGCGCCAGCGTTGCAATCGAAAAGAAGACGCCGCGCAGACGCAACGTCAAATATCCCGTCCCTAATCCGATTAGCCCGGCGGTGACCGCCGCGACGAGCATTTCAAAAAACAGCGGCATCGGGAAAATCTTGTTGAGAACGATCGTGGTGTAGCATCCGATCGCAAAGAAGCCCGCCGTGCCGAAGTTGACGTAGCCGCCGTAACCGCCGAGGATATTCCACGCCGTCCCGAGAACAATGAATTGCAGGATCGTGTAGGTCGCGAGGTAGTAGTATTCGCCGGCGTGAGCGCCGAGTGACATCGTTGCCGCGATCAAGGCAATGCCGATCAACAAGATCGCAACGCCCGACCGAGACCGGCCGGGAACCGTCAGCGATTTACGCGTTGTAGGCATTGAGGCGGCTTGGTTGCTCATCGCCCGAAGATCCCAGCAGGCCGAAAGACGAGCGTTAGCAGCAGGAGTCCGAACGACACGGCAGGCGACCATGACGGGCCATAGAACGTCGTCGTCAGAGCCTCGGCGACGCCGAGGATTAGCGAAGCAACCAGGGTGCCTGGAATGCTCGCGATGCCGCCGAGAACGCAGATCGCAAACGCTCGCCCGATATATTCGCGCGTGATCGACGGTTCGACCGGCTGAATGATGATGAGCAGAACGCCGGCAATGATGGCGGTCGCAACGGCGATGCCGAATGCCACTTCCTTCGCGTGGATTGGATTGGCACCGACCAGGCGCAGTGCTTCGACGTCTTGCGAAACGGCCAAGATTGTTCGTCCGGTGAACGTACGCGAGAGGTAAAGATTGATGCTGCCGAGCATGCCAAGACCGACAAGAAACGGCACCAGCATCCGCCAGGGAACCGAGACAAATCCCACGCCGATCGTGGATTCGAGATAGGGCTCGCTAATGGAGCGATAGTCCACTCCGAATATCAGAACGACGCCGATCTCGACGATGAAAAGAATACCGAAAAAGAACGCCAACCCTTGCAGCAACTCATCGCCACGACGCTCAAAGAAAAAATGGTAGGCGCGATAGAACGCCCGCCCGAAGATGTAGCCGCAGGGCGCGAAAACGATCATTGAGACGAACGGATCGAAGCCAAATTTTTCGCTACCCCAAAACGCAAGATATGCGCCGGCAATCATGAAAGCGGGATGCGCGATATTGACGATATCGAGCATTCCGAAGGCGATGGTCACGCCGATCGCCACCGACGCGTAGAAACCACCCAAGACAATGCCGGTAACGATGGCATTGATGACGAGGTCCCAGCTGAATTCCATCAACCGCCTCCGTTTCGCGCATCGGCGGCCGGCACGATCACATTTTTTGGCGGATGCAACGATAGCGCGAAAACATCAGGCGTTCGGTGCACGATGCACGCGGTAATCGCGTTGCGCTTCTTCCACACGCCGCATCCTCCCGGGAGAACTAGCCGCCGAGCCTCCTCGGAAGCCGCAGGCGAGTCGCGCAGCAATCCCACTATTACCGCCTACCAAACGAAAAATCATACTCGAAGCAGAAAACCTTTGATTTAAATCAAGCGTGCGTCGCTGTGCATTGTTCGATGATGCGCGCGGAGGAATGTCGCGGCTTCAGCGCGATCACGCGGGCCATTCTCGACGGCTCTGTGAGCAAACGGCAGCCCAGACATTCAAGACAGTGCACCGCCCTTGTCAAACAAAAACGCATCCGCCCAACGGTTGCGCCAAGGCTAACCGCAAGGTCACCGACCTATGGAGGAAAACACTATGAGCGGAATCACCCGACGCCAATCGACTGCATTGATCGGCTCAGCGCTGCTGAGTTCGACATTTCCCGTGCTGGCGCAGACGCCGCCGATCAAAATCGGATTCAGCATGGCGCTGAGCGGCGGTCTCGCCGGCGGCGGCAAGGCGGCACTCCTGACCTATCAAATCTGGGCCGAGGAAATGAATGCAAAAGGCGGCCTGCTCGGCCGCAAAATCGAGTTGGTCTATTATGATGACCAGAGCAGCCCGGCGACAGTCCCCGCCATCTATTCCAAACTGCTCGACATCGACAAAGTCGACTTGGTGATCTCGGGCTATGCCACAGTGCCGACCGCTGCGGCGATGCCCACGGTGATCCAGCACAAGAAGGTATTCTTGTCGCTGTTCGCCTTGGCCTTGAACGACCAGTTCAAATACGACCGCTATTTCCAACTGCAGCCGAACGGTCCGACGGCCAAGACCGAAATCTCGCGCGGATTCTACGAAGTCGCCAGCGCGATGACTCCGAAGCCAACGACAATCGCGCTCACCGGCGCCGATGCAGAGTACTCGCAGCTTGCGTTGGAAGGCGCCCGCATCAATGCCAAGAAGTACGGCATGAAGATCGTTTACGATCGGACCTACCCGTCGAACACCGTCGACTTTGCTTCCATCATGCGGCCGATCAAAGCCGCAAGTCCCGATCTCATTTTCCTGGCGTCTTATCCGCCCGACTCCGCGGGCTTGGTGCGCGCGGCCTATGACGTCGGCATCAAGGCGCGGCTGTTCGGCGGCGGCACCATCGGACTGCAATTCGCCACGTTCAAGCAACAGCTCAATACGATGTTGAACAACGTCGTCAGCTACGACCTGTACGTGCCCGAACCGACCATGAAGTTCCCGGGCATCGAGCAGTTGCTGGTGCGCTACCGCGAACGGGCCAAGGCCGCCGGTGTCGACCCGCTCGGCATCTATATTCCGCCGTTTGCCTACGCGGAAATGCAGGTTCTCGAGCAGGCGATCAAAGCGACCAACAGCATCGACGACGGAAAACTTGCCGAGTACATGCACAAGTCGACGTTCAAGACCGTCGTCGGCGACATCCGCTTCTCGCCGGAGGGCGAATGGGCCAAGCCGCGAATCCTGTTGGTGCAATATCAAAACATCGTCGGCTCGGATGTCGAACAATTCAAACAAGCCGGCAAGCAGGTCATTATCTATCCGCCTGAATTGAAATCGGGCAACGTGAAGACACCGTTCGACGCCACGCATCGCTAAGCGCCTGCCGATTGCGATCGGCCGCGTAATATTGCCCCCGGCGTCCATGATGCCGGGGGCTTTTTATTGTATGGTTGCATTGCAAGCGTGCGCACGAATTCTATGAATGAAAGGCCGGTGCGATGAAGGCGGTGCGGTTTTCGCGGTTCGGCCGCGCCTCGGACGTCGCCGGGCTCGTTGACATCCCCGAGCCGCCGGCGCCCTCACCAGGACAAGTCCTGATCGAGGTCGAAGTGACGCCGATCAACCCATCGGACTTGCTCCACTTCGAAGGCCGCTACGCAAAGCCGCTCCCACTGCCCGCTTTCGCCGGGTCCGGCATCCTCGGCCGCGTCGCTGCAATCGGGCCCGGCGTGTACGATCTCGAACTCGGTCATCGGGTCATCGTGGTGAACACGGACCGCCGCGGCTGGTGCGAGCGCTTCGTCTGGCCGGCCGCGCGCGTCATCTCGGTATCGGGGGCGGAACCTGTCGACCTCGCGCTACTCGCCGCGAACCCGCCAACGGCGCTGCTCATGCTCGAGAGCTTCGGCCATCTGCAACCCGGCGACTGGGTGCTGCAAAACGCCGCGAATTCCTCGGTGGGTGTGAGCCTGATTCAGATCGCCAAGACCATGGGTCTGCGAACCGTCAATATCGTGCGGCGCCCGCAGCTGGTCGACCATCTTGCCGCATTCGGCGCCGACGTAACGCTGTTCGACGGTCCCGACCTACGCTCGCGGGCGAACGAAGCGACCAATGGCGAGCGGATCAAGCTCGGCATCGATGCGATTGCCGGCGACGCAACCCGCCGGTTGGCGAATTGCCTCACGGACGGCTGCATCGTGGTCAATTATGGTCTGCTTTCGGGCAAGCCCTGCGAAGTGGATGCCGCCGACATCGTGTTTCGCGATATCAGCTTGCGCGGTTTCTGGTACTCGCGCTGGTTCGCGAGCGCTAGCCCCGCAGCAATAAAGTCGTTGTTCGGCCGCCTCGTTGGCATGCTGCAGGCGAAGACATTACGGGTGCCTGTTGAGGCCAGCTATCCGATCGAAAGGCTCACCGAAGCGCTGGCGCATGCGCAGCGCGAGGGGCGGCTCGGCAAAGTGGTGCTGCAATGGACGCGCTGAGCGCGCTCATTTGACGGCTTGCGGATTGATCGGCGAGCCGGAGCCGCCGGTGATGATGAGCGGCGGCGCGGTAAAGAGAAACTCGTAGACGCCGTCGGCCGCGCAGTCTTCCGCAAGCTCCTTCAGGTCGAATATCTCGCCCATGGTCAACCCCATGGCCGGGATCACCACCCAGTGCCACGGCTGCTGCGCCTCGGTTGTCTCGTTCGGACGCACCTCCACGCCCCAGGTATCTGAACAGATGGCCGCGATCTCCTTTTCATGGCACCAGTAGCAGTTCTCGAACTTGACGCCGGGGCCGTCGCCGCCGGCGTAACCACCCCACGCCCCCGCCTTCCGGCAGGCTTCCATCTGGCCGGTCCGGATGATGACGAAGTCGCCGCGCCGGATCGCCACGCCGTGTTTTTTGGCGCAAGCGTCGAGCTCCGCGTTGGAGATTCCATAACCGTCGGGCAGCACGTCCATGCCCTTGAAGCGCGCGACGTCGAGCAGCACGCCGCGTCCTATCATCTTGTTCCGGGTGTGCTGAATGCCATTCTTCTGGATGCCTGAGCTGTTCGCCAGCGCTGCGTCATACCCGTTGTACATCTTGTTCTTGTAGAAGACGTGGCCGAGCGAATCCCAATGCGTTGCGCCTTGCACGCACAACATCAGGACGTCGTCGGCATAGCTGGCCGTGCTCGTCCCTTCGTATTTGAGCGCGATGCCGTCGGCGCCGCTGTGCAGCATCATGTGGATGGGATTAAAGCGGCGGCCGAACAGTCCGGTTTGCGGCCCGCTGCCGTCGAGCGGAATGCCGAGCGAAAACGCCTTTCCCTTGCGCACCAGCTTCGTTGCGTCGACGATATCCTTTGGTGTCACGTAATTGAGTGTGCCGATCTGATCGTCCGCCCCCCAGCGGCCCCAATTCGAAAGCTTCTTGCTCGCTTCGGCGATGGCTTCGAGCCCGACTTTGATGTCCATGGATTTCCTCTTGCTCTTCGAATTGGCGCTCCGGATGCACAAATTAAAGTATCAAACGGTCAGAGCGCGCCTCTTTGACCGATGTCAAGCTGTCAGCGTGGATCGATCGGCGATCGTGTGATTGAGGGCGAGAACGCATTGAACAAAGCCGAATCTATCCAGCGCCGGGTGTCGCTTGACACGGGCACAACCTTATCCGTATTCATTGCGCTCAACGCTGGCTTATGCCGGCGAGGCGATGGAGATCCGCCGAAACCGCCCTTCGGGGCTGATGACTCCTTTCATCCGACGTCGGACGAGAGGAGTCGTGTTTGCAATCCCAAAGTTTCCCGGTCGAACAGTCTGATCCAGCATCCATCTGCAAAGCGCGCTGGCGCATTGCCGCGTGCCGTCGAAAAAGGTGTGCGGAGCGCGCGATGCCGCGCGTCTTTGGGTGGGAAGCCCTCCGCGAGTCTGATTTAATCCGCAATTGCAGGGAGCATTGATCCAATGATCACTTATGTCTGGGTCGCAATCGGCAGCGCGCTTGGCGGAATGGCGCGCTACGGCTGCTCGGGACTGGCCGCCCGCTTGATCGGCGAAACCTTTCCCTGGGGCACGTTCATCGTCAACGTCGTCGGCTCCTTCATCATCGGATTCTTCGCCACCCTCACCGGCCCGGACGGCCGCTTTCTGGTCGGCTCGGTGGCGCGCCAATTCGTCATGACCGGCTTTTGCGGCGGCTTCACGACGTTTTCGTCGTTCAGCCTGCAGACGCTCAATCTGATGAACGATGGCGAATGGTTCCGCGCCGGTGCTAATATTGGTGGTTCGGTTGCCAGTTGCCTGATCGCGGTTTGGGCCGGCCATCTGCTCGCCGCCAGCATCAGCACGATGAAGTGGATTTAACCCATGCAGATACCTCACGATGCCGTGCTGCTCCGAATTTTTTTCGGCGAAGACGACAAGTTCAACCACCTGCCCTTGTATGAAGCGATCGTGTTGAAGGCGCGCGAAATGCACCTCGGCGGCGCCACAGTGCTGCGCGGCCATGTCGGGTTCGGGCATTCAAGTCGGATTCACACCACCAAGATTCTCCGGCTGTCGCAGGATCTGCCGATTGTCGTGGAGATCGTGGATTCGAAGGAAAAGATCGACGCTTTCCTGCCGGCGCTCGACCAGATGATGTCGAGCGGGCTGGTGACGATTGAAAAGGTGCAGGTCCTGCAATACGGCACCAGCAAAAGTGCCGTGAGCCAAAGCTAGCGGCGCGTCCTTCTCGCACAGCGAAAGCGGCTAGGCTCTGTCCGCGTAGTCGGTCATCGGCAACGACACCGTGATCATGTTCGAGCTGGCGCCGCCCTGCCCGGCAGCTCCATAGGCGCGTACGTGATAGCGATAGGGCATGCCCGCCAGCAGACAGTGATCCTCCCAGCGCGTCACCTTGACGGCGTCCGCGACCTCGACCTTGCCGAGCGGATCGGTGCGGACAATATCGTAACGCGCGGCGCCGGCCGCCTTGTTCCACTTCAGTGTAGCCTTGCCGTCGCCGGTGGCCGCCGTCAGGTTGGCACCGTCCGCACTCCAGCACGGCGCGTCGATTGCGCGGTCGTCCGGCGGCGCCTGCAGAGAGCCTTGCGGCCACAGTGCGCAGATGACGCGGGTGTGCGTACCGTCGAGATGCTTGCAGACATTGCAGTAGTCGCACTTCACGATGCGATCGACTTCGCCGCGACGAACCTTGTTCGGCCAATCGGGGTCGGCCAACAGGCCGCGCGCGATGCCGACGATATCGACCGCACCCGTCGCCACCAGTTGTTCGGCGTCGTCGGGGTTGGAGATTTTGCCGGCGGTCGCGACCGGCGTGTCGAAGCCATGCGCGCCGATAAAGGCTTTGATCTCCGCGGAAAATTGCACATGCGGCATGGCCGGATACCAGTCGCCCGGCATGCAGCGGTCGCCCGAGTAGCCGGTGTAGGGATAGGGCACCTGCCCGGGCGCGTGAACGGCGTCCTCGAACTTGCCGCCGACCGACAATGACAAATAGGCCGCGCCGAGCTGCGCTAGCCGCAAACCGATGAGCTTTGCGTCGTTGACCGTGTAGCCGTCCTTGATGAATTCGTCGGCCAGGAAGCGGACACCGACGGGAAAATCTTCGCCGGCCTTGCGCCAGATGTTTCCGAAAATCCTCCCGATCAGATGCAGCCGGCCTTCCAGCGTTTCGCCGCCGTAGTCGTCCGTGCGCGGATTTACACGCGACAGGAACGATGCCAGCGTATAAGCGTGCGCCGAATGTAGTTCCGCGCCGTCGAACCCGGCGGCCCGCGCGCGCGCCACCGCGTCGCCGAAGTCCTCGACGATGCGGTCAATCTCACCGAGCGACAGCATGTCGATCGTCTGCCGCCAGCCCGACTTGGCCACTTTCATGAAATGGATGATCTGCGGCACCACCTTGGAGTCAGACGTGCCATGGATGCGCCGGACCAGTTCGGTGAGGCCCGGGACGAAGCGGTCGTCGCTGATGCGCAGCAGCGGGCCGGATTTGGCCTGATGGACTGCCATCGCCTCGATCACGATGAGACCCGCGCCGCCCTGCGCGTAGCGCACATAGCGATCGGTGATTTCCTTGTTGACCAGACCGTCTTCGCCGGACAGCCGCGTCACCATCGCCGGCACCATCACGCGATTGGGAATGACCATCCTGCCGGCATTGAGAGGTTCAAACAATTTCATGGCCATGACTCCTTAAACATGCGCATTCACGGTTGCGCTCGCAGCCACCTCACGCAGTTCGCGGCGTAGAATTTTCCCGGCCGGACTGATCGGAAATTCATTCACCACCGTCAGCCGTTCGGGCAGTTTGAATTTCGCGATGTTGCGGGCCAGCAGGAAGCTCTTGATCTCGTCCAAGCCGACCGTCTCACCCGCCACCGGGATCACGAAGGCGCAGGCCTTTTCGCCGAAGGTCGCATCGGGCATCGCCACCACGCAGACGTTCTTGATCTTGGGATGGCCTAAAATGTAGTTTTCAACTTCCTCGCAGCTGATCTTTTCGCCGCCGCGATTGATGATGTCCTTGAGCCGTCCCTCGACATACAGATTACCACCGACCCGGCGCACCATGTCGCCCATGCGGTAGTAGCCATCGCCGGTGAAAGCGACGCGATCCTTGTTCGGAGCGTTATAGTAGCCGCACACGGTATACGGACCCCGGCAGATCAACTCGCCGACGATCCCATCGGCAACATCATTGCCCCGCTCGTCGACAATGCGGATTTCGTCTGCCGGCGATATCGGCCGCCCGGAGCTGGTGAAACGGGTTTCCGGCGGATCGTCGAGCCGCGTCATGTTCAGCAGTCCCTCGCCGGTGCCGAAGCTCTCCTGAAATGTGCAGCCAAATCGTTGTTCGACCCGCCGACGCAGCTCCGGCACTAGTTTGGCGCCGCCGTTCATCATCACGCGCAGGCTGGAAAGGTCGCGATGCCCCGCATGATCGGCGTTCAGCCAGTTGACGATAAGCGGAACCGCGGCGGAGACGACCGTGACGCGCTCGGTTTCGATCAAATGCGCGATGGTTTTGATACCCGCGTCCGGCGCGATGACGGCGGTGCCGCCGTGCGCTAGCGCACCCAGCACGCCCGGACAACCGAGCGTATAATTGTGCGCCATCGGCAACACGGCCAGGAAAACGGTCGCGACGCTGAAGCCGGCCGTCGTGCCGCTTTGCCGGCAATTGTAGACGTAGTCGTTGTGCGTGCGGGGGATGAGCTTCGGCAGGCCAGTCGTTCCGCCAGACAACAGCATCAACGCGACTTCGTCGGGTGCTGGCGAAATGCCGGCGTTCTCGCTGTGGCCACCGTCATGCGCGAGGAGGTCGCGCAGGGATATCTGACCGGACGTGGGCTCGCCGAGTACGAGCACGCTGCGCAGCGACGGCGCCAAGCCGCCCACGTCGGCCGCGAGCAAGCGGTAATCGTAGCCGCGCCAGATGTCCGGCACGACGTAGCCCACCGCCTTGGTGTGGGCGAAAATATGCGAGATCTCTTCACGCCGGTGCGCCGGCAGCGCCAGTACCGGAATCACGCCGATCTTCACCAACGCGAAGAACGCGATGACGAACTCGATCGAGTTAGGCAGCTGGAACACCACGCGATCGAGCGGACGAAATCCAATCTCGATCAGACGGCCGGCCAGCTTGTCGATTGCTATGCGCAGTTCCGCATAGGTCACACGCCGCGCGCCATCAACCAACGCGACACGGTCGGGCGCGGCGGCGGCCGAACGCAGCAACATACCGTAGAGCGTGATGCCGGCCCAATAGCCCTGCTGCCGGTAGCGGCGAGCTGTTTCTTCGGGCCAGGCTGTGCATCCTTGCAGCATGTGCCGACTGGCTTCTCCGAGCCGCGTGACGGCGACGACGGGCGATCTTCCCTGATGTTGAATAGCCGCGGTCGACCGAGATGACCTTGACCATCGTCAAGCTCGCCCCGCATTGTCCGGTCCGACCAAGCGAGGAATAAGCGGAATGATTCGGATTGGCATTATCGGACTCGGCTGGTGGGGCAAGCAGATCATCACCTGCCTGGCGACAAGCCCGCGCTTTAAAGTGGTGGCGGGCTGCGACATTGATCACAACACGGTCGCGCCCTTCGCGGCGGCGCACGGCTTCGATCTCGTCGTCGACTACAAGGATTTGCTTAAGCGATCCGACGTCGACGCCGTTGCGGTGGTGACGCCGCATTTGCTGCATGAGGAGATGGCCGTCGCTGCCTTCGCCGCTGGCAAGCAGGTGTTCTGCGAGAAGCCGCTCGCGCTCAACACCGCCAGCGCCGAGCGGATCCTGGCGGCCTGCGCCAAGGCCGGCGGCGTGCTCGGCATCGGGCATGAGCGCCGCTACGAGCCGGCGATGGAGGAGATGCGACGGCTGTTCGAAGCGGGCCAGCTCGGCCGCCTGCTGCACATCGACGCCAATGTCAGCCACAGCAATTTCCGCAAGATGGATCGGGCAAACTGGCGGCGCGATCCCCGGCACGCCCCGGCCGGCGCCTGGACCGCGCTCGGCATCCATCTCGGCGACATATTCGTGTCGTTCGCCGGTCAGCCGGTGCGTGTCACCGCCCGCACCGCCTCGCAGATTTTCCCGGCGCCGTCGGAGGATTTCGTTTCCGCGGAGATCGATTTTGCCGGCGGCGCGCGCGGCCGCATCACCTGCCTGTCGACACCGCCGTTCTATGGCCGCTTTACACTCTTCGGCGACCAGGGCTGGGTTGAGACGCAGGAAGGCGGCAATGTCGACAAGGGCATCCCGTCGAGCTTCGTGCATTGCGCGGTGGACGGTAACCGGCAGACGCGTAACTATGACCACGTCAATACCGTGCGGCTGAACTTCGAGGCCTGGGCCGGCGCGATTGAGGGCCGCTCCCCGTATCGCTTCTCCACCGAGCAATTGCTCGGCAATATCCGCATCCTCGACGCAGTGGTCCGCTCGGCGGCGCAGGACGGCAAGCCAATTGCTCTTTAGAAGCAAGAGCGTTATCCCAGTCGAACTTGCGCCCTGATTGCGCTACACCAACGCATCGAGGACGCCGCATGCAGCACGAAAAAGAACAGGTCGCACTCACCTCGATCGCGGCATCCGCCGTTTTGACGGTCGCCAAGGGGCTGGTCGGCATCGCCACAGGCTCGCTAGCGATCCTGTCGGAAGCCGGCCACTCTCTGATCGATCTCGGCGCTACAGTGATGACCTATGTTGCCGTGCGCATTTCCGGCAAGCCGGCCGACGAGGAGCACCACTACGGCCACGGCAAGGTCGAAAGCGTTTCGGCGCTGGCGGAAACCGCGCTGCTGTTCCTGCTCTCTGGCGTAGTGATCTGGGAAGCGGTCAAGCGCCTGACCGAGAATGAACAGCACACGGTGGTGGCGAGCGCTTGGGCCTTTGGCGTGATCGCGGTCTCGATCGCGGTCGATTTCTTCCGTTCGCGCGCGCTCTCGCACACCGCCAAACAGACGCAGAGCCAGGCGCTGGAAGCCGACGCGCTGCACTTCTCATCGGACTTGTGGGCCTCGCTGGCGGTGCTGATCGGGCTTGCTGGCGTGCGCTTTGGCATCTGGTGGGCGGATTCGGCGGCCGCGCTGGTGGTGGCGATTTTGGTCTGCATCGCCGGCTGGCGGCTCGGCCGCCGCACCATCGACACCCTTACCGACGTGGCGCCGGCAGGCGCCGCCGAGAAGATTACAGCCATTGCCGCGAAAGTATCCGGCGTGGTCGCCGTCGAACAAGTGCGCGCGCGCGCCGTCGGCGAGACGACCTTCGTCGATTTGACCGTCGCGGTCAGCCGCACCCTGCCGCTCGACCGCGTAACTGCGATCAAGGACGCCACCGCCGCCGCGATCCGCCAGCAGATACCGGGGGCGGAAGCAATCGTCACCACCAATCCGGTGGCGCTCAACAATGAAACGGTGCTCGACCGCGTCATGGTGATCGCGCGCAGCCGCGCGCTCGCCGTCCACCACGTGACGGTGCATGACCTGAACGACCGGCTGGCAATCTCGCTCGACCTGGAAGTAGACGGCAAGCTTTCGCTGCGCGATGCCCACGCCCTGGCTGACGGCCTGGAAAGCGCGATCGCCGCCGAGCTCGGCGCCAGCGTGGAAATCGACACCCACATCGAGCCGCTGCAGCCGCATCGCGCCGCCGGCCGCGAGGCACCGCCCGAGCGGGTGCAGGCGGTCACGATCGCGCTCGCCGAATTCGCCGCCGATGGCCGCACTTTGCGCGATGTGCACGACGTACGAGTGCGCGAGACCGCCGAGGGCGAGATCGTCAATTTTCACTGCCGCGTCGACCCGTCGCTGAGCGTGCAGGACGTGCACGAAAAGGTTGACGCCGCGGAACGCGCCCTCAAGCAGCGCTCGCCGTCAATCAAGCGCGTGATCGGCCACGCCGAGCCGGTGCGTTAGCGCACGATCCCGAAAAGTGGGAACCGGTTTTCGGAAAAGATCACGCGCCACTAAGGCATCAACACCGCGGCGCCCTGCAGCCGGCCCTCGCGCAGATCCGACAGCGCCTCGTTTGCGCGCGTCAGCGGATAGCGTGTCACCTCGCATTTGACGCCGACCTTGGGCGCGATCGCCAAGAACTCGTAGGCGTCGGTGCGCGTCAGGTTCGCCACCGACAGCAGGTGCCGTTCCTCCCACAATAGAGAATACGGGAAGCTCGGGATGTCGGACATGTGGATGCCGCCGCAGACTACGCGCCCGCCTTTGCGCACCGCCTTCAACGCGGCCGGCACCAGCGCGCCCACCGGCGCGAAGATGATGGCGGCATCGAGCGGTTCGCCCGGCGCTTCCTCGGAGCCGCCCGCCCATACCGCGCCGAGCGAACGCGCGAAAGCTTGCGCCGCCGCATCGCCTTTGCGCGTGAAAGCGTAGATGCGTCGGCCCTGCCAGATCGCGACCTGCGCCAAAATATGGGCGGCGGCGCCGAAGCCATAGAGACCGAGCGTCTTTCCCTCACCCGCCATGCGATAGCTGCGCCAGCCGATCAGTCCGGCGCAAAGCCACGGCGCTATCTCGGCGTCGTCGCCCGCTTCGCCAAGCGGAAAGCAGAACCGCGCATCGGCGACGGCATGGGTCGCGTAGCCGCCGTCGCGCGTGTAGCCGGTGAACACCGGCGTATCGCAGAGGTTCTCCGCGCCGCTTTGGCAATAAAGGCAGGTCCCGCAGGTCGCACCCAGCCAGGGCACGCCGACGCGCTGGCCGATGCTGAAGCCGCTCATCCCCTCCCCGAACGCCACCACGCGGCCGACGATCTCGTGCCCGGGCACGATCGGCAGTCTTGGGCGCTCCAGTTCGCCATCGACCACGTGCAAATCCGTGCGGCAGACTCCGCAGGCCGCGACCTTCACCAGGATTTCCCCTGGGCCCGGCCCTGGCAGCGGCCGCTCGCGCATGACCAGCGGCGTGCGCGGCGCGTTCAACACCATGGCGTGCATGGTCGCCATCATTCTTCCTTCCAATTCCGCGGCAGACATCCTAGATCAAAGCCCATGCGCACCGATACAGCCGAGCCCATCCGCCTGAAGGATTACCGCCCGCCCGACTGGCTGGTGGACACCGTTTCGCTCGATGTTTCCCTGCATCCCACCCAAACCAAAGTCCGCGCCACGCTCGCGCTCAAGCCCAACCCGGCAACCGCGGCCGCTCCGCTGGTGCTCGACGGCGACGGGCTCACCCTCAGCGCGCTCAAGCTCGACGGAACTGCGCTGCCGCCGGAAAGCTATGTGGCGACACCCGACAGCCTGACCATTCCGCAGGTGCCGAACCGCCCGTTCACACTGGAGATCGAGACGCTGGTCGATCCGACCGCCAATACCCAGCTCTCCGGCCTGTACCGATCGAGCGGCACCTATTGCACGCAATGCGAGGCCGAGGGCTTCCGCCGCATCACTTATTTTCCCGACCGACCCGATGTAATGGCGGTCTACACCACGCGCATCGAGGCCGACAAAACCGAAGCACCGGTGTTGCTGTCGAATGGCAATTTGATTGACAGCGGCGATCTTGCGCGCGGCCGGCATTTCGCGGTCTGGCACGATCCGCATCCCAAGCCCGCCTATCTGTTCGCGCTGGTCGGCGGCAATCTCGGTCACATCGAGGATCGCTTCGTCACCATGTCCGGGCGCAACGTCGTGCTGCGCGTCTATGTGGAGCCCGGCAAGGAAAACCGCTGCGGTTACGCCATGGATTCGCTCAAGCGCTCGATGCGCTGGGACGAGACGGCGTTCGGCTGCGAATACGATCTCGATATTTTCATGATCGTCGCGGTGTCCGACTTCAACATGGGCGCCATGGAGAACAAGGGCCTCAACGTCTTCAACGACAAATACGTGCTCGCCAGCCACGATACCGCGACCGATGCCGACTTCGCCGGCATCGAGGCCGTCATCGCGCACGAATATTTCCACAACTGGACCGGCAACCGCATCACCTGCCGCGACTGGTTCCAGCTTTGCCTGAAGGAAGGACTTACGGTTTTCCGCGACCAGGAATTTTCCTCCGATATGCGCTCGCGGCCGGTGAAACGGATTTCCGATGTGCGCGGCTTGCGCGCGGCGCAATTCATCGAAGACTTCAGGCCCCCTGGCACACCCCGTCCGGCCGGAGACCTATAAGGAGATCAACAACTTCTACACCAGCACCGTATACGAGAAGGGCGCCGAAGTGGTGCGCATGGTGCAGACGCTGATTGGGCGCGAAAAATTCCGCGCCGGCATGGATCTCTATTTCGCGCGCCACGACGGCGAGGCCGCAACCGTCGAGCAGTTCATCCAGTGCTTCGCCGACGCCTCGGGCCGCGACATGACGCAATTCATGCGCTGGTACAGCCAGGCCGGCACGCCGGAGGTCACGGTCGCCGGCCGTTACGACGCCGCGCGCAGGACCTACACGCTCGAAGCCAAGCAAAGCGTGCCGCCCACGCCCGGCCAGCCGACCAAAGCGCCGATGGTGATTCCGTTAGCGCTCGGTCTGGTCGGCAAAGATGGCCGCGATCTGCCGCTCGTGTCGCAAAGCGATCAGCATCGCGCATGGCGTCTTGGTGTTGAGCGAGCCGGCCGCGACCATCGAATTCACCGGCATCGCCGAAAGGCCGGTCTTGTCGATCAATCGCGGCTTCTCGGCGCCGATCAAGCTCAACAGCGATCTCGATGCCGGCGATCTCACTTTCCTCGCCGCGCACGACAGCGATGCGTTCAACCGCTGGCAGGCGCTGCAGACCATCTCGATGCGATTGTTGATCGACAACGTGGCCGCGCTGCAGGCCGGAAAAACGCCGCGCACGGATGAAAAGCTGATTGCAGCGCTGGCCGCAACCCTCGATGACGCCAAGCTGGAGCCGGCCTTCATGGCCTTGGCGCTGGTGCCGCCAGGCGAAGGCGACATCGCCCGCGAAATCGGCAGCGACATCGATCCCGACGCGGTTTTCAGCGCGCGTCGTGCGTTGCGCGCCAACATCGGCGACAGACTCGGCCAAGCGTTGATCGATATCTATGAGCGCATGACCGTTCCCGGCCCCTATTCGCCCGACGCCACCAGCGCCGGCCGCCGCGCGTTGCGCAATGTGGCGCTCGATCTGCTGGCGGCAACCGGCGCACAGGACGCGATCGCGCGCGCCACTCGCCAATACGGCGGCGCTGACAATATGACCGACCGTATGGCGGCGCTCGCGACATTGTCGCTGTACGGGAGGCCGGAGCGCGCGCGTGCGCTCGCCGATTTCTATGCGCGCTACGCTTCCAATGCGCTGGTGATCGACAAATGGTTCTCGCTGCAGGCCATGATCCCGCAGCCGGAAACGCTCGCGCAGGTACAAGCGCTCACCCGGCACACCGCCTTCTCGTTCGCCAATCCCAACCGCGTGCGGGCGCTGATCGGTGCCTTCGCCGCCAACCCGACCCAATTCAACCGCGCCGATGGCGCCGGTTACGACTTCGTCGCAGACAATGTGCTCGCGCTCGATCCGAAAAACCCGCAATTGGCGGCGCGCCTTGCCACCGCCTTCCGCACCTGGCGCACATTGGAAGCCGGCCGCCGCGCCAAGGCGCAAGCCGCGCTCGAGCGCATCAAGGCCACGCCCAACCTGTCGCGCGATCTCGCCGACATCGTCGAGCGCGCGCTGGCGCCGGTATAAAACGCTGCGGCATAAAGGTATTTTTCGCCGGCGCGGTCGCGCAGGTCCGATGGTCCATCTCTAGATACTTGTGAGTAACGTTTTATAAATATTTGACTTTGGACTTCTCGACAAATCAGCGGCCATCGATTCCAATCGACACTGATTCGGACAGCGATGCGGCACATCCTTCCGATACGGGTGGTTGGGGAAATTCAAAAACGGAGGCCGTCAATGGCGCGCGCCGGGGTGGCGAGTGCGTCTGCACGCCCTGATTCCATTCAGGGTCTCGCGCAATCGATCGCCAAGCCGGCGTATCGGCGCCTGTTGACCGCTGAGCCCTTGCTGCGCCGCGCCGTTCCGGTGCTCATCATCGCATTTCTCGCCACCATTTGCGTCGGCGCCGCAGTGCAGGTTCTTGACCACCGCCGGCAATCCATCAACGACATGATCGTGGCGCTCGATGCGGTCGCCGATATCGCTGCGGAGCGTCTGCAGCAGCATACGCCGCCCGCCGACGCACTGGCGCGACCGCAGGAAGTGCTCGCCCATGCGCTACCGCCCTGGGCTACGACCGCCGGTCGACGCTTTATGCTCACCGATGCGGAGGGCGTGGTGGCGGCCGCCACGCCAGCCGCCGACGCCACCATCGGCCGCCGCCTAATCGAGCTGCTCGGTCCGACGCAACCCTTGACCACTTTCGGCGCCAGCGCCGGCGTCATGGAAATCACCCTACCCGACAACAGCCGCGCGCTAGCGACTGTGCGCATGCTGCGAGCCCCATTGGGCCAGATCGCCGTTGTGCAGTCCCGCGAGGCCGCGCTGGCGCCCTGGCGCTCGCTCACCACCCTCACCGTTACCCTCTCGGCCACCACCGGCTTCGTCGTCCTCATCCTCGGCTTCGCCTTCCACTGGCAGGCGACCCGGGCGCGGGAAGCGGACTTGATCTACGAAACGGTCCGCAGTCGCATCGATACCGCGCTCAACCGGGGCCGCTGCGGCTTGTGGGATTGGGACTTGGCTCGCGGCCGCATTTTCTGGTCGCAGTCTATGTTCGAAATTCTGGGATTGAAGGCCAAAGACGATTTGCTGTCGTTCGGCGACGTCAGCGCCCTCACCCATCCGGACGATCTGCATCTTTACGATCTCGCGGCCGAACTCGCGGAAGCGACGACGACTGCCATCGATCGCGCCTTCCGCATGCGTCACGCCGACGGCCACTGGATCTGGCTGCGCGCGCGCTGCGAACTGGTGCGCCAGCCGGGTGAGCCGGGCCTGCACGTGATCGGCATCGCCGTCGACATTACCGAGCAGAAGAACTTGGTCGAGAAGACGGTGGCCGCCGACATGCGGCTGCGCGACGCCATCGAGACCATCCCGGAAGCCTTCGTGGTGTGGGACGCCGACAATCGTCTGGTACTGTGCAATTCGAATTTCCAGGAGCTGCACAATCTGCCCGACGAGGCGATCATGGTCGGCGCCTCTTATGAGTTCGTGGTCGCCGCCGGTCGCAAGCCGGTAGTGCGCAGCAAGGCCATCACTGGGGGCCCGAATATTCCGGGCGCGCGCACCTTCGAGGCCCAGCTCGAGGATGGCCGCTGGCTGCACATCAGCGAGCGGCGCACCAAGGACGGCGGTTATGTCTCGGTCGGTACCGACATCACCACGCTCAAGACACACGAGGAGAAGCTGGTCGACAGCGAGAAGCGATTGATGGCGACGGTCGCCGACGTGAGCGCCTCGCAGTACCGGCTCGCCGAACTCGCCGAAAAATACGCCGCCGAAAAGACCCGCGCCGAGGAAGCCAGCCAGGCCAAGTCGAAATTCCTCGCCAATATGAGCCACGAACTGCGCACGCCGCTCAACGCCATCATCGGCTTCTCCGAGATCATGGAGTCGGCCATGTTCGGTCCACTCGGCGCCGAAAAATACAACGAGTATTGCACCGACATCCGCAGCAGCGGCCAATACCTGCTCGACGTCATCAACGACATTCTCGACATGGCCAAGATCGAGGCCGGCCGCATCCGGCTCGATATCGAGGAACTCGACCTGGATGCCCTACTGGCAGAATCCATCCGCGTCGTCTCGGCGCGCGCGCAGGACAAACAGCTCGAGCTGGTCGCGAAGATTTCGCCCGATCTCGGGCTGCGCGCCGACCGCCGCGCGCTCAAGCAGATCATGCTCAATCTGCTGTCCAATGCGGTGAAGTTCACCTCGGCCGGCGGCCGCGTCACCGTGCGTGGGCGCGCCGCCGACGGCTGCATCGTGCTAGCCATCGCCGATACCGGCATCGGCATCGACAAGGAATCGCTGACGCGGCTCGGCCGGCCGTTCGAGCAGGTCGAAAGCCAGCTCACCAAGAGCCATCACGGGTCGGGCTTGGGGCTCGCCATCGCCAAATCGCTGGTCGAACTGCACGGCGGCCGCATGCGCATCCGCTCGACGCTCGGGAAAGGCACGCTAGTGGTGGTGCGCATGCCTCGGCACCCGCAATGCCAGTTGCCGAAAGAAGAAGCAGCCTAGATTCTTATGTGCGCGTGATCTTGTCCGAAAACCGGTACCCACTTTTCGGGATCACGCGCTACGGCGCCTTGCCCAAAATCCGCACGAAGCTCGCCCGCACTTTCGCCTGCGTCTCGATTAGCGTCGCATCGAGCGCGGCGAAATCCGGCACGTCGGCGGCGCGCGCGAGCAGCCGCAGCAGCCCGGCGCCCGCTGTCTTGGGGTCGAACGGGCCACCCAGGCACAACCGTAGAATTTGCGTGAGGTCCTGATAGAGCTGCACCGCTGGCCGCAGCACTTCGGCCTCCTCGACCGGCAATACCTGCAGTGCCCAGGCCTTGTCGAGCACGCGCGCGGTTGAGGTATCGAGAATGTCCGGCCGTTCATGCGCGTGCACGAGCTGCAGATACTGCGCGATGAACTCGATATCGATCAGCCCGCCAGCGACGTATTTGAGGTCCCAGCGGTCGCTGTCGCCCTTTTCCTTGGCGATGGCGGCGCGCATTTCCACTACGTCGCCCGCGATCAGCGCGGCGTCGCGCGGGCGCTGCAAGATATCGCGAATGACCTTCTCCACCCGCGCGCTGAACCCGGGCGTGGCCGCGACCACGCGGGCGCGCGTCAACGCCATGTGCTCCCAGGTCCAGGCTTCGCTCTCCTGATAACTCGTGAAGCCGCCGACCTGAGTGGCCAGCGGCCCGGCGCGGCCTGACGGGCGCAACCGCATGTCGACCTGATAGAGAGCGCCGTAGTTGGTCTGCGCGGTCAGTGCATTGATCAGCCGCTGGGTCAGGCGGGCGAAATATTGTGCGCCGTAGAGCGGACGCTCGCCGTCCGATTCCGGATACTTTTCGTCGAAGTCGTAAATCAGGATCAAATCGAGGTCGGACGTCGCGGTCATCTCGCGGCCGCCCAGCTTGCCCATGGCCAGCACCGCGGTTGCCTCACCGCGCATATGACCGTAGCTGGTGGCAAAATTATCGCCGGTCGCGCGGTGTACCGCGCGGATCACCGCATCGGCCAGCCGGGCGAAAGCCTCGCCGGCCTGCCGCGCCGTCACCGTGCCGGACAGGATGCGCACGCCGATCAGGAACATGTATTCCAGCCCGAACATGCGGATGCGTTCGAGTAGGTCTTCGTCGTAGCGCGACTGCGCCAGCGCTGCATCGAGTCGCTTGGCGAGATCGGCGTCGTCCGGCAAGGCGCCGAAAAAGCTCGGATCGACCAGCGCATCCATCACCTGCGGATTACGCGCCAGCGTGTCGGCGAGCCTCGGCGCGATGCCGAGGACCAACGCGATAAGCGTAATCAGATCCGGGTTCTGCCGCAGCAGCGACAACAGCCGTGCGGCGCCGTGCAGATTGCCGAGGAATTGATCGAACAGCACCAACGTGGCGTTGGCGTTGTCGGTGCGCGCCAGTTGCTCGAGCAGGACCGGCAGCAACGCCTCCAGGTGGCTGCGTGCCAAATCGCCCTTGAGCGGGCGGTGGCCGCCGGCAAGCCAATGGCGGACGATCGTCGAGGCTTCCAGCGGCGCGCGGAAGCCAAGTTCGGCCAGGCGGTCCAGGGTCTTGTGGTCATCGGCCTCGGCTGGAAACACCAGCTCCGGCTTGTCTGCGCCGGGTGTTTTCTCGAATAGGCGCGAATAATGCCGCTGCACATTGTCGAGATGCCCAAGCAGGACCTTGGCGAAAGCGTCGCGGCCGGCGTAGCCAAGAAACCGCGCGAACCGTTCGAACTCCGCGCGCGCGGCCGGCAGCATTTGCGTCTGCTCGTCATTGACCATCTGCAAGCGGTGCTCGACGGTGCGCAGAAAGACGTAAGCCGCCTTCATCTGGTCGCGCGCTATGGCGTCGATCCAGCGGTCATCGCTGAGCTTGTCGAGCGTGGTGAGCGTATCACGGTCGCGCAGCGCCGGATTGCGGCCGCCGGCGATCAATTGCTGGGTCTGCGCGAAAAACTCGATCTCGCGAATGCCGCCGCGGCCGAGCTTGATGTTGTGGCCCTCCACTGCGATCTCGCCATGGCCGCGATAGGCGTTGATCTGCCGCTTCATCGCGTGCACATCGGCGACCGACGCGAAGTCAAGATATTTGCGCCACACGAAGGGCGACAGCTCGTTGAGGATCGCTTCGCCCGCCGCGATGTCGCCGGCGCAGGCGCGCGCCTTGATCATGGCGGCGCGTTCCCAGTTCTGCCCCACGCTCTCGTAGTAGGAGAGCGCCGCCGCGGTCGAAATCGCGATCGCGGTCGAGGCCGGGTCGGGCCGCAGCCGCAGATCGGTCCGGAACACATAGCCGTCGCCGGTGCGCTCTTGCAGAAGCTTAACTAAACGTTGAGTGATACGTACAAACAGTGCGCTGGGTGCGGCATCCTGCGGCACGGCTGGCGCCGCCGGATCGTAGAACACGATGAGATCGATATCGCTCGAGTAATTGAGTTCGGAGGCGCCCATCTTGCCCATGGCGAGCACGATGTAGCCGCTACCGTCCTGCGGGCGTAATTTGTCTTCCAGCGACAGGCGTCCGTCGCGCGCCGCCGCGGCGAGCGCGAAACGCGCCGCGGCCTTGACCGCGCTGTCGGCGAGTTCAGTCAACGCTCGGGTCGCCCGCATCACCGGCCACACGCCGCCAATATCAGCAAGCGCGATCAGCAGCGCCGCTTCCGCCTTCATGCGGCGGAGCAGCCGCATCGCCTCCGCTTCGTCCGTGGTCAAAGCTGCCGCGCGGCCGTTGTCGGCCAGCAGCGCAGCCAAATACAAGTCAGGGTCGCAGGCGAGCAGCCGCAGCAGCCGTGCGGCATCGCCGCTCACGAGTTCCCACAGATAGGGCGAGCTTTCGGCAAGGCTTTGCAGCAGCGTTTCGACGGTTGGATGGGCGGCGAACAGCGCCTTGAGCGGCTTGGCTTGCGTCCCCGGCAAACCGGCCAGCCATTCCGTCAGGCGCGCCCGCGCGGTCTTAGCCTCAACCAGATATGGCGCGGTGAATATGCGCTCGGCCAGAGTCGCGCCACTCTGTAGCGCATGCTTAGCGCCGCTGGCCGGCTTGCGAGCAAGCTTCTTGCGAACGACTCTCGTCTTGGCGGGGCGCGTCATCCCGGACCCTGTACCGGTCCTCCGCGCGGCAAAGCAATGACGCTCTTAAGCCCCGGCTGGTTGTCGGCCAGCGTCAATTCGCCGCCATGCAATCGCGCCACCGCCGAAGCGAGGCTAAGCCCCAGCCCCGAGCCCGGCTGCGAACGGCTCTGCTCGAGGCGGACAAAGCGTTCGACGACGCGCCCGCGATCAGCTTCCGGAATACCCGGCCCGCGATCGGCCACGGTGAGCAGGATGCGATCGCCCTCGTTGAGCGCACGCACCACGATTTCCGGCGTCGCGCCGTTCGCGGTGATATCGTGCGGCTCGGTATATTTGATGGCATTGTCGACCAGATTGGCGAGCGCCTGACTGACCAATTCGCGGTTACCTCTGACCTTGGCCGGCGCGTCGGCCTCAACCTTGAGCGCGATGCCTTTCTCCTCGGCCAGCGGCTCGTACAATTCGCCGACGTCGTGAGCGATCTCGGCGGCGTCAAATTCGTTCATATCGTCGCGCGCCTGACCGGATTCCGCGCGCGCGATCATCAACAGCGCGTTGAAGGTGCGGATCAACCCTTCGGATTCCTCGATGGTTGCTTCCAGCGCGGCTCGGTATTCGGCCTCGCTTTTGGCTGTGCGTAACGCCTCCTCGGATCGATTACGCAGACGGGTGAGCGGCGTCTTGAGATCGTGCGCGATATTGTCGGAGACCTCCTTGAAGCCGGACATCAGTGCTTCGATGCGCTCGAGCATGGCGTTGAGGTTCTCGGCCAGCCGGTCGAGTTCGTCGCCGGTGCCGGCAACCGCGAGCCGCTCACCAAGATCGCCGGCCATGATGGTGCGGGTGGTCTCGGTCATGGCATCGACGCGGCGCAGCACACGGCGGGTGACGAACAGCCCGCCGGCGAGGCCGAGCACGATCACAATCGCGACCGACCAGCGTCCGGCCGAGAGCACGATGTGATAGAGCCGTTCGCGCTCGTCGAGATCGCGGCCGACCAGCAGGCGGAAACCGCCGGGAAGCTGGAATACCCGCACCAGCGCCTCGTGGTCCGAATGTTCGCCGGTCTCGGTTTCATCGATGCGGTGATAGACCGTCTCGGTCCAGCCCGGATTGTCGAGGATGCCCGGCGCCAACGCGGTGACGTTTCCGGCGAGCGCCTCGCCGGCAAAGGTGGTAACCAGATAGAGGCTCGAGCCCGGCCGCCGCGCGCGCGCATCGACCACGATCACCAGCCGCCGAATGCCGCCGAGCCGGTATTGCTCGGACAGCCCGGTGATCTCGGCATTGACCGTGTCGGTGATCTGTTCGGTGATCAGGCGGCGGGTGTTAAGCGCGAAATAGCCGAGCAAAAACGCCGCAAACAGCGCGAACACGGTCAAATAGACCAGCGTCAGCTTAAACGTGGTGGTGCGAAAGAGTTTACCGAGCGCCGTCACGTATCATGTATCCCGCGCCGCGGACCGTATGCAGGAGCGGCTGGGAGAAACCTTTATCGATTTTCGAGCGCAAGCGCGAGATATGCACGTCGATAACATTGGTTTGCGGGTCGAAATGGTAGTCCCACACGTTCTCCAGCAGCATGGTGCGGGTGACCACCTGCCCGGCATGCTTCATCAGATATTCCAGCAGTCGGAATTCGCGCGGCTGCAGCGAAATCTCGTCCGCGCTGCGGCGGACTTGGTGCGACAGCCGGTCGAGTTCGAGATCGCCAACGCGGAGCACGGTTTCCTCTTGGCGCGCTCCACGCCGGCGCGCCAGCACTTCGATCCGCGCTAGCAACTCGCTGAACGAATAGGGCTTGGGCAGGTAATCGTCGCCGCCGGCGCGCAGGCCCTTGACCCGGTCGTCGACCTGGCCGAGCGCGGACAGGATCAATGCCGGGGTTTCGATCCCCTTGTCGCGCAGGGTTCCGATCAGCGAGAGCCCATCGCGCTTGGGCAGCATGCGGTCGACGATCAGCACGTCATATTGGCCGTCGAGCGCCATCGCCAGCCCGTCTTCGCCGTCGGTGGCGGCATCGGCGACATGGCCGACCTCGCGGAACGCCTTGACCAGATAATCCGCGGCGTCGCGGTCGTCCTCGATGACCAGAAGTCGCATGGTGACCCGATCCGGTTGCGTATCGGCCGCTCGGCCTAAAGCGCGAGCCCCTTGGATATCCGCATAAGTGGGCATCGGTCACACCAAATCCAGTCAAATCGGGCCGTCGTCAATTGCCCGCAACGGTCACCCCTTCAATCCTCAGCGTTTTCTCCCATTTCGTACGCGAGGGGGTGGCGGATTTGGCCCGCCACCCCCTCGACGACCCCACCCCAGCGGGGGCGACGGATGCCAGGGTTGGAGTTCTTTTAGAAGCCGGGGCAGCCCTCTTCGCGGACAGTCCCGATTTCCGGATTTATGCCGGGACGGGCCGAAGCCCGTCCCGTTCAGGTGCACCACCGGCGGGGGCGACGATTGCCAGTGGTACGTCCCGAGCTCGTTCAACCTTTGCCGACCGGCAGGGCGACGAAACGGGTGTTGTCACCCGACTTCAGCCGTACCAGCACGCTGCGCTTGCCGTCCGTGCGCGCAGTCGCGATCGTATTGCGCACGTCGGCGGGCGTCGAAACCGATTTGCCGGCGACCTCGAGGATCACGTCACCGGTGCTAAAGCCGTGGTCGGCAGCGACCCCCGACGTATCGACGCCGGTGACCACCACACCCGCGCTGCCCGCGCCCGCCACTTTGGCGGCCGGAGCCAGCGTGAGCCCAAGTTTGGAAAGATCGACATTGCCGTTTTCCGACGGCGTCTCGGCGCGAGCCTCCTTGGTGGCCGGCATTTCGCCAAGCGTCAGAGTGACGGTTTTCTCCGTGCCCTTGTGTAGGATGTCGAGCTTGACCGATGTTTTCGGGGCCAAGGCGCCAATCTTCTTGGCGAGATCGCGCGCATCCTTGACCGGCTTGCCGTCGACCGCAGTGATGACATCGCCCGCTTCGATACCGGCCTTCACCGCTGGGCTGTCCTTTTGCGGCTCGGCGACCAGAGCGCCTTCCGCTTTCTTGAGGCCGAGGCTATCGGCGATGTCCTGCGTCACCGGCTGGATCTGCACGCCGATCCAGCCGCGTGTGACTGAACCGTGCTCCTTGAGCTGGGTGACCACGCTGCTGACGGTGTCGGCGGGGATCGCGAAGGCGATACCGACCGAACCGCCGGACGGCGAGAAAATCGCGGTGTTGACGCCGATCACGTTGCCGTCGGTGTCAAAGGTCGGACCGCCGGAGTTACCCTTGTTCACAGGCGCGTCGATCTGGATGAAATCGTCATAGGCGCTGGCGCCGATGTCGCGGCCGCGCGCCGACACGATGCCCGCGGTGACGGTGCCGCCGAGGCCGAACGGATTGCCGACCGCGAGCACCCAATCGCCGATGCGCGGGGCCTTGTCCGACAGCTTCACATAGGGAAATGGGCCGCCCTCGACCTTGATCAGCGCAAGATCTGTGCGTGGATCGGTGCCGATCACCTTGGCCTTGTGGGACTTGCCGTCGTCAGTGGTCACGGTGACGCTTTCGGCTTTTTCGACCACGTGGTTGTTGGTCACCGCATAGCCGTCGGCGGAAATGAAAAAGCCGGAGCCTTGGCCGGTGATGATGTTGTGGCCGTGACCTTCCGGCAGGCTGTGCGGATTGCCCGGCAAGTTGGGCATCCCGAACCGGCGGAAGAAATCGCGCAAGCCCGGCGGAACCTGGTCGCTGCTGAAACCGGTGGTCTGCGATCCGCCGTCGACCTTGACGCGCACCGAGATCACCGCGGGTTTGACCTTCTCGACGATGTCGGCAAAGCCGATCGGAGCCTGCAGCTTGTGCGCCTGCTCGGTCAGGTTCTGGGCATGCGCGGCCGGATAGCCGGTCAACGGATTGACACTTGGCGCGATGACGACCGCAGCCGCGCCGAGACTGACAATGGTGGTGGCAAGGAGGATGATGCGGCGCGCCGACAGCACGCGCGATTTCTTGGGTGGGGTAAGAGCGTGGGGAACGCTCGGGCTCATCGCAATATCTCCATCGAATTCGAGCGGCGCTTGCACGCCTTTTCAAACCGGAAGATGGGCGGATGCGCCTTACAGCGTCCTGTCGGAGGGATTAAACTTTTGTAAGGTTGGAAACGGACTTTAGTTGATAATCAATAGATTAAACAGTGCTCAGTCAGCCTGGTTCTCGACCAAAGTCGCAACCCGCTTCTGCTCGCTTGCGCTGAGTGCCGGCACCTGCAGATCCGCGGTCCGGCGGCGGCGCGCCGTCACAAACAGCGCGATCATTCCGGCCACCAGCGCGAACGGCGGCAGCCCCCATAGCAATAGATTCTGCAGTTCGAAACGCGGCTTTAACAGGACGAACTCGCCGTAGCGCGCCACCAGGTAATTGAGGACTTGTCTGTCGCTATCGCCCTTGGTCAGCCGCTCGCGCACCAAGAGCCGCAGGTCGCGGGCGAGCGGGGCCGCAGAATCGTCAATCGACTGATTCTGGCAGACCATGCAGCGCAGCTCTTCCGAAAGGAGGCGCGCGCGCGCTTCGAGCTTTGGGTCTTTCAGGATTTCGTCTGGCTCGACCGCGAGCACCGCGGTCGGCGCGACGAGTGCGACAAGCAATGCGATCAGGGCCAGCCGGCGCATATTGCCCTACTCCGCCGGCTGCAGCGCGGCCTTGGCCGCGGGCTTGGGCGCGCCGACGCGCAGCCGCCGGTCGGACAACGACAAAGCGCCGCCGAACATCATCACCAAGGCGCCGAGCCAAATCAGCAACACCATCGGCTTGTAATAAAGCCGGATCGCGATCGTGCCGTCTTTGTTGGCATCGCCGAGCGACAGATAAAGCTGGCCGGCGCCGCGCGCCATCAGCGCGGCCTCGTTGGTCGAGGTCTGGCGCGCGGAAAAATTCCGCTTCGAGGGCTCCATCACGCCGATGGGGACGCCGCCCTCACGCACCGTGAACTTCGCCACCTGCGCCGTGTAATTCGGGCCGGTCCGCTCGATGATGCCATCGAAACTCAGATCGTAACCGGACAGCGACACAGTCTGCGTGGGCGCAAGCGAAACGATGCGCTCGGTACCCCAGGTGCCGGCGCTGATGATGCCGAGCATCGACATCGCAATGCCGAAATGCGCCACCGCCGTGCCCCAGGTCGAGCGCGGCAGGCCGGCCGCGCGCATGCGCACCGTCGTCATCGGCATGCGCATCAGGCCGGTGCGCTCTACCAGGTCGACCACCGCCCCCGCCATTACGTAAAACGCCAAGCCGACACCGAACGGCGCCAACATCGAAACGCCGCCCTTGATCGCAAAAGCAGCCGCCACTGCAACAAGGCCGACGGCGAACGCCGTCATCAGTCGCTGCGCCACGCCGAGCAGGTCGCCGCGTTTCCAGGCCAGCAGCGGACCGAACGGCATCGCGAACATCAGCGCCACGAACAGCGGACCGAAGGTCAAATTGAAGAACGGCGCACCGACCGAAATCTTCGCCCCAGTCAACGCTTCAAGCGCCAGGGGATAAAGCGTCCCGACGAACACCGTCAGACAGGCTGTGGTCAGAAACAGATTGTTGAACACCAGCGAGCCCTCGCGCGAGATCGGCGCGAACAGCCCACCCTGCTTCAACGTCGAGGAGCGCCAGGCGAACAGCGATAGGCCGCCACCGATGAACAGCACCAGAATGCCGAGGATGAAGACGCCACGCCGTGGGTCGTTGGCGAAGGAATGCACCGAGGTAAGCACGCCGGACCGCACTAGGAAGGTGCCAATCAGCGACAGCGAGAAAGTGAGGATCGACAGCAGAATGGTCCAGATCTTGAGCGCGTTGCGCTTTTCCATCACGACGGCGGAATGCAGCAGCGCGGTGCCGGCGAGCCACGGCATCAGCGAGGCGTTTTCCACAGGGTCCCAGAACCAGAAGCCGCCCCAGCCGAGCGTGTAATAGGCCCAGTACGAGCCCATCGCGATGCCGACCGTCAGAAACATCCAGGCCATCAGCGTCCACGGCCGCACCCAGCGCGCCCAAGCGGCGTCGATACGGCCTTCGATCAACGCCGCAATGGCGAATGAGAACGAGATCGAGAAGCCGACATAGCCGAGATAGAGCAGCGGCGGATGAATGGCGAGACCGAGATCCTGCAGGATCGGATTGAGATCGCGGCCCTCGAGCGGCGCCTGCGGCAGGCGCAGGAACGGATTCGAGGTCAACAGAATGAACAGGTAGAAGGCGACCGCGACCCACGACTGCACCGCCAGCACATATGCCTTCAGTGTCGCCGGCAGATTGACGCCGAAGGCCGCCACGAATGCGCCGAAAATCGACAGGATGAGCACCCACAGGAGCATGGAGCCCTCGTGGTTGCCCCACACGCTGGTGAATTTGTAGATCAGCGGCATCATCGAGTGGGAATTCTCGAACACCGTCTGCACCGAGAAGTCCGAAGTGACGTAGCAAGTCACCAGCGCGCCGAACGACAGCGCGACCAGCACAAACTGCATGAGCGCGGTGGAGGTCGCCAGCCGCATCAGCGCGGCGTCGCGTGTCTTCGCGCCGATGATCGGCGCCACCGACTGGATCAGGCCGAGCGCCAACGCCAGTACCAAGGCGTAATGGCCGAATTCAGGAATCATGGCGTCTTGCCTCCGGCGACCTTGCCTTCGCTCTCATCCCAACGCCCGCTCTTCTTGAGCGCGTCGACAACTTCTTTTGGCATATAGCGTTCGTCATGCTTGGCCAGCACTGTGTCCGCGTCAAGCGTCCCGCCAGGTTCAATCTTACCTTCCGCCACCACGCCTTGCCCTTCGCGGAACAAGTCTGGCACGATGCCCTGGAAGGTGACCGGGACGTCGTTCTTGCCGTCGGTGACCTCAAAGCGAATACGCATATTGTCGCCGCGCTGCACGCTGCCGTCCTTCACCAGCCCGCCGATGCGGACGCGGGTACCGGCCGCGACATGCTTTTCCTTGATATCGCTCGGCGAATTGAAGAACACGATCGCGCCGCTGAGCGCGTTGAGCACGAGGCCGACCGCAAGCGCGAGCACGCCGATGCTGCCGCCGATCAGAACCAGCCGTCGCTGCTTACGGGTCATTGCGTCTTGTCCTTAACAACGGTCGGTTTAGCGAAGCGGGCTCGCCGGCGCGCGGCTGCACCATATAGACACGCCGATGCCGTTGCCATCCCTCGCTGCCGCCGCCTTTTATCGGTACCCCCGCCGCCCGCTGGCATACATCGCGCGCAATCGTGGCGGCATTGAGCAAGATCAATCGCGCGAGCGCGGAAAATGAAGTGTTTTAGCTGCCCGCCTCAGCTCAGCGCGGTCCAGCTGCCGTCGGAGTTGCGGCAGGCGGTGCCGCGGGCGGTCTGCGGGCGGCCATCAATATAGATGGTGTGGGTGTAAGAGCGGCAATTGCGGCCGCCTTCCACATAGCTCGGGCCCGGCACCACGGTACCGTAGCGGCCGGAATCCGGATTTTTCCACGACACCGGCGCGCCCGACTGGCCGCGTTCGAGCGCGTCCATCTGTGCGGCATAAGCGCGCTCACGATCCTCGTCGTCGAGCGAGGCGCCGATGCGGTTGCCGATCAGGCCGCCGAGCAAGCCGCCGATGGCAGCGCCGGCCAGGCGATTCCCAGTGCCGCCGCCCGCCACCGCGGCACCGAGCAGCGCGCCAGTCCCAGCGCCGAGCAAGGTGCCGGTTCCCTCTTTCGGGCCGGTGCCATCCGGGCTGCCGGCGCAGGCGGAGAGCGTGAGAGCGATGACGGCGATGGCCGCGAATTTGGATGTGGACATGTCGACCCCCGGAAATCGAAGCGATGGCAACACGCCATCGAGACCGGAGAATTCGGGCGAAAGTCCGGCGGACAGCCTGCTATCCAGCCGGCAGCACCAATTCGGCGCGCAGGCCGCCGAGTGGCGCGGTGCCTAGTTTAAGCTCGCCACCGTAAAGGCCGGCAAGTTCCACCACGATCGACAGCCCCAGGCCCGAGCCCGGCTTGGTCTCGTCTAGTCGGCGGCCGCGATGGGCGACCTGCTCGCGCTCGGATGGCGACAGGCCGCGGCCGTCGTCATCGACCACGATGCGCAAGACCGTATCGGCGCCAGCCAGATCCGGCCGCTCGCACACTACCTCGATCGCCACCCGCGCCGCCGCCCACTTGCAGGCATTATCCACCAGATTGCCGATCATCTCCTCGAGATCTGGCCGCTCGCCGCGGAAGCGTGCTTGTTCGTCGGCATGAACTTCGATGGCGACGCCGCGGTCGTGATGGATTTTCTCCATGGTGCGCGCCAGCGCTATGACCACCGGCGCGACGTCGGTGATCGAACCCACCACGGTCAGGCGTGCCGCGAGCCGCGCGCGCTCGAGATGGCGCGCCACTTGATCGCGCATGATATCGGCCTGCTCCAGAACCTTGTTGGCGAACGCATCGCCCCGGCGCGCCCCGGCTTCGTTCACCATCACCGACAGCGGCGTCTTCAAGGCATGCGCGAGATTGCCGACATGGGTGCGCGCGCGCTCGACGATTTCCCGGTTAGCGTCGATCAGCGCATTGGTCTCGCGCGCGAGCGGCGCGATCTCTTCCGGGAATTGCCCGACCAGATGTTCGGCTGTGCCGGACCGGATGGCGGTGAGGCTGTCGGTGATGCGCTTGAGCGGGGCGAGGCCGAACCGCACCTGGAACATGGTGGTTAGCAACAGCACCGCGGCGAGGATGGAAAACGTGATGATCAGCGCCTGATCGAACGAACGGGTTTCATCGGTGATCTCGGCGGCGTCTCCGGCGACCGCGACGAGATAATGCCCGTCGTCGCCGAGATCGATATTGCGCTCGACCAGCCGCAGCCGCTGATCCTCCGGCCCCGACACGTAGCCCAGGCGCGTGCCGTCCGGTCCGGCAGGCACGCCGCGGTCCTGCAAATGCGGCAAGCCGGCGTCCCACAGCGAGCGCGAGGCGCGCATGTCGTGCTTGTCGGGATCGAGCCGCGTCACTTGCCAGTACCAACCCGACAGCGGCAGCTCGAACAGCGGCTCGCCGAGAGATTGCGGAAACTTGTCGCCCGCCTCCTCTGGCGAGGCGACGTCGGCCACCAACGTGCGCAGATAGACATCGAGCCGGCGGTCGAAGGCGCGCTCCACCGCCTGCCGATAGATCGACGACAGCACCACGCCGGTGATCAGCAGGATCACCACCGCCCAGGCGGTGGCCGAGACGAACAGGCGCAACGCGAGGGAGTTGGCGCGCATCAGATCATGCGCCGGGTGCGGCGAGCAGATAGCCGAGCCCGCGCACGGTCTGGATGATCTCGACGCCGAGCTTCTTGCGGATGCGACCGACGAACACTTCGATGGTATTGCTGTCGCGATCGAAATCCTGATCGTAGAGATGCTCGACCAATTCGGTGCGCGAGACCACCCGCCCGGCGTGATGCATCAGATAGGCGAGCAACCGGTATTCGTGGCTGGTGAGCTTGACCGGGTTGCCGTCGACCGCGACGCGCCCGGTGCGCGAATCGAGCCGCACCGGCCCACACACGAATTCGCTTTTGGCGTGGCCGACCGAGCGGCGCAACAGCGCCCGCACGCGCGCCAGCACCTCCTCGAGATGAAAGGGCTTGGCGACATAATCGTCGGCGCCGGCGTCGAAGCCCTGCACCTTGTCGCTCCAGCGGTCGCG
Source organism: uncultured Alphaproteobacteria bacterium (assembly GCA_963772235.1). GTDB lineage: Bacteria > Pseudomonadota > Alphaproteobacteria > Rhizobiales > Xanthobacteraceae > Pseudolabrys. The sequence goes on from CAVYWI010000027.1 coordinate 78,049, forward strand.
CGCGGTCAGCATGAGCACCGGCATGGCACGCCCGGAGCGCCGCCAGGATTCCAGCACCGAGATGCCGTCCATTTTCGGCAGGCCGATATCAAGGATGACCGCATCGTAGGGCTCGGAATCGCCCAGATAATGACCTTCTTCGCCGTCGAAGGCGCGATCGACGACGTAGCCGGCGTCGGTCAGCGCGGTCGAGAGCTGGCGGTTGAGGTCGGGGTCGTCTTCGACGACGAGCAGGCGCAATGTCCAGGTCTCCGCTCGGAGCATTGTCAGGCGAAGTGGGTACCGGTTCGCCGTCCGACAATGCGACCGATCTAATGCCCGTTGATAACCTCGCCATTCGCGGCGTCAACGGTCACGCGCGTCACTTTGCCACTGCGCGCCAGCAGAGTCAGCACGTAGGAAAGGCCCTCGCCGTGGCGGCAGAGCCGGGCGCGCACCAGTTCGGTCCGCCGGCCATGCGCGTGCAGGATTTTGACGGCTTGCGCAAGCGGAATGGCCCGGTGCTCGGCGACCGCCGCACGCTGTTCGGCCTTGTTCAGGCAAGCATGTTGCGGCAGCTCGGCGGCCAAAGCCGGCGCGGCCAGCAGACCGGTAAACAGGATAACAGAGAGAAGTCGGGAGACCGGCATGGGCGGGAACTTAGGCGCGCGCCGGTGAACGCGGGCTGAACGCGGAAAGCGTATAAAATTAGCTTTCAAAGCCAGCAAACGACGCAAAAGCGTCGAGCGGCGCGCGCGGCGCGCGCCATTTGTTGATCGGCGCGTCCGGATCGGCGTGGCCGAGCGCCAAGCCGCAGAACAAGATGTATTCGGGGGAAAGATTGAGGAGGGAATAGACGGTCTTGTGCCAGTGGGTCCAGGCTTCCTGGCCGCAGGTGTGCAAGCCGCGCTCGCGCGCCAGCAACATCACCGTCTGGATATAGCCGCCGAGGTCCGACCATTGCGGCGGACCCATGCTGCGGTCGATCGACAGCAGCAGGCCGACCGGCGCGCCGAAGAATTCAAAATTGCGCGCGTATTGCCGATAGCGGCCGGGGCGGTCCTCGCGCGTGACGCCAATCGACTGATAGAGCGCGGCGCCGACCTGGCGGCGGCGCGTCTCATAGGGCTCTTTCAGATCGCGCGGGTAGATGTCGTATTCGGCGCCCTCGCCGCGCGGCAGCAGTTCGGGCCGCGCGCGCACCAGCGCCTTGAGCGCTTCGAGCTGCTTGCCCGCCAGCGCATCGACCCGCCACGGCTGCACATTGCCGCCGGACGGCGCGCGCGCCGCGCGCTCGAGAATGTCGCGCACGGTTGCTTCGGGAACGGCTGGCGCGCGCGCCGCGCGTTCGAGAATGTCGCGCACCGTTGCCTCTGAGATAGGCGTTGGCAGAAAGGCGCGGCAGGAATAGCGCGAAGCGACGGCTTCAAAGATGTCCATGGGAGACTCCGCGAAAGATCAAAAGCTCAGTGCAATACTTTAAGTTCGTTTTGCCAACACACAACTAGGGAGGGAGCTTCGGCGATCATTTCATCATTTTCGAGAAGACGCTTACAAGTTATCAATGATTATGGCGCGAGCGACGATAACCCGCGATCGGCACGACCCTCAGATCTGCGCAATATTTGAGTCAGTTGTCGAAGCTTGTCTATAGCATACACTCGTCGAGACGATTTGCTCACATACGTTGATCAACGCACGCATTATCAGAGCTTTTCGATTATGAAGCTTTATAGTTGAAATCCGCCGCGCTGCCTCGAGCAACCTTTGGTACGGGATATTTCCTTATTTCCCTGACTCTCTTTCGAATATGCTTTTCGCAAAGCCGGGATTCCAAACGGCTTCCACGTTGGACATTTGCGACGCAGCACGCCGAATAACTTTTCGCCTTTTAAGTCGGGATACTTAGTCTTGATATTCTCTACGTCGACGACCAAAGCGATGCAGTCTTCGTTCGTCCATTTTCTCGGACGGCCAACTCGCGCAATTGAAAAGCCACGATACTTTTCAGGCGCGATCAACAGGAAGAGTTTAAATCCCAAATTAAAGAATCTAGAAACCTGCGAATGCTGGTGACCGACAAAGAGCGCCAGAATGCGCCGAAGCCATAGCGGACGCCGTCCCTCTGCCGGCTCTGCTTGGCCCCGAGCTCGAGGAGGCAGCAGGCTATGCCCGCGCGGAAAAGGCAGAAGCCACTCGGCGGGCCTATCGGTCAGATTTCGCTCTATTCGGCGCCTGGTGCGAGACCAAGTGCGTCCCTGCCCTGCCCGCAGTTCCTGAGACCGTGGCAGCCTTCCTGGCCGCCGAGGCCAACCGCGGGACGAAGCCTTCGACGATCGGGCGCCGGCTGGCCGCCATTCGCTACGCCCACAAACTCGCCGGCCACGAGCCGCCAACGAACGCAGAAGCGGTCAAAGCGACGTTGCGTGGCATTAGACGGACCACTGGAAGCGCCCCGGTCCGCAAGCTACCGGCCACCGCTGACAAGGTACTTGCAATGGTGGGAACGGCCGGCCCCGACATCAAGGGACTTCGTGACCGCGCCCTCCTCCTGCTCGGCTTTGCGGGCGCATTTCGCCGCTCTGAGCTTGTGGCATTCGACGTTGCCGATCTGCAATTCTGCGATAGCGGCTTACGAGCGCTCATCCGGAAGAGCAAAACTGATCAGGACGGTCTAGGTGCCACGGTCGCAATCGCACGCGGCTCGATCGCCTGCCCTGTCGATGCGGTGCGCACCTGGATCAAGGCGGCGGGCATTGTTGAGGGCCCCCTATTCCGGCCCGTCACGCGGACAGGAAAGATTTCGGCTCGTCGGCTGTCCGCCAGAACCGTCGCCGAGCTTGTGAAAAGCTATGCGCGTAACACCGGGCTGAACGCAGCCGATTTTAGCGGACACTCCTTGCGATCCGGCTTTCTTACTTCGGCCGCGGCCCGTGGTGCATCAATTTTCAAGATGATGGATGTCAGCCGCCACAAGAGTGTCGATACATTGCGTGGCTACGTTCGAGATGCTGAGATGTTTCGCGATCACGCTGGAAATGGCCTTTTATAAAGTTGTTCACCAGGGCGCCCAATCACAGATATCCAAACAGGCCATTCAACGCGCTGGCACCATCGCAATAACATCGATTTCGACCATCATATCGGGCCAAGCGAGCTGGCTGACATTGACGAATGTATGCGCCGGCAGCGGCGCCTTACCATACGCTTCCCGCCGGCGTTCTCCGGCCTGCATCACGTATCGTGCATCAGTGACATATGTGACCTGCTTAACGACATCGGCCAAGCGCGCGCCGTTTTTCGCAAGCACTTTCTTTAGTTTGCGGAAAGCATACCGGCACTGCGCGTCAAAATCGCCGGGATGCATGATCTTTCCGGTTTGCTCGTGCTCCGATCCGACCCCGGCGAGAAAGATCATCTTGGCTGGCCCCGTAACAGTCACCGCCTCCGAGAAGCGACCCTTCGTCCAGCGACCATAGTTATAATGCTTCCGTTCGAATGACCTCTTTTTGCCGACACCTCTGGCAGTTTTGCGTCTTGCAGTTGGCATGAGGTTCCTCAAAAGAAAGACGGAGATTGCTTTTCGGACAGAGCTTTCTATCCGGCTTCTCGTGAGAGCGCCAGGCTTGACCCCCTGTTCCGATAAACTTCAGATCGTAGCATGCGCTGCGCGTGACGGAGAAACACGGTGGTCGCATCCTCGATTACACACGCCATTGGTTGAGCCATGTGTCAATGAGGTCCTGGGTTTTGGTCACAACCACCCCAAGAATGGCAAGAACAATTAGGACGGCAAAGACCTGCTCAGTTTCGAGAATTTGTCCGGCAAGATAGAGCCTCGCTCCCAGTCCGACTTTCCCCACCACCATTTCAGCTGCAACGACCAGAATGATGGAGACACCGAGACCAAGGCGCACGCCCGCAAAAATTGAGGGTACCGCCGAGGGCAGAAGGACCATTTTGATGATCTGGCGGTTCGATGCCCCGAGATCTCGCGCAGCGAGGATCAGTCCGGGGTCACATTGGCGAATTCCCAGTACAGTGTTTATCACGATCGGAAAAATGGCGCCGAGTGCCGAAATAGCAAGCATGAAAGGGCCCCCGGTGCCGAGCCATATGATGAGCAGCGGAATTAGAGTGATCTTGGGCAATGGGTAAAGGGCCGCAATGAAGTTGTCCGCGATCGCGTTCACCCGTTCGGAAGTCGCCATCCAGATGCCCAGCAACGTCCCGAGGATCAGCGAAATGGCAAAACCTCCAAAAATCCGCCCCAGCGTTGCCAAGAGGTCGGTGAGAAGTCCGCCACTGCTGAACATGGTCGCGAGCGCAATCAGGATTTGCGTTGGTCGCGGCAAGTAAATCGGATTCAGTTGCGCCGCGGCGACGACGACTTCCCACATGATGAGGACCGTCGCGACAGCAGTCCAAGCCAGCACACGCGGTTCACCGATTTTCTTAAGGAAGCGCCACATCGAACCCTTGTCAGGCCGTTCGATGATTGCCTGCATCGACGGGCCCTCTTCCAGCATTCACGCGATCTCCATCTCGGTCGTCATAGCTTTGACGACTTCATCGCGAAGCAGTCCGTAGATTTGATCGAACAGTGACGAATAGCCGGCAACGTGCGTCGTCGCCATTGAGCGGGGTCTCGGCAGGTCAACGGCTATCTCCGCAGCAATGCGTCCCGGCCTCGCAGTCATGACGACCACGGTGTCTGCGAGGAGGATTGCTTCTTCGATCGAATGTGTGACGAGAATTGCGGTAGTTCCACTTGTCTCCACGATTCGCGCCAGTTGCTCCTGAAGGACAAGCCTGGTTTGTGCGTCGAGAGCACCAAAAGGTTCATCTAGCAGCAAGACTTCGGGCTCCATCACAAGCGCTCTGGCAAGCCCTACGCGCTGCCGCATGCCGCCGGACAGTTGCCGCGGATACTTTCTTTCGAATCCCGTCAGATCAACCATAGCCAGCGAACGCTGCGTCCGCGCTGCGCGCTCGTTGCGGCTCATACCGCCGAGTTCGAGCCCGAAGCCGATATTTTCGCCCACAGTCCGCCACGGAAACAGGTTGAACCCCTGCCAGACAGTTGCCATACGCGGCTTGGCCGGGGCGATAGTCCCCGTCTTTTCGTCGATGAAGGAAATCCGCCCGGCGCTAGGCGCCAAAAGCCCGCGGATAATCAGCAGTAATGTGCTCTTGCCGCAACCGCTCGGGCCGATCACTGCGGTCACTCTGCGGGGAGCCACCTGAAAGCTTACCTGCCGCAGCGCTTCAACCGGAGTTCCAGCCTTAGCACTATACGTCAGGCTAACGCCGTCACATTCGATAGCGATGCCTGCTGGCATTCTGCGACCGCTCACGTAAATGGATTCGCAGTTTTCAGTCGCTGGCTGGCTTCATTTGCTGCCGCAAAATCGAACAACATGTCAGGTGTGACCTTACCGCTGACCATATGCATAGACTGCGAGAAGAACTTGAATTGCGCTATGACCGAGTCAACATTCGGCAAGCCGTTGTCGGTAAACCAGGTCCAGCGCGGAGCAGCGGCTGTGATCAGGGGTGCCGGCACCTTTGTCGCGTCCGAGATGATTTTGACTACGTCCGGGTCCTTCTCTGCCGCTGCCTTGTTAAATAGTCGTGCTGAATGCGTATGAACCATGGCGAACCGATTCGCTGCCGATCTATTGGACTGCAAGTAAGAACTCGACATGACCCAACACGCGAGTTGCGCGTCCGGCTCGATGTCCGAACCCGGGCCGACAATCTTCCCCACTTTATTTTTTTCGGCCAGGAACGCCAGCGGCACTGGAATGTTGGCGGCATCGGCGCGTCCGGCACCCATGAGCTTAATCATGTCCGGATAGGGCATTCCAGAGGACCAGTTGATATCGCTTTTCGGATTAAGCCCAGCCTTCTCGGCAGCGCGACCGAGTAGGTATTGATCGATGCTTCCCGGCGCCTGAATGGCGACCGTCCTGCCTTTAAGCTTCGCGCCGTCATTGGCCTTCGTGTAGCCTTGCTCGTACATCGCATTGCTGGCGACAATCGTCATCGAGCCGTGACCCGGCTTTTCACTGCCGCGATCAAGCATGAGCTTGAACGGCGCTCCCTTGGCCACCGTGTTGAACAGCCCCGCGTTCAAGGTAGTCGCGGTGACGTCTAGTTCACCCGCAACCAGCGCCGGCATCGCGAGCGCTCCATCGGAGAAGTATTGCAATTCGGCATCGAGATTGACCTTTTCGAAGAATTTGCGCGCTTCTGCGATGAATATTGGCCCGGAGGAGATCAGACGAACGAGTCCGATCCGTATCTTGGTCGGTTTCTCCTGGGCTCGAACGATGGCCGGCGCGGAAGCTGCAAATGACAGTGCGGCGGTCCCAGCAAGAAGACGACGACGGTCGATTTTCATTTTGATCCTCCCCTTCGCAATGGCTAAACGGTCAAAGCAATCATAAGCGAAAGACATTATGCGCGCTAGGCAATGGTGCCCGCTTTTCCGAGTGGCAACGGCGTTGTGGCATCGCTATTTCGGACCAAGCTTGACCATGCTGACCAGATGTTTGACGTTGAATGGGACCGTAGGCCCAGACTCCAACCACTAGATGATTGGCAGGGCTGAACAGATTTGTAGATGTTCTTGGTTATGCGCGGGCGCGATCCTCATGAACAGGAGGAAATGGTACCGCACTTGCTCTGCGGGCTTGGCTGCGCCAACATACTGCACAAGGCTGCGGCAATGCGGCCAGGCGAACCAAAATTCCGATCGATGAACCTTCGCTCGGCCTCTCGCCGCTTTTGGTGAAGGAGAAATTCAACATCATCCGCCAGATCAACGAGCGCGGCATCACGGTTCCTGGTCGAGCAGAACGTGCACCAGACGCTCGCCATTTCTCAGCTCGGATATGTGATTTCCAAAGGCCACGTGGTTGCAGCCGGGACGTCATTGGAGCTGACCCAGCGTGCCGAAGTACGGGAGGCGTATTTCGGTTAAATCGCGTACGACCGTATAAGCGGTTCATTGAGAGAAATCAGTCAAACCATGCGGCGAGGTCGCTCATTAGGTCAGCGGACACCAACCAACTCCGGTCAGAGCGAACAAAATGATTCTAAAAGAACGCTGATTCATACATAGAGGACGATAAAAGCGTAACTTGTCGTGACATCAACATTTTCCTGCCGAGAGGACGAGCCATGCCGCGTACTTTGTTGAAGAATGGCTATGTCGTCACCGTCGATGGAGGCCGCGCAGTGCATCCAAGCGGATTTGTCGCTATCGACGGCGCCAGAATTTCGGCGGTCGGTCCTTTGAACGCAACGCCGAACGCTTCGGGTTTCGACGATGTCATCGACCTTTCCGGCTGCATCGTCCTGCCCGGCCTCATCAACGGTCACCAGCATCACTGGTACACCCTATTCAAGGGGCTGGCCGACGGGTACCTGCTCGAAGACTGGGTCACGGATTTTCTTTTGCCGCTGACGCGGCATTTGCCAGAGGAAGCCATGCGCACGTCGAGTTATGTCGCGGCCATGGAGATGCTGGCGACTGGCACTACCTGCTCACTCAATCATTCCGTTACAACCACACCGCCGGAGATGGTGCGCGCCACGATCGAGCCGCAAGCAGAGCTCGGTATCAGGCAAGTGTTCGCCAAGGAATTGCGCTGTCGTACACCCGGTAATCCGCACCACCAGTTCACACTCGATGAGTCCCTTGCCGCCTTTGAGCAGGAATTTCACCAATGGGACGGCACAGCGGGTGGCCGCGTACGCGTGGCGATGGTGATAGAATCCAACGCACATTGGGTCGCGGCCGGCATGACTACCGAAGAGCTGATCTGCCGAGGCTACGACCTTGCGCGCAAGCTCAAAACCAAGATTTCGACCCACATAGCGGGGGGCACATTCTCGATTGAAAAGGGCTTTCTGCGCTATCTGCGCGAAACTGGGCGCACTGACGTCCGCTATCTGATGCAACTCGGTCTACTTGACCCGCATTGGATTCTGATCCACGGCATTCATGTCACCGAACTTGATATCGAACATATGGCGCGCGTCGGCTGCAGTTTTGTCTATACGCCGACCAGCGAAGCAATTCGCGGCGGAGGGATCGGGCCTTTCGCCAACGCATGGCGTGCAGGCATCAATGTCGCGCTTGGCACCGACGGACCAATGGTCGATTACAGTGTCGATATGGTTGAGCAGATGAAGGCATGCACCCTGATGCAGCATGTCCGCCATCTCGACCCGACCCGCATGCCGGCCGAGCGGACCGTCGAAATGGCAACCATCAATGCAGCTAAGGCTCTTGGCCTTGACCGTGAAATCGGCTCACTTGAGGCCGGCAAGCGCGCCGATATCGCGGTGTTCGACGTCGACAAGCCTTATATCGGCGTTCTGCACCGGCCGATTTCTACATTCATCTGCGCCGGTAACGGCAGTGATGCAAAACTAGTTTTTGTCGATGGTGAAATCGTCTACCGCGACGGTGCCTACCCGCGGTTCAAGGACAGCGAGCGCGTCATCGTGGATGCAGAGAAGATTGCCAAAAAGGTGTTAGTCGCCACTGGATTGAGCGCGCGGATGGACCCGGCCTGGCGACAATAATAGGTTTAGGCGCGCACGCGGTGAGAATCTCGGCATGGACGTCGTCGTCGAAGAGGTCACTCAGATCTGGCCAGGGCGTCACGGCCCGGCCGTCGTAGCGCTTGACCGCTTCTCGCATTGCTTCGCTTCCCGCCGATTCTCCTGCCTGCTTGGCCCGAGTGGTTGTGGCAAAAGCACATTGGTGCAGATCGTCGGGGGTCTCGAGACTGCATCGAGCGGCAAGGTGCGGATTGCCGATCCAGCCCGCCCCGGCTTATCGCGCCCGCTCGGCGCTGACTCCGTGATGGTCTGGCAAAACCTCAACCTGTTTCCGTGGCGTAGCGTGCTCGATAACGTCGCCTTTGGCCTGGAGATGCGGGGTGTTTCAAAATCGGAGCGCCACGACCGCGCCAAGACGCTTATCGCATCGGTGGGACTGGGCGGCTTCGAATGGTATCTGCCGGGGCAATTATCGGGCGGCATGCGCCAGCGCGTGGCGCTCGCCCGCGCCTTGATCATGGAGCGTCCGATCATGCTGATGGACGAGCCGTTCGGCGCGCTAGACGCGCAGACCAAGATCGTCATGCAGGAAGAATTGCTTCGCGTGTTCGATCAGACGCATAAAACGATCATCTTCGTGACGCACGCGATCGAGGAAGCGATTCTGCTCGGCGACGAGGTAGTGGTGATGACCGCCCGCCCCGGTCGCATCAAGGAAGTCCTAGCCATCGATCTGCCGCGGCCGCGCTCGCTCGAAATGGTGAATTCAAAGGCTTTTGGCGCCTTGTTTGATCGGGCCTTTCATCTCATCCGCGAGGAAGTTATGACCTCGATGGCGCAGCAGACCATGGCTCTGGGGGCCCGATGACGCGCGACAAGATTACGTTCGGCGGAATTGTCGAGCGCGCCGTGCCGACGCTGGTGATCGTCGGCGTCCTGCTGGCTTGGGAGTTGTTCGTACGGCTGCGCGGGATCGCGCCGATTTATCTGCCACCTCCGACCACGATTGCCGTCTATTTGTTCCGCATGATCGCGGATGGCTCGATCGAATTAAATCTCGGCGTTACCTTGCTGCGCATTTTCGCCGGCTTCGCCGTTGCCGCCCTCTGCGGCGTGACGCTCGGCGTGCTGATGGGCATGTCACGCATTATCGCACGCATCGCCGATCCGTGGATTGCGGCCCTCTACCCACTCCCGAAAATCGCATTGATCCCGTTGCTTGTAATCTGGCTCGGCACCGGCGAGGTCTACAAGATCGTCATCAGCGCCGTCACCGCATTCTTTCCAATCGTGATCAGTACATACGCCGGCATCCGACAAACAGATCAAGGCTTGATCAAGGCGGCGCAAGATCTCGGCGCCAATCGTCGCCAGATCCAGTTGAAGATCGTAATTCCGGCGGCCATCCCCAGCATTTTTGCCGGACTTCATCTCGGCATGGGCGTGACCGTCATTCTGGTGGTCGCCGCTGAAATGATTGGCAGCTCCAGCCAAAGCGGCATGGGCTTTTTGTTGATTCAGTCAGGCCAAGTGATGGAAACGGAAAAAGTGTTCGCGAGCCTAGTCGTTCTTGCGGTTGTTGGCGCACTGATCATCAAACTGCAACAATGGATCGACCGGAAAGTAGCGCCCTGGACGTCCTATCGCGACGGGCATTGAACAAAACAAAGGGAGGATAAAATGGCAATAAAGACTTTACTGCGCATCGCGGCTGGCGGACTCACGCTTTGCATGACGATACTGGCGGGAGGGCATGCGCGCGCCGCCGACGTCATACGTGTCGGTGAAGGCCCGTTCATCACCGGCGGCGGATTCTACGTCGCCCTAGAACGCGGCTACTTCACAAAGATGAATCTCGATATCCAGATGAAAAAATTTAACGACGGGGCGCTCGCCGTACCGGCAATTCTCGCCGGGGAACTCGACATTACCTTGATGACAGCCAATGCTAGCTTTTTCAACAGCATTGCTAAAGGAGCTCCGCTAGTCATCATTCTTGACCGCGGTCACAACCGCCCGGGATATGGCTATCTCGCGGTCAACGTCACGCAAGAATTGTACGATCAAGGTGTCCATTCGATCGCCGACTTCGCCAAGCTCAAAGGAAAAAAGATGGGCGTTGGCGCGCTCGGCAGTATCAACCAGTATGATACGGCGCGTGCGCTTCAGAAGGCTGGGCTCGATCCACGCAAGGACGTGACCTGGATCGTCGGCGTGTCGCAGCCCGACCTGATGAAGATGCTCGGCCAGAAACAGGTTGACCTGACCGACCTAGCCTACCAATTCGGCTTTTTCGCGCAGAATAACAAATGGGGACCGATCGTAGCCAATGGCGATCAGATCGAGCCGAACAGCTCGATCGGCGTCTACGCTGCCAATAAGAATTTCGTTAGAGACAAGCGCGACGTCTTGGTGCGTTTCGCGATGGCGTACTTGCAAGGTGTCAAAGAGTTCGACGCTGCAGCTACGGCGCCCGATGCCAACAAGGACATCCTAGAATTTCTCGCAAAGAATACCTTCCTCAATAAGCCGGAACTGATCAAAGCGATTGCTCCCTATTGGTCTTACACCAGCGAAGACGGCATTCCGCCCATCGACTCAATCATGGCAATGCAAGATTACTGGGCAGATTATTTCAAATACGTGGAGAAGAAGGTGACTCGTGAGCAGCTTTTCGACCTATCGGTCGCCAAAGAAGCCAAGAAACGCCTCGACATCGAAAAGCCGTTTGGAAAATGACGTTTCGGCGGAGACAACAGCCCGACGCATACGCCGGGCTCTTCCCCTATTTCAATCGAGGAAAACGAAATGAAGAAGGATTTTGTCCGTGGCACTTGGCAGAAAACGCGCGCCTTTTCGCCTGCCATTATTACCGAAGGGGCGGGCCGCACTATCTGGCTCGCGGGCCATACCGGCGCTAAAGATGATACCGGAAAGGCGCTTGCCGGCGATTTCGACGCGCAATGCCGTCAGACTTTCCGCAATATTGAGAAGACGCTGTCAGAAGCGCGATGCACACTGAATGATATGGTGACGATGACCGTGTTTTTAATCGACGCACGGTATACGACCCGGATGACAGAACTGCGCGCCGAAATTTTCGGTGACGACTTTCCGGCCAGTGCCGCAATCACGGTGTCAGGTTTTGCCGACCCGGCAATTATGATCGAAGTACAAGGAGTCGCCGTGGCTGGCTGACGGCTAGCGTGGCGTTTGGATAGTGACCTTTACTTGCGATAAATGCCGTTCTCGGAAGGTCAGCTTTACCGCAAATCTGGGGGGGCGACGGCGCGGAGATAGATCTTCGGCGTTAGCCCGCCGCCAAAGCTCTACGCTACCCAATCTTCTTAGGCTTCTATCCCATTGTCCGCCAGAGCCGTCGCCGAGCTCGTGAGGCACGACGGGCCGGCCTGAAAGCCGCAGATTTTAGCGGCCATTCATTGCGGTTAGGATTTCTGACGTCGGCCGCCGCTCGCGGTGCATCCGTCTTTAAAATGATGGATGTCAGCCGCCATAAGAGCATTGATACATTGCGCGGCTATGTCCGCGATGCCGAGGTTTTTCGCGACCATGCAGGAACGGGATTGCTCTAGTAACGAAATGTAATCGGGCGTTCGGTCAGCACATAGCTTATTGTGGAAACGGCTTATCCGGGCGCCAAAAGACTATTCGACGGCGGGTAAACTGCATGAGCGCGTTGAGGACGATGCCGACTACACCAAGCACTACCAATACTGCAAACATACCTGTGACGTCCAAGTTATAATTCATCTGAAGGAGCAGATATCCAAGCCCGGCTTTGGCGCCGATAAACTCGCCCACGATTGCGCCTAGCACGGACATCACAATACCAATGTTTAGACCGGCGAAAATGTAAGGCAGGGCTTCCGGGAGTTGGACGTACCAGAAGATCTTCGGCGAGCTAGCCGAAAGAGATCGCATGAGTTCAATCTTGTCAGGCGGCACAGATTTCAACCCGACGATTGTGTTCACCAGAATGGGAAAGAATGCGACCATGGCCGCTATGACAACTTTGCTCTCAATTCCGAATCCTACCCAGATCAAAACGAATGGAGCGATCGCCACTTTAGGCAAAGTCTGCAGGGCGACAATGTAAGGATACAGCATCACCTCGACGAGGCGGATCTGACTAATCAACACCCCACAGATAAAAGCCGTAACAGCAGCCAGGAGAAATCCCAGAATGATTTCCGAAACGGTTGCGATAAGGCCGGCGGTAAAAAGGCCTGAGCGAAATCCCCCGACAAGCGCAGTGAAAATTTTCGACGGCGCTGGAAGGAGGAGTTCGCTGATTCCGAGGCTACGGCAGGCGAGCTCCCAGACTGCACAAAGTGCAACGCCGAAGCCGATGACGAGTAGGCGGTTCCCGACGGAGTGCCCACGTCGGCGCGCGGGTGCTTTGACCGGCACATGTTCTGAGGTCATTGCCGTCAAGCTACCGCCTACTGAGCTTTATAATCTTTTGCCTGCTGCACGATCGCAGCCTCGTCGAAGTCGTTGATCTTCGGGATTAGCGCATTGGTGTAGTACTTCGAAACGTCGATCGCCTCCGGCAGTTGGCCGGTCTCGACGAGGTATTGCTGGAACTTTTTCATGTGATCCTCTGGAAGATCACCGAACTTCCCCGTACCGAAGGCGTTCCGCGACTGGATTGGGATGCGGACACTGGCAACCGTGGCCGCTTTTTTCAATGCTTCTGGCGTCTTGCCGTCGCGAGGTGCTGATTGTGGGTACACCCTCCAGTGGATCAACACCGACGCAGCCGGGTTGGCCTTTTGAAATGCCTGCGCTTTTGCAATGCCCCGCGCGAGCCCAATGAGCACTTGCGGGCGCTTTTGCAAATCCTCACCGCGCACGACAATCGATCCGGCGATCGAAGTGTCGGCACGCGGATCGGTATAGATTTTTTCAAACTCGATGCCATTCAGCTCCATTTGTTTATAAGCCTCGTCCCAGAGACCAAGCGCCTGCACCTGCCCGGAGCGCAAGGCGGAGGCCGCGCGGGCACCGACTCCGACTTCGACGATCGAAAAATCTGAAGGCTTAAGTCCGGCGCGCACCAGCATCGATTTCGTGTAGTTGGCCCCCGAACTTGCGAAACTCGAAACGCCAACTGTCTTGCCCTTAAGGTCTGTGAGCGAATTCATTCCCTTACCAGCCGGAATGGCGACGCCGAATATGTCACCCCGCAGAGTGGTATAGATAATCTTTAGATCCACGCCCTTCTCAACGGCGTGCATTGCCGCAACAGGGCTTGCGACTGCCGCGTCCGCTTTGCCGCTGATGACAAGCTGGATCGCAGCCGACGCGCCCGGCGTCGTGATGACATCTACGTCGAGACCTTCCTCCTTCCAGTATCCGAGCGCCGCCGGCATTGAGCTGTCGATTGCAAAGCTTGGCGTCAAGTTTGGCAGAGCGTGCGCCAGTGTAATCTTTGTCGGCTCTTCCGCCTGGGCTGCGCCAACGAGCGAAAAAGCAAGAACCGCGTAAGTGATTATCTTGACAAGTGATCGCACAATTACCTCCTATACTCTGCTTTGGCGCCGCTTGATAAGCGGACCATTCATTCCAGGTGTCGCCCGGTATTGAGGATGTCCCGAATTTGGTTGACGATACCGCCGAACTCGGTCCCAGCCATCATGTCCAACGTGCGCGGTCGCTGAAATGGAATCGACACGACATCAGCAAGGCGGCCGGGACGCGATGTCATTACGGCCACCCGGTCGCCCAAAAATACCGCCTCGCTGATTGAATGGGTGATGAGAACAACGGTTTTGCCTGCCTCCATCCAGATGCGCTGAAGCTCCAGATTCATGGTCTCACGCGTGAGCGCGTCGAGCGCTCCAAAGGGCTCGTCCATCAGCAGCAGCGCGGGGTTATGAATGAGCGACCGGCTCAATGCGACGCGCTGTTGCATGCCGCCTGACAGCTCACCCGGATATTTGTTCTCGAAACCCGACAGGCCAACAAGCTGGATTAACTGCAGTGCCCGCTTGCGGTAAAGGGTACGGTTAAGTCCAAGCACATCGACTGGCAGCATCACGTTCTGCAGAACGGTCCGCCAATCGAGCAAAGTAGCCGACTGGAACACCATGCCGATGTCGCGCCGCGGACCAGCGACAGGCTCTCCGGCAACCATCAAAGTGCCTGTGCTTCGCAAGATCAAGCCGGCCAGAAGCTTCAGCAGTGTACTTTTTCCGCAACCGCTCGGGCCCACGACGGTCACGAACTCGCCGGAGCGGATGCTAATATCTACGGACTCGAGCGCGGAAACCTGCGCGCCGTCGCGGGTCTCATAGACCTTAGATAGCCCGCTGCATTGGATTGCCGGCTGCGATCGGACGACGACATTGTTTGATACGTCCAACAAGCCAATACCCGTCTTCCGAAGATGAGATGGCGTGCCACCATGATCGTGCAGGGCCGGCATCATTGCAACCCCTGCAAATTGATGCGTTGCGCATTTGTTATGCCCTGCAGGCCCCAAAATAGTCATCCCGCGAATGGAGTGCGGTTGCAGACATCGAGTGCGGTTGCGAGATAAATTTTTGCGGCGGTCACCACATCATCGATTAGAACATGTTCGCCGAGCGCGTGCATTGCGCCCCCCCGCGCATCAGGATGCGTGCGGCCACCGGGGCCGAAAACCACGCAGGGTACCCCGTAGGCCGTGAAGTGCACCGCATCTGCGCCAGGACGGCGGATGATGGACGCGGGCCGTTCGCCGGTTACGTCCTTTTGCGCGGCCCCAAGCGCCTCAACGATTGGCAGGCCCTCATCAATGACGGTCGGGGGATCGCTGACATATACGTAGAGCGATGGCTCGGTCATGCCGACCCGCTCGGCGAAAGACGCAAGGACAGAACGTAGCTCCCGTTTCACCATATCGACTGTCTGGCCAGGCACCGTTCGGATATCGAGGTAAAGGCTGCCTTCATAGGGGTTGCGCGAAAGCCGCCACGGCGCACCGCCACGGATGCAGGCGATCGTCACATTGGCATGCTCCCCCATGAAATGATGCCGTTTTTGATAGACCGTGGCCCATTGCATGATGTCATTTTGCAATTCGTGCATCACGGTGATCGCGTTCACAATGCCCGGACGATGAGCAAGCGCTGAGTGAGCCACTGTCCCGCCCACGCCAATGCGCAACCAGATAGCCCCCATATTTGCGGTCGAAATGCGCAAGCCGGTCGGCTCGACCAGCAAGGCATAATCGGCCGTAATCCCGTGCGTGACCATGTACTTGCTGCCAACGCCGTAGCCTGAATACTCAACGCCTTGGAATTCTTCGACCGGCGCTTTTTCTATCTCGCCGACCACGGCGCCAAAGGAAATGTCCCCATCGAGTTTGATGCCCGCTTTGACGATTGCCTCGATGGCGACCAAAGCTGCCGCGATGCCGCTTTTCATATTGTTGGCTCCTAGTCCCCAGACCCAACCGTCCTGAAGCGTCGCCTTAGGCCTGAAGCCAGGTCCTTTCAGGTGCTCTTCTTCACCGCTGTAGGACGTGTCCATGTGCCCGGTGAACAGAAGATTCGTTCCTATACCCCGGCCTCGCAGATGGCCGACGGCATTTGGCCGGTTGCTTTCAACGAACTGGAGTTCCGCATCAAGGCCCGCGTGAGCCATGCGGTCTCGAAGATAATTCGCCATCCCACTTTCTCGTCCGGTGGGACTGGAAATATCGACCATGTCGATAAGCGCGTCGCGAACCAGATCAGCGCTGATATATTGTGATGCCTTTGAAAAATCCGGATGGCTCATGGCGTCCTGCTGTGTTGCACTTGCGGCGGGGATTAAATCAGCAATCTATGCGGTCATGCACTATAGCGCGAGGCTTCCGATAACCCATCTTCTCGGAGGTGATGGTCGCCGCAAACGATGGATGCGCCTTGTCAATCTAACTTTTCATTTCATTTCAAATAATTGGCTTGGTATAGCTTCCAGGGGTGAACGTCGTCGTAACATCGTCGCAACAAGATTTTTCAGCTCGCCGTCACATTCAATTATCTGTCACCAGTGGAAACAATCCCGTTTTTACCGGCGCGCGCATGTCGGGACTACAGGAATGAATACGCGGCCATGTCTCCTATTCCCTCAACTGCTACCAATCTGATCGACGCGAAAATCCGACGCTTTGTGCCATAAGCGACAATTCACCCCTTGGCTCAAAATTATCGAAGAGAGCGACTGCGTCGCGATTTCTAGCGACGGTGACCAAGTCTAATGCCAAGCACGCGAGCTTTTTGACGCAACGCGCCCGGAGTTCGCTTCATCAGTTTTGAAATCTTTGCAACGGGCAACTTGTCCTTCGAGTATTTACGCAGCTCTGCAAGATTAGATTTCGTCCATGACGCACGCTTGATGCGCCGCTTTGATTTTTTAGCCATTACGTTCTCCAGATGATTGGCAACGGGGGTATCCCCGCATCGGGCTATGCCACCTACCGCGCCTCGGTTTGAAATGAAAGAGCAAGGGGCGGCCGGGAGCTTCGGCATGAGCAAACTATAACCGAAGATGAAGCCCGCTGTTTACGCCCGGCGGGCTTTTAGTTTTACGGACGGCCTCACTTGACCTTGAGGTTGCCGGCGGATTCCTTGCCTCGATCAGAGATTATTTCGTATTCGACCTGCTGACCCTCATTGAGGGTGCTGAGGCCGGCGCGTTCGACCGCCGAGATATGAACGAATACGTCCTTGCCGCCACCAGCCGGCTGAATAAAACCATAGCCTTTGGTCGGATTGAACCACTTAACAGTACCGCTCGCCATCATCGCTCTCCATGTTGAAGAGCGATGTTATCGAGAGTGTCAGGACATGCATAGCCCATAGCTTCGCCTAGGCCTGATGTCGCCTGTGGGTCAATCGCTGCGGAGCTATTCAGCCTCCGGGCCGAGGTTTGTCCGTTGTTGTCCAATCGCGTCCTAAATCAAGCCTGTAACAACGGCAGGCTCAAGCTGCACTGTCTCTTTAGCACTCCGTCGATCCTCTGACGATTGAGCGTTGTCGGGCATTGCCAACATCAGCGCTATCGTCGAGAGCCCAACGAATAAAAGTTTTTGAAGTAGATGCGCTTTCATTTCAAAATAATATTCTTGCTACATTGTTCCGCATTGACGTCAATCAACCGGTGAAAAATATAGAATGGCTGCTTGTGGCACAAAGCGTCGAATTGAACCATGTGCAGATTAGTCGGCTTTCGGAGCTAGAGCCGACATCGGGCAGCCGCAATTCTAGAAGCCTACAATCGCGGCAGGGGAAAATGTGATTTTGTCATTCAAGGGCTTAGTACATCCCTTGATCCTGAAAGCACAATTCCATCCGTTATCGCCGATAATGACAATTATCGGGACCAAATCGGTAGCCCGGCCTTCAAGGGGCTACGGTGCCCGGTCTAGCCCCGCCAGGCATGCCCCGGCAAACCAAATGCGCATGTCATAAGTCGAATGGATTCGACGATGCCGGACGGAACTATCAAGCGACTGACGCGATGTGAATGCAATGCGGGCTTTGAAAGTCGCGGCGGAGGATGCCAACGCATCGAGACTATGAGTCCTAGCAAGCCAACGGTCATCCGTGCAAAAACTCGCCCGGAATGTATTCGGGACGCAGGCGTCCAACTTCGGAAGGACTTGGCGAAATGCCAGTCCCCAATTGCCAGTTGTTTGGCGAATGAGGGGGTACAAAATGAACTGATCACTTGTACGATGACGGTTCTAGGCTCGACGGCGGTGGCGCTCATACCCGATCCAAGTCAACTTTCTAAGGTCGCTTCTGCGTCGTTCTTAACGGCAGCGATGTACGACTGCAAAGCCAAAGCAGGAAACATTACGACAGCATGCGGGCCGACTTGGGGAACATGCGCGGAAACTCCACTCAAAGCCCACAAGGCCGCGATCGCAGATTGTCCTGCTAAGTGACATTGATGCAAGACCGCTCACCGCCAGCTCGGCGAAATCCACTTGCAACGCGCGGCCGGACCATACATTGGGTCACAAGCGGACGATAGGCCGCCTATCTCCGCCGCTATTTGGCAGCGTTTATGAGTTCGCGCTTGGCTACTTCCAGGAATCGCGCTTATCGGTGGTATATCGCGACGTGCTCAGCCGAAATCGCTCAAGCGGGTGAGTCTCGGTTTTGGAAGGCATATTACAATACAAAAGAGTTGTTAGGACGCTCGGTCGAGCGAGTTCTTCTCAAACTCGACGTTTATCGGATAGCTCAAAAACACCCATTTAAAGCGCATCTTCGAAACCGTATCTCCAAGCGAAAGTACAGAGCTCCAGAGAAAGCGGCGCTCTAAAGAGCGGATTTGGGACCAACCCGCGTTCCGAGGTGCAGAGGTCGGTCTCAGGATGTTGCAAATTCCTCGCGTATTCTCGCGGCAAAGTCCCGGCTGAGAGCCGCTCGCGACGGGATGGTGGCGGAGGGAGAGAAACTGGGCTCCAACATTCTCCCCACAGGTCATCGTGGTCTAACGTCGTTCAGCGCATGGGAGCGTATGGCGGAGGAGCGCGACTGCAAGCGAACCTTCTCTGCTTTCATTTCGACCCGCCGGCAAGTTCCCCCCGGCTTTTGGTGCATTCAGGCGTACTGGACAGGCCCTCGGCTTTTCGATTACGCTTCAATCAGCCGATTGAAACGAGCGTTTGAGACTGGGTTCTGGCGTGGACAAGGGGAAGGGGACGACAGCCGACCGCATTCTGGACGTAGCGGAGGCGATGTTCGCCGAGCACGGCTACAAGGCCGTGTCGTTGCGCTCCATCCTGCGTGAGTGCGGCGCTAACATCGCCGCGGCGCACTACCATTTCGGATCGAAGCAGAAGGTGTTGGAAGCGATCTTCGTCCGCCGATGCGCGATCATTAACAGCGAACGCGCGCGTCTGCTGGCCGCCTGCAAGGAAGAGCCCGGGCGACGGCCGGTGCTCGAACAGATTCTGGAAGCCTTCCTGCGGCCCTCTCTAGTCTGGCCTGACGACGATAGCGGGACGCACCGGTTTATGCGATTGCGCGCGGCGGTCGCGCACGAGCGCGAATTGCTGGCGCGCAATCTCATCGCCCAACACTTCAACGAAACAAGCCGCCGATTTATCGAGGCGCTTGCGCAGGCCGTGCCGCAGATCGGCATCGAGGAGTTGTATTTCCGCTTCCACTTCCTGCTCGGTGCCCAGTACTACACGCTTCTCAATCCGAACCGGATCTATGACCTCTCCGGCGGGCTCTGCGACCCTGCCAAAGCCGAGAGGGTCCTGCATCATATGGTGTGCGCCTTCGCCGCCGGTCTCAGCGCGCCTGAATGCATGCCAGGCTTTTCCAAGGAAATCGCCGCGTGAATTTGCCCCTCAAGACCCATCCGGCACTTGCAGCACGCGTGAGCACGCTCAAGCCTTCGGCGACCGTAGAAATGTCCGAGCGGATTCGGCAAAGTCGGGCCGCCGGACGCCGCATCCTCGGCCTGTCGAGCGGCGACCCGAACCTGCCGACCGATCCGCGCATCATCACCGCCGCCGAGCGCGCAATGCGCGACGGCGAAACCCATTATGCGACCCCCGCAGGCCTCCCTGCCCTGCGCGAAGCGATCGCCGCGCACGAGCAAAACCGGAGCGGCACCGCATATGACCCGTCGGACATCCTGGTGACGCCCGGCGGGAAGTTTGCGCTGCTGACGGCGCTCATGGGCACGATCGGTCCCGGAGACGAGGTCTTAGTGCCGGAGCCGGGCTGGGTCAGCTACGGACCCTGCGTCCGTCTCTGCGGCGGCATGCCCGTCGCTGTGCCGATGCTCGATCGCGTGGACCCGCAACTGATTGCAGAGAAGGTAACTCCGGCAACGCGGGCCATTATCCTCAATTCCCCTGTGAATCCGACGGGACGAATCCTGCCCCCGAACGAATTACGCGCCGTCCTCGATATAACTCATCGGCACGATCTCTGGCTGATTTTCGACCAGGTCTATGCCGACCTGAGCTACGATCACCCGGTCGCTTTTCCGCAAGCCATGGACGGCGGTCAGTCGCGCACCCTCGTTGTCGACAGCCTATCGAAGACCTTCGGAATGACCGGTTGGCGGCTCGGCTATCTTGCCACGCCACTCGGCGTCGGCAAAACCATCGTCAAGTTCCTCCAGCACTCGATCTATTGCGTGCCTCCATTTGTGCAGGCCGCCGGCGTGGCCGCGCTTGCTCTGTACAGTGAGCTTGCACCCCGTTATCGCCAGATCTTCCGCGCTCGGCTCCAGCGTGCCGCGAGCGCGCTGTCGACAATCGAGGGAATCGAATGCCCAATGTCCGACGCGACTTTCTACCTGTTTCCGCGCGTCGCCGCCGACGATGCAGCAGTTGCCAAGCATTGGCTCGACACGATCGACGTGGCCGTTTTGCCGGGTTCGGCCTTCGGGCGGGACGGTGCCGGGCATCTTCGCCTATCACTCAGCCTTTCCGATGAGGAGCTTGACGAGGCGCTGATGCGCATCGCGAGAGCCGGCATCAGCGCTTCCGCACACACTGAGAAAAAGGGCAGGCTTACATGCTGAAACGACTTTCAATCGTCGCCGCGACCGTCTTTGCGCTCGCGAGCGTGATCGCGGCCGCGCCAGGCGCACGGGCGCAAAACCAGGACACGCTCGCGCAGATCAAGGCGCGGGGCAAATTGATCGCGGGAGTGAAATTCGACACGCCTCCGTTTGGCTTTCTCGACGAGAAGAACAAGCCGGTCGGCTTCGACCTCGACATCGTCCGCGGCATTGCCAAGCGGATCGGCGTT
Source organism: uncultured Alphaproteobacteria bacterium (assembly GCA_963772235.1). Taxonomy (GTDB): domain Bacteria; phylum Pseudomonadota; class Alphaproteobacteria; order Rhizobiales; family Xanthobacteraceae; genus Pseudolabrys. The sequence goes on from CAVYWI010000027.1 coordinate 99,393, forward strand.
CCTGTCGAATTCGTGAAGGTCACTTCGCCGACCCGTATCCCGCTTCTCGTCAGCGGCAATGTCGATCTCTCGGCAGCGTCGATGACGCATACCCAGGAGCGAGATAAGACGATCGACTTCAGCATCACCTACTACACCGGCGCGCAGTCGCTGATCGTGTCGAAGTCCAGCAGCATCCACGGCCTGAAAGACCTCGCCGGCAAGCAGGTCTCGGTGCAGCAGGGCACGACTCTCGAAAAGAATATCGGCAAGGTCGCGCCTGATGCAAAAGTTGTTGCCTTCAAGGACTATAACAGCGCCTGGCTCGCACTCGTCCAGAGTCGCGTCGATGCGCTGACGGGCAGCATGAACATCCTTCAGGGATTCAACAAGAACAACCCGAACTTCGTCATCTTGCCTGACCGCTTCAGCGTCGAACCGTTCGGTATCGGCGTCCGGCAGGGGGATTCCAGCCTGCGCGACGCCATCAATTTCGCCTTGATCGATATGTGGAAGTCCGGCGAATACACCGAGCTCTATCGCAAGTGGTTCCACGCCGATCCGGAAGTTCCGATCGAGGTCTGGCCGTAAGACGGTCTATGTAGCGGCGGAGACAGCGCGTCGATGCATTACCAATTCGACTGGACTCCGATTTGGAACGCGCGCAGCCTCATTGCCGAAGGTCTTCTGATGACGGTCGCGGTCTCCGCCGCCTCGCTGGCGATCTCGACCGTCATCGGACTTGTCGTCGGTGGCGCCGGCACGTCATCCTCGCGGATCATCCGCGGCGGTGCAGTCCTCTTCACCGAGACGATGCGGAATATCCCTCTCTTGATCCACATGTACATCTGGTACATGGCACTTGCCTTCCTGCGGCTGCCCGCCTTCAGCTGTGCCGTCGTGGGTCTGAGCCTCTATTCCGGAGCCTATGTGGCCGAGGTCGTCCGCGCCGGCATCGGGGCGGTCGGCCGCGGGCAGATGCAGGCGGCCCTGGCGACCGGGCTCACCCGCTTCCAGACGATGCGGCTTGTCGTCTATCCGCAGGCCCTGCGCATCATCGCTTCCTCTCTTGCGAGCCTGTTCTCCCAGTTGATCAAGGACTCCTCGCTGGCGTCCGTGATCGCGGTAGCCGAGTTGACATATCAGGCAGGGGCCATTGAAGGGCAGACGTTCCGCACGTTCGAGGTCTACATCACGATCTCCTTGATCTATTTGGTGCTGGTGACGGCCGCGAGCCAGTTGGTACTTCTCATCCCCGGTTCGCGGCAGGATGCGGCAGCGGGGCGTTTCGCTGATGCCTGACGTCATTCTCAAGAATTTACCGTTCCTGATGCACGGGCTTTGGGTCACAATCGATCTGTCGATCTGGACAATCGTTCTGGGCACGACACTTGGACTGGTGGTTGGCACAATCCGCTTTGTTCGCATGCCGGTATTGGACGTCGCCGCCATGCTCTACATCGAGTTCATTCGAGGTACGCCGCTGCTGGTCGTTCTCTTCATCACTTATTTTGCGCTGCCCGCCTTGTTCGCCTATCACACGACCGCCTATCGCGCCGCCATATCCGGATTTGTGCTGTTCATCGGCGCCTACCTTGCCGAGGACTTCCGCTCTGGGCTGCGATCGGTCCGACCGACCCTGATTCAGGCGGCGTTGGCCACCGGGCTTACACGCTGGCAGGTATTGCGGCTGATCGTCCTGCCGCAGGCCGCGCGCCGAGTCATGCCGTCCGTCTTCAATCAGTACGTGCGGCTCATAAAATTTACCTCGGTCGCTTCCGTCATCGGCGTCACCGAAATGACAGGAGCAGGTCTCCTCGTGAACGCGCGCGAATTTCATCCGGTGACCATCCTCGCCACACTTGCCCTCGTGTATCTGGTCTTGTGCTTCTTAGTCTCCTCGATTGGCCGCATCTTGTACGCGCGGTTTGCAGTGAGAACTTAAGCTCATGAACGAAACGCCGGCAATCGAGATCCGTGACCTGTACAAGAGCTACGGCAAGACGCCGGTCTTGCGCGGATGCAGCATGTCCGTTCGGCGCGGTGAAGTGGTCGTTGTCTGCGGACCTTCGGGGTCGGGCAAGAGCACTTTGATCAAGTGCATCAACGGGCTTGAGCGTTATGAGTTGGGAAGCATTCGAGTCGAAGGCCTGGAGGTTGGTGCCAAGAAAACGGATCTGCCAAGGCTACGCTCGCGTGTCGGCATGGTATTTCAGCATTTCGAGCTCTATCCGCACATGTCGACGCTGGACAACATTGCACTCGCTCAGGTTCACGTGCTGAAGCGATCTCGCTTCGACGCTCATCAGCGTGCGCGCGAACTGCTGGCGCGGGTCGGGCTCGTGGACAAATCCGACGCTATGCCTGTCGACCTCTCAGGCGGTCAGCAGCAGCGCGTTGCCATTGCACGGGCGCTAGCACTCGATCCGCAGGCAATCCTGTTCGATGAGCCAACCTCGGCGCTCGACCCCGAGATGATCCACGAGGTCCTCCAGGTTATGACCGAGTTGGCTGCGGAAGGCATGACGATGGTCGTCGTCACACATGAGATGGGTTTCGCGCGCCAGGTGGCCGATCGCATCGCGTTCATGGATGCCGGAGAGATCGTCGAAGACGCCCCGAGCGAGGATTTCTTCTCGGCGCCGAAGACAAAGCGCGCCGAAGATTTTTTGTCGAAGATCCTTGCGCATTGAGCGCGCCAGTAATCGATAGCAAACTGGTGTGTGGTCCTGCATAGGGCACTGCCCGAGCGCCTATTCTGCAGAGACGCAACAAGTAAGATGCCATGTGTACGCCACCGTGTATTTTAGGCGGCTGACCTCAAGAATCCGTCAATTAATCAAGGAGCGACATCTGGCGGAGGGAGTGTAACTAACAAATTTCTCTACTCGTAGTGGGGAGTACTCCGGAGTAGCCCAGCGCAATCAAGCGTGCTGGATGGGATGGCGGAGGGAGTGGGATTCGAACTCGCGTTACGGCTCTCTGTCGTCGTCATTCAATAGGGCTCCAACGAGCAAACGCTCAATTTTGGCTGCAACTCCGACGGCTGCCCAATTATTTGGAACGTTCGGTTCGACTACGTTTGCGCAACCTGACGCCTGGGCCGCCACCGTTTTCGTCGATGAATTCCGCGCCGGCAGTTTCGAGTGCCCGCCGAATAGCTTTGATTGCATCTTTCGATACTGATCTTCTAGACTTTTCAAAATCCACGATTGTTGAGAGTCCCATCCCGGCCAGGGACGCGAGGGTGGGCTGAGTTAGACCTAGCAATCCTCGTGCACCACGGCATTGCGCAGGATTTATTAAATCAACATTTTTTGTTGACATTACTGTCCCGATCAACATAAATTATTGATGCGTATCTAAGGGAGTTGTGCCATAAATTTATCTTTTGCCGCCACTACATACCGCGCCCTGCGCGACCGGATCCGGGCGCGGGACCCCAAAATTGATGAGCAAACGCTTGCCGACACGGTCGAGGGGCTAACCGACGTGCATGAGGTCCTGGCTGCGATTGTGCGAGCGGCCCTGGCCGACGAGGCCTTGGTAAACGGCCTAAAGTGCCGAATTGGCGATATGCAGGATCGCCTGGATAGGCTGCAGGACCGCGCCGCCAAACGTCGCCAGATCGTCAAGGACACGATGGTTGAACTTGACCTCACCAAACTGGCAGCTCCCGACTTTACAGCGTCTATACGACCCGGAATACCTGCTCTGGTCGTGCTCGACGAGGAGGCAGTGCCCAAGACCTATTGGGAGCCGGGCGAGCCCCGCCTGCGCCGGCAGGTCTTGGCTCACGATCTTAAAAGTGGCACCGAAATCGCTGGCGCGACGCTGTCCAACCCCGAACCAGTTCTGAGCGTGAGGACACGGTGATGGCATTCTCCGCAAAACAGGTAAAGGCGCTCAAGCGTAACCCCGACCACGGTCACATTCGCACGCGAGAGACCAATGGGCGTGAATTGACTTACCTCGAGGGCTGGTATGCGATTTCCGAGGCCAACCGGATCTTCGGCTTCGACGGCTGGAGCCGGGAGACCATGGAATCCCGGTGCGTCCTAGCGCGAGAGAACAAAGGCACCTTCCTTGCAGTCTACATCGCTCGCGTCCGGCTCACCGTCCAAGCCGATGGTTCAACCATCATTCGCGAGGGTCACGGTAGCGGTGAAGGCCGCGGCACATCCCCTGGTGAAGTCCATGACATTGCCTTCAAGGCTGCTGAGACTGATGCCACCAAGCGGGCGCTGACCACCTTTGGCAAACCGTTTGGCCTTGAGCTTTATCGGGGCGGCAAAGCGACGCCGCAGCAGAAGGCACCGCCCTCACCTCATCCCTCAGCTGGCGTTGATACGCGTGTGGGCTTTCATCCGGATGATACTACGCCAATCCCAAGGCCATCTCATTATTACGGCCGAAGGCAAAATGCTATTGCCGAGCACTTCCGCGGCGAACGTCGTCGGGCTGAACGAGAAATCTCTACTTCGCCGCCGCCCGCCCCACCGCTAGCACCCGAGGCAAAGGCGGACTTTGTTCCCGCTCGCATTGATAAAAGCGCTCTCACGATCGCTGAACCAAAGCGGCTGCGCGACAAAGCTCATCTCGGCTTTGTCGCGTCACAACCCTGCCTCGTCTGCGGCCGACAACCCAGCGATCCGCATCATCTTCGCTTTGCGCAACCCCGAGCGCTCGGCCTCAAAGTGAGCGATGAGTTCACAGTCCCACTTTGCCGCGGTCATCACCGCCAATTGCACCAGGCCGGTAATGAAGTGGCGTGGTGGGACAATCTCAAGATTAAGCCGCTCGAAATCGCCAAACAGCTTTGGCAGCAGACGCATCCGCAGTTGGCAACGACAGATGGTCACGATGGGTCTTTCATTCCGGCATCGTAGGCGTCGGAACAGTGCCCGCTATATTGACACGTCGCCTGGTCACGTACGAGAGCGGCGATGAATACCTCAAAGGAGGGTGCGCGCGGCACCATTCAAAACAAAAGCCCCGGCTCAGCGCTGGGGCTTTTTCATTATACGGCGCTCACGGAACCTTAGTGTCCCGCGAACCGGTAGTTCAGACCGAAGCGGACTTCGTTGATTGCGCCGACGTGCACGTAACAACCCACACCGCATGCTCCCACAGTGTCATACGCAAAATCGCCAAGCGGGGCGATGTAGAGGTATTCGGCCTTGGCGGAAAAATTCTGCCAGAACGCGTATTCAAGACCGCCGCCGGCCACGAAACTGGTCTTGGTGGTGGAGCCCGAGGCTGGGAACGAACCGCCGATCGACGCCTCGAGTTGAGTAAAGGCCGCGCCGGCCGTCACGTAAGGAAGAAAACGATCAAAGGCCCAGCCGAGCCTGGCACGGGCCGTTTCGTACGACTTGATCTTCGTGACACAGCCATCGTTGGCACCGCCGCCGCAACCGAATACGGGGTCACTCAAAGCAGTCGCCGACATATTCGCCCACGACCAGTCCCCTTCAACGCCGAGAACCCAGTTGGCTACCTGCCAATTGTAGCCAAGCGTCAAGCCGGCGCTCCAACCCTTCGGGTCCGTCACCGGATCGCAGACAAAACCGACGGCGCAGTGGATTCCTTTGGCTGAGCCGTAGCCGACGAGGCCGCCAACGTAGATGCCGGTCCAGTTGTAGGACACGGCGGCAGGCGCCATCGGCGCTTTGACCGGCATGTCGGCGGCACGGACGTTCGCCGCAGCGCCGGAAAACGCGATGGCGGCAGCCACAATTGCGATTGGATGTTTCACGTCAGTCCCCATTGCAAAGCGAATACCCAGTTACACCAAAGTCTATAGGCGCACGCAGAAGCTGTCTGTATCATTTTTACAACATTCAACAGAAAGGCACGCCAGCCGTTGCCAGAACAAGCACATTTTCAGGGCGATGCTTCGAGCGGTGGAAACCGGAATGCATAGGCCAGCCTGCGCCGCCACCATCGCACCAACGCAACGTCGGCAACAGCCGCACCCTCATGCGCGTGCACCATTGTCTCCGCTGACGTAACGATCGCCGCGTGCTTCGCCAGCATCCCGGCGCGCTAACGGAACAGCAGCACGTCGCCTTCGGCAAAATTGTCGCGATCAATTGCAACGAGATGTCGTGCGGCGGCTTGTGACAGCGCCTCCTCGCCGCTCGCCTCCGCCCAGCCCGGCGCGTAAGGCGGCGCGCGTTCGGGCTCTTCGCCGATCACCGCGCGTCCGGCGGCATCCAGCGTTTGAGCTGATGCTCCGTCCTTTCCGAATTGTTCTGAGTCATTTGTCGTCCCAATTGCCCGCCGCGTACGTCGAGCGTTGACAAAATCCGCGCGCCGAGGCTGATGCGCAGGCCATGCGCCCCGCCTTCGCCGCCCTCGCCTGTCTTGCGATCAGCGCCCCGGCCTTCGCCATTACCGGCCAGGCGCCGCCGGCGCAAGGTTATGCGGCGCGCGCCATCGTCATGGTGGTCGATCCGCGCGGCGATCTGTGCACTGGCACGGCGCTGGCGCGCGACCTCGTGCTCACCGCCGCGCATTGTGTGGCCGCCGACACACGCGTCAAGATTTTCCAGACCGGACAGACCATCGCAGTGCGCGGCATCGCGCGGCATCCGCGCTTCGTTAAGACAGCGTACGCCGCGAGCCGCGCCACCGCCGACGTCGCCCTGATCAAGCTCGCCGCACCGATGTCCGAGTTAGTCGTGCCGGCAAAGCTCGCACCGGCGCGGCGAGTCGCCGTCGGCGAGACCCTCACGGTCGCCGGCTTCGGCGTCACCGCCGCCGGCACCGACCGCGGTCTCGGCGTGCCCCGCATGGCGACCCTCATCGTCACCGGCAAGCCCGGCGCGCTGCAAATCCGCCTATTCGATGTGGCCACGCGCAACTTGCGCGCCGGCCTCGGCGCCTGCACCGGGGACAGCGGCGGACCCGCCTTCGAGCCTGCGAGCAAGGCTGTCATCGGCGTTGTGAGTTGGACCACCGCCCCGCGCGCCGAGGAAGGCTGCGGCGGCTTGACCGGCGTGACGCCGTTGTTGCTCTACCGCGAATGGATCGTCGACACCGCGCGCAAGTTGAACAGCCCGCTTTAGTTTGCGATGCGTTCGATCGCATTTGAATGATTTTCTTTAGCGCCCGCTAACCGTCTCGCGGAACCCGCAGTTAATGATCGCCCGCTACGACGGCAGGCATGAGCATCGCCAGTTCCATCGCGGTGTCGGGACTATCCGCGGCCGCTTTGCGGCTGCAGGTTTCGGCCAGCAACGTCGCGAATGTCTACTCGGCCGGCCCGCTGCCCGGCGCACCGGGGGGCGCGAGCTTCCCCGGCGTTTACGTGCCGCAGAGCATTGATCAAGTTGCGATGTCCGACGGCAGCGTCGGCGCATCGGTGACCGCCGTTTCGCCCGCTTCCGTCCCGACGTTCGCTCCCGCCGCGCCCTTCGCTGACAGCAGCGGTATGGTGGCCATGCCAAACGTCGATCTCACCAACGAAGCCGTTCAGCAGCTCACCGCCCGTATCAGCTATGCTGCCAATCTGGCGGTGCTCAAAACCGACATGCAGATGACGTCGGCGTTACTCAACATCACAGCGTAAAGCCATCCCGTTTTGGCGCGCCGGTTCACCGTGCCGCGAGACGGTGAAGGCTGCAGCAGCCTGATCAGCAAGGCCTCGAAGGCGCGCATCATGTCGCCATGCGAAACCACGGCATCGAGCGCAATGCCCGCCTTGGTCTCGAGCTCGTTGTGGGTATCGATATCCATTGAGGCTCTCCTGTTGATTGGATGCGAAAACGTGCGACGCAGGCAGATTCCGCATCGCGCCGCAATAGTTCGGTCGGACCGACGGTTGGCGCCCCGCGCTCAGTGCGTTCGACACGCCCCTTCCCCCCGCCACACGTGAAGTGGCAGACTTGCTTGCAAGAAACCAAAAACGATGGGAGGCAACGATGAAGAGGCTATGGGCTGCGGCGGCACTTTTGGTGCTCGCCGGACTGAGTGGCGCTCAAGCGCAAGACTATCCGACGCGAACGGTGACGGTGATCGTGCCGTTCGCGGCGGGCGGGCCGGCCGACGTGATGGGCCGCATCGCGGCTGACATCTTGTCCCGCCATCTCGGCCAGAGCTTTGTGATCGAGAATGTCGCGGGGGCCGGCGGCACGGTCGGCGCAACGCGGGTCGCGCGCGCCGCGCCCGACGGATATACGCTGCTTGCCGGACACATGGGCACCAATGCGCTGGCGCCGGTGTTCTATCCAAACCTCGGCTATGACCCGGAAAAGGATTTCGAGCCGGTCAACCTGACTGCCGTGCAGCCGGAATTGCTGGCGGTTCGCAAGGACATCCCCGCCAACAACCTGAAAGAATTCGCCGCCTGGGCCAAGGCGAACCAGAGCAAGCTCAACATGGGGCACGCCGGTGTCGGCTCGGTGTCGTATATCGGCTGCCTACTGCTCAACTCGGCGATCGGCATCAAACCGACGCTGGTGCCGTTCACCGGCACGGCGCCGGTGATGAACGCGATTCTCGCCGGCAACGTCGACTACGATTGCGACCCGGTGCTCGGGCCCTTGCAGCATGTGCGCAAGGGCACGGTCAAGGCGCTGGCCATCGCCGCCAAGAAACGCAGCCCGTTGTTGCCGGACGTGCCGACGTCCTATGAGCAAGGTTTCCCGCAATTCGACTGCGCGCCCTTCTATGCGATCTTTGCGCCGAAAGGCACGCCGAAAGCGGTCGTCGATAAGCTTGCCGCCGCGCTCAGCAAGGGCCTCGACGAGCCGGCCGTGCAAAAACGGCTGACCGATCTCGGCGCCCAGATCGCCGAGCCGGACCAGCGTGGACCGAAAGCTCTGGCCGCGCTGGTGCATAGCGAAATCGCACGGCTGACACCGATCCTGAAAGCGGCGGCCGCCAAATAGCCAGCTTAAGTTGCATGCGGCGGCGACGGCGTCATTTGCCTGGTCGCCGCCGCGTGCAATTCGACCTGCGAGGTGGCCGCGTCTTGATTTCCCGCCCGCCTTCACCCGATAGTTGGGCCTGGGGCTGACGGGGCCATCACTTTCCATCAGGGGGCGTCGTGATGAAACACCTGAGCTTTGCCGCCGCACTGGCGGTCGCGTTGCTCTGCGCCGCGCCGGCCGCGGCCGGCCCGCTCAACGAGGCGGGCGTCACCCGCGAGCAAATGATCGGCATCATGACCCGCGGATCGAGCGCAGCACGCTGTGCAAGGTATCCATCAGTGGCCTCCGAAATGCTCGTTGAAGCGCGCGAGCTCACGCACAAACTCGTCGAAGCGTCGGCTCGCCGCCGCCAGTTCGCGTAGCGCGTACCAGGCCAGCGCCGAGGCCGACGTCGCCCACAGGAACAGCGCCAGATGCGCGAGATCGCCGCGCTCGTTGAAGATGCGGATGAGGTCGGACATTTTTTCTCTCATCCCTCCCCTGCAAGGGGAGGGCATAGGCGGCCTTCGGCCGCCGTTCTTTCTTTAAGAACGCCGATGTGAAGCATCGGCTTTGGCGAAGCGCGGGGGTGGGATTAAGCCTACGATAATCGTTAGCGGCCCCCACCCGCCCGCCTTCGGCGTGCACCCTCCCGCCTTCGGGGGAAGAATAAAGAGTGGCGGCCTCACGTCAGCAGCGCAGTTGGCGATTCTAGTCGGCCGCCGCCCGCCACCGCGCCATAGCCGGTACCCGCGCGCTTCTCGTTGACGGTGAGGAACCGCGCCTTGGTGACACGATCCCACAGCGCGGCGCGGGCGGGCAACAGCACGTCGACTTTGCCGAGGTCCGCAGCCAGCGAAAGCGCCGCGCCGAAAGCCGGCGTCAGCCAGTGTGCGGGACGGCGCTGATGCGGTTGCCGAGCGCCAGCACGCTCTGCTGCCCGAACATGCGGTTCGCTTCTTGGTAATTCGAATAAGTGTTGTCGCCGGAATGGCGAGCAGCTCAGCGCCGCGATCGCCCTGTCCGGTATCGGGCGAGCTATCGCGTTGCTACTGTATCGATTTGAGCCCAGCGCGGGAGTCGAAAAATGGTATAGTGGACGCACGGGAATCGTGTGGAGCCGGATTGGCATCGCCGAACTGCGATCGCCCAAGGGAGCAGAATAAAGACCCGCATAGAGAGATTTGAGTCATGCCTCGCTACAGAGTCACCCACCTGCGCCGGGAAGGCCAAGACATGATTGTCGTTCCTCTCGACAAATCATTCGGCGCCAAATCCGAGCACGACAAGAAAGCATTTGTCGCCGAGTTGCAGGCTTATGCCGCCAGCGCAGGTCTCGCGGGCCTCGTCATCCCGGTTTGGGAAGGAAAAGGCGGCATGAATTTTATTGCACCGACGCCATGGCATCCGTTTTTCCAGAGCATCGGCCTGGCGTTTGTAATGGAGAATATAAACAGGGAACTCGCCTGGTAATCTCGCGCTCGAGCGTCTGCGTGTTGTGCCGTAACACGTCTTTCATGTCCTCCGATATTTCCGATACGACGTTGCTTGTGCCGGCTCGATAGAGCGATTGTTCTTTCATAGCGCCCTTACCCGCGGCCCCGCGCCCGCCACGAAGCTCAGCGCCGCGATCGCCCACACCAGCGCATCGAGCCGGTCCGGCGAGCGGCCCGACGACAAGCCGTCGAGGCCGAAGTCGCACATCTCGTCCTCCAGCGCCGGAAAGACGCCGGCGTGCTTCACCCGCCCCTGCTCGTACAATTGCGCCACCGGCTCGGCGCGCAGTCCGCCACCGGCGTCAGCGTCAAATTGTAAAGACGCTTGCCTTCGGCGATGCGTTCGGGCGCGATCTGGATTTTCGGCATCGCCATGGGCAAAGCCTCCCGGCATAAAAAAACGCCGGCAGAGCCGGCGCAAACAAATGCATTTGCGGCAGTTGTCAGTGCAGCGTCAGCATCGCAATGACGATCATCAGCAGGATGGCGCCGATCAGCAGCGCCACCAAGGTGCGGCGCGGCCTTTGCCCGCCGACGGTCGGCCGGCCTTCGGTCAGGCTGCGGTCGTCGTCACTGTCCACCATCCGGCCTCTCCGGGGTACTTGCCCGGCCACTCGGCCGGCGCGGCGGCGTTCCCACCACTGCGGCGGGCCTTGCCGGACACAACTCTAGAGCGTGCGCCATTCATAGCAAGGCAGCGTATCGCTGTCAAGGAGTTTTTTCCTAGGATAAAGTTCAGGCCCCGGCTGGGGGGTGGGTCATTTGAAATAGGAATGCAATCTAAATGAAAGGACTAGGTCGCTTAGCTTTAGTTGAATGGGTGGATTCAAGTCGCCTTACGGGGCCGAGGGGATGGATTTTAATGATATCCAATCGCGGGGACGCTTGCGTGGCATTACTGCCCCTTCTTATTTGCAAAATGAACCGTTAGCCACATCGCCAAACCTATCAGGACAAGTGCAGCAGCAAAAACGATCAGAAAGCTAGTCGTGCTGAGAGGGGCCATTGGGCGACCTTTTTCACCACCCTAACTATGCGCACTTTCTGGTCCCCCGCAACGGCTGCCTTAATCAAACTGACCCACTAACCACGGCCGGCAACCCTGCGCGCACCCGTGTGGACCGCGGGGCGGCCGGAATGTTCCGCGAACCCGCGCGGCCGCGCGCAACCACCGGCGCGATCGCTCAATACGTCATGAAACGATAATTGATGCCGAGGCGCACGATGCTGGCGGTGAAGCTGACCAACTCCGGCGTGCCGGGAACGATGTCGAACATGGTTTTGTCGCCGAGGTCGACGTAGAGACATTCGAGCTTCACCGTCCAGTCGCGCGCCAGCGCCGTCTCGAGCCCGCCGCCCAGCGTCCAGCCCCAGCGGGCCGATCACCCCGCCGTTGACGTTATAGGAGCCATCGCCGAGCAAGAGCCCGGCATCGCTCTGCACCGAACGGCCGTAGGCAATGCCGCCGGCGACGCCCAAGTAAGGCCCTGACCAGTCATAGAGCGGCGGCGCGGGCGGGCGCCTTCAATGGCATATCGGCCGCCTGCGCGGCCGGGGCGACGGTGAAAGGCAATAGAGCAATGAGCCCTGCGATCGCAGAACGACGCATGATCACCCAGCCACTGCGTTGATACGAATACACGCGTGAACGCGAATCAGTGTGATGAATCACAGAGATGGTAAGAGGGTATTGCAACGACGACCAGGGCGCTCGGCCGACTACATTCGCTAAATCGCCGCGCCGTCGCGGCTCAGCATGTCCGTTCAATTCGTTGCCCGCGGCTTGATGTCGCGCAAGGCAGCGGCCAGATTCGCGGCTAGCGTTCCGCCATGGACCATGAGCCTGCGATCCAATTGCCCGTCGCGCTGCGGCGCCGGCTTACGTTGCCGTTGCTTGTGCTTTACGGCGTCGGCATCACCATCGGCGCCGGCATCTATGTGCTGATCGGCGCGGTCGCCGGGCACGCCGGCAAATATGCGCCGTGGTCGTTCATGCTCGCCGCCGCCAGCATGGCGTTCACCGTCGGCTCTTACGCTGAACTCGCCACGCGCTTCCCGGTGAGCGCGGGCGAAGCCGCTTATGTGCGCGCGGCCTTCCACTCGCGCCTCGCCTCGACGCTGACCGGGCTCCTGACCATCGTCATCGCCGTGGTGGCCTCCGCCACGGTCGTGCTCGGCGCCGCCGGCTATATCGCCCAATTCACCGATCTGCCGCAGGGCGTGATCGTGGCATTGGTGCTGGCCGCGCTGGGCGCCGTCGCCGCCTGGGGCATCCTGGAATCGGTTCTGCTCGCCAGCCTGTTCACGCTGATCGAAGCTGGCGGACTGATCGTGATCATCGTGGCCGGCCTGCATGCTGGCCTGCCGCTCACCGGCGCACTGAGCGAGCCGCCGCCGCTCGCGGCCCTCGCCGGCATCGCCTATGCGAGCCTGCTCGCATTCTTCGCCTTCATCGGCTTCGAGGATCTTGCCAATGTGGTCGAGGAAGCCAAGGTTCCGCACCGCGATATCCCCCGCGCCATGGTGCTGACGCTGATCATCAGTACCGTGCTGTATGTCGCGGTGGCCGCGATCGCGGTTGCCGCCGTGCCGCCGGAGACGCTGGCGGCCTCGCGCGCGCCGCTCAGCCTGGTGTTCCATACCCTCGCCGGCATCAGCCCGGCGACGATCAGCGTCATCGCCATCGTCGCCACGCTCAACACCATCCTGGCGCAGATGAGCATGGCCGCGCGCGTCATCTACGGTATGGCAAAACAAGGCGACCTGCCCGGCTTTGCCGGCCGCGTGCATCCGAAAACGGCGACGCCATTGAACGCGACCGCTTTGATCGTGCTTGCGACGTTGACGCTCGCGCTGTTCGTTCCGTTCGAGCGGCTGGCGGAAGGCACTTCGCTCGCCACCCTGACGGTCTTCGCGCTGGTCAATCTGTCGCTGTTGCGTCTGCGCCAGCAGAAGGTCCATACGCACGGCCCGCATGTGCGCGTGCCGTTTTGGGTGCCGGCGGCGGGATTTGTCACCTGTCTGGCGATGATGGCGGCGGCGATAGCGCGCTGACTTGCGGCGCGTATCAGCCGAGCCGCGTTTCGCTTTCCGCCGGCGCGCCGGCCCGGCGCCGGCCTGCGGCGAGAAACTCCACCGGCACCAGCCGCGGCGTGAAGTCGAAACCGAGCGCGAACACCGGATGGCCGCTGGCGTCGACCACCGTCAACATCCAGCCCGACAGATCCTGGATTTGCGGATCGCACACCGCGGCCTTGAGTTCGCGCGTGTGCCGGATGGCATGCGCGCGCGCCGCCCGCAGACCGCTCAGCTCGCGCCCAGTGTCGTCGCTGAACCAATGCGTTCCGTCGGTGAAATGGAAAAAATAACGTGACACGCGGTGGCCCTCGACGCCGGGGTACGAGGCCTTTAGCTAAGCGGCCGTCGATGACAGCGGTATTACAGGTCGATTACACGGGGTCGCGCGCGGCCGTTGGATCGCGGTCCCACGGCGGAACCGGGCAACACGCCGCCTGACAGAACGAGGCCGCCTGTTGCGGCGGCTTCGCTCCGACGGCATGCGCCGGGCGACGAGGCCGAGGATCGGCTGCCTCATCGCCTGGTGCATTTCATCATATTGGCTATGCAGCCTCAGGTGGGCAGGCAATTCAGGAAGACGCGCCTGACGAGATCGGAGTGGCTTTGCAAAACTTCTTACAGGGCCTCCCCGCGCGACTCTTCGAGGAGGAGCCGAGAACTTTTTCGCGAATGACGCGCTTATATGTCGCACGCGCCGGGGTGCCAGCCGGCCGCAACGGGGAAGACGGACGCAGTTGATTTTGCCGGTTTCCGACTGCGGCACCAACGCATCGGTATGCGTAACGTCTAACATGTTCCCGGCGCGTGCGCCCCGCCTCAATGTCGTCCGACAAACGCGCGCACGGTGTCGAAGAAGCGCTGCTCCTGCTCGATATAGACGAAGTGGCCGGCGCCGGGCAGGGCCTTGAGTTCGGCCCCGGGAATGGCGCCGGCGATTTCTTCCGACATGTGCAGCGGCGTGCAAAAGTCGTCGCCGCCGCAGATGACGAGGGCCGGCTGCCGAATTTCGCAGAGCCGCGCCAAAGCGTCGTGCGCCATGATCATGTCGATGCGCTTGAGCGCGATCTCCGGTTCGCCCGGCAGCGCGGCGGCGCGGTCAATCCAGGCGGCCACGCGCTGCGGATTCTCGCTCGCATAGCGCGGCGAAAACAGAAACAGCGCGGCGCAGCTGTAGGCCGTCTGCATGTCGCCTGCGGCGGCGAGCTTGCGGCGCAACGCGAATTGGCGCCGCATGAAGCCGTCCGGGCGCGCGAAAGAGGATGCCATCGTGACGCTGCGCACCTGCGGCGCATGGTCGAGCGCCATCAGTTGCGCAATGGCGCCGCCGGTCGACGAGCCGACGATATGCGCCGGCCCGATGTCGAGATGCGCGATCAGCGAGGCCATGTCGGCGGCGTGCTGCGCGATGGTATAGCCGTCGGCCGCCCGCGTGGTCGCTCCGGTGCCGCGGTGATCCGGCAGCACGACGAAATGCTCGGCCGCAAAACGTTCGATCTGCGGCCCCCAGCCGGCGCCGACGCCGCCGAGTTCGGCGATCAGCATCAACGGCGGCTTGCGGCGGTCGCCGAAGGTTTCGTAGTGCAGGGAAATGCCCTGCGTCTCAAGCTTTGGCACGAGTTCCCCCTATTCTTTCGTCGCCGCCGCATCGAAGCGTTCGCGCGCCTGCGCGATCGCCGGGCGGTTCTTGCGCGCCCACAGGCCGAGTTCGCTCACCGGCTCGAGCAGCGAGCGCCCCAACCGGGTGAGTTCGTAATCGACGCGCGGCGGGTTGGTCGGCGTCACGGTGCGCGTCACCAGACCGTCGCGTTCAAGCGCGCGCAGCGTCAGCGTCAGCATGCGCTGCGAGATCGAGCCCAGCGCCTTGCGCAATTCGTTGAAGCGCTTGGCGCCGTCGCCCAAGGTCGAGACCACCAGCACGGTCCACTTGTCGCCGACGCGCGAAAGCACCTCGCTCACCGCCCGGCAGTCCTCGGGCACATGCAGGTTACCTGGTGTGCGGCTTGTGCCTACTTGAACGTTTGCCTTGGTCATCTATCTAGCCTTGGTATTCATTCGTAACCACAAATAAGTAGGGGTTCCCATGGCAAAGCACAAGCTCGGCATCATCGTCGGCTCGAACCGGCGCGAGTCTATCAACCGCAGGCTGGCGCAGGCGCTGGCAAAGCTCGGTTCCGACGCCTTCGACGCCAAATTCATTCAGATCGACGACCTGCCGATGTACAACCAAGACAACGAAAACCCGGTGCCGGCCCCGGTCGCCCGCTTCAAGGCGGAACTCGCCGCGTCCGATGCCGTACTCTTCGTCACCCCCGAGCATAGCCGCTCGATCCCCGCCGTGCTGAAAAACGCGATCGACTGGGGTGCGCGGCCTTGGGGCAAGACCTCCTGGCCCGGCAAGGCGGCCGCCATTATCGGTACCTCGGGCGGCGCCATCTCGACGGCCGTCGCCCAGCAGCATCTGCGCGCGGTGTTGGGCAGCGGCGCGGGGTTACATGTCATGGGCGGCGAAGCTTATATTGCGTTCAAGCCCGACCTCATCGACGCGCAAGGCAACGTGACCGACGACAGCGCGCGCACGTTCCTCAAGAGCTTCATCGACCAGTTCGCCGCCTTCGCTGGCCGCTTTGCGCCAGTGCGCGCTGCGGCAGCCGCCTAAATACGAAAGAGAAGACCCATGTCCATCAGACCCGTCAAACGCATCGCGCAGTCCGTGCCCACCATGGAGGGCGCCGGCGTCAAACTGCGCCGCGCTTTCGGTTTCGGCGAAACCGCCGAGACCGATCCGTTCCTGCTGCTCGACGATTTCCGTAACAACAACCCGCAGGATTATCTCGCCGGCTTCCCCTGGCATCCGCACCGCGGCATCGAGACCATCACCTACGTGCTCAACGGCACCGTCGAGCACGGCGACAGCCTAGGCAACCGCGGCACGCTCGGCTCCGGCGACGTGCAATGGATGACCGCCGGCCGCGGCATCATGCATCAGGAGATGCCGCAGGGCGACGCGCAAGGCCGCATGCACGGCTTCCAGCTTTGGGCCAACCTGCCCTCGTCGCTCAAGATGACGGCGCCGCGCTATCAGGATGTCAAAGGCGCCGAGATCCCGGAGATCACCGACGACGACGGCACCCATGTGCGCGTGGTGTGCGGCGAGTTCTGGGGCAGACGAGGCCCGATTGAAGGCGTCGCCGCCGATCCGCGCTATCTCGACGTCTTCGTGCCGGCGGGCAAGCGCAAGACGCTCAAGGTCGAGACCGAGCGCCATGCCTTCGCTTACGTGTTCGAGGGCGACGGCAAGTTCGCCTATTCGTCGAAGCCGTTCGGCGTACTGAGCGAGAAGCAGATCAACGGCGAAGAGATCCTGTTTCGCGAGCCGGTCGGCGACCGTTCGCTGGTCGTGTTCGACCGCGGCGACGAGGTCACCGTGCAGGCCGGCGACAAGGGCATCCGCTTTTTGCTGGTGTCCGGAAAGCCGATCGAGGAGCCGGTCGCCTGGTACGGGCCCATTGTGATGAATACCCAAGCGGAACTGCAGCAGGCCGTCTCCGAACTGCGCAGCGGCACGTTCATCAAAGGCTGAGCGGATGGGATGCGGTTTTATACCGTCTTTATGACCGAGAGCCGCATTCCACCTCGAATTTATACTTGGGCGGGCGCATGCTTGCGGCGGCCGCCTGCGTGCGGCGCTCGGACACTTGGAAAATGCCGCATCTTGCTCCGGCAAGGAATACCCCGCGGCCGGCGCTTCCGGGCCGGCCTAAGCGGCCCCCGTCCCGATTGGCGCATCGCCTGTCGGTCTACGGCGCCCGCGCCGTCGTGATCCTTGCCGCCGTCATTCTGCGTTCGGCGGCGCGACTCTATAGCGCCGGCCTCCTAAGCCTCGGCGGCATCGAAGCCATGGTCCGGTTGAGCCAACGCCTTCGTCGCTTCAGCCGGCATTTGTTGTATGGGTAGCGACGCGCCGGTAAACGCCCCTCGTCCACCGTTAAATGCTTGCTTGTGACACAGTGTCACTTTAAGTGCTGGCGCGAAGCGCATGATCGGGCGACAGGCTCGTTCACCGTGAGCCACCCCCCGCTCGGATCTGCGGCCGGGTTCGGAATGTACCAATAGCCCGGACTGCGAGGCGCATGCGCGGCAGCATCCCAATCTCCGTCGAGAAAGCCGGGCGCGTCGGCACGCGTTGGGATGTGCTGGCAATCCTGCTGACGTTCGGCCTGCTCGTCTTCTTTGCCGAGGCGAGCCGCCACCTTCTCCAGCCGCTGTCCGCATTGCAGATGACGCCGGTGTCGCTCGATCCGGCCAATCTGCCGGAATATGCCGCGCGCACGACGCTGCGCATGCTGTTGGCGCTGGTCTTGTCGCTTGTCTTCACTTTCACGTACGCGACGCTCGCCGCCAAGAGTAAACGCGCCGAGGTCCTGCTGGTACCGCTGCTCGATATCCTGCAATCGGTGCCGATTCTCGGCTTTATCTCGGTCACCGTCGTCTTCTTCATGTCGCTCGCGCCCGGCCGTGTGCTGGGCGCGGAATTCGCCGCCATCTTCGCGATCTTCACCAGCCAGGCCTGGAACATGGCCTTCAGCTTCTATCAGTCGCTCCGCACGGTGCCGGTGGAGTTGGTGGAAGCCTCACGCACTTTGCGGCTCTCGCCCTGGATGCATTTCTGGCGCGTCGAAGCGCCGTTCGCGATGCCGCAGCTGATCTGGAACATGATGGTTTCGATGTCGGGGAGCTGGTTCTTCGTGGTCGCCTCCGAAGCGATCAGCGTCGGCAATACCACCGTTACCTTGCCCGGCATCGGCTCCTATATCGCGCTTGCCATCGATCAGAAAAATCTCGCCGCGGTCGGGTGGGCGATCGGCGCGATGCTGGTGGTCATCCTGCTCTACGATCAGCTGCTGTTCCGTCCGCTGGTGGCCTGGGCGGACCGCTTCCGCTTCGAGCAGCAGGCCGGTGTGTTTCCTCCGCGGTCATGGGTGCTCGACGTGATGCACCGCTCGCGCGTGCACGGGCTATTGACCGAACGGCTGTCCAGGCTGTGGCGGCTCTCATATCAGTGGTCGTTTCTCAGTCTTCGCTCCCAGGCAGCGGCCAAATTGTCGGGGCCGGGCGGCTGTTGGAGCGATCGCCTGTGGACCGGCTTTGTCGTTGTCTTGACGGCTCTGGCTTTGTGGCGCGTCGGGGTTTTCGTCTTTTCCGGCATTTCGCTGCCAGACGCTGCCGAGGCGTTTGTCGCCGGTTTAGCCACGCTGTGCCGCGTGATCGTTCTCATCGCGGCCGCCACCGTAATCTGGGTGCCGGTCGGCGTCATGGTAGGAACGCGGCCGCGGTTCACGCAATTTGTTCAGCCGGTGGCGCAATTCCTGGCGGCGTTTCCGGCCAACGTGCTGTTTCCGGTCGCGGTATCGGCAATCGTTGCGTTCAAACTCAATCCCGATATCTGGCTCAGTCCGCTGATGATCCTGGGCACCCAGTGGTACATCCTATTCAATGTCATTGCCGGGGCGTCTTCGATCCCGTCAGAGATGCGCGACATCGGCGCCAACCTGCAGGTCCGCGGCTGGCTGTGGTGGAAAAAGATCGCGCTGCCGGCGGTGTTTCCCTATTACGTCACCGGCGCCATCACCGCGTCTGGCGGCTCCTGGAACGCCAGCATTGTCGCCGAGGTGGCGTCCTGGGGCGACACGAAGCTGCAGGCAACCGGGCTTGGCGCCTATATAGCGAGAGCCACCGAAGCGGGCGATTTTTCCCGCATCGTGCTCGGCATCGCGGTGATGAGCCTATACGTGGTTCTTATCAATCGAGCGTTCTGGCGGCCGCTTTACTGGTACGCCGAACGAAAATTCCGGCTCGGATGACGGGAGAGGGATCATGAGCGACGCATTGCTGCAAATCCAATCTTGCTGCCAGTCTTTTCCCAAGCCGGACGGCGAAGAACTTCTGGTCCTCAACGATATCAATTTGACGCTTAAGGAAGGCGAAATCGTCGGTCTGCTCGGCCGTTCCGGTTCGGGAAAGTCGACATTGTTGCGGTTGATCTCAGGCTTGGCGCGGCCGACCGCGGGCAGCGTCGTGTATCAGGGCCAGCCGATCACCGGGCCGGCGCCCGGCATCGCCATGGTCTTCCAGACCTTCGCGCTGTTTCCCTGGCTGACCGTGCTGGAGAACGTGCAGCTTGGCTTGGAAGCGCTCGGATTGCCTGAGGCGCAGGTCCGCCAGCGCGCGCTGGCCGGCATCGATCTGATCGGCCTCGACGGCTACGAGTTCGGCCTATCCGCGCGAGTTGTCGGGCGGCATGCGCCAGCGCGTGGGGTTTGCGCGCGCCCTCGTCGTGCATCCCAACATCTTGCTGATGGACGAGCCGTTCTCGGCGCTCGACGTGCTGACCGCGGAAACCTTGCGCACCGACTTCCTCGATCTTTGGATCGAAGGCAAGCTGCCGATCAAGGGCGTGATCCTGGTGACGCACAACATCGAGGAAGCGGTGCTGATGTGCGACCGCATTCTGGTGTTCTCGCGCAATCCGGGCCAAATCATCGAGGAGATCAAGGTCGACCTGCCGCAGCCGCGCAGCCGCGTCGAACCCGCGTTCCGCGATCTGGTCGAGCGCATCTACGTCGCCCTCACCGCCCGCCCCGCCGCGCCGCCTCCGCGCGCCGCGCCGGATCGCTTCCCGGGCATGGGCATCGAAATGACTTTGCCGCGAGCGTCCGCCAACACGCTCGCCGGTCTGATCGAGGCGGTCGCCGGCGCCCCCTACAACGGCAAAGCCGATCTGCCGGTGATCGCAAGCGCGCTGCAGATGGAGGTAGACGATCTGTTTCCGGTCGCCGAAGCGCTGCAGCTGTTGCGCTTCGCCGAGATCGAAGGCGGCGACATCCGACTGACCGATATCGGCAAGCAGTTCGCGGAAGGCGGCACCGACGATCGCAAGAAGCTGTTCCAGCGCCAGCTTCTCGCCTATGTGCCGCTGGCCGCGCACATCCGGCGCGTGCTGCAGGAGCGCGCCAATCACACGGCGCCAAGGAGCCGGTTCCGCGATGAGCTCGAGGACCACATGACCGCGGAGTCCGCCCGGCACACGTTGCAGTCGGTGGTCGCATGGGCGCGCTTCTCGGAAGCCTTCGCTTACGACGCCCGCTCAGAAACCTTCAGTCTCGAAAACCCGACCTGATTTTCCAAGCAAGCTGGACGCGTCGCTTCCGCAGGGTCGTTTTGCTTCTAGTCTTTGATCGTCTCGATCGGCAATTGATGCTCATGCCATACGGCATTGAGAATGCCGCAACCGCAGGCAAAACCAAGGCCGAGAATCCAGGCGAAATACCACATTGATCTTACCCCTCAGTAATGATTGGCCGAATTGCCTTCGATCTCTTTGGCGGTGACCGCGCCGCGCATCACGCGGAACACGAAGCCGGTATAGGCGAGCACGATCGGCAGGAAGATCAGCGTCGCCAGCAGCATCACGAACAGCGTGAGCTGGCTCGAGGTTGCGTCCCACACGGTGAGCGACGCCTGCGGCATGATGTCGGACGGCATCAGGAACGGGAACATGCTCACGCCCGCCGTCGAGATCACGCCGAAGATGCCGATGGCGCTGGCGACGAAGGCAAGACCGGCCTTCCGGCTCACCGTGAACATGACGGTCAGGAGCGGCCCGACCATGGCAAGCACCGGCGCCAGCATCATCCATTTGTAGGTGGCGAAGTTGGCGAACCAATGTCCGCGCACCTGCGCGACCGTCTTCAACAGCGGGTTCGACGGACCATCGACCACAATCGCGCTGGTAATGACGTAGCCGTTGATCCCAAACGCCGTCCAAAGCCCGGCGATGATGAACAGCGCCACCGTGACCAGCGCGCCGATGCGCACGTAAGATCTGGCGCGCTCTTTCACCGGACCGTCCGCTTTCACCGTCAGATAGACGGCGCCGTGCGTCGTCAGCATGCCGAGCGACACCAGGCCGCACAGCAGGCCGAACGGATTGAGCAGTTCGAACAGCCCGCCGCCTTCGTACAGCACGCGCATGTCGGCATCGATGCGGAACGGCACGCCCTGCAGCAGATTGCCGAAGGCGACACCGAACACCAGCGACGGCACCAGCCCGCCGGCAAACAGCGCGTAGTCCCAGAACGTCCGCCAGCGCGCATCCTTGAACTTGTTGCGGAAATCGAAGCCGACCGGCCGCAGGATCAGCGTGGCGAGCACCAGGAACATCGCGATGTAGAAACCCGAGAACGACGCCGCATAGACCGGCGGAAACGCCGCGAAGGCCGCGCCGCCGCCGGTGATCAGCCAGACCTGGTTGCCTTCCCAGACCGGGCCGATGGTGTTGATGGCGACGCGCCGCTCGGTGTCGGTGCGCGCGACGAACGGCAGCAGAGTAGCGACGCCGAGATCGAAGCCGTCCATGATGGCGAAGCCGATCAGCAGCACGCCGAGAAACAGCCACCAGATGACGCGAAGGATTTCATAGTCGACGGGGATGGACATGACTGGGCTCCTTCACGATGCGGTCTTGGCGGGCAGCGCGGGCGTGAATTCCTGACCGAGCGCCTCGACCGGCCCCATCAGCACGTACTTGCGCATCAGGATGAAATCGACGACCGCCAGCGACGAGTAGAACAGGACGAAGCCGCAGAGCGTGAACAGGATCTGCGCGGTCGACACCGAGGACGACGCCAGGAAGGTCGGCAGCACGCCGTCGATCGCCCATGGCTGGCGGCCGTATTCGGCGACGAACCAGCCGACCTCGGCGGCAATCCAGGGCAATGGCAGCGACCACAGGACCAGCCGCAGCAGCCAGGTGCGCGAGAAATCGAGCTTGGACGTGTAGTAAAAGGTGGTCACGAACAGCGCGATGAAATAGAAGCCGAGCCCGACCATGACGCGGAAGCTCCAGAACAGCGGCACCACGCCGGGCACCGTGTCGGCCGCGGCTTTGGCGATCTGGGCCTCGTCGGCCTTGCGCGGATCGGCGACGTAGCGCTTGAGCAGCAGCGCGTAGCCGAGATCGTGCGCATGGACGTCGAGATCGACGCTGGCCTTGGCGTCCTTGCGGTCGGCCTTCAGCCGCTCGAGCGCATCATAAGCGATGAGGCCGCTCTTGATCCGCGTCTTGGCCCGCGCCACGAGATCGTCGATGCCCAGCACCGGCGTATCGAACGAGCGCGTCGCGACAATGCCGAGCGCCCACGGAACCTTTATCTCGAAGTGGTTCTGCTGGTTGGCCACGTCGGGCACCGCGAACAGCGTGAACGGCGCCGGCGCCGGCTCGGTCTTCCACATCGCCTCCATCGCGGCGAGTTTCATCTTCTGGTTTTCAGTGATGGTGTAGCCGCTCTCGTCGCCGAGCACGACGACCGACAGCGACGACGCCAGCCCGAACGCGGAAGCGACGATGATCGAGCGCTTGGCGAAGGCGTGGTGGCGGTTGTTGAGCAGGTAGTAGGCGCTGATCGCCAGCATGAAGATCGAACCGGTGACGTAGCCGGCGCTGACCGTGTGCACGAACTTGGATTGCGCGGTCGGATTGAACATGAGATCCCAGAACGAGGTCAGCTCCATCCGCATGGTGTCGGGATTGAACTGCGCGCCGACCGGATTCTGCATCCAGCCGTTGGCGATCAATATCCACAGCGCCGACAGGCTGGAGCCGATCGCCACCAGCCAGGTCACCGCCAGGTGGCCGAGCCTGCTCATGCGGTCCCAGCCGAAGAAGAACAGGCCGACAAAGGTCGATTCCAGAAAGAACGCCATCAGGCCTTCGATCGCCAGCGGCGCGCCGAAAATGTCGCCGACGTAATGCGAGTAATAGGCCCAGTTGGTGCCGAACTGGAATTCCATGGTGATGCCGGTCGCCACCCCCATGGCGAAATTGATGCCGAACAGCTTGCCCCAGAAGCGCGTCATGTCGCGCCAGATCAGCCGGCCGGTCATCACATAGGCGCTCTCCATGATGGCGAGCAGGAACGACAGGCCGAGCGTCAGCGGCACGAACAGGAAGTGATAGAGCGCCGTCATGGCGAATTGCAGCCGCGCCAGGCTTACCGGATCGATGTGTTCCATGGTCGTCTCTTTCCTTGGTTCACGGCCGTGACGGCGGGCCGAGCACGCGGCTGACGACCGCGGCGTCGGTGACGTTCGGATTGGCAAAATGCTGGAAGATCATCATGCCGGCGACCGCGATCAGTTTCGCGGCGAGCACGAACACGACGGCGCGCGCGAGCATGCTGCGCGGGCGCAAACCCGCGCGAACGAACGCCGTCAACGATGCGAGCACAGGTCCCGGTGACATTAGCCGACCTCGACCAGCGTTCAAGTCCGTCGTGCCCTTCTACTACCGCTTCGTATATGCATCAAATGACACGCGTTCGAGCGTGGCGATGACTGTGGTCCGGCCGGTTCCAAGCGCCATGATATATATCAACGACAGAATATATCAGCGGCGCGGCGGTATGCGGTTGCCCTGCCCGATTCGTTTCGCGCGACGGACAGATGCCGAGCGTGCTCGGGCGCGGACTGATGAATGCGCCGGCCGACGTCCGCTATTGGGGCAAGAGCAAATATCCCAACTCAAGGCCGCCATGTCCGCGAATGAGATGGGGTGAAGGTCGCGTGATTCTGCGGCGATCGGAGTGCCATTGGGTGGCTGCGTCGAAACGCAACCAGCGGCGGAGGTTTGCCGTGATGGGTGCGGCAGCAAGCGATCAGGGTCGAGCTGTTGCGAAGTCGGTGTTTCAGGTCTCGACGAGCGTCGATTGCGGATGGCATTTGCTGCGGCGGATCGATCCGATTGTGCAAGCGTGTTGGTCGACGCGGAGAAGCTTGCGCTGTTTTACAGCGAAATTGGCCGCGTTGCCTCGATTGGCATGGAAGCATGCGCAACGGCGCACCAGTGGGCTCGTGAGCTCAAGAAGCTCGGGCATGACGTGCGGCTGATGCCGCCGACGTATGTCAAAGCCTACGTGAAGCGCGGCAAGAATCGATGCTGCCGACGCGGCCGCGATCTGTGAGGCCGTGACACGCCCATCGATGCGGTTCGTGCCGATCAAGTCGGTCGATCAGCAAGCCTTGCTGATGTTGCATCGAACGCGGGATCTTTTAATCCGTCAGCGCACGCAGCTGATCAACGCGCTCCGAGCCCACCTTGCCGAGTTCGGCCTGGTTGCGGAGACGGGACGCGAAGGTCTCGCGCAGCTTGGCGCGATCGTCACGGACGAGAGTAATCGCGAAGCTCTTCCAGTCTGCGATGAAACAGGCGTTGCAGGCTATTGTCGATCAACTCGCTGCTCTGGAATTGCAGATCGGGACTCTGGATCGCGCCATTCACGCCCATCATCGTGCCAATGATATGAGCTGCCGCCTCGAGACCGTACCCGGGATAGGCGTGATCGGGGCCACGGCCATCGCTTCCACTGTCACAGACCCGAGTGGCTTCAAATCCGGTCGGGATTTTGCAGCATGGATCGGACTTGTGCCGCGGCAGCACTCGACGGGTGGCAAGGAGCGGCTCGGCGGCATCTCCAAGCAGGGAGATCGCTATCTCCGACGATTGCTCGTCATCGGTGCAACAGCCGTT
Source organism: uncultured Alphaproteobacteria bacterium (assembly GCA_963772235.1). Classification (GTDB taxonomy): domain Bacteria; phylum Pseudomonadota; class Alphaproteobacteria; order Rhizobiales; family Xanthobacteraceae; genus Pseudolabrys. The sequence continues at coordinate 124,448 of CAVYWI010000027.1, forward strand.
GTTCGACAAGCCCGGCTGCATCCGCAAAAGCATCCCTGGATCATGAGGCTGCTGGCCAAGAAGCCAGCCAAGCTCGTCGCCGTTGCGCGTGGCCAACAAGATGGCGCGCATCGCTTGGGCGATCATGGCCAAGGGAGGATACTATCGAGCGCCGGAACTTGCTGCAGCCGCCTGAAGAGGCTTGGCAATGGGAGCGTGAGGCGACGGCGGAGCAAGACAATCGAATTGCGAGGGTGATGATGGCGTGATGCGAAACGGTCGAGCCGTCGATTGGGACAACCCGCTTCTGGGTCATGGGCGTCAAAGCCCGTGCGATTGATTGGGACCCGATCCGCGGATTACATCAGGGCCAGCGGTCATGGTGCCGCGCAAACAGGCCGGACACATGACTTGCACCCGACCGCAAGGGGAAAGACCAATAAATAAGGCGGCGGTCCCGTCTAAGCTCAAATAAACAGCCGCAAACCCTCAGTGGCCGACTTTATCAACGCCATCGACCCAACTGCGACATGGCTGCAAAATTTGCGGTTTATTCAAAAAATAATTTCAGGACAGCTTTTTTGGGATTGCGAGACAGATCAGCTTGCGCCTTTGAGCCGACAGGACGTGGAACAGCTGATGGTGGTTCCACCGCTACAAACCTTGCACACGTCGACACACTCATCCAACCGCTTTGCATCGTAGTTTTTATGAACCTTTGCGGCACAAGCCTGCTCAGGATCCTTTTGGGCGGCCTCCTTCGAACAGGCTGCGACGGCAAGCAAAGCGAAAGCCAAAAGGCCGATGGCGAGCTTTGGCAAACACCTTCTCCCAGCGACGAATTATCGGTATTACATATTGTTATTGTAAGATAAGTGGGCGGCATCGCAATAGCCGGGCGCCACCAACCACAATTTGACGTGGTTTTCAGCACAGCCAATGAGGGTAGAAGCCCAGTCTGGCAACGGCGCAAATTCAAAAAAAGCCAGGCTTTTCAAATGAGGAAGCGACTAGTTTATTCCGTTTTTATCTGAGATCGCTGCGAACTAATATGACCGTTATTTATACGTGAAGGCTCGTTTACGATCAGCGCTTACACTGACGCCGTTTCGAGAGAAGGCTCAGATACGTAAGATAAGGAGACCCCGGTTTGTCCTCCGCAAACCGGGGTCTCCCTTACGTCAGACCCAGCGGTTCGGCCGGCGTTTTTCGAGCCAGGCACCGCTCACGTTTCCACGGGCCAAAGCTTTAGAGCCGACACAATTGAGCTGGCGCAAAGGAAGTGGACGTCGTGTGGACTTGCCGCAACGTACGCCAATGATCCAAAGCAGGCATCAGCATAAATCAACGGCTAAAGCGGCGAGACTGGCAACGACGTTATTCGCATTGCCCAAGCATCAAAAGAAAGTATGGATTGATATCAAGTAAGCCGAGTGGGTCGTCCACGCCCTGCTCGTCTAACCACGCAACCTGCAATTTGAACGCTTGAAGTTCGTATTCAGATTCGCAGGTTGCTTTGACGTGATTCAGATATTGCAGATGGTGTACGAGTTCATGCAGCAGTACGCTGCGGGCACGAAGATCCTCGGCGCGCCACCCATCGGGCAGGTAGATGCTGTGATCTTGGTCGGAGTAAATCGCCTCGACGTGAAAATCGGTTGGCTTCCCGCCGGTAAACTTCTTCACCAGTTCCGCATATGGCATAAAGCGTATCAGCGGGGCCTCATGGATGGTCCAGCCGGTCTTCGCGACTATCCAATCGACCAAAGGGGCAACATCCTTGGCTATTTGGGCGCTGGCTTTACTATCAATAGCCGGACGGTCCAGTTCTTCATCGGCACACCGAACGATGTCGAACCTAAAATGCGCAATAGCAAAATTGGTCGTGGTTCTTTGCACGGCCGGGTCGCTGGTAGTTGCATGGTCGGCCACGCAGCGCATCCGAGCTTGTGCGCCGACCGCACCATTTTCCGGTCTGGGCAATATCAAGTGGTGGAAGCTTTGAGCGCTTAGGGGCGTAGCAAGTAAGAGCGCCAGCAGAGCAATGACTATGCGGCGCAACGTTTGAACTAGATAAGCGTTCATGAGGTGCCCCTTTTTGAGAAGCACTGTTTGTCATTGAGATCAATTAATTGCTTGGCGCAATGATTTAGATCAACTCTCAGTCTCCGAAATCGCGTGGACGAAGGATCGTGGCGGCACTTTCGGGAAGCCGCAAATCGGGGGCGGTGATTTTCGGTATTGGCGCCCAGCGGCCACTCGAGTGGCGCTGGTTCGTGTCCGCTTTCCGGGAAATAGCGGACATGTGCTGGACATCGCGGGGTGTCCGCTTCTGGCCCTAAGCGGTCATTCGATCCTGCCTTCAAAGGGCCCAATCAGTCCAAAACAGCCAAGGTTGTCAGTTGATCGGGATCAATTCGGTAAGATTGCGATTGGCTATAGTAATCAAGATTTACAAAGGGTCTGGCCAAATATGGACCTCACGGAAGCAATCTATACGCGTCGTGCGGTGCGCGAATTCACCGCCGAGCCGGTCGATGAAAAGACGATCCGCGAATTGATCGACGCGGCCATCCAGGCGCCGAGCGCGGTCAATCAACAGCCGTGGTCATTCTGCGTGGTGCGCGACCAAGCCGTTCTCGCCCGCATATCGAACGAAGCGAAGGCGCATATGCTGAGAACCTCGCCCGCCGCCCTGTTGCCGCATTTTCAGGAACGGCTGAGCAATCCAACCTTCCATATTTTCTATCATGCGCCGGCGCTTATCTTGATATCGAGCGCGGCGGAAAGCCCGTGGGCGGTCGAGAACTGCTCGCTGGCGGCCGAGAACCTGATGCTGGCGGCCCGTGCCGCCGGATTGGGGACATGCTGGATCGGCTTCGCGCAGAAATGGCTTGTCACGCCGGAAGGAAAAGCGGCGCTGAAACTCCCGGCAAATTATATGCCTGTCGCTCCGATCATCGTCGGGCATCCGAAAGCCGCGCCACCGCGCAGTTCCCAGAAAAGAGCCGGATATACATTGGATCGACGCGTAAGCGATCGGCCGCCGCCAACGCCTCTTGTTCTGGTATATTCTGCGCAGGGGCGCGTGAGGATTTGTACTCATGCCGGATGATAAAACGACGACCGCGCTTCCCGATATCGTGCTCCAGACGTCGGCGCTCACCCGGACTTTTGGCGATCTCACCGCCGTCGATGGCGTCACGCTGACCATCTATCGGGGAGAGATTTTCGGCCTGATTGGCCCGAATGGCGCGGGCAAGAGCACGCTGATCAAAATGTTGACGACGCTGCTGCCGCCGACATCCGGATCGGCGACGATCGCCGGCTACGATATCGTCAGCCAACCCGCCGACGTGCGCCGCCAAATCGGCTATATCCCGCAGCTGCTGTCTGCCGACGGCTCCCTCACCGGCTACGAGAACATGCTGCTGTCGGCGCGCCTCTACGGCGTTCCCCGGCGGGAGCGAAAAGAACGCGTGACGCGGGCGCTTGCCCGGATGGGCCTTGCGGAGATGGCTTATCATCTCGCCGGACACTATTCCGGTGGCATGATCCGACGGCTCGAAATTGCGCAGTGCCTGCTGCATCGTCCAGCCGTGCTGTTTCTTGACGAGCCGACCGTCGGACTCGACCCGAGCGCACGCGAAACGGTCTGGGAGCGCGTGCTCGATCTCAGGGACAGGTTCCATCGCACGATGGTTGTGACGTCGCATCACATGGACGAAGTCGACAAGTTCTGCGACCGCATTGCGCTCATCGACCATGGCCGGATTGCCGCCGTCGGCACGCCCACCGAATTGAAAGCGCGCGTCGGCCCTGACGCTACGCTCGATGACGTCTTTATCAGGCTCGTCACTGCGACAGGCGAGACCGAAACCGAGGGAAACTATGGCGAAGTCAGGCGAGAACGTCGGGCAGCCAGTGAGCACGGCTGACCGATCCATCGGCCAGGCGCTCGGCGACTATGCGACCCAGACCATGGCGGTGGCCGCAGCCGAGGTACAGAAGCTCCTTCATGATCCGCTCGAGTTGCTGACCCGCGCGGTACAGCCGGTCTTGTGGTTGATGTTGTTCGGCGAGGTCATGGCGCGGGTCCGCGGCGTGGCACCAGGCAATATTCCCTATCTCGATTTCCTCGCCGCCGGAATCCTGGCGCAGAGCGCGTTGTTCGTCGCGATCTTCTACGGAATATCCGCGATCTGGGAGCGCGATCTCGGAGTCTTGCAGCGTTATCTCGTCAGCCCCGCGCCGCGTTCGGCGCTAGTGCTCGGCAAAGCGCTTTCGGCCGGGGTCCGGGCCTTGTCGCAAGCGCTGATCGTTTATGTGCTTGCGCTCATCCTCGGCGTCGGCATCGATCTTCACCCCGTCAATATTCTCGGCGTCGCCGCAGCCATCGTGCTCGGTTCTGCGTTGTTTTCGACGCTGTCGCTGATCATCGCCTGTATCGTCAAGACGCGCGAGCGTTTCATGGGGATCGGCCAAGTCTTGACCATGCCGATCTTCTTCGCCAGCAATGCGATCTATCCATTGTCGCTGATGCCGCCTTGGTTGAACGCGGTCTCGCATATCAATCCGCTCACCTACGAGGTCGACGCCCTGCGGTTCTTAATGCTTACACACGGCGCGTCGGATTACGGATTGTTGTTGGATTTCGGTGTGCTGGCGGCCGTAACGGTCGTGCTTATCGCGATCGCTGCGCGAATGTACGGACGCATGGGATATTGACCAGCATCTCACCCCTCAATTGCGTCAGCAGAATACCGTTTGCGTCCGCTAAGGCACTTAGCGGCCGTTCGAGCGGTGCTGGTCAATGTCCGTTTCCGGGAAATAGCGGACATGTGCTGGACATCGCGGCGTGTCCACTTCTGACCCAACTGCGACATCATGCGGCGTTACTCATTTGATCCAGATCATTGTGGTGTCACGTAAAGGATTGTCGCCTTATAAACAATGAGTTCGTCTTACCTGAGAGGTTGTAACCCATATGGAAAATGAGTGGATGGGGCTATCAGAAGACAGGCTCGCCGCCGCCGCGCAGCAAGGCCCCCATGCACAGGTTGAAGCGATGCGTCGCCTTCGCGTCGCAATTGATCAGGCGAGCGCGAAAAATGAAATCTATTTGCGCCGGATGTTCTGGTTGAATATCACCCTTGCGATAATGACGTTTGTTCTGGCAATCGTCGCAGTTTCGACTGTTGTTCAGGCAATTGCTGTTGTCAAAGGATGGCTCAGCTAAAGCCTCGCAAGAATGTTTTTTGGGTTTACGACCCGACCTCGGCGCGTTGGGTCTGCTCGGCTGGCGCAGGAGACGGAAGAACGCCGCACTCGCCGTCTAATCAAAACACCTGATCGGATTTCGGAAAGACCGCCGCGAGGCGGTCTTTCTTTTTGTGCTTTTGGCCGCTAATGGCACTTAGCCGACATCGAAACGTCGACGCCGAATGTCTGCTTGGGAGTAGCGGACATAGCGCGCAAGAAATGGACCGCGTGGTTTGTGAGTACCCGCGCTAGACTTGTCTTGTTACTCTCCGCCGCCAGGGGGGACGCATGGCCGGGCCGGACGATATTTTTTCCGAACTGCAAGTTCGTTCCAGGGAGCGCGATCTGGCGGCGGGACAATCTCTGTTCCGCGCCGGCCAGCGCACTGTCGGGCCGTACCTGGTTTTGAGCGGCCGCGTCCGGCTGGCGCGCGTCGACCGCTCCGGGCGCGAGACGGTGCTTTTCACCGCCGACTGCGGCGACATGATCGCCGAAGCCTCGTTGTTCTCGTCGGTTTATCATTGCGACGCGATCGCCAGCACGGCCGCCAAGGTGCGGCTTTATCCGAAAGACGCGGTGCTCGCCGCGTTCAAGAAAAATCCCGACGCCGCCAAGGCGTTCATGACGCGGCTGGCGCACCAGGTCATGGACCTGCGCACGCGCATGGAGCTGCGCAATATCAAATCGGCGCGCGACCGCGTGCGGCATTATCTGGCGCTGCATGTCGGCGCCGACGGGGCGACGGTCGCGGTTAACGGCACGCTCAAGGAACTCGCCGCCGAGCTCGGCCTCACCCACGAAGCGCTCTACCGGACGCTGGCGCGCATGGCCGCCAAGGGGGAAATCAAGCGGTTCGACGGCAAGATCGTGCGCACGCGCTCGGCCATTCAAGCGGCGCGCTCGACGACCAGCATATAGTGCTCGGGGCTCTGCCGCCGATAGTCGAGCACGGTAAAGCCGGCCGTCTCGCACCAGGCCTGCACCTGCTCCGGCGCCAGGCGAAACTCGCGCGGCGCGCCCTGCTCGCAGGGTCCATCCGGATGGAATTCGGCGACGACCGCGCGCGCATGCGGCGACAGCAGCCGCTGCACATGGCGCAGCACGCCCGCCGGATCGTCGGCATGGTGCAACACCATGGTGACCAGCGCCGAATCCGCATGAACGTCATCGCTCTTGAGCGTGCCGACGTCGGCGGCGATGCGCCGGATCTGCAGAAGCTTTCGCTCCTGTTGCAGGCGCTCCAGATGCGCCAGCGCGTCGCGCGAACGGTCGACCGCATAGACCGTGCCGTCCGGCCCCACCCGCTCGGCGAGGGCGAGGCTGACATAGCCGGGGCCGCAGCCGACATCGAGCACGCGGCCGCCGGCTTTGAGGCCGATCGCCTCGAGCCACGCCGGCACCAGCGCGGCGCGCAGCACCTGCCGCGCATAGACCTCGTCCCAGGTAGAATGGCTCAGGTCTTTTTGAAACGGCTTTTGCATCTTGGCCCCGCTCATACGCCGAATTGGATGATCGACCACGCCGCGAGCGCGAGCGTGACAAGGATCGACACCGCGCCGGCGACGCGCATCGGCCTCGGCCGCCGCCGGTCCTTGATCTGCCAGGCGACCACGGCGACCATTGCCAGCGACATGCCCAGCATGGCGTCGCGCACCAAGGGCGCGGCCGTCATGAAGCTCATGGCCGTGTCGCTCAGCCCGAAGGCGAACAGACCCATCATGATGGTGTGATGCTGGCTGGCGAGAAACGCCAACAGCGGGGCGCCGATCGCCGCAACGCGGCCGCCCGGCCTGAACTTCGGCGCGGCTCGCCTGCTTGCCGTCTGCGGCGCAGCAAGCCGCCGGTCCATTCGGGTCGGGGGACGCATGGTTCATGGCAAATACTCCGGCGGCTCGCGCGTGGCAGCAAGCGCCGCGCGGCATAATCAGGGTTGCATTCTTCTGGTAAGGCTTTGCCGGCCAGGCTGATATGATCTTGATCATACGGGTGGACGACCGGGGCCGATGTCGATCAGCAGCCCGATCCGCCCTGCGTTCAGTCGGGGCTGAAGATCCTGTGCAGCACCGACCGCAGCGAGTTGTCGACGGGCGGCGGGGCCGCACTCGCTTGCGCGTCCGTTTGCTCAGCCGGCTGCTTGGGCTGCACCGCCGCAGCCGTCACTCGGCGGCGCCGCCGTCCGTGATGAGACCGGCGCGCAGACGCGGCGTGGTGCACTGGATGCTGCGGCTCCTTGGCCTGCTCCAGCGTATTGACGGGCGGGGGCGGTTCGGCCTTGTCGAATGAATTCCGCTCGGCCGGGCTCCAGCCCGCCGCCGACAATGGGGTCGGCGCCGCGGCCCACGACGTCAGCGGCGCCGGCAAGGCCGCAGTGTTTTCAACCTGCCTGCCGTCGGTCGTCTCTTGAATCGCCTCTTGCGTACTCTCGCGCAGCGGCTGGCCTCTGGTCTCCGCAGCCATAGGCGGCGCGGCCGCAACAGATGCCGTTTCGTCGCCGTGCCGCGCTGGCGATTTGAACGTGACGGTCTGCACGGTCTTGGGCAATTGCGTCGCGGGAAGCGCCCCGCGATCCTCGCGCTGCGGCGCCTGCTCCTCGCTTTGCGGTTCTTGCAGCGAGAACGCCACGATGACGGCGGCACCGATGCACAGCCCGGTCACAGCGACAAAACGCGCCGCGATCAGAAGCGCTCTCTTGCGCGAGGCCGCCGCGTCCGGCACGCCGATCGGCTCGTCGCTCGGCATCAATGGCACCGAGTCGACAAACGGACGAGCGCCCTCCGTGCGCCTGAGTTTTTCGAGGATGGGCAGGATTGACGCCTCGTCGGCGGACGGACGTTGCTGACGCCGCCGGCGCGGCGCGTAGTACAAGACGCTCGACGGATTTCTGCGGTCATCCATTTCCACAGCGCTCATGACAACCTCCATGCGTCGGTGGTGACGTGGACATCGCGCGCACGGCACCGGCTGCGGGGCGTGCCCGCGTCGATACAAATGAATTGGAGCGCGAGGGCATTAGTTGGACCTAAGCGGGCCAGAAATGTGGACGCGAATGCCATAATTGGCAGGCTAGGAACACGTTGTGCGGCTACAGCCAAGCCGATACGCTTTGCCACAATCATCCGGCCGTGAGCCAGTACTGGACCTACGGCAAGGCCAAATTCCTCGCCCAGCCGGTCTATTCGCGCGACTATCCGCCGTGCAAAAACTGCGAATGAACGCGCGCTTGGCTTGATGAAAAATGCAAAACCCCGGCTTCACCGCCGGGGTTTTCGTTTGTTGGGCATTGGCCCACGGCTTCCGCCGGCAATCGCCGCAGGATAGCGTGATGCGAGCCGCGAGTGATCCGCGACGAACGGACGCCGGCCAACGGGGAGGACATTATGAATTGTTCATTCACGCGAACTGCCGCGCCACTCATTGTCGGCGTGGCGCTGCTTGGTGCTTCTTTTAGTGCGCCCGCGCGGTCGGAAGATTTGCGCATCGGTTTTCTGGCGCCGCGTACCGGCATCTTTACGCAGCTCGGCACCGACATGGTCAACGGCTTCCAGATGTATCTGGACGAGCACAACGGCATGCTCGGCGGCGCCAAGGTCAACTTCATTGTCGAGGACGACCAGGGCAAGCCCGACGTCGATGTCACCAAGGCGAAGAAGCTCATTTTGCAGGACAAAGTCGACATGCTGGTCGGCGCCGTCCTCGCCTCCTCGGCCTATGCGCTGGCGCCGGTCTCGAGCGAATACAAGATGCTCTACATGGGCACCGTGTCGACCGCCGACGATCTCGCGCAGCGGCAGGTCGCCAAATATCCCTATCTCGTGCTTGCCGGCTGGGTGCCGTCGCAGCCAAACCATCCGCTTGGCCAGTGGGCCTGCGACCACGGCTACAAGCGCATCGCCGCCATCGCCGCCGATTACGCCTTCGGCTACGAGCAGACGGGCGGCTTCCAGCAAAGCTTCGAGGACTGCGGCGGCAAGATCGTGCAGAAGATATGGGTGCCGCTCGGCACCAAGGACTTCGGCCCCTATATCCCGACGCTCAAGAGCGACGTGGACGCCATCTTCACGCTGATGGTCGGCCCGATGTCGCTGCAATTTCCCAAGCAGCTGCGCGCGTCCGGCAACAAGAAGCCGATCGTCGGCGGCGGCACCAGCTATGACGAGTTCGCTTTGCCGTTCATGGGCGACGAAGTGATTGGCGACGTCTCGGCGCTGCAATACAGCGCGGCCCTTGAGACGCCGGCGAACGAAAAATTCGTGAAGGACTATCGCGCCAAGTACGGCAAGGTGCCGTCGTATTATTCAGAAGTGAACTACGCGGCGGCGAAATGGATCGACCTGACGCTCGCCAAGCACAAAGGCAAATATCCGGGGCCGGTCGAGTTCATCAAGACCATGGCGACGATCAAGCTCGATGCCCCGCGCGGTCCGGTGCAACTCGATCTGTCGACCAAAAGTCCGATCCAGAACATCTACATCAAAAAGGTCGAGAAGAAGAAGATGTTCGGCTACGCCGAAGGAAGAGCTCTGGAATACGGTGATCAAGACCTATCCGGCGGTCAGCGAATTCTGGACCTATGACAAGGCGAAATTCCTCGCCCAGCCGGTCTACAGCCGCGACTTCCCACCCTGCAAATATTGCGAATAGTTCCGCGCGATTTGCCTGAGAAAAGATGCAAAACCCCGGCCCTGCGGCCGGGGTTTTTTCATGTGCGCACATGACATTTTTTTCATGAACAACATTTCATGTGCTGGCACTTAAATCGCCAACAACTTTTTCGCCGTCAACGCACTCACATTACGAAACTTAAACGCGCAAGACAGGCCGCCGTAATGCGCGCGCGTTATTTATGAGGGCAGCGAGCGTGCCCACGCTCCCTTCCTTATTTGCCGATGGAGACTTAGCGATGACCGAACACAATCTACCCAATTCCGATAAACCGAAATTTCTGGCCGCGCGGCGCCTGCCATTGCTGGCATCGGTCGCCGGCCTTGCTGTCGTCGTAATCGTCGGCGGCCCGAAGATGTATCACGCAATCGATCTCGCGCCGGTGTCGGCCGCGCATGCTGCGGTTGCCGAGCACGCTCCCGTGGGCTTCGCCGATCTCGTCGCAAAAGTGAAGCCCGCGGTCATGTCGGTCCGCGTCCGGATCGAACGGCCCGCCAACACCAACGGCATGAGTTGGAACGAGGGCGACAACGGCAATCCCTTCCCGCCGGGCTCGCCGATGGAGAAATTCTTCCAGCAATTCGGATTTCCCGGGCATGCCGAACGGGACGCTACAAAACAAGCAGATGATCACCGGTCTCGGCTCGGGCTTCTTCATTTCACCGGACGGCTACGCGGTGACCAACAACCACGTCGTCGATCACGCCAAGACCGTGCAGATCACCACCGACGACGGCGCGACCTACAAGGCCAAGGTGATCGGCACCGATCCGAAGACCGACCTCGCCTTGATCAAGGTCGATGCCGACAAGACCTTCCCCTACGTGCAATTCGCCGAGCACGAGCCGCGCGTCGGCGACTGGGTGGTCGCGGTCGGCAATCCGTTCGGCCTCGGCGGCACCGTCACCGCCGGCATCGTCTCGGCGCGCGGCCGCGACATCGGCTCCGGTCCCTATGACGACTACATCCAGATCGACGCGCCCATCAACCAGGGCAATTCGGGCGGCCCGGCGTTCAACGTCGACGGCAACGTGATCGGCATCAACACCGCGATCTTCTCGCCGTCGGGCGGCTCGGTCGGCATCGGCTTCGACATCCCGGCGCAGACCGCCAAGCTGGTCGTGGCGCAGCTCAAGGAGCACGGCTACGTCAACCGCGGCTGGCTCGGCGTGCAGATCCAGCCGGTCACGGCCGGCATCGCCGACAGTCTCGGCTTGAAGAAGCCGGAAGGCGCGCTGGTCGATCAGCCACAACCGTCGAGCCCGGCCGCGCAGGCCGGCATCGAAGCCGGCGACGTCGTCACCGCGGTCAACGATAAGCCGATCAAAGGCTCGCGCGAATTGGCGCAGACCATCGGCATGATGGCGCCGGGCACCAAGATCAAGCTGACGTTAGTGCACAAGGGCGAGGTGCAAGAACCTGGACCTCACGCTCGGCAAGATGCCGAACGAGCGCACCGCCAGCGCGCAGACGCAAGGCAAGAACTCGGACAACGGCGTGCCGCATCTCGGTCTCACCCTCGCGCCCGCCAGCGATGTGGCCGGCGCCGGCGGCAAGGGCGTCGCAGTGGTCGGCGTCGATCTCGACGGTCCGGCCGCCGAACGCGGCTTCAAGACCGGCGACGTCATCCTCGATGTCGGCGGCAAAAGCGTCACGAATGCGCAGGACGTGCGCAACGCCATCACAGAAGCGCACAAGAGCGGCAAGCACGACGTGCTGATGCGGGTAAAAACCGCGCAGGCGACCCGCTTCATCGCGGTGCCGGTCAGCCAAGGTTAACAATGAAACAAGTGCCATAGCCGTCAGGCGGCGAACTTGCCAAAACCCCGGCCGTGCGGCCGGGGTTTTTTTACTCCGCCGGGATCGGTGTCGCCGGGCCGGTGGGCGCTTCCGCCGCCGGCGTCGAGGGGCCTTTGAGCACGCGCTCTTCCATCGCGATCAGGAACGCCATGCCGAAGGCGAGCACCAGCGCGCAGGTCATGAACACGAAGCGGAACGCATAGGCGAGTTCGGGCGCGGAGGCCGCGCGCGCCAGCATTTCCACCGACATGCCGGTGACGCCGCCGAGGCCGCCGAGCACGATCGCGCCCAGCACCGCCACGATCAGCGCCGAGAACAGCGAGCGGAAGAAATTGGCGGCGCCGGTGGCGACGCCCATCTGGTGCTGCGTCACCGCGTTCTGCATGCACACCGTGGAAATCGGAAACAGCGTGCCGAGACCCAAGCCGATCACCAGCAGCAGCAACAGCACCAGCGCCGTCGGCATCGAGGCCGGCCAGATCGACAGCGCGACCAGCGCCAGGATCGACACCACCAGCCCGATGAGCGGCATGCGCTTGTAATGCATCACGTGCATCATCAGCCGGCCGGTGATGGTGGACGAGGCGACCGTCGCGCCCATCAGCGGGATCAGCGCCAGGCCCGACTGGCCGGCGGAGAGATGCAGCACCGTTTCGAAATAAAGCGGCACGAAGATCGTCATGCCGACCAGCGTCGCCATGTTGCAGGCCCCGGCGAGCGCGGCGCAGCGCACCACCGGATTGCCGAGCACGGAGAGCGGCAGGAACGGCTCTTGCGCCTTGACCAGCCGCCAGGCGAACAGGCCCCACAGGATCGCCGAGGTCAGCAGCAGCGCGCCGAACGGGGCCGAGATCCAGTCGAACTTGCGCCCGCCCCAGGTGAGCGCCAGCAAGAGCGCCACCGCCGCCGCCATCATCAGCAGCGCGCCGATGACGTCGAGCTGGTGCTTGCGCGGATGATAGGGCACGCGGCGCAGCACGTTCGAGGTCATGCCGAGCGCGGCCAAGCCGAGCGGCAGATTGATCCAGAAGATCAGCGACCAGTCGAGATGCTCGGTCAAAAAGCCGCCGAGCACCGGCCCGCCGACCGAGGAGGTGGCGAACACCGCGCCGATATAGCCCTGGTAGCGGCCGCGCTCGCGCGGGCTGACGATGTCGGCGATGATGGTCTGCGCCAGCGCCATCAGCCCGCCGCCGCCGAGCCCCTGCACGGCGCGGCCGGCGATCAGCACGCTCATGCTCGGCGCCATGGCGCAGATCGAGCGAGCCGGTGACGAAGATGCCGATGGCGATCAGCATCATCACGCGCCGGCCGTGGATGTCGGACAGCTTGCCGAACAGCGGCGTCACCGCGGTGGCGGTGAGCAGATAGGCGGTGACCACCCAGGACAGGTCGGCCAGATTGGCGAAGCGGCGGCCGATGGTCGGCAGCGCGGTGGCGACGATGGTCTGGTCGAGCGCGCCGAGGAACATCGCCAGCATGATGCCGAGCACGATGGTCCTGATCTCGGGATGGGTGAGCGGGCGCGGCGCGTGCGTCTTGTGCGAATGGACGTTCATCGGGGCTAGATGCCGTGCGTCGGGCCAAAGCGCAATGGCAGCCGGCGCGGAGGTGCTATGTTCTCCATAATGTCACATTTTGCGCAGCGAAACCTCCGGCGCATCGGAACCTTGATGGCCCGCGCCGCGCTCGCCGCGCTGCTCATGCCCGCGGCGGCGCTGGCCGGCCGCCTGCCGCCGGGCTTCGTCTATCTGCGCGATGTCGCGCCCGGCATCGCCCAGGACATGCGCTATGCGGGGGCGAACAATTTCACCGGCCGTCCGCTGCCCGGCTATGACGCGCCCGAATGCGTGCTCAAGCGCGAGGTGGCCGAGGCGCTGGCCCGCGTCGCGGCCGATCTCGCCACAGCAAAAACTTGGGCTGAAGGTCTACGACTGCTATCGCCCGACGCGCGCGGTCTTCGCCTTCGCGCGCTGGGCGCGCAGCGCCGACGACGGCACGACCAGGCGCTTCTATCCCAAGCTCGACAAACGCCGGCTGTTCGCGCTCGGCTATATCGCGTCGCATTCGGCGCATTCGACCGGCATCGCCGTCGATCTCACGCTGGTGCCGCTGCCGGCGCCGCCGGCCGCGGCCTTCGAGCCCGCGGCGCATTACGGCCCCTGCACCGGGCCGGCGGCCAAACGCGCGCCCGACAATTCGCTCGACCTGGGCACCGGCTTCGACTGCTTCGACGACAAGAGCGCACACCGCGAGCGGCGCGCATCACGCCCGAGCAGGCGCCGCTTACGCGCCCTGCTCGTCGCCGCGATGCGCAAGCGCGGCTTCCGCAATTATTTCCGCGAATGGTGGCACTTCTCGTTCGGCCCGCGCCCGGCGCAGGCCTACGATTTCGCCATCGCGCCGCGTCCCTTAGCCCGCGAGCGCAAACTCGCTGCAAGCGCGCGGTCGCGATTTCGGCCACCCGCACCAGCAGCTGCGCGACCCGGTCGTCGTCGCGCAAGCGCGGCTGCCCGGCCTTGGCGCGCGCGGCGCGATAGCGGTTGAGGTCCGCCCAGGCCCGGTTCACCGTCTCGAGCGCGCGCAGCCGCGCCTCGTCGCGCCGGTCCGCCTCGGCCCGAAGCTGCGCCGCGCGCGAGGCCACCGCCGCGCGCCGGCAGGCGGCGGCGGCCAGCGCGGCGGCGGCCGCATCGGTCGCCTTGAGGCCCACCGCAAACGGCTTGCCCTTGTCGGCGCGGCGGATGAAGCGCCCGCCGGCGCCCCGGACGGGGACAAAGTCCGGCGCGAAGCGTTTGTCCGCGCGCTGCCCACGCGGCCGCGAGCCGTCCTCGCCCCAAGCGTAGCGCGGCGTCCATTGCTCCTTGGCGGCGTATTTGTAGATCGTGCGCTCGGTGACGCCGGCCAGCCGCGCGATCTCGGCGACCGGCACGGCGGAGTGCTCGTAGAGCGCGCGCACTTTTGCAGTGAGATTTTGCGCGGTGAGGCCTTGCCCGCCGGAGCCGCCAGGCGAAGGCGGGTCGGCGGCGGGAGCCGCCCTCGCCGCCACCATCTCGCGATAAATCTCGCGCGCCAGCGCGCGCTGCGACGAGCGGCGGGTCATGGGGCTTCCGATACAGTCGTGGAGAATGCGCCAAAGCTAGCGGAGCAGCGTCACGCAGTCAAGGAATTTATTCCGCCACAGTCCGGCCTATTCCGCCGCGTGATGCCGCCGGTCTTCGCGTCGGTCCATCCAGCCGGTCAGCCAATAGACGCCAAGCGCGACGCAGAAAATCAGGAACGGGGACGCCAGCACGTAAATTTTGAGGAGTTCGACGTCATGCGGGCTCATTCGCGCATCCTCGCCAGAATTGCTCTCGCCATCAGATGTAAGCTTACGCTGAGGTAGCGTCGATGCCCACGCATTTCACTTCTATTGCTCCAGATGTATTGGCGATCAACGTCGTAGCCACCGACGCAAGGCGCTCAATTAGCCTCGGAAATGTCATTGACTCATTAGTTTCGGTATCCCGCCATTGCCTCGCTAGATGATGCGTAATGACAAGTAAGCCATAACGCCGCACTTCCGGTTTAAGATAGTTCTCAGCAAGTTGGATACGGAGCCCCTCTTCTAGCTGGCGCAGCGTCCATCTTTTGCTGTGTTTGATCTCTATAGCGACTTCGCAAGACGCCGAAGTCGACGAAACGATAACGTCGGGCTTATCTCCCTGCGCCACTTCGGCCTCACGAAACGCGCGAAAGCGATCTCGTGAACGTAAGTTTAGCTGCTCAGTCAGCCAGCCTTGAACCTCCTCTTCATCCTGAGCCTGTTGCAACAGGCGACGAGATGACACGTCTCCTTTCGTGAGTTCGAATTGAATATCGCTCAATATCCCCTCGACGACTCTCAAAAGACCGGCGCCAGTCTTCACCGGGGCCGTGCGCTCCCGCTCGAACCGCAAAACTTCTTTCGCGGTCCAAGCGGGCAATTCACAATCGCGCTCCGCCTTTCCTCGCGCCAATTCATTAAAGCGATGGGCGCGGACTGCCAATACGGGATCGGCCGCGACGCGGCGTAGCGCGTAATAAGCGTCTGGGCCAGTACGGTTGAGGACCGCACCCAAAATCGCATTTCGCGCGTTTTCTGCATGGTCGCGCGTGTTCGGCGTGTAAGAGCCCTCATGAGGCTCATCCGATTCCGGCCGAATATACGAATAGACAAGATGTAGGAGCCGTTCGAGATCGGGCACAGCCGCGTTCGCTAAAGCGGATGGAATGGTTGGATTGTGGCTATCGAACAGGAATGCAAAGGTCTCTTCGGCGTTTTGCTGAACTTGCGCGGGCGCGCCCGCCTTAAGCCATTCTTCAAAGTGAGAGAGCCCTTTGGAGAAATCGAGCGCAAATAGTAGCGCTATATACCAACGCGCTGCAGCAGCGTTTTGCGCCAGACGGTATGCTGCAAGCCGCGCTTCTGCTATGTCGAGCAGTCGCTTCCGTTGTGGTGTCGCCAAATCCAGACGTTGCGCTATGTCGAGCATGGACGCAAACTTTTCAGGACTGCCTGGCTCTTTCGATGCGATAAGATTGAAGAGGATTTTCTGGATTGACGGATGAAGGGATTGAGCGCCGCGCGCATAACGATAAAGGAATGTCGTCCGCCCCGGCCCATTCGAAAGGTATTCCTCGCGAACCGCGCGGCGGATAATCGGCAACACAATGCGGGGATGCGATGCAATCAATGCATCGATCCACTCGGGATAGCCTTGGTCGGATAAGCAGCCGTGCAAAGCGGCCCTTTCAGCCTCATCGTCACTAAGACGTGCCGTCCAATCCGGGTCCCCACCAACCTCCACAGCGATGGCACGATAAGCGAGAATATTTGTGTATTTGAATGTTATCGCACCGCCTTTGGTACGTTTCGGCCGCGCAGGCTTGGTATAGCGCCAATGCAGCTTAAGCCCGTCTCGGTAGGCCTCTGCGACCTCGCGGCCAAACCCCTCCTCCAAAAATCGCCATTCGACGCAGGCCGTCTCGTCGCCAGCCTCGGTCCGGCGCATGAGCCAGCGCGTTAAGTCCCATAGCCTGTACGCTCCGGCCTTCCAGCTTTTTATTTTCGCCGGGTCGCGAAGCTGCTCCGGGTCTTGGCGCAGGGCTTGCTCGAAACGCTTCCAGCTTTCTTTGTCCTTGGCCTCCTGCTCGGCTCGCTGCCGCTCATGTTCAACCCTATCCTCCGCGCCTTTCCAGTCGCTGACGCGGCAAGAAATGAAAATTCGCGCCCGATCAATCGAGTCATCGAGCACCCGAGCGAAACGTCTCAGTGCTATCTCAAAGCTCTTGCGATTTAGTCTCGCCTCGTCGAGCGAATCGAGAAAGAACCACGCCTCGCCTGTGCTACCGCGCCAACGCTCGAAAGCATTGGCCGCATTCGGTTCGAGCGCGGCTTCAAAACCGTGATCGGCCAGTTCCTCGATCGTTACAAAAAACGCCGCATGGCCTGCGGCCCGAAGGCTATCAGCCTGATTTCTGAATTCAGCAGATTTACCGCTTGACGCCTCTGCCAGCAACGCCACACGGCGGTACTCGCGCAAATCTTGCCAGCTGAGCCAACCGGCGTATTTCCGGCCCCAAATCCGGCCGACCTCAAGCGTCGGCTCCTGGTCCTTTCCGATCCGGACAAAAGCCCGATTGAGTTCGACGAAATTCATCCATGAACCGCTATTTCGTTTGTTTATCTGCTTTCTCGCCGGCGCGCTTGCGCGCCCCCTTCGGCACCTTCCCCGGCCAACTCACGATGTACTCCTCCAGCTTGTCGTCCGGCACGTCCTTCTCGCTCGCCGTGACGCGCCCGCGCACCGAGACGCCGGCCTCGTGCACCGTTTCGGCGCTGCCGGACTTGAGCGGGTGCCACCAGTAAAGGTCGCGCCCCTCCGCCACCAGCCGGTAGCCGCAGGTCGGCGGCAGCCAGGTGAGCCTGCGCACGTTGCGCGGGGTGAGCCGCACGCAGTCCTTCACCTTGGCCTGGCGGTGGGCATAGTCGGTGCAGCGGCAGGTCTTGCCGTCCAGCAGCTTGCAGCCGACGTCGGTGAACACGGTCTCGTTGGTGTCCTCGTCGATCAGCTTGTTCAGGCAGCAGCGGCCGCAGCCGTCGCACAGGCTCTCCCACTCGGGCTGCGTCATCTCGCCGAGGCGCTTGACGCGCCAGAACGGGGCCGGCTCGGGGCCTTTGTCGTCGGGCATTCACGGGGGTCCTTTCAGGCGCCTTGTAGCCCTTGCCGGCGATTCCGTCATGGGCGCCGTTAACCCTGCCCTCGCCTCTGCCCGCCATAAGCGCGTTTACGCGCGTCTTCGACGCGCTATGGCGTGGCGTCTCGAAGGATGGGGCGGCCCATGGTTCGAGACGCGCCTTTGGCGCTCCTCACCATGAGGCCGGGAAAATACCAGGGCTACGGAACGGCCACTTTTTACCGCAATTGGCGTTCATCTTGCCGTGTATTGACCGCGGCGGCGGCCTTGGCCCGGATCGCGCCGATCGGCTAAAATCGGCCTCCGGCGGCGACCCGCCGCAAGCCCAAACGAGCGAGCAGCCTTGCGCGACCTTTTTCCGGCCGATTGGAAGCCGAAAATCAAGAATTGGCTGCTCGGCGCCGACGCCCGCGTCGATTCCGGCCTGTTCCGCAGCTACACTACCCTGCGCGAGACCTATGAGCGGTTTTCCACCTTCATGGACCGCTTCTACGTCGCCGGCTGGCGGCGCGCCCTCAACGAGTTCGTCTCGGAGGCGGCGACGCTCGGCACCGTCGGCGCCGTGCTGATGCTGGCGCTCGCCATGCCCGCCTTCCAGCTGACCTCGGACGACGACTGGCTGAAGAAGTCGGAGCTCGCCGTCACCTTCCTCGACCGCTACGGCAACGAGGTCGGCACCCGCGGCATCCGCCACAACGATTCGGTGCCGCTCGACCAGTTCCCCGACCACCTGATCAAGGCGGTGCTCGCCACCGAGGATCGGCGCTTCTACGACCATTTCGGCATCGACGTCGGCGGCACGCTGCGCGCCTTTATCACCAATGCGCGCGCCGGCGGCGTGGTGCAAGGCGGCTCGTCGCTGACGCAGCAGCTGGCCAAGAACCTGTTCCTCAACAACGAGCGCACGCTCGACCGCAAGATCAAGGAAGCCTTCCTGGCGATGTGGCTGGAAGCGCGGCTGACCAAGAACGAGATTTTGAAATTGTACCTCGACCGCGCCTATATGGGCGGCGGCGCCTTCGGCGTCGACGCCGCGGCGCAGTATTATTTCAACAAGTCGGCGCGCGACGTGAACCTGGCCGAAGCGGCCATGCTGGCCGGGCTGTTCAAGGCGCCGTCGAAGTTCTCGCCCAACGTCAATTTGCCGGCGGCGCGCGCGCGCGCCAACGTCGTGCTCGACAATCTGGTCGACGCCGGATTCATGACCGAGGGTCAGGTGTTCGGCGCCCGCCGCAACCCCGCCACCCCCGTCGACCGCCGCGACGATCGCGCGGCGAACTATTATCTCGATTGGGCATTCGACCAGGTGAAGCAACTTGTCGATACCTTCCCGAAATCGATGACCGAGCGCGTGTTCGTGGTGCGCACTGCGCTCGACGTCAATTTGCAGCACGCGGCGGACAGCGCGGTCGAGAATTCGCTGCGCCAATACGGCCAGGAATATCACGCCGGACAGGCCGCGGCCGTGCTGATGGATGTCGATGGCTCGGTGCGCGCCATGGTGGGCGGGCGCGACTACGGCGCCAGCCAGTTCAACCGCGCCACCGATGCCATGCGCCAGCCGGGGTCTTCGTTCAAACCTTATGTTTATTCCACTGCGCTCGAGCACGGCCTCAAGCCGAGTTCGATCGTGGTCGATGCCCCGATCTGCATCGGTACCTGGTGTCCGCACAACTACGGCCATGGCTATGGCGGTGCGATGACGCTGATCACCGCGCTCACCCATTCGATCAACACCATTGCCGTGCGCCTGTCGGTCGTGGTCGGCGATGGCAACGCCAAGCTCGGCCGCGCGCGCATCATTAAGACGGCGCACGACATGGGCATCACCACCCCGCTGCCCGACACGCCGTCGCTGCCAATCGGCGCCGACGCGGTGAAGCTGATCGACCACGTCGGGGCCTACGGCACGTTTCCCAATCTCGGCATGAAGGTCGTGCCACACGCGATCCTTGAGGTGCGCACCGGCGACGGTAAGCTGGTCTGGCGCTACGACCGCGACGGCCCGAAACCGAAGCGGGTACTGCCGGATCACGTTGCCGCCGACATGATCAAAATGATGAACAGCGTCGTCGAAAACGGCACGGGACGGCGTGCGCGTCTCGACGGCATCGCCGCCGCCGGCAAGACCGGCACGACCAATGCTTATCGCGATGCCTGGTTCATGGGCTATACCGGCAATTTCGTCTGCGGCGTCTGGATGGGCAACGACGACTATACCTCGACCAACCGCATGACCGGCGGTGCGCTGCCGGCGATGACTTGGCATAACATCATGGAATACGCGCACCAGGGCATCGAGATCAAACAGCTTCCCGGCGTTCCCGTGCCGCCGGCGCGCCTGGAGCCAGCCGTCGCCGAAATCAAAACGAAATCCGGCACGTCGCCGCCGCCGCGCCCGACCGTCCTCAGCAAGCGGGGAGCCGACATCCTCGTCCGTGTCGAGCGCATGATGGATGACGCCAACCGCGCCATGGGGCCGTTGCCGTCGGCCGTTTCCGCCAGCAAGGAAAAACAAGCGGCTATCCCGAACAAAGGCGACGCCCTCGCCACTGCGTTGGAGGGACATGCGTTCGGCAGCCGGAACTGATTAGCTGCACGCCGGCGGCCGGCGTAGTCTCCTTATCGCGAATCAAGGTTCCCCCTCACCGCCAGCGTAACGAATCGTGCGGCTACTTCTCGGATCGCTTTTTGCCCTCGTTGTGGCCGTCGTCGTCGGCCTCGGCGCGACGTATCTCGCGCTCACCCGCGGTAACGCCTTTGGGCCTTTGACGATTGGCAGTTGGACCGCTTGGCCGAAAACCGGCACCGTCGACGCAGATCCTTATGCGCAGGCATCGATTGCGCGCATCGGCCGGTTGCCGACCGCGCTCGGCGACGGTGTCGCGTTTACCGCATCGGCCGACGACAATGGCCGCCCGCTCGATGGCCGGTGCGACGTGGTCCTCGCCGGCGTCACCCCGGCGGCCCGCTTCTGGACGCTGACACTCTACAATCCCGAAGGCGGGCTGGTGGCCAATTCGACTAATCGGTTCAGTTTCAGCAGCCAGGAAATCGTCCGCCATGCCGACGGCAGTTTCGAAATCGTCGTTGCACCGCGCGCGAATCCGGGCAACTGGCTGCCGACCGGCGGCATCGAACGCTACGTCCTCTTGCTGCGCCTTTACGACACCGCCGTCGGCGTTTCGACCAAAGCCGGCCGCGAAGTGCCGATGCCCACAGTCAAGGTCAGGAGTTGCCCATGATCCGCTGGCTGCTCTTAGGCCTGGGCGGCGCCGTGCTGGGCGGAATCGTGCACTTGGCGACGATCATCATTCTGCCGCGCACTGCCACGCAGGACGCCTATTCGCGGCTGGAGCGAATCGTCCCGATCAATACCGTGACCGCGTTGCCGGCGCCGACCCCACAATCCGAGCCGATGCCGTTCATGGATCCGGCCTTCGCCAGCGCCGTCTGCCGCTACGATCTTTCGCGAGGCCCATTGAAACTCAGCGTCCCGGTAAGCCTCGCCTACACCTCGGTCTCATTTTATACGCGCTACGACGTGGCCTATTACGCCATCAACGACCGCGCAGCGGGCCGGCGCGTGATCGAGCTCGAACTGATGACGGTGGACCAGCATAACCAGATGCCGGAAGACGAAGACATCACTGCGGCCGACCGGCTGATCGTGGAATCGCCGACACTCACCGGCCTGATCGCGATCCGCGCGCTGGCGCCGGAGCCCGGATTGATGCCGATGGCGCGAAGCGCAATCGCCGCCGCGCGATGCACGCAAGCCGAAGAGGCGAAATAGTCAGCGGGCCGTCGCCAGGTTCTGCTCGCGCGCCCATGTCGGCGCGGGGGATTGGTAGCGCGCGATCTGGCCTTGCAGTCGATCGATGGCACGCTCAACCTGGACCGCCTGCGGCGACGGCGTCGCGACCACCAGGCGCTCAAGGGCGTAACGATAGGACGACTCGCGCTGTAGCAATTTTTCGCGCACCGATGCGACGATCGACGTGTTCTCGCGCATGCGCACCTCGGCGTTTTTGCGCTCGGCGGGCGACAGAGCAGACACAAAAGCCAGGCTCTTTTGCCGCTTCGCGTCCATGTCGAGCACGCGTCCGGCCGTTTCGAAGAATTCAGGCAAGCGCGTGGTGTCGTTGCGAACGTCGTCCATGAGTTGAGCATAGCGCGCCGAAGGCGAGTGATAGCGCGAGGCCAACAGCCGCGCCGCATAGGTGCTGCGAGTCACCACATGGCGCTGGGGTTTGACCAAGCCAATCTCAACTAAAACGGAATACCACGGTTGGCCGGTATAGGGCGGGGCGACCAGCGGCCGCGCGAGGTCGCGCAACTGACGTTCGTCGTCGGTTAGCTCAAACGTCGACGACAGGGTAGGCTTTACGGCCCCAGTAAAGGGCGTGGTCCAATCGTGGACATCACTGACAAGCGTGGGGCGCACTTCGCCAAAATCGCCGGTGGCGGTACCGCATGCGCCGAGCGATGACAAGGCGGCGGCGATGAAAAAATATCGGCCCAGAACGAGCGCCCGAGTCACCACCGGTAGCGGCGGATGTCGCATCGATAACTCGAGGCCGGTTAAAATCAACGCGAGAGGCGGCGGCGGCGACGGCGCCCTGGCGTATTGCCGGTATTAGGTTCGAGACCGTTGGAGCCGTCGATGTCGCGCTCGACGCGGATCACCGGCAGAATGATGACGGTCGCGGGTTCCGTGTTGGCGTCGACATACCTGCCGCCGCGCGCGTACCCCGCTTCGTCGGGAAACCGGATAACTTCGCCCATTGCAACCCCCTTGCCGCCGCGGCGTGATGCCTGGATCGGAACCGCCGGGTCGGCGCCTTTTGTCAATTAAACGGGCTGCAAGGTTAACGGTCTGCTAACGCGCCGCGACTAATGTGAGCAGTCGTAGCCCGGTAAAGTACGTAATTCATGGCGAAGTCCTCCGCGTACCCCCCACTCGATAGTCTGGTCGATCTGGCTTGCCGGGACGGCGTCGATATTCGCCCAACGTTATTGCGTGTGATCACCGACCTCTACGTGCAAAAACCGGTCCATAGCGCCGACGAAGAAACCCAATTCGTCGAGCTCGCGCGCGGGCTGGTCGACGTTGTCGATGCGACGACGCTCGCCGTCGTAGCGGACAAGCTGTCGGTCTACCCAGCCGCGCCGGCGGCGATCCTCGGCAGGCTCGGCATTCCCACCGCGCGACCGGTCGCGCCAGCGCCCGCGCGGACCGAGGCGAAGCCAGCCGTCCGGACCGATTTGTTGGAGGTATTCTTTGCCGCCAGCACCGACGAGCGCCGCCTGATTCTGAACAATCTCGACGTCGAGGCCGAAACGGCCGCACGCCTGCCACCGGCCTCGAGTGAAGTGATCCGCCGCCTGGAAAACGCGGCCCTGCAGCGCAATCCAGGCGAATTTGCCCGCATGCTCGAACGCGTGCTCGGCGTCAGCCGGACGCTGGCCGAGCGCATCACGCGCGATCCTTCCGGCGAGCCGATCGTGGTCGCCGCCCGCGCGCTCGGCATGCCGGCTGCGGTGCTCCACCGCGTTCTGCTGTTCCTCAATCCGGCGATCGGCCAGTCGGTCGAGCGGGTCTACGATCTCGCGCGCCTTTACGATGAACTCACACCGGCAGCCGGCGAGCAGATGCTTGCGATGTGGCGGCAAACGAGCGGCCGGTCGCGGCCAACGCACGAACCGTTCCATTGGGACGACGAGCGCCGCGACGCCCGCTCGCTGCCGACCCCGGCGCGCTACCGCTCCGATCGCGGCCGCGTCTCGCAGCCCTCGCGCGTCAAGACCGGCGGGAAATAAGCAGCATTACGCCACCACGTTGCCGTCGAGAAAATTTCGGCCCGCGCGATCCTCGACTTCAACAATCCATATATCTGGATCGAAGCGGATCTCCCGCATCAGGCGTGCTTCGATGTCGGCCTCCGGGACTGGCTTATCGCCGCCGAGCATGGCCGTGAACACGCGGTCCGCAGGCCGCGCCTCGTTAAAGGTCGATTGCGCCGCTGGCCCGTACAAAATGGCAGTGCCGTCGAGCCGGCTGATCTTGATGAAAACCGCGCCGGCTTCCTCGGCGCCGCGCCGGCGCACCGCCGCGAAGGCGCCTTCGATATTGCAGCGGCGCAGATAGGCCGCGACCCAGATTCCGGATTTTAGTCGCATGGCCTTCAGTAACACGAGGCCTGAGCGAACCGCTATTTATTCCAGCGGCCGACCGGTCATGGCCGACAACTCTTTTCTAAGCTGATCGGAAATGACGCCGGTTACCGGCAGCTGGCGGTCGCGTTCGAATTTCTCGATCGCGGCCTTGGTCGCTGCATCGTAAACGCCGGTCGGCTTGAGCTGTCCATAACCGAAGTCGGCCAATGCGCGCTGGATCGCGAGCACCTGCTTGGTCGGCGCGATCAGTTCGGCAATTGGATCATTGCGGACCGGTGCAGCGGCTCGTGCGGGCTGGGGCACTGAATTCGACGTAACGATGGCGTGCACAAGGGATTCGCTTGCGTCCACATTGATCTTCAGTCCGGCGGCCTGCACGAAATCGCGCGCGGCTGCATCTGTCTTGGCGCCCCAGATGCCGTCGACGGCGCCATCGTAGAAGCCTTTGCGATTCAGTTCGCGCTGGATGTCGCCGACGATCTGCGCCTGGCTGCGCGCGGCCGCAGCCGGCGCGGCTGCCGGTTCCACTGCACGCGGACGCGGCAAAACCACCGGCGCTTGCTGCACCGGTCGCGGACGGGCCGCAAAGAACGGCGCCGGATGCGGGCCATGCTGCAAAAACAGCGCATTAATGAAGATCGCCAGGACGGCCGCCGTCGCCATCAAAGTGCCGACGAATTCGCGCGGATGACGGCCGATCGCGGCAGCCAGCCGGCCGGCGCCGCCATCGTTATCGGCCATCTGCCCGCGGCGGCTGCGACTACGCACGTTTCTTCACCAGAGTGGTGGCGGCCGCGGCGACGTCGCGGCCACGCTCGGAAACCAGTTTGATCGGCTCAACAGTTGGGCAGACGCCTTCGCAATCAATCGGCAAACGCACCGTCACCCGCGTGCCGTCGCCCAGCCGGCTGCGGATATTCATGTCGCCGCCATGCAGGCGGACCAAGCCTTTCACGATCGACAGCCCAAGGCCGGTGCCGTCGTGCCGGCGGTCGTAGGACGCGCGCGCCTGGAAGAAGGCTTCGCCCAGCCGCGGCAGATCGGCCTCGCCGATGCCGACACCGGTGTCCTCGACCGTCACCGCAAGCCGTGCGCCATCGCAGATCGCGCTCACGCTGATGCGGCCGCCGCGCGGCGTGAATTTGATCGCATTGGAAATGAGGTTGATCAGGATCTGATTGACCGCACGCCGGTCGGCCACGATTTCCGGCAGATCGGCGGCAATGCGGGTCTTGAGCTCGACACCCGCCTCCTGCGCCTTGAGCACCAGGAGATCGCAGCAGCTTCTGATCGCCTGTGCCGGCGCCAGCGGTTCCGGGGTGATCTCGAAATTGCCGCTCTCCATCTTCGACATGTCGAGAATACCGTTGACCACCGACAGCAAATGATGGCCGGAATCGTTAATCAGCTTGGCGTATTCGCGCTCGCGCGCGGCGTCGAGCTCGATCGAATCGCTGCTCAGCATGTCGGAGAAGCCGATGATCGCGTTGAGCGGCGTGCGCAGTTCGTGGCTCATGGTGGCGAGGAAGCGGCTTTTCGCGCTGTTGATGCGCTCCGACTCCTTGCGGGCGATCTCCAGCGCACGCTCATGGATCTTGCGTTCGCTCACGTCGCGCAGCACCGCGACCACCTCGCGCTCGCCGGATGTCGCGGCGGCGGGATCGAGCGGGCGGCAGCGCATTTCGATCCAGGCGAAATGCCCGCCATAGGGCTCCGCATCGCTGTTGCGTCGGATGCAAAATTCAACCGAGCGGTCTTCGCCGAGCGCAGCCGCATCGGCCAGCGCGGTCAGATAGGCCGGCCGGTCGGTCACGTGCACGCGATCGAACAGCCCATGGCCAGCAAGCTCGCCGGCACGCACGCCAAACAGCGATTCGGCCGCCGGCGAAACGAACAGCACGGCTCCATTGCGCCCATGCCGGGTGATGACATCGGTCATGTTGCGCGCGAGCAGGCGATAGCGTTCCTCCTCGGCATTGAGCAGCCCGGCACCGGTGCGCGTGAGCTGCTCGGCGCCGAGCGCCAGACCGGTGGCGTAGAGCGCAGCGGAGATGATCGTTATCGCAGCCAGCGCGCCATGCTCGCTTGCCAGCATGGTCACCGGCGGCTGCAAATCGAGCGCGCTGAGGCTCAGCAATAACGCGGCGGCGGCGAGCGCAAAGCTTGACGCCAGCGCAACCACCCGACGCGAAGCCGATAGTGCTGCTTCCAGAGGCACGACCACCAGCCAGATCGCCGCGAACGAAGCGATGCCGCCGGTAAACCAGGCCACCACTACCACCAGACCGGTGAGGGAGAGCGAGGACATAACGTGCGCGCTTTCGTAGCGGCCGGTGCGCGACAGGAAATAGGCGATCAGGATCGGCGCCACCAGCCAGCCGAACACGCCCAGTTCGAGCCCGTTCGGCACGCCGCGAAAGGCGATATAGACCGGAAAGCCAGCAAGCGCGACAAAGCTACCGAGCAGGCGCGGTGCGATGAAGGCGCGGTGGCGCGCCGCCATCAACGCATCTTGCTGCGCCGACGGGTGCACCAAAGCGTCAACATAGTTCCACACTGGCGTGAGGAAACTCACGATTCCTGTTTCACGTCTTGTAGAACAGACGCGCCCCTTTTCCGTAACGGGAATCGTAGCCAGAGCCGCTTAAGCGAAAGCTAAGGCGGGCCCGACGCGGGCCTTTTGCCGGCGCCTTTGGGCCATTGCCGGCCGATGTCCGGTTCGTTTCTCCGGGCATGGTGAAATTTCTGTTGCCGCGCCGGCGCACGCGAGCATGCCAAACGTTACCATTGCGGTAACCATGCGCGGTTGTCCGAAAGCGCCCAGTGCACGCACCGCGCGCCGATGCCTAAAATTTTAGTCGAATTCGACTCTGTCAAATTTGACGAAAACTTGCGTCGTATTCGCGTCGATTTTGCCCAAAAACCTCCCTTCAATGCCAACAACAGCTTCAAGCCTGTCTGCTACGGTTTAGTTCAAAGGCGGTGGAAAAGCCGCCGGGGATAATAGGTAGGGTCATGTTTTTCCTGTTGCGGATGGCCTTCTGGTTGGGTGTCGTTTGCGTGCTGCTGCCGAGCGGCACGAAAACGGCGTCGCCGGATGCCAACATCGATGCCAAACAGGCCGTGACGCTGGCGAGTGCCGCCGTGTCCGACGTGCGTGGCTTCTGCGACCGGCAGCCCGACGCTTGCGCGGTCGGCGGCAAGGTCGCCGTCGCGATCGGCCACAAGGCCGAAGCGGGCGCACGCACGATCTACGAATTCATTTCCGCCACGCTCAGCGAAAAGTCCGCGCCGGGCGCGACGACGGCCAAAATGGTCTCCGTTTCGGCACCCGGGCAAGGCACGCTGACAGCCGCCGACATAGCAGCCCACTTGGCATGCGCCGGTTCCGCTGCCGCCACGCCGCGAAGCGCGGGCCGGGCGGCCGGCCGTCTAAACATCGCATTTATCGGCGTTTTTCGCAGGGCTTCATCGGCCCGGGCGATCTTTTTTGGCCATCGCCGCGGGCCCGGCCTATATATTAGCGTATGACCGCCATCGACGAGATTATCGAGAATTTCACGCTGCTCGATCAGTGGGACGACCGCTATCGCTATGTCATCGAGCTCGGCCGGGCGCTGCCACCGCTGCCGGAAAACGCCCACAACGAAGAGAATAAAGTGCGGGGCTGCGCCAGCCAGGTCTGGCTGCTGACGCATGTAAAGCCCGATGGCGCCGGCGGCCCGACGCTGACTTTCGACGGCGACAGCGACGCCCATATCGTGCGCGGCCTGATCGCCATCGTGATTGCGCTTTATTCCGGCAAAAGTGCGCGCGAGATCCTGGAAATCGACGCGCTCGACCTGTTCGACCGCATCGGCCTACGCGAGGGCCTCACGCCGCAACGCTCGAATGGTCTGCGCTCGATGATCGAGCGCATCCGCGCTGAAGCAAAAGCCGCACTGGCGCCGGCCTGACTATCCGCCATCGACACTGAACGCCGCGTCATCGGCCAGCCACGTGCGGACCGCCGTATGACTAAGTCCCCTAACCTGCGCCGCGTAACCGTAATGGCGCGCGAGCCGATCGAGCGCGAGTTGCAGTACGACTTTCGCGGAGCGCGGCGGCCACGCCCTTTCGCGTTCGATATCCTCGAGGCCTTTGAGGAAACAGCAGACGTCGAGCAGCAGCCCGCCGAATTCCGGGCCGGCAGCGTCGATCGCTTGGTGTACTCGCCGGCGCGCCGCAATCATCGTCTCGGTGAAGCCAGCGGCGCGCTCGCCGCCGCGGCGGGCGGACGATATTGGATTCGACCAGTTCGACGTCGTGCGCGGCATCATGTGGGCGCATGTGAAATCGGCACGCAGCCGCTCGCCGGCTTGAAACTGATGCGGCTCGATCAAGGCGCGTCCATTGCGCCCGCGCCGGCGCGCGAGCCAGGCGAGTGGGCTTTCAGATTCATCAACAGTGACGTTTGCGCGCCCAAATTCGGTCGCGATCTGCCGCTCGGCCAGCTCCAGATGCTGGCCGCGGAAAGGGTCGATCTCCGGCGCCGGCGGTTCGCCCGCCCTTACAGGCTTTGCACTCATGGGCGAACCTGCGACGCCGCGCCAGCGTAGCGATTATGGGTACTCGGCAGAGGAATGCCGAAAGCTTGGTCCAGGGTCATTGTCATTTTCGCTCCATAGGACGTAATAGGATTATATTCCGATACACCCTCGGTAGAATTTTGGCAACACCCTATCCACAGATTTTAGGAATATTATCCGCTGCACTATGAGCCATAGGCGCAGCCGTCGCGGTCAAGCCACGGTCGGACCCCCGATCAGATCTACGGATGGTTACTTGGAGCCGCGGCGGCGGCGCTGCTGGCCGAGGCCCATTTGCTTGGCCAATTGCGAGCGGGCGGCCGCGTAACTGGGCGCGACCATCGGATAGTCGGCGCCGAGCGCCCATTTCTCGCGGTACTGCTCGGGCGTCATGTTGTACTGCGTGCGCAGATGCCGCTTGAGCGACTTGAACTTCTTGCCGTCTTCCAGACAGACAATGTATTCGGGCGTGATCGACTTCTTCACCGAAACCGCCGGCCGCAGCGGCTCGGACGGGGCATCGCCGGGCTTGCCGGACACCCGCGTCGAGCGCGGCGTGCACCTGGTTGATCAGACCCGGGGATATCACCGGCAGCCACCGTGTTGTTGCTGACATAGGCGGACACGATTTTCGCAGTCAGTTCAATGTGGTTTCCAGCCGCTGCATCGCTCATGGAAGCTGCCTCGCTGCGGTCGTCGAGCCGGGCGGCTCGCGGACCTGACACGAAAGAAGACATCGCCCCGGCTGATCCGAGGTCTTAAATATATCGAGTATCGGGCTCGAACTTTATATTTTGAAGATTACTATCGAAATCAAGTTGCCGCAAGAAAAAGATCGTCAAAAGCTCGATTAGACTTGGCGTTTCTTCACAACCTCATCGAATAGCGAAAACGGCCGCTTCAGCAACCAGCAATCATGCCGCCCGCGGCGCACGGGCGGCATCGAGCCGTCCTTCAGGCTCTACGCGTTCTTAGCGAGATGCTCGCGCAACTCGTTGATCGAGGCAAACCGCAGCGTACCGTTGCGGTAGTTCAGCTTCGATCGAACCGTCGACGTAGAGCGTGTAGCCCATGCCATCGACGACACCGGATTTCAGGATCGCGGCGGGTCCGCTTGGCGCTGCAGCCGCAGGCGCCGGCGGCAGCTCCGGCTCCGGTTTGGGATTGGGCTCCTCAAAGAGCGGACGTTTCGCCGGCTGCGAGTTCGGCCGGCCACATCGTATCGAAATAGGTCGATTGCGATTGCCGCTCCATGCGTGGCGGAGGCGGCAGCGGCGGTGGCTGCATAGGCGGCGGCATTGACCGCCAAGCCTCGTCTTCGAAGGCTGGCGGTGGCTCCGGCCGTCTTTCAGCCGCCGGCGGGGCAATGATGCTGCCCGGCGACGATGGTGGCGGTGCTACCGGTTCAGCTAATTCGGCTGGCGCAGGCGAAGCTGTCAGCTCCTGCGGCGACAGCGAAACAGCCGCATATTCCTGGATTTCGAATTGCTCGACCGCGGCGACCGGCATTTCCGGATTGCGCAGCATCGGCGCGGCAATCGGAGCTGGGTGCTCTTCGGCGACCGGAGCGGCAGCCGGCGGCGGCTCGGGGATCTCGGTCGCCGGTTTCGGCCTGGGCGGGAACGGAATCCGGTTCGGCGTGGACGTCGCGCGCGCGGTAGACGGCGGTTCGAACACTTCAAGCGGTCGACGGGGCTGTTCCGGGGTGCGCGTCGCCAGCATCTCGGCAATCCGCCGCAATTGGCCGACCGCGACGCCGATGGCAAAGACGATAATGCCGCCAACCACAGCCACGGTTCCCGCGATGATGAGCGTATTGCCGAAGCTAAATTCATTGATTGGGATGCCGTATCCGATCATCCCGACGCCCACCGCCGCGACCAGGGCGCCAACAACAGTTAGTAGTACTGACATACGCGTTAGAACCTCATGTAAACCGCCAATTATCTGTCGTTGAATACCCGGTAAGGGCTTCCAGCAGCGGCGAATTTTGGCCGCTCCCGGCACCCCCTGCAACAGCAAATGTCAATCGCGCCGCGATCGCCCTCAGCTTAATTAGACCCAGCCAGCGCGGCCGATTGCCGCCGGTGGCTATTCTAGGGCATTTCCAGGCGCTTGGCCCGCTGCGGCAGATCGACTTTCCGCAGCGCACTACCGCCAAGGCGTTGCCCCCGCCCGCGCCAGAGCCTAATTAACTTGATCGAGGAACTCGCCCGGGACATCCCGGTTTCATTAGGAGACCGGATTATTTCCCAATCATCGTTTGTGGATCGAGGAGGACCTGATGTCGTTCACGCTGCCCGAACTGCCCTATGCCTATGACGCGCTGGCGCCCTACATGTCGCGCGAGACGCTCGAATATCACCACGACAAGCACCACAAGGCCTATGTCGACAATGGCAACAAGCTGCTGGCCGGCAGCGGGCTGGAAGGCAAATCGCTCGAGGACATCGTCAAGGGCTCGTTCGGCAAGAACGCCGGCCTCTTCAACAATGCCGGGCAGCACTACAACCACATCCATTTCTGGAAGTGGATGAAGCCGAGCGGCGGCGGCGACAAAATCCCCAGCAAACTCAAGGCGAAAATCGATTCGGACCTCGGCGGCGTCGCCAAGATGAAGGAAGATTTCGCAACCGCCGGCGCCACCCAGTTCGGCTCGGGCTGGTGCTGGCTGGCGGTCAAGGACGGCAAGCTGATCGTGACCAAGACGCCGAACGGCGAGAACCCCTGGTACATGGGGCCATTCCGGTGCTGGGCTGCGACGTGTGGGAGCACTCCTATTACATCGACTACCGCAACCGCCGGCCCGACTACCTCAAGGCGTTCCTCGATCACCTGGTGAATTGGGACCACGTGGAAGAGATGCTCGTCGCCGGCGACCAAGTGAACGTCGCGGCCGAAGACTGAACCGCCGGCGAAGAACAAAGTCTTCTTCTCGGTCTTCTGACGGATATGTTCTGCATGCGATCGGTCATCTGCTCTGCCGACCGCATCGCCGTCGCCGTCCTGGTTATCCTCGCGGTCATCGTGGCGATAACCTTCCGCGACTATGGGCTCGGCTGGGACGACTACACCCATTCGCAATACGGCGACCTGCTGCTCAAGCTCTACGGCTCGGGCTTCGCCGACACGCGCGCGCTCTCCTTCGTCAATCTCTACAAATATGGCGGCGGCTTCGACATGGCGGCGGCGCTCGCCGCCAAGATGTTGCCGTTCGGATTGTTCGAGACGCGGCGGCTCATCGGCGCCGCGGTCGGCATCCTCGGGCTGTTCGTGACCTGGCGCATCGGCCGCCGCATCGGCGGACCGCTCGGCGGCTTGAGCGCGCTCGTGCTGCTCGCCGCCTGCCCGCTCTATTACGGCCATATGTTCATGAACGCAAAGGACGCGCCCTTCGCCACCGCCATGGCGGTGCTCCTCCTCGGCCTGGTGCGCGCCTTCGACGAATATCCAAAGCCTGACGCGCGCACGGTCGTGCTCGCCGGCGTCGGACTTGGTCTTGCCTTCGGTTCGCGCGTGCTGGCCGGGATCGCCGCGCCGTGTGGGCTCGCCGCACTGCTGTTCTTGGCTGTAACGGAAAGCCGCGCCGCGGGCTGGAAGCAGGCCGCGCAGCGCTGCGGGCAATTCCTCTGGACTTTGCTGCCGGCGCTGGCGCTCGGCTATCTGATCATGGGCCTGCTATGGCCATGGTCGGTGCGATCGCCGCTCAATCCGCTGTACGCGGCGGAATATTTCGACACGTTCTTCGAGAGGCCGTGGGACGAATTGTACGAGGGCCGGCTGATCCCCGTCCCCAATATGCCGGCGAGCTACCTGCCGCATTTGTTCATGCTCACGCTGCCGGAGATCATGTTGGCGCTCGGGCTGATCGGAACGATCGGCGCCTTCATCGCCGCCGCGCGCGGCAGCGTGCCGCTCAACCGCCGCGCCACGCTGATGTTTGTGGCGCTTGCCGCGATCTTCCCCGTCGCGCTCGCCATGGCGGTGCGGCCGGCACTCTACAATGGATTACGCCATTTCATCTTCGTGGTGCCGCCGTTCGCGGCGCTCGGCGGACTCGCGATCGACTGGCTCGCCGAAAGCGCGCGCCGCGCATGGCAAGGCCGCGCTCGGCGCGATTACCGCCGTCTTCATCGCCGGCATCGCCCTGCCGGTGAGCGGCATGGTGCGGCTGCATCCTTACGAATACACGTACTTCAACGCGCTTTCCGGCGGCGTGCGGGTGGCGCAGCACGGCTACATGCTCGACTACTGGGGCCTCGCCTTCAAACAGGCGGCCGACGAATTGCGCGCACGGCTCGCAGCCGGCAACGAGCATCAGCCGCAAGGGCGGCGCTGGGTGGTGGCGATCTGCGGTCCGCAGTCTTCGGCGCAGGAGGAACTGGGGCCGCAATTCGAAACCACCTTCGACAGCAAGACCGCCGACTTCGTCATGTCGCTCGGCACGTTCTATTGCCGGCACCTGACGGCACCGATCCTGGTCAGCGTGGAGCGCGAGGGCGTGCCGTCTACGCCCGCGTCTACGACATGCGCGGCGGCCAGCCGCAGAAGCTGCTGACGCAGCCGCCGCCGTGAGGAAAAAAGCGGCACGGGTTATCAAATCGTGAATTGGGCAATTGCTCAATCGCGGCGCGGCCTCGGTTTTCGTGTTAAAATCGATGCCAGCCATAACAAACGCATCGATTGCATCATTTGTCCGGGCAAATTTCAGTACAATTTGAATCAAACCTATCGGCGGGATTAGTGAATTAATAACGGTCCCGCGCGGGGACGATCATGGTCATCAATTTACAATTGTTTTTAAACAACCTTCATCCAAAAGTACTTCCCGGGTGACACAACATGTCCGTTTTGAAGGTGCTAAAAACGACATTGTTTGGCGACGGCGCCTCCAGGCGCCGCGATGAACTGCGCGTCATTACGGCGCGTTATAATATCGGCAACAAGCGCGACCCTGGCGAAACCGAGCGCCGGTTTTTCGTATGCCGGATCGAGAAAATAACAGACAAAGCGATCGTTCTGACCGCCCCGGTGATCGGAGATGTCGGGGAGGAGATCATCGTTCAGTCGGACGAGTTCGGCGAGCTGAAAGGACCGCTGGTCGATGTTGTCAATCGCGGGTTCAAATTGGACATCAAGGCAACCGACGAAGAGCGAGACAGGCTCGCCAGCAAGCTCGATTGGTATGAAAAGCATATCAACGATGAAGCGCCCAATCGTCGAAAGCATAAACGCGTCGTACCGCGTGAGCCTCTTTCCACCTTAATTCTTGCCGACGGCAGCACGCCGACATGTTTCGTCATCGACATGTCGCCGACGGGCGCCGCAGTGTCCGCCGACATCATTCCCGTGATCGGCATGCCGATCGCTGTCGGAAAAGTCATAGGCCGTGTTGTGCGTCATCTTCCCAACGGATTTGCGGTTCGGTTTATCAGGAAGTGGAACATGCAGGTGCTTGAGCAAATGCTGATCAAGCCGCCAAAGCCGCAAGCTGCCCCCAAATCCAAGATCACCACGCGGCAGAGTGCGTAACCGCGATCTCGCTATAAATCTCGCTTTCGGGTCAATTGTAGCCGACGCATAAACAGCCGCACATCGGCAGCGTCGCTCAGGGCAAATTCACGATCTCGATCCAGTTCGGGTTCTTGCCGACCGGATATTGCTGGAGCGGGCGCAACGTGCCGCGCTCGGGGTCGATCACGTAGCTGGTCAGGCTGTTCGACAACTGCCCGACCGCGAGCAGCGTGCGGCCGTATGGATCGATGGCGAAGCCGCGCGGCTGCGTCTCGGTCGGATAGGAATCGACCGAGATTAGCGTGCCGTTTTTCGCATCGACGCGGAAGGCGGCGAGCGTACTCGACGTGCGTTCGGAGGTGTAGAGGAATTTGCCGTCGGGCGTGACGTGAATGTCAGCCGCCCAGGGCTTGCCCGAGAAACCCTGCGGCAGCGCGCTGACGACCTGGATTTCCTTTTGCAGCGCGCCGGTGTTGCCGTCCCACGGGAACACGTAGATCGACGCGTCGAGCTCGTTGAGCAGGTAGACGCGCTTCCCGTCGGGCGAAAACACCAAATGGCGCGGGCCGGCCTTGGCTTTGACGCCGATCGCCGGCGGATCGTTGGGCGTGAGCCGGCCGGTCGCGGCGTCGAATTTTTCCTGATGGACGGCATCGCTGCCGAGGCTGCTGTAGAGCACATAGCAATTGGTGGGGTCGGTGACGATGCAATGCGCATTCGGCCGCGCCGCGATCACTTGCGACGCCGGCGCCGTCACGCCATTGCCGCCAATCGGATTGACCGCGATCTTGCCGCCGCCATAGGACGCGCACAGCAGAAATCTTCCGCTGCGGTCGGTAGCGATATAGGCCATGGCATCGGCGAGCGGGCCGCTGCCGACAAAGCTAAGCTTGCCGGTCTTGCCGTCGATGGCGAAGGTCGCCGCGCTATAGGGCTCATTGCGCAGGCCCACAATGAGAAACTTCTTGTCCGGGCTGATCGTCATCGGCGTGGTGCTGCCCGGCCTGGCGGGGCCCGGCACGGCTTTGGTTTCGACCGGAGTCAGCGCGCCGCTCGCCTCAAGCACAAAAACGCTGATGTTCTGGCTCTCGGCATTGCCGACATAGACGAGGGTTGCTGTCATCATTGATCCCCGTCGCGCGGCGGCAGGCTGATCGGATTGCAATTGCGCCGGCCCGATTCGAAACACTCTTCGCTCTTGCGCGCATCGACGAGCGCGTTGACCAGCCAAATGCCGCCACCGATCACCAGGATAGCGGCGCCCAACAGAAACAAATTGGTCACGCGGCGCTCGCGCTCGGTCTCCTCAGGTTCAGGTTCGCCGGCCATGGTCACGAATGCGCATAGGCCCAGTAGAGTTCGCGCGCCTTGCGGTAGAGCGGGCCGGGCTGCACCGAGCACTCGCCGACGCGATTGATCGGCAGCACCTTGGAAGCATTGCCGGTGGCGAAGATCTCGTCGGCGCCCTCGAAATCGGCATAGCGCAGCACCTTCTCGACGACCGTGATGCCGGCGTCGCGCATGAGGCCGATCACGCGCATGCGGGTGATGCCGGCGAGGAAGGTGCCGTTGGGGATCGGCGTGAACACGACGCCATCCTTGCCCAGGAACACGTTGGAGTTGGCAAGTTCGGCGACGTTGCCGGCGACGTCACAGACGATGGCATTGTCGAAGCCGCGCGATTTCGCCTCGAACAGCGCGCGCGCATTGTTCGGATAGAGGCAGCCGGCCTTGGCGTCGACCGGCGCGGTCTCCCAGGTCGGACGGCGAAACGGCGACAGCGTGATGGAAAATCCGTCCGGCTTGCGCATCGGCGAATCGTAGAGTGTGAGCGCGAAACGCGTGGAGTCGGGATCGGGCGGCAACGCCTGCGGACCGGCGCGCTCGGCCCAATACATCGGCCGCACGTACAGCATCGTATCCTTGGGAAACTTCTTCATGCCGTCGCGCGTCAAGCCGACGATCTCGTCGGCCGACATCGTGGGCTTCAAGTACATCGTCTTGGCGGAGGCGTTGACGCGCGCGCAATGCAGATCGAGGTCGGGGGCTACACCCTCGAACACGCGGGCGCCGTCAAACACCGACGAGCCGAGCCAGATCGCGTGCGTGCGCGCGCCCCACATGAGGACATTGCCCTCATGCCAGTCGCCGTCGATAAAGGTCCAGGTCGCGGACAGAGCCGGGCTCGCGGCCATGTGATGTCTCCTGCGTGGCAGTTTTAGCCCGCGTCATGCTACGCCAGCCGCCGTCCGAAATCCTATGCGATTTTCTGATGGGAGAGATCAATGTCCATTTTCGTATTCGACGCCTACGGCACGCTGTTCAATGTGCATGCGGCCATCGTCCGCTTCCGCGCGGAGGCCGGCCCGGAGGCCGACCGCATGTCGGAGACCTGGCGCGCCAAGCAGCTCGAATACTCATGGACGCTGACGCTCGCCGGCCACTACGTCGATTTCTGGGCGCTGACCGAGCGGGCGCTGGACTTTGCACTGACGCGCTTTCCTTCCGTCGACAAGGCCCTGCGGCCGAAACTGCTCGAAGCCTATTTCCAGCTCGATGCCTTTCCCGACGCGCGCGCGGCGCTGCGGGCGCTCAAGGCCAAGGGCCACAAGACCGGCATCCTGTCCAACGGTTCGCCGAATATGCTCAAGGGCGCCGTCGACGCGGCGGGTGTCGGCGGCGATCTCGACGCCGTGCTGTCGGTGGATAGCGTTGAAAATGTTCAAGCCGCGGCCGGAGGTCTACGCGCCTCGTCACCGATCACTACCAATGCAAGCCGGCCGACGTCACTTTCGTCTCGTCGAACCGCTGGGACGTGATGGCGAGCGTCTCGGTCGGGTTCAGCGGCCTGTGGGTCAACCGCAGCAAGATGCCGGACGAATATCTCGATTTCCCGCCCAAGCAGGTGCTGAGCGATCTCACTTCACTGGCGACTTTGGGCTAAGCCGGGCTGGCGCGTACGTCGGCGCCGCCCCTTATATGCGCGGAACACGTCACAGCCCGCCCCATGCAGCCCATCATCTCCATCGCGAATCTCTCCAAGACCTACGCGACCGGGTTCCAGGCGCTGAAGGAGATCAATCTCGACATCAAACAGGGCGAGATTTTCGCGCTGCTCGGCCCCAACGGCGCCGGCAAGACGACGCTGATCGGCATCGTCTGCGGCATCCTGGTTCCGACCGGCGGCAAGGTCACGGTCGACGGCCACGACATCCTCAAGGACTATCGCGCGACGCGCTCGCTGATCGGACTGGTGCCGCAGGAATTGCACACCGACGCCTTCGAGACGCGTCTGGGGCACCGTCAGCTTCAGCCGCGGCCTGTTCGGCAAGCCGCGCAATCCGGCGCATATCGAAAAGGTGCTACGCGCGCTGTCGCTGTGGGACAAGAAGGACTCCAAGATCATGACGCTGTCCGGCGGCATGAAGCGGCGCGTGCTGATCGCCAAGGCGCTGGCGCACGAGCCGCAGGTGCTGTTCCTCGACGAGCCGACCGCCGGCGTCGACGTCGAATTGCGCAAGGACATGTGGCAGGTGGTGCGCGATCTGCGCGCTTCCGGCGTCACCATCATCCTGACCACGCATTACATCGAGGAAGCCGAGGACATGGCCGACCGCGTCGGCGTCATCAACAAAGGCGAGATCATCCTGGTCGAGGACAAGGCCGAGCTGATGCGCAAGCTCGGCAAGAAGCAGTTGATCCTGCATCTGCAGAAAAAGCTCGACACCGTGCCAGCGGAGCTTGCCGGGCATCCCGTGGCGCTGTCGGCCGGCGGCGCCGAACTGGTCTTCACCTATGACACGCAGGCCGAGCGCACCGGGATCACCGCTCTGCTGAGCGACCTCAGCAAGGCCGGCATCCGCTTCCGCGATCTGGAGACGACGCAGAGTTCGCTGGAAGACATCTTCGTCGACTTGGTGAGCGACCGGTCGATGAACCTGCGCGCCATCAAGGCCATCTACCGTTTCGAAATGGCGCGCACCGGGCGCACCATCTGGCAGAGCATCGTGTCGCCGGTGCTTTCGACCTCGCTCTATTTCGTGGTGTTCGGCGCCGCCATCGGCTCGCGCATCACGCAGATCGAGGGCGTCGCCTACGGCGCCTTCATCGTGCCCGGCCTGATCATGCTGACGCTGCTCACGCAAAGCACGATGAACGCCTCGTTCGGCATCTATTTCCCGCGCTTCGTCGGCACGATCTACGAAATACTGTCGGCGCCGGTGTCGGGGCTCGAAATCGCGCTCGGCTATGTCGGCGCGGCGGCCATCGAAGTCGATCATCCTCGGTCTGATCATCTTGGCGACGTCCTTCCTGTTCGTGCCGCTGCACATCGCGCACCCGTTCTGGATGCTCACCTTCCTGGTGTTGACGGCGGCGACCTTCAGCCTGCTCGGCTTCATCATCGGCATCTGGGCCGACAATTTCGAGCAATTGCAGATCGTGCCGCTGCTGATCATCACGCCGCTGACGTTCCTCGGCGGTACGTTCTATTCGACCAGTGTGCTGCCGCCGCTTTGGCAGAAGATCGCGCTGTTCAACCCGGTGGTCTATCTGGTGAGCGGCTTCCGCTGGAGCTTCTTCGAGATTGCCGACGTGAGCCCTGCCGTCAGCCTCGCCATGACGCTGGTGTTTCTGGGCATTTGTCTCGCCATCGTGTGGTGGATCTTCAAGACCGGCTACCGGCTGAAGAACTGACCCCCGCTTAAATTTGCATAATCGCGAATAATGCGCCTTGCCCTGGGGTATATTCAGTTCAGGGGGACGCTCGAGCCCCGACCATGTCAGGGAGGTTGCCTCATGTCGCCGTTCTCGAAGTCTCTTGCCGGTTTCGCCATCGCCGCTGCGTTGACCTCGCCCGTTTACGCGCAAGGCGTCATTACCGAGAAAAACCTGTCGCTTGCCTTGGCGCAGACCATGGCCAATGCCGCAATGGCGAAGTGCCAGAGCATGGGCTACAAAATCTCCGTCTCGGTGCTTGACCGCGGCGGTCTCGCTTTGGTCATGCTGCGCGACGAAGGCGCCAGCCTACACACGCCGGAAAGCAGCGACCGCAAGGCCTACACCGCGCGCACCTTCCGCCAGCCGTCGGCGGCGATCGTCAAGCGCATCATGGACGAGCCGGCCGTCGCCGGCTTCAAGGAATATACCCGCGTGATCGCGTTGCAGGGCGGTTTGCCGATCAAGGTCGGCAACGACGTGATCGGCGCGATCGGCATCTCCGGCTCACCCGGCAAGGACGACGTCTGCGCGCAGGCCGGCATCGACAAGGTGGCCGATCAGCTCAAGTAGCGAGAGCCTATCGCCGCTTGATGCCCGCCTTCGCGATGATCTGCGTCCACTTGTCGATGTCGCTGGCGATGCGTTTGGACAGGTCTTTCGACGCCATGCCGCGCGCATCCATGCCGGCGTCGCGCGCATATTTTTGCACTTCGGGAGTCTTCAGCGCTTCTTCCACTTCGCGATTGAGCACGAAGATTATGTCGTCGGAGATTCCCGTGCGAGCCGCCATCCCGTTCCAGCTCGTCACGTCGTAGCCGGGAAGGCCGCTCTCGATCACGGTCGGCACGTTCGGCAGGTTGCTGGCGCGCTCGCGCGCCGTCGTCGCGACGGCAACGATGCGGCCTTCGGCGATCGGCGATTGGAATCCGGCATAGTATTCGAACGCGACGTCGATGTCGCCGCGCAGCACAGCCAAGGCCAATTCCGGCGTCGTCTTGTAGGGAATGGTCGTGACATTGATGCCGGCCATGATGCGGAACAGCTCCGCCGATAGATGTTGCGTGCTGCCGGCATTGATCGTGCCGAAATTAAGCTTGCCGGGATTGGCCTTGGCCGCGGCGATAATGTCCTTGACGGTCTTGAGCCGCGAGCCGGCCTTGGTTGCGATCAAGAGACCGTAGGACGCCGTGGTGGAGATCGGCACGAAATCGGTCTCGAGATTGTAGGGCAAGGTCTTGAACAGCGCCTTGGCGATGGTGAGCCCGCCGCCGATCATCACCAGCGTATAGCCGTCGGCCGGGGCCTCTTCGGCCGCCTTCATGCCGAGGATGCCGCCGGCGCCCGGCCGGTTATCGATGAAGAACTGCTGATCGAAATGCTCGCTCAACTGCTTTGCCACCAGCCGCATGGTGACGTCGGCGATGCCGCCCGGGCCGTAGGGAACGACAATGCGCACCGGCTTCGATGGATAAGCTTCGGTGTCGCCGGCGCGCGCGACGGTCGCGGCGGCGAGCGCGAGAACCATTGCTGCGGGCGCAAAGACCCGGGCAAAGCGAAGGGATGAGATGGACCGCAGCATTGCTCCTCGCAGGGCTCGACGCGCACGGAGAATAGGTAGGTCCGGCCGCGCTGACAATGCGCCGGGCGCATGGCGCTACTCCTGGGGGCTCGGTTGACGGGGAGACGAAAATCGGCAGAGCTTCGCCGCCCAGGCCCGCCCTATGACCGTCATCGATATCCACCCGCACATCATTGCCGACGACGCCAAGCGCTATCCGCTGGCGCCGCTCGGCGGCCACCAATCGGACTGGTCGCGCACGCGGCCGGTGACATTCGAGAGGCTGATCGCCGCCATGGACGAGGCCGGCGTGCAAAAAGCGGCAATCGTGCAGGCCTCGACCTGTTATGGCCACGACAATTCGTACGTCGCCGACGCGGTCGCCGCGCACCCCAGGTGCTTCACCGGCGTCTTCTCGGTCGATGTGCTGGCGCCCGACGCGCCCGAGCGCATGCGCTACTGGCGCGACAAAAAACTCACCGGTCTGCGGCTGTTCACGTTCGGCAGCACCATGGCCGAACAAGCCAATTGGCTCGACGATCCGAAATCCTACCCCGCATGGGCGAGCGCCGGCGAGTTGGGCTTGTCGATCTGCCTGCAGATGTCGGCCAAGGCGATCCCGCAGGTGATCGGCATGGCCGAGCGTTTTCCGAAGGTGCGTATCGTTCTCGACCACTGCGCGCGGCCGGTGCTGGAAGACGGCCCCCCCTACGCGGCCGCCGCCAGCCTGTTCGAGCTTGCGCGCTACCCGAATATCTTCCTCAAGCTGACGCCGCGCATCTTCGCCGAGGCGCGCCGCGGCAAGGCGACGCCGGAAACTTTCTTTCCGCGTCTTGTCGCCGCGTTCGGGGCGTTACGGCTGGCCTGGGGATCGAACTATCCTTCCAGCGAAGGCACGCTGCCAACACTTTTGAAAACCGCGCGCGAGGCGCTGGTCTGTCTGCCGCAAGCTGACCGTGACTGGATCTTCGCCAAGACCGCCCAGGTCCTCTACCCCGTGCTCGCGGATTAACGGGACGACAATGGCAAAGACGAAATTGTTCACGCTGCTCGGCAATTATCCGAACACTGCGGCGCTCAAGAAAGGCGACGTGAAATCCGATTTGATCGATTTCGACTTTGCCGACGTCAAAGTGTCAAACACGGCGTTCAAGCCGCTGGTGCGCGAAGCCAAGTTCGACGTCGCCGAATTGGCGATCGTCACTTATTTACAGGCGAAGACCTACGGCAAGCCCTACGCACTCATTCCGGCGACCGTGCTCGGCCGCGGTCAGCACCACACCATTGCGTATAATCCGGAACACGGCCCGTTGAAACCATCCGACCTCGCCGGCAAGCGGGTCGGCGTGCGTGCCTATACGCAAACGACCGGGGCCTGGTTGCGTGGGTTTCTCGCCGACGATTACGGCGTCGATATCGCCAAGGTCCGCTGGATTACCTTCGAGGACCCGCATCTTGCCGAATACAAGGATCCCGATTTCGTCACGCGCGCAGGCGAAGGCAAGACGATCGTGCAGATGCTGCTCGATGGCGAGCTCGATGCGGCGATCGTCGGCAATATTTTGCTCGACCCGCGATTGAAACCGCTCATTCCCGATGCCGACGCGGCGGCACGCCAATGGGCGGAGACCCACGGCGGCGTGCCGATCAATCACATGATGGTGGTGCGCGACAGTATCGCGAAATCGCGGCCCGATATCGTGCAGGAAATCTACCGGATGCTGCAGGAAAGCCGGCGCGCCGTGCCGCCGCCGGAGGGCGGCCTGCTCGATCCCTGGCGTTTCGGCGTCGAAGCCAACCGCCGTTCACTCGAGATTGTCATCGACTACAGTTTTCGCCAGAAACTTATTCCGCGGAAATTCTCCGTCGACGAATTGTTCGATATCTGAACTAGCCGCCGGCGATCTCCTCGCGCAGGATTTCGAGTGCGAGCCACTGTTCTTCGGCCGCGGCGATTCTGCGCTGGAGCTCGCCGAGCGCGGCGGTGACCTTTTCGAAGCCGGCGCGGTCGCGCGCATAGAAGCCGGGATCGTCGAGCTTGGCCTGCAGCGCGCCGGCTTCGGCCTGCAGGGCGACGATGGTCTTCGGCAAAGTCTCCAGCGCGTGCTTGTCCTTGAAGGTCATGCGCTGTTTCGCGGCCGGCGGTGCAACGGCGGCAGTAGCCGCTTTGACCGCTTTCGACGGCTCGGCCTTGCGCTGCTCGCGG
Organism: uncultured Alphaproteobacteria bacterium; assembly: GCA_963772235.1. Lineage (GTDB taxonomy): Bacteria > Pseudomonadota > Alphaproteobacteria > Rhizobiales > Xanthobacteraceae > Pseudolabrys. The sequence goes on from CAVYWI010000027.1 coordinate 167,115, forward strand.
GTCAGATCGGCGCCGCGCTGCGCCAGCATGTCTGAATAGCCGCCGGCATATTCGCTCCAGCAGCCGCCGCCCTCCGGCACGATCACGCCGCTCACCAGGCGATCGAGAAAATCGCGATCGTGGCTGATCAAGAGCACCGTGCCGGGATAGTCACCGAGCATTTCCTCGAGCACGTCGAGCGTCTCCATGTCGAGATCGTTGGTCGGCTCGTCGAGCACCAGTAGGTTCGAGGGTTTGGCCAGCGCCTGCGCCAGCATCAGACGGCCGCGCTCGCCGCCCGATAGCTTACCGAGTGGGGTGCGCGCCTGCTCGTTCGAAAACAGGAAGTCCCGCATATAGCCAATGACGTGCTTGGGCGTACCGTTCACCATCACGGTGTCGCCGTGTCCGCCGGTCAGCGCCTCGGCGACTGTCACGTTAGGATCGAGACTGTCGCGGTGCTGGTCCAGGGTGGCGACCGCGAGGTTCGACCCGAGCCGGACCGTGCCGCTGTCGGGCGCGAGCGCGCCGGTCAGCAAGCCGATCAGCGTGGTCTTGCCGCTGCCGTTCGGCCCGACGATGCCGATGCGGTCGCCCCGTTGAATTCGGATTGAAAAGTCGCTGACGATGGCGTGGTCGCCATAGCTCTTGCCGATGCCTTTCGCCTCGATGACCAGCGCGCCGGATGGCGCCGCCGACCCCGCGGTGATGGTGGCGTTGCCGGCGGCGGCGCGGTGATTGTGGCGCGCGTCGCGCAGCGCCTGCAACTGGCCGACCCGGCGCATGTTGCGCTTGCGCCTTCCGGTGACGCCGTAGCGCATCCAGTGCTCCTCGGCGACGATCTTGCGGTCGAGCTTGTGCTGCTCGCGCTCTTCTTCCGCCAGCAGCATGTCGCGCCATTCCTCGAAATGACCAAAGCCGCGCTCGATGCGGCGCGTCGTGCCGCGGTCGAGCCAGACCGTCGAACGCGACAACGTCGACAGGAAGCGCCGGTCGTGGCTGATGATGACCAGCGCGGTGCGGCGGCCGTCGAGCTCACGCTCCAGCCATTCGATGGTGGTCAGATCGAGATGATTGGTCGGCTCGTCGAGCAGCAGGATGTCCGGCGACGGCGCCAGCACGCGGGCGAGCGAGGCGCGCCGCGCTTCGCCGCCGGAGAGATGGGCCGGGTCTTCCGCTCCGCTTAGCCCGAGTTGCTCGAGCAGAGAGCGGGCGGCGTGGCTGTCGTCGGTCGGCCGCAAGCCGGCCTCGACATAGGCCAAGGTGGAGGCAAAACCGGAAAACTCTGGCTCCTGCGGCAGATAGCGCACCAAGGTCCCCGGCTGCACGAACACGCTGCCGCGGTCGGGCTCGACCAGGCCGGCGGCGATCTTCAACAGCGTCGACTTGCCCGATCCGTTGCGCCCCACTAGCGACACGCGTTCGCCGGCCGACACCGACAGCTCCGCCCCGGTGAGCAGCGGCGTGCCGCCGAAGGTCAGAGCGATGTCTTTGAGTTGAAGAAGCGGAGGAGCCATAGCACCTTGTCTTGTGACCTACGGCCGCGCCCTAGCAGGTGCGCGGCGGCAAGACAAAAAGGCGCCCTTTGGGGATGTTCATTCACATTTCCCGGGCCAAAGCGTCTTTATGCTGACCAAAATGGCATCGTCGGTCTTTGGCGGCCGCGACGCTGCGGCGATTTTCAGATGCGCAAGTATTGCTTTGGTGGCGACAGCCGAGCGGGCTCGCGTATTTTCTCCAAGCTCGTTTGGGATGATGCAGCCGTGTTGATGGTTGATCAGCTTGATCAAGGTCCTATTGTTGAGATTCACCACCGTCAAACGGCATGTATTAAAATGGCTGGCGTCTTCGCAATAGGAGATAAATGCGGCTGTGTCGGCCGGAGCGGCCTCCTCAGCTCTGGCTGGCGACATAAAGTAAGAAATCACGCACAGAGCTTGGCCAATTAGCGAAATTATAATCGGTAAGGGGAATAAGCGCATTGGTGGCACTCCCTTGGTTTATCGCAAACAATATCGGCGGATGATCTGCACTAAACGTCCACCAGCGCCGCAAGGATGCGCGCCCAGCTCCGAATGCCCTTGTGGAAGCACTGAAGGTCGAACTTCTCGTTCGGCGAATGCACGCGGTCGTCGTCGAGCGCGAAGCCGACCAGGAGCGAGTCCATGCCGAGCACGCTCTTGAAATCCGCGACGATCGGGATCGAGCCGCCGGCGCCGACCGCCACCGCCTTGTGGCCCCATTCCTCGGCCAGCACGGCGCGCGCCTTGTTGAGCGCCGGGTTGTCGAACGAAAGCTGCAGCGGCGGCGCCAGGCCGAAATTGCCGAACTCGACCTGGCAGTCGGCCGGCAGGCGCGCGCGCACGAAGGCGCGGAAGCCATCGCGCACCTTTTCGGGGTCCTGCTCGCCGACCAGACGGAACGAGACTTTCGCCGAGGCCTGGCCGGGGATGACGGTCTTGGCGCCCTCGCCGGTGTAGCCGCCGATGATGCCGTTGATCTCGGCGGTCGGCCGCGTGGTGATCTGCTCGAGCAGCAGATGGCCCTTTTCGCCGGCCGGGGTCTTCAGCCCGATCGGGCCGAGGAACTTCTCCGGCGTGAGGTTGAGCGCCTTGAGGTCGGCCTTGATGTCGGCCGGCAGCTCCTTCACGCCGTCGTAGAAGCCGGGGATGGTGACGCGGCCGTTGTCGTCCCACAGCGCGCCGAGGATCTTGGCCAAGAGCCGGATCGGGTTCTGCGCCGCGCCGCCGAACAGGCCGGAATGCAGGTCGCGGTCGGCGCAGGTGATTTTGACGTCCTCATAGACCAGCCCGCGCAGCGAGGTGGTCACCGCCGGCGTCTCGGCGTCCCACATGGCGGTGTCGCAGACCAGCGCCAGGTCGAGCTTGAACTCGGCGGCATTGTCGCGCACGAATTTGAACAGATGCTTCGAGCCGCACTCCTCCTCGCCCTCGATCATGGTGGTGATCGGCAGCGGCAGCTTGCCGGTGACCGCCTTGAAGGCGCGGCAGGCCTCGATGAAGGTCATGGCCTGGCCTTTGTCGTCGCAGGCCCCGCGCGCGACGATGATCTTGCGGCCGCCGGGTAGCGTCTCGATGCGCGGCTCGAACGGCGGCGTCTTCCACAGGTTCAGCGGATCGACCGGCTGCACGTCGTAATGGCCGTAGAACAGCACGCGCGGGCCGGAAACGCCGTTCGTTTTGCCGACCACCACCGGATGGCCCTCGGTCGGGCGCACATCGGCGGCAAAACCGATGCTGCGCAGGTCGGCGGCGACGTGCTCGGCGGCGGCCCGGCATTGTTCCTTGTAGGCCGGGTCGGTCGACACCGAGGCGATGCGCAACAGCGCGAACAACCGCTCGACGCTTTGGTCGATATCCTGGTCGATGCGGCTCAAGACCGCGTCGAGTGTGCTCATGCGGGGCTCCTGTCGGCTGGACGAGCAAGCTAGCAATGCATTTGCGGGCTGAAAAGCGCCGCCGATCCCTACAAACGTTCAAAATTGCCGCCGAATGCAAGTTAAAGGGACGGACTCGCGTTTTCCGGTGAAGTTTTTTTCATTTTCTCTTCGGAATTTCGAAAGCATAACCTGCCGATGTGCCGCCGCCGGCCGCAAAACGACTAGCCGCGATTATTCGGATACTGCGATGGTATTTGCGGAGGGATTTTCGATTGAGCAATTTTGCACGGCGGTACACCGAAGCGTTGACGCGCGAGTCGCGTCACGAAAGTCGCCGCACACATTTTACTTGACATAAGGCAATGACAGTGCGCGCACATAAGACAACTTTACGCACGTGGCAGAGCATCGCGCTTGTCATCGCGACGAACGCCGTTCAATATAGGAACAACCCGCCGTCAGTGCGGGAGCGTTGAGGGGGATCATGGACGAATTGATCGCGCGTCTCGTCGCCAACGTCGGCGTCGATCGGGAGACGGCGGAAAAAGCCGTCGGCATCATCTTCGATTTTCTGCGCAAGGAAGGCCCGCCCGACAAAGTGCAGGCCCTCATCGACAAACTTCCCGGCGCGCAAGCGCTGATCCAAGCCCAACAGGCCAGCGACGCCGGCGGCGGCATGTTCGCCATGGGCGGGCTGATGGGCGCCGGCACCAAAATGATGTCGGCCGGACTGAGCATGGGTCAGGTGCAGGGCGTCACCAAGGAAGTCATCGCCTTTTCCCGCGAAAAAGCCGGCGAAGACGCGGTTGGCGAGATCGTGGGCTCGATTCCGGGCTTAAGTCAGTTCGTTTGAACGTTTCGGTCGATTTCGCAGACAGAAGAACAGAAGTAAGAAGCAGGCGAGGAACTCCGGATGACCTATCCCATCACCGATATCGACGGGATCGACGGCGAAACCGCCGCGACTTTCAAGTCGGCAGGCATCCGGTCGACCGGGCGGCTGCTCGAGGTGGCGAGCACCCTGCGTGGGCGCAAAATGCTCGCCGAAAAGACCGGGATCGACGAAAAACAGTTGCTGTGCTGGGCCAATGTCGCCGACCGCATGCGCGTCAAGGGCATCCGCAAGGAATATGCCGAGCTGCTGCAGGCCGCGGGCGTCGATACCGTCAAGGAACTCAAGTATCGCAACCCGGCCAATCTCGCCAAGGCGATGGCCGAGGCCAACAAGAAGCGAAAGCTGGTCGCCTTCCTGCCGTCCGAGAAGGTGGTGGGAAGCTGGATCGAGCACGCCAAGAAACTGCAGATCAAGATTACGTATAAATAGACGGCTGCGGCTGCAGTCCGCGGCTTCTTGACAGCCCGTCACCTTCCAGCGCAAAGCCACGACCATGTGCCCTCATGGCGAACCACAGACCGTCGGCGATGTGACCGCGGACTCCCCGCCATCCTGGCTCGCCGGCCTGTTGGCCGAGCGGCGACTGCTGGTCATGGGCGTCCTCAATGTGACGCCGGACTCGTTTTCGGACGGCGGGCGCTTTGTCGATCCGCAACGGGCGATCGCCCAAGCCCAGCGCATGATCGCCGAGGGCGCCGACATCATCGATATCGGGGCGGAATCGACCCGCCCCTATGGCGGCGCTGAACCGGTGAGCTACGAGGAGGAGCTGGCGCGGCTCGCACCTGTGCTGCCGGCCGTGGTCAAGCTCAAGACGCCGGTTTCGATCGACAGCATGAAGCCCGGCATCGCGACCTGGGCGCTCGACCAGGGCGCAGCGATGGTCAACGACGTCTGGGGCCTGCAGCGCGATCCGGCGATGGCCGAGGTTGTCGCCGAATACGACATGCCGGTCGTGATCATGCATAACCGCGACAGCGCAGACCCCGCGATCGATATCATCGCCGACGTGCAGGCGTTCTTCCAGCGCTCGCTCGCGCAGGCGGAGCGCGCCGGCATCGCCCGCGACTGCATCGTGCTCGATCCCGGCATCGGCTTCGGCAAGACGCCGGAGCAGAGCATCGCCTGCATCGCCCGGCTCGCCGAGTTCAGGCGCTTCGGGCTTCCTCTCTTGGTCGGCGCTTCGCGCAAGCGATTCATCAATGCGGTGACGCCGTCGGCGCCCGACCAGCGGCTCGGCGGCTCGATTGCCAGCCATCTCCAGGCGGTCAAAAACGGCGCGGCGATCGTGCGCGTGCATGACGTCGCCGAGACCGTGCAGGCGCTGCGGGTCGCCGCCGCGATCGAGGGGGCACGATGAGCGACCACATCTTCATCACCGGGCTGTCGCTGCATGCCTATCACGGCGTCATGCCCTACGAGGGCAAGGTCGGGCAGACCTTCACCATCGACATCGAACTCGACATCGATCTCGCCGAAGCCGCGCGTTCGGACAAAGTCGCCGACACCGTCTCCTACGACAAGGTGGTCGACTTGCGCGAGCGCGGCGTTTTGCGCACAGAAATACCGGCTGATCGAGGCGGCCGCCGGCCGGGTGGCCGACGCGGTGCTCGCCGCCTTTCCGCGCGTGCGCAAGATCACGGTGACGATCCACAAGCCGCACGCGCCGATCGCCGCCACCTTCAGCGACGTCGGCGTCACGCTGGAGCGGACGCGGGACAATTCCAAATCATGACCGCGGCGTGGCTGGCGCTCGGCGGCAATGTCGGCGACAGCCGCACCATTCTCGACCGCGCGGTGGCACTGTTGTGCGACGACACAAAGGTGCGGTTGACCGCGCGCTCCTCCGACTACCGCACGCCGCCCTGGGGCTTCAAATATCAGCCGCCATTCATCAACCTGTGCATCGCGGTCGAGACCACGCTCAGCCCGCGCGAGCTGCTGGCGCATGCGCAGGCGGTCGAGCTTACACTCGGCCGCGACCGCGCCCATGAAAAGCGCTGGGGCCCACGCACCGCCGACATCGACATTATCGCCTACGGCAATCTCGCCATCGACGAGCTGGGCTTGACGGTGCCGCATCCGCGGCTGTTCGAGCGCGCCTTCGTGCTGCTGCCGCTTGCGGAAATCGCCCCCGATCTGGTCATCGGCGGGCGGACCGTGCGGGAGGCTGCAGCCAGCATCGAAACCGCCGGGATCGAGCGGTTGCCGCCGCGGCAATGACGGGCACGCAATTTGCATTAGCCCAATGGCGAGAGCTCAATGGCGAGCCGGCACCAACTGTGGCACTTTGCGCCGATGAGTAACGAGCTTCCCCTCGCCGCCGAATTCCCGCCCACCAGCGAGGCACAATGGCGCAAGCTGGTCGAGGCGGCGCTCAAGGGCGCCTCGTTCGAGAAGCGGCTCGTCAGCCAGACCTATGACGGCTTGCGGATCGAGCCGCTCTACCCGCGCGCGGCCGGGGCGAAGCCGGTGGCCGGGCACGCGCCCGGTGCGCCGTGGACGCTGATGCAGCGGGTCGATCATCCCGATCCGGCGGCGGCCAACACGCAGGCGCTGCAGGACCTGGAGAACGGCGCGACCGGGCTGACGCTGGTGATGGCCGGATCGGTCAGCGCCAATGGCTATGGCCTCGACGCCTCGCCGGCGACGCTCGCCCGCGTGTTTGACGGGATCGAACTCGATGCCGGCATTACCATCGACTTCAATCTCAGCCCGCCGACGCGCAATGTGGTGCAGACCTTCGCCGCGCTGGTGAAGAACCGCAAGATAACGCCGGAGACGGTCGAGCTGCGCGCCAGCATCAATCCGATCGGCGGCTTCGCCGCCTCGGGCGCGAGCCCCATGCCCTGGGCCAAGTTATCGCGCGGCTTCACCCGCGTGGTGAGCGAATTGGCAAGCCAGGGCTTCCGCGGCCCCTTCGCGACCGGCGACGGGCGCATTGTTCACAATGCCGGCGGCTCGGAAGCGCAGGAGCTTGCCTTCGCCATCGCCAGCGCAGTCGAGTATCTGCGTGCGCTGGAGGCGAGCGGCGTTCCGCTCGATGCCGGGCGCGGCATGATCTATTTCCGCCTCGCCGCCGACGCCGACGAATTTCTAACCATCGCCAAATTCCGCGCCCTTCGAAAATTGTGGGCGCGCGTTGAAGAGGCCTGCGGGCTCGCGCCGAAGCCGGCTTACGTCACCGCCGAGACCGCGTGGCGGATGATGACCAAGCGCGATCCTTACGTGAACATGCTGCGCACCACCATCGCCGTCACCGCGGCGGGCCTTGGCGGCGCCGACAGCATCGTCGCGCTGCCGCACACCGCGGCGCTCGGCCTGCCCGATGCCTTCGCCCGGCGGGTGGCGCGCAACACACAACTCATTCTGCTTGAGGAATCCAATCTGTTCCGCGTCGCCGATCCAGCCGCCGGCTCCGGCGCCATCGAGGACCTGACAGCTAAGCTCTGCGGCGCCGCCTGGGCGCAATTCCAGGAGATCGAGAAGGCCGGCGGCGCGTGGGCGGCGCTCGAAACGGGGCAAGTTCAGAAGAATGTCGCCGCCGTGCGCGCCGAACGGCAGAAGGCCGCCGCGCGGCGCAAGGACGCGCTGACGGGAACGAGCGACTACCCCAACATCCACGAGACGCCGTCGGCGATGCTCGATGTCGCGCCGGTGACAACGCCGAAGGAAGCGACCGCCGCCGTGAGCGTCGAGGCACTGCCCCGCATCCGTCTCGCCGAGCCGTTCGAGGCTTTGCGAGATGCGTCCGACGCGATGCTGAAAAAGACCGGCGCGCGGCCGAAAGTGTTCCTGGCCAATCTCGGGCGGCCGTCGGAGTTCACTGCGCGCGCGACCTTCGCCAAGAATTTCTACGAGGCCGGCGGCATTGAGGCCGTCGGCAACGACGGATTCAAGGACCAGGCCGAGATGATCGCCGCGTTCAAGGCCTGCGGCGCCAAGCTCGCCTGCCTGTGCTCGTCGGACAAGGCCTATGAGGCCCAAGCGGCCGACGCCGCCAAGGCACTCACTGCCGCCGGCGCCACCGTTCATCTCGCAGGAAGGCCCGGCGAGAATGAGGACAAATGGCGGCAGGCGAGCGTGAAATCCTACGTGTTCACGGGCTGCGACGTGGTAGCGACGTTACGGGCGGCGCATGATATTCTGGGGATGAAATGAGTCAGGTCCCCAACTTCGCCAAGGTCGACTTCGCCGAGGCACCGGTCGAGGCCGGCAACGACGCGGCCGCGCCGTGGGTCACGCCAGAAGCGATCCCGGTGAAGGCCTCATATAGCGAAGCCGATCTGGCCGGGCTCGATTTCCTCGACACTTATCCCGGCAAGCCGCCTTACCTGCGCGGCCCCTATCCTGCGATGTACGCGGCGCAGCCCTGGACCATCCGGCAATATGCCGGCTTCTCCACGGCGGAGGATTCCAACGCCTTCTACCGGCGCAACCTCGCCGCCGGGCAGAAGGGCCTCTCGATCGCCTTCGATCTCGCCACCCACCGCGGCTATGACAGCGATCATCCGCGCGTCTCCGGCGACGTCGGCATGGCGGGCGTCGCCATCGACTCGATCTACGACATGCGCACGCTGTTCTCCGGTATCCCGCTCGACCAGATGAGCGTGTCGATGACCATGAACGGCGCGGTGCTGCCGGTGCTGGCGCTCTACATCGTCGCGGCGGAAGAACAGGGCGTGCCGCATGAGAAACTGTCGGGCACGATCCAGAACGACATCCTCAAAGAATTCATGGTGCGCAACACCTACATCTATCCGCCCGGGCCGAGCATCCGCATCATCTCCGACATTTTCGCCTACACGTCGGCCGAGATGCCGAAGTTCAATTCGATTTCCGTGTCCGGCTATCACATGCAGGAGGCCGGCGCGACGCAGGATCTCGAGCTCGCCTATACGCTCGCCGACGGCGTCGAATATGTGCGCGCCGGCATCAAGGCTGGCCTCACCGTCGACCAGTTCGCACCGCGCGTCTCGTTCTTCTGGGCGATCGGCATGAACTACTTCATGGAGATCGCCAAGCTGCGCGCCGCCCGCATGATCTGGGCTAAGCTGATGAAACCGTTCAAGCCGGAGGATGCGCGCTCGCTGTCGCTGCGCACGCACAGCCAGACTTCGGGCTGGTCCTTGGCGGCGCAGGACGTGTTCAACAATATCTCACGCACCATGATCGAGGCGATGGCGGCGACGCAGGGACAGACCCAGTCGCTGCACACCAATGCGCTCGATGAGGCGCTCGCACTGCCGACCGATTTCTCCGCCCGCATCGCCCGCAACACGCAAATCGTGCTGCAACAGGAAGCCGGCGCGACGCGCATCGTCGATCCCTGGGGCGGCTCCTATTACGTCGAGCGGCTGACCTACGAACTCGCCAAGAAGGCCTGGGGCCATATCGAGGAAGTCGAGGGTCTCGGCGGCATGACCAAGGCGATCGAGGCCGGCATTCCCAAGCTGCGCATCGAGGAAGCCGCCGCCAAGACGCAGGCGCGCATCGACGCCGGCGTGCAGTCGGTGATCGGCGTCAATAAATATCAGCCGACCGACGAGGCGCCGATCGACGTGCTCAAGGTGGACAATTCCGCCGTCATGCAGATGCAGATCGACAAGCTCCAGCGCCTGAAGGCCGAGCGCGATCCGGCGGCGCTGAAAGAAGCCCTCGATGCCCTCACCCGCGCCGCCGACCGCGGCAACGGCAATCTGCTGGCGCTGGCGATCGACGCCGCCCGCGCCAAGGCCACCGTCGGTGAAATTTCCATGGCGCTGGAAAAGGTTTATGGACGTCACCGCGCCGAGATCAAAGCGATTACCGGCGTCTACAAGCGGGAGGTCGGCATGACCGGCGCGGTCGAACGGGTGCGCGTTGCGGTCGAGGCGTTCGAAGCGGCGGAAGGCCGCCGGCCACGCCTTCTGGTCGCCAAGATCGGCCAGGACGGCCACGACCGCGGCCAGAAGGTGATCGCCTCGGCCTTCGCCGACTTGGGCTTCGACGTCGACATCGGGCCGCTGTTCGCGACGCCGGCGGAGGCCGCGCGCCAGGCGGTGGAGAACGACGTGCATATCCTTGGCGTGTCGTCGCTGGCCGCCGCGCATCTGACGTTGGTGCCGGCGTTGAAGAAAGAGCTGGCGGCGCAGGGCCGCGACGACATTATGATCGTGGTCGGCGGCGTGGTGCCGCCGCAGGATTACGACGCGCTGATGAAAGCCGGCTGCGAGGCGATCTTCCCGCCCGGCACGGTGATCGCGGAAGCGGCGGAAAAATTGCTCAAGACTTCTCAACAAACGTCTAGGCCACGGCAAAGAGGCGGCCGAGTGAAATCCTTCCTGGTCCGCCCGGGCTTTGTCGCGCTTGCGGCGCTGGCTTTGGCCGGCTGCATCGATTTCCTCCGCGCCGATCCTCACCGACCCGAAGCCGGAATTGGGACAAACGCTCAATCTGCAGCTCTACACGTTGCGCGACGGCCACGCGCACGATCCGGAGCGCACGCGCTTTAAATGGGACGGCAAACGCTACGTGCGCGAGAGCGGCGGCCTCAAGGACATCGCCAGCTTCACCCTGCACCCGTTCGAGAACGGCGATTTCATCGTGCAGTCGGTGTCAGTGCGGCACCCGGAGCACGTCGAATACGCGCTGATGCACACGCTTGCCGATGGCGTCTATACCGTGGTCGTGATCGACGAGGATGATGCCGACCTCGCCACCCGCGACGCGCAGTGCAAACATCCGGGCGGCGTTGCCTGCCGTATCGAGACGAGCGAGCAGCTGTTCACCTTTGCGCGCGCCACCGCGGCGAAAAAGAAAACCGGCGGCGGGCTCGCCATCCGGCTCGACGACGCGAAACGCCGTTAGCGGCACTGCCATGGCGGCGCGCCCCCTCAAGCCATCCACCCTCGCCCACGGCATCAAGGCCGGCGAACGCGCGACGCTGGCGCGCGCCATCACGCTGATCGAGAGCAAGCGTGCCGATCACCGCAAACAAGCGCATCTCCTGGTGCAGGAAGTGCTGCCGGCGACCGGCAAGGCGGTGCGGCTCGGCATCACCGGCGCGCCCGGCGCCGGCAAATCGACCACCATCGACGCGCTCGGCACGTTCCTCACCGCGCAAGGCCACAAGGTCGCGGTGCTGGCGGTCGATCCGTCCTCGACCCGCACCGGCGGCTCGATCCTCGGCGACAAGACGCGCATGGCGCGGCTCGCCGTCGACCCGCACGCCTTCGTGCGGCCCTCGCCCTCCTCCGGCACGCTCGGCGGCGTCGCCGCCAAGACGCGCGAGACCATGCTGTTGTGCGAGGCGGCCGGCTACGACGTGGTGCTGGTGGAAACCGTCGGCATCGGCCAGTCGGAGACGACGGTCGCCGACATGACCGATTTCTTCCTGGTGCTGATGATCCCGGGCGCCGGCGACGAATTGCAGGGCCTCAAGAAAGGCATCGTCGAATTGGCCGACATGATCGCGGTCAACAAAGCCGACGGCGACAATGTCGCGCGCGCGCAGATTAGCGGCGGCGGATTATCGCGCCGCGCTCAATATTCTGGCGCCACATTCGGAAAACTGGTCGCCGCCGGTGCTCACCTATTCGGCGCTCACCGGCGATGGCATTCCGCTCTTGTGGGAGCAGATCGTCTCGCACAAGGAGAAGATGACGGCGTCGGGCGAACTCGCCGCGCGCCGGCGCGAGCAGCAGGTCAAATGGATGTGGTCGATGCTGGAGGAGCGCCTCACCGCGCGGCTGCGCAGCGATCCGGCCGTGCGCGGCAAGCTCAAGGCGGCGGAAACGGCCGTCGCCGCCGGCAAACTGGCGCCGACGCTCGCCGTGGAAGAGATCGCGCAGTTGCTCGGGGTGTGATGCCCGTCACCATCCTCGTCACTGGCTTCGGGCCTTTTCCCGGCGCGCCGTTCAATCCGACCGGGCCGCTGGTCGAGCGGCTGGCGCGCCTGCGGCGGCCGGGTCTGGCGGAGGTGAAGATTGTCGCGCATGTTTTCCCGACCAGCTACGCGGCGGTCGACCGCGATCTGCCCAGGCTCATCGTCAAGCACAAGCCGCATGCGCTGCTGATGTTCGGGCTAGCGCCGCGAGCGAAGACGATCCGCATCGAGACGCGCGCGCGCAATGCAGTGACGCTGCTGCCCGACGCCGGCGGCGCCGCGCGCGCCGGCAAAATCGCGCCGGGCGGTCCGTCCGCAGTCACTTTGCCGGTGCCGGCAGCGCAGCTTGTTGTCGTAGCGCGCGCCGCCCGGGTGCCGGTCGTCCGCTCGCACGACGCCGGACGTTATCTCTGCAATTATTTGTGCTGGGAGGCCGCCGCAGCAACCAAGTCCGGGAACCTGCGCCTTGCCGCATTCGTGCACGTGCCGATGATCCGCCGCAACACGCGGCCGCGCCGCGGCAAGCCGCACCTGTCGGCAGACGATCTCGCCCGGCTCGGCACGCGGCTGGTTATGGTTATCGCGGCAACGGCGCGTTAACACACTCCGCTTGCGGATGTCGCATAATGCGCGGCGCATGAGCATCAACCGCCGCACGATCCTTCTCGGCTCGCTCGCCGCCGCCTTGGCCGCGCCGGGCAAGGCCGCGCCGTTGTCGACTTTCGGCCTCGACGCCGCGCATTTCGGCGTGCGCCCCGGCGCGGCGGGCGACCAGAGCGCCGCCTTGCAGCGCGCCATCGGCGAGGCGGCGCGCACGCGGGTTCCGCTGTTGCTGGCGCCCGGCGTCTACCGCGCCGGCGGTCTCACGCTGCCGGCCGGCGCCCAACTCGTCGGCGTGCGCGGCGCGACCCGACTGATCCTGACCCGTGGTCCGTCGCTGCTGTCAGCCGAGCACGCGGAAACGATTTCGCTCAGTGGCCTCGCGCTCGACGGCGGCGGCCAGAACCTGCCGGAAGGCCGCGCCTTGGTGCATTTCGATGACGTGGCTGCCGTGCGCATTGCCGATTGCGTCGTCACCGGCGCGGGCGGCAACGGCATCGCCCTGAACAAGTGCGACGGCGAGGTGACGCACAACACGATCACAGGAGCCGCGGACAACGCGCTGTTCTGCAACGACAGCCGTGGCCTCATCATCGCCGCCAATATCATCGCCAAGTCCGGCAATGGCGGCATCCGCGTCTTCCAGAGCGACAAGCGCTATGACGGCGCGCTCATTGCCGACAACCGCATCGAAGACACGGCCGCGCGCGCCGGCGGCAGCGGCGAGAACGGCAACGCCATCAACGTGTTTCGCGCCGGCGACGTGATCGTGCGCGGCAACCACATCCGCAACGCCGCTTTTTCCGCCATTCGCGGCAATTCCGCTTCCAACATCCAGATTCTCGGCAACAGTTGCACCGGGCTCGACGAAGTGGCGATCTATTCCGAGTTCGGATTCCAGGGCGCTGTGATCGCCGACAACGTCATCGACGGCGCGGAAACCGGGATTTCCATCGCCAATTTCAACGAAGGCGGCCGGCTGGCCACGGTGCGCGGCAATATCGTGCGCAATCTGCGCACGCAGCGGCCAGGCGAGGCTGGCAACGGCATCAGCGTCGAAGCCGACACCGTCGTCAGCGGCAACGTCATCGAGGGCGCGCCGCTCGCCGGCATCGCCGCGGGCTGGGGGCATTATCTGCGCAATGTGGCGATCACCGGCAATGTGGTGCGCGAGGCGGGCTACGGCGTCGCGGTGTCGGTGGTCGCCAACGCCGGCGTGGCGACGATTTCCGGCAACGTGTTCGCCGGCACGCTGCACGGCGCCATTGTCGGCATGGAGTGGCACAAGCCGGTGACCGGCGACCTCGCGCTTGCCGGCGCCGCGCGCTATCCGCTGCTCAAGATCAGCGGCAATCAGGTGAACTGACCGCCACGTTTAGGCCGGAAAGCGTCCCTATCTAATCGGCATGCCGGCTACCCGCCCTTCCCGCCGAAAGCTCATCATGCTCACGATCTTCGCCCTATTCCTGGTGCCGCTCCTCGCCCGCGCCGCGCTCTATGCCGCCGGCGACGGCCCGCGCTCCTGGCGCGACGCCGACTGGTCGAGCACCGGCCTGCTGCCGAAGGCCGGCGACTACAAGCCGGCGCGCGTGATCGTGTTCACCGGCAAGGCCGGCGCCTGGAAGGGCATTTTCGCGGTGCATAGCTGGATCGTGTTCAAGCCCGCCAACGCCGCCGAATGGACCCGCTACGACGTGGTCGGCTGGGGCAACCCGGTGCGCACCAATGGCTGGCCGCCGGACGGGCTCTGGTACGGCAACAAGCCGGTGGCGATCGCCGATATTTCCGGGCCGGACGCGGAAAAGCTGATCCCGCGCATCGAGGCCGCGGTCGAGGCCTATCGCTTCAACCGCGCCGGCGACTACCGCATCTGGCCGGGGCCGAACAGCAACAGCTTCACCGCCGCGATCCTGCGCGCGGTGCCGGAACTCGGCGTGGCGCTGCCGCCGAACGCGGTCGGCCGCGATTTCCGCGACCGGCCTCTACGCCGGCCTGACCGACAGCGGCACCGGCGTCGAGCTCAATCTGTATCGGCGTCGCCGCGCGTCAAGCTCGGCTGGGTCGAGGGCGTCGAAGTCGATCTGCTCGGCCTGGTCGCCGGGCTCGACCTGCGCCATCCGGGCGTCAAGCTGCCGGGCTTCGGCCGCATCGGCGTCGAATCGCCGGTCGCCACCGCGCTCGCGCGCTGAGTTTCACATTTTCTCACGGCATTTTGTCCCGCCGCGACAGCAAACGGGGTGACGCGGACGCGCGCCACGTGGCAAGTTGGCAGGGCAATCGAGGATTCCCATGCGCGATACGCTGCCGCTGCTCGACAAGATGCCCTTCCCCGCCATCCGCCGGGCCAAGCTCGACACGCTGCAGGTCAATGTCGGCTATCGCTGCAACCAGTCCTGCTTCCACTGCCACGTCAACGCCGGGCCGAACCGCACCGAGGAAATGTCGGCTGAGGTCGCCGACGTCGTGCTCGATTTCGTCGAACGCCGGCGCATCGGCACGCTCGACATCACCGGCGGCGCGCCCGAGCTCAACGCGCAATTTCCGCCGCCTGGTGACGCGACGCGCGCAAGCTCGGCGTCAAGGTGATGGACCGCTGCAATCTCACCATCCTGGAGCGAGCCGGGCCAGGAGGACCTCGCCGAATTTCTGGCGGCGAACCGCGTCGAGGTCGTCGCCTCGATGCCCTGCTATCTGCAGGACAATGTCGAGCGCCAGCGCGGCAAGGGCGTGTTCGACGGCTCGATCCGCGGCTTGAAGAAGCTCAACGCGCTCGGCTACGGCCGCGATGCCAGCGCTCACGCTCAATCTCGTCTACAATCCGCAAGGGCCGTCGCTGCCGCCGCCGCAGGCCGCGCTCGAAGCCGACTACAAGCGCGTGCTGGGCGAGCACTACGGCATCGTGTTCAACAAATTGTTCGTGCTCGCCAACATGCCGATCCAGCGCTTCGGCTCCATGCTGATCAGCAAAGGCGAGTTCGACGGCTATCTGCAGCTGCTGCAGGACGCCCATCTCGACGCCAATCTCGACGGCGTGATGTGCCGCAATCTGATC
The DNA here is from genome assembly GCA_963772235.1 of uncultured Alphaproteobacteria bacterium. Lineage (GTDB taxonomy): Bacteria > Pseudomonadota > Alphaproteobacteria > Rhizobiales > Xanthobacteraceae > Pseudolabrys. The sequence continues at coordinate 182,908 of CAVYWI010000027.1, forward strand.
TCGGTCGACTGGCGCGGCTTCGTCTACGACTGCGACTTCAACCAGATGCTCGATCTGCCGCTGAGGCGCGGCGCGCGCGAGCGCGTGCATCTTGTCCGATTTGCTCGACGACGACATCGCCGGCAACCCGATCCGCGTCGCCGGCCACTGCTACGGCTGCACCGCCGGCCAAGGCTCGAGCTGCGGCGGCGCGCTGAAAGAGGCGGCGGAATGAACGCTTCGTCTTCAGCGCCTCCGGCATGGCGGCGGCAGGACGGCGCGGCCGGCCGCGTCTGCCCGCTACGACTATCGCTATTCGCCGTCGGTGTTCGCGCGCGCGCCGGATTTCGCAGCGGAGACACTTTATGTCGTCGGCGGGCTTTACGGCAATCTCGCCGCGCTAACGGCGATCGAAAAACTGGCGGCGAAGGAGCGCGCGCCGGTGACACAGGTGTTCAACGGCGATTTCCACTGGTTCGACGCCGACCCCGATTGGTTCGCGGCGATCGAGCACGGCGTTGCGCCGCATCGCGCGCTGCGCGGCAATGTGGAGACGGAAATCGCGCGCGCGGCGGATATCGGCGCCGGCTGCGGCTGCGCCTATCCGGAGAGCGGTCCGCCGACGTGGTGACGCGCTCGAACGAGATCTTGACCGCTGTTGCAGACGGCCGCGCCGTCAGCGGCGCGCGACCGGCTGGCGCGCCTGCCGATGCATCTGGTGGCGAAGGTCGGCGGCTTGCGCGTCGGCATCGTGCACGGCGACGCCACCGCGCTTGCCGGCTGGCGTTTTGCGCAAGACGAACTCGACGATCCGAAGCGGCGGATCTGGCTCGACGAAATCCGCAGCGCCGCGCAGTCGATGTGTTCGCCTCGACCCATACCTGTCTCGCCGCCTTGCGCGATTTTTCGCTTCGCCAGCGGCGCCTGACCGTCATCAACAATGGCGCCGCCGGCATGCCGAATTTCGCCGGCACGCGTTTCGGCCTCTGACGCGCATCGCCACCACGCCGTCGCCGCATCCGCCGCTCTACGGCATTGAGCGCGACGGCGTTCACATCGACGCGCTCGCCCTGCCCTACGATCACGATGCCTTTCTCGGCCGTTTCTTGCAGCGCTGGCCGGAAGGCTCGCCGGCGCATGCGTCCTATCATGCGCGCATCGTCGATGGGCCGGATTACACCATCGCGCAGGCAAGGCCGCGATGAAACTCTCCATCGTCATGCCGGTGCTCAACGAGGCCGCCGACATCGAGGCGGCCTTGCGGGCGCTGGCGCCCTATCGCGCGCGCGGCGCCGAGGTGATCGTGGTCGATGGCGGCAGCAGCGACGGCACGGCCGAGCTGGCGCGTCCGCTCGCCGACCGCGTGATCGCTGCGCCGCGCGGCCGCGGCGTCCAGATGAATGCCGGCGCCGCCGGCGGCGCAGCGGCGATGTGCTGCTGTTCCTGCACGCCGATACGCGCCTGCCGGAGGACGCCGACCGGCTGGTGCTCGACGGCCTGGCGCGGTCGCGCCGCAGTCTGGGGCCGCTTCGACGTGCGCTTCGACGGCGGCGGGCTGCTGCGCCTGATCGCGCTCATGATGAACCTGCGCTCGCGCATGACCGGCATCGCCACCGGCGACCAGGCGATGTTCGCAACCCGCGCCGCGTTCGATGCGGCCGGCGGCTTTCCGCCGATCGCGCTGATGGAGGACGTGGCGCTGTCGGCGCGGCTCAAGCGCATCGAGCCGCCCGCTGTGCCTCGCCGCGCGCGTCACCACCTCGGCCGGCGCTGGCAGCAGCACGGCGTGCTGCGCACCATCCTGCTGATGTGGAAGCTGCGGCTCGCCTTTTATTTCGGCGCCGATCCGGTCCGGCTCGCGCGCGCCTACGGCTATGCCGAACGGTAATCCTGTCGCCATCGCCATCCTGGCCAAGGCGCCGATCCCCGGCCTCGCCAAGACGCCGGCTGATCCCGGCGATCGGCGCGCATGCGGCGGCGGTGCTGCAGGAGCGCCTGACCGAGCGCGACGGTGGCAACGGCGCGTCGCAGCCGACATCGGCCCGGTGACGCTGTGGTGCGCGCCCGACCTCGAGCCATGCCTCGTTCCAGGATCTGGCCCGGCGCTTCCCCATCGTCGCTCAAGCGACAGCCGGACGGCGACCTCGGCGACGCGCATGCTGGCGCGCCATCGCCGCGCAGAACGGCCCGACGCTGGTGATCGGCACCGATTGCCCGGCCTTCACCGCCGAGCATTTGCGCGCGGCCGCCGACGCATTGCGGCGAGGCCGACGTCGTGCTGATCCCGGCGGAGGACGGCGGCTATGTGCTGATCGGCGCGCGCGCGCCGCAGCCGCAAGTTTTTGACGGGCATCGCTGGGGCACATCGTCACGTTCTCGCCGAGACGCGCGCACGCATTGCAGCGCTTGGTCTCACGTCAATCGAACTCCCGGCGCTATGGGACGTCGACACCGAGGATGACCTCGTGCGCTTCGAAACAACAGTTTCCGGAGCTGGCGCTTTAGTTATTGCAGCCGGAGCAGCACCAGCCCGCACAGGATCAACAGGGCGGCGCCGATGCGCATCACGCGCAGCGGCTCCTTCAAGCACGACCACCGCGATGACCGCGCCGAACAGCACGCTGGTCTCGCGCAAGGTGGCGACGATGGCGATCGGCGCCAGCGTCATCGCCCACAGCGCGATGCCGTAGGACAGCACCTGCAAGGCGCCGCCGGCAAAGCCGCGCCGCCAATAGTGTCTGCATCGCCGGGATGACGTCGCGACCGTCGCGGTAGAGCGCGTAAGGCACCATCACCAGCGCAATGCCGACGAACAGCGAGAGCGAATAGGCGTTCGGATTGCCGGCGAGGCGTGCGCCGATGCCGTCCACCACCGAATAGGCGCAGATGGTGAGCGCGGTCATGAGCGCGAAGCCGACGGCACGGCGGTCGATCTTGACCAGATCGCGGCCGCCGCGCGCCGACAGCAGGAACACGCCGGCGACCAGCGCGACGATGCCGCTCCAGCCGATGAGATTCAATTTCTCGCCGACGAAAAACGTGGTCGCCGTCGCCGTCATCAGCGGCGCCGATCCGCGCGCGATCGGGTAGACTTGGCCGAGATCGCCGGTGCGGTAGGTCTCGATCAGCGCGGCGAAATAGAAGAGATGGATGACCACCGAAGCGATCAGCCACGGCCAGGCCGCCCAGGCCGGCAAACCAACGAGCGGCAGCAACGACCAGCGCCACCACGCCGGAGCCGATCGAGATCAGCGTCGTGGTCGAGAGCGGATCGAGCCCAATTTTGATCAGCGCGTTCCAGCCGGCGTGGCAGAGCGCAGCAAACAAGACGGCGATGAAGATGAAATTTTCCATACCGCCTGTTTAGATCATGCCTTCGCCGCCGCCGGCGCCCACAGCTTGGGCCCGGCGCGGGCATATTGCACCGGCCGCACCACCTCGGCGCCGAGCGCCTTGGCGGCGTGCCAGCCCCAATGCGGATCGTCGAGGAAGCAGCGCGCCATCGACACCATGTCGGCCTCGCCTTTCGCCACGATCTCCTCGGCCTGCTCGCGGCTTGACGATGAGGCCGACGCGTGCGCGTCGGAATGCCGGCTTCTTTCTTCACCCGCGCGGCGATCGGCACGTTGTAGCCGGGCGTCGGTCGGGTTGCGGGTGTCGGCGGTGACGCCGCCCGACGAGATGCAGATGAAGTCGATGCCTTCGCCCTTCAGCGCCTTGGCGATCGCTACCGCGTCGTCGGGGGTGAGCCCACCCTCGCGCCAGTCGCTGCCGGTGATACGTGCGCCGAGCGGCAAACCCTGCGGCACCACGGCGCGCACCGCGCGCGCGATCGACAGCGGAAAGCGCATGCGGTTCTCGAACGAGCCGCCATATTGGTCGGTGCGCTTGTTGGAGATCGGCGACATGAAGCCGTGCGCCAGATAGCCGTGCGCGAAGTGCAGCTCGATCTCGTCGAAGCCGATGCGCAAGCGCGCGCTTCGCGGCGGAGACGAAAGCCTGCGCGCACGCGCTCCATGTCGGCTTCGGTCACTTCGCGCGGCGTGTGCCAGCTTCGTCGCCCCAGGGCAGCGGCGAGGCCGCCATCGTCGGCCACGGATCCTGCTCGGCCGTCAGCGGACCGCCGCCCTCCCACGGCCGCTGCGCCGAGGCCTTGCGGCCGGCATGCGCGATCTGGATGCCGAACTTGGCACTGCCCAGCGCGGCGGGCTTGCGCGATCACGCGCGCCAGCGCCGCCTCGTTGTCGTCGCTGTAGAGCCCGAGGCAGCCGTGGGTGATGCGGCCGTGGCGCTCGACGTGGGTCGCCTCGACGATCACCAGCGCGGCGCCGGAATTCGCCAGCATGCCGAGATGCATCAGGTGCCAGTCGTTGGCGCAACCGTCGTCGGCCGAATACTGGCACATCGGCGAAACGACGATGCGGTTGGCAAGCTCGAGGCCGGCCAGACGATAGGGCGAGAAAAGAGCGCTGCTCATTGGATGGGTACTCTTGGGATGGATACTCTTGAAGGCGGAACGTGCTTAGCGCTGCTGGATGGATTTCAGGTAGGCAATGATGGCACCGACATCGTCGCCGTCAAATGTGAATTCCGGCATGTCGGGGTGGCCGGACATGAAGCCCTCGCCCAGAGCCTCTTCCAGGTTCTCGACCGGATAGCGCTTGCCGAGGGTGTAAAACGCCGGGGCGTCCTTGACCGGGCTGTCGCCGCTGCCTAGCGCGTGACAGGACCCGCAGGCGCGCGCCAGCAGCATTTCGCCGCGCTTGAGGTCTTCGGCGCCGGCCGGCTGCATCAGCGCCATCAGCCCCACCGCCGCCAAGACGATTGCCGGCCCAGCCCTCATGCGACGGGATGCAATTCGTCGGTTTCCGAAACCGAAGCCGGCGCCTGAACCGCCGCCTGCCCGACCAGTTCCCGCCACACCGTCACCGCCTTCATGACATCGACCACCTGGTCGGCAAAACTCTCCGCCGTGTAATAGCGCTGCCAGCGGCCGCTGCGATAGAGCTCGGAAAAATAAGCCAGCCGGCTCTCGGCGAGAGCAAGCCATTGGCGCGACAGTTCGTCGAAACCTGGGACGCCAGTATCCGGCATGGGCGGTCCGTGGCGAACGCCGACCCAGCCGGACGGATACGCCGGCGGGGGCCAGCAGGTGCACAATCACGCGGACGCACGAATTTTTGGATTACCCCTGCCATCTAGGCTGATTCGTCCATTTTTAGACAGCCCATGCGCCTCGCCCGGCGCCGCTGCCCACAGCGCTAGCCTTTGAACCTCTTGGCCAGCGCGTCGGCGTTTTTGGCCAGCAGGCCGACGTCGGCGCCGACCGCCACGAACAGGTAGCCCCACTCGATATAGCGGCGGGCCTCCTCCTCGTTGCCGGTGAGGATGCCGGCCGGCTTGCCGAGCTTCTTCAGGCGCTTGACCGCGTCCTGCATCGCCGCCTGCGCCTCGGCGTGCTGCGGATTGCCGAGGTGGCCGAGCGAGGCGGCGAGATCGGACGGGCCGATGAAGACACCGTCGATGCCCTCGACGCTGGCGATCGCCTCGAGCTGATCGAGCGCGATGCGGGTCTCGACCTGCACCAGCACGCAGATCTCGGCGTTGGCCTTGGTCAGATAGCCGGGCGTACGGCCGTAACGCGACGCGCGCGAGGCGACCGACACGCCGCGGATGCCTTGCGGCGGATAGCGCGTCGAAGCGACCGCGCGTTTGCGCCTCCTCCGGCGTTCTGCACATAGGGAAACAGCAGCGTCTGCGCGCCGATGTCGAGGCAGCGCTTGGCGAGCACGGCGTCGTTCCAGGCCGGGCGGATGATCGGCGTCGCGGTGCCGGCCTGCAGCGCCTGCAACTGCGTCACCAGATCGGGGATCTCGTTGGGCGAATGCTCGGTGTCGAGCAGGATCCAGTCGAAACCGCTGTCGCCGATGATCTCGGCGGCGATATTGCTGCACAGGCTCGACCACAGGCCGATCTGCAGCTTTCCGGCGGCGATGGCGTGCTTGAAGGCGTTGCGTGGCAGTTCCGGCATAGTGCTTACTTTCCATTGCGCATGATCTTATCCGAAAACCGGTTCCCACTTTTCGGGATCATGCGTTAAACGAACTGAATGGCGATGCCGCCGAGCGTACCGAAATCGGCGTGCAAGGTGTCGCCCTTTTGCGCGAACACCACGCGGGTGAACGAGCCGGCAAGCACGATATGGCCGGGCTCGAGCGCGTGGCCGTGCGGGCCGATCTTGTTGGCGAGCCAGGCGACGCCGAGCGCCGGATGGCCGAGCACGCCGGCGGCGAGCCCCGTCTCCTCGATCTCGGCATTGCGGTACATGATGCCGCCGACCCAGCGCAGGTCGACATCCATCGGCCCGACCGGACGTCCGCCCAAAGCGATGCCGGCCGCGGCGCCGTTGTCGGCGACGGTGTCGACGATTTTGCGCTGATCCTGGATGCGGGCGTCGACGATCTCGATCGCCGGCACCACGTATTCGGTGGCGCGCAGCACGTCGGTCAGGCCGACACCAGGGCCCTGCAAGCGCTTGCCCATGATGAAGGCAAGCTCGACCTCGACCCGCGGCTTGCAGAAATCGGCGTGCTGCACCTTGGCGCCGTCGGCGATCATCTGGTCGTCGAGGATGTAGCCGTAGTCCGGCTCGTCGATCATCGACGAGCGCTGCATCGCCTTCGAGGTGAGGCCGACCTTGTGGCCGATCAGCTTGGCGCCGGCCTTGATCTTGCGTTCGGCCACGATGGTCGAGATCGCGTAGCTATCGTCGATGGTGATGGCGGGAAAGGTTACGTGCAGTTGGACCGCCTGTTTGCGCTGCTTCTGCGCCTCCATCAGGATATCGGCGGCTTTGCTGCGTTCGGCGGCGGAGAGCATGGGGCGTTTCCTTGCCTAACTCAGTTTCTTGTTATGCCGCGCGGCCTAGCAGCTTCACAAGGCCGCGTCATCTGTCCTTGGCACCCGCACTGGCCTGCTGACTCAAAATCACTTCCAACGCCGTGACGACGGCATAGCCGTGCGTGACAAAATTGACGGTGATTGCCGATGCGTAGGCCGCCGCCGGGTACGCGAGATTGGCAAACACATAGCCGATCATCGCCAACAGGCTCAATGAGCCGAGGCCAATGAAGATGATGACAATCCGCCGCGGCGCGGCCTTGCCGGTCGCGGCGATGCGGCGGCGTTGATAGGTCAACAAAAGCCAGAGCATCGGCAAGCCGAACAGCAGGGCCGAAGCCCGCCAGACCCATTGCTCGGGAAGCTCATACAGACTCAAGACCGAGGGGAATATCCCGCCGGCAGCGAGCCAGAAGAAATGGCCGACCACGGTCCGCGCCAGGAAACGGTCGAGCGCCGACAATCCGGCGCCGGCCGATTGCCGAAGCATGAGCAGCAGCGCGGCAAAGCCGGCGAAGGTCACCGACAGCGTGGCGAGCGTATACAGCAACCCCGCGCCTTTGACCTCCATGCGAGCACCGGCTCCGGGCTAATGCTTCAGCTTTGCATCGACCTTGAAGCTCGCCTGCGTCTTCTGGGTGATCTCGTCGACCGTGACGCCGGGGGCGAGCTCGATCAGCGTCATGCCGCCCTTCTTGCGGTCGATGTCGAACACGCCGAGATCGGTGATCACCATGTCGACCACGCCGGCGCCGGTGAGCGGCAGGTTGCACGTGTGCAGGAGCTTCGGATCGATGCTGCCGTCCTTGGCCTTGGCGGTGTGCTCCATCACCACGACGACCTTCTTGACGCCGGCGACCAGGTCCATGGCGCCGCCCATGCCCTTGACCATCTTGCCGGGGATCATCCAGTTGGCGAGGTCGCCGTTCTCGGCCACCTGCATGGCGCCGAGGATGGCGATGTCGATATGGCCGCCGCGGATCATGGCGAAGCGAGTCGGCGGAGGAGAAGAAGCTGGTGGTCGGCAGCTCGGTGACGGTCTGCTTGCCGGCGTTGATCAGGTCGGGGTCCTCGTCGCCCTCGTAGGGGAACGGGCCGATGCCGAGCATGCCGTTCTCGCTCTGCAGCTGCACCGTCATGCCGTCGGGAATGTAGTTCGACACCAGCGTCGGGATGCCGATGCCGAGATTGACGTAGAAGCCGTCGCGCAGCTCCTTGGCGGCGCGTTCGGCCATCTGATCGCGGGTCCAGGCCATGTTAGACCTCCTCTCCGGTTCCGGCCGGCGCGACGCGCTTGCGCACGGTGCGCTGCTCGATGTGCTTGGTCGCATCCGGCACGTGGACGATGCGTTTGACGTAGACGCCCGGCGTGATGATGTGATCGGGATCGAAGTCGCCCGGCTGCACCAGGTGCTCGACCTCGGCGACGGTGACCTTGCCGGCGGTCGCCATCATCGGATTGAAGTTGCGCGCGGTCTTGCGGTAGACGAGGTTGCCCTCGGTGTCGCCCTTCCAGGCATGCACGATGGCGAGATCGGCGACGATGCCGCGCTCCATGACGTAGCGCTCGCCGTCGAACTCGCGCTCTTCCTTGCCCTCGGCGATGTCGGTGCCGACGCCGGTGCGGGTGAAGAAGGCCGGGATGCCGGCGCCGCCGGCGCGGATGCGCTCGGCCAGCGTGCCCTGCGGATTGAATTCGATCTCCAGTTCGCCGCCGAGATATTGCTGGGCGAACAACTTGTTCTCGCCGACATAGGACGAGATCATCTTCTTGACCTGCTTGGTCTCCAGCAGCAGGCCGAGGCCGGCGCCGTCGACGCCGGCATTGTTCGAGACCACCGTCAGATTCTTCACGCCGGAGTCGCGGATCGCCAGGATGAGCGTTTCCGGGATGCCGCACAGGCCGAAGCCGCCGGCGTGGATCAACATGCCGTCCTTGAGCAGGCCGGCCAGCGCGCTCTTAGCGTCGGGATAGACCTTCTTCATGCCATTCCACCCACTCTCCCGGACAATTTGAACCCTATTCGAAGATCAGAGAACATCAATAAGACGGTTCGACGCAAGCCTAGCGCGCCGGCGGCGGCGGCGTTGCCGGCACGGTAGCGGGCGGCGGGCCCGGAGTAGCCGGCGGCGTAATATCGGTCACCGGGTTGCGCGGCTTGATCGGGGCGGCAGGAGCGGCAGGCGCCGCCGGCGCGGCCGGGGCCGCCGCGTTCTGCGTCTTGAGCATGGTCGGCAGCGGCAGGTGGTGCGGGTAATAGGTCCAGAACACGAAGGCCGCGGCGAACAGGATCGCCGACAGCAAGGCGCCCATGAAACGGCGGCCGAAGGACAGGACGCTGGCGATCAGCGTGGCGAGGAAGACGAACAGCGCCAGGACGATGACGTAGAGCCAGTCCACGGTCGCCAGATCGATCGGCATGGAATTCATAGCGCTCATTCTCCTACCGGCATTGACGCCGAATGTTAGCCCAGACCCACGATACGGGTCATCTACGCCCAGTCATTTCCCTAGCCCCGGTTTCCCATTATACCAGCGCGCCATGCCAAATCTCCTCATCCTCACCGAAGTCCAGGAATCGATGCGGGCCCGTTACAAGGCCATGCTGCTGGACGAGTTCCCGCAGCTGACCATCAACGTGGTCGGCCACCACACCCTGGTAGAGCCCTATATCGCCGACACCGACGTCCTGCTGTGCTTTTCGCCGCCGATGGCCGACCACGTGGTGCGCGATGCGCCCAAGCTGAAATGGATCCAGGCGCTCGGCACCGGCGTCGACAACATCGTCGACCTGCCCTCGCTCGGCAAGGAGGTGCTGGTCACCAATATCCGCGGCATTCATGGCGCGCCGGTGTCGGAGGCGACCGTCGCCTTCATGCTGTCGCTGGCCCGCGACCTGCCGCGCTCGGTGCGCGCGCAGGCGAGAGCAAGTGGGAGCGCTGGCCGTCTGCGCTGCTCGCCGGCAAGACCGTCGGCATTCTCGGCGTCGGGCTGATCGCCGAATATCTCGCGCCGATCTGCAAGACGTTTCATATGACGGTGGTCGGCATCAGCGGCAGCCCGCGGCCGACGCCGGGCTTCGACCGCATGGCGCATCGCGACGATATGGTGAAGGTCGCGCCCGAGCTCGATTTCCTGATCGCGCTCACGCCGCTGTCGCCGGAGACGCGCGGCATCGTCGGCGAAAAGGTGTTCGCCGTCATGAAGCCGAGCGCATTCCTGGTCAATGTCGCGCGCGGCGGCGTGGTCGACGAACCGGCGCTGATCAAGGCGCTGGAGGCCGGCCAGATCGCCGGCGCCGGCCTCGACGTGTTCTCGCAGGAGCCGCTGCCAGGCGACAATCCGCTGTGGAAGACCAAGAACGTGACGATCTTCTCGCATCTCGGCGGCTATTCGCAGGGCTACGAGGATCGCGCCATGCCGACGATTGCCGGCAATATGCAAAAATTCCTGGCGGGCGATCTCAAGAGCATGATCAACATCGTGCGCAGACCTGCATCCTGGGGAGGATGATCCATGGCTTTGTCGGAACGCCTGAACACGCCGATCTCCACCGTCGAACTCGAACGGCGCTGGCGTCTGGTGCGCGCCGCCATGGAGCGCGAAAAGATCGACGTGCTGCTCATGCAGAACAACAACGACTACATGGGCGGTTACGTTCGCTACTTCACCGACATGCCGGCGACCAACGGCTATCCGAACACGGTGATCTTCCCGCGCGACGGCGGAATGACGGTGGTGTGTCAGGGCCCGTTCGGCGGCGGCGAAGCAACCGCGCAGGGCGACCAGACCTGGCGCGGCGTCGAACGCATCCTGACAACGCCGAGCTATGCCTCGGCCCATTACACCAAGGACTACGACCCAGAACTCGCCTCCAAGGCGCTGGCGCCGTTCCGCAACGCCACCATCGGCTATGTCGGCACCTATCAGATGTCTTACGCGCTGCTCGACTTCGTCAAGCACACGTTTCCGAAGGCGCGTTATGTCGATGCCTCCGACATGGTCGACCGCATCAAGGTGATCAAGAGCGCGGAGGAAATGGAACTGGTCAAGCGCGCGGCGCTGATGCAGGACGGCGCCATGGCGGCTGCCTTCGCCGCGGCCAAGCCCGGCATGCGCGACACCGAGGTCGCGGCGATCGCGCAAGCCTACAGCGTCTCGCACGGCAGCGAGAACGGCATTTATCTCTGCGCCTCGATGCCGCTCGGTAGCCCATCGAAGTTCGCCAACAAGCATCTGCAGAACCGCGTCATCCAGGAAGGCGACCAGATCGCGCTCTTGGTCGAGGATAACGGGCCCGGCGGCATGTATACGGAGCTTGGTCGTTCCTGCGTGGTCGGTGCCAAGGTACCGCAGGCGATGAAGGACGAGCTCGAATTCTGCAAAGCCTCACGCAAGATGACGCTCGACCTGCTCAAGCCGGGCGCGTCCTGCAAGGACATCTGGGACGCCTTCAACGCCTTCATGCGCAAGAACGGCCGGCCGATGGAGGCGCGGCTTTATTGCCACGGCCAGGGCTACGACCTGGTCGAGCGGCCGCTGATCCGCAACGACGAGCCGATGACCATCGAAAAGGACATGAACATCGTCGTGCACCCGACCTATATCCACGGCGGCTATCTCAACTGGCTGTGCGACAATTACCTGATCGGCGGCAACGGGCCGGGCGACCGGCTGCACCAGTTTCCGGAAGAGATCGTCGAAGTCGGATAACAGCCATTCGGGCGGCGCGCTTGACCTCCAATCAAGGGAGCGCAACAAGGCTCTCAACACAACGTGGAGGAAGCGATGAAAAAGGCAATCTTTGGCGCCGCACTCGCGGGGCTGCTGGCCCTCACTGGAACGGCGGGCGCGGCCGGTTTTCCGGACCGCACATTGACGATGATCATTCCCTTCGCCGCCGGCGGCCCGACCGACGTGCTCGGCCGCGTCATGGCGCAGCGCATGGGCGAAATTCTCGGCCAGACGGTGATCGTCGAGAACATCGGCGGCGCCGGCGGCATGACCGGCGGTAAGAAAGCGGCCGACGCCAAGCCCGACGGCTACACCATGCTGCTCGGCACCGTCGGCACGCAGGCGCAAGGCCAGACGCTCTACAAGAAGCCGCTCTACAACGCGGTGACCGATTTCACGCCGGTGGCGCTGATCGCCGACGTGCCGATCGTGCTGATCGTGCGCAAGGACCTGCCGGTCAGCAACCTCAAGGAATTCGTCGCCTACGCCAAGGCCAACGCCGCCAAGATGCAATTCGGCTCGGCCGGCGCCGGCTCGGCGACGCATCTCGGCTGCGTCGTACTCAACACCGCGATGGGCACCGATATCGTGCATGTGCCGTACAAGGGCACCGGCCCGGCGATGCAGGACCTGATCGGCGGCCGCATCGATTTCCTGTGCGAGATCATCAGCACGGCCAAGTCGCAGATCGATGGCGGCAACGTCAAGGCGCTGGCGATCATGACCAAGGAGCGCTCGCCGGTCGAGCCGAAGCTGCCGACCACGCTCGAGCAGGGCCTCGACGTGCAGGCCTATACCTGGAATGCGCTCTACCTGCCGAAGGGCGCACCGGCCGACGTCGTCAAGAAGCTCAATGAGGCCGCGGTCGCGGCGATGACGACGCCCGCGGTGCACGACCGCCTGCAGACGCTCGGCGCCATGATCGTCGCGCCCGAGCGCCGCACGCCTGAGTATCTCGGCAAGTTCACCGCCGAGCGAAATCAAGAAGTGGGAAGCGCCGATCAAGGCGAGCGGCGTGTCGCAGTAAACGAAAGCCGCCACGGTTGCCGTCGCGCGCAGGAGAAGGAGTCTGACGATGGCTGACATCAAGATTCTCAATCCCGACGCGCTCGGCAAGCCGCTCGGCCAATATTCGCATCTGACCCGCGTGAAGGCGTCGGAATTCGTCTTCATCGCGGGCCAGGTCGGCGTCCTCAAGGACGGCAAGCTTGCCGGCGACGGCGGCTTCGACGCGCAATGCGGGCAGACCTTCGCCAATATCGAAGCGGCGCTGAAGTCGGTCGGCGCCGGCTGGGGCAATATCGTCGAGTTCACCACCTACATGGTGCACTCGCAGGACATCCCGAAGTTCATGGCGTGGCGCTTACGCGAATTCCCGAAGATGTTCTCAAACGGCGCCTATCCGCCCAACACGCTGTTGATGATCGACCGCCTGGTGCAGGAGCAGTTCCTGATCGAAGTTTCGGCGGTCGCGGCGCTTTAAGCAGGCTTGTCAATCAGGCTGACGTGCGCGGCGACCACGCGCCAGCCTTCCGGAAATTTCACCCAGGTCTGCATCTGCCGGCCGATCTTGCCCGGCGCCGTGGGCCGCTCGTAAAGCGTCGAGGCGACCGCAAAATCGCGGCCGAACGTGGTGATCACCGTGCGCGAGATCGTTCGCCCGAGCGCGACCGGCGAACGCGCGGCGCGGAACGCCTTGATCTCATCGTAACCGTAGAGGATTTCGCCGGCGCCGTAGCGGATGGTGCGCGCATCGTCGCGGAAAAAATCATTGAGCGCCGCCACATCGTTTCCCACCAGCGCCTGTTCGTAGCGCTCGAAACACTCGCGCACTTCCGCGACCACCTCCGGCAGGTCGATCTCCATGTGTTGTCTCCCTAAAGGCTCAGCTACGCGGGCGGCAACGGCGTTGACGAACGGGGCTGCCATGTGGGCGCGCTTGCGCGCCCGTATTCTTTGCGGCCCCGGGTAGGCCGTCGTCCCTTCCTTCGCTCCCTTGAGGGAGCGGAGCGCCGAGAAACGCTGAGGGCTTGGCGCTAAGCCCCCCGGACGGCTGGCGAGGCCGCCCGACACGCCTGGCGAGGCGCGTCGCCTCCGTGGCGACGGAGGCGCGCCTCTCGGCGCTCCACCGCGGCGATTTTTGTCCCCGGGGCCGTGCTTCCGGGCGCGGACCCGGGCGGCTTTTGGCTCAACCCGATCCGGCCGGCTTTCGCCCGCCTTCGTCCGCGCCGCGTCCAGCCATTCAAGGCAGTCCCCCATAGTGGGGACGGACGGCGACCTAGGGCCTCCCGGGAGCGGGGTTACGAGCCCCGCCCGCAGGCGCCGCATCCGGTTCCATCATCAAGACGCCTCTAGATGACGCCCTCGATGAGCCGGACTATGGGGACTATATTCCTATCGCGGACAATGTCAACGGGAAACTCTTGGCGTCACGCCACCGCCTGCGCCACGCGCGCGCCGAAGGCATCGGTGCCGAGCGGGCCACCCATGTCGGGCGTGCGCCATTCTTTTTTGGCAATGACGCGGTCGAGCGCGGTCTCGATCACCTGCGCCGCGTCGACGAATTTCTTCTCCCCTCGCCGCTCGCCCAGCCATGCCAGCAGCATGGCCGCCGAGCCGATCAGCGAGGACGGGTTGGCGATGTTCTTGCCGGCGATGTCGGGCGCCGAGCCGTGCTGCGCCTGCGCGACGCCGTGCGCGTCGCCGGCGTTGAGCGAGGCGGCCAGTCCCAGGCTGCCGGCGATCTCGCTCGCCTCGTCGGAGAGAATATCGCCGTACATGTTGGTGGTGACGACGACGTCGAACGGACTGGCGTCGCGGATCAACAGCGCCGCCATGGCGTCGATGATGCGCTCCTCGTATTTGACCTGCGGATAGCGCGCGGCGACCGCGCGCACGCATTCGAGGTAAAGCCCGTCGGAGACACGCAGCACATTGGCCTTGTGCACGGCGGTCACTTTTTTACGCCGCTGCATCGCCAGCTTGAACGCGCTTTCCGCGATACGGGTCGAGCCTTGCCGCGTGATCTTGCGCACGGCGAGCGCGAGATCGGGCGTCGGCATGAATTCGCCGGGACCTAGGATACATGGAGCGGTCGGCGTAGAAGCCTTCGGTGTTCTCGCGCACGATGACGAGATCGACCGGCTTGCCGCAACGCGGCGGAAAACCTTCGCGCGAGCGCGCCGGGACGGATGTTGGCGTAGAGGTCGAGCCCTTACGCAATTCGCCGGACGGATTGCGCCCGCCTTCGGCGACCGGCGGGTATTCGTTGTGCGACACCGGGCCGAGCAGCACGCCGTCCGCGGCTTTGGCCTTGTCCATGACCGTCGGCGGCAACGTGGTGCCGGTTGCGCGATGCGCGGCCCAGCCGACCGTCGCCGTCTCGAAAGCGAGACCCAAGCCGATATTTGGCGTCGGCCGCGCGCAGCACGGCGAGCGTCGCCGCCATGATTTCCGGCCCGATGCCGTCGCCTTCCAGCACCAATAGGTTGATTTCGCCCTTTGCACGCGCCGCATTCATTGCCGCCTCGCTCTTCCCGCTTTTGTCGCCGGCGCTTTTATCACATCGCGGGATTTCGGTTCGGCTTTTCTCGCAGGCCTCGCGCCGCTTGGCCGATGCCATCGCATGGCCTAAGCTATGCCGCAACGGCATAGGTGAAAACGGGCGTATCGTGGAGCTCAAAGAGCTGCGCAATTTCATGCACGTCGCGCGCGCCGGCAGCGTCAGCCGCGCGGCCGAGGAGTTGCGCCTGGCGCAGCCGGCGCTGAGCCGCCAAATCAAGAAACTCGAGCACGAGCTCGGGGTTTCGCTGTTCGCCCGGCACGGCCGCGGCGTTCGCCTCTCCGCCGCCGGGTCGTTGTTGCTCGAGCGTGCCGAGGCGATCGCGCATCTGGTGCATCAGACCTGCGAGGAGATCAAGGACGACCGCTCGCCACGAGGCGGCCGCATCGCGCTCGGCGTGCCGCCGGCGGCCGGCCGCATTCTCATCCCGCACTTCGCCGCCCGCTTCCAGGAGACCTGGCCGCAGGCGACGCTGCACATGCGCGAGGGTGTCGCCAGCTCCTTGCAGGAATGGCTGGTCGAGAAGCGCATCGACATCGCCATGCTGCATAATCCGCCACATCTGGAAGCGCTGGATATCAGCCCGCTTCTGACCGAACGCATGTGGGTAATCGGGCCACCGGCGCGCCGCGGCAAGGGACGCCAGCCGCGCGCGAGCTTTCGCGTTCGCGACCTCGGGAGCTGCCGCTGATCCTGCCGAATATGGCGCACGCCAACCGGCGGCTAGTCGAAAACGCCGCGATCGAGCACGGCGTGCGGCTGCGCATCAAGATCGAGGCTGACAGCGTCGCCTTCGCCAAGGCGCTGGTGGAGAACGGCCTCGGCTACACTATTCTGACTTACGCCGCGGTGCAGGACGAAGTCGAACGCGAGGCGCTAACGATCTACCCGATTGCGCGCCCGACGCTCTCGACCAAGGTCGCCATCGTGACGCTGCGCGATAAACAACTGCCCAAGGCGACGCGGGACGCGAGCGCCCTGCTGCACGAGGTCTGCCGCGCGCTGGTGCGCAGCAAACAATGGGCTGGGGCGCAGCTGCCCTGAATGACGGCGCGCGCAGCCGCCGCAACGGCAACCGCGCTTCGCCTTCCATGCCGACAAAGTATCGCTGGCGAACTTTCAATGCCGGCCGCGCTCGTTTACCCTTGGCGGCGCCAAGAATAAACGGAGCCGGCCGGCTCGCCACGCGGCGCGCGACCGGTGCTTCGCAAAAACGAACTTGGGAGGAAATCGTGAAAGCCATCCGACCGCTGTTGCTTGGACTTGCTTTGCTCTGCCCGGGCTTTGCCATGGCGCAGGATTTTCCCGACGCGGCCGATTCACCTGATCGTACCCTTCCCGCCCGGCGGTCCGAACGACATCATCGCCCGTGTCGTCGGCAAGCGGATGTCGGAAATCCTCAAGCAGACCATCGTCGTCGACAACCGCGCCGGGCAAGGCGGCGTGCTCGGCACCGACGTGGTCGCCAAATCGGCGCCCGACGGCTATACGATCGGCATCGTCAGCGCCGGCGCATTGGCGATCAGCCCCAGCATGGAGAAGGTCGCCTACGATTCGCTGAAGGATTTGCAGCCGGTCACGCTGGTCGCCAAGGTGCCGGAAATGCTGGTGGTCGCGACCAGCGTCCCTGCCCACAACATGGCTGAGCTGGTGGCGCTCGCTAAAAAAGAACCGGGCAAGCTCAACTTCGCCTCGTCCGGCGCCGGCAGCATGCCGCATCTGGCCGGCGAGTTGCTCAAGCTCACCGCCAAGATCGATATCACCCACGTGCCCTATCGCGGCGCCGCGCCGGCGGTCAACGATCTGCTCGGCCAGCAGGTGCAGATGGTATTCCTCGATCTGCCGATCCTGCTGCCGCAGATCAAGGCCGGGAAGCTGAGGCCGATCGCCGTCGGCTCGCCGACGCGTGTTCCCAGCGCGCCCGACGTTCCGACCACCGCCGAAGCCGGTATGCCGAATCTGCTGACCGAGAACTGGTACGGCATGGTCGCGCCGGCGAAGACTCCGCCGCAAATCGTCGCCGTGCTCAACAAGGCCGCTGTCGAGGCGATGAAGGACAAGGAAGTGGTCTCCAAGCTTTCCAGCCAGGGCGCGATTTTGGTCGGCGATACGCCTGACCAGTTCCGCGCCTATATCGCCAGCGAAACCAAGAAATGGGCGACGGTGATCAAGGATGCCGGCGTGCCCGTAACCAAGTAGGACGGGCTCGTCGCGGCTCTCCTGCGCCGGTAAAGTGCCTTAATGGCGCTCTCTCCTGAGACCTTTGTGCTGCGCACCTCGCTCACCTCGCCGTTCGGCCGCAAGGTGCGCATGGCGATCGCCGCGCTGGGCTTGAGCGACCGCGTGATGCTCATGCCGGCCGATCCGCTCGACGAGAACGACACGCTGCGGCAACAGAACCCGCTCGGCAAAATGCCGTGCCTGCTGCGCGCCGACGGCGACGCCATCTACGACAGCGGCGTGATCATCGAGTTTCTGCAAGACGTCGCCGGTTCCGACCGGCTGCTGCCGGCGCGCGGCGACGCCCGCTTCCGGGCGCTCACGCGCTCAAGGCTTGCCGACGGCATCTTGGACGCCTCGATTTTGGTGGTTTACGACAGCCGCTTCCGTCCCGGCGAGCCGCCGGCGGAACGCTGGCTGGCGCATCAGCGCGGCAAGATCAATCGTGGCCTCGCCGCCTTCGAGAAGGCGCCGCCGGACCCAGAAATAACCGATATGGTCTCCATCGGCTTATCGTGCGCGCTCGGCTATCTTGACTGGCGCAAGCAGGTGGATTGGCGCGCGGCCTATCCCGGTCTGGTCGAATGGCTGAGCCGGTTCAGCGCGCACGAGCCGGCCTTCGAGCGGACGCGCGCGCCCAAATCGTAAAGGAATGCCATGGTCCAAACCGCCGACAGCCCCGCCGTGCCGCCGTCCTGGACCGAAACGCCAAGCAAACCGAAGCTGAAGCTGCCGCCCGGCGCCTGCGACGCCCACGTGCACGTGTTCGGGCCGCGCGCGCGCTTTCCCTTCGGTGGCAGCTACACGCCGTCCGACGCGCCGAAAGAGATGCTGTTCGCGCGCCACAAGTTCCTCGGCATCGAGCGTTGCGTCATCGTGCATAGCGCCGCGCACGGCTTCGACCTTGCCGCCACCGCCGACGCGCTCGCCGCCAAAGGCGGCTCTTATCTGGGCGTGGCATTGATGCCGGTCGACGTCGCCGATGCCGAGCTCAAGCGCCGCGACGCGCGAAGGCTTCCGCGGCGTGCGTTTCCATTACATGGATCATCTCGGCAAGGGCGCGCCGATCGACGAGGTGATCAAATTCGCCAAGCGGCTGGCCGATATCGGCTGGCATCTGCAGATCCACATGGCGGCCGAGCGCATCGGCGAGCTGACGCCGGCGCTGCGTCGCTCGCCGGTGCCGGTGGTGATCGACCATATGGGCCGCATCGACGCCTCGCGCGGCCTCGACCAGGAGCCGTTCCGCAATCTGCTTGTCGCTGATGCAGGATCGCAACGTCTGGGTGAAAGTCAGCGGCGCCGACCGCGCCACGCGGCAGGGTCCGCCCTACGCCGACGCGGTGCCGTTCGCGCGCAAGCTGGTCGAGGAATTCGGCGACCGCTGCGTCTGGGGCACCGATTTTCCGCATCCCAATCTCGATGGGCCTATCCCCGACGACGGCGTGCTGGTCGACCTGCTCATGCAGATCGCGCCCAAGCCGGCACAGTTGCAGGCGCTGCTGGTCG
Source organism: uncultured Alphaproteobacteria bacterium (assembly GCA_963772235.1). Taxonomy (GTDB): domain Bacteria; phylum Pseudomonadota; class Alphaproteobacteria; order Rhizobiales; family Xanthobacteraceae; genus Pseudolabrys. The sequence continues at coordinate 201,813 of CAVYWI010000027.1, forward strand.
ACAATCCGCAGCGGTTCTACCGCTTCGGCAAGCTCGGCCCGGCCAAGGAGGCAAAACCATGAGCGGACGTTTGCAGGACAGGATCGCCATCGTCACCGGCGCCGGCTGCGTCGGCCCCGGCTGGGGCAACGGGCGCGCCACCGCGGTGCGCTTTGCCGAGGAAGGCGCCAAGATTTTCGCGGTCGACCGCAACCTCGACAGCGTCACCGAGACGGTCGAGCGGGTGAAGGCCGCCGGCGGCGAGATCGTGGTGCAGCACTGCGACGTGACCGACAACGCCTCGGTCGCCGCCATGGTGAAGGCCTGCGTCGACCGCTTCGGCCGCATCGACGTGCTGGTCAACAATGTCGGCGGCTCGGCGCATGGCGGGCCGGTGGAAATGACCGAGGAGGTCTGGGACGCGCAGGTCGACTACAATCTCAAGAGCGTCTTCCTCACCTGCAAGCACGTGCTGCCGGTGATGGAGAAGCAGAAGTCGGGCGCGATCGTCAACGTGGCCTCGACGTCCGGCTTGCGCTGGACCGGCTCGGCGCAGGTCGGCTATGCCGCGACCAAAGCGGGCGTGATCCAGCTCTCGCGCGTGGTGGCCGTGCAATACGCGGCGAAGGGCATCCGCGTGAACACCGTGGTGCCGGGACAATTGCACACGCCGATGGTCGAGGCGCGCCTCGCCAAGCAGCGCGCCGGCGGCGACGTCGAGGCGCTGCTGAAGCAACGCGTGGCCCGCATTCCGGTCGGCTTCATGGGCGACGGCCGCGACACCGCCAATGCCGCGCTGTTCCTCGCCTCCGACGAGGCACGCTTCGTCACCGGCACGGAGATCGTCGTCGACGGCGGCATGACGGTGCGCTGCGATTAACTTTCCGCCGATTTCAGCAAATGCGGTTCCTGAACGTGCGTTCATGGAACGTCTCGCCGCCTTTTGAATTGAACCCTTGGGGAATACCCAAGCTATGAAAAACCCCAGGAGATTAATGCGCAATATTACTTTGGCGATTGCCGCGCTTGCTGCGATCGCCTTCGTTCTACCGGTCATCCCGGCAAGCGCCAAAGATGCGGTCATCATCAGGCGACCGATCACGACCGTGACTGGCAACGCCATCACCGCCACAAGAAAATTGTGGTGCTGCACCACAAGAGAATTGTGGTGCTGAAGACGCATATGATCGCGACCACGACTAGTCGGTACGCAACGGCCCCCGCCGGGGCCGTTTTATCCGGAAATGCGATTACTTGTTCAGCCACCGCCGCGCGAAGCCGAGCAGCCCCTGCGGCAGGAAGATGATCATCACGATGAAGATGACGCCGAGCGGGATCAGATAGGGGAACTGATCGCCGAAGATGCGCGACATCAGTTCGCGCAACAGCTGGAAGAAGCCGGCGCCGACGATCGGCCCGACCAGCGTGCCGATGCCGCCCATGACGTTGAAGATCACGGTGTCGCCCGAGGTGACGAAGATAGACGAAATCGGGCGCGGCGAATTCGTTCTGGACGGCGTAGAGCACGCCGGCAAGCCCGGCGAACAGCCCGGACAGCATCACCGCCACGATCTTGTAGCGCTCGACCGGATAGCCGATGGCGCGGGTGCGCGCCTCGTTCTCGCGGATCGATTGCAGCACCATGCCGAACGGCGACGGGTGACGCGGCGCAGGATCAGATAGGAGCCCGCGACCACCGCCAGCACGAACCAGTGCATCGTCGTGGAGGTGAAGCGCACGTCGTACGAGAAACGGGATGGAGAAATGCGGGCGGGTGAAGATCAGCCCGTTCTCGCCGCCGGTGACCGCCGTCCAGGTGAAGATGATGACGTAGAAGATCTGGCGAGAAGATCAGCGTGGTGATGGCGAAATAGATGTCGCGCAGGCGCGTCGAGAAATAGGCGACGAACAGCGCGACGCCGGCAGCGCCGACGAGGCCCGAAGAGGATCGCGAGCCACAGATTGGGCGGGCTCGACGTGCAACAGCGCGCCGGCCGCGCCGTACATGCCGAGGCCGAAGAAGGCCGAATGGCCGAACGAGATCATGCCGGTGTAGCCGATCAGCAGATCGGACGACATCGCCAGCAGGCCCCAGATCAGGATCTCGGTCAGGAACCTCGCCCAGAATACCGGCAACACCAGCGGCGCCACGATCAGCAGCGCCATGACCGCGCAGAAACCGATCCAATAAACGGCCGTGTGGCTCAATCCGGGCTTGCTGAGCGGCATCGTCTTGTCGAGCGGCGCGGTTGTCATTTTGGTGTCGCACGAACAGGCCGGTGGGACGGAACAGCAAGGTGAGGATCAGCACGACGAAGGAGACGATCACCGCCTGCGACGGGTCGACCCAGATCGCGGCGTAGGCTTCGAGCAGGCTGATGAAGATGGCGGCGGCGATCGAGCCGCCGAGATTGCCCATGCCGCCGACCACGACGACGATGAAGGCCTTGAGCACCCAGTCGAGGCCCATGGTGTGGTTGATCGAGCCGAGCGGGCCGAACAGCACGCCGCTTGCCGCCGCCATGGCGGCGCCGATGGCGAACACGCCGGTGTAGACCCAGGGCACCGGGATGCCCATCGCCTGCGCCATCACGCGGTCCTGCGTGGTGGCGCGGATCCAGATGCCGAACTTGCCGTATTTCAGGAACAGCCAGAAGCCGCCGATGATGGCGGCCGACAGCGCGGCGATGACGATGCGATACCAGGGATATTGCAGATAGAACAGATTGAAATGGGAGGTGATCGGCTCCGGCAGCTTGCGCGACACCGGGCCGAACTCCCACAGCGCGAAGTTCTGCAGGATCAGCGAAATGCCGAAGGTGACGAGGATGGTGTTGAGCGGATCGCGCCCGATCAGCGGCCGCAAGGTGACGATCTGCAGCGCCGCGCCCAAGACGGCGACGATCAAGGTGGCGACGATGAGCGCCAGCCAGAAGTTTCCCGTCGAGGCCATCACCACCACGCCGAGATAGGCGCCGAGCATGAACAATTCGCCGTGCGCGAAATTCACCACGTCCATGATGCCGAAGATCAGCGTCAGGCCGGAGGCAACCAGCGCCAGGATCAGGCCGGTGACGATGCCGTTGACGGTCTGGATCAGCAGCAGATCGAGCGGAAAATTCTGGAAGAACTGAATCACCGGCTCCATCGCTACACCCCGAGATACTGCTTGATGACCGGGTCGTCGACCTTGAGGTCGGAGGCCGCGCAGTGATGGCGCACGCTGCCCTTCTCCATGATGTAGATGCGCTGGCTCGCCTGCAAAGTGAGCGGCACGTTCTGCTCGACCAGCAGGATGGCGACGCCTTCATTGTGTAACACCTCGATGATCTCGCGGATCTGCGAGACCATGCGCGGCATCAGCCCTTCCGTCGGCTCGTCGAGCAAAATGATCTTCGGCTCCAGCATCATGGCGCGGGCGATCGCCAGCATCTGCTGCTCGCCGCCCGACAGCGTGCCGCCCGGCTGGCTGCGCCGTTCGGCCAGCCGCGGGAAGTACGTGAACGCCTTGTCGAGCAATTCCTTCCTGCGCTCGTCGCTGACGCCGTTGCGGTCGAACCCGGTCCGCAGGTTCTCCATTACCGTGAGCAGACGGAAGATGCGGCGGTCCTCCGGCACGTAACCGATGCCGAGCCGCGCCAGGCGATGCGGCGCGAGGCCGGTGATGGCGGCGCCGTCGAGAAGAATTCGACCCTGGCTCGGCTGCACCAGGCCCATGATCGACTTCAGGGTCGTACTTTTGCCGACGCCGTTGCGGCCGAGCAGCCCGACCACCTCGCCGGGGCCGACTTCGAGCGAGACGCCGTGCAGGATGTGGCTTTTGCCGTAATAGGTGTGCAGGTCCTCGACGCGGACCAGCGGCTCGCTGCTGATGTCGACGGCGGCGCTCATGTCTTGAGATAGACCTCCTGCACCTTGGGATTGCGCTGGATTTCCTCCGGAGTGCCGTCGGCGAGAATGGCGCCGTAATGCAGCACCGTGATGCGGTGGCAGAGCTCCATCACCACCTGCATGTCGTGCTCGACGATCAGGATGGTCAAATTCTTCTTGGCGACGCGGCGCACGAGCTGCATCGTCTCGTGCGTCTCGACCGCGCTCATGCCGGCGGTCGGCTCGTCGAGCAGCAGCAGCGCGGGTTCGGTGGCGAGTGCAATGCCGATCTCGAGGTTGCGCTGTTCGCCATGCGACAGATTGGCGGCGAGTTCGTCGGCCTTGCTCAAGAGTCCGACTGAATCGAGCGCGGATTCGGCCTTCTCGTTGATGTCCGGGAAGCTCTTATGGTCACGCAGCAGATTCCAGCCGTGCCGGCGCGACTGCGCGGCGATGCGCACGTTCTCCAGCGCCGAGGCGTTCGGCATGATGTTGGTGATCTGATACGAGCGCGCGACGCCTTTTTGCGAGATCGCATTGGGCGGCAGGCCGGTGACATCCTCGCCGTTGAAAACGATTCGGCCGGATGAGGGCCGCAGCACGCCGGTCAGGCAGTTGAAAAACGTGCTCTTGCCTGCGCCGTTCGGCCCGATGATGGCGCGGACCTCGTCGCGAGCCACCTCGAAATTGACTTGATTGAGCGCCGACAATCCGCCGAAGCGGACAGACAGCAACTCGGTCTTCAGAATGGGGGCCGATGCGGCTCCCCGGCTCTGTGCCGGGGAGCCAATGTCGGTCGACTGTTGCACGCGCACTTACGCCGCGGGGAAGTGGCACGCCGGCGGAACGAGGGTCTTGTCCTTCGGCACCGATTCGAGAATCTTATAGGTCCCGTCCTTCACCTCGAAGATGAACTCGGTGAGGAAGGCCTGGTGGTCTTCCTTGCGCAGTGTCTTGTCGCCTTGCGGGAAGTCGTCGCTCAACTTGACCTCGAGGCCTTCCAGCGCCTCGATCAGCTTCATGGTGTCCTTGCGGCCGTCGAACTTCGACTTCTCCATTGCGATCTTCATCGCGTTCAATGCTTCGTAGTTCGACTGCACGTATTTATCGGGCGCAGGACCCGATGGATCCACCTTGACCAGCCGCTTCTTCGCCTCGTCGTAGAACTTATGGTGCGACGGCGTGTCGAGCGGGCCCTGGAACACCGGGATGTAGCGGTTGATGGCGATGAAGCCGTCGACCTTCTTGCCCTGCGCCGGCAGGTTGGTCGGCTCGGTGATCGAGCCGTCGCCGGCCATCTTGTATTTCTTGGAGAGGCCCAGATCGTAGGCCTGGTTGACCAGCGTCACGCCGTCCTTGCCGAAGAAGATGCCGAACAGCCCGTCGAAATTGCCGGAGATCTTCGACAGGAATGGTGTCATGTCCGGAGTGCCGAGCGGAATGCCGGTAGTGCCGACCACTTCGCCGCCGTTCTTCTTGATCTGCGCGGCATAGGCGTCGCGCGTCGACTGGCCCCAGGAGTAGTCGGCGTAGACGAGGTGCCACTTCTTGCCCATCTTGGTGAGCGTCGGCCCCATGGCGACGGCCTGCGCCGGTGCGAAGTCGTGCAGGCGGAATGTGTAGCGGTTGCAGGCGCTCGTCGTCAGCGTGGTGTCGAGGCAGACGCTGATCATGTTGACGATCTTGGCCTCCTGCCAGACCGGCATGCAGGCGAGACAGATGTTGGACAGGAAGCCGCCGACGTGGATGTCGATGTTGTCCTCTTCCACCAGCTTTTGACTCTTCCGGCGCCCGACGTCGGGCTTGGATTCATCGTCCACCAGGACCAACTCGACCGGCCGGCCGTTGATGCCGCCCGCCGCGTTGATGCGGTCGGCCGACATCTGCAGGCCGACCACCGCGGTCTTGCCGCCGATGGCGCCGGGACCCGACAGCGGCTGCTCGGAGCCGACCTTGTAGGCCTTGGCGGCGCCGAAGGCCGCGCGCCACGGCGCCGGCACCAGCATCATCGCGCCGATCGCACCGCCGCCCCAGCCGACGACGCGGCGGCGCGTGACCTTGCCGCTGTACCAGAAGTCCTGCGCCCAGGCCTCGTCTTTCCACTTTTCAGTCATTGCCAGTCCTCCCTCTAGAGTCCGATTGTTCGAATCGAAAAGCGCGCGCCCGCGCAACCACGCGGGCGTCGAAGCATCGTCAGCAAGCCGTTGTCGGAATGCGCGGCAAAGCCGCTCGGCGCGCTGGCGGGCGTATCGCGCCCAACAAGCACCGACGCAAGCCCGATCACCGCACGCCCCACCGTGCCGGCACAAGGCCGCATCGCCAATTCCTCCCTGCCGGCCCTTCACGGGCTCTTGGCCTTATGAGTCCCATAAGCAAACGCGATCCGGGCGCAAGTTTCAACCGCTTTTTCAATATGGAGGCATGCCCGCTCACATGGTCGAATATTGCCCGTCGATTGTGCAGACCCTCGAACCGCGCAGCCGGCAATGTTAAGCTCCGAGCCACACATCGTTGGTTCCAATCACGTCGGGCTAAAGACTAATGACCGTTACGCCCATGCGTCGCGACGAAACACCGCCGCCCGGCAGCGGCCTGGCGGCGCGGTTGGCGATCCGCGCCGACAAGCATCGCGGGCCGACCTCAGGGCTCGCGCCGGGATTTGTGCAGGGCAACCTGGCCATTCTGCCGCAAAAGCTCGCCGCCGATTTCCTGCGTTTCTGCCAGCTCAACCCGAAATCATGCCCGCTGATCGGCATGTCGGCGCCCGGCGATTGGCGCGTGCCGGCGCTCGGCGACGATCTCGACATCCGCACCGACCTGCCGCGCTACCGCGTCTGGCGCAACGGCGAACTCGTCGCCGAGCCGGCGGACGTGCGCGAGTTCTGGCGCGACGATCTGGTGAGCTTCGTCATCGGCTGCTCGTTTTCCTTCGAGGAAGCACTGACCAGCGACGGCATCGAGCTGCGCCACATCACTCAGCGGTGCAACGTGCCGATGTACCGCACCTCGATCGCGACCGCCGAGGCCGGGCCCGTTCCACGGCCCGATGGTGGTGTCGATGCGGCCGATGACGCCGGCGAACGCCATCCGCGCCGTGCAGATCACCACGCGCTTTCCGGCTGTGCATGGCGCGCCGGTGCACATCGGCAAGCCGGAGCTGATCGGCATCAAGGACGTGATGCAGCCCGACTATGGCGACGCGGTCGAAGTGCGTGCCGACGAACTGCCGGTGTTCTGGGCCTGCGGCGTGACGCCGCAATCGGTGATCGCGACGGTGAAGCCGGAGTTCTGCATCACGCATTATCCGGGCAGCATGCTGGTGACCGACCGGAAGAATACCGAGTTTGCGATTATGTAGTTTTGTCATTCCGGAACGAATGAATCCGGATTGCCCGCCTTGGCGAACTTCAACTCTATAGCAGCGAGCACCGAGTGCAATCCTTGCCGGGACCGGTTGCAACGCGCGTTCTGGCGCTCGTTCTCGTTTGCGAAGGCTAACGCTGATTCTGGATGCTCAGTTGCGTGCCGATCGAATTGAGAATCTGCTGCTGCACAAGACCGTTGGCCGCCGGGTTGATGCCGGACCTGGCCGGCGCGCGCTGTCCCAGGACCATGCGCTTGCCCTTATTGGGCCCTGGCGCGAAGGCCACCGTCATCTGGTCCGTGTTTACTTCGGACAAACTGGCCAGCGCGCCAATATTTTTGTAGAGAACAAGCTGCCAGGTCGGGCCCACGGCCGTTAAATTTTTCGTCACGACAAACTGCACGATGCCGCCGAACACGTTGCTTTTGAGTGATTCGTTGAGATTGGGAGTCGAGGCCGCCATTGACACGAGGTCTTTAAGTCCCAGGCTGCCGGCCAGGTTGGTGTCCGCCGCCGGACAATCATAAGGTTTAAGTCCCGTCTTCCAATCCACATAAATTTGGCGCGCGGACAGTTGGATATTGTCGGTAAACGTTTGCGAGCGCGCTTTGCTCAAGGTCGCACCCCCGCTCAGGGTGAAGTGTGTCGCCACATTGGCCAGCGGGCTGACGTAAGTGAGGGTGGGTGCGAGCCCGCCGCTGTCGTTGACTGTGAGCGACAGCGACACCACCACGTCGTAATCCTCGTTCAAAAGTAACAGGCGGTGGAATGAGTCCGGATCGTTGGGACGGTCATCCCGAACCATGTCGCGGATCTCGCATTGGATGCGCTCGACGATCGTCTTGACGGTCGGCTGATTGTAGTCATCGCGCGGCACGTCATAAGAAAGCGGAAACGCGCAGCCACCGCACAAGACGCCGCCGAGCAGCGCCGCCCGCGACAGTAATCGGCCGATGTTTCCCATGGACCAGCCCCCCAGCCGGTATTCAGCAAATTTCGAAGCAAACGATCATCAGGCTTGGGCGCAACGTCCCGGAACCCAGTGGTCGTTCTTGCCTTTTTTGATCCCGAGACGGCGGCATTCCTCTTGAGTTATCCCCTCAATCTGCTCGTCCGGGCCACTTCCCGACAGAGTGCAGCAGCCGCGCGGAGGCGTGGCAGCTGCCGTCTTCTTGCTCACCGGCTTTTTACCTGGCGTTTTCATCGCGGGCCCTTTTTTGCGCGCGGTTATTCAAAATCGCTATGCCTTGTATCGCAACGCTCTGATTGTATTCAGTCGTAATATCAACTGTCAATTGATTGGACTAAAAAACCGGGCACGGTCGTGCTTTTTCCGGTCTGCAAAACGTCTGTTGATGGCACATTCGATCGCGGCAATGACGGCCTAGGCCGCGTCCCTCGCCGCATTCTTGTCGAGCGATCCGGCTTCGATCAACGCTAGGCGGATACGTGCGATCTCCGCGCGCTCGAGCTTCACCAGCGGCGGCCGCACCACCGCGCGCGGCAGTTTGCCGAGCAGCACCAGCGCCTCCTTCATGCGGTTGTGCATGTCGACGAAGGGATCGGCGTAGAACACCCGCGCGGTCGGCTCGATGCGCTCGTTAAGTCGCTTGGCCTCTGCCATGTCGTTTTTCTGGACGGCGCGGAAAAGCTGCGCCTGCAGATCGGCGATCACGCTGCCCGAGCCAGACAGCAAGCCGTTGCAGCCGAGCACCAGCGACGAGTACAGCCACGAACTGTGGGTGGTGAGCACGTTCACCGGCCGCGGCAGATTTTGCAGTGTGCGGATGTGCCATTCGTGGTGCGGCACGTTGCCGATCCAGTCCTTGATGGCGCGGATGGTCGGAATTGCCTCGCACATGCGCAGCAAGGTTTCCTTCGGATAGCCCTGCCCGGTCGTCAGCGGATACTGGAACACGATCAGCGGCAGATCGGTCGCGTCCGCAATGCGCTTGAAATGCGCCAGCGCCATCGCCGGCGATTGGCCGAGCGTGAACGGCGCCGGGGGAAACACCAACAGCGCCGAGGCGCCGCCTTGGTCCGCCATGCGCGCCAGCCGCGCGGCTTCGAGACTTCCGTCGGCCCAGATGCCGTTGATGAGCGGCAGGCGGCCGCCGATCTCGTTCTGGGCGACGTCGAGCACGCGGCGCTGTTCCTCGAAAGTGCAAGAAGCCACTTCCGTCGAATGCGCGTTGATGGTGACGGCGGACAAGCCTTCGACCGCGGCCACGTCGCGCAGGTGCTTGCGGAAGCTCGCCTCGTCGATCGACAGATCGTTCTCGAACGGCAGCAGCACCGCAGGGATCACGCCGTGGGGAACATAGTTCGTGTGCCGAGGCATTAGCCCGCTCCTGTCAAACCGCCGCCTTCACTGGCGATTCCGCTTCGCCAGTATAGCCGAATTCAGCCGACAGGCGGTCGGCGGCCGCGCGCACGAGGCGCGCGCGCTTGTGCAAGGCGTCGATCGACAGGCGCCAGACCGGGCCGGAAATTCCGATGGCGCCCATGACGCGGCCGCTGAAATCGCGCACCGGCACCGCCGCGCAGCGCACTTCCGGGTCGAATTCGCCGTCATCGATGGCGAGGCCCGAGCGCCGCACCTCGGCGACCTCACGCGCCAGCCGCTCGGCCGAGGTGACCGACTTCGGCGTACGCGCTTTCAATTCGGCGCGTTGCAGATAGCCATTGAATTGATCGGGTGCCAAGGCGGCGAGCATGATCTTGCCGAGCGCGGTGCAATGGGCCGGCCGCACCACGCCGACGCGGTCGGTCAACTGGAAGGCGCCCGGGCCGCCGGTGCGCGCCAGCACCACCACCGACGTCGCCCATCGGCACCGAGAAATGCGCGCTTTCGCCGCTGTCACGCGCGAGGTCGTCGAGCACGGGCGTGGCGAGGCTCATCATTTCGATCTCGTCGAGCGCGCTCGCGGCCAGCGCAAACAGCGGCCGGCCGATGCGGTAGCGTTTCGAGTCCTTGAGCTGGCGCACATAGCCGAGCGACACCAGTGTCTTCACCAGATGGAAGGTGGTCGAATTGTGCAGGCCAACACGCTTGCTCAGTTCGGCGAGCCCGATGCCGTCGCGGTTGCGCGCGATTTCCTCGATGATGGCGAAGCCGCGGCCGATCGACTGCACGCCGCCGGGCGCCCGCGCCATGACGTCCCCGCCGGCCCCGGCAAGGCGGGGCCGCGAAGGCCGACCGTTCACCGGTTTGCGTTTGGATCGCGCAATCACCTGGTCAGTCTCCCGTCGCCTCGGCTCGCGGTCTGCGGCCGACGCCGTTCGAAGATTCAAGATAATTTTTGCGGTTGCGATAATGCGATAGGGACTTTAACCATACCGGCGACGGATCGACAATATCGCCCGCCCTTGCCGCCGGAGACCCCGATGCAATCCCCCAAGGCCTTCACGCTTTCCGCCCATGGTGCAAAAATGCCGGCGATCGGCTACGGCACCATGGAACTGCCGGAGTGCGGGCCCGAATTGGTCGCCTACGCCATCAAGAGCGGCTATCGCCTGATCGACACCGCGCGAAAATACGGCACCGAGGAAAAGGTCGGCGAAGGCATCCGCGCCAGCGGCATCGCGCGCGCGGAGCTGTGGGTCACCACCAAGGTGACCGAACTGGACGCGCGCGAAGCCGATTTCCTGCGCTCGGCGGAAACCAGTCTGAAGGCGCTTGGGCTCGATTATGTCGATCTGCTGCTGGTGCATTGGCCGCAGCCAAAGGTGCCGTTCGGCGAAACGCTCGGCGCGCTGGCCAAGGCCAAGCGCAGCGGCATGGCGCGCCATATCGGGGTATCGAACTTCACCATCGCCATGCTCGACGAGGCGGTTAAGGTCTGCCCCGAGTCGCTGATCACCAACCAGATCGAGTACCACGCCTACCTGCCGCAGGACCGCATGCTGGCGGCGCTCAAACGGCATGGCATGATCCTGACCGCCTACTGCCCGATGGCGCGCGGCAAGTTGCTCGACGATCCGGTCATCGGCGCGATCGCCCAGGCGCACGGCAAGACGATCGGCCAGGTCTGCCTGCGCTGGCTGATCCAGCAGCCGATGGTGGCGGCGGTGCCGCGCCCGCTCGAAGAGGCACACATCAAAGAAGACCTCGACGTGTTCGATTTCTCGCTCAGCGACGACGAGATGCGGCGGATTTCGGCGTTACGCAGCCGTCACGTCCGCATCGCCAACCCGCCCGAGCGCGCGCCGAAGTGGGACGTGGAGACGGTCGGCTAAGCGCGCGCTATCGCGCCTTCGAAAAGGAAATGGCCGGGAAAACCCCGGCCATTTCGCTATCGAAGACTGTGCTCTCGCCTCACATCGCCTTGACGATGCTTTCGGTCATTTTTTTGGCGTCGCCGAGGAGCATCATGGTGTTGTCGCGGTAGAACAGCGGGTTGTCGATGCCGGCATAGCCCGAGGCCAATGAGCGCTTGATGAACATCACGGTGCCGGCCTTCCACACCTGCAGGACGGGCATGCCGTAAATGGGCGAGGTCTTGTCGTCTTCGGCGGCCGGATTGGTGACGTCATTGGCGCCGATGACGAAGGCAATGTCGGCCTGGGCGAACTCGGAGTTGATGTCTTCCAGCTCGAATACCTCGTCGTAGGGCACGTTGGCTTCGGCCAAGAGCACGTTCATATGGCCCGGCATGCGGCCGGCGACCGGATGGATGGCGTATTTGACCTCGACGCCTTCCTTCTTGAGCTTGTCGGCCATCTCTCGCAAGGCGTGCTGGGCCTGCGCCACCGCCATGCCATAGCCCGGCACGATGATCACCTTCTGCGCGTTCTTCATGATGTAGGCGGCGTCATCCGCCGATCCCAGCTTGACCGGGCGCTGTTCGGCGCCGCTGGCCGGTCCCGCCACCTCGCCGCCGAAGCCGCCGAGGATGACCGAGATGAACGAGCGGTTCATGCCCTTGCACATGATGTAGGACAGGATGGCGCCCGAGGAGCCGACCAGCGCGCCGGTGATGATCAGCGCGGTATTGCCCAGCGTGAAGCCGATGCCGGCGGCCGCCCACCCCGAATAGGAGTTGAGCATCGAGATCACCACCGGCATGTCGGCGCCGCCGATCGGCACGATGATGAGCACGCCGAAGGTCAGCGAGATGGCGACGATGACCCAGAAGTCGAGCGCGGTCTGGGTGAGATAGAAGTGGTAGATGAAGAAGATGAGGCCTGCGAACAGCGCGATGTTGATGACGTGGCGCCCCGGCAGCATGATCGGCTTGCCGCTCATGCGGCCCGACAGCTTGAGGAAGGCGATCACCGAGCCGGTGAAGGTGATGGCGCCGATGGCGGCGCCGAGCGACATTTCAATGAGGCTCGCCTGGTGGATGTGGCCCTCGCTGCCGATGTCGAAGGCCGCCGGCGCGTAGTAGGCACCCGCCGCCACCAGGACCGCCGCCATGCCGACCAGCGAGTGGAAGGCCGCCACCAGTTCCGGCATCGAGGTCATCGGCACGCGGCGCGCGATCACAGCACCAATGCCGCCGCCGAGCACGATGCCGCCCCCCACCAGGCCCCAGGCCAGCGCGCCGTCCGGCGGGTGCGAGCCGAGCGTGGTCAGGACGGCGATGGTCATGCCGATCATGCCGAGATAGTTGCCGCGCCGGCTGGTGTCGGGCGAGGACAGCCCGCGCAGCGCCTGGATGAACAGGACGCCGGCGACCAGATAGAGCAGCGCGACGAGATTGGGGCTCATAGCTAGACCTTACGATGCAGAGAAAGGGATGGCCGGGTCATCGGGTGATCAGGGGTGAAGGGCCTCGTCACTTCTTTTTCTTCTGGTACATCGCCAGCATGCGCTGGGTGACCAGGAAGCCGCCGAAGATGTTGACGGAAGCAAAGGTCAGCGCGACGAAGCCTAAGCCCCGCGCCAGGATCGTGCCGTTGTCGTTTTCGATCAGCGCCACGCCGACCGCAAGAAGCGCGCCGACCACGATCACCGAAGAGATCGCGTTGGTCACCGACATCAGCGGGGTGTGCAGCGCCGGCGTCACCGACCACACCACGTAGTAGCCGACGAACACCGCCAAGACGAAGATCGACAGCCGGAAGACGAAGGGATCGACCGCGGTTGCGATATGTTCCATGAAAGCTGCTCCGTTAGGCCGCCGTCTTCGGCTTGAAGTTGGGATGCACGACCGCCCCGTCGCGGGTCAAAAGCGTGCCTTTGACGATCTCGTCGTCCCAGTTGACCGCAAGCTTCTTGTCTTTCTTGTCGATCATGGTGTCGAGAAACGTGAGAAGGTTCTTGGCGTAGAGCGCCGAGGCCGACGCCGCCAGCCGTCCCGCCACGTTGAGGTAGCCGACGATCTTGGCAGGACCCACTTGGGCGATTTCACCCGCTTTGGCGCCTTCCACATTGCCGCCGCGCTCGACCGCCAGATCGACGATCACGGAACCCGGCCGCATCGAGGCCACCATTTCCTTACTGATCAGCTTGGGTGCCGGCCGCCCCGGAATGAGCGCCGTGGTAATCACAATGTCCTGCTTCTTGACGTGCTCGGCCACCAAGGCCGCTTGCTTGGCCTGGTATTCCTTCGACATCTCCTTGGCGTAGCCGCCCGCCGTCTGCGCGTTCTTGAACTCCTCGTCCTCGACCGCCAGAAACTTGGCGCCCAGGCTCTCCACCTGCTCCTTGGTCGCCGGCCGCACGTCGGTCGCCGTCACAATCGCCCCGAGCCGCCTTGCCGTGGCAATCGCCTGCAGCCCGGCAACGCCAACCCCCATGATGAACACTTTCGCCGCCGGCACCGTGCCGGCCGCCGTCATCATCATCGGAAAGGCGCGGCCGAACTCCTCCGCCGCATCGATCACCGCCCGGTAGCCCGCCAAGTTCGCCTGGCTCGACAGCACGTCCATCGACTGCGCCCGCGTGATGCGCGGCATCAGTTCCATGGCAAAGGCCATGACGCCGGCGTCCGCCATCTGCTTCAAGGCGGCGTCGTTGCCGTAAGGGTCCATGATGGCGATGACCAGCGCACCCTTCTTGTAGCCTTTCAACTCCTCCGCCGTCGGCCGCCTGACCTTCAAGACCACGTCGGCGTCCTTGGCGACGTTGTCGCCCACGGTGGCGCCCGCCGCCTCGTAGTCGGCATCCAGAATGCCCGACGCAAGCCCCGCCCCGCGCGCAACACAAACCTCCGCGCCCAGAGCCTTCAACTTCTTTACCGTCTCAGGTGTCCCCCCTACCCGCGGTTCCAAGGGATCGGATTCTGCGGCAATAGCTATCTTCATTCGGCTTCAACTCGCTGCGTCGATGTCAGTGATGATGGTGGTGGAAAGAGCGGATCGATCTAGAGGAACGGCTCCGCTCGCTTGATCAATTCGTCGAGCCCCGGCTCGTTCGGATTGCGCGGCTTGCCGGGATGAATAATCGATATTTGACAATTCTCCGCGGCTTCCACGAGCTGACGATAGGTTCCGGCATTCACATCCTTGATGAAGGCCTGTTTGTTGGCGTCGTAGCCGAACATCTTGTCGTTGATCTGCGTGCACTCGTTGCAGCTGGTGCAGCGGGCGGTCTCGATATACGCATCTTCCGACGACTTCTCCGGCACAGCTTCGGCGGCGGCGGGCGCGGCAACGGCGGCAGCCGGTGCGGCGGGCGCTGTGGCCGGCGCGGCGACCGCCGCGTTCGTCTGCTGGCTCACGACGGCAGCGGCCGCCTGTGCCTGCTCTGCCCAGACTTTCCGTTCTTGTTCGAGCATCCTTGCCGCATGCGAATTATGCACGCCGCCGAGCTCCTGCAGGCTGCGCCAGGCGTCGGCGCAACGGCGCGCCTCACGCACCAGCGCGTCGTTGACGATCACTTTCTGCAGGCGATTGTCGCCATCCACCATCAACAGGCACGGCACCTTATCGGCGAGGTCTTTCGGCTCGCGCGTCAGGAATTCGGCTACCGGCAGCAGATCGGCGGTCCACTTTGCGCGCGGGACCTTGGCGAAATACTTGGCGCAGCGCGGATCACAGGCCGCGAAATCGACCAGCGTAAAGGCGACGTCTTCCGATATCAGCTGCTGCTCCGCATCCTCGTAATCGAGGCGCTGCACCGGCCAATCGAGATCGACCTGACTGTTGGTCTGAAGCGAGAACCGCGAGGCCCAGTCCGTTCCCGCCGATGGATCGTAGACGAACGACGGAAATGCCCGGGATTCGGTTGCCGCGGCGGCCGCAAGATACGGCGGCAGGCTGCCGCTGTTCGCGCCGGAGAAGATGCTGAACACGGCCGGGCCGCGATAGGCCAGTCCGCGCTGAATCTGCTCGCGCAGCTGAACCAGACTGGAGCTGCTCGACTGCAGGACAAAGGACGCGCCCAAGCCGATCGCCGCGCTGGCGAGTTCCCGGCCGCGCAAGGCCGCGATCACGTAGTCGTCCCGGATCGGCGACTGTTCGAGCAGATCGTCGGTCTGCACCACCAGTTTGGCCGGCATACCGGCGACGAAGGCGCGCAAGATCAGATCCTGCTCCGCCGCCCGGAAGTCGGCGGCGCGCAGGCAAATCAGATAATCCGGGAATGCCGCGATGTCATCCGCATCAAGACCGTTGTCGCCGAATTCCGCGAAGAAGGCGTCGTGGTTCGCCTCGTTGTACTCGCCGTCGGTTTCGAGCTTGGCAACCGCCATCGCCTTGGCGAGCTCGGTCATTTTCGACAGCCGCTCACGGTAGGCCGCGACGGCTTCGGCGCAGGATTCGAAGATGAAAGAATAAGGCTCGGCGGCGCCGATCCATTTGTCGCTGTCGGTGCCCGGCGGGACGAAACGTTGCGTCCGGAGCGCCGCGAGCAGCCCGCGGATGCGCTGGCGGCGCTTTTCCGGCATCGGCACATTGACCGTGGCCGCGGTCAGCATGCGCGACATCGCGGCGAAGTCGAAAGTGTCACGGTGCGCCGAACCGATCGAGGCTCGCAGCCGTTCGGCGCTCATCCCTTCCTTCGAGTTTCCGAAATCCGCGGTCAGGATGTCGGACAATTTCATGATCAGCTTGTTGATCTCAGCGCGAAATTTCTGCGCCTTTTGATCCTGCAAGACCTGCCAGGCATGCCGGAACAGCCGGAACGGCATCGCCTTGTCGCAGTCGATGACCTCGCCGTCGCTCTTCAGCGCGACGCGCAGACTCTTCAGGCTTTTCGCCACTTGCTCGTCGCTCTTGGCCCCCATACTGGCGGCGGCGGCATCGCAAAGACCGGACAGCGCCCCGGTCGCGCCCCCCGCAACCAGTTTGCGGATCTCGCGCTCGAGCCGGTTGGCATGCTTACGCGTGCGCTCTCCGTCGCCGTTCGCCGCGACCGCCTGAACCGCGCCGTCGAATAGAGCGGACAGCGATTGCACCGATTGTCCGTCGCCGCCCGAAAGGAGGACGAGCGGGAAATCGTAACGCAGCGCCGTGAGATCGCGGTAGCCCGAGAACACCGCCGGCTGCAGGTCTCTGCGGGCCAGCGCGCCGCCCTCGCCCTGCGGCGTACGGCCCGTGAGATGAAACGCGATGTGCGCTTGAAGTTCCACTTGCATGCTAAAGCCGCCTTAGTCGTTTTCGTCTGAATGCGCCGAATCCTCAGGCGCCTGGTTGAGCTTTGGTGTCTGCCGCCTGCGGCCAGACCGTGAACTTGTCGAGTTCCGATTCAAAGCCTGCCTTGACGTACTTCGCTGATCGCTGCTGCCCTGCGTTTCGCAGCTCTTCGTAAACAGGCACTTTCGGATTGTGGTAAAGGATGCCGACCGGGATGGGGTCGTGCTGCGAGGCGATCTCGCGCGCCCGGTCGATGTTCGAGGGATCGTGCTGTTCCTGGTTCTTGTAGACCTTGGACAGGTTAGCGCTGAGCTTCAGACCATTTTCATGCGTGAGCAGCATGGTCTTCATTGGATCGTGCATGAACGGCTCGAATATGTCCGGCAGCCATTCGGGGCACCGCTGCAGGATGCGCACGAACGACAGGCCCTTGTGGTGGTAGGCCGCCCGGATGATGTCGTAGAGCACTTCCGGTATCCAATCGACCGCTTGCGCGACGAAGGAAACGTTCTGTACGCCAAGCGTCACGGTCAACGGATTAAGGCCCTCGAGGTAGCTACCACGCGGCGTTGTATTGCTCTTGGTTCCAAGCGGAGAAGTCGGCGATGCCTGCTTCTTGGTCAGACCGTAGATCTGGTTGTCGTGCAGCATCACCGTCATGTTCATGTTGTAGCGGATGGCGTGAATCCAATGTGCCGCGCCGATGCTGCAGCAGTCGCCGTCGCCGGTATTCACGAACACGTTGAGATCTGGCCGCGACATCTTGACGCCTTCGGCTACCGGCAGCGCGCGGCCGTGGATGCCGTGGAATCCGTAGGTCTTCATGTAATGCGGGAAGCGGCTGGAACAGCCGATGCCCGATACAAACATGGTCTTCTCGGGCCGCAAATCCTCGTCGCGGCACAGCCGCTGCACCGCGGCCAGAATGGCGTTGTCGCCGCAGCCGGTGCACCAGCGCGGCACGCCGCTCTGATAATCCTCAAGCTCGTAGTGCTGATCGTGCAGCCGCAAGAGACATTCGGTGGCGTGAATAGTCATGGTCGGCCTGTTATTTCTGCTTCAATTTTTCGAGGATGACGCGCTGGATGGTCGCCGGCTTGATCGGTGCACCGCGCACTTCGCTCCAGCAATCGACGTCGATGAGGTAACGCGAGCGCAGCAGTGTGGCGAGCGCCGAGTAACGGCGGTTGCTCTCGTCGATGATTTCGTCCTTGGGATCGTCACTCCAATTGCCTTCGATGGTGATGACCTTCTTGAATCGCTGCATGATCTCTTTGATGCCGGGCGCCATCGGCTGCAGGAACGTGAGATGCAGCGACGACACCTTGCGGCCTTCGGCGCGGAGTTTCTCGACCGCTTCCTCGATCGCGCCTTTGGTGCTGCCCCAGCCGATGACCAGGAGATCGCCCTTGTCGCCGCCGAACACCGTCGGCGTCTTGAGCGTCCGCTGCAGCGCGGCGAGCTTGTGACTGCGCGCGCGAATACCCAATTCGTTGCTGTCAGGGTCATAGGCAACATGGCTCAGCCGGTCATGCGCGAGGCCGGTCAAAGTGTGCATGCCGCCGGGCTGGCCCGGGATGAAACGGCGCGCCAACCCGGTCTTGGCGTCCCAGTCGTAAGGCTTGAGCCCTTCCGGGATTTCGCTCTGGTCGATCGGCGGCGCCAGCCAGGCTTCGCTGAATTGCGGCCGCGGGAACGCCTGCTGCGACGAGGACAAGCTCGTGTCGGAGAGCACGACCACGACCATGTTGAAGGTCTCGGCGATCTTGCGTGCGGTGATCACCGAATAGAAACAATCCTCGATCGTCGCCGGCGCGATCACCACCTTGGGCGCGTCGCCATGGCTGCCGAAGATTGCCGTCATCAGATCGCCCTGCTCGACCTTGGTCGGCTGTCCGGTGCTGGGGCCGCCGCGCTGCACGTTGATGACGACAAGCGGAATTTCGCCCATCACCGCGAGCCCGATCCCCTCCTGCTTGAGCGAATAGCCCGGCCCGGAGGTGACGGTGACGGCGCATTTGCCGGCATAAGAAGCGCCAATCGCAAAGGCGCAAGCCGCGATCTCGTCCTCGGCCTGATGGACGATGCCGCCGACCTTCTCGAACACGCTGCTCAGATAGTGCGACACCGAGGTAGCCGGCGTGATCGGGTACATCGCGCAGATTTCCATGCCGGAAGCGAGCACGCCGAGCGCCAGCGCGGTGTTGCCGTTGACGACGACTTGCGGCTCGGTGCTGCGCGTCGCCGGGATGCGATATTTGAAGTCGAGATTCTTCTCGGCCCACTCGTAGCCGGCGTCCAACAGCATCACGTTCGATTGAACGATGCTCGTGTCTTTCTTGCCGAAGGTGACGGCAATCTGCTTGTGGCCGTGCTTGGGGTCAAAGCTGAAAATGTTGCAGAGGATACCGAGCGCGAACATATTCTTGCCGCGCCGGGCATCGGCCACGAGTTTGCGGCATTCCGTCTCCATCGGAATTTCGATGACCTTGTAGCCCGCCTTCACGAGCTGCTCGTAGGTTTCAACGTAAGACGCGACGATTTTCGGGTCCTTGCTCTCGCGCCACATGCTTTCCAAAAGAATGGTGCAGTCGGGCTTGAGTTCGCCGGTACGGACGCGGCCGAGCAGCACTTGCTCGTTGAAGGCGATCACCAGGTCGGTTTCATTGCCGGCGTTGGTGATACGGCCGGCGCCGATACGGATGCGATTGCCGCTGCCGCCGGCGACGCTCCGCGCAGGGGGGCGGATTTCCGCCGGGATGATCTCCTCGGTCCACACGCCGTTGCCCATCTGCGAGGCAATCGCGCCGAAGGTCTGGCCGCAGCGCTGCGCGCCTTCGCCGGAGTCGCTGACGATCTCGACGATATGCTCGCTCAACGTGACGGCGGTCTTCCCGCTCTGCTCGGGGCGGCCAGGCTTGCTCGCACGTGGGCGAGGCTTGACGGCGGTATCAATGGTCTCGGTCATCTTGTTACCCTAGGCGGCGCGAATGCGCGCGAAGTTGCGTTCGCGCAGGTCGATCCCGAAGAACGTGCCGGCGGACTTGCCGGCAGCGTCGTCGCTGGAATCACGGATTTTCAAATAGGCCTTCATGCTGCGCGCGGCCTTGCGGCCGGCACCCATCGCCTCGATCACGGTCGCGGCGCCGGTGACGATATCGCCGCCGGCAAACACGCCCGCCGTCGATGTGGCCAGCGTATCGTCGGTCGCGATGTAGCCCCGCTTGTTGAGGCGAAGGTGCGAAGTCTGACCGATGATCGGGTTGGCGTTGGTGCCGATCGCGAACACGATCTGATCGCATTCGAATTCAAACTCGCTGCCCTTCACCGGAACCGGCCGCCGCCGGCCGGAATCGTCGGGCTCGCCGAGTTCCATGCGGATGCAGCGCATGCCGCGCACACTGCCCTTGCCGTCGTCGAGAACTTCGACCGGCGCGGTGAGCCAATGGAAATCGACGCCCTCCTGCTCGGCGTGGTGCACTTCTTCCACGCGCGCCGGGCACTCCGCCCGCGAGCGGCGATAGATGCAGTAAACTTTTTCGGCGCCAAGCCGCACGCTGACGCGTGTCGCGTCCATCGCGGTGTTGCCTGCGCCGATCACGGCGACGCGCTTGCCGAGCGGGATCGGCGTGTCGAAATTCGGGAATTCCTTGGCCCGCATCAGGTTGCAGCGGGTGAGCAGCTCGTTGGCGGACAGCACGCCATTGAGCGAGTTGCCGGGAATGCCGAGCATCGACGGATATCCAGCGCCGGTGCCGATGAACACGGCATCGAAGCCGAGTTCGTCGCGCATCTGTTCGATGGTGAACAGGCGGCCGACCAGCGTATTGCATTCGAATTTGACGCCGAGCTTGCGCAGGTTGTCGATTTCCGCGTCGACCACCGAATTGGGCAGACGGAAGTCAGGAATGCCGTATTTGAGAACGCCGCCGGCCTGGTGGAACGCCTCGAAGACCGTCACGTCACATCCGGCTTTGGCCATGTCGGCGGCGCAGGCCATGCCGGCTGGGCCTGAACCGACGATCCCAATCTTGTAACCGGTCGGCTCGATATAGGGGATGTTGGTCCACTTCTCCTTGATCGCCGTGTCACCGACAAAGCGTTCGAGGCGGCCGATCGCCACCGGCTCCAACGTTTCGCCGACGATGCACACGCCCTCGCACTGCGTTTCCTGCGGGCAGACGCGGCCGCACACCGAGGCCAGCAGATTGCTGGCGGTGATGACGTCGTAGGCGCCGCGCAAGTCCTTGTTGGTGAGTGCCTCGATGAATTTCGGAATGTTGATATTGACCGGGCAACCGGCGATGCAACCCGGTTCGGGGCAGAACAGGCAGCGCTCGGCCTCGTTGAGTGCCTCGTTCAGCGAATAGCCGCAGTTCACCTCTTCGAAATTCTTCACTCGCACCTGCGGAGCGAGTTCGCGCACAGGCGTGCGCGCTTGAGGAATACTGCGGATGGTTTTCTTTTTCTTCGCCGCCTTAGCCATTGTGCAAATCCCGTGCGCCTAGCAACTTTTATGCGACCAGCAAGCCATCTCGCGGAGGCGTCGCTATCCCCCGAGTGTCTCCTCGAACGGATCGGGCAGCGGCTCGGCCGCTTCGCCCTTCGGCGACATGACGGGAACCCGCTGCATCATGCGGCAGTTTTCCGACCAGCGATCGAGCGCGGCCTTTTCCTCTTCTTTGTATCGACGCAGACGCATCATCAGATCGTTGAAGTCGACCTTGTGCCCGTCGAAATCGGGACCGTCGACGCAGGCGAATTTCACTTCGTCGCCGATCTTGACGCGGCAGCCGCCGCACATGCCCGTGCCGTCGACCATGATCGGGTTGAGGCTGACAATCGTCTTGATTCCGTGCGGCCGCGTCGTGTCGGCGCAGGCCTTCATCATGATGGGCGGGCCGATGGCTACGACTTCGTCGATATCCTTGTGCCCTTCGATGGCAACCTTGATGCCATCGCTGACGAAGCCCTTCATGCCGACGGAGCCGTCATCGGTGCATAGGATCAGTTCGTCGCAGCACGCCCTGAACTTGTCGGCCCAGAAAACCAGATCCTTGGTGCGGAAACCGAGCACGCCGATCACATAGGCGCCGTTTTCCTTGAAGCCGCGCGCCTGCGGGTAAATCGGCGCGACACCCAGGCCGCCGCCGACGCAGACCACCTTCTTCTTCCCAGTCAGCGGGCTCGGCACCCCCATGGGCCCGACGATGCCGTAAAGCGACGTTCCCGGCTGGCAGGTCTGCTGCATCTCCTTGGTCGACTTGCCGACTGCCTGCACGACCAGGGTCACGGTGCCCTTCTTGCGGTCGAAATCCGCGATGGTAAGAGGTATGCGCTCACCGGACTCATGCGACATCACAATGACGAATTGCCCCGGTTGCGCGGCCCGCGCCATCAGCGGGTGATGAACGACCAGGGAATAGGTCACGTCGGAAAAATCTTCGCGTGCCAGAATTTTGAAACCTGCCGCGGGGCTTGCGTCGACCATCGATTCGGCTCACGAACGTGGTTGGGAAATCGCGGTAATTACTAGTGGATCGGGCCAGCGCTGTTTTGACATAGCGCAAAGACCCGCGCGGATTCGGTATTAATCTTTAGTGGAAGCTGTAATACTGCCGTCCGGACAGCGACGAATACTGCGCAATCACGATCTTGTTAGAACGAACGCCGCCGAGATCGATCGATGTCAAACATCATTAAAATTCTGCTCGAAGAGCATCGCAATATCGACAGGTTGCTCCTTGTTCTGGAGCATGAATTGGAGGTATTCGACCGCAGCGAAGAGCCTGATTACGAGATTCTGCGGGCGATTATCCAGTATTTCCAAGATTATCCCGAGGATTGTCATCACCCGAAAGAGGATATGGTTTTTGAAAAGTTGAAAATGCGCGATCCGGCCGTCGCCAGCCGCGTCGGCGACGTGGAAGCCGAGCACGAAATCGAGACCGAGCGTTTGCGCAAGCTGGTCGAAGCGGTCGAGGAAATCTTGGCGGGCCGCGAGTTCTTGCGGCAGACGTTCCATGACGTTGTCAACGATTTCATCAAGCACCAGCGCCAACACATGGACAAGGAAGAGCGCCTGTTGTTTCCGGCCGCCGTCCAGCGCTTACGACCGGAAGATTGGGTCGCCATCGATGCGCGCTTGGACGATCGGAAAGATCCGTTGTTCAATGGCGCCGTTGAAACGAAGTTTCAGGCCCTGCAACGAACGATTTTGCGCTGGGAGCGGGAGACCGAGACCGGCCGCGCGAAGACGCAGCGCGCGCAGATTTGACGACGGCCGCGGCGTCGACTCAAAGCGGCGACACAATCGGGGATGATTGGCTCGAGCAGGAGAAATCGAATCCCGGCGGGCCGCCGGCCCAATCTTTTAAAAAGACATAGGCTTTCGCTGCAATGTTTGTCAGCGCAGCAGCCGCGATTTATAGCAGCTCACGCTGACCGCCTCGACCCAAAAAAAGAAACCAACTTGTCCGATGCATTTACTCGGAAAGCGTATCACTCCCCCGCAACTCGGCGGCGGCGTCGAGAACGGCGCGAATGACCTTGTCGTAGCCGGTGCACCGGCAAAGGTTGCCCGCGAGCCAGTAGCGCGTCTCGATTTCCGTAGGATTCGGATTGCGGTCCAGCAACGCCTTGGCCGCGACCAGCAGGCCCGGCGTGCAGAAGCCGCACTGCAGCGCCGCATGCTCGAGGAATTTCCGCTGCAGCGGGTGGAGATCTTTGCCCCTCGCCAAACCTTCGATCGTTTCAATCGAGTGACCCTCGGTCTCAACTGCAAGCATCAGACACGAACAGACGAGGCGGCCGTCGACCGTCACGCTGCAGGCGCCGCAGTCGCCCGAGCTGCATCCTTCCTTGCTGCCGGTCAAATGGAGTTCATCGCGCAGCACGTCCAGCAGAGTTTGCTGCGCTTCGCACAGAAACTCAGTGGGCTCGCCGTTGATAGTTGTCGATACGTGAAACTTGCTCATCGGCGTTCTCCCGCGCGCTGAAAGGCGATGGCGGCTACCCGGCGCGCCATGACGCCGGCGACTTTGGTTCGATATTCGATCGTCCCGCGTTTGTCGTCGATCGGTTTGCAAGCGCGCTGGGCCGCCTGGTCAAGCGCGGCAAGCGCCGTCTCGTCGCACTTGTGCCCGATCAAAGCAGCCGCGGCCTCGGGAACCAGGATCGCGGTCGGCGCAACGGCGCCGAGCACGACCCGCGCATCGGTACAAACGCCGCTGGCATCGAGCGTCAGGTTGACCGCCGCGCCAACCACGGCAATGTCCATCTCGGTCCGAGGAATGAAGCGGAGGTAGGCGTCCGCCGAGCGGGGTGGGCGCTTGGGCAGGTGAAACTCGATGATAAACTCGTCTCGCCTCAGGGAGGTGCGCCCCGGGCCGGTGGGGATTTTCTCCACTGGAACTTCGCGCCGCCCCATTGCGCCTGCGACTACGCAGGTCGCGTGCGCGGCGATCAGCGCCGGCACGCTGTCGGCCGCCGGCGACGCATTGCAGAGATTGCCGGCGAGCGATGCTCGGCCCTGTACTTGGGTCGAGCCGATCAGATTTGCGGCCTCGACCACCCCGGGCCACGCATATTTGAGAGCGTCGCATTCGCCGATCACGGCACCGGGCGTCGCGGCGCCGATCACAAAGGCGCCATCTCGCTCGCGAATGCCGGACATTCCGGGAATCTTCTTGATATCGACAATGCGGTCCGGCTTGGATCGGCCTGAACGGAGTTGAACCAGCAAATCGGTACCGCCCGATAGGACCTTCGCAGTGCCGGAGGCTTCCGCCAAGATGCGAATGGCCTCCTCGACCGTCGACGGGGCTGCATAGTCGAGCATGGTATTGTCGTCTCCAAACTAACCGAGCGGGACGCTAGTCCAGCATTGGTTAGCGGTCTAGGTCGAAGCGCGATGTGGCGACGGCCGCGGGCGCATGGCTCACCCCATTGCCGACCCGCTTGCATTTGCGCGCTTCCCGCGCAACTCTCACGCAAAGCCAAATGCAACGCGGCAATCAGGCGAGGTCGCTGTGGACGACATCACTTCGCGCGAAACAGCAAAGCAATTCAAGTGGGTCGGGACCCGGCCGGTTCGCCCGGACGGCGTGCCGAAGGTGACGGGGCTTGCGCAATACGGCGCCGATCTGGCGATGCCGGGCATGCTAGTCGGGCGCATCTTGCGCTCACCGCACGCCCATGCGCGCATTCGCTCGATCGACACCACGAAGGCGGCCGCCCTGCCCGGCGTCAAGGCCGTAGTGACCTCCGCCGACTTCCCGGAACAGAAGTTCGAATATGTCGGCCCAGAACGCGTCGCGCAGAATTTCTGGCATATGACGCGCAACATCATGGCGCGCGAGAAGGTTCTCTATGAAGGCCATGCGGTGGCCGCGGTCGCAGCCACCAGCAAGTCGATCGCCGACGAGGCGTTGTCGCTGATCGCAGTCGACTACGAGGTGTTGCCGCACGTCATCGACGTCGACGAGGCGATGAAGCCGGATGCGCCGCTATTGTTTCCCGACTTAATCACCCGCGCGGTCGAACCAGCGCCAAAGCCTTCCAATATTTCGAAGCGGGTCGAATTCAAGCTCGGTGATTTGGCGGCCGGTTTCGCGGCGGCCGACGAGATCGTCGAGATGTCGTTCAAGACGGCGCCGGTGCATCAGGCCTATATCGAGCCGCAAGGCTGCGTCGCCCGCTGCGACGCAGACGGCCAGGGTGAGCTGTGGAGCTCGAGCCAGGGGCACTTCGTCGTGCGCGCCTACACCGCGCAGCTGCTCAGCATGAAGCTCGGCGACCTGCGCGTCTATCCGGCGGAGATCGGCGGCGCTTTCGGCGGCAAGACCGTGATCTACGTCGAGCCGGTCGCCGTCGTGCTCGCACGCAAGTCCGGCCATCCCGTGAAGATCGTGATGAGCCGCGAGGACGTGTTCAGGGCCACCGGCCCGACCTCCGGCGCGTCGATGACCGTGAAGATCGGCGTCAAGCGCGACGGCACGATTGTCGCCGCCGACGGGCTGTTCAAGTTGCAGGCCGGCGCGTTTCCGGGCTCGCCATTCATGAGCACCTGCATGTGCGCGTTTGCACCTTACGATATCCCGAATGCGCGCGCGGTCGGCTACGACGTGGTGAGCAATCGGCCGAAGGTCGCCGCCTATCGCGCGCCGGGCTCGCCGATCGGCGCCTTCGCGGTCGAGAGCGTGCTCGACGTTCTGGCGCAAAAGATCGGCATGGACCCACTGAAGCTGCGGCTCAAGAACGCCGCAAAGAAGGGAACCAAGATGCTTTCGGGCGCGACGCTCGCGCACAACGGCTATGCCGAGACCATCGATGCGATCCTCAATCATCCGGGCTACAAGGCGCCGCTCCGCAAGAACCAGGGGCGCGGCGTCGCCTCCGGCTATTGGTTCAACGGCGGCGGCGAGTTCGAGCGCGACCATGCACGTCAACGAGGACGGCACCGTCGTCGTCGCGACCGGCAGCCCCGACATCGGCGGCTCGCGCGCTTCGATGACGATCATGGCGGCTGAGACGCTGGGCATCGACTACGACCTCGTGCGCCCGATCGTCGCCGACACCGCGTCGGTGGGCTATGCGCATCTCACCGGCGGCTCGCGCGTCACCTTCGCAACCGGCATGGCGGTGGTCGACACCACCAAGAAGATCATCGAGGAGCTATGCGTGCGCGCGGCCAAGATGTGGAACGTCGACCCGGAAGGCGTCGTCTGGGAGGACGGCTGCGCCAAGCCAGCGAGTAGCAACGTCGGCGACTTCAAGCCGCTGACGCTCCGCGAGATCGCCGCCAAGCGCGCGCAGACCGGCGGGCCGATCGTCGCCGCGGCGGCGGTGAATCCCGCTGCGGTCGCGCCCGGCTTTGCCACCCAGTTCTGCGACGTCGAGGTCGATCCCGAGACCGGGAAGGTGAAGGTGCTGCGTTTCGTCGCCGCTCAGGACGTTGGCCGCGCCATCCACCCGAGCTATGTCGAGGGTCAGATCCAAGGCGGCGTCACGCAAGGCATCGGCTGGGCGCTCAACGAGGAATACATCTACGACGCCAAGGGACACATGGAAAATCCGGGCTTCCTCGACTATCGGATTCCGGTCGCGTCCGACCTGCCGATGATCGAGCCGGTCCTGGTCGAGGTGCCGAATCCCGCCCACCCCTACGGCGCCAAAGGCGCCGCCGAGGTCAACATTTGCCCGCCGATGGCGGCCATCGCCAACGCGATCGAGCGCGCAATTGGCCGGCGGCTCACCGAGCTGCCGATGTCGCCGCCGAAAGTGCTCGCCGCGATTGATGGGTGCAAGCAGGCATAGGGTGTCCTGTCCGAAGCGCCTATCCGGGCCGGTTCAGCGGACCGGAATTAGTGGTTCATATAGTCGGGGGACCGCCGGTCAGGCCGCACAACGGTCATTGCCACATTTCGTCCGCGAACGTGCAGAGCGCGGCGAACGACTTGACAAATGCGGTGCAAATTCGGGGGCTCAGAGACTGACGGACGCACAAGGAGCCCCGTATTTACAGGCTTTTCCGCGTAAATTACCGGACAAATCACAGAGACCGGACTTGATCGCTGGCGTCTTCGACTTGAATGGCGCGCGGTCAAAAACGGGCAGTACGAAACGCACCGTGATTAAAACCTCATTTCGGTTTTCGACAGGTCAAGCCGATCGCCACCGACATGCCGCCATGCGCATTATCGTACAATATAGCAACAATTCGTATCGACCGACGTTGGTGCGCTGAGGGGCTCGCTACTTTCGCGCTAAGATTTCATGACTTCGTCTTAGCGCTGCGCTTGCCGTGCTGCACCGACCATGTCCTGTATCTAGCATTCAATATTGGCCAGAGCTCATGAAAGCCAGGAGAGCGGAATGACCGTGGAGAGAAAGCCGGTTGCCTTTGGAGACCTTCGCGGCTGGATTGCCGCGCTGAAAGCCGCAGACGAATTTCAAGAGATCAACGCCGAGGTTGACTGGAATATCGAGCTTGGCACCATTTCGCGACTGGCGCAGGGCGCAGGAACCGGCCCAGCGCTGCTGTTCAACAACATCAAAGATTATCACAAAGCGGACAGCCGCTGCCGCCGGGTCTTCAGCAATGGCCTGTCGAGCTACCGGCGCGTCGCCATGATGTTGGGACTCTCACCCGATACGCACCCGCGCGAGCTCGTGAAGATTGGCCGCAACGTTCTCACCGGCAGCATTCCGCCGAGAGTCGTCAAAACCGGACCGGCGAAAGAGAATGTTCTCACCGGCAAAGACATCGACCTGAACGAATTCCCGGTGCCGCATTGGAACCGTCTGGACGGCGGCCGCTACATTCTCACTTATGGAGGCGTGGTCACCAAGGATCCGACGACGAATGTGATGAACGTCGGCATCTATCGGGGCATGCTGGGAAGTCGCGATCAAATTCCAATTCTAATGTGGCGGGCCCAGCATATCGGCCAGCATGTGACCGCTTGGCAGAATGGCGGCAGCGCCGAGATGCCGATCGCGGTGGCGATCGGCTGGGAGCCGACGCTCGGCTTCGTCGGCGGCACACCCGTGACGAAAGGCGTCTGCGAATACGACGTCATGGGCGCCATCCGTGGCGAACCAGTCGATCTCGTCAAATGCGAAACCGTCGATCTCTACGTGCCAGCTTCCGCCGAAATCGTCATCGAGGGATATCTCGGACTCGATCCCGCGACCCATACCATGGAAGGACCGTTCGCCGAATTTACCGGTTACCTCGCCGGCGACCGTTCGCCCAAGCCGACGATCCGGGTCACGGCAATCACGCATCGCAACGATCCGATCCTGCACGGCAGCATCGAAGGCTCATTGCCCGGTAGTTACTCCGAAAATGCAATCTGTTCGTCGATCATGCGCGCGGGCACGGCCTGGAACGTGCTCGATCGCGCCGGCGTTCCCGGGATCACGGACGTCTGGTGCCCGCCGGTGCACGCCGGCATCAACCTGCTCATAGGAATGAAGCAGAGCTATCGCGGGCAAGCCAAGCAGGCGGCAAACGCGATCTGGGGCTCGTCGGCGGCGCATGTGCGCTACAAGCACATTACCGTCGTCGACGACGACATTGACATTCATGACTACGCTGCGGTCGACTGGGCCATCGCCTACCGGGTCAACGCCGGCGAGAACGATATTGTGATCATGCCCGCGACGTTCGGCGCTGGACTCGATCCATCGACACGCCGACGCGACCGCAACCCGGCGCTGTTCGGCACCGGCAAGTGGAACCGCATGCTGATCGACGCCACCATGAACCTCGACTATGACCCTGATCCCGATCTCGGCGGGGCCCGCTTTCCGCCCATGGTATGGCCGGAGCCGAGCGACACCGAAGCGGCCTATGCGCGTTTTACCGAACTCGGGCTCCGCAAGCCGCCCAAAGCGGGGAAATGAGTCGAAGGATTCGAGTGAACCGCCGCGAACCGTGCCAGCAATTCGATCGCGGGCCGCAAGGATATTTCGTCACGACGGTCAGACATCATGCCCAGTCCGCGGCCCGACAAATTCGAGACCGACGACAACGTCCGCTCACAAGGAACGGCCGTATGACTCCTATAACTTTCAACGACCCCCGCTTGGCGACGCTCGACGGCTTCAAAGTCGAGTTGAACGCCGACAAGCAGCGTGCCGACATCATTCTTCATCGTCCGCCGCTCAACATCATCGAGATGGCGCAGCGCGACCAGTTGCGGCTTGTATTCGAGGCGCTCGACGAGGACGAACGCGTGCGCGTGATCGTGCTGAGCGCCATCGGCGAGCATTTTTCCAGCGGCGGCAACATCAAAGGCTTTATGGAAGCCTCCCCCGAACATGTCTCCAAGCTCGCCCGGAACATCGCGGCGCCGGCGCGCTGCAGTGGGCGCCGTCAATGTTCGCACAGGGCGGATGTGACGCCGCCATCCCAATAGGGTTCGCCATCAATGTCGACGGCAGGAAATGCCGGGGGCAAAGCATATGGCCGGCGGCTGGCCACGATCCGCAATCGATCTGACAGGTTTTGACGCGGCATCAGGAGATTCAATACGCCAGTCGGGCACTTAGTCACATCGCGCGTCAGAAGCAGATTCATCATTTGCGCCATATTATTAGAGAGCTGGTGCAACGGCTGCCCGAGAACGAGCGCGATACACCAGTAGTCAAAGAACTCTCTGGCTATGGTTGCGGCACGGTCATGCACATCGTCGAGCTCAATGCGCCTCGTCTTGATGACGAAGACCACACGCGCGACATTGATTTTACGCCTGCCGGAATCCATCACCGCTGGCAGGCCGGCTACCAAGACACCCAACGGATGCTAGAACTCAAGCCTTGGGACGTCGAAGTGGATCCGATGGTCGGCGTTGCCGTTCATGATCTCGAAAGTTTGCCTGCGTCCTGATTTCGCGCGTGGAGCAGCTCCTATGTTTTTCGCTTTCGCGCAATCACATACGTAAGCAAGCTGATGGCAATGCAAGCGGAAATCAAGATCAACGCCAGGTCCCATTTCCCAGACATCATCCGTTCGCCAGCAAACACCATCAGAAATGTGAGCGGCGCGATACCAAGCCCGGTGGTCCAGAGGAACGTCCACCAAGAGACTAAAGTGAGTCCCGCTGCGTAATTGATGAGATTGAACGACACAACTGGAAGGAAGCGGCTGGCCAGCAAAATCGGCATGCCTTGTTTGTCCGCCCACGCGTCAATAGCTCCTGTGTACTGTGCGGGCAGGACCGCGTCGACAAACCGCCGACCCAGCCAGCGCGCGAGGGCGAAGGCAAGGACGGCACCGAGCATAGCGCCGATCCAAGTGATCATCGAGCCGGCGACGATCCCAAATACGATGCCGTTTGCAATGGCGATGAATTCGGCAGGCAAAGGAACGAAAGAATGAGCCACCATCAGCAATATCGAAACAGCCACCGCCCAGGATCCCCATGAACGGATTGTCTGAACGATTTGATCGACGGACATGTCGAATGACACGATCTGTGTCAGGTCGCCGCGCGCGAGATAGAAAATTACGGCTCCGCCGAGCAGCAGCGCTAACAGTGCCGCTCCGGCAATCGCAGTCGGGCGGAGTATACTGCCGGCACCTTTAGAAGTTTCGTTCACTTTGCCTGCCGCGATCTGCGTGTCGCCACTACGATAGCGTCTGACCTAATAAGAGCAAACGCTGTGCAATGAATAGCTTATCCATGCAGCGTTCTCTATCCAGATCCATCAAATTGGGTTGATCATGTCCACCATAGCCGCCAAGCCACTCTCTCAATACCCGTGGTTCGTCAGGCTTTTCTTCTGGAAGCAGAAACGGACCTATGGCCGCATCCTTGATCCTGGACTGCTGTGGGGTCGATCGCCATGGGTGTTTGCAGCGGTCGCTCTGCTTTATGGCGCGTTAGATCGCAGATCATCGCCTATTTCACCAGCGCTGCGGTCCCTTGTGACCGTGCGCGTCTCCCAAATCAATCACTGTGCATTTTGTATCGACATCAATTCGGCAACGCTGGTCAAACGCGGCGTTTCGATGGAGAAAGTTGGCGCTATCGGCAACTGGCGCTGCAACGCCAATTTCAATTCCGAAGAGTGTTTAGCTCTCGAATATGCTGAGGCAATGACTCTCCCCGGTCAGGGCGTCGATGAGAAATTACGCGGCCGAATCAAGCAACAATGGAATGACGAAACGATAATTGAATTGACGGGTTTGATAGCATTCCAGAATCTATCATCGAAATTTAATGCCGCGCTCGATGTGCCCCCTCAAGGCTTCTGCGTACTTCCCAATTATCCATCTCAAACGAGCGACCACGATGATTGATCAATCCCTGATTACTTGCCCACATTGCGGCACTGCCAAGTTGGAGCGAATGCCGGCGGATGCCTGTCAGTTTTTCTACAACTGCACGGGATGCGGAGCACGTTTAAAGCCCAAGCCAGGGGACTGCTGCGTCTTTTGCTCTTACGGGTCCGTCCCCTGCCCGCCCATCCAGTCGAAACGCAATAGTGGCGACGACAAATTCGGCTAATTTGATACGGCCGTATTTACCGAAAAGCCTCTAGCCATGAGCGTCGTGCTTCGTGTCCAAACGGAAATTGCCTTTTTGGGAACGCTATGGGAATGAGCGGCGAGGGCAAGTTATCAAACACTGAAAGAAAACAAAAAAATGGCGCGCCCGAAGAGATTCTAACTCCTGACCCCAGATTCGTAGTCTGGTATCCGAGCGCTAAGTCCAGTCTGATCGTATTGTAGTGCTTTCGCCATGATACAAAGCAGCAGCCCGGCTTGACACAATACCAAGCGCGCCACCTTCTAAGCCATTGAAAAGATTGGAGCGGGTGAAGGGAATCGAACCCTCGTCAACAGCTTGGAAGGCTATTGGGAAAGCTAGGTATTTCTAAGCGAGTTGA
This sequence comes from uncultured Alphaproteobacteria bacterium, assembly GCA_963772235.1. Taxonomy (GTDB): domain Bacteria; phylum Pseudomonadota; class Alphaproteobacteria; order Rhizobiales; family Xanthobacteraceae; genus Pseudolabrys. Next base: position 233,950 of record CAVYWI010000027.1, read on the forward strand.
TACTTTTTGAGTGCCAAAAACGGTTGTCCTTTCCGATAATCATATCCGGACGTATTGATGGTGCAATCCGGCCAAGATCGGAACGGCGATAATGACACCAGACCGTTGAACTGTTCGATGCAACGGCGCATCTTTCTGCAATGCCAAGTGCGTGCGCGCCCGGTTGTAATACGCCGTATACGAAGCAAGAACGCGCCGCAGGTGCGACTCACCTAAGATCAGAACTTGGTCCAAGCACTTGCCGCGCAATGTGCCAAACAGGCGTTCCGCAATGCCATTTTGTCACGGCGATGCAGGCGAGATCGGCCGGTTACTGATTTTCTTCCGGCTACCCGATCGTGCTCGCCACCTCCGAGCGCGAGGGCACCGGCATCCCCGAACTGCGCGCTGCGGTCGCGCGGCTTTTGAGAGAACAAACGCGGTAAATCGCGATTTCCGCAGGGTGGCGGCCGTCAGCCGCCGTGCCTAGCTATATCGACGTCGTCCCATCCACTATCCCCACAGAGCCCCATGCTGAATCCGGAACAATCGATCCCCACGCAGACGTCGCGCGAGCAATCCGGGAAGAGGCGCGCGATGCGAAAGCGCATGATCATCATGCTGCTTCTCACCGGGCTGGTGCTAGCCGCCGTATTCGGGTTCGAGGCGTTCAAGGGCGTGATGATCCGCAAATTCCTGACGACCTTGTCCAACCCGCCGCAGACCGTATCGACCATGATCGCCGCCTCGACCGAATGGCGTTCGCAAATCGAAGCCGTCGGCAGCGTGCGCGCGGTCAACGGCGCGAACTTGAGCGCGCAGGTTGCCGGCACCGTTTCGGCGCTGCATTTCGACTCCGGCGCCGACGTCAAGAAAGGCGACCTGCTGCTGCAACTGGAATCGGCCGACGACGTGGCGCATCTTGCCGCGCTGAAGGCGACGGCGGCGCTGGCGCAGATCACCTACGACCGCGACCGCAATCTGGTCAAAACCAACGCGGTGAGCCAGCAGACCGTCGACACCGACGAAGGCAATCTGAAGAACGCGCAGGCGCTGGTGGCACAGCAGCAAGCGCTGGTGGATTACAAGTCCGTCAGGGCGCCTTTTGCCGGCCGGCTCGGCATCCGTCAGGTCGATCTCGGCCAGTATCTCGCGGCCGGCACGACAATCGTCACCCTTCAGCAGATCGACCCGATCTACGTCGATTTCTACGTGCCGCAACAGTCGATCGCGCAACTCAAGGTCGGGCAAGCGGCCACGGCGAAGGTCGACGCCTTTCCCAACCGCCATTTCGAAGGGAAGATTCTGGCGATCAATTCGCTGGTCGACGCCGCCACCCGCAACGTGCTGGTCCGGGCGGAGTTTGCCAACAAAGACGGTGTTCTGCTGCCGGGCATGTTCGCGACCGTCGACATCGACACCGGCGCGCCGCAGAAATACGTGACGCTGCCGCAAACCGCGGTCGCCTATAATTCATACGGCGACATCGTTTATCTGGTCGAACACAAAGGCAAGGACGCCAACGGCAAGGAGCAGTTGGTCGCGCAGCAGACCTTCGTCACCACCGGCGCGACCCGCGGCGATCAAGTGGCGATCGTCAAAGGCGTCAAGGATGGCGATATCGTCGTCACCGCCGGGCAGGTCAAACTGCGAAACGGCACGCCGGTGCTGGTCAACAATGCCGTGCAGCCGGCCAACGACCCCAATCCGAAACCTGTCGACTGATCATGGGCCCGCGATGATCGCGATTGCCAGCCGCCCGACATCGAGGCAAACCGCATGAACTTCACCGATATCTTCGTTCGCCGTCCGGTGCTGGCGACCGTCGTCAGCCTGGTCATCCTGGTGCTCGGACTGCGCGCGGTCGGTTCGCTGCCGATCCTGCAATATCCGCGCACCGAGAACACCGTCGTCACGGTGATGACGACCTATTACGGCGCCGACCCCGACGTCATCGCCGGCTTCATCTCGACGCCGCTGGAAAACGCCATCGCGCAGGCGAACGGCATCGACTACATGAGCTCGACCAGCCAGAGCGGCCTGAGCACGATCACCGTTTATCTCCGGCTCAACTACGACGCGGACAAGGCGTTGACCGAGATCAACACCAAGATCGCCTCGGTGCTCAACCAGTTGCCCTCAGGCACGCAGCAGCCTGTGCTGACCGTCAAGGTCGGTCAGACCATCGACGCGATGTACATGGGCTTCGACAGCGACGTCCTGCCGCGCAACAAGATCACCGACTATCTGATCCGTGTAGTACAGCCGAAGCTGCAAGCGGTGCCTGGCGTGCAGACCGCCGAAATTCTGGGCGGGCAGAATTTCGCGCTGCGCGCCTGGCTCGATCCGGCCAAGCTTGCATCCTACGGCCTCACAGCCACCGACGTGTCGACCGCCCTGCAGAAGAACGACTACATCTCGGGCCTCGGCACCACCAAGGGGCAGATGGTCCAGGTCAGCCTGACGGCGTCCACCAGCCTGCACAGCGCCAAGGATTTCGCCAACCTCGTGATCAAGCAGGCGAACGGCGCGATCGTGCGCCTGAAGGACGTCGCCAACGTCACGCTCGGAGCCGACGATTACGAAACGCAGGTTTCCTTTGACGGCAAGCAGGCGGTCTATATCGGCATTCAGGTCGCGCCCGCCGCCAATCTGCTCGACGTCATTGCCGGGGTGCGCAAGGCCTTCCCCGGCATCCACGATGCGCTGCCGCAGGGTCTGCGCGGCGCCGTCATCTACGACTCGACGGACTTCGTGAACAGTTCGATCCGCGAGGTGATCTGGACGCTTGGCGAAGCGCTGGTGATCGTCACCCTGGTGATCTTCGCCTTTCTCGGTTCGCTACGCTCGGTGTTCGTGCCGACCGTCGCCATCCCACTGTCGCTCATCGGCACGTTCACGATGATGCTGGTGTTCGGATTTTCCATCAACCTTCTCACGCTGCTGGCGCTGGTGCTGGCGATCGGCCTTGTGGTCGATGACGCCATCATCGTGGTCGAGAACGTCAATCGCCATCTCGATGAAGGCATGGAGCCCGTGCAGGCCTCGATCCTCGCGGCGCGCGAACTCGGCGGACCGATCATCGCCATGACCGTCGTGCTGATTGCCGTATATGTGCCGATCGGATTCCAGGGCGGCCTGACCGGCGCGCTGTTCACCGAATTCGCTTTGACGCTCGTCGGTACTGTCACGGTGTCGGCGATCGTCGCGCTGACGTTGTCGCCGATGATGTGCTCGCGCATTCTCAAGCCGCGCGACCCCGACCGGCCGGGTTGGCAGGACAAATTGACCGATTTCATCGACCGTACGTTCGAGCGCGTGCGTCACCGCTACCAGCGCTGGCTGCATGGCAGCCTTGGCTATTTGCCGGTGACCGGCACGTTCGCGCTGATCGTGCTCGGCAGTATCTATTTTCTCTATGCCGGCGCCAAGAGCGAACTGGCGCCGCAGGAAGATGCCGGCGTCATTATCGCGTCGTCGACCGCCGCGCCGAACGCCACGTTAGAACAGAAACTTCTCTATTCGAGGCAGGTCTACCAGATATTCGCCAAGCATCCGGAGACAGCGCATGTCTTCCAGATCGACGCGCCCGGCACGTCGATCGGCGGCATGGTGTTCAAGCCCTGGGACGAGCGCACCCAGACCACGAACGAATTGCAGCCGATCATCCAGAACGAGCTCAATACCATCGCCGGCGCGCGCGTCGCGGCCTTTCAGCTGCCGCCGCTGCCAGGCAGCCAGGGACTGCCGGTGCAATTCGTGCTGGAAACCACCGATTCGTTCGAGCGCCTCAACACCGTGGCGCAGAATTTCCTGCAGGAAGCCGTCAAGAGCGGCATGTTCATCTTTCTCGACAGCGATCTCAAGATCAACACGCCGGAGGCGACCGTTCAGATCGATCGCAACAAGACCGCGCAGCTCGGCTTGAACATGAGTGACGTCGGCGCGGCGCTCGGCGGCATGCTCGGCGGCGGCTACGTCAATTATTTCAGTCTCGACCGGCGATCCTACAAGGTGATCCCGCAGGTGCAGCAGTCGAGCCGCCTGAACACCCAGCAACTGCTCAATTATTACATCGGCACCGTGAACGGCGTGCCGATCCCGCTGTCGTCGGTGGCGACGATCACGACTAGGACAATCCCGCAATCGATCAGCCATTTCCAGCAACTCAACAGCGCCACCATCCAGGGCGTTGCGGCGCCCGGCGTGGCGCAGGCCGACGCCTTGAAATTCCTGCAGGATCTCGCGTCGCGCTCGCTGCCGCAGGGCTATGCGGTCGATTACGGCGGGCTCTCGCGGCAATACGTCCAGGAATCGAGCGCCTTCATCGCGACGTTCGGCTTTGCCCTGATCATCATCTATCTGGCGCTCGCCGCCTTGTTCGAAAGCTTCCGCGATCCGGTGATCATTCTCGTCTCGGTGCCGATGTCGATTGCCGGCGCGCTATTGTTCATCAGCGTCGGCATCGGCGGCGCCAGCCTCAACATCTATACCGAGGTCGGCCTGGTGACCTTGATGGGCTTGATCAGCAAGCACGGCATCTTGATCGTCGAATTCGCCAACACGCTGCAGCAGCAAGGCAAGTCCAAGCGCGAAGCGATCGAGGAGGCTTGCGCGATCCGCTTGCGGCCGATCCTGATGACCACCGCGGCCATGGTGCTCGGCGTGGTTCCGTTGATCATCGCCAGTGGCGCGGGCGCGGTGTCGCGCTTCAACATGGGTCTGGTGATCGCCAGCGGCCTTTCGATCGGAACCCTGTTTACTTTGTTCGTGGTGCCTGCGGTTTACATGATGATCGCCGCGGACCACTCGAAGCGCACCGATTTGCAAGGAGCGGCCGCGCCGGCTTAAACTGGACCGGCGAGTCGAAGTGATGCGACGTTGTTTCACCGGGCGGTCGTAGATATGCAGGCCGCAAAATTGGGACCGCCATGAAACCATAGCTACGGCAATACCATTTAATTCAAGACGCCTGCCCTTTCCGAAAATCATATCCGGACATTGGTGATGCAGCCCTTCCAAGACGGGAATAGCGACAACGGCGCCAGCCTGTTGGACTGCTCGACGCAAGGGTGCATCCTTCTGCAATGCCAAGTGCGTGCGCGCCTGATTGTAATACGCCGCATAGGCGGAAAGAATTCGCCGCAGTACGGCGGTTTTTAGATCGATCAGGCGAAGCGGATGAAGGATTTGGAGCTCGAGGCGGCGGTGGCCTTGGGCTCGTACTCGTTATAGTGTTGATCCTGGTATTGCTCGGTAAACTTTGAACCGCCAGGCAAGTCTTTTTCTTGATCCGGCCCCGCATCGACGATGGCACCAACCGATCAGAAGACCGAAGTCGTGTCACCGGCAGAAGTGCCGGACGATCTGCCTTTGCCCTCAGATCCGAAAGTCATATTCCTTGGTGGGCTATTCGGCCTTGCGGTGCTGGCGGCAGCTTACGTCACGAGCGAGATCGTGTTGCCATTTGTCTTTGCTATCGTACTCAAGCTCCTGCTGCAGCCAGCCTTCCGCATGTTGGAGCGCATGCACACACCGCGGGTACTCGCATCGCTGCTGCTGATCTTTACCCTATTCGGAACGATCGTCGGCTTGGGCGCGGCCATTTCTAGCCCCGCCCGCACCTGGGCAGCCAAGCTCCCAGAGGGCATCCCTCGTCTTCAGGAGCGGCTGAGTTTTATGCGAGAACCCATCGACGCGCTGCAACGATTTTTGCATCAGGTGGAAGATTTTGAAGAAACCGGACCATCACCAAATGCCGCCGCGTCGGCGCAAGGCACAACGCTTCTGTCGAAGCTATTCACGGGGACCCGAGACTTTGCCAGCAGCAGCGCGGCAAAAAGCCCAACCGCCACGATGTTGAGGTGAGTGGTTCGGTCTGCGGTGTATATCGACCAGTTCATGGCATCCTCCAACCCACCAGCTTAAGTAGGCTGGGCTTAGTAAATTCCGTGTCCAAAAATGATGAGCGTGCGCGGCTGCAATGGCCGCGCTTCCGCGTAGTAGCTTAAGCTTTGCTGCGGATAATTTCTGTCTTGCTCGCTTGCCGCATATATTTGCCGAGGCACCTTGTGCAATTGTAGCGCTTGACGCACATCAATTCGCTTTGCGATCACTGGCCCTTGCAGCTTTTTCGCAAGCATTGCGGTGTCGACCGGTTTTCCCAAGAGCTCTTTGCCAGGTGTTGCCGGATAGATCGGACTTAGTGAGCCTTGTGCGACATATGGTGCATCCGGTTCTGCCTTTGGGCGCTCAATATTCCACCTAGGCGCTGCTAGGACCGGAGCCTGTCCGATCGCGGCAATGCCCACAAATATCTCGCCCAAGTTCAGAGCGGAAAGGGTGATTACAGCGGGAAGGATAACCGCGATACCCACGAAATATTTGAATAAAGCAGCCATGGCGACGTGCGCCTCTGAACACGCCAACTCCCCTTCACCATTCTCGTTCCCATAACAGTAAGCACTTTATCGTGATGGTAGCCTATTGCACGTTAGGGCAAGTCGAGCATTTAAGGCTTCCACGATATGCGGCAGATGCCATGCGAACGCATTCTTCATTGCTCCGATTTCACTCAATCTTTTGCGCTGGCAAACCTATTGGTTATAGGTTTGCCCAGCTTGTTTTTGTGCTTTGTCTCTCCAGATCTTGTTATCTTTATTGTGCACGATGAGCTTCTCACCGGCACGCCAGACGGGATGATCCTCGACGGCGCTAGGACGCGGAGCGGGCGTCGAAACAATAGTTTGGGTCTGGGCTGGATTATTTTCGGGGTCGGCGGCGGGCCATGTTGGCGCATGATCGAGGCCTTCGTGAGCGCTACCGGCGCTTTCCGACACGTTTACGTTTCTTTTTAATCGGCTTCCTGGCCTTCTTTGCCGCAGCCCTCTTCTTCGGGACGGCCTTCACTTTTCGCGCGCGCTTGGTTTGAGTTGGCTTGAATTCGTCCTCGGCCGCCAATTCAAGCACGCCAATTTCTGAACCCGTCGCCGCTACGCTCGCGGCGTTAGCTACGTCGCTAATCGCTTCAGCAAGGACCCCCGCAATCGAAGTGCGCCTCTTCATTTTTGCCATATTCCCAGCCTCGTAAGTTGTTTAGAAGGAGCACGACCGCGACATCGGGATGGTTCGACCGCCACGTCCGCCGTTGTTTCTGCAGTCAGCGCGGTGGAAGCACCACAACCCTCGTACCGACCGGTGTGCGCTGGTAAAGGTCGATTACATCCTGGTTGATCATGCGGATGCAACCGGAGGAAACGCTCGTGCCGACGGTCCATGGTTCGACGGTGCCGTGGATGCGATAGAGCGTGTCCTTGTTGCCCTGCCAAAGGTACATGGCTCGTGATCCGAGCGGATTGCGCGGGCCGCCGGACATGCCCGACGCCCCCTTGCAGTTCGCTCATCTATCGCCTCAATTCGGGCTGGCGCTGAATCATCTCTTTGGGCGGATACCAGTCCGGCCACTTCTGCTTGTCGTGAATTGTCGCCGTGCCCGACCATCCGAAGCCTTGGCGTCCCACGCCTACGCCATAGCGGAGCGCCCGCCCGCCTTCTTGGATAAGATAAAGGAAGTGATTTTGCGGATCGATAATGATCGTACCGGGCTGCTCGTGCGTGGGGTAAAAGACGGCCTTGCGCAGATATTCCGGATTGATATCGGACAGTTCCACCGCCGGAATAGGAAAGCGCTCGCCGTTAATCGGCGCATAGAGGGCCGCATATTGGCTCCTGAGCGCGGGGTTGAGGCTCGATTCCGTTTCGCCCGGCCGCGGCGGTGCCGCTCGCTCGGTCGGTTGGGGGTTCGGCGTAATCTCCATTGGCAGCAATGGTGCTCCCGGGCGAATTGATTGAGGAGATGGGCCGACATAACCGGGGCAGGTCCAAGGGTAGCGCTCGTCGCAGGACTGGGCCGACGCAGCGTGGGCGATCAATACGGCGATGATCGCGAGCCCGATGGCGGTCAGAATAAAAATGCGAACACCCATGTTCTTGAAATCACCATCTAAATTATAATGAGTTATTCGAATCCAGCAAGGCTTCAGCTCGGTTGGGCTGGGTCGGCAGACGAAACACTTGCACGTTTCAATAAGCCATTGCATTCAGAAGGAGAGCGCTGAGAAAAACGGCGCCGAGTACCAAACCAAATAACCGATCGCTCGCCAATTCATTGAACATGCCCGGCTCCTATTTTTTAAATAGGCTAGCAACTAAAGCGGGCGCGGCAATTGACCTTTGGGGAACCCCGCATTGACGATTTCTATCTTATTTGACTGTCAAAGACAGGCGGGTAAACGACGCACACCAGAAAAGAAAAGTTGAGACCGCCATGCTGGGGTGCAGGCGGTCTCAAGGTTTAATAAGGGCAAGTTCGGGGGTGGGGCAAGCCCTTATCACCTATGCCGCATGGGTCGCTTCATTTTCGATATTCCCAGCAAGTTGCTGGAGAGCGGCTTGTTCCTCCGCTAGGCGGCGTTCAACAAAGTGACGTTCGTCGGTAGTCAGGTATGTTCCCAATATCCTTCGGTATCGCGCGATATTTGTTCTGTGGATGAATTGCTGCGTTGTTTCCGTGTTTAACAACATCGATCATTCCCACGCGATTAAAATTGCCCCGCCACAAAGACACGTGGATTTTTCTAATGCCACACAATGGCGAGTGATACTGCACCTAGGTGCCGTATCTGACGGCGGCGAGTCTACCTAGAATACATAATCAAATCGGACGCATTGAGCGACTAGTGGGCTGATGAAAAATAGCAAAATAAATGCAGCGATGATCCCCTTGTTCATTAATTCACCCAACTAATCAGTACGTCCGATCCAACGTTCTATCGATTGTTTCGAATACAAATACAACCATATGCCGAAAGTAAAACACCCAATGGCTCGCCAAAAAAGCACGAGCGAATGCCGCTGGCCCGCCCGAAGGGCTACTTGGCCTACTCTTGGTTTAGACTCAAAACCCTTTCAGTCCGCGATCAAGCTGATTGGTCTTTCAATGCCGGTTCGCAAAAACGTCGAGATTTATGGCGAAAACGAGCCCGCCGATTACATTTATAAGGTCCTCAGCGGCACGGTTCGCAGCTACACGATTCTCGACGATGGACGCCGCCAAATCAGCGCTTTCCATTTTCCCGGTGACATATTCGGTTTGGAAATTGGCGATGCGCACACTTTCTCAGCCGAAGCTGTCGTTGACTCGAAGATACTGTTGATCAAACGCAGCTCGCTGATCGAAATAGCCGCCCGCGACAACAGGATTGCACGCGAGCTCTGGTCCTTGACCGCGGCTGAACTACATCGTGTGCAGGAGCACGCGGTGGTATTTATCATGAGCGCGCAGGAGCGCGTCGTTAGCTTCCTCCTCCAGATAGCCAAGCGCGGAGGCACTGCCTCTAAGGCCGAATTGCTGATGTCACGGGCCGACATTGCCGACTATCTTGGTCTTACGATTGAAACTGTATCGCGGACGTTCAAACAACTGGAGAAGTCCGCGGCTATCGCGTTGCCGACCTTCCATCATGTCGTGCTACGCGACTGCGTCGCGCCTAGTTGAAACTTTAGCCGAGCGGCATTCCTCCCCAAACCGACTTCGACCAACGTGCCTCAGCAACCGGAGCCTGGGCGAGATGCGCCCCCACGCTGGTGATGCTACCGAATAAGCCGGAAGCACAAAAACCTGCCAAGAAGATCGAGGTCAAGGCCGTCTGGCTCAGCAGCGCCATTCGGATACCATCTAACGTTTTGTTATCATGGTCATTTCTGGCATTTCCTGCGCTGGGAGGGATTCGCCTTGTGCCGGCAAAGTGGGCGCTCTTCGAATTCCGCTTGTTTACGCGGTTTGCGGCAAATCAAAATTTTCCGCGTTCAGAATGTAATACTTAGGGCTAAATTCTACTCAGCGCTAAGCATTCATGACGCGACGAATTACTCAGATTCTGGTCTGCCTATTTTTGTGCTTCACTTTTGAAGGCGCCTTGGCTGCGGAGCAACGAGTACAATCTATTTTGATCGTTGATCAATCCGATCCCAATTCTTCCATTAGTCGTCCCATGCGTAACGCTTTTCGTTCAGCCCTGACCTCTAATGCCGCAGTAGCGCGGACAATCTATTTGGAACCGCTCAATATTCAACGGTTCCCCGGCGCGCGTTATTGGGACATTAATTACAACTATCTCAAGGAAAAATATCGCGACAAACAAATTGACCTCGTTGTCGCTTTCGGACCAACGGCACTCAATTTCATTTCGGCCTATCGTCCATCCCTCTGGCCAGCGACTCCAGTTGTATTTGGCCTTGTCGATGATGCGGTAATTGCCAGCTCGGCCCTGCCACCCAACACAACCGGCATTACCGTACATCGCACCTTCCAAATGGTAGTCGATGCGGCAAAAGTCCTCGTGCCGGGCCTCAAACGTATCGCCTTGGTGGGTGCCCCGCTCGCAGATGACATCAATCGGCGCCAATACGATTGGCAACTGCCCTACGCTGACCCTCAACTCCAGATTATTGATGATACAAACTTGCCGATGGCCGAGATGAAAAAGCGCGTGAGTAAGCTCCCGGACCACACCGCGCTTTTCTATACGGCGATGTTCAATGATTCGAGTGGGCAACAGTACTTTCCCGAGGAAGCATTGGCAGAAATTGCACGTGTGGCCAACGGACCCATCGTCGTCGATACAGAGTCTCAGGTCGCAAATGGTGGCAGTGGCGGCTTTGTTCTATTGCCGCAAGTGGTTGGCCTTGAGGTAGGCCTGCTCGCCCGGCGGATTCTCGATGGCGAAAGCGCCTCACAGATTCCTATTACCCGCGGCGGCAATGTTAAACCCATATTCAACTGGCATGAACTGCAGAAATGGAACGTCGATATCGGCGACTTGCCGCCCGGCAGCGAAGTCCGCTTCAGGCCGCTGAATGCATGGGATCTGTATCAATGGCAGATCATCTCAATCACTATTTTAATCTCCTTTCTCATCGCGATGGTTGCTTGGTTACTCTTTGAACATCGCCGCCGTCACATTGCTGAAATTGAATCAAAAGATCGCCTTCGGCAAATTTTGCTTATGGATCGAACATTAATAGCCGGTGCGATGTCGGCGTCGATCGCGCACGAACTTAATCAGCCGTTGGGAGCAATTCTTGCAAATTGCGAAGCCGCACAGATTCTACTTAGAGCCGACCGGATAGATCTTAATCTTCTTAAAGAAATTCACGCCGACATTGAACGCGACGATAAGCGAGCGGCAGACATCATTCGCCACCTGCGCACGCTCCTTAGGGAGAAGAACGAGGTCGAATTAAAGACATTTGACCTTAATGATGCGGTCCGGTCTACGGTCTCTATTATCGGGCCAGAGGCGAAAAAACGACGCGTTACCCTAACCTGCCATGCAGAGAAATCTGCACTCCCCATCTACGCAGATGACGTACATCTGCAGCAAGTTTTAATAAACCTAACGATGAATGCAATGGATGCGATGGATGGAGCACAGGCAGTCGCGGCGGAAGGCCGCGATATCGAAATCAAAACGGCACTGGTAGGAGACTCTGAAGTAGAGGTTTCAGTTTCGGATGCCGGCATTGGCATTCCAAGCGATAAACTGAAGCGAATTTTTGAGCCGTTTTTTACGACCAAGTCACAGGGAACGGGTCTCGGCCTATCAATCGTACGAACGATCATCGAGTTGTATGGCGGCCGGATCTGGGCGGAAAACCGACTTTCGCGTGGGGCCATTTTTCGGCTGATTTTACCGCTGACGAAAGCGTAACTGTCATGAACGCGCGAGAAGACGTAGTTCATGTTGTTGATGATGATGCATCCTTCCGCAAGGCAATGTATCGACTGCTAAGTGCATCGGGCTACCGCGTCGTCTTGCACGGATCGGGGGTTGAGGCTCTCGAAACTATCTCGAATGATGATCGTGGTTGTATATTGCTCGATGTGCACATGGCCGGCCTAAACGGGATCGAATTGCAAGAGCGCCTCGAAAAGGCTGGGAATGCCTTACCAATCGTTTTTATTTCCGGCCACGGCGATATTCCGACAAGCGTACGAGTTATCAAAGCCGGCGCAGATGATTTTTTGACAAAACCGGTCTCTAGGGATGTCTTGCTAGCTGCCATAACGCGTGCGCTTGAACACTATGACGAAGGGCATGAACATGTTTCTTTAATTAATTCGCTCCGAGCGCGGATTTCCTCACTTACAGCGCGGGAGCAGGAAGTCTTCGCCCTCGTAGTTCTTGGCCGTCTCAACAAGCAGATTGCTTACCAGCTCGGTACCGCAGAACGTACGGTGAAAGCACACCGCCATGCCGTTATGGAAAAGCTTGGAGCCGGGTCCGTGGCGGAACTGGTGTCGATTGCTGTCAAGACCGGACACCCGGTCGCATGATGGCCTAGTGCAGAAACATGCACCAAAGGGCAAGAGTTGCCGGAAGATTCTTTTAGGAAAAATATAGGCTTTGTGAGACTTTAGTCGCTAGTATCGATTTTGACAGAAGAGATTCTTATGAAGGTCGTGGCGGTGATCGACGACGATCCTAGCATGCGGACTTCGGTTATGCGTGTTTTGCGCGCGTCCGGCTATATTTGTGAAACTTACGAGTTAGCCGAGGAGTTTCTGGAAGGGTTGGCCGCTAGCAAGGCAAACAGCGCGCTTATTGATATTCACCTGGGCGGCCTTTCAGGCATTGACTTATGCAAACGACTCACGGCTTCCGGCCGTTTTCAGAATGTTATTCTGATGACTGGGATAGATATCGAAGCTAATGAGGCAAAAGCAATAGGTGCTGGCTGCAGTGCATATTTGCAGAAGCCGTTTTCCACCCGCTCGTTGATTGACGCGATTGAGAATCAGTCACCGGCATAAAGATTCGTCGGAGGCGGCCCAGATGATGCAAGAAAGGAGCTCGGTCAAGGTCGTGCGCAACTGGCTGACGCAAGTTGGAGCAGTAATACGCAGCATACGAAGCAAGAACGTGCCGCAGGTGCTACTCACCTAAGATCAGAACTTGGTCCAAGCACTCGCGGCGCAATGTGTCGATCAGGCGTTCCGCAATGCCATTTTGCCACGGTGATGCAGGCGCGATCGGCCGGTCGCGGATACCCATCACCCTCACCTGACGCTGCAAGGTATGCCTGCAGCTACGAGAAAATGCGGGCACCCGCTATGCGGCAATTCCGTTTCTCCGTAATCCGTCCACGCCTGAGGACTTACACACCGCGGTCGAACGCGTTCTGCGCCGCTGATGGCCTTGGCGCTACGCGTACCGGTTTGAAAACGGGAACAAGGCCGCCGAAGTCATTTAGGGACTCTCGATTGATTTAGATCAACGACGATTGCCTGTGGGCGCGGCAGCTTGGAAAGCGTCGGATACCGGACATATACATTTCTCTGGGCGGACAGGCTCTAAATTATAGAAGGGGTTCGATCCGAGTTGGAAGCCAAAATGGAAAGTTGGCAATTCAGTTAGGGATTGTCGTGTTGCGTTTGAAGTCGCGCGCGAATAGCCGACGGAGTCAGGATAGGGAGATTTTGGAATGTCGCTCGGAACCATTCTGCTCATCATCATAGTCATCGCGCTGCTCGGCGGATTTAGCGGATTCGGGGGCGGGCCTTTCTACGGGACTGGCTACTATGGTGGCGGCGGCCTCGGCCTCGTGCTTGTTATCGTTTTGATCTTAGTTTTGCTCGGCAAGCTTTAAAATCGCGCTCGCTATGTGAAGACTCCCATGAACGTGTTGCCCGGGGATTGCGCGCTCAAACAGGTGCTAGTGTTTAATAGGAGTCGCTTATGGCCAAACGAAAGCAGCGGGCTTCAGCACGGAAGAAGACGGCATCGAAGCGCAAAAAAGCCCGCACTCGAACTAAGTCATCCCCCAGAACGTCAGCCAAGCTCGTCGGCCGCAAGACGAGGGCCGAGAAGACAACAAAACGCGCTGCCGTGAAGACAAAGGCCAAAAATCAGGCAATCAAACCACGCGCAAAGCGTACGGCCCCCAAGAAAGCAGTTCCGCCACCGAGTAAGGCTCCGACGCAGCTGGCCGAAGCGACTGATGAAACCGTAATCGTCGATATAATTGATGAACCGGTCCCAGGCGTCGTGGTTGTTACCGAGTTCGAATCGATCCGAATAAGCAGGCCTGAGACAGACACCCCACAGCCTGAAGGCGAAGAGCGCTCCGGCCTTGCTGAAAGGAAAGAGGAGGAGCACTAGGTCATCGAACTCAATATGAGGACCAAATGACGGTTCGGTGGGCCATTTTCGGTGCTGTGATTGGCGCCATATTGGGCAGCATAATTACGGCCGGGACGTTGCTGTACACATCAACGAAAGCTCAACAGGGAAATACTGCGCAGGGAGCTGGCTGATCGGGGTGGACTACCCCTAACGCTGACCCACGCCGAAGCGGCGCGCGCCATCGCATACCTTAGCCTCATGAGCGGCCAGGACCCGGCGGTGCTGCGCTGCCGCGCGGCGATACTCCGCCGCTAGAAGCCCGCGACCGGTGGCTGGCTGGGGCGGGAGGAATTCGAACCTCCGAATGGCGGAATCAAAATCCGCTGCCTTACCGCTTGGCTACGCCCCAATACCTGCACTGGAATAGGCCGCACTAAACATGCGCGCGCCGCGCGGACCATAGCGGCAGCGCCCTGCCCGATCAACGCCCACACGGGCCCAATCTATGGGATAAGTGCCACGTTTTCCGGCTTGCGTTGACCCGCATCTAGGCCGGGATAGGATGAACCATGGTCTATCGCGCTCCCGTTGCCGACATTGCTTTTGCGCTCAAACACGCCGCCGGCTTGAAAGCCGCGCTGGCGGAAGGCCTTTACGGCGATCTCGACGAGGACATGGTCGACCAGGTGCTGGAGGAAGCCGGCCGCTTTGCCGGCGAGGTGATCGCGCCGCTCAACCGCGTCGGCGACAAATTCGGCACGCCGTTCAAGGACGGCGTCGTCACAAGCCGCGCCGGGCTGGAAGGAAGCCTACACCGCCTGGGCCGCGGCCGGCTGGAACGGCGTCGCCGCGCCCGCCGAATTCGGCGGGCAGGATCTGCCGCATGCGGTCAACGCCGCCTGCATCGAGATGTGGAATTCGGGTTCCATGGCCTTCGGCATCGGCCCGGTGCTGACCATGGCGGCGATCGACGCGCTCGCCTCGCACGGCAGCGACGATCTGAAAGCGCGCTATCTCGGCCAGCTCATCAGCGGCGAATGGATGGGCACCATGCAGCTCACCGAGCCGCAGGCCGGCTCCGACGTCGGCGCGCTGCGCACCAAGGCGGAGCGCGCGGGCGACAGCACCTATCGCATCACCGGCTCGAAGATATTCATCACCTACGGCGAGCACGACCTGACTTCCAACATCATCCATTTCGTGCTGGCGCGCCTGCCCGACGCGCCGCCCGGCACCAAAGGCCTTTCGCTGTTCCTGGTGCCCAAGGTTATGCCTGACGGCTCGCGCAACGACGTGCGCGCACATTCGGTCGAGCACAAGCTCGGCATCAATGCCTCGCCCACCTGCACCATGGTCTATGGCGACAATGGCGGCGCCGTCGGCTTCCTCATCGGCCAAGAGCACAAGGGCATGCATTGCATGTTCACGATGATGAACCGCACGCGGCTCGCTGTCGGTTTGCAAGGCGTGGCGATCGCCGAATTGGCGACACAGCAAGCGCTCGCCTATGCGCGCGAACGCAAGCAGGGTTCAGGCGGCGCCATCATCCATTACCCGGACGTCAAACGCATGCTGTTGACCATGCGCGCCTCGACCGCCGCCGCGCGCGCGATCTGCTATGCGACGGCGGTGGCGATCGACCGCTGCCGCAGCGCGGCAAAACCGAAGCCGCACGCAAGGCCGGCGATCAGCGCGCTTCGCTGCTCACCCCGGTCGCCAAGGCGTTCTCGACCGACATCGGCATCGAGGTCGCTTCGCTCGGCGTGCAGGTGCATGGCGGTATGGGTTTCATCGAGGAGACCGGCGCCGCCCAGCATTATCGCGACGCCCGCATCGTCGCGATCTACGAAGGCACCAACGGCATCCAGGCCATCGACCTGGTGACGCGCAAGGTTCCGCTCGAAGGCGGCAACACTGTCCGGCTCTATCTCGGCGAATTGCGGGAAACCGTGAAAGCGGTGCAAGCGAGCAACGCACCGGCCTTTGGCGAGACCGCGACGCGTCTGGGCGAAGCGATAGACAGCCTCGAACGCGTGACGCAATGGCTGCTCGCGCAAAAGACGTCTGACACGACGCTGGCCGGCGCAACTCCTTACCTGCGGCTGTTCGGCAATGCTGCCGGCGGCTGCATGCTCGCCGACCAGGCGCTGCGCCGCTTTGCGCGACAGCGGCGACGGCGCCGCGCGCATCGCGCTGACGCGTTTCTTTGCTGAAAACATCACGGTGCAAGCCGCCGGCCTTGAACGCAGCATCGTCGAAGGCGCCGATAGCATCACCTCCGCGCAAGCCGCGTTGACTGAATAGCATATGTGTCGGAACCGCCCAGCCATCCACCGCTCATTCCCGCGCAAGCGGGGACGAGCGGATAAGTGGTCGCCATGACCGAACTCGTCATCATCAGCGACGACGGCCCGGTCCGCACGGTGCGGATGAACCGTCCGGAGAAGAAAAACGCGCTCACTTTGCCGATGTATGACGCCATGGCTGCGGCAATCGAGAGCGCGCCAAATAATCCGGCGCTGCGCTGCCTGCTGATCGCCGGCGCGCCGACCGCCTTCTGCGCCGGCAACGACATCGGCGATTTCGTGCAGATGGCCATCGGAACGGGCGCGCTCGGGGCGCCGATCCTGCGCTTTCTTCACGCACTGGCGCGCTGCGAGATGCCGCTGGTCGCCGCGGTGCAGGGCAACGCGGTCGGCGTCGGCACGACGATGCTGATGCATTGCGATCATGTAGTCGCCGCCGACGATGCGCGCTTTTCGACGCCGTTCGTCGGCCTCGGCCTGGTGCCGGAAGCGGCCTCCAGCCTGCTTGCACCGCGGCTGATGGGTCAGGCGCGCGCGTTCTCGCTGCTGGTGATGGGTCGCGCCGCTGGCGCGGACGCCGCCAAAGACCGCAGGTCTGATCAACACGGTGGTAGCGCCGGAGGCGGTCGAAGCCGAAGCCATGAAGGCCGCGCGCGAGATCGCCGCTCTGCCGCCGCAGGGCGTGCTGGCCTCGCGCCGGCTGATGCGCGGCGAGCCGGACGAGATCGTCGCCGCATCGACGAGGAAGCGGAACTGTTCAAGACACGGCTGCAATCGGCCGAGGCGCGCGCCGCCTTCGAGGCGTTCATGACGCGCAAGCGAAGTAACGAGGGCTACAGCGATGTCGCTCAAAGGCAAGACGCTGTTCATCACCGGCGGCTCGCGCGGCATCGGGCTGGCCATCGCGCTGCGCGCCGCCGCGCGACGGCGCCAATGTCGCCATCGCCGCCAAGACGGTCGAACCGCATCCCAAGCTGCAGGGCACCATCCACACGCGCCGCGGCCGAGATCGAAAGCGCCGGCGGCCAGGCGCTGCCGCTCGCCGTCGACGTGCGCGACGAGGCGGCGGTGAAGGCCGCGATCGAGCGCGACCGCGGCGCACTTCGGCGGCATCGACATCGTCGTCAACAACGCCAGCGCGATTTCGCTCACGCCCGTCGCGGCGACCGACATGAAGCGCTTCGACCTGATGATCGGATCAACACGCGCGGCACCTTCATGGTGTCGAAATACGCGCTTGCCCATCTCGCCAAGGCCGCCAACCCGCACATCCTGATGCTGTCGCCGCCGCTCGACATGAAGGAGAAATGGTTCGCGCCGCACACCGCCTACTCGATGGCCAAGTTCGGCATGAGCCTGGTGGTGCTGGGCCTCGCCGGCGAGCAGCGCGGCAAGATCGCCGTCAACGCGCTGTGGCCGCGCACCACCATCGCCACCGCGGCGATCAAGAACCTGCTCGGCGGCGACGCCATCATGCGCATGTCGCGCAAGCCGGAGATCCTGGCCGACGCCGCCTATCGCATCTTCCACAAGCCGAAGAGCTTCACCGGCAATTTCCTGATCGACGACACGTTCCTCGCCGCCGAAGGCGTCACCGACTTCGACCAGTACCGCGTCGATCCGAGCCAGCCGCTTGCAGGTGGATTTCTTCGTGCCGGACGACTCGCGCCGCCGCCCAGGGGGTGAGTCTGCAAGGCAAAGGCCTAGCTGCGCGACGACCGAGGCGCGTTAAAACCCAGCAATGTCCACTCTCTCCTCACCCATCCCGCCTGCCTCGAACATTTGACGCCCGCTCGGCCATCCCGAGCGGCCGGACCGGCTGCGCGCCATCGAGCGGGCGCTCGAGGACGAGAAGTTCCAGTCGCTCGCGCGCGAGCAGGCGCCGCTGGCGCCGCTCGAGATCATCGCGCTCGTGCCACCCGATGGACTACGTCGAGGCGATCCGCGACGCGACGCCGACGCGAAGGCATGGTGCGGCTCGACGCCGACACCTCGATGTCGCCGGGCAGCTTCGAGGCGGCGTTGCGCGCGGTCGGCGGCGCCGTGCACGCGGTCGACGAGGTGATGACCAGCAAGGCCGCCAATGCCTTCGTCGCCGTCCGCCCGCCCGGCCATCACGCCGAGACCGCGCGGCCGATGGGCTTCTGCCTGTTCAACAACGCGGCGATCGCCGCGCGCTATGCGCAGAACCGCCACGGCACCGAGCGCGCGGCGATCGTCGATTTCGACGTGCATCACGGCAACGGCTCGCAGGAGATTTTCTGGGCGGACAAGACCGTGATGTATTGCTCGACCCACCAGATGCCGCTTTTTCCCGGCACCGGCGCGGTCGGCGAGCGCGGCGAGCACAACACCATCGTCAACGCGCCGCTGCGGCCGGCGACGGCGGCGAGGAGTTCCGCGACGCCTTCGAGAACCGCGATCCTGCCGCGGCTGCGCGATTTCAAGCCGGACATTCATCGTCATCTCCGCCGGCTTCGACGCCCACACGCGCGATCCGCTCGCCAATCTCAATCTGGTCGAAGCCGATTTCGCCTGGGTCGACGCAAGAAGCTGATGGAGATCGCCGACGCAAGCGCGCAGGGGCGCGTCGTCTCGATGCTCGAAGGCGGCTACGATCTGCAGGGCCTGGCGCGCTCGGTCGCCGCGCATGT
>CAVYWI010000028.1:0-116233 GCA_963772235.1 uncultured Alphaproteobacteria bacterium
GGTCTCGACTTTTTTTGTCTGCGCATGCGCGGCGCAGGGTCAAAGCCCATGGCCCCGCATCGGCTGGCGTTCGGCAGAATCGTAATCCTGTCCGGGGGATGGCCCCGAAGGCTGGTCGGCTTACGCCGCATCGGCGGGAGAATGAATCGGCGCGCTCATTTGAGCAACGAGACAACGGCGCCGAAGCGTTGTTTTCCAGACCTTTCGAGCCTGCCTGCCCGGAAATGGCGGCTGCGCGCGGCCCTCGCCGCGCCGAAAAACCCTTATCCGCCCTTGAGATAGGGGTCGATGACCTTGGCAAATTCCTCGATCGAGACGGCGCCGGTGACTTGCGTCCCATTGATGAAAAAAGTCGGGGTCGACTCGACTTTGAACTGCTTCATGCCGCGCTGACGCACGCTTTCCATGGCGTCCCAGGCCTTCTGATTCTTCAGGCAGGTATCGAAATCCTGCTCGGAAAGGCCGGCCTGTTTGGCGATCGCCATCAGCGGCGGAATCGGTTTTTCAACCGCCCATTGCCGTTGCTGGCTGAACAACGTGTCGACCATGGAATAATATTTGCCCGCATCGTCCTTGGCGGCGCAATGCGCGAGCACGAAGGCCGCGCCCGCCAGGTTGTCGAGCGGGAAATCGCGCAGGATGTAGCGGACTTTGCCGGTGTCGATATAGCGCTTCTTGAGTTCCGGGAACGTGGTCTCCTGGAAATGCGCGCAGTGCGGGCAGGTCATCGAGGCGTATTCGACGATGGTGACCGGCGCTTTGTCGTCGCCCAAAGCGAGGTCGGGCATCGCATCCGGTTTCATCAAGTCGGCGACGGGCACAGTTTGCGCCAGCGCTTGGCCCGGGAAAGGCGGCAGCGTGGAGACGCCGAGCACGGCGAGGCTAAGCGCGACGGTGGCGGTGCTCAGGCAGAACTCGCGTCGGGTGATATGCAATTGAAACTCCGTGGCTTAAAGTCGATTAAACCGGTGATGTCTCTAACATTTTTTCTGCGCATGATCTTGTCCGAAAACCGGTTCCCACTGTTCGGGATCATGCGCGATGGCTAGCTGGATACGATAATTGTGGCAATGGCGGGCCGTTCTGCCAAGGGGCGGGAAGGCGTCAATTTCGCTTGATGGCGGCGCCCAAACGGGCGAGCGCCTGGCGCAGGTCTTCGTCTTCGATCGTCGGCAGGCTGGCGGCGATGCGGGCGGCGATTTCCGGGTCGAGCGGCGGTGGCGGAGTAGGCGGCTCGCGCCGGCGCAGCGGCGCCTGGCGCAAGGCGATGCGGCCGATCGCCTGCCAGCCGAAGAAGCGGTTGACCCGCTCCAGGATCACCGCCGACAGATGCTGGATTTCGAGCGCTGCGGGGCCTTCCACCCGCAGCACCAGCGTGGCGGGTTCCGGCGCGTTCGTCCCCCATTGTGCGCGGCCAGGTGATCTTCATCGGCTCGCTGTGGCCGGCGATTTCCGGCCCGACGATCGCGGCCCAGCGGGCGATGATCTCGGTCGAAGCGAAGCCTTGCGCCTTGAGGCTGTCGCTCAAGGCCGCGCCGGCGAAGTCCGAAAGCGGCCGGGGAAAACTGCGCGAGGGCTTGTTCATGAACCGGGTGTCCCGTGCCATCGTCGGCGCCATGAGCGTAGCAGTCCGATTGCCGCGGCGGAAGAAAGCAAGGGCGCCGGAGGCGGTCGACTTGCTGGCCTGGTACGACCGCCACCGCCGGATATTGCCCTGGCGCGCGCGGCGCGGCGAGACGCCCGATCCGTACCACGTCTGGCTGTCGGAAATCATGCTGCAGCAGACCACGGTGAAGACGGTCGCGCCCTATTACGCCAAGTTTCTGGCGCGCTGGCCGAGGGTCAACGCGCTCGCCGCGGCGAGTCTCGACGATGTGCTGCGGACCTGGGCCGGGCTCGGCTATTACGCGCGCGCGCGCAATCTGCACGCCTGCGCCCGCGCGGTGGTCGAACGCCACGGAGCGACGTTTCCTGCGGACCGAGAAGCGCTGCGCGCGCTGCCCGGCATCGGTGACTACACCGCGGCAGCGGTGGCGGCGATTGCCTTCGATGCGCCGGCGGTGCCGGTCGACGGCAATGTCGAGCGTGTGATGACACGGCTGTTTGCGGTTGAGAATAAATTGCCGGCGGCGAAGCCGGAGATCAAGCGGCTGGCCGCGTCATTGCTGCCGCCGCGCCGCGCCGGCGATTTCGCCCAGGCGCTGATGGATCTCGGCGCCACCATTTGCTCGCCCAAGCGGCCGGCCTGCGCGTTGTGCCCGTGGAACGAGTCGTGTCTCGCTTTCGAGCGCGGCGATCAGGAGACGTTCCCGCGCAAGGCGCCCAA
This sequence comes from uncultured Alphaproteobacteria bacterium, assembly GCA_963772235.1. Classification (GTDB taxonomy): domain Bacteria; phylum Pseudomonadota; class Alphaproteobacteria; order Rhizobiales; family Xanthobacteraceae; genus Pseudolabrys. Next base: position 2,327 of record CAVYWI010000028.1, read on the forward strand.
GCGCGAGGGCAAATTGCGCCGCGGCGCCGCGTTTGTCGCCGTGCGCGCCGATGGGCGCGTGCTGCTGCGCACGCGGCCTGACAAAGGCCTGCTCGGCGCCATGACCGAAGTACCGGGCAGTGAATGGTCGCATGATTTCGATTTGAAATCCGCATTGCGTTTCGCGCCGACGTTTTCGCGGCATGGCGAATTGGCGCAAGCTGCCCGGCGTGGTGCGCCACGTGTTCACGCATTTCCCGCTCGAGCTTACGGTGTTTACTGCGGAGGTGGCGCGCGCGACGCCGGCGCCGAAGGGCGCGCGCTGGGTGAAGATCGCCGATCTGCCGGGCGAAGCCCTGCCCAACGTGATGCGCAAGGCGCTGGCGCACGCGCTCGACACAGAGCGGGCGAAATAGCCATGGCGGATTTTGGCGTCCTGGCGATCTTCAACGACTGCGTCGCCGGCCGCGAGGCCGAGTTCGAGCAATGGTTCCAGGGCGAGCATCTGCTCGAGCGGCTGGCGGTGCCCGGCTTCCTGTTCGGCCGGCGGCATCAGGCGATTTCCGGCGCGTGCGGCTATTTCAATTTCTATCTGGTCGAGTCGCCCGCCGTGCTGACGTCGAAGCCCTATCTGGAGCGGCTCGACAATCCGACGCCGATGACCCGGAAGGTCATGTCGGAGATTTTCATCAACATGAACCGCACGGTCTGCCACCGCACGCTGCGGCGCGGCGGCTTCCGCGGCGCCTATGCGGTGACGGTGCGCTTCAACGACGTGCCGGACATGGCCGCGCTGACGTTGCTCGCTCGAAACGTCTGGTGCGGGACGCAAGCGGTGGCCGTCGGCGAAATCTGGATCGCGCGTCGATCCCGCAGGCCAGCCGGTGTCGACGGAAGAAAAGCTGCGCGGCGGCGACAAGAAGATCGAAGCCTGCCTGATGGTCGATACGCTGCGCCAAAGCGACGCGGAAAAGATCGGCGGGCGGTTCTCGCAAAGAATTTCCCAGGCGCCGAGGTCGGCGTGTTCCGCGTGCTGTGCCAGTTGGGCAATGGAGGAGTTTGAATGAAATCGCTGTTGCCGCTCGCGGAAAAAATCGCCGCGCGTTTGATCGAGCGCAAGCGAGACGATCGCCGTCGCCGAATCCTCGACCGGCGGCCTGATCGCGGCGGCTTTGCTCGCGGTGCCCGGCGCGTCGGCCTACTTCGTCGGCGGCGCGGTGGTCTATACGCAAGACCGCGCGCGCGGCGCTGCTCGGCATCGGCGACGCCGAGATGCAAGGGCATGCGGCCGTCGACCGAAGCCTATGCGCTACTGATGCGCGCGGCGCGTGCGCGAGCGGCACGGCGCGACCTGGGGGCTTGGCGAGACCGGCGCAACCGGGCCGACCGGCAATCGCTACGGCGACGCGGCCGGCCACACTTGTATCGCGGTCGCAGGGCCCGATCGAACGGGCGATCACGCTTGGAAACGGGCAGCGCCGACCGGCAGGCGAACATGCATGCCTTTGCCAAGCGGGCGCTGGAATTGCTGCTGGATATTCTGCGCTGATCGCTAGGCGACGTCTCAGCTCCGTTCGTCCCCGCGAAAGCGGGGACCCACGGCCATATTCTTCAGCGGAGAAAGAAAGAGCTGGATTCCCGCTTTCGCGGGAATGAACGGAGTGTGACTTACTCCGCCGCTTCCGCCATCTCGGCGCGGACCTGCGCGCGGAATTCGTCGATCGAGCGTGAGGCCCTTCGGCGTCTCCAGATGCCAGAAGGTCCAGCCGTTGCAGGCTTCCAGCCCTTGCGCCAGCGCGCCGATGCGGTGGATCGAGCCGACCGTGTCGCCGAGCGACACCGCGCCGTCGGCCCGCACCATCGCCTTGTGCCGCTTCTTGGCGTCGACCAAGAGCGCGCCCGGCGTCACCAGCCCGCGCTCGATCAGCGCCGAGAACGCCACCCGCGGCGCCTCGCGCGCGGTGACGAAGGGCGCAATCGACGGCGAGGGCACGACCTCAACGTCGGCGATGCGCTTTTCCGCGGCCTTGGCGTATTTCGCTTCGCGCTCGATGCCGATGAAGCGGCGGCCGAGCTTCTTGGCCACCGCGCCGGTGGTGCCGGTGCCGTAGAACGGGTCGAGCACCAGATCGTCCGGCCGCGACGACGACAGGATCACGCGCGCCAGCAGCGCTTCCGGCTTCTGCGTCGGATGCAGCTTCTTGCCGTCGGCGACCCTTCAGGCGTTCTTCGCCGGTGCAGAGCGGGAAGCGTCCAGTCCGAGCGCATCTGCACGTCTTCGTTGCCGGCTTTCAGCGCCTCGTAATTGAAGGTGTAGCCCTTGGCGTTGGCGTCGCGCGACGCCCAGATCAGCGTCTCGTGCGCATTGGTGAAGCGGCGGCCGCGGAAATTCGGCATCGGGTTGGTCTTGCGCCAGATCACGTCGTTGAGGATCCAGAAGCCGAGGTCCTGCATGATCGTGCCGACGCGGAAGATGTTGTGGTAGGAGCCGATCACCCAGATGGTGCCGGCCGGCTTCAACACGCGGCGGCAGGCGGTCAGCCAGCCTTTGGTGAATTCGTCGTAGGCGGCGAAGCTCGCGAACTTGTCCCAGTCGTCGTCGACGGCGTCGACGTGCGAATCGTCGGGACGCTTCAAATCGCTGGCGAGCTGAAGATTATAGGGCGGATCGGCGAAGACGAGATCGACGGAACCCGCCGGCAGCCTCGTCATCTCGGCGACGCAGTCGCCGACCAGGATGCGGTGCTGGCGCGGAGTCTCAGAAACTCCACGGGGCGCCCCTGGGGCGCCCCGCGACGCGACACTACCATGACTCAGAACTCTGACTCAGGCGACGCGGTCGGCGACGCGGGACCTACAAACCGACAGGCCTGCATCATGTCCGCTCAAGGTGAAAAATCTCTTTATGAAGCCGACTTTCAACTCGGCAAATTCTGCCTATTTAACCGGGGCTTAATGCGCCGCGTCGCGGCCGGCAAAGCGATCGAATTGGACGCGCTGCAAGGCTTGCGCGATGATCGAACAGGCGTGGGAGGGGAATTGAATGCGCTGGGATGATTTCCGCCGCAGCGACAATATCGTCGACGACCGCGACGCCGGTTACGGCGGCGGTGGCTACGGCGGCGGCTTCGGCCTGCCGGGCGGCGGGCTCGGCATCGGCACCGTCATCGTGCTCGGCCTGATCGGCTGGGCGACCGGCATCGATCCGCGCATTCTGATCGGCGGCGCGGAACTGATCAACGGCGGTTCGCAGTACCAGCAGGACTATCGCCCGAGCAGCCGGCGTACCGGCGCGCCGAGCGACCGGACGGGGCAGTTCGTCGCCGCCGTGCTCGGCAATACCGAGGATACCTGGGCCGCGATCTTTTCGAGCTCCGGGCGGCAATACCGCGCGCCGCAACTGCGTGCTCTACCGCGGCGGCGAGCCGGGCGGCTGCGGCTTCGCGCAGGCGGCGATGGGCCCGTTCTACTGCCCGACCGACCAGCGCATTTATCTCGACACCTCGTTCTTCAGCGACATGCAGGTGCGCTTCCGCGGCTGCAGCGGCAAAGCGTGCGAATTCGCCGAAGCCTATGTGATCGCGCACGAGGTCGGCCATCACGTCCAGAACCTGCTCGGCACGCTGCCGAAGGCGCAGTCCGCCCAGCGCGCCGCCGGCAGCAAGGCGGAGGCCAACCGCATCCAGGTGCGCGTCGAGCTGCAGGCGGATTGCCTCGCCGGCGTCTGGGCGCATCATTCCGATCAGCGCTGGAACTCGATCGAACCGGGCGACGTTGAGGCGGCGCTGCAGACCGCCGCCGCCATCGGCGACGACCGGCTGCAGCAGCAGTCGCGCGGCACTGTGGTACCCGACTCTTTCACCCACGGCACCTCGGCGCAGCGCCAGCGCTGGTTCACCGCCGGCCTGAAAGCGGGCACGCTGTCGGCCTGCGACACCTTCGCGGCGGCTTCACTGTAAGGACGTTTCGCATGCCCGGCATCGACTCAAGCCGACAATTCGTGCCGCTCAAGATCGCGGTGCTGACCGTGTCCGACACGCGCGAGCGCGCCGACGACAAGTCCGGCAACACGCTGGCCGAGCGCATCCGCGCCGCCGGCCATACGCTGGCCGAGCGCGCCATCGTCAAGGACGACGTCAAGGCGATCCGCCGTCACGTGAAGACCTGGATCGAGGACAAGTTCATCGACGTGGTCATCACCACCGGCGGCACCGGCTTCACCGGCCGCGACGTCACGCCGGAGGCGGTCGAGCCGCTGTTCGAGAAGAAGATGGACGGCTTCGCGACCATGTTCCTCTTGGTGAGCGAGAAGAAGATCGGCACCTCGGCGATCCAGACCCGCGCCACCGCCGGCGTCGCCAATGCGACTTACATTTTCTGCCTGCCGGGTTCGCCCGGCGCCTGCAAGGACGCCTGGGACGAGATCCTGGTGCACCAGCTCGACTACCGCTACCGGCCGTGCAATTTCGTGGAGATCATTGCCGCGGCTCGACGAGCACCTGCGGCGGCCGAAGGCGAAGGGCGCGACGGCGTAGCGAGCTGTCGGCTCAATATCCGCAGCGAATTCGCTGCGCGCTCGTGTACGCAGGGTCGGGCATGCGTCGTCGTAGATGATGACCGTCCGGGCGCCTCAGCTTCGCGGCGGCCAACGGAATCTACAACGTCCAAATCCCAATATTCGGCGACGACGTCCTCGCCCCAGCTATGTTTCTTCTCGCTGGAGGTGAGGGTGAAGCCGGCCTTCTCATAAGTGTGACGCGCGGCGGCGAGGATGCTGTGCGTCCACAGTGTCATTTTCCGATAGCCCGCTTCTCGCGCGAACTTGACGCATTCGTCGACCAGGCGCTGACCGAGGCCGAGCCCGCGCGCCTTCGGGTCGACCAGCAGCAGCCGCAGCCGCGCCACGCCGGGCGCGTCCTTCACCAGCATGACGCAGCCGACATTCTCGCCGTTCATCTCGGCGATCCAGCAGCGTTCGCGCTGCGGCATCGTAGTTGTTGACGAAGTCGGCGACGATCTGCGCGCACAGGCCTTCGAACGGGTCGCCCCAATTATATTCCTGCGCGTAGAGTTCGGCGTGGCGGGAGACGATCCAGCCGAAATCGCCGTGGCGCGGCGCGCGTAAGATGTAAGGGGGCTTGGGCGAAGCGGCGCGTTCGGAATCGAGCAGGTCTTCGATCGTCCGCATGGCCGCGACCAATTTGGTCTGTCCGGCGTCATCGAGCCTGCTCAGCATGGCGGCGACGTCGCGCTGCGAGCGTTCTTCCGCCGGCGGAACGCCTTGCGGCCGCGCGCGGTGAGCGAAAGATGGCTCTGCCGCGCGTCCTTGGCCGAGGCCTTGCGGCTGATCAGCCCGCGCTTTTCGAAATTGCGCAGCACGCGGGAAAGATAACCGGCGTCGAGATCGAGTGCGCGGCCGATGTCGCTCGCGGTGATGCCGTCACCGTGGGCGATCTCGTAGAGCACCCGCATCTCACCGAGCGAGTAGGGGCTATCGAGATAGGTTTTGCGCAGCACGCCGATCTGCCGCGTGTAGAAACGGTTGAAGCGGCGCACGGCGCCGGTGCGTTGCTGGAGCGCGTTTGGCATTTGGATAAAGTCGAACAGTTAGTTGATAAAGTCAAGTATCTGGCTGCGCGCATGCCGGCACGGGGCCATGGGGGCCTTAACGCCCGAACCGCGCGCCGGCCGCCAGCATGGCGAGGCGCCGCCGGCCGATCCGGCGCAGCATGGCGGCTTCGGCGTCGGCGCCGTCGGGGTGGCCGCCGATGCGCTCATAATGCCGCCGCGCGATCAGCAGGCCTTGCTCCGGCTTGGCGCCGCCGCCGAGCGTGACGCGCACGAGCGCGAACAGCTCGGCCAGGCCCGGCCGCAGCAGATCGGCGACGCCGGGCGGACGGAACACCGCGGCGCGCCCATGGTCGAGCCGGTCGCTCGTTTCGATGAAATGTTCCGCGGCGCTTTCCCAGCCCGCCTCCGGGACGCAGCCGGCGCGCAGGAACATCAGCCACGGCGCGCGCGTCGCGGCGGCGGCCGCCTTCAGCCGAGCGCCCAGCGGTTCGCTCGAGGCCATGAAGCGGCAGCCGGCGATGTCGGCGACCTCGGCGGTGCCGTCGCCTGAGCCGGCATCGGCTACGATCACCTCGGCGAGCAAGCCGGCGGTAACGCCCGGCACCAGCGCCGCTAGCGTCGGCACCAGGGCGCGCTCCGATTCGTGGGTGGCAATGATCGCGCTCAGCATGGTGAAACCCGAGACTTATCGCTCGGTACGCACCATATCATGCAGAAATTTTCGATCCGCCCGAAATTAAGGGCGCGAATTGTTGTGGGCAATGCCCGCAGCAGGCGCTCCGATGAATTTATGGACCTAACGGATGTGGTGAAACGGTGGGCAATCGCAAATCCACAAAAATAAAGGCCGCCTGATTGATGGCGGCCTCGTTATTGGATGCGGCGCGCGGTGTTAAAATCTGTAATTCACGCCCGCGCGCAGAATGTTGGCGGTAAAGCTGACCGTTTCTGGGATGCCCGGCACGATGTCAAACATATCCTTCTTGCCTAGATCGACGTAAAGATACTCGACCTTGAATGTCCAGTTTCGCGTTATCCCCGTTTCCACCCCGCCGCCCACGGTCCAACCTGCGCGAAAATCGCTGCCCGATGCCGGCGTTAGTGCGTCCCAAGCATGGACATCACCGACCGCCAGTCCACCGGTGACATACGGCAACCAATTACCCGTGGCGCCGACGGCGTAGCCAATTCGTCCACGGAGCGTACCGAGAGATTCCAGTTTCGTGCCGCAATTGTGCGGTATGACAGTGGCCGGCCCGCAAACATCGGAACTGCCGCTGATGTCAGCCCACGAATAATCGCCTTCAACGCCAAAAACCCATGGACCTTGTTGCCAATTGTAGCCAAGCGTTCCGCCCAATATCCCGCCGTGAACCGAATAGGAACCATCGCCAATCGTTGTCACCGGCGGCGGCGGGATGCCGGGATCTGTCTGATTAGAATGACCCCAACCATAGCCACCGGCAATTCCGATGTATGGCCCCGTCCAATTATAAAGTGGTGCGACTACTGGAGCCTTATATACCGGTGCCTTGGTCGGCATATCAGCTGCGGAGGCAACGCGGACCAAACCCAACGAAGGAACGGCCACAATAATGGCAACGCCTAACAGAAGGTGCTTTTTCATTGGTCGCTCCCAAGGACAACACTGCTTTTATTATGTAATTGTTAGCATCCGGAAGTCGTTTACGCTATGGCAATTTGGACACACTCAACGAGATTCTTTCATTTTTTTCCCATCATAATCGCTCTCGATGGAACATTTAAGATGCTGATATGTAGCGCTGAATCGGCATAAGAGGCTAAATTGTATTTGGTCAGTCAAATGAATTGTGGCCAGTTGAAGCTGCGCGATTCCGATTGGAGCCATCCGCGATACTTAACTCTGCAAACAGCGGATCGAGAAAATCCTTGTAGACGCGCCAGCGGCCGACGGCGCTGTTATAGATCGGTTGGCGCACCTGCATGGCGCTGAAGGTGCGGACCGGCCGTTCCGTTTGATGAAATGCGAGGCAACGCGGATTCCAGTCGAGTCCGCAATGGGCAATGATGCGCCGAGCTTGGCCTTCCAGATCGGCCACCACGTCTTCATAGCGTACATCGAGAATGCGACCGGGCGGCAATATACGGTGCCAATGCGCCATCAGTTCTTGGTAATGTCGGTAATAGCGGCCAAGCTCAGCCAAATCATAGCTGAAATTCTGTTCCCCGCGGAACAATTTGGAGAAACAGGATATGCAGGTGTCGACAGGATCACGGATGGTGTGGATGATGGGGGCGTTTGGTAGTGCTAGATGGATCAGGCCTGCGAAAATAAAATTCCTCGGCATCTTGTCGGTGATACGCATGGTGCCGGGGGCGAGCCGCTCGGTTTCGGCAAGGTAACGCGCTCCGAGGTCGCGAAAATCCTCACCGGTCATGGCCGACATCGGCAACGGAGAAGTGGCCAATCCACCGAACTCCGTTCGTACGTCTTCCACAGCACTACTGAAATGCATCAGTTCGCCGCCACCGAACACCTGTGGATGACTGGCAAGAATCTGCTCGACCAAGGTTGAGCCCGATCGCGGCATCCCGACGATGAACACCGGAACCGAGGTCGGAGAACCGACATTTTGCCACTTGCGGATCAACTCTGACGTGAACTCTGCCTTGGTGCGATTCATTGCTCCAAGCGTTGTTTGTTCGTCATACTTAATCTGCTGGCGCTTGAGGGAATTGCCATCCAACCATTGTCGGAACGCTTCTGCATGCCGGCCCACGTCTTCATAGCCCTTGGCCAAGGCAAAATTCAGTTCGATCCGGTCGCCGACGGAAAGCGAGGCGCTATCCTGGGCCAGTAGTTCCATCGCTGCCAAATGGGGGTCACCGGCCACGATACGCGTAATTTCGCCCAGATCGCGTCGGTACTTGGCCTTGCGCGGTGCCAGCACAACGGCCTGTTCCAAAGCCGCACGGGCTTCCGATAAGTCGCCAAGCTGCATTAATGCTAAACCAAGGTTGTTATGCGCATCGGCAAAATTCGGATTTAGAGCGATCGCTTGATGAAGCACTTCGATCGCCTCATCGAGCTTGCCTTGACCGAAGAGCAACAACGCGCCGAGATTGGAATGAGCCTCGATTAAGTCTGGTTTTATAGCAATAGCCTGCCGACAGGCGGCAACCGCTTCGTCGAACTTACCCTGGTCCTTTAGCGCTATGCCAAGGTTGCAATAAGCCTCGACCAAGTCTGGTTTGATGGCAATAGCCTGCCGGCATGCGGCAACCGCCTCGTCGAGCTTGCATTGATTATAAAGCGCAACGCCGAGGTTATGATGGGCTACGGCCATGTCTGGATTGATGGCAATAGCCTGCCGACATGCATCAATCGCTTCGTCGAACTTACCCTGATCCTTTAGCGCTACACCGAGGTTGCTATAAGCCACGGCCAAGTCTGGTTTAATGGTAATGGCTTGCCGACATGCGACAATCGCTTCGTCGAGTTTGCCTTGTTGAATCAGCACAATGCCGAGGTCTAAAAAGTAAGCCGCATGCTGTCCGTTCTGTTGTATGGCCTGCCGGATCAACTTGATGGCCAAGTCATTCTGCCCTGCCTGATGGGCAATGAGACCAAGCATGTATAGAGCGTCGGGATGCTCAGGTTTAGCCGCCAGTACCCGCCGGTAACAAGCCTCGGCCTCCGTCAAGCGTTGCGCCCGAAGATGCTTGAGGCCCGCCTGTAAGAGCTCGGCCACGCGAGGACTGTTTGTCTGACTAAGTTTGGAATTGGCCCGACGCTGATGGCGGTTCATCAGTCTATTCTCGGTAGGTGATTGTGTTCGCGCAAGTTGCTGGCAACTTCACTTTTAGCCGGCGCAATCGGGTAGCGCGCAGCGCCAAGAATCGTTCATCTCAAACCATACTGGACGTGACATCGATGAATTTAACGCTCTCAGCTGGGATTATGCCGCCTATCAGATAGATATCGAAACTTCCGTGCATTTTGAGGAAATGGGGACCATAATGTTCTTGTTATGTTCTAATTGATTCCCTATATTTACTTGCCATGGCTCGAAACACCGCAGCCCTGAGACGCCCGCCGGAAAAGGAGCTGCCCTCCACGCCGGCGGGCGTCCATGTCGATGACGCGACCGAATTGCTCGGCGTCGTGGTCGAGCACGAGCGCCGGCGCGGCCGCGGCGCGCAGAGCAACGCCTCGGGCCGCTACGAGCCGCTGGCGCGCATCGCCTTCGACGACGGCTGGCGCTCGCTCGACGAATTGCCGCCGTTCAAGACCACGGTGGCGACCGACGCCACCCGCAAGATCATCACCCGCAACGACTCGCCCGACATCGGCTTCGACCGCTCGATCAATCCCTATCGCGGCTGCGAGCACGGCTGCGTCTACTGCTTCGCGCGCCCGACCCACGCCTATCTCGGCCTGTCGCCCGGGCTCGATTTCGAATCCAAACTGTTCGTGAAGCCGGAAGCGGCCGAGCTGCTGGAGCGCGAATTGTCGGCGCCCGGCTATTCGCCGCAAGGTGATCGCCATCGGCACCAATACCGATCCCTATCAGCCGATCGAGCGGCGCTACAAAGTCATGCGCCGCATCCTCGAAGTGCTCGACCGCGCCGGCCATCCGGTCGGCATCGTCACCAAGTCGGCGCTGGTGCTGCGCGACCTCGACATCCTCGCCCGCATGGCCGAGCGCAAGCTCGCCAAGGTCGCGCTGTCGGTGACCACGCTCGATCCCGAGCTGGCGCGCAAGATGGAGCCGCGCGCGGCGACGCCGATGCGGCGGCTCGAGACACTGCGGCGGCTGGCGCAGGTCGGCGTGCCGACCGACGGTGATGGTGGCGCCGGTGATCCCGGCGCTCAACGACATGGAGATCGAGCGCATCCTCGAGGCCGCGCGTGACCGCCGGCGTGCAAGGAAGCGGGCTACGTGCTGCTGCGTCTGCCGCTCGAGGTGCGCGACCTGTTCCGCGAATGGCTGATGGCGAATTATCCCGACCGCTACCGCCACGTCTTCAAGCTGATCCGCGAGACGCGCGGCGGCAAGGATTACGACTCGACCTGGGGCAAGCGCATGAAGGGCACCGGGCCCTATGCCTGGATGATCGGCCGGCGCTTCGAGATGGCCTGCGAGAAGCTCGGCCTCAATGCCAGCAAGGTCTCGCTCTCGACCGCGCATTTCCGCGCGCCCAAGCCGGCGAACGAGCAACTGAGTTTGTTCTGATTTGCCATGGCCGGGCTTGTCCCGGCCATCCACAACCCCGGCCATCGTCATTGACTTGCGACGCCCTGCCGCGCACTCATCGCGGCATGGCGCAGAAGCTCAAGCAAAAACAAAAGCCAGCGGCCCGCTAAGCCGGCAATCAAAGCGGTCGCGCGCCTGCCGCTCGTCGAGCCCGTGCTGCGCCCGAGCTTCCGGCGCGAGCGGCGCGCGCTCAACAAAGGCATCTTCCCGGTCGCCGGCTGCGACGAGGCGGGCAGGGGTCCGCTCGCCGGCCCGGTGGTGGCGGCAGCCGTCATCCTCGATCCGCAAGCGCATCCCGCGCGGCTTGAACGATTCCAAGAAGCTCGACGCCGCCGCGCGCGAGAAACTGTACGACAAGATCTGCGCCACGCGCGCAGGTCGCGGTCGCCTTCGGCACGGTCGAGCGCATCGACCGCGACAACATCCTGCGCGCCTCGCTGTGGGCGCTGGCGCGCGCGGTCAGGGCGCTGCCGGTCGCGCCGCAGGCTGGTGTTCGTCGACGGCAACATGAAGATCGATTGCGGCTGCGACTGCGAGGCGGTGGTCTCCGGCGACGCGCTGCTGCTGTCGGTTGCCGCCGCCTCGATCGTCGCCAAGGTCACCCGCGACCGGCTGATGATGCGGCTCGGCGCTGGCGCATCCCGGCTACGGCTTCGAGCGCCATATGGGCTATTCGGTGCCCGAGCATTTCGAGGCGCTCGCACGCCTCGGGCCGACCATCCATCACCGCAAATCCTTCGCGCCGGTGGCCGCCAAGCTTGCCACGCTGGGCGAGATTTCCGACGAGGCGGTCGGCGCGTTGTTGCCTCTTTAGCGCGGCTTCTCTATTCCTGCCCGCTCTTATCTCTCCCCGCTCGCGGGGAGGGATTCAACCCCTTCGGGCCAATGCATTACGTCTCCCTGATCATCGAATTCCTGCGCGGGCGCCCGGCGGTGGCGTTCTGGACCGTGGCGCTCACGCAAGCGGCACTGTGGACGCTGATGCCGGCGCTGTTCTACTCGGCGCCGCCCGGCGAGGTGCCGTATCCTGCTCGCCATCGGCCACGAATTCGTGCTCGGCAGCTATCTCGGGCCGCCGCTCTCGTTCTGGCTCGGCGAGATCGCGTTCCGCCTCGCCGGCGCGTTCGGGCTCTACGCGCTGGCGCAAGCCTGCATCGTCGTCACCTACTGGGCGGTGTTCACGCTCGGCCGCCGCATCGTCGGCACCCGCCATGCGGTGCTCGCCGTGCTGCTGATGGTCGGCATCGCGGCCTTCACGGTGCCGAGCCCGGATTTCGGCCCGGCGATCCTGGCGGCGCCGCTCTGGGCGCTCGCGCTGCTGCACTACTGGCGCGCGGTCGGCGAGGGCGAGCGCGGCTACTGGTTCCTGCTCGCGTTCGATCTCGGCCTGCTGCTGCTCGCGAGCTATGTCGGGCTGATCCTGCTCGCGCTGCTCATCGTGTTCACGATCGCCAACCCGCGCGGGCGCGCCGCGCTGTTCCATCCCGAGCCGTGGCTCGCGGTGCTGCCGTTTCTCATCGTCATCTTCCCGCATCTGGCGTGGCTCAAGGGCGCGCGCGATCTCGTCGTCTCCGGCCTCAACGACAGCGCCGCCGCGGCCGGCACGCTGTCGCCCGGCCTTTGGCTTTGCTTCGCGCTGGTGGTGACCCATCTCGGCCTCGGCCTGATGGTCGCGTTCGCCGGCGGCTGGCCGCGCCGGCGCAACGAACGCGCGCCGCTGATCGACCGTAGTCCGGTCGATCAGTTCGCGCGGGTATTCGTCTATTTCTTCGCGCTGATGCCGGCGGCCGTGGCGATCGTCATCGCTTTCGCCGGCGGCCGGCTTGGACCGCTCGATCGCGTCGCGCCGCTGGTGGTGTTGTCCGGCCTCGCGGTGGTGGTCGCCGCCGGCGATCAGGTGCCGATCTATCGCGAGCGCATCGTCTCCTTCACCTGGCTCGGCCTGCTGGTGGCGCCGCCCGCCGTCATCGTGCTCGGCATCGTGCTGCTGCCGTGGGTGGCGTCCGTCAACCTGCAGGATAACGCAGCCGGCCATGGCCGAGGGCCGCTTCTTTGCCGACAGCTTCCAGCGCCGCACCGGCCAGCCGCTCGGCTACGTCACCGGCGATGCGCAGCTCGCGCCGCTGGTCGCGCTCGGCGCGCCCAGCCGGCCGCATGTTTATTTCGACTGGGCGCCGGAGCGCAGTCCGTGGGCGAGCGCCGCCGATGTCCGCGAGCATGGCGGCTTGCTGGTATGGCCGGCCCCCGACAACACCCGCGCGCCGCCGGCGGACCTGAAGGCGCAGTTTCCCGATATGGTGGCGGAAGTGCCGCGCTCGTTCCCGCGCAGAATCCAGGGGCTGCTGCCGTTGAACCGGCTCGGCTGGGCGATGCTGCGGCCGCAAACGCCGTAGAGCGGTATCCACAGCATCCACAGTCGCGCCTGCGGGCCGCGGGCGCACAGGCTAGGTTTGCCGTTCGGGACGGCGGCGAAGGGGGGATCCATGGCCAAGAAGGCAAAGCGCACAGAAGCGAAGGCGGCAGCGACTAGCGAAAACGGTTTCGCGGCAATGCTGGAGAAGTATTTCGGGCTCAAGGAGCAGGGCACCGACATCCGCACCGAATTCATCGCCGGCCTGACCACGTTCCTGACCATGGTCTACATCGTGTTCGTCAATCCGGCGATCCTGAGCAAGACCGGCATGGACCAGGGCGTCGGTGTTCGTCGCCACCTGCGTCGCCGCCGCGGTGAGCACCATGGTGATGGCGCTCTACGCCAATTACCCGATCGCGCTCGCGCCCGGCATGGGCATCAACGCCTTCTTCGCCTTCACCGTGGTGCTGACCTACAAATACACCTGGCAGCAGGCGCTGGCCGCCGTGTTTTGCTCCGGCGTGCTGTTCTTCCTGATCTCGGTGTTCCGGATCCGGCAATACGTGATCGAGTCGATTCCGCAAAATTTGAAGCTCGCGGTCTCCGCCGGCGTCGGACTGTTCCTCGGCATCATCGCGCTGGAGGAAGCCAAGGTCGTCGTCGCGCAACCGGCGACGCTGGTCACCATGGGCGACCTGAAGAACCCGGCGGCGATCCTGATGCTGCTCGGCTTCGTGCTGATCGTCGCGCTCAACTACCGCAAGATCATCGGCGGCACGCTGATCGGCATTCTGGCGGTCACGGCCATCGGCCTGCCGTTCGGCCTCGCGCATTATTCCGGCATCGTGTCGCTGCCGCCTTCGATCAAGCCGACGCTGCTGCAGCTCGACTTCTCGCGCGTGTTCGAAGGCACCTTCCTGATCGTGGTGTTTTCGATCCTGTTCATCGACGTGTTCGATAATGCCGGCACGCTGATCGGCGTCACCCACCGCACCGGGCTGATGAAGAACGGCAAGCTCGCGCGCATGAAGGAGGCGCTGATCTCCGACAGCTTCGCCGCCATGTTCGGCGCCGCGATCGGCACCTCGACGACCACCAGCTATATCGAGAGTGCGGCCGGCGTCTCGGCCGGCGGCCGCACCGGACTGACCGCGGCCTTCGTGTCGATCTTCTTCCTGCTGGCGCTGCTGTTCGCCCCGCTCGCCGGCATGATCCCGGCCTACGCCACCTCGGCGGCGCTCTTGTATGTCGCCTGCGTCATGGCGCGCGGCTTAGCCGAAATCGACTGGGAGGACATCACCGAATACGCGCCGGCGGTGGTGACGGCGATCACCATGCCGCTGACCTATTCGATCGCCACCGGTATCGGGCTCGGCTTCATCACTTATGCGCTGACCAAACTGATCTCGGGCAAGGTCAAAGACGCTTCACCGGCGGTGTTGGTGCTGGCGGTGCTGTTCGCCATCAAGTTCGCGGTCTCCGGATGAATGCGCTTTCCTCCTGGCAGGCCTGGGCGGTGCTCTCCGCGCTGTTCGCGGCGCTCACCGCCATCTTTGCCAAGGTCGGCGTCGAGAACATCAATTCCGATCTCGCGACTTTCATCCGCACCATCGTGGTCATCGTCACGCTCGGCTTCCTGCTGGCGGTGACCGGGCAATTCCAGGCGCCGGCAAAGATTTCCGGCCGCACGTATCTGTTCCTGGTGCTGTCGGGGCTCGGCACCGGCGCGTCGTGGCTGTGTTACTTTCGCGCGCTCAAGCTCGGCGAGGCGGCAAAGGTCGCGCCGATCGACAAACTCTCGGTTGTGCTGGTGGCGATTTTCGGCGTGATCTTTCTCGGCGAGCGGCTCACCGCGCCGAACTGGCTCGGTATCGCGTTGATCGCGGCCGGAGCGATTTTGGTAGCGTATCGCTAAACGCCGCTTAACGCCTTCTTGATCGCCAGAAAATCGCGCCAGGCAAAACGCTTCTGCAGCGGGCTGCGCAGCAGAAAGGCGGGATGGAACGTCGGCATGGCGCGGATTTCGCGCTTGCCCGTGTCGAACGTGAACCAGCGTCCGCGCGTCTTGGTGATGCCTTCCTTGATGCCGAGCAGAGTCTGCGCCGACGGGCCGCCGAGGCAGACGAGGATATCGGGATCGACGAGTTCGATCTGGCGCCGGATGAACGGCAGGCAGATCGCCGACTCCTGCGGCGTCGGCGTGCGGTTGCCGGGCGGCCGCCAGGGCACGATGTTGGCGATGTAGACCTTCGTGCGGTCGAGCCCGATCGCCGCCAGCATGCGGTCGAGCAGTTTGCCGGAACGGCCGACGAAGGGCAGTCCCTCGATATCTTCGTCGCGCCCGGGCGCCTCGCCGACGAACATCACGCGCGCCTGCGGATTGCCGTCGGCGAATACCAGTTGCGTCGCGGTCGCCTTCAGCGCGCAGCCGTCGAATTTCTCCAGAATGGCGCGCAGCTCGTCGAGCGTCTTGGCGCTTTTTGCCGCTTCGCGCGCGGCCATGGCGGCCTCGTCCGGCGCCTGCGGCGCAACCGGCGGGCTGGCGCGGCCTTTGGTTTCCAGCTCGGGCGGAAGCGACACCGTCTGGGGCGCGCGGGCCGGCGGCGCGGCTGCCTCCGGCGCGAAACGGTCGACCGGTTGCTCGCCGACCACGGCATCGGCCCCGGCTTCGAGGTAGAAGTCGAGCAGGTCGCGCGCCGGTTTGTCGCGGGCCGGGGTCATGGCGCGAACCTTAGCATGGCAGCCGCGCGATTGCCCCCGCTGTGCAAAAGTGGAATATCGGAAGCGAGGAGACCGATATGACCGACCTGCCAGCCCGCGAGGCGATGGAATTCGACGTGGTGATTGTCGGCGCCGGCCCGGCCGGCCTCGCCGCCGCCATCCGCCTCAAGCAGATCAATCCGGACATCACCGTCGTGATCGTGGAGAAGGGCTCCGAGGTCGGCGCCCATATCCTGTCCGGCGCGGTGATCGATCCGGTCGGGCTCGACCGCCTGCTGCCGGACTGGCGCGGCGAGGACACGCCGATCAAGACCGCGGTCAGCGACGACCGCTTCTATTGGCTGTCGGCCGGCGGCGCGCTGCGGCTGCCGAATTTCGCCATGCCGCCGCTGATGAACAACCACGGCAACTTCATCGTCTCGCTCGGCAGCGTCTGCCGCTGGCTCGCCACCAAGGCCGAAGCGCTCGGGGTCGAGATCTATCCGGGCTTTGCCGCCACGGAAGTGCTGTTCGACGACAACGGCGCGGTCGCCGGCGTCGCCACCGGCGACATGGGCATCGGCAAGAACGGCGAGCCCAAGGACTCGTTCACGCGCGGCATGGAGCTGCGCGCCAAATACACGCTGTTCGCCGAAGGCGCGCGCGGCACTCTCGGCAAGCAGCTGATCGCCAAGTTCGGCCTCGCCGAAGGGCGCGAGCCGCAGAAATTCGGCCTCGGCCTCAAGGAGCTTTGGCAGGTCGCGCCCGAGAAGCACCGCAAGGGACTGGTGCAGCATTCGTTCGGCTGGCCGCTCGACGGACGGACCGGCGGCGGCTCGTTCCTCTATCACTTCGACGACAATCTGGTGTCGGTCGGCTTCGTGCTGCATCTCAATTACACCAACCCGTATCTGTCGCCGTTCGAGGAATTCCAGCGCTTCAAGACGCACCAACTGGTGCGCGACACCTTCGCCGGCGGCAAGCGGCTCGCCTATGGCGCGCGCGCGCTGACCGAAGGCGGCTACCAGTCGGTGCCCAAGCTCGCCTTCCCCGGCGGCGCGCTGATCGGCTGCGATGCCGGCTTCATGAACGTGCCGCGCATCAAGGGCAGCCACAACGCCATGCTGTCCGGCATGTTCGCCGCCGAAGCCGCCGCCGCCGCGCTGAGCGGCGGGCGTGCGCATGACGAACTCGCCGATTACGACGCCTCCTGGCGC
This sequence comes from uncultured Alphaproteobacteria bacterium, assembly GCA_963772235.1. Classification (GTDB taxonomy): domain Bacteria; phylum Pseudomonadota; class Alphaproteobacteria; order Rhizobiales; family Xanthobacteraceae; genus Pseudolabrys. The sequence continues at coordinate 19,387 of CAVYWI010000028.1, forward strand.
TCGTCCGCAATCGGCAAGGACCTCTGGAAAGTGCGCAACGCCAAGCCGCTGTGGTCGAAGCTCGGCACTTTCGTCGGCATCGCGCTCGGCGGCATCGACATGTGGTGCAACACCTTCGGCTTCTCGCTCTTCGGCACGGTCAAGCACGGCAAGCCGGACTGCGCCACGCTCAAGCCGGCATCCGAATGCACGCCGATCGTCTATCCCAAGCCTGACGGCAAGCTCACCTTCGACCGGCTGTCGTCGGTCTTCCTGTCGAACACCAATCACGAGGAAGACCAGCCGGTGCACCTGCAGGTCAAGGACCTGGGCCTGCAGAAGAGCTCGGAGCACGACGTGTTTGCCGGACCTTCGCGCGCTATTGCCCGGCCGGCGTCTATGAATGGGTGGAGGAGGGCGGGCAACCCAAATTCGTCATCAACGCGCAGAACTGCGTCCACTGCAAAACCTGCGACATCAAGGACCCGAATCAGAACATCACCTGGGTTCCACCCGAAGGCGGCGGCGGGCCGAATTATCCGAATATGTGATAACCAGCCGGAGTTCCGGCCACGATGCTGCCACATCGGGGCTTTCAACCTGATATCCGAGCGCTGCGGCAGTCGTTCTTGCGGGGGCGGCGCAAAAAGGCCATTCTCGGCCCAACCTCGGCGGTTCGCGTAAAACCCGCGGTCATCCGCCCCATTGGAGCATCGCCCGTGACGTCTTCGAGCCTCGCCCGGTGCATTCTCGGCACCGCGCTTGCTGTATTCCTGGTCGCGGCGCCGATCGAGCTGTCCGCCCAGGTGCCAACCACGCTGGATCTTTCGGGGATGACGGCCTCGGGGAGCTATCTCGCCGCCCGCCATGCCGGCCAGCTGCGCGACGCCGCCGCGGCCGCCGCCTATTACCGGATCGCGCTCAGCCACGATCCGAAGAACGGCGACTTGCTCGACCGCACCTTCCTGTCGTTGGTGGTCGGCGGCGATATCGACGAAGTCCGTGAAATATGCCGAACGCATCGTGCAGGCCGACAAGAACGACCGCGTCGCCGAGCTGGTGCTCGGCGTGCACGCGCTCAAGCACAAGCAATATGCCGCCGCGCGCCGCGATCTGGCGCAGTCGATCCGCGGCCCGATCACCGATCTGACGGCGACCTTGCTTTCGGCCTGGTCCATGGAAGGGGCCAAGGACGCCAAGGGCGCGATTGCGGCGATCGACCGGCTGGCCGGGCCGGATTGGTACGCGATCTTCAAGGAACTGCATGCCGGCATGATCTACGACCTCGCCGGCAACAAGAAGGAAGCGGGAAAACGCTTCGAGCATGCCTACAAGCTCGATCCCACCGCGCTGCGGGTGGTGGAGGCCTATGGCAGCTGGCTGTCGCGTAACGCGTCGCGCAAGGAAGCGCTCGGCGTTTTCGAGGCCTTCGACAAGGCGCTGCCGCGCCATCCGCTGGTGGTCGAGGCGATGAACAAGCTCAAGGCCGGCGAGAAATTGCCGCCGCTGGTGACGACCGCGCAGGCCGGCGCCGCCGAAGCGCTTTACGGCCTTGGCGCCTCGCTCGGCCGGCGTGGCGGCGAGGATCTCGGCCTTGTCTATCTGCAGCTGTCGCTCTCGCTCGAGCCCAACCATCCGCTGTCGCTGCTTTCGCTCGCCGATCTCTATGAATCGCTGAAGAAGCCGGAACTCGCGATCAAGGCCTATGAACGCATTCCGGCGAATTCGCCGCTGCATCGCAATGCCGCGATCCAGATGGCGACCAATCTCGATTCGCTCGACCGCTCCGACGAGGCGGAAAAGCACCTCGGCGCGCTGATCAAGGATCATCCGGACGATCTCGAAGCGATCATGGCGCTCGGCAACGTGCTGCGCGGGCACAAGAAGTTCGCCGAATGCGCCGACGTCTACTCAAAGGCCGTCGCGCTGGTGCCGAAGCCGGAGAAGGCCAACTGGGTGCTCTTCTATTTCCGCGGCATCTGCTACGAGCGCTCGCATCAGTGGCCGAAGGCGGAAGCCGATCTCAAGAAGGCGCTCGACTTGTTCCCCGAGCAGCCGCACGTGCTCAATTATCTCGGTTATTCCTGGATCGACCAGGGCGTCAACCTGGATCAGGGCATGGACATGATCAAGCGCGCGGTGCAGCAGCGTCCGGACGACGGCTACATCGTCGACTCGCTGGGCTGGGCCTATTTCCGCATCGGCAATTACGAGGAAGCGGTCAAGCAGCTCGATCGCGCGATCGAGCTCAAGCCGGAAGACCCGACCATCAACGACCATCTCGGCGACGCCTATTGGCGCGTCGGGCGCACGCTCGAAGCGCACTTCCAGTGGGCGCACGCGCGCGATCTCAAGCCCGATCCGGAAGATCTGCCGAAGATCGAGGCCAAGCTGAAAAACGGGCTGCCTGACGAAACCTCGTCGCAAGCCAAGGCCGGCAAGAAGAGCGGCGACGGCGGCTGACGTCTCGGTCGATGGCGGTCATTCAAGCTTCCCTGGTCGACGCGGCGTTCGCCAAGGTCAATCTGACGTTGCGCGTGCTCGGCCGCCGCGCCGACGGTTATCACGAGCTGGAAAGCCTGGTCGCATTCGCCGATGTCGGCGACATGCTGCGGCTGCAGACGGGCGTTCCGCTCGCGCTGGAGATTGACGGCCCTTACGCCGCGGCCTGCGGCGCGCCCGCCGACAATCTGGTGCTCAAGGCCGCTGCCGCGCTCGCCGCGCGGGTCGCGGGACTGAAGCTCGGCCGCTTCGTTCTCACCAAGCAATTGCCGGTCGCCGCCGGCATCGGCGGCGGTTCGGCGGATGCGGCGGCGGCGTTGCGCCTGCTGGTCCATGGCAATCGGCAAATCTTCAGCCGCGTCGATTTCGCCGATGCGCGTGTGCAGGAGGTTGCGCTCGGCGTTGGCGCCGACGTGCCGGTTTGTCTCGAATCGCGCGCGCGCGTCATGCGCGGTGTCGGCGAGGAACTGCTGGAGACGCTCGATCTGCCGACGCTGCCGGCGCTTCTGGTCAATCCGGGCGTGCCCTTGTCGACGCGCGAGGTGTTCGCCAGGCTCGGCGGCAAGTTCAGCAAAGCGTCGTCCACCGAGGTTCCGCACGAATTCGCGGCCTTGATCGAATGGCTTGCCGCGCACGGCAACGATCTCACCGAGCCCGCCATCGCCTGCGTGCCGGTCATCGCCGAAGTGCTGAACGCTTTGAACGGTTTGCCGGGCGCCCGCCTCGCGCGCATGTCCGGATCTGGACCGACCTGCTTTGCCCTGTTCGGCTCGGCCGCCGAGGCCGAAGCGGCGGGCCATACGTTGCAAGCCAAGCATAAAGATTGGTGGATTCAACCCACGACACTGCGTTAGGCGAAAATCGCCCTTGAATTTGCCGTCTTGGCGGGGAACCGTTGCGTGCCTGGCGGTTTACGGCTAGGCAGCGCGGGCAGGAGATGGACATGAAATCCAGGTTGATCGTGGCTGCCATCGCGGCTTTGGGCGTCATCGCCGCCGATCCGGCGCTGGCCAAGCACAAAGTGCATCATCATTATCGCAGCTATCGAGCGAGCGCTTGCGCGCCCCGCCCGCTGGAGTTCTCCTGGACCGGCTGGCTGTTCAACGGCAAGCCGAGGCCGAACGGTTGCGCGCCCGCGGTCTATGAATACGGCGAATATATCGGGCAGGATCCGGACCCGTACATCCGGTTGCAATTGCGGCGCGATCCGGCGACCGGCTACACGAGCAGCGAATTCTTTCAGTAGGGTGAGGATGCCGGGTTGCGCGCGTCAGTGCGCGCGGGCGATGCAGAAGGCGACCGCTTCTTCCAGCGCTGTCTTGATCTCGGACGGCGGCACCAGCGCCAGCGCGTCGGTGGCGATGGCGCCGTAATGGCGGGCGCGCCCGACCGTGTCCTCGATGGCGTGGTGCTTGGTCATCAGCGCCATTGCGGTGTCAAGATCGCCGTCGCCGATTTTGCCCTGGCCGAGCGTGCGGTTCCAGAACGCGCGCTCGCTTTCGGTGCCGCGGCGGAATGACAGCACCACCGGCAAGGTGATCTTGCCCTCGCGGAAATCATCGCCCACGTTCTTGCCGAGCTTGGCGGACTTGCCGCCGTAATCGAGCGCGTCGTCGATCAATTGGAAGGCGATGCCGAGGTTGAGGCCGAACGAGCGGCAGGCGGCGAGCTCGGCCTTGCCCTTGACCGCCAGCGCCGGACCCACCTCGCAGGCGGCGGCGAACAATTCCGCGGTCTTGGCACGGATCACCGCCATGTATTCGTCCTCGTTGGTGGCGGTGTTCTTGGCGGCGCCGAGCTGCATCACTTCGCCTTCGGCGATCACCGCGGCGGCCGAGGATAGGATGTCGAGCGCATGCAGGTTGCCGACCTCGACCATCATCTTGAAGGCCTGGCCGAGCAGGAAATCGCCCACCAGCACGCTCGCCTCGTTGCCCCACAGCATGCGAGCGGCGAGCTTGCCGCGACGCATGTCGCTTTCGTCGACCACGTCGTCGTGCAACAGCGTCGCGGTATGCATGAATTCGACCGCGGCGGCGAACTTAACATGGCCGTCGCCGGAATAGCCGGCGAGCTTGGCCATCGCTAGCGTCAGCATCGGCCGCAGCCGCTTGCCGCCCGAGGAGATCAGGTGGTTGGCGACTTCCGGGATCATGGTGACATCCGACCCGGTGCGCGTCAGGATCGTCGTGTTGACGCGCTCCATGTCCGGTGCGACCAGTTCGGCGAGCTGTGTGAGCGAAGCACCTTGCGGGCTTTCGAAGGGGACGATGACGGCCAAAATGGTCTCTCCGGGGTCTTGACGGCCGGGAGCATAGAAACGCTGTGTTAATGGGGCAAGTGCGTTAAATTGCCGGTTCACGGCAATGTGGGGCCCGGCAGGGGCAGGGGCAGGGGGGTACTAATTGGCGAAACGAGCCTCGATGTCGGCGGTAGGTAAATCCGGCGGCTTCGACCAATATTCGGTCGCCGTGCTGGTGCCTTGTTACAACGAAGAGGTGGCAATCGCGAAAGTTGTAAAGGACTTCCGCGCTGCATTGCCGGCCGCGACAATCTTCGTCTTCGACAACAATTCGACTGACAATACCGCCGCGGCGGCGCGCGCCGCTGGCGCCGAGGTTTACGCGGAAAAGCATCAGGGCAAAGGCTACGTGGTGCGGCGCATGTTCACCGACGTGGAGGCCGACGTCTACGTGCTGGTGGACGGCGACGCCACCTACGACGCGCCGAGCGCCGCCGCCATGATCGAGCGGCTGCTCGATCATCGGCTCGACATGGTAATCGCCAACCGCGTCGACCACGATGAGGCCGCCTACCGCGCCGGCCACCGCACCGGAAACCGGCTGCTCACGTCGTTCGTCGCGACGGTGTTCGGCTCCGCCTTCAACGACATGCTGTCGGGTTACCGGGTGTTCTCGCGCCGCTTCGTGAAATCGTTTCCGGTGCTCTCGGGTGGCTTCGAGATCGAGACCGAGCTCACCGTCCACGCCCTCGAACTCGGTCTGGCGGTTGCCGAGATCGACACGCCTTATTACGCGCGGCCGAAAGGCTCGGCCTCCAAGCTGCACACCTGGAGCGACGGCTTCCGCATCTTGTTCACCATCATCAAGCTTTATCGGGTCGAGCGGCCGCTGCCGTTCTTTGGCGCCATCGGCCTGATGCTGGCGATCGTCTCCATCGTTTTCGCCACCCCCGTGGTGGCGACCTACCTGGAAACCGGACTGGTGCCGCGGCTGCCGACCGCGGTGCTGGCGACCGGGCTGATGATATTGGCCTCGTTATCCGTCGCCATCGGGCTGGTGCTCGATACCGTGACGCGCGGACGGCGGGAGATGAAGCTGCTCGCCTATCTCGCGCTGCGTGCGCCGGGCGAGGAACGCCGGCAGCGCTGAATTTATCTGCCCGCCTGCATCTCTGTACATCGCAAAAAACTAATGTCAGAGTGGCTTGCGGCGCAATAGCAAAAGCAACGGATGCACCAAAGTCTTAGATTCCCATTGTAAATACACGCTCAATATTGTCGACAATGTTTGGTCGGCGTGAGCAGTAAAGATGATTGAACTATCCTAGACCTAGCGTTATCTCATTCGGCCGCCATGCTGGCGGCAAGCCTCTTAAGCTTGACGGCAAATAGAATTGCACGGCGATGGACTTAAAAACACCGGCAGTTTCCGCTAACAAGCCGAACGCCATGGCAACGATTCCAGCGCCCGAAATTGCGATCATCCTTCCCACCTTTAACGAGCGCCACAATCTGCCGGTGCTTATCGAACGCATCGGTCGCCTGCTGGATGGCGAGGACTGGGAAATTCTGGTCGTCGACGACAATTCGCCTGACGGCACCAGCGCGGTCGCCCGGCAGCTCGGGCAACGGGATCGACGCATCCGCTGCATTCGTCGTATCGCCAGGCGCGGCCTGGCGGGCGCCTGCATCGAAGGAATGTTGAGTTCGCAGGCCCGCTACGTGGCCGTTGTGGATGCCGATTTGCAACACGATGAATTGCTGCTTGTTACGATGCTCGCGAAGCTGCGAAAAAACGACGTCGATCTCGTTGTGGCAAGCCGCTATTGCGATGGCGCAATCGAATCGGGATTTAGTCAACGCCGCGCTCGCGTGAGCTAGTGGGGAAGCGCCTTGGCGCGCCGGTTCCTCAAGATCGATCTAACCGACCCAATGAGCGGCTTTTTCATGATCCGCCGGGAGTTGATCGACGAAATGGCGCCTGCGCTGGCGACGCAAGGCTTCAAGATTTTGCTGGACATCGCCGCCACCGCGCACGGCCGGCTGCGCGTCGCGGAACTACCATACGTCTTCCGCGAGCGCCTGCACGGCGAAAGCAAATTCGATTTGCGCGTGGGGTTCGACTTTCTGCAGTTGCTGACGGCAAAGCTCACCAACGATGCGGTATCGTTCCGCTTCGTGTTGTTTTGCCTGGTCGGCCTGACCGGCCTCGGCATTCATATGAGCGTACTGGCGCTGTTGCATGCGCTTGCGGTGGAGCAATTCGGCGTCGCGCAGACCGTCGCCACGATTGTCGCCATCGCCTGGAATTTCTTCCTCAACAACTCCTTCACCTATCGCGACCAGCGGCTGACTGGCTGGCAATTCGGCGTCGGCCTCCTCAGGTTCGAACTGATTTTCGCCTTCGGCGCGATCTCCAATATAGGCATCGCCAGCCTGGTCTACGGCCATCAGGCGAGTTGGTGGGCCGCCGGATTCGCCGGCGCGCTGATGAGCGCGGTGTGGAATTACGCCGTCAGCGCTGCTTTTGTGTGGCGGGCGCACTAGGGCGCTGCAATCGTCTGAACGGATTCCATCCGTTCCAGCTGAACGGCTTGGCGTCGCGCAGCACCGCCGGTTTCCAGACGATGACGCCGATATAGATCATCAGCGTCAGGGCGCCGATCACCAGGAAACTGTGGAAATAGGCCCAGTCCGAAATTTTCTTGCCGACCACGTCGTTCGAGGTGAGCGTGAGGAAGAAGAAGCTCACCGCCAGCACCGCGATGCCGACGCCTCGTGTCGTCTGGTCGCGCAGCATCACCATCACCAGCGTGGTATAGGGCAATATCAAAAATATATAGTGCGAGCGGCTCGTCATCGGCGAGAGCATCAGCATGCCGATCAAAAGGATGGAGCCGTCGATAGCGATTATATCGCGGCTCGCCTTGCGCAATGCGATCATCGCACCCGCAATCGCAATAAAGATCAGGTCGAGCACGTAGACTACGATCTTGAACAAATCCGGTTCGCGAAATTCATCGATGTGAAGCGAGACTGCCCCGTGCAGCGAGTGGTTCATCGCGTTCAAGCCGGCCCAGAATGCCAATTTGGCCGACTTCGGATCGATCCCGGCGGCCGCGCCGGCCACTTGATGCAGCCATGTGCTGAAATATCCCCCGGTAGCCCCCGCGGGCGTAAAGAAGATATCGGGCGCATAGGACGCGATCAGGAGCACGACGACGAAAGCGCCAGCGGCCACGAACCGCCTCTTGAAGAGAAGATAGGGAAGCAAGATCAGCGGCGTCGCCTTGATGGCGGCGGCAAAACCGAGTGCGCCGCCGCCCGCGGTTTCCCGTTCGTCGGCGAGCGCGGCAAGGCCCAGGAGCATAAAAATCAACGAGAAGGCGTCGTAAGCCTGGTTCTCGAAGACCGCGAGCACGAATTTGATGCTGAGGATGATCGAGAAGGTGCGCACCCAAACAAGTTCGTTGGCGGTGAAAGACGCAGTGAAAAGCCGGGCAGCGATACGCTCGGCCAGCTTAAACGAGCCCACGGCCGCGGCGATCGTAACGAGATACCAGACAAGCTCGCGCAGCCACATCGGCATCAGTGCAAGCGGAATCATGACGAAGGCGAATGCTGGCGGATAGGTGAACGGCGGCGCGCAATTCTGTAGGATCTGATTATCCAGCAGGCATTGCGCCGCCTGCGGGTAGAGCGTCATGCCAGTGCCCGTGGCCGAGAGAAATCGGCGATAATAGGCGGCGGAAGCAATCAGCAGCGCCAGCCACGGGCCGTATCGATCAAGCCATTGCTTCATGTGTTTTCCCCCGATTACCTTTCAAACTAACTGGACGGCGCACGCGCAGGCAAGACGATCAGCGGCCCAATTCGGCGCGAATGGCGGTAGCCGTCGTTTGAAGCTGGGGTCCATGAGTGTTATCTCGCCGCCGTAATGGCGGCCCCGATTCAGTATATCTGCAACTTCTCTATCGTCGCGGACATCGTGCGCGGCAAGTCGGCCTCGCCGATGGGCTGATTCAGTTTACAGGCGGCCTCGAATTGCGCGAGATGAAGGAAGAGTGTCTTGTGCCGGGTGCTAAGCGGTTTTGCTTCGCCATGTTTATTCCGGAGAAATTGATCTTACACGCCGTATGGCATGTCGAATAAATCATCAGGCGCGCCAACTAACTTCGGATCGATCTGATAATCAAATATTGCACATCATGATCCTATCGTGCCCAAACACATTCTCGCGTGCGATATGCCCAATCTCATTTATGCAGATTGTCAGGTGATTTAGTGGAGGGAAAAGAACCTAATAGTCGGATACTTGTGCGGACAATGTTGACTTCAATGACGCTTATTTAGGGCGTTAGGTGCTATAAGGGATTAGCGAACCAAAGGGCGGATTGCCATGCGCGAACTCATTCGCACCAACGACATGGTCCTGGTTTCGGCCGTTGTGGCGCTGCTCGACGGCGCCGGCATCCGGCACATGGTGCTCGACCAGAACATGAGCGTGCTGGAAGGCTCGCTCGGCGTCCTGCCGCGGCGGATTTTGGTGTCAGAAGGATACGAGTTGACGGCGCGGCAGCTCCTGCAGGACGCCGGGCTCGGCAAGGAGCTGCGTCCCGATGAGGACTGAGGTCCTCGAAACCAGCGAAGACGCGGTGCTCGGCGGCCGCTTGCGGCTGCGCCAGCCGCTCACCGGTCATCGCGTCGGTCACGACGCGATCCTGCTCGCCGCCGCCACCGGCGGAGGCAAAGGCGAACATGCGGTCGATCTCGGCGCCGGCGTCGGCGCCGCGGGTCTGGCGCTGGCGGCGCGGGTGGCGGGATTGAAGGTCACGCTGGCCGAACTCGATCCGGCGCTATGCGAGTTAGCCGCCGGCAATGCACGCCTCAACCGGCTGGACGATCGCGTCGATGTGCTCACGCTCGATGTCGAAGATACAGAAGCGCTTGCGGCGTCAGGCCTTAAACCCGGCAGCGTCGACCGCGTGCTGATGAATCCGCCGTTCCACGACGCCACCCGGCAGAACCTGTCGCCCGATCCGCGCCGGCGTCTGGCGCATGCCGCGGCCCCCGGTCTATTGCCGCGGTGGATCGCGAGCGCCGCCTGGCTGCTGAAGCCGCAGGGCGTGCTCACTCTGATCTGGCGCGCCGATGGGTTGGCCGACGTGCAAAGCGCGCTGGCGGGCGAGTTCGGCAGTATCGCCGTGCTGCCGGTTTACCCGCGCCCGGATGCGCCTGCGATCCGCGTCCTGGTGCGCGCGATAAAGTCGGGCAGCGGCGCGGCGGCGACTTTTCCCGGTTTCGTCCTGAACGACCGCCACGGCAAGCCATCTGCGGCTGCCGAGACCGTGCTGCGAGGCGCGGGAACGCTGATTATTGCTGAATCCTGAACGCGGCCAATTTTGCCTAGGATTTGCGCCGACCCGGCACGAATTCGCGCCATCGCCGGCTGATGAACCGGCGCCGCATCCGGGCCAGGTTGTCATCGCTAAGATGCGAAAGCGTAATAATGCTGCCGATAAGCAGGAACAGAATGGTGAGCTTGGGATCCATCGATCCGCCTCTTTCAAGAACCGCCCCGATTTGACGGCGGCTATCGCATTGCAAAAACTATTCCAACCCTAAATATTGGGTAATTATGGGCATTTCTAGACCGGTTACGAAAAATATACTGCAGTGCACCAAAAATTGATCCACCCGTAATACCGAGCCGGCGGCTTTGACTTGGGTTCCGATGATGCCTAACTGCGCGGCATGGTGCCTGCCGCGACCCAACCGATGCCGGATATCCTCAAAAGCATGCTCGCGCTGCTGGGCAAGCTGGTGCCGGCTCGCTTCCGGCCCGACATCCCGGTGGTGCCGGTGGTTCGGCTCTCCGGTGTCATCGGCGTGACCTCGCCGCTGCGGCCAGGGCTGATGTTGTCTTCGGTCGCCCGTTCGCTGGAGCGCGCTTTTTCGGTGCGCAATGCGCGCGCCGTGGCTTTGATCGTCAACTCGCCGGGTGGCTCGCCCGCGCAGTCGCATCTGATCTTTCGCCGCATTCGCCAACTGGCCGAGGAAAAGAAACTGCCGGTCATTGCCTTTGTCGAGGATGTCGGCGCCTCCGGCGGCTACATGCTGGCCTGCGCCGCCGACGAGATCATCTGCGATCCATTTTCCATCGTCGGCTCGATCGGTGTGGTCGGCGGTTCGTTCGGCTTTCCCAAGCTGATGGAAAAGCTCGGCGTCGAGCGCAGGCTCTACACCGCCGGCGAGCGCAAGGTGATGCTCGACCCGTTTTTGCCGGAGAAGCCGGAAGACGTGAAGCGCATCAAGGCGATCCAGAAAGACATCCACGGGAATTTCATTGCGCTGGTCGAAGAACGTCGCGGAAGCAGGTTGAAGGGCGAGAAGAAGACGTTGTTCTCCGGCGAATTCTGGACCGCACCGGCCGCGATCGAATTCGGTCTTGCCGACAGCATCGGCGATTTGCGGTCGGTTTTGCGCCAACGCTACGGCGAAAAAGTGCGCACGCCCTTGATTTCCGCCGAACGCGGTCTGTTCGGCCGCCGCATTCCAGGGCTGGGTTCGCTCGACGCACTGGCGCGCCAGGGCGGCCTCGCTGCTGATCTCATCTCGGCGCTGGAAGAGCGTGCGGTGTGGGGGCGCTACGGATTGTGAGTGGAAGCGCTAGGCGGCCGATTGTGAACAATCGGTAGGCCGCGAAATCGCCTTGTTTTCCGGGCAAAAATTGTTCCATCGTCGTCGAGGAGATGCCGCAATGCACCCGATCCTGCTGTCGCCGCTGCTGAAATGGTCGCTCGCCGCGTTGGCGGCGCCATGGTCGTACATTGGGTGGTGAAGGAAGCGCGCCGGATCAACGAGGAACTGGACCAGGCCAAGCGCGCAAAGGTGCGCATTTCCGATAAGGAAAACCGGCCGACTTTGCGGCTGGATCCGACGACCGGCGAATATCGGCTTTAGGCGATTTATGTGAAGAGGGAGAACTGCGATCGCCGCCTTAGCGGCTGGTGCTTTCTTTGTTGGTAATGAGCGCGCCGCAAGAACAGCGGTAAACAGCACCAATCCGACCAGTTCGAATGCGACCATTGGACTTATCCTCCGCGACGATTTCATTTGCTCCGAGTGGTCGCGGGTCTATCAGTTTCGGTTCAAAATCTCGTAAAAGTGGCCGGCTTGACCCCCTATAGGGCCGCCGATACGGTCGCCTTCAATTCCCGTGCTTAAGAATCCGTATCCAACCGATGGCTGAAGCCGAATCGTCTCGCCGGGGACCGCATCGCGTCAAGACAATTTGGACCCCGCGCGTTCGTTCCAGGGGCTGATCCTCGCCCTCCAGCGCTATTGGGCGAATTGGGGCTGTGTCATCTTGCAGCCCTACGACATGGAGGTCGGGGCGGGCACCTTCCATCCGGCGACCACGCTGCGCGCGCTCGGGCCCAAGCCCTGGAACGCGGCCTACGTGCAGCCCTCGCGCCGGCCGAAGGACGGCCGCTATGGCGAGAACCCGAACCGGCTGCAGCACTATTACCAGTTCCAGGTGATCCTGAAGCCGTCGCCGGCCGACATCCAGGATCTCTATCTCAACTCGCTGAAGGTCATCGGCATCGATCCCGGCGATCCACGACATCCGCTTCGTCGAGGACGATTGGGAAAGCCCGACGCTGGGCGCCTGGGGGCTCGGCTGGGAATGCTGGTGCGACGGCATGGAAGTGTCGCAGTTCACGTATTTCCAGCAGGTCGCCGGCTTCGAATGCAATCCGGTCGCCGGCGAGCTTACCTACGGGCTCGAGCGCCTCGCCATGTACGTGCAGGGCGTCGACCGCGTGTTCGATCTCAACTTCAACGGCCGTAGCGACGCGAAGAAGGTGACTTACGGCGACGTGTTCCTGCAGGCCGAGCAGGAATATTCGCGGCATAATTTCGAATTCGCCGACACCGCGATGCTGTTCGAGCAGTTCAAGATGGCGGAGGCGGCCTGCCGGAAATACATCGCCGACGGCTGGAGCGCCGACCGCAAGCACCATGCGATGGCGCTGCCGGCCTACGACCAGTGCATCAAGGCGAGCCATGTGTTCAATCTGCTCGATGCCCGCGGCGTGATCTCGGTCACCGAGCGGCAGAGCTATATCTTGCGCGTGCGCGAATTGGCGAAAGCCTGCGGCGAGGCCTGGCTGGCGACCGAAGGCGGAGGGGCGTCGTGAAATGCCCGAAATCGGCGGCCGCGCCCCGATCCCTATCGAAGTCGAGGCCGGCAAGAGTTATTGGCGGTGCGCCTGCGGACGCTCGAAGACACAGCCGATCTGCGACGGCAGCCATAAACGGCTATAGTTGAACCTTTCCGACTCGGGCGGCGACCAACACCCATGCTGCTGTGGATCATCCTAGGAGTCCTCGCGGCGGTCGTCGTTTACGCGATCGTCGTGTTCAACCGTCTGGTGCGCACGCGCCAGATGGCGAACGAGGCATGGAGCGGCATCGACGTCCAGCTCAAGCGGCGCTCGGACCTCGTCCCCAATCTGGTGGATACGGTCAAAGGCTATGCCGCGCACGAACGCTCGGTGCTCGAGGAGGTGACCGCGTTGCGCGGCGCCGCGCGCGCTGTGCCGAGCGATAACGTCGCGGCCCGCGCCCAGGCCGAAGGCGCGCTGTCCGCCGCGCTCGGCAAGCTGGTCGCGATTGCCGAGAACTATCCCGATCTGAAGGCGAGCGGGAATTTTCTCGATTTGCAGAAGCAGCTCAGCGATCTGGAGAACGAACTGCAGATGGCGCGCCGCTATTACAACGGCACGGTGCGCAATCTGAATGTGCTGGTGCAATCCTTCCCGAGCAAACTGATCGCCGGCGCGTCCGGCTTTGCGCAGCGCGACTATTTCGAGTTGTCGGACGCAAGCGAAGGTGCCACGCCGCAAGTCAATCTGGCGCCGCGATGAGTTGGCTCTTACGCATCGCCACGTTGCTCTTCGTGCTGATAGGCGTCGGCCATACCGTCGCTGCCGAGGTTATCCATTCGTTCGATTCGAAGGTCGAGGTTGCCAAGAACGGCGAGCTCACCGTCACCGAGACGTTGCGCGTGCGCGCCGAAGGCAGCGCGATGCGGCACGGCATCTACCGCGACTTTCCGCTCACCTTCAAGGATGCTGGCGGCACGCTGCGCGAGGTGACCCTCAGCCTGCTCGGCGTTTCCCGCGACGGGAATTCCGAGCCCTATCACACCGAGCGCACGCACGGTTACATCCGCATCTATGCCGGCGACAAGGATGTGCTGATCCGGCCCGGCGAGCATACATATGTGTTCGTCTACCGCACCGGGCGGCAGATGCGCTGGTTCGACGGCAGGCCGGAACTGAACTGGAACGTTACCGGCAACTTCTGGCGCTTCCCGATCGAGTCCGCGACCTACCGCCTACATCTGTTCGACGGCGCCTCCCCGGTGCGCTGGACTGCCTATACCGGCCGGCTCGGCGCGCGCGGGCGCGATTGGCAGGGCAGCGTCGGTCCGCTCGGCACGCTGACCGTCTCGACTACGCGGCGGCTCGCGCCCGGCGAAGGCCTGACCATCGTCGCCGAGCTTGCCCGCGACGGCAGTCGATCCGCCCAGCGCCAATACGCTGCTGTGGTATGAGATCCTCGACAACCGCCAGTGGATCATCGGCGGCATTGGCTTCCTCGTCGTCTTGATCTATTACTTCGCGGCGTGGAGCTCGGTCGGCCGCGACCCAAAACGCGGCACCGTCATTCCGCTGTTCCATCCGCCGCAAGGCATTTCGCCGGCGCTCGCCAACTACATTCACAATTGGGGTCTCACGCGCGAGAAATGGCGCGCCTTCACCGCGGCGGCGCTGTCGCTCGCGGTGAAGGGGCTCATCCATTTCGATCAAACCGGCAAGGCGCTGACGTTGAAGAGGACCGGCAAGCAGCCCGAGGGAGGCTTTGCCAGCCTGCCGCCTGGCGAAGGCGCCATCTACACCTTCGTCGATGGCTACGGCGGCAGCGTCATTATCGACAAGGCGCACGGCCAAGCCGTCGCCAATGCCGGCGACAGTTTCACCAAGAGCATCGAGAGCGAGAACCGCAACCGGTTCTTCCGTCGCAATCTCGGCTACGTGATTCTCGGCTTCGTCATCACCGCCGCCGTCGTCGCGTGGGAGATTATGTTCGGTGGCCTGCAGGATCGGGACATTTCGATCCTGGTCGTGCTTGGCTTCGTCGGCTTCTTCATCGGTATGTTCATCGTGCCGACCGTTCAGGCCATGCACAGCGGCAGCGCGAAATTTAGCGTCGTCGTCTGGGTCGCGGTCGCGCTGGCGTTTGTATCGGTTTTTGTCAACGTCCTGCACACGCTGCTCAGCGGAATCATCAGCCAGGGTTGGCCGGCGCTGCGCGACTTCATGACCGACGATCCCTTTCCCTTCGTGCTGGTGACGGCTTTCACGGCGGTGAACGGATTGTTCCTCTATTTGATGAAGGCGCCGACCGCGCTTGGCCGCCCGATGATGGATCAGCTCGACGGTTTCCGGCTCTATCTGGAAACCGCGGAGAAGGACAGGCTCAACATGCAGGCGCCGGAGATCACCGCCGATCGCTTCGAGGCGCTGCTGCCGTTTGCGGTCGCGCTCGACGTCGAGAAGCCGTGGGCGGACGCCTTCGGGGCGGCGCTGCGCCGCGCCCATCCGGACGATCCCGACCCGATGCGGCACTATCAGCCGGGCTGGAGCAGCGGCGGCGGCTGGTCGAGCGGCAATTTCGGTGGCGCGGTCGCCTCGACCGTCGGCGGCATGTCGAGCGCCCTCGCGAGCGCGGTGCCGGTCTCCTCCGGCTCCTCGGGCTTCAGCGGCGGAGGCGGCGGCTCCGGCGGAGGCGGAGGTGGTGGCGGTGGCGGCGGCTGGTAGGCGCAGACGGCAAGGGTGACATCCATGAGCCGCCTTGCTAGGCAGGCCTCGCGACGCTGACGTTTCCACGCCCTGGCCGCCATGCCCGACCTTCTGCTCGAATTCCTGTCCGAAGAAATCCCCGCGCGTATGCAGGCGCGCGCCGCTGAGGATTTGAAGAAGATCGTCACCGACCGGTTGGTGGCGGCCGGCCTCGTCTACGAAGGCGCCAAGGCCTTCGCCACGCCGCGCCGGCTGGCGTTGTCGGTGCACGGCGTGCCCGTGCGCCAACCCGACATCAAGGAAGAAAAGAAAGGCCCGCGCGTCGGCGCGCCGGCAAACGCCATTGCCGGATTCCTCAAGGCAGCCGGCTTGACGTCGATCGAGCAGGCCAAAGTGCAGCCCGACAAGAAGGGCGACTTTTACGTGGCGGTGATCGAGAAGCAGGGTAAGCCGGCGCTCGAGGTGCTGGCCGAAATGATCCCCGAGGTCGTGCGCGCGTTCCCGTGGCCGAAGTCGATGCGCTGGGGCGCTGGCCGGCTTGCCTGGGTGCGGCCGCTGCATTCGATCCTCGCTACCTTCGGACCGGAAACCGAGGAGCCCGACGTCGTCAAGTTCGACGTCGATGGCATCGTCGCCGGCGACGAGACGCGCGGCCACCGCTTCATGGCGCCGGCGGCCTTCAAGGTGCGCCGCTTCGACGACTACCTCCATAAACTTGAAGCGGCCAAGGTGGTGCTTGATCCGGCGCGGCGCGCCGAAATGATCCTCGCCGACGCCAAGAACCTCGCCTTCGCGCAAGGCTACGAGCTGATCGAGGACGATGGCCTGCTCGCCGAGGTCGCCGGCCTGGTGGAATGGCCGGTGACGCTGATGGGCTCGTTCGACGCGGCCTACTTGTCGATCCCCGAGGAAGTGATTCGCGCCACCATCCGCAACAACCAGAAATGCTTCGTGCTGCGCGACGCCGCCACCGCCAAGCTCACCAACAGGTTCATTTTGGTTGCCAACGAGGAAGCCACCGACGGCGGCAAGGCGATCGTCGCGGGCAACGAGCGCGTGATCCGCGCGCGGCTCTCCGACGCCAAGTTCTTCTACGACACCGACCTGAAGACGCGGCTGGAAGACCGGCTGCCGAAATTCGAACACATCGTGTTCCACGAAAAGCTCGGTTCGCAGGCTGAGCGCATCGCGCGCATCGTTGCGCTCGCCGGGAATTTGGCGCCGATTGTCGGCGCCGATGCCGATTTGGCCGCGCGCGCCGCTCAGTTGTGCAAGGCCGATCTGCTCACCGACGTGGTCGGCGAATTCCCCGAGCTGCAAGGCCTGATGGGCCGCTACTACGCCGAGGCGCAGAACGAGGACGAGGCGGTCGCGCACGCCATCGAAGATCACTACCGGCCGAAGGGGCCGGACGACCTGGTGCCGGCCGATCATGTATCGATCGCGGTCGCACTCGCCGACAAGATCGATACGCTGGTCGGTTTCTGGGAAATCGACGAAAAGCCGACCGGCAGCAAAGACCCTTACGCGCTGCGACGCGCGGCGCTCGGCATCATCCGCATCGTCGATCGAAAACGAATTGCGGCTGCCGCTGCGCCTGCAGCTGTGGCGGCACTTCGGCGTGGTTCGCCGCGACGAAAACTTGGCGGAAGCCATCGCGCTGCTGCACCCGCTGCACGAGCAAATCTTGAATCTGAGCGAGGCCGATATCGAGCTGGCTGTGAAGCTCGAAGTCCTGGTGTCGGAGAAGGCCAAGCAACTGGCCGGCCCCGTCTTGTTGCAGGCGCATTCCTATCTCAAACAGACCCTCGATTTGCTCGCATTCTTCGCCGATCGCCTCAAGGTGACATTGCGCGAGGACGGCGCACGGCACGATCTCGTCGACGCCGTGTTCGCGCTTGAAAGCCAAGACGATTTGCTCCTGATCGTGCGCCGGGTTGAGGCGCTCGGCAAATTCCTCGACAGCGATGACGGTAAGAATCTGCTCGCCGGCGTCAAGCGGGCGTCCAATATCCTTCGTATCGAGGAGAAGAAGGACAATAAAGCTTACGCCGGCACACCCGACGCCAACTTGCTCAAAGAGCCGGAAGAAAAATCGCTGGCCGAAGCCATCAACATTGCCAAAAAAGAAGCCTCCACCGCGGTCGCCAATGAGAACTTTGCCGCCGCCATGAGCGCCATGGCGAAATTGCGGCCCAAAGTCGACGCCTTCTTCGACAAGGTCACCGTCAACGTCGATGACAAGGCGTTGCGCGAAAACCGCCTCAGGCTGCTCAACGAAATCCGCGAAGCCACCCGCGCGGTGGCTGATTTTTCCAAGATCGAGGGCTAGCCATCTCTCCCCGCCGCGCGGGGAGAGAGCCTCCCCCTGACCTGATCGCGGATCGACCCGCCGAAGCTTCAGCGAAGGCGGGTCGGGTGATGGACCGTGCATTGCCCCTCACCCGGCTCGCGCCTCACCGGCGCTTGCCACCCTCTCCTTGAGAGAACGGGAGAGGGAAAAAGCGAACTGCGCACTTGACATTTATTCCTATAGGATTATAGTCCACATCGTCTCCTCCGCTGTGAGGGCGCTCTCATGAGGCGTCATGCGGGCGGGAGGAGATGCGGCGCCCGCGCGGAAGCCTCGCACGCATCCGTCCGGGAGGCCCCGGGCAGCCGTCCGCTCCAACTACGTGGGGCTGCCTTCGATGGCTGCACGCGGCGCGGATGAAGGCGGGCGAAAGCCGGCCGGATCGGGTTGAGCCAAAAGCCGCCCGGGTCCGCGCCCGGAAGCTACGGTCCCGGGGACAGAAAAGCCGCCGTGGAGCGCCGAGAGGCGCCCGCGCTTCGCAAGAAGCGCGGCAGGACGGAAGGACCGGTGCGCCGCTTGGCGCTCCACCCCCTCGCGTTGTTGAGGGGAACGAAATCAAAGGACGGCGTACCCGGCGCCGCAAAGAATACGGGCGATGATGCGCGGCCGCTGTTTGAAAATTGAATCGGCAAAGGTTCGAGGGCGCACCGAGCATACTCTTTCACCCTCCCCTGGAGGGTGAAGAAAGAAAGGCTTCGCTGTTTGACGATCGAATCGGTGAAACGCGCGGGCGCGCAACGGAACCCATCCCCTGCCGTCGCCGTTTCCCCGTCGCATCCCTCGATGCAAAGGATCCCTTCATGGTCGTCGGCATCGCCCACCTGCAGCCTATTGTCCACGTTGATTGCCGGCATCCTGATCCTGATCATGCCGCGCCTGTTGAATTTCATCGTCGCGATCTACCTGATTTTGATCGGCATCATGGGGCTTGGACTTATCCGATGACCAGAAAGGTGGGCTTGCATCGGCCTCTCCGAGGGTGCTTTTAGGGGTCGAAAGACCCGCCCAAGAATTCATTTGACCCATGGCTCAACGAAAAACCTCGCGCGTCCGCGCTAAATCCAAAAAACAGGCTGTGAAAAAGGCTCCCAAGCCCAAAGCAGCCGCGCGTTCGACCCAAAAATGGGTCTACGGCTTCGGCGACGGCCGCGCCGAAGGCAAAGCCGGTATGCGCAATCTGCTCGGCGGCAAGGGCGCCGGCCTCGCCGAAATGGCCAACCTCGGCCTGCCGGTGCCGCCCGGTTTCACCATCACCACCGAGGTCTGCACCTACTACTACGCCAACAAGCAGCAATACCCGAAAGAACTTCGCGCCCAGGTCGAGAAGGCACTGGCCCAGATTGGGCGAATCACCGGCAAGATTTTCGGGGATAAGGCCAACCCACTTTTGGTCTCGGTGCGCTCCGGCGCCCGCGCCTCCATGCCGGGCATGATGGATACCGTGCTCAATCTCGGCCTCAACGACGAGACGGTGGAGGCGCTGGCGAAGAAATCCGGCGACCGCCGCTTTGCCTATGACAGCTACCGGCGCTTCATCACCATGTATTCCGATGTGGTGCTCGGCGTCGGCCACGAGCATTTCGAGGAGCTGCTCGACCACCATAAGGAGCGGCAGGGCTATTCGCTCGACACCGACCTCACCGCCGACGATTGGGCCGAGTTGGTCGAACGTTATAAGAAACGCTTGCAACAGGAACGCGGTGAGCCGTTTCCGCAGGACCCGCACGAGCAGTTATGGGGCGCCATCGGCGCGGTGTTCGGCTCCTGGATGAATCAGCGCGCCAACACCTACCGCCGCCTGCACAATATTCCGGAAAGCTGGGGCACCGCGGTCAACGTGCAGGCCATGGTGTTCGGCAACATGGGCGAAACCTCGGCGACCGGCGTCGCCTTCACCCGCAATCCGTCGACCGGCGAGAAGAAACTGTACGGCGAATTCCTCATCAATGCGCAGGGCGAGGACGTGGTCGCCGGCATCCGCACGCCGCAGGAAATCAGCGAAGCTGCGCGCGTCGAGGCCGGTTCCGACAAGCCGTCGATGGAGAACACGCTGCCCAAGGCCTATGCCGAGCTTAAGCGCATCTACAACACGCTCGAGCGTCACTATCGCGACATGCAGGATCTCGAATTCACGGTCGAGCAGGGCAGACTGTGGATGCTGCAGACCCGCAACGGCAAGCGAACGGCCAAGGCCGCGCTGCGCATCGCGGTCGAGCTCGCCAACGAGGGCCTGATCTCCAAGAACGAAGCGGTGCTGCGGGTCGATCCGCTGGCGCTCGATCAACTCCTGCATCCGACCATCGATCCGCGCGCGCACCGCCGCGTCATCGCCACCGGCCTGCCGGCGTCGCCGGGTGCTGCCTCCGGCGAAATCGTGTTCTCGCCGGACGAGGCGGCGCAGCTCAAAGCCGACGGCAAGAAGGTGATCCTGGTACGGGTGGAAACCTCACCCGAGGACATCCACGGCATGCACGCGGCCGAAGGCATCCTCACCACCCGCGGCGGCATGACCTCGCATGCGGCGGTGGTGGCGCGCGGCATGGGCAAGCCCTGCGTCTCCGGCGCCGGTTCGCTGCGCGTCGATTATGCCGCCGGCACGATGATGGCGAGCGGACAGACCTGTCAAGAAAGGCGATTTCATCACCGTCGACGGCTCGACCGGCCAGGTGCTCGCCGGCAAGGTCGACATGATCGAGCCGCAGCTGTCCGGCGAGTTTTCCACGTTGATCGGCTGGGCCGACAAGGTGCGCAAGCTCGGCGTGCGCGCCAATGCCGATACGCCGGCCGACGCCAAGGCCGCGGTGCGCTTCGGCGCCGAGGGCATCGGGCTGTGCCGCACCGAGCACATGTTCTTCGACGAAGACCGCATCCAGGCGGTGCGCGAAATGATCCTCGCCGACGACGAAAAATCGCGCCGCGCCGCGCTCGCCAAGCTCTTGCCGATGCAGCGCGCCGACTTCGTCGAACTGTTCGAAATCATGGCCGGCCGGCCGGTGACCATCCGGCTGCTCGATCCGCCGCTGCACGAATTCTTGCCGCACGGCGAGGAGGAGATCGCGGAAGTGGCGGCCGCCATGGGCGCCGATCCGCGCAAGCTTGCCGACCGCGCGCAGGGAGCTCGCCGAATTCAACCCGATGCTCGGCTTCCGCGGCTGCCGCATCGCCATCGCCTATCCGGAAGTCGCCGAGATGCAGGCGCGCGCCATTTTCGAGGCGGCGGTCGAGGCGGCCAAGCGGACCGGCAAGCCGGTGGTGCCCGAAGTCATGGTCCCGCTAATCGCGACCAAGGCCGAATTCGATTTGGTCAAGGCGCGCATCGACGCTATGGCCAAGGCGGTGACGAAGGAAACCGGCGCCAAGCTCGACCTATCAGGTCGGTACCATGATCGAATTGCCGCGTGCCGCGTTAATGGCCGGCGAAATCGCCGAGACCGCCGAATTCTTCTCGTTCGGCACCAACGACCTCACACAGACCACGTTCGGCATTTCACGCGACGATGCGGCGAGCTTCCTCGGCATATACACCGCGCGCGGCATCCTGCCTGGCGATCCTTTCGTGTCGATCGATCAACAGGGCGTCGGCGAGTTGGTGAAGATCGGCGTCGAACGCGGGCGGAAAGTGCGTCCCAAGCTCAAGGTCGGCATCTGCGGCGAACATGGCGGCGATCCGGCTTCGGTCGCCTTCTGCCACCAGGTCAAGCTCGACTACGTGTCGTGCTCGCCGTTCCGCGTGCCGATCGCGCGGCTCGCCGCTGCGCAGGCGGCTTTAGGCAAGAGTGCGGCCAGCACTGCCTGACATCAGCACATTCACGGCCGGGGGGCGTGTGAGCAGCAACCGCATCTTTCTCCTCTTCGCCTTCATGGTCGGAATTGCGGTCGGCGGCGTGATTGTGCTGGTGCCGCAGAGCCGCGACCTTAGCCTGGCGCCCTATTTCTGGGTGCTGATCGCATTCGGGCTGTTCGAAGGCATAAACTTTGCGCGTGGTGGCGGTGCGGCTGGGACTGTGATCTCCATGCAAACGCGGATTATTGGCTTCGCCATCGCCCTCGCGCTGATGTTTCTCATTCCCATGGCGGCGGGAATTCAAGTAAAGATTCTGTAGGGAGCCGGAAGGGGCGGGCGAAGCGGCCCGAGTGGCCATGCGGCGCCAAGGACTTCGCGGCCTACACCGCCGCTTTGGTCAGGAAGTCTTCCACCTCGACCCGCAGGTCGGCAACCGCCGCGTCGGTGGATTGCGAGGCATCGCGTAAGGTTCCTGCCGAGGAGCGGGTCTCGATCGCCGCACACGTGACTTCGTCCAGCACTTCCACCACGTGACCGGTTCCGTCGGCGGCGCTCGCCACGTTGCGCGAGATTTCCCCGGTCGCTGAATTCTGCTGCTCGACCGCGGCGGCCACCGCCGCGGTGGATGCGTTGATCTCTTGCATACGGGTGGCGATCTGACGAATTGCCTCGACCGCGCCGCCGGTCGAATTCTGCACCGCGAGGATGTGACTGGCGATTTCCTCGGTCGCCTTGGCGGTCTGCACCGCCAGCGATTTGACCTCCGAGGCGACTACCGCGAAGCCTTTGCCGGCTTCGCCGGCGCGAGCGGCCTCGATGGTCGCGTTGAGCGCGAGCAGGTTGGTCTGGCCGGCGATATTGCGGATCAGCTTGACCACGTCGCCGATCTCTTGCGCGCCGGATGCAAGACCCGCGATTTCGCCGTCGGTTGCGCGGGCTTCATTGGTGGCGAGCGCAACCACGTTGCTGGTGTGGGTGAGCTGGCGGCTGATTTCGCCGATCGAGCGCGACAATTCGTCGACCGCGACCGCCGCGATCCCCACATTGGCGGTCGCATCACGAAGTGCCTGCGTGGCACTATCGGCGCGTTGCGACGTCTGGTCGGAAAAGCCGAGCAGCGCGCTCGCGGTGGTACGCATGGCGGTCGCGCTGTCGTTCACGCTCGACAGCAACCGCTCCGCCTGCGGCCGAAACGCGGCAATCGCCGCATCGATGGCCGCGCGCCGCTGTTCCTGGTCGTTGATCGCGGCGCGTTCCTGCGCGGCGCGGTGTTGTTCGGTGACGTCTTCATGCGTGGATACCCAGCCGCCGTCCGGCAGCGGCTCGTTCTTGGCCAGCACGATGCGGCCGTCGCCGCCTTGCACGTAGGCCTGCGTGCTCTCACCTTTAGCGGCGCCATCGAGGATTTTCTGGCAATAGCTCTCGACATCGCCGGCAAACAGCCCGGTCTCCTTGCGATGCTGCAGCAGCTCGCGCAGTGGGCAGCCGGGCCGCACGATCTTCGGCGACACGTTGTACATCTCGATGTAGCGGCGGTTTCGCAAAACGATGCGGCCTTGCGCATCGAACCGCAGCAGGCCTTGCGACATGTTGTCGACCGCGGTCGACAACCGGCGGTTTTTCGCGGCCACGCGGCGGTACCAGACGCCGGCGAATGCGAGCGCGGCGACGCACGGCGCCGCGAGCAGCAGCGCAAGGCCGACAAAGGTCGATAGCAGGATAGAAGAAGGCATGCCGGTCCGAGTCTGGATTCGAGTGCCGATATTGGTCAGGAGCGATTGCAATATGGTTAACGATTGTTTCCTTCGGGAAGCCCGGCCAAGCGCCGGTTACTTGCACACTACGACAATTCACAGCGTCGGCGTGGGATTGCCGCGCCGCGTTCGGTTAACGCGTCCGCAAGGTTAACCAGTCCATAAAAAAATCGGTCGCATTGTCGGCAATCCGTCCCCGTGCGCCGGCGAGTGCATGGTCCAGAACGCGGGGAGGACCGGTTTTTCGGACCTGCGCCAAATCAGTGGTGTTGCGTGGCGTGAGCGGAGTTATGGCGGTTTCGCGGAAGCGTCGGCGGCGGAGACAAGCGTCGGTTGGATTCGGCGCGTTGGTCATTGCGCTGCTGCCCAACACGATCGGTTTCCAGGATCTCGGCGCGTTGTTGGTGCGCCAGCCGGGTGTCGCCGCGCGCGCCCATCAGCGCCTTGTTGCCTCACCGTTCGGCACGATCGATGCCGCCACCTTCAGCCTGCCGAACCCGATCGGCACCGGCATCCCGCATCCGCCGGTTTACGCGCTGGCGAATTTCGACCCGACCGACATCGCCGCCTCGATTGCGTCGCAGTTCCTCGGCGATCCGAACGCGCCGCTGCAATTCCCAAAGGTCAATCGCAAGGATAAGCGCGATTCATTTATTGCGCGCTCACGCGCGCCGCTGCCGCCTTTGCCGCCGGCGTTGCCGGTCGAGCCGGTGCCGCAGGCGCAGGCCGACGCGCCGCTCAAGAGCGATGAAGCCGGCCGCTTCGACCCTTACGCCGACTACCAGTTCGCCGCTGCGTCCGACGAGCAGTTGACAGTGCCTGATGCGCAGGCGTCTCCACCCGACCGCAAAGATAGTTTGCGCGTCTACTTCGGCGCCAATCCGATGGCGGCAAGGCAGGAGCGGATCGCACCATGGGCGGAAGGCCAGGCGCTGGTGGCGATGGCGTCTGGCGATCCTGACATCAAGCAGTCTGCGCTCGCGCCGCCGCAGCCGGGCGGCGACGACAAAGCCGGCGAGACCATCGCCAATAAAGGTGAAGTCACCGGCGTCAATCGGCGTCCGAAATCGCCTGCCGAGCGGCTCGCGCTTGCAGGTCCTGCGCGCGCCAAGGCTGAGAAATGTCTCGCCAACGCCGTCTATTTCGAATCGCGCGACGAGCCGGTGCGTGCCCAGATCGCGGTGGCGCAGGTGGTGATGAACCGGGTGTTCTCACCGTTTTATCCGAACGACGTCTGCGGCGTGGTCTACCAGAACGCCAGCCGCCATCTCGCCTGCCAGTTCACTTTCGCCTGCGACGGCGTTCCCGACGTGGTCACGGAGCCAGCCGCTTGGGCGCGCGCGACGCACATCGCGCGCGATATGCTCGATGGCAAGCTGTGGATGCCGGACGTCGCCAAGTCGACCCACTATCACGACTATTGGGCGCACCCGAACTGGGTTGGCGAGATGAAAAAGATGGACCGGCTGGGCGGACTGATCTTCTACCGCCCGCGCGCCTGGGGCGACGGCTCCGGCGAGCCGATCTGGGGCGATGCGAGGACGACGGCCGAAGAAGTCAAGAAAATGTAGGTGGAATCCGCCGGGCGCGAGCCATGCGCGGGGTAAATGGCTTCGATCACGATAATTCGTTTTGGACCGGCCAGCGGAACTACTATGTTCCGCGTCCGCCCGCGCGGAGCGTGATTGGGAGCCGGAGACAAGCGGCAATGTCATTACAAGGGGCGACTGAAAGAGCGGTGGGCGCCGTCGGCTGGCGCACGCCCATCGTGGTGGTTGTCAGCGGTTGCCTGATCGCGATGATCGCTTTCGGCCCGCGCTCCTCGCTCGGTTTCTTCCTCACGCCGCTGTCAGCAGGAGCACCACTGGGGCCGCGACGTATTCTCAGTGGCGCTTGCGATCCAGAACTTATTGTGGGGCATCGGACAGCCTTTCGCCGGCGGCGTTGCCGACCGGTTCGGCGCCAACCGCGTCATGATGGTCGGCGCCGCATTGTATGCGCTCGGGCTGGCGCTGATGGCGCATGCGACGACCCCCGGCACGCTCGATCTGACCGCCGGCGTGATGATCGGGCTTGGACTGTCCGGTTGCTCGTTCAACCTTGTGATCGGCGCCTTCGGCAAGCTGTTGCCGGCAAGCTGGCGTTCGCTCGCCTTCGGCGCCGGCACCGCCGCCGGCTCGTTCGGGCAATTCCTGTATTCGCCGATCGGCGTGGCGCTGATGGACAAGTTCGGTTGGCAGACGGCGCTGACGATCTTCGCCGGTGTGACGATGCTCATTTTGCCGTTGGCGATCGCGCTGGCGACGCCGCGTGGGACCGTCGCGCCGGCGGCGGTCGCGATGCCGCCGCAATCATTTCGCCAGGCCATGGCCGAAGCGTTCGGCCATCGCAGCTATGTGCTGCTGGTTCTCGGCTTCTTCACCTGCGGCTTCCAGCTCGCATTCGTGACGGTGCATTTGCCGTCCTATCTGATCGATCGCGGGCTTTCCGCCGAGATCGGCGGCTGGACGCTTGCCACTATCGGTCTGTTCAACATCGTCGGCTCGTTGGCGTCCGGTTATCTCGGCAACCGCATGCCGAAGCGCTATCTCCTGTCGATCATCTATTTCGCCCGCGCGCTCTCGATCGCCATATTCATTTCATTGCCGGCAAGCCCGCTGGCCACGCTGATCTTCGGCGCCGTCACTGGCCTGCTCTGGCTGTCCACGGTGCCACCGACGTCGTCGCTCGTGGCGATCATGTTTGGCACGCGCTGGCTGGCTATGCTGTTCGGTTTCGCATTCTTCAGCCATCAGGTTGGCGGTTTTCTCGGTGTGTTGCTGGGCGGCTACGTGTTCGACAATTACGGTTCCTACAATCCGGTGTGGTGGCTGTCGGTGTTTTTCGGCGTGATGTCGGCCATCATCAACCTGCCCATCGTCGAACAGCCGGTCGGCCGGCTCGAGCCGGCGGCGGTCTGAGCCGCTTGCGCCGCTAGCCTCGGCGCGCCATGAATGCCCCTGATCCTGACAATCGGTGAGGCGTTCCGTGGCGACATTCAAGGCGATCGTGATCGAGAAGGCGGAGAGCGGCACCAAGGCCGCGCTCACCGATTTCGACGAAGCCAATCTGATGGACGGCGACGTCACCGTCCGCGTCGAATACTCGACGGTCAATTACAAGGACGGCCTCGCCATCACCGGCAAGTCGCCGGTGGTGCGCCGCTTCCCGATGATCGCCGGTATCGATTTCGCCGGCACGGTCGAAACTTCCAGCCATCCGGCCTGGAAAACGGGCGACAAGGTGATCCTCAACGGCTGGGGCTGCGGCGAGACCCATCTCGGCGCCTATGCGCAGAAGGCGCGGGTGAAGGGCGACTGGCTGGTGCCGCTGCCCGACAGTATGAGCGCGCGCGAGGCGATGGCGATCGGCACCGCAGGCTATACAGCCATGCTGGCGGTGATGGCGCTCGAAGGCCACGGCCTCACGCCGGAACGCGGGCCCATTGCGGTCACAGGCGCAGCGGGCGGCGTCGGCTCGGTGGCCGTCGCCATACTGGCCAAGCGCGGCTTTACCGTCAGCGCGGTCACCGGCCGGCCGCAGGAGGCCGATTACCTCAAAGACCTGGGCGCGGCCGAGATCGTCGAGCGCAAGGATCTGGCCGGCCCGCCCAAGGCGCTCGCCAAGGAGCGCTGGGCTGGGGCGGTCGATTGCGTCGGCTCGACCACGCTGGCCAACCTGCTGTCGATGACCCGCTACGGCGGCGCGGTGGCCGCCTGCGGGCTTGCCGGCGGCATGGACCTGCCGGCCTCGGTCGCCCCGTTCATTCTTCGCGGTGTGTGTCTTTACGGCATCGATTCCGTAATGTGCCCGATCGCGCCGCCGGCGGGAAGCCTGGAAACGTCTGGAAAATGACCTGGATCGCCAAAAACTGGCCTTAATGACCCAGGAAATTGATCTTTCCGGGGTTTCGGAGGCCGCCGCCGCCATCCTGGCCGGCCAGGTGCGCGGTCGAATCGTGGTCAAGATCGGGTAAACATCTTCAGGATTTGTCGACGAACGCCCGGTACAGTCCCGCTAGTCTTGAAAGACCGGCCCAGGGTTTTGTAAACCAGTGGCGTCAATCGGAGTGCGGTTATGGTTCGTGGGGTAGCGTTGCTGATTGGCCTGCTGGCCGCGGTGCCGGCGGTTGCGGGCGAGATGAGCGCCGAAGAGGCGCGCCGCTTCGTCATCGGCAAGCTGTTCTCCTACACCTGCTTCGAAGGCACGCGCGGCCAGGGCCGCGTCCATGCCGACGGCTCGGTGGTCGGCTCCATCCAATTCCAGGGTCAAGGCCAGGTGCGCTATGCTGCGCTGCCGGCCGGCACGCTGCGGGTGAAGGGCGAGGCGGTTTGCGCCTCGCTGCGCGGATTGCCGATGGAGCCCTGCTTCAATCTGGAGCGGACCAGCGAGACCAGCTTCCGCGGCTCGGTCTCGGGATTGGGCTTCGCCTATTGCGAGTTCACCCGCAACCCAGGCCGCGCGCATTCGATCCGCAGCGCGCACAACGGCCACCACGGCCCGCTCGGCCTGCGGCCGTCGCTTACCGCCGATAACGACTGACCGGCGTCAGCCTTTCCCCGGAAAAATCATTCACGTCGTGGTGGCGTGGGCGTAGAGCTTGCCGGCGCCGTCCTTGAGATCGCCTTCCGAGGTGGCGACGGTGCGGCCGCGATGGACGATGCGGCCTTCCGCGCGCACCGGCCCGGTATCCTTGGTCATCGGCCGCACCAAATTGAATTTCAACTCCAGCGTGGTCCAGGCGTCGCCTTTGGCGAGCGTCGAAAAGACCGCGCAGCCGAGCGCCGAATCGAGCAGCGTCGCGGCGAAGCCGCCATGCACCGTGCCGATCGGGTTGTAGTGGCGGAATTCCGGCAGGCCCTCGAACACCGCGCGGCCGTACTCGACCTCGATCAGGTGAAAGCCGAGCACTTCGCTGATCGGCGGATTGGGCATATTGCCGTCGATCGATCGCCTTGAGAAAGCCGAGCCCGTCATAGGACGTGAGCACCTCGGACGACACCACGCCGTATGTTCTTGCCGTCACATGCCGCCCCCGCGTTTGAAAGCGAGCGCAGTCTAGCGCAGCCGCTCACGCAATATCGAGCCGGAACGGGTCGCCTTCCATGGCGGCGTCGGCCGGGGCCGATGGTCTCGATCGCGCGCACCATGCGGCCGTCGCGCTTGAGCAGGCGGTCGGCGATCGAGACGATGCGCGCAGTTCGGCTGCGCGGTGCGCGAGGCGCGCCGGATGTCCCAGGCGATCTCGCAGCTCGTCGCGGGCCGGATTGAGCGCGCAGGCCGCCACAAAGGCGCCGGCGGTCGAGCGGCTGATGCCGGCAAAGCAGTGCACCACCATGGGCGCCGCGCGGTCCCATTGGCCGACGAAATCGATCAGCCGCTGCGACGTGCTCCTCGCCGGGCACGGTGTAGCCTTCGATGCGGCGCTGGAATGTCGTCGACGCCGAGCACCAGATGGTTCTCGGGCGCGATATGGCGCGGCCGCTCGACCCGGTCGGTCAGCCGCAGCAGCGTGACGATGTGGCGCGCGCCGGTCTCGTCGACGGTGGCGTAGAGGCGGGCAAGCGAGCAGACGTGGATCATGGATGCGTGTGGATAATCGGTTCTTTTGTCATATCTATGACGCCGGCCGTGCATGGAAAGCATCAACCGCGCGAAAGTTTCTCAACACGCTCGCGGAAGCGCGTCTCGGCGGTGCCGGCCGGCCAGGGCGTCAGATAGTCGCGCTCGAGCGTGGCGGAGAATTTCGGCGGCGGGCCGAAGAAGCGGCGCGCCTCGGCGGTCGTCGAAGCCGGCGAGCCGCGTCGCCTCGAGATAGGCGGCGGCGCGGTCGGCCGCCTTGATCAGAGTCTGTCAGAGCTTCCGGCAGCGTCGGCGGCAGGCCGAAGCGCAGATGGATGGCGGCGAGCAAGCCGCTTCTCCACCGCCTTGTAGCTGTCGCCGATCACCGCCTTGAACGGCGAGATCATGTCGCCGATCACGTATTCGGGCGCGTCGTGCAGCAGCACCGCGCAGCCGCCCGGCCGCGTCGAGCCGCGGCGCCTTGGCGCGCGCCAGCGCCTCGACCAGCAGCGCGTGCTGGGCGACCGAGAAGATATGCGCGCCCTTGGTCTGCCCGTTCCAGCGCGCGACGCGCGCGAGCCCGTGCGCGATGTCCTCGATCTCGACGTCGAGCGGCGAGGGGTCGAGCAGATCGAGCCGGCGCCCCGACAGCATGCGCTGCCAGGCGCGCGACGCGCTTTGCGCGCGGTTGCGATGCGCGCGCTTTGCTCATGTCGCGAGCTTCTGCGCGAGCTTGGCGCACGGCCGCGTGGCGGTGGCAGTCGACCAGATGGTCGTTGACCATGCCGACCGCCTGCATGAAGGCATAGACGATGGTCGGCCCGACGAATTTGAAGCCGCGGCCGCGCAGTTCCTTGGACATCGCGCGCGACATCGTCGGTCTCGGCCGGCACCTGCGCGATCGACTGCGGAAGTGTTCTGGTCTTCGGCTTGCCGTCGACGAAGATCCCACAGCATGTCGGAAAAGCCCGGCCCGCTCTCCATGATCTTGAGCCAGGCGCGCGCCGAGCCGACCGCGCCCTCGATCTTGGCGCGGTTGCGCACGATGCCGGCGTCCTGCATCAGCCGCTCGATCTTGCTTCGGCGTGTAGCGCGCGATCTTCTCCGGCTCGAAATCGTCGAAGGCGCGGCGGAAGTTCTCGCGCTTGCGCAGGATGGTGATCCACGACAGCCCGGCCTGGAAGCCGTCGAGCACGAGCTTCTCGTAGAGCGCGCGGTCGTCGTATTCCGGCACGCCCCATTCCTCGTCGTGATAGGCGACGTAGAGCGGGTCCTGCTTCGGCCAGGGGCAGCGCTGAGGCCGTCGGCGTGAACGACGGCTGCGCTCATGACGCTTTCGCCTCGCCCGGCCAGGCGAACGCGCCCAGTCCGGCTTCACCACGCGGATCGGCAGGTTGCCGCACAGCGAGCGGCGTGCCGGCGGCGAGCGCATCGGCGACGCCGGTCGAGCCGCAGCAGCGCGAGCCCGCGGCCCTTGGCGGTCGAGCCGCAGCGTGCCGACCTCCTTCTCGCCCGCCATCACCGGCAGGCCGGCGGTGGGCGCGAACTCGTCAAGGCGACCGGCACGACGCGGCTGCGCGCGCTGCGCGCGATGCTCGACGCGCGACACCACTTCCTGGCCGACATAGCAGCCCTTGTCGAAATCGACGCCGGCGAGCTGGTCCATGTCGGCTTCGTGCGGGAAGGCGTCGCCATAGATGAAATCCTCGCCGCCGCGCGGCACGCCGAGCGCGATGCGGTGCGCGTCGTAGGCCTCCGCGTCGGCGAGCGTGGCGCCGAGATCGGCGGCGGCCTCGGCGGCGAGATCGCGGCGGCAGGATCGTGCGCGTGCCGAGCGCGGGCAGGCGCGGATCGGCATAGGAGAGCCCGAATTCGCTCAAACGCCGGCGCCGTCCCACACCGCCATCACGCCGAGCGCGGCCGACAGATCCTCGACCGCGACCTTGGCGCGCAGCTTGTAGAAATTGAGCTTTTCCACGAGCGCGGGCGCCAGCGCGCGCGGGCAATCGAGAAAGAAGCCGCCGCCGTCGTCCGGCTCGGCCTCGGCCACGATGAAATCGACGATGATCTTGCCCTGCGGCGTCAGCAGCGCGGCAAAGCGCGGGCTGCCGGGGGCGACCTTGCCGATGTCGTTGGTGACAAGCCCATTGAGGAACCGCCGGCGTCGTCGCCGGCGACCTTGACCACGCCGCGGTCGGGCAGAAGCGCTGCCTGCATGTGAATTCTCGTACTCCCTTGGACTAGTCTCTTGCCAGAACTCGCGGCGAAACGTAAGCGCTGTCGGGCGGGGCTCAAGCCCCGCCATGAACCGGTCCAACATGGCCGAAACCTTCGATCTGATCCTCAAGGGCGGCACCGTCGTCAACCACGACGGCGAAGGGCTGCGCGACCTCGGCATTCGAGGCGGCCGCTTCGCCGCCATCGGCGACCTTTCGCGTGCGTCCGCGGGCGAGGTGATCGACTGCCGCGGGCTGCATCTGCTGCCGGGCGTGATCGACAGCCACGTGCATTTCCGCGAGCCCGGCCTCACCCACAAGGAGGACCTCGAATCGGGCTCGCGCGGCGCCGTGCTCGGCGGCGTCACCGCCGTGTTCGAGATGCCCAACACCGACCCCACCACGACCACGGCGGAGGCGGTCGCCGACAAGGTCAAGCGCGGCCATCACCGCATGCATTGCGATTTCGCCTTCTACGTCGGCGCCACGCGCGAGAACACCAAAGACCTCGGCGAGCTGGAAATGCTGCCCGGCGTCTGCGCCGTGAAGGTGTTCATGGGCTCGTCCACCGGCTCGCTGCTGATCGAGGACGATGACGGCGTGCGCGCCGTGCTCAAAAGCATCCGCCGCCGCGCCGCCTTCCACTCCGAGGACGAGTATCGCCTGCGCGAGCGCATGAACCTTCGCGTCGAAGGCGATCCGCGCTCGCATCCGGTCTGGCGCGACGCGCAGGCCGCGCTGATGTGCACGCAGCGCCTGGTCGCGCTGGCGCACGAGACGGGAAAACGCGTGCACGTGCTGCACGTCACCACCAAGGAAGAGGCGGCCTTTCTTAGCCAGCACAAGGACGTCGCCACGGCGGAGGCGACGCCCGCTCATCTCACGCTTGCGGCGCCGGAATGCTATGAGCGGCTCGGCACGCTCGCCCAGCTCAATCCGCCGATCCGCGACGCCCTCGCACCGTGACGGCCTTTGGCACGGTCTTGCGCAAGGCGTGATCGACAGCGTCGGCTCCGACCACTCGCCGCATACGCTCGAGGAAAAGGCGCATCCCTATCCGAAGACACATTCCGGCATGACCGGCGTGCAGACGCTGGTCCCGCTCATGCTCGACCACGTCAATGCGGGCCGGCTTTCGCTGCTGCGGTTTGTCGATCTGACCAGCGCCGGGCCGGCGCGCGTGTTCGGCATCGCCGCCAAGGGCCGCATCGCTGTCGGCTACGACGCCGACCTCACGGTGGTCGATCTCAAGCGGCGCGAGACCATCACCGACAAGTGGGTCGCCTCGCGCGCGGGCTGGACGCCCTATGCCGGTGTCACCGTCACCGGCTGGCCGGTAGGTACCGTGATACGCGGACACAAGGTGATGTGGGACGGCAGCCTGACCACGCCGGCGCGCGGCGAACGTGTTCGGTTCCTGGAAACCTTGGCCGACTAAGAACTTGCCGAAACTTAGTGGTTAAAGGCCCCCGATTGGGTTGCATTTGCTCGCGCGAGTTGTCTCCGGTCTTTTTTTCTCAGACAAAATCTGTAGAATTAAAGTTCTTCTGTGTGGGGTTATCAACGGTAACAAAGCAGCCTCGACCGGCCAAATTTCGCCGAAACCGAGAGAACTAAGATTCATGAGCGGCGATCTTATTTCGCTCCGCATGCTGTTGGTGGGGGCCACCCCGGCATACGCGGATCGGTGGCGCGCCGGCGTGGCGCAGGCTTCGATTCCGATCGAATTCGAAACCAATTCCGCCAGCGCTGCCAAGATCGCGCTCAGCCGAGCTGACTTCGATTTCTGCGTGCTCGCCCACGGATTGGACGATGTCGACAAGACATCCGTGATCGAGGCCGCGCGGGCCAAGCGGCCGGCGCCGCTGGTCTTCGTCACTACTCAGCCTGGGAGGGTGCGTCCCGATAAGACCGACGGCGTGCTGGCGGTGCCGGCCGATAGCGACGATGCGCGCAAGCTTGTCGAGATCTGCATCCGCGCGAAATTACCGACCCATGTTCTGGTCGTAGCCGATTCCGAAACGCTGCGTGGCGTCGTGCGAAAGACTTTGACCGCCAGCCGCTTCGATCTGCGCATCCATGAGGCTTCCGACAGCTCGGACACGCTCGATCGACTTCGCAAAGGCAAGATCCGCTTGGTATTTCTCGACTACAACATGTCAGACCTCAAAGGCGCCGACATTCTGCAGGTGATCAAGCACGAGTGTCCGAACGTGGCGGTCGTGATGATGTCCTCGGTGTTGGTCAGAGGCGCCTCAGGCCGCCCGCATCTGTCGAATGCGCTCGCGTTCCTGAAGAAGCCGTTCTATCCGGCCGACGTCGATGTTGTGCTCGAGCGCCATTTCGGCTTGCGTGGGCGCTGACGCGTCGTCGGACTTCGGGTTTTGAGCGTGGCCGGCGGCTATTGCCGGCGCAGATCGACCGAGAATTCGCCGTTGCGAATGCGCGCCCCGAGCCCTTCGGCGAACTTGGCGGCCGCGTCCTCGCCGTAGGTGGTGACGAATTCGGCGAAAGCCGCGAACAGGCAGGCCTGCGCCAGGCAATCGCCGTCGATGCCGTCGAGACGCGCTTCCGCCCAGGCTTCGTGCAGGTAGCCCAAGGCCACGCGTTTCTGTTCGTGGTCCGGTACCGGATCACGCGTCTGATCCGCTCGCTCGATTGTCGTCATGTTGGCCTTCGTCCCTAGGCGTCCGAATCGGACGCGATTCCTTAATCCGAAATGGACGTTAGCACGCGCGCGGAACCGACCAAGCCTACGGCTTAAAGAAAGGTTAATAACGGCGGGCTTAATTGCCGTATCGCGCGGTGATTTCACGCGCGATCTTGGCGCCTTCATCGAGATAGCGGCGAATCGCAAGATCGGCGGCCGGCGTGCAGGTGCGATAAGTCTGTTGAAAACCCCGATAACCACGATTGAAACCGGCCACGATCTTGCGCCGCCGCTCGCCACCGGGCGCCTCGGCGTCGATCAGCGCCTGCATCTCGTTGCGCCATTTCTGCCCTTCATTGGCGCCGCAGACGGCGCGCAGGTAGTGCAGCGAACCGAGGATTTCGGCGAGCCGCTGCAAATCGCCGTCGAACGGCGCCGGCGCCATCTGCGCCTGCGCGGGCAGCGCAAGGCAGAGCAATATCGCAGCGGTGGTCAGCAGGCGTTTCATGGCGGTCGGGATGATATGCCCACGCTCTGGGGCAATCGCAAGGCAGGCGGTCAGACTAGCTTGGCCAGCCGCTCGAATGCCGCGCCCACGATCTCGGCCAGGCCCTCGGTGGTACGCAGACCCGCGAGTTCGGCGGGATCGAGCCAGCGCGCATCGTCGAGCTCTTCATTGAGGACGGGCTCGCCGGAAATCCAGCGCGCGGCAAAGCACAGGATGACGAAATGGCGCTCGACGCGGCCTTGCGCGTCGCGCACGATCGCCTCGCGGTGGCCGGCGAGCGCGACCGGCTCAATGGCAAGCGATGTCTCCTCGCGCACTTCGCGGGTCACCGCCTCGATCAGCGTTTCGCCGGTTTCCACGCCGCCGCCGGGCAGCGTGTAGACCCCAAGCGCCGGCTTGCGCGCGCGCCGCACGATGAGCACTTTGCCGTTGCGGAAAATGGCGGCGCTGACGGCAAGGATCGGTCGCTGAGGATAGGCGCGCAGGTCGGACATGGCCCCATGCTTTGCGCACGATCCTGCCCGAAAGCCAAGACCCGCTTTCGGAAATCACGCGCGTTTCATCAGCCCGTCGACCACCGCCTGCGGCGACGGCGGCGTGCCGGCGTCGGCCTCGCCGTTGATGACCGCGCCGGCGCGCGCGACCAGCGGGCGCAGCATGGCGACGGCATTCTCGGCAAGCGCGACCGCGGTGTGCGGCGGGATATCGGCGTTCATCGCCGCGCGCGTTGCCTCCAGCACGGCGGTCATGGTACCGGCGAGCGCATCGAGGCAGCCGCGCCGGCTCGGGTCGGCGGCGTCATAGGCCGCGATCGCCAGCGAGCGCCCCTTGAAGCCCGAAGCTTCGAAATGCTCGCGATAGCTCAGCGGCCGCCAGGTGAGGAAATCGTCGCGGCAATCCGGGCAGCTCGACAGCATTTCGAGCAGCATGATCGCTTCGTTGAAATGGTTGAGATAGTCGCTGGCGAGCCCGGTCGCGGGGTTGATATTGGCATCGGCAAGCCGGGTCGCGCCGTCGTTCCCGGCACCCTCGGCTTGCAACGTGTCGGCGCAATCCTGATATTTCATCGCGGCCCCAGATCCCCCGGTTGGACCGGCCGCCAGTGTGATTCCGCGCGGGTTAAGGCGCGATTAAGCCGTGACGAAAGGGCCTTGAAATGTGCGGCCGCTACACGCTCACCGCCTCGCCGGAAGCGCTGCGGGCGCTGTTTGCCTACGCCGAGCAACCCAATTTCCCGCCGCGCTACAACATCGCGCCGACGCAACCGATCGCCATCGTCCGGCTTGTGGACGGCAAGCGGCAGTTCGCGCTGGTGCGCTGGGGGCTGCTGCCGTCCTGGGTCAAGGACCCGAAGACCTTCACGCTGCTGATCAACGCGCGCGGCGAGAGCGTGACCGACAAGCCCGCGTTCCGCGCCGCGATGAAGCGGCGGCGCTGCCTGATTCCGGCCGACGGCTTCTACGAATGGCAGAAGGCCGGCGAGCGCAAGCGGCCGTTCTACGTGCACGCGAAATCGGGCGCGCCGCTCGCCTTCGCCGGACTGTGGGAAACCTGGACCGGGCCGAACGGCGAGGAACTCGACACCGCGGCCATCGTCACCACGCGCGCCAACAAGACGCTAAGCACCATTTACGAGCGCATGCCGGTAATAGTGCCGCCGGAGGCATTCGACCTCTGGCTCAATGCCCGCGAGGTCGATGTGGCGACGGCCGCGGCGCTGATCGCGCGCGCGCCTGACAGTCTGCTCGAAGCTTACGAGATATCGACCGCGGTCAACCGCACCGCCAACGACAATCCGAAATTGCTGGAGCCCGTCGTGGCCGGCAAGCTTGAACCGGCGCCCGTACTGAAGCCGGCCGCGCGCGTTAAACGCGCCAAGAAAGATAGCGGGCAGGGGGCGTTATTTTGAGATTTCAGCGCTTCGCGCCACCTACAGCGCTCGCCAACAGCCGTTCGGCGTCGGGCGGGTCGGCATTGCCGCGCCAGGCAACATGCTGATCCGGGCGGATGAGCGCCAGATCGCAGCCGTAGAGGTCGCGCGCGTCAGCGTAGGGACAATCCAACACGTTGAAAGGAATACCCGCCTGCGCTGCCGCGTCCGCCAGTCTCGATCCGCTTGGCGCGTTGCTTCCGAGCCGCAGCAGCGTGAAGCCGGTGCCGAGCTGGTCGAACAGCGAACTGCCGATGCCGCGGCCGTGATCCACCCAGAAATGCGGCGCGCGGCCGCCCGGCACGCTGCTCGGCATGTAATTGATGAAGTCGTCGGCCGGCGGCGCGCCATTTTCGGCGACGATCGGGGAGCCGTCGTAGCGCCCTCCCAGTTGCACGCCGATCGAGCCGTATTGCTCGCCATAGGTGGACAGCAGGGCACCGAGTTCGCGCCGCGCCTGTTCGCCGGCGGGCGAGTCCTGCTCGAGGACGGGTGGAATCGTCGAAGGCGCCGATGTTCTTGCTCAATTGCCGGGCGGCGCCGGTATTACGCACGGCGACCGGTTTGCGCTCGGCTTCATAGCTGGCCAGCAGACCGCTGCCGCCCCAGCCCTGCACCATGGCGGTGAGCTTCCAGGCGAGGTTGGCGGCGTCGTCGACGCCGGTATTCATGCCGAAGCCGCCAGTCGGCGTGAACAGATGGACCGAGTCGCCGGCGAGAAACACGCGGCCCGCGCCGTAGCGCTCCGCCACCAGCGCCACGCCCGCGGTCCAGGGATGATGCGCCAGCACCTCGACCGCGATGTCCGAGTTCGTGCTGCGCCGCATGGCGTCGGCGACCGCACGGTCGTCGGCATCGGCGCTTTCGTTTTTCGGCCTAGTCCAGAACATGAATTCGTCGGCGCCGTTGACCGAGGTGATGGTCGTGCGCAGCTCCGGATTGATCACCCAGTATTGGAAGCCGACGTTCTTGCGCAGGAAGTCGTGCGCCAGCGTCGGCACCCGCACATGGGTCGAGAACATGCGGCCGCCCATATAGGCCTGCTGCAACGCGGCGCCGGAATAGTGAATGCCGAGCGCGCGCCGCACCATGCCTTGCCCGCCGTCGCAGCCGGCGAGGTAGGCGCTGCGCCAGCTCTCGCGCCTGCCGTTGCGCTCGCAGACGGCATTGAGCTGTGACGCCGTCGCCGTCGTCGGCGAAGTCATCCACCCGCCAGCCGAACCGCACCACGATGTTCGGCCGCGTACGCACGTGCTCGAGCAGGAATTTCTCGACATACATCTGGTTGGCGCGGTGCAGCGGTTCTGGCACCTGATCGGTCTTGGCCGCGGCGGCGATCGCCTTGAGCTTTTCGGCCGTCGACGGCATCGGCAGGCGCGCCAGCTCCCAGCCGCCGAAGCGGGTGAAATAGATCACGTCGGTCGGATGATCGGCAGGCATCCCGAGCGTGCGTACGTGGTCGGCAATGCCGAGCCGTCGGTAATGCTCCATCGTGCGCGCGCCTTGCGAGCTTCCTTTCGGATGCCAGCGCGTCGTTTCCTCGGTGTTGAACAGCACGCAGCGCACGCCATGCCGGTCGAGCAGCAGCGCCAGCATCAGTCCGACCGGCCCGCCGCCGACGATGGCGACGGGGATTTGCGAGGTTTCGACGTCGGCCGCTACGCTCACAGCACCTTTCCGGGATTGAGGATGCCGTTCGGGTCGAGCATGCTTCTTCAAGCTCGCGCATCAGTTCGATCGCCACCGGGTCCTTGTAGTCGGCAGGATGTCGCGCTTCATCACGCCGACGCCGTGCTCGGCCGAGATCGAGCCGCCGTATTTCTTCACCACCGCGAACACGACCTCGTTGACCTCGTCCCAGCGCGCCAGGAACTTGTCTTTGTCGGCGCCGACTGGCTGCGTCACGTTGTAGTGGATATTGCCGTCGCCGACATGGCCGAACGGCAGCGGCCGGCTGCCCGGAATGAGTTTGGTAACCGCCGCGTTCGCTTCCGCGATGAAAGCCGGGATCGCGGCCACCGGCACCGACACGTCGTGCTTGATCGAGGCGCCGATGTGCCGCTGCACCTCGCCGAACATTTCGCGGATGCGCCAGAACGCTTTGCCCTGCTGCCATGCTGTCGGCGATGGTGGCGTCGAGCACCAGGCCCTTCTCGTGCCCGGCGTGCAGGATGTCCTCCATCACTTCGCGCAGGCCGCTTTGCGCCTGCGACGACAATTCGATCAGCACGAACCAGGGATCGTTGCCGGCGAGCGGCATGCGGCTCGCGGCGTCGAACTTGACCACGGCTTCGACGCCCGACGCGCAGCATCAGCTCGAACGAGGTGACGCCGCCGGCGGTGCGATCGGTGGCCAGGTTGAGCAGGTCGACCGCGGCCTGCGGCGACGGCACGCCGGCAAAAGCAGTCTCGACCGAGCGCGGCCGCGGCACCAGGCGCAACACCGCCGCGGTGATGATGCCGAGCGTGCCTTCGGAGCCGATGAAAAGGTTCTTGAGGTCGTAGCCGGTATTGTCCTTCTTCAGCTTGTTGAGATTGTGCAGCACGCGGCCGTCGGCCAGCACGACTTCGAGGCCCAGCGCATGCGCGCGCGCAATGCCGTGGGCGATCGCCGCGGTGCCGCCGGCATTGGTCGAGAGATTGCCGCCGATGGTGCAGCTGCCTTCCGACGGCAGCAGTTGCGGATAGAGCCGGTCGACTTCGGCCGCCGCTTCGCGCGCACGCTGCAGCGTGACGCCGGCTTCGACCGTCATGGTGTTGGAGACCGGATCGACCTCGCGGATCTTGTCGAGCCGGGTGAGCGACAGCACGATCTCGCCGTTGAACGGGATCTGCCCGCCGACCAGCCCGGTGTTGCCGCCCTGCGGCACGATGGCGGTCTTGGTCTCGTTGGCGAGCTTGAGGATCGCGGCCACTTCGTCGACCGAGCCCGGCCGCAGCACCACCGGCGTGTGGCCGTGGTAGAGGTCGCGCATCTCGACCAGATAGGGCTCCTGCATCTGCGGATCGGTGACCGCGTATTTCTGCGCCGACGATGGCGATGAAGCGGGCCAGCAGCTCGGCCGGGAGCGGGCGCGTCGGTCTGCGGCTTGGCTTGCAGGTTCATAGCTGTGCTCATGCTTTCGGCGCGGCGGCGCGCTTGAGCCGGTCGTTGATCGCCTCGCCCAGGCCCTCGTGCGGCACTTTCATGACCGCGATGCGCTGGACGCCGGAAGCATCGAGCGCGCGCAAATGCGAAAACAGATTGGCCGCCGCCTCGATCAGGTCGCCGCGCGGCGACAGATTGAGCGTGGCCGCCAGGCGCCGGTCCGAAGGCGAGCAGCGCTTCGCCGGGCTCGGCCGTCTCGGCGTCAAGCCGCAACCTGGCCTTGGGCGCATAATGCGACGACAGCATGCCGGGCGCGATCGGCGCCTCGTCGGCAACCGGGGCCACCGCCAGCGCGCGTCCGAGCACGCGCTCGATCTCTTCGCGCGGCAGACCGCCGGGCCGCAGCAGTGTCGGTTCGTCCAGGCAGGCGACGATGGTGGACTCGACGCCGACCGCGCAGGGGCCGCCATCGATCACCATGTCGATGCGCCCGCGCAGATCGGCCAGCACGTGCGCCGCGCTGGTCGGCGAGACGTGGCCGGAGCGGTTGGCCGAGGGCGCCACCACCGGCCCGTCGAAGGCCGCGAGCAGCGCGTGCGCGATTGGATGCGCCGGCACCCGCACCGCCACGCTGTCGAGGCCGGCGAGCGCGAGATCGGCCACGCCGCAATCGGGCTGTTTCGGCAGCACCAGCGTCAGCGGTCCGGGCCAGAACGCGCCGGCAAGCTTCTCGGCGGCGGCATCGAAGCGCCCGAGCCGGCGCGCGGCGTCCATGCTGGCGACATGGGCGATCAGCGGATTGAAGCTCGGCCGGCCCTTGGCGGCGTAGAGCCGGGCGATGGCCTCGCCATTGCCGGCGTCGGCGCCGAGCCCATAGACGGTCTCGGTCGGGAACGCGACCAGCCCGCCGGCGGCAAGGCAGGCGGCCGCCGCCGCGATCGCCGGCGCGATCTCGTGGCCCTGGGCTTGCAGCACCCGCGTTCCCGGTTCGGCAGTCATCGAACTCTCAAGCTTGCGGCTTTAAGGGAGCCGGGGTTATAAGGCCGCCGACAGTCGGAGTGTAGCGCAGTCTGGTAGCGCACCTCGTTCGGGACGAGGGGGTCGCAGGTTCAAATCCTGCCACTCCGACCATCTAACTAGTTGATATTACTGTATTTTCTGCGCGATTCTGACAGCGTCGAGCGTAACGACTGCGAGCGGTCGTTGGCCTTCTATCATGAGGCGCCTACCCCCCGTTCATTGCCGCGTGTCTAGGCGAATGGCTGATCGGGTCAGTGCCAGATTGCCTTCGCGGCATCGACGACCAGCTTCAATTTTGCCCGCTCATCCGCCTCGGTGACTGGATTGCCCGCAACGGTCGAGGCAAAGCCGCATTGGGGGCTGACCGCCAACCGATCGAGATCGATGTATTGCGTTGCCTCGCCGATGCGCTTCTTGAGGACCTCAATATCCTCAAGAACTGGGGTCTTGCTGCTGACAAGGCCCAATACCACGCCCTTGTCTTTGACAAAACGGAGCGGCTTGAAATCCCCCGCTCGCTCAGTGTCGTATTCAAGCAGGAAATGGTTCACGTTCGTGCGGGAAAAAAACCGTTCGGCAACGGATTCATATCCGCCGGCTCCAAGATAATGACCCTTAAAGTTACCGCGGCACATATGCACGCCGAACGTTACACCCGCCGGCGCTCCAGCGACGGCGTCGTTGAGGCTCTCGATATACAGATCGACAAGGTGATCCGGTTTTTGCCCTGCGTCTTCGACTTTCTTGCGTATCGCCGGATCGCACAACAAAGCGATAGCCACTTCATCGAGTTGGATGTGTTGGCATCCGGCTTTCGCAAGCTCGGCGATCTCCTCGCGAAAAATACGGCCAAGATCAGCAAAAAACGCTTCCACGCTTGAATATGCGCTGCGGTCGGCAAAGTCCGAGCAGCGGTAGAAATGCATGGTCGAAGGGGAGGGAAGCGTGATCTTTGGTGCCACCTTCGTCACGTCGCGCAGGAAGCTAAATTCGTCGAGCGCTAACGGCTGCATCCGGCTAAGCTTGGCGGCCGCATAGGGCGCCGTGAATTCCACCTCATGGCCGTGGTCATCCCTAAACCTGAAAACAGCGGGTTTGATGATGAATCCGTCGATACGCTCGACAAAGCGGCTCCAGTATGAGCCGCGCCGGAATTCGCCATCGGTAACGACCTTCAGCCCGACGTCTTCTTGCAGCTTCACCACGTCCCGGATGCACTGGTCCTGGATTTGTGCAAAATGGGCGTCATCGATGTGCTTGGCGAAATAGTCCTTAAAGGCTTGCCGCAGGACAGGCGGACGCAGGAGGCTCCCGACATGGTCGGCGCGAAACGGCGGACGGCCTTTGGCATTCATGGACATGGGCGCCTCCCGGGTTAGCTGCATTGTGTATCTATAGGCTTATAGATGAAATCTAGATCGTATCGAGCTGTCAAAGCAAGCATGCAGCGGCGCAAGCTAGGCCGACGCGCGGATTCAGCGCGTCCAGGCATACCTTCAAAGCGAAATACGCATCGCCGCTCTATCGAGATCATCGAGGCCGCGGCTCAGGTCTTTGCCGAGCGCGGGTATCACGGCGCGACCACGCAGGATATCGCCGACATCCTGAACATCCGCCAAGCGAGCCTTTATTACTACTTTCCGTCCAAGGAGGCCGCTCTGGAGCTTGTCTGTATTCAGGGAGTTGCCGGCTTTTTCGAAACGGCTCAGGCAATCGCTTCCGGACCGGGAAAGGCCCGGGAACGGCTGGCAGGGCTGATCCGGGCCCATATGGTGCCCATCCTCGACCGCGGCAATTTCGTGCGGGTCTTTCTCACGCAACGCCAATTCCTGCCCAATCGAAGCCGCCGCCGGGTGGGCAAATGGTCCCGCGGGCTTGAAAAGATATTTGAAACCGTCATTCGCGACGGCATGCGCAGGGGCGAATTTCGCGGCGACCTCGATCCCCGGCTGACAACGCTGGCAATCCTGGCTTTGGCGAACGGCGTTTCCAGTTGGTACGGCAAAGAAAATGCGTCCATGGAACGGATCGGCACCGAATTCGCTTCCCTCGTGCTCGATGGGCTC
Organism: uncultured Alphaproteobacteria bacterium; assembly: GCA_963772235.1. Classification (GTDB taxonomy): domain Bacteria; phylum Pseudomonadota; class Alphaproteobacteria; order Rhizobiales; family Xanthobacteraceae; genus Pseudolabrys. The sequence goes on from CAVYWI010000028.1 coordinate 61,954, forward strand.
GGCCGCCAGCAATAATAGGCTCCTATTAAATTCGATAAGCCTATAGAAATTGGCGTCAGTTTAGCGGTAGGATATTCTAGGAAACGCTCCCAAAGGGCAGAGTGATGGTCGACAAGGAAGCGATCACACGAGACGCCTTGCGCAGCCGGACGGCGCCGTCGCTGCTATGCGAGCGCGCGCGCAGCATTCCGGATCAGGTCGCGTTCCGCTCGAAACATTTTGGCATATATCGCGAACGAAGTTTCCGCGATTACGCTTTGCTGGTAGCGCGCGCGGCGCGGGCGCTTGCCGGCATCGGCCTGACGAAAGGCGAACGCGTCGCCATCATGGGGGACGCTTGCGAAGAATGGATGATCTGTGATCTGGCATCGCAGTCGCTCGGCGCGATCGTCTACGGCATCTACCCGACTGCATCGGCCGCGGAGGTCGAATATCAGCTGCGTGATGGCGGTGCGGTAATCTTCATCGCAGAAGATCAGGAATACGTCGACAAGATGCTGCCAATCATCGACCGGTTGCCGGATATGCGGGCCGTTATTGTCATCGACGATTTCGGCGATGTTTGATTACGACCACGCCAAGCTCATGAGTTACGAAAAGCTAGTCGCCCGGACGGAAAGCGATCTTGATTGGCTAGAGGCGCAGGTCGCGCAAGTTAGCGCGCGCGATCCGGCCATCATCGTTTACACGTCGGGCACGACCGGCCATCCCAAGGGCGCGCTAATCACCCATGGCAAGCATCTCGCCGCCACCGCCAATATCGTCGACCACTACCCGACGTTTGCGGAGAAACAGCACCGAACCGTCGCTTACCTTCCGCTCTGCCATATTCTCGGCCGCGACATTGCCGTAACACTGCCGCTGATCTCAATGCTCGTGCCGCATTTCGGAGAGGATCCGGAGGATCTGGCGACCACGATGTTCGAGGTCGCCCCGACGGTGCTTTTCACCGTTCCGCGCTATCTGCAAAAGTTTGCTGCACAGGTCGTCGTCGGTATTGCCAATTCCTCGGCGCTGAAGCGCACAAGCTATGAGTTTGCGATGCGCCTTGCCCGCGGCCATGTCCGCAAATGCTGGGACGGCACTGTGACAGGAGCGGATGAGGCAGCATACCGCGCCTGTCATGCGGCAGTCTTTCGCCCGATTCTCAATAAGCTTGGCTTCGATTGTCTGGAGTTTGTCATCAGCGGTGGCGCTCCATTGCCGCCCGAGACGATGGCGCTTTGGCATATGTACGGTGTCAACGTTCTTGAGATTTACGGTCAAACGGAAGAAGCCGGTGGCATTATTTCGGGACAACGCGGCCGGTTTCCGCGGCCGGGTAATGTCGGAACCGCTCCGGACGGCTGGGATGTGCGTCTTTCCGATGAGGGCGAAGTCCTGGTACGCAGCCCCGATCTATTCGAAGGCTATTGGCGAAACGAGGACGCAACGCGCGCCGTCAAACACGACGACGGTTGGTTGCGCACTGGCGATATTGGCGAATGGACGAATGATGGATTGCGCCTTATCGACCGTGCGCGCGATTTTATTGTGACATCTGGCGGCAAAACGATATCGCCTTCATTCATCGAAAATATTCTGCGCGCGAGCTCGTATATCTCCGAGGCGGTGGTGTTCGGTCACGGCCGCAAATATCTGACGGCGCTTGTCGAAATTGATTTCGACATGGTCTCCGACTGGGCCCGCCGCAACGATATTGCTTACACCGGATTCACCAATCTTGCCGAAAAACCGCAGGTGGTGCGGCTGCTCAAGGACGAGATCGACCGGACCAATGCTGAACTCGCCCGCGTCGAGCAGATCAAGGCGTTTCGCATTCTACCAAAGATGCTCGATCCAGAGGAGGAAGGCGAGCCCGTAACTCCCACGCGTAAGATCAAACGCACGCAAATGTACGAGCGGTTCAAGCCGCTGGTCGAGGCCATGTACGACGATAACGAGGGACGTCTTCTGGCAAGCGAAGTGGGGGATGTCCTGCGTGCGTGAGCGCCAGATGAAATTAGGCCAATCATGAAATCTAATGGAGGGAAAGCTCATGCGTTCACTAATCGTCGCCGCCGCGTTAGCGACCGGAGTGTTTAGCCCGGCACTGGCGCAAGATGCTTATGTGGTCGGGATCACCGCCGCACTCACCGGGCCACCAGCCAGCACCTATGCGCCTGCTGTCGATGCGCTTCGCATCTATTTCGACCGGGTTAATGCCGCCGGTGGAATCAACGGCAAGAAGGTCAACCTCATTATCCAGGATGAACTCGGCTGAGCCTTCGAAGGCTGCCGCCAATGCCAAGAAGTTGCTGACCCAAGACCATGTCATGTTGTTGCTCGACGCCAGTCTGTCCTCGACCTATGCGCCTGTCGTGGCCGAGGCCAAGAGCGCGGGCGTGCCGCTGGTGTTCGCCAGCTCGGTCTGTCCGAAGGATGTTTATCCGCCGGCGAGCGGAGGTGAGTTCTGCACCACGGCTTTCGCCTCGACCTATGATAGCCGCGCCGCGCTCGCCTTCATCAAGGAGACAGCGAAGGGCCCAGTGAAAGTCGGCTTTGCCGCTATGGCGATTCCATTGTCGCGGGGCGAGATGGAATTTGCCGCCAAACAGGCACCGGAACTCGGAATGACATCGCTCGGCATCGAGGTCATTCCACCACCGACCGCCGACTACACGCCCTTCGCCAGCAAGCTAAAGGATGCCGGAGCGAACTGGGTGTTTTCCTGGGCGCCGTGGGTAACGCAGGTACGCACGTTTGAGGCGCTTCGTCGTCTAGACTGGAAGGGCGACTACATCGCCTGGGCGCATCTCGAAGCCGAGGGCGAACTCAAGCGTATCAAAGACGACAAGCTCTTCGTCGTTGGCGCCAATGCTTTGTTCCAGGAAAATCTGCCAATCCAGAAAACGATCGCCGAGGCGGTGCAGAAGGCCGGCGGCAAGTATCCGCCCGAGCAAATGACCGAGGGTTGGATCGCCGGCATGGTGATCGAAGCCGCGCTGAAAGGCGCCGGCTGGCCCGCGACGCCCGCCAAGATCCAGGCTTCGATGCAGAACCTGAAGGTCGATCTCAAGGGCTTGCGCGGCGGTCCTATGGAATGGACCAAGGCAAATCACTTCCGCACCAAGCAGTACTACCGGGTTTACAGATGGGACGGTTCCAAGATTGCCTTGGTGAAAAACTGGTTCGCTTACGACGTGAAGTGAATATTGGCCTTCCATCTATGATCAAGCACCCGGCCTGACGGCCGGGTGCATTTTCTCAAAGTGCGTCGCAGGATATTTCGTGCAACTCGCTGTCAATATAGTTGTGCTCTCGGCGATATACGCGCTGATCGCATGCGGTTACGTGCTGATTTATCGGGTCAGCCGCGTGCTCAATCTTGCGCACGGCGAGCTGATGATGCTGGGAGCCTATCTTCTGCTGGCAACGGCAACGAGTTTTGCAGGCCATCCGGCGGCGGCGATTGCAGCCGCGGTCGTTATGAGCCTCGTGGTCGGAATCCTGGTCTATGTTTTTCTGATGCGGAAGATGACTGGTGAAATGGTGCTAGCTGCCGTCCTCACCACGGTCGCACTCGGCACCCTTCTGCGCGGATTGATGGTGCTCATCTGGTCCCCACAACAGCAATATCCCGGTCAGGCGCTCGGCTTCGCCAATCCGGCGATTGCCCTTCCGGGCGGCGGACGGATCTCCACCTTTGCCGCCATCTTGGTGATGACCACCGCGCTGGTTTACGCCGCGCTCTTTGTGTTTCTTCGCTTCGGCCGTTGGGGTGTCCGTATGCGGGCAGCCGGACAGAATCCATTGCTCGCGGCGCAACGCGGAATCAATTTGCATGCGGTTTATGCACTGGCGTGGGGGCTCTCGACATTGACGGGCTCGATGGCAGGAATGCTGATTGCGCTCGACTCTGGTCTCACCAGTTCGATGACCATTATCGGGCTGAAGGCATTCCCCGCGGCGCTCGTCGGCGGCCTGGACAGTCTGGTCGGCGCGTTAGTCGGCGCCTTCATCGTCGGGGCGGCGGAGGTGCTGTCGATCCAATATATCGATCCGCTGTTGTCGGACGTCATGCCGTTTCTGGTGCTGATCGCGATGCTGATAGTGCGCCCTTGGGGTCTGTTCGGAACTCGTGAGGAGCTCGACCGTGTCTAGAGGAATGCCCCGGGCCAGCGGCTATTTTCGGACGAGTTATGTGCAGGACCTTGCGCTGACCCAGACACGGCTTGAGCGAGTTAGTCTGCTGATGTTTGCCATTATGCTTGCCGCGTTTCCTTTCCTCGCCAACGCCTTCTATCTCGATCTTGCGTGCCAGGTGTTCCTCGCGGCGATTGGCGCCCTCTCATTGATGCTTCTCACCGGCTATGCAGGCCAGATTTCGCTGGGACATGCGGGATTGCTTGCCGCCGGTGCGTTTACCGTCGGCATCTTGTTTCGTGAAATCAATGCGCCGTTCTGGGTCACGCTGCCGGCGGCTGCTGCGATTGGGGCGCTGCTCGGAATCGTGTTCGGACTGCCGTCGCTGCGCCTGCGCGGGCTTTATCTTGCGGTATCGACGCTGGCGCTTTATTTCGTGGTCGTTTATCTCGGCGGCGAATACGAAAACAATCGAGGTTTCTCAACCGGGATATTGATTGATCCGCCGACGATCGGCGGTTACTCGATCAGCGACGCGCGGGTTTGGTACTTCATCCTACTTATGGCCGCTGCGCTCACGTTGCTGTTTTGCATTAATCTCCTGCGTAGCCGGACCGGGCGTGCCTGGCGTGCCATTCGCGCGCACGAGACCGTCGCAGAGGCGCTCGGCATCAATATCGCGGCCTATAAGCTGCTCGCATTTGTGATCTCGTCTGCCATGACGGCAGTGGCAGGAGCCTTGTTTGCCTATTATCGCCATTTCGTCTCGGTCGATGCTTTCTCGTTTTATCTGTCGATTCAATATGTCGCGATGATCATTATCGGCGGCATGGGTTCATTGCTGGGCGCGTTGCTCGGCGCCGTGTTCGTAACGCTGTTGCCGTATCTGATCGAAGCCGTTCTGCAGAAGCTGCCGGACGCGCAGAGCTACGCGGGTGTTCTGTTTGCGGTCAATTACGCCGCATTCGGCGCGGTGATGATCTTGTTTCTGCTGTTCGAGCCGCTAGGCCTCGTCGGCATCTGGCACCGGGTCCAAACCTATTTTCTTCTCTGGCCGTTCAAGCATCGGCCGGTTGCGGGGGCTGGAAAATGAGCGAACCCGCGCTGCTCACGGTTGAAAAGCTGGAGGTCGTCTATCACCGCTCCATCACCGCGGTGCGGGGTATCAGCCTGTCGGTGCGAAAGGGGCAGATTGTTGCCATTCTCGGCACCAACGGGGCCGGCAAGTCCACGACATTGCGCGCTATCTCAGGCTTTCTCGGCATCGACGATGCCCGGGTGACGGACGGCAGCATCATATTCAACGGCAAGCGCATTGAGAGCCGTCAGCCGAATGAAATCACCCGGCTCGGTATTGCCCTCGTGCCCGAGCGCGAAAAGGTGTTTCCCAACCTCACGGTTGTCGAAAATCTGGCGGCACCGTTTTCGCCTTCGCGGTACAATCGTCGCGACAGCGAAAATATCGCCTACCAGTTCTTTCCGCGTTTGGCGGAACTGCGCACCAGGACCGCGGGCCTACTGTCCGGCGGCGAGCGGCAAATGTTGGCGCTTGCCGCCGCGCTGGTCTGTCGACCCGAACTGCTGCTAGTCGATGAATTGTCGCTGGGCCTCGCGCCCGTTGTTGTGGAAGATCTGATCCGGCGGCTTGCACAGATTCGTAGTGAACTCGGTATCACCATTGTCATCGTGGAGCAGAGTGCCGCGGTCGCGTTGAGCATCGCCGATTACGGGTATGTGCTCGAAAATGGCCGGGTCGTGCTCGACGGTGAGGGTAAGCGGCTGCGCGCGCACGGTGACATCCAGGAATTTTATCTCGGACAATCGTCCGGGAGCGATCGCCGGAGCTATCGGACCGTCAAGCAATATCGCCGCAGTCGGAGGTGGTATGGCTGAACTTGAGATTGAATCGCTGAGGTTGCGGTTTGGCGGCCTCGTCGTGCTCGACGGCATCTCTCTTGCCGCCGACGCCGGTGAATTGCTGGCGCTGATCGGTCCGAACGGCGCGGGAAAGACCAGCGTGCTCAACTGCGTCAGCGGCATTTATCACGGCGAGGGCAGCATCCGTTTTCGCGGCAAAAATGTAATTGGCCGATCGCCGCACGAGATCGCGCGTCTTGGAATTGCACGCACGTTCCAGCACGGCGAATTGTTTCCGCAAATGACGGTTTTGGAAAATCTGCTTATCGGCAGGCATTCGCTCACTCGCACGAATCCGTTCTCCGAAATGCTATTCCTGTCGAGTGTCCGGCGGGAAGAAGTGCGCCAGCGCGCGGCGGTGGAAAAAATCATCGATTTCGTCGAGCTTGAGCGCTATCGACATGCCCGCGTTGGAGGTCTGCCATTCGGCACACAGAAGCTTGTCGGTTTTGCGCGCGCGCTTGTGCTAGAGCCGGCACTGATGCTGCTTGATGAGCCGTCGGCCGGATTGAATCGCGATGAGCGGGAGGATCTGGCGCGCTTTATTCTGCGCATCAAACGTCAGCTCGGAATCGCGCTGGTATGGATCGAGCATGACATGCAGATGGTAGCCGATCTCGCGGATCGGATTCATGTTCTTGATCACGGTCAGACACTGGCCGAAGGGCGCCCCGATGACGTGCTTAAACACCCGGACGTTATTCGGGCATATCTCGGGAGTACCAATGAAAGCGACGAAAAAAAGATCAGCTCATAGATATTCAGTTTTTTGCTGCGTAGCTTGAATTCTGCGACGCGGAAATAGGTGCAATATATTTGCAACGTTCGGGCGCAATTGCGAATTATTCGATACGCACCTCCTCGCCTCACTTGTGCTGCGGGCCAAACCGCCCAGGGCTAAAAAGCGACGGTCCAGGTTGCCAGGTCTATGTGCGACGTAGCCTTGCCGCGCCAGATTTTGCTATCTCTCGCACGATCTGCATCACGGTTCGGCATGCGAGCGTCAAGTTTCCATGGCGCGACATGGCCAGGGCAATGTGACGAGTTACGACCGGGGCAACTAACTTCGATGATTGCAGACGGCGGTGCTTCGATGCGGCGGCGATCGCGTACCCTCGCTCACTGCCGCGTAGCGTGGTGCTGTTTCTGCAGATTGGGGGACGCGGCCGCAGGCAAAATCTGCGAAAACCGACCCGTCAGAATCTCCGCTCGATCTGACCGGGATTTGCCCCGGCATCGGGTACATTGTCAGAACCACCTTGAGCAATATCAATGGTTTATATCAGGTTCAAATCCTGCCACTCCGACCAGCCGCCTTCCTGGGCCTTGATTTACCACAACTATCTGTGTTTGCTATAGAACTTGAGGGCTCCCGAGTGCACAAGCGCGTACACAGACGCGCGGTACGAATGGTCACCCTCGGTCAGGACAGCCAGGGCAACTACAAGGCTCGTAAGCGCCTCGCTGACGACGTGAGGGACGAATACGGCCGCCTTTATGGCTCTCGCTTCGAGGTCAAATTTTTTGCCCCCGCCAGTACCAAGCCGAACATGACGCGGCGGCTATTTGGCGAGTGGCTCGCAAGAGGCGACGTCAAATTGCGGCCATATCCGAGCAAGATTTTGCCGTTTCGGATTCGCACGCGCTTTGGGCCACGTCCGCTGACATGCAAGAGCCCGTGCGGCCCGTCATCGCCGATAGGGACGAGACTTTACAATTGGTGCCGCACCACGGATACGGCGGCCACGTCACGTCGAGCGGTCTCGCTATTGGCACTGCAATGGCGATCGGATATAAAGTCTAAAGCCTCGCCATCCTGATGTTCTTCTGGAAAGAGCGGTCAATGCAATTTCGTATGTCTCCTTCGCCGAACATTAGCGCAAGGTCGTTCGGCGACGAGATCGTCGCAGCCAATTTTGTGAGCGGTATCTACTACAGCATGCTGGGCTCGGCGGCTCAGATTTGGGAGGGCTTGATTGCCGGCGCTCCGCGGGACCATGTCGTGTCGGAGGTCGCCGCCCTCAGCGATTGCGATCCTGCGGAATTCGCCAGCGCGGGTGCGGAATTCATAGATGCTCTCCTCGCGGAACAACTTATCGTTCCGGCCGAGGGTCTCAAGCCGGTCGACTGGAAGCCTGCTGCAACGGTCGAGGCCGCCTACGGACCGCCGATGCTCCAGCGTTTCGACGACATGGCCGACCTCCTCGTTATCGACCCTGTGCACGATGTAGAAGACATGGGCTGGCCGCACGCGAGTGCGACGCAGACGACTTGACGCGCAGTGCGACATGGATCTGCGCGAGTTGGTGCGCCAAGCTATAGCTGCAGCGGACCGCGCCGCGCTCGAACACAATTTTTCTTCGGCCAGCTTCCGTTTCGGTGATCTGACGATCGACGTGCACTTGAATGGCAGCGGATCGACGCGCCGTCTGCTCCAGATGATCGCCAATCGGTCGTGCGAATACGCGCATGATGCCGTACATTTGGACGTCATCGACGCGCCGCTTCCCGAGTTTATCGCGCTACTTCCGGCCGAAGACGAGCGGCACTACACCGTGTTGCGCGCCAACAGCGAGATCTATTATCTTTGGCTGGACGAAGGAGGCGGTTATCTGACCGCCCTCGATCGCCGGGCACGTAGAGGTGTGGTGTGGTTCGCGGCGCCGGACCGTATGGCGTCCTGGCATGTGGCGCGCCCTTTTCTGCATGCGATAAAAGGATTTTCGCGCGATACTGCTTGGACGCCGATTCATGCCGCAGCCATCGCAAAGGGCGGACGAGGCATTTTGTTGGTCGGGCAGAGCGGGGCGGGAAAAACGAGCATCGCGGTCGGTTGTGCCCTGGCGGGTTGGGACTATCTCGGCGACGATGCTGTGATGGTCCGCCCCAATCCGTCACGCGTTGCCGCCCTATACAGTTCCGCCCGATTGCGCGCCGATATGTTCCAGACGTTTCCCCGCGCTATGACCGCTTCGCTCGGCATCTCCGACGACGCGGGCGAACAAAAAGCCGAGATCGACATGAGTACGCTCGGCTGCTGCGGCTGCGCCGAAGCCACCATCCAAGCGATCGTTTTTCCTGTCGCCGATGACGGCGCGCCCGGGGCGCTTCGCGAAATCAACCGTCCGGACGCGGTACGCAAGCTGATGGAAGCAACGTGGCAAAGCATCAAAGGCGACGAGACGGTCACGTTCGACAAGCTCGCCGCTATCGTTGCCCGCGTTCCATGCGTCAGCATGCAAGCATGCCACGACCAGGTGGCACTCTCCCGGACGCTGACGACCCTGGTGGAGGCGGATGGCGGCGCATGAGTTTGAGTGTCATCATTCCGGTCTACAACGGGGCCACCTACCTGAAGGAAACGCTCGCAAGCGTATTCGCACAGACTTTGCTCGCGGACGAGGTCATCGCGGTCGACGACGGTTCGACCGACAGTTCGCCCGACATCCTTCGCTGTTTCGAAGGCCGGATTTCTGTCGTGCGTCAGGAAAATCAAGGCGTAGCGGCAGCGCGTAATACGGGCTTGGCGCGCGCCTCGGGCGATCTGATCGCTTTTCTGGACCAGGACGACCTGTGGCCTGCGGACCGCAACCGAAGCCTGGTCGACGCTCTGCGCGCCGATTCCGCCGCCGAAGTCGCAGCCGGCCTTGTTGAATTCCGGTACGAGCGTTCGACGCCGCCGCCTCCGCAGAGCAACCTGACGACCATGTGCCGCGAACACCTGCTTGGTTCGCTGTGCATCCGCGCGGATGTGTTTCGCAAGCTCGGCCCCCTAAACACGAAAGTCGACTATGCCGACGATACCGAGTTCTGGTTCAGGCGCGTCGAAGCAAAAACCCCGACGGCATATTTAAACGAGGTCACTCTTATCTATCGCATGCACGATACCAATACTTCCTTGGATCCAGCACGTTCCAACGCGTTGCTCCTTTCTGTGCTGCACGAACGCCTGAAACGACGACGAAATACGAATGAAAATAAGCTGCATCGTCCCGGTGTATAATGCCGAAGCCTATCTTGCGACGACGCTGGCAGCGTCGTCACGCAGATGAAGCGCCGATCATGAAAATCTCCGTCATCGTCCCGCTTTACAACGCACGGTCCTATGTCGCCGAAGCGATCGACAGTATCCTTTCGCAGACCCGCCCGGCCGAAGAGGTATTGATCGTCGACGACGGATCGACGGACGGCGGGAGTGCGGTCGTCATGGCGTATGGTCCGCCAGTGCGCCTCGTTGTCCAAGACCACGCGGGACCCGCAACGGCATTGAACACGGCCCTACGGCAAGTGACGGGGGAGGCGGTCGCGTTCCTCGACGCGGATGATCTGTGGACCGCGGAAAAGCTCGAGCGGCAGGCAGCGATCTTGCTGGCGGACGAAAAGCTCGACGGCGTCTTGGGGCACGTCCAGCAGTTCCGTACTCCGGAATCGGGGCAAGGCGTCGGCGAACTCAGCGCGCCCCAGCCCGGTATCAGCCGAATCACGCTGCTGGTACGCCGCGGCGTCTTCGAGCGGTTCGGCATGTTCGATCCCGCGTTCAGCACGGCAGATTTCGTACCGTGGTACTCGCGCGCGGTCGCCATGGGTATCAAGACAATTGTAGTGCCCGACGTTGTCGCCTATCGGCGGCTGCACGACACCAACACCGGCATCCTGCGCCGCAACGAACAGCAGCACGAGAACCTGCTCGGTCTGAAGCGGGCGTTGGACTTGCGCCGGGAGCTTGGCGTTGCCAAGAAACCTCCTGCATAGGCTCAAATCGTCGCGCAACTTTGACCTTGCTCAGCCTGTAGCGGCGGTTTGATGCAGCCGCACCCGGCGAATTGAAAGGCCAAGCGGGCGGTTATCGTCGGTCAGGCCGGTCCGCGATGGCGCACGCGGGTTGTCGATTTCAATCCTCAACTCCACGGGCTCGCCGGCTGCGATAGCGCCGGCGAAGGGAATTCGCAGTACGGCGCGACCGGGTTTTGTATCGATTTCGAACGGATGCACGCTGCCGTCGTTCGTCGTCATTCTCCCGCGCACCGGTCCTCGTCCTGGAGCCGCATGGACGCCTTCGAGTTCGACGACGGCATTTGTCATATCGCGCGCCGCGCGCCAGCGAAGGACGGCAAGGCGCCCCAATGTCCAGCAGTCATTCGATTCCGGGCCCGACCATCCGTGCCACAAGACGTCGGCGTCCGCCGAGTCACCTGTGAGTTCGAGGGGATTGGCAGCGGGGTCGCGAACCGGAGGCTCGATCGCCACGTGGTGAAGGCATATCCCGAGGCCGCGCGTATCGTAGTTGATGCCTTCTTCGATGGGTGTCCGCCTTGAATGGATGTGAAGGCGCAAGATAGCCATGCCGCCGCGCCAGACGTGCGCGGGAATCCGGATCTCCTGCGCATGATAATTCCCTCTCTGCTTCGACCAGCGCAACGTCGCAAGACGCTCGAACCCTGCGAAGACCGCAACCGACTGCTCGGTGTCCATCGCGTTTGGCATTGTCGTCGCGCGGACGGAAACCGTCGTCGGCCGGCGCGTCGGTGGGGCATGAATGGCTAGAAATGCGAAGCGGCTATTGGTCCATCGCCCCTCGCGTTCGGGCCCCGACCAGCCTTGCAAGAACTCGATTCTCTGCACGGGCTGATCCGACCGATCAGTCGGGCGCGGTCCGAAAAAACATCGATACAAATCCGGAAGTAGGCGGTAGGCAGGACGTTGCAGCGACGCTAAATCCCGCCGCCGTAACTGCTGAAAAAGAGAAAACACCTCGGCGGCAAGCGACAAGGAAGTGGGGTTGGCACGGGCGAGCGTTGCCTCCCAACGTTCGAGCGGGGCAGGGCGGCCGCAGAGGCGCTTCAGTACCCAATCCGGCACCGTCACTCCCGGCGTGCGTCCCGCTTCTTCGAGCGCCGCGCCGATTAGGAATTGGTAGCGGTAGCAGCGCGCAAGGGCCGCGAGCTTCTGCCAATCAAACTCCGGCCCGAAGCGGCGCAGAACCTTGATCGTGTCGACCAACCAATCGTAGCGCGGGTAGGGCGACCATTCCGCGCCATTCACGATGACATGAAATACGATGTGCTCGGGACAACACGCCATGCACGGCTTGCCGGCGACCTGGATCTCTCTGCCCGACATGAACATTTCGGTCGCCAATTTGTCGGCGCCGATTGTCCGCAAGGGACGCCAATGCAGGTCAAAACTCGCCCGGCCCGTCTCGCGGTCGAGCAACGGCGCAGATCCGGCACTATCCAAGTCGCTTTCGGTAAAATTCCGCGGTCCGTCAACGCCAGCCGCCGTCAGCAACCGCAGTACTTCGGAAATCTTGTTCCGCGGCACAAGCACATCCCAGTCCGACATGGCGCGCAGACCGGAGTCTTCGTCGACCAAGGTCGAGATCGCGGCGCCCTTCAGCAACAGCACCGGGATGTCTGCGCTTATCAAGAGGTTAACCAGCTTGCCGCAATGCCCAATCAAGCGCTGATTGAGAACCCAATGGTGCCGCGCGGCTCCTTTCAACCGTGCTGCCAGTTGCGGATTCCGAATATTTGCGCCGAGGCGCCGGTAGATCTGCGGAAACAGAGCTGCATCTGTCCCCCGCACCAAGTCGAAATTCCCGACACGGCTCCACCATTCGTCCAGGGCAGCGGCGGCAGACGATGTCTCAAGGGAGAAAGCAGCGGTCAACAGAAGCCGCTGCAACGGGCCTATTCCGAAATCCACAGATCAATCCTTGAATGGCCCCGGTCTGGGGCTGGGATAGCATGGATGGACAGCGCTAAAAAAGTGGCTTGCACCAATCGGATGCGTCCGGCCTGGCCCGGCCGCCATTGCGACTTGATCGGGGTCGTCCAAGGGCGGTCATGTTGGTGGTAAAACGCACTGACAACAATCGGCGATCTCAGTACACGACACGAGTACACAACGGCGTGGAGCGCCGCCAAAATATGAGTAAATTCAATGACTGTTTTTCGAAGTGCCAAATCCTGCCACCCCGACCAGCCGCCTCCCGCGCCGTAGATTTAGCACAACTATCAGTAACTGCTAAAGAACTTCGCAGGCCCCATGGACGCAAACGCGTGTCGCGGGCTAGCGCCATTCATCGGATGCAGGGACAAGCGTCGCGAGCGCGTCGTGTCGCGACATCGCCCGCCGATAGCGGCGGACCTCGCGGTGTTCCCGCCACATTTGCACGAGATTTCCGTTAATCAGCCCGGCACGCTTGAATTCCCGCAAGTCCCGCATCAGCGGCGCAAACATGCCGTGCCGCAGGTCCGATACCAAAATCTTGGTGGCGAAATAAGAACCGACTTTGCGAAACCGGCCCACGAGTTCGGGCTGCGCGGCAACGTAGTTGAGCAGGCTCAGTCCGGCATTTTCCCACTGATTGGATTGCCCATCGTCCGACCAGTATTTCTCCCACAACGGCTCGGCAATGAGATGCCCGCTGCCCTTGCGCGAAGCGCGGATCAGAAATTCCCGGTCGTCGATCCATTTCATGCCCTGGTGGAAGCCGCCGATGTCGAGCGCCGTCTGCCGCCGCACCGTGATGCTCGTGCCCTCGACGCCAATGAGATCGCAGATCAGCGCCCACTCGAATGCCGGTGCCGCGAGCGTAATCTCGGGCATGCGCGCGGTGTGGGTACGCTTGAGATCGAATTTAATGGACGAGGACAAAGTCGCGACGACGTCGGGCTCGCGCGCGAACACGGCAAGCGGCGCGGATAGCCTGTGCGCGCGATAGGTATCGTCATCGTCGAGCAAAGCGACCGCGTCGGCGCGCGCCGCCGCCAAGCCGAAGTTGCGGGCGCCGGCCGTCCCGAGGTTGTTCGGCGGCGTCAGGACACGGATACGCGGATCGGTGAGGGACGCCAGATAGGCGCCGGTGTCGTCTTTCGAACAGTCGTCGACGATGATCAGTTCGAAATCTTTTTCATCCTGAGCGAATACGCTGGCGATGGTCCGCGGCAGGACATGCCGCCGACCATACGTTGGAAGAATGACGGAAATTTTTGGAATCGTCGCAGGCAAGTTCGAGCCGATCCTTGCGGTCAAGCCGTCGAAATAATAGTTAGCGGCACGAAACGCAACGCGATAGCCTCGTTGGGATCATAGTCCACCGCGAGAGAAACCCTGGGAACGCTCAGCAAAATGCTTTGCTCGCGGTATTAAATTAGATGTTTTCCGCGCATTTCCAGGTTTGTGTCAGGGCCCGGACGGCTCTCGGTCTGGCCTTGGGGTCGCGGCGGATACCCGCGGGCGCGGGGCGGGTCTCGCGGCGGCGCCGACGCGTGAATGCGTCAGTGACCCATGTCGAGCGTTTCGCCGCGAAGCTGCGCCGGCGTCATAAGGACCTTCATGTTTTCCGTTACCAGGGCCACGTCGATCCGAATTCCGGCTTCGAGGGCGCGGACGAGATCGGTGCCTTCGGCAAATTCGCGCTCGGATGGAGGCGTCCGCACAACGCGATCAAGGGCGGCGCGCCGCCAGGCATGGATCGGAACCAGCTTGTAGCGGTCCTGGTCGCCCAACGCGCTCGCATCGCGCCTGATATCGAGGAGGGTGCCGACCCGGCTGCCTTCCAGCGGATAGACGATGCGATCCGGATTCCAGTTCACCGCCACCTTGGTGATTTCATCGTTCTCTAGTTCGCGCTTCTCAAGCGGCGATACGAGCGTCGCAATGCCGACCTCGGTGGTTGCCAGCGCATACATCAAGGCCTGAATATAAAACGGCTTTAGCTCCGGCATGTCGTCGGGCACGGCAATCACGATGTCGTGCGTATAAAAGCGGTCGAAACGATTGACCGTCGCGGCAATACGTTCGGCGCCGGAGTCCGAACGATAATTGTGCGTCCGGTCGACTTCGCCAAGATCGGTTCTGACGGTGTACGCACCTTCCGCGGCGGCGGCCGCCGCGCCTCCATCGTCGACGCTGTCGACGATGACGCTCCCGAGCTCGGAACTCGTCACGCGGCGGTAGGCGCTTACGAGCGAGGATTGCCGTTCGGCGTTGGAACGGGGCCTGGCCGTGGGCCGGGCAATGCCAAGCTCCGAAGCGACCACAATCAGCGGGTTGAAGATCATGGAACGGTTTTTTTCAAATTCTGGAAACATGGAACGGGAACCCGGCATCGGCTGGTTGAGCTAGCGAAGGGGCGACGAATGCCGCCCCTTCTTGACCCCCTGCATGCGGAAGTAACGGACGGTCACTTCCGGGGATAGCCGAAAATCTCGGCGTGGTGGAATTCGCCGGGACGGTATCCGACGACGGCTTCCTCCATGTGCTCCATTTTCGTGAAGACGGAGGGGCCGTCCTTTGTCACCAGCACGTTCTCCTCGAGCCGGCAGGTCTGCCTGAGCCCCGGGTGACCGGCGAAGGTCTCGATCGCGAAATACATGTTCTCCTTGATCTCGGCCGGGTACTTCATCGAATAGGCACGGCTCATCCACATGCCCTCGTAGAGGGTGATGCCGATCGAGTGCGCGAACTGTTGCAGCGTGACGGTGCCATATTTGTCGTCGTCGTAGACCGGGAACTTGGCGACGACGTCGGCCGAGGTCTTGCCGGGGCGCAGATTCTCCAAGCCCGCGTACATCGAATCGTAGGTCTCGCGATAGAGGTCGATCTCCTGCTGGCTCATTTTCGCCGCGCACTTGAAGGTGCGGACGAAGTCGATGAAGTAGCCGCCGGGGCCGACCGCGTTGATGTCCACGATCATCAGGTCGCCCTGCTGGACCAGCTTGTCGGTGGCCCAGCGCCGGTAGGGGCTGGTGTTGCCGCCCGAGGCGACGATGATGTCGTAGATGATCTCGCAGCCGCGCGAGAGCATGAAATCGTGCACCTTGGCCTCGATCTGTCGTTCGGTCACGCCCGGCTTCAGCCATTCGTACTTGATATGCCACATGGCGGCGTCGCCGATCGAGGCGGACATCTTCAGCTGCTCGATCTCGTCGACGGTCTTGACCACACGGGCGCGCGACATCGCCGGCCAGCCATTGACCACCTTGAGTCCGGCCTTCTCCATGGCGTGCAGGGATGGGATGTCGAGCGTGTCGACGCCAATCTTCTCCTTCTGAACGCCGTGCTCCTTGAGGACCTCGATGACGGAGGCGACCATCTTGTCGGCCATTTCGCCGATCGCGCCTTCCGACCACTGCCAGGTCATGGCCGGCCGGATGCGATCCTTCATCCAGGGCAGGTCGAGCTTGGCGCAGACCATATCGGAGCCCGCCGTTTCGAACAGCACCGGCTCGCCGCCGCGCGGAAGAACGGCGTAGCGGATATTGATGTTGTACTTCCAGTTGCCCTGATACGAGCCGGTGACGTAGCGGATATTGGCGCCGGCGAAGAGCAGCAGGGCGCCGAGATCGTCCGCCTCCATTTCGGCGCGCGCGCGCGCCAGCCGCTGGTTGCGCAGCCGCTCGTGATCGACGCGATACTGCCAGTCGGTGGCATTGACGCTGTACAGGCGGCGAGGATTCGTACGGTGCTGCTCCTGGATGAAGCTTTCGTCCAGAGGATAGCCCTGCCACGGATCGACCAAAGTCATCTCAGCCTCCTTTTCCTCTTTGATTTTGGAAAACTGATTGGATCCGAGGATGCACTGGAGCATTATTTGCGATTAAGTCGTTGATCTCCCGCAATCAAATGCAAAAAAGCTGTTGTCGGAATATACATTCATATTCCTGAATGTTATCAAGCAATTACACTCGGGTTCCGGTCCTCACATACCGCATAATGGCTCCCTCACACGGTGCTCTTGGCGAGCGCCGCCGCGCCGCGTAACGTCCGGCCAGAAAAACGATACGGCCGGGCTCGACCCGGCCATTTGGGGAGGATCACGCATATGCAACGGAATGTCGGATTTCTGTCTCGTCTGCTGCTTGGTTTGTTTGCTCTATCGCTGATCGGGGCCGGTAACGCGCGCGCGGCCTATCCCGACCACCCGGTGCGCATCATCGTCGGCTATCCGCCCGGCGGCTCGACCGACATCGTCGCGCGCATCATCGGCAATTGGCTGAGCCAGAAGCTCGGCCAGCAGTTCATCGTCGAGAACAAGCCGGGCGCCGGCAACAATATCGGCACCGAACTCGTCATCAAGGCCGCGCCCGACGGCTACACGCTGCTCCTGGTCAATCCGGCCAACACCATCAACGCCACGCTCTACAAGAAGCTCAATTTCGATGTTCCTCCGCGACATCGACGCCGGTCGCCGGCGTTCATCCAGGTGCCGAACGTGATGGAGGTCAATCCGTCGGTGCCGGCCAAGACGGTCGCGGAATTCATCGCCTACGCCAAAGCCAATCCCGGACAAGATCAACATGGCGTCGTCCGGCAACGGCACCTCGATCCATCTGTCCGGCGAATTGTTCAAGATGATGACCGGCGTGAAGATGACGCACGTGCCCTATAAAGGCTCGGCGCCGATGCTCACCGATCTGCTCGGCGGCCAGGTGCAGGTGACCTTCGACAATCTGCCGTCGTCGATCGGCCACATCAAGGCCGGCAAGCTGCGCGCGCTGGCGGTGACCACGGCGAAGCGCTCGCCGGAACTGCCGGATGTGCCGACCGTCGCCGAGACCGTGCCGGGCTACGAAGCCGAGCGCCTTCTTCGGCTTCGGCGCGCCGCATGGCACGCCGAAGGAGATCGTCGACGATGCTCAACAAGGAGATCAACGCCGCGCTCAAGGATCCCGGCATCCTGGCCAAGCTCAAGGACCTCGGCGGCATCGCCGATGCCCGGCACGCCGGACGATTTCGGCAAGTTCCTCGCCGACGAAACGGCCAAGTGGGAAAAGGTCGTGCACGCCGCCAATCTGTCGATCCAGTGACGCGTCGTAACCGGACGTTTTCCGCAATGACAGACCGCAAACGTCCGGAAGACCTGCGCAGCCACCGCTGGCTCGGCGTCGACGACATGCGCTCGTTCGGCCACCGCTCGCGGCTGCGCCGGCATCGGCTATGACGCCGACGACTGGACGGGCAAGCCGGTCATCGGCATCATCAACACCTGGAGCGACATCAATCCGTGCCACGCGCATTTGCGCGCGCGCGCCGAGAACGTGAAGCGCGGCGTGCTGCAGGCCGGCGGCTTCCCGGTCGAACTGCCGGCGATGTCGCTCGCCGAGACCTTCGTCAAGCCGACCACCATGCTCTATCGCAATTTCCTGGCGATGGAGACCGAGGAGCTGCTGCGCAGCCATCCGATCGACGGCGCGGTGCTGATGGGCGGCTGCGACAAGACCACGCCCGGCCTGTTGATGGGCGCGATCAGCATGGGCCTGCCGGCGATCTACGTGCCGGCCGGCCCGATGCTGCGCGGCAACTGGAACGGCCAGTATCTCGGCTCCGGCTCCGACGTCTGGAAATACTGGACCGAGAAGCGCGCCGGCAACATCAGCGACGAGGAATGGGACGAGATCGAGGGCGGCATCGCCCGCTCGTTCGGCACCTGCATGGTGATGGGCACGGCGGCGACCATGATGGCGATCGCCGAAGCGCTCGGCCTGTCGCTGCCGGGCGCGTCGTCGATTCCCGCCGCCGACGCCAACCATCCGCGCATGTGCGCGCGTCGCCGGCCGGCGCATCGTCGACATGGTGTGGGAGGATCTGACGCCGCAGAAGATCCTGACGCCCGCCGCCTTCGACAACGCCATCAAGGTGCACATGGCGATGGGCGGCTCGACCAACGCCATCATCCATGTGGTGGCGATGGCGCGCCGCGCCGGCGTGCCGGTCGACATGGAGACACTTCGACGAGCTGTCGCGCCAGATCCCGGTGCTCGCCAATGTGCGGCCGTCCGGCAAATACCTGATGGAGGATTTCTTCTACGCCGGCGGCCTGCGCGCGCTGATGCAGAACCTGCGCGAGAAGCTCGATCTCACCTGCCTCACCGTCACCGGCAAGACGCGTCGGCGAGAACATCGACGGCGCCAAGGTCTACATCGCCCGACGTCATCCACTCGCTCAACGATCCGGTCTACGCCGAAGGCGCGACCGCGGTGCTCAACGGCAATCTCGCGCCGCAACGGCTGCGTCATCAAGCCGTCGGCGGCCGACAAGCGCTTCCTCAAGCACCGCGGCAAGGCGATCGCCTTCGAGGACTACAACCACATGATGCGCGAGATCGAGCGCGACGATCTCGACGTCACGCCCGACCACATCCTGGTGCTGAAGAACGCCGGGCCGAAGGGCGGCCCGGGCATGCCGGAATGGGGCATGCTGCCGATCCCGAAACGGCTGCTGGGGCAGGGCGTGCGCGACATGATCCGCATTTCCGACGCGCGCATGAGCGGCACCAGCTACGGCGCCTGCATTCTGCACGTCGCGCCGGAGAGCTTCGTCGGCGGCCCGCTCGCCTTCGTGCAAGACCGGCGACGAGATCGAGATCGACGTCGACAAGCGCGCCGCATCCATCTGCATGTCAGCGACGAGGAGCTCGCCCGCCGCAAGGCGGCCTGGACGCAGCCGGCGCCGAAATATCCGCGCGGCTACGGCGCGCTCTATTCCGAGCATATCGGGCAGGCCGACGAAGGCTGCGATTTCGATTTTCTCAAGGCCGGCGGGGCGATCCCCGAGCCGGAGATTCATTAAAATAGAACCTCCCCACCTTCTTAATAATTTGTTCACCAATGCGGCCGAAACCGCGCCGGCCTCAACCCCAAAATGATCGGCCGCATGTGAAATACCCCCTTGTGACGCTTAGATTCGCGCATGGCGCGTGGATCGGTCACGAAACTGGCGGCTGCGCTCCTGCTTGCCGCGGCGGTATCCACGGCAGCGCAGCGGTGTAGACGTTGCCAAGGCGCAAAGGTTTTGCACGAAACGGAAACATTGCCGGGCGTTGAATGAAGCACGCTCTCCCGCTCAGAAAATTGGTCAGCGCGATCGGGCTCACGGTCGCGCTTGCGATCGCGATCGTGACGCCGAGCGTGTATTTCATCCACGACTACGTAAATCTTTCGGAGCAATTGACTTTCAAGGCTCAATTGAATGCGGCGCGGGTCGCGCAGTACATTGATGCGCATGCCGGCGCGTGGCAGGATCAGAAGCAGCGGCTAGCCGAGCTGATCCAGATGCCCGCGATCGGCGGCCAGCAAATCCGGCGAAAGATCTACGACCAAGACAATCGCCTCGTGCTCGAAGAAGGCGGGCCTTTGAAGGCTCCGGTTGTCGACCGTAGCACCCCGATTGTCGTTGCCGGATCGACCGTCGGTTTCGTTGCCGTCGAAGAAAGCCTGCGGAAGACCCTTTACGACACCTGGCTGGTCGCTTTTGCATGCTCGCTGATCGGCTTTGGCGCGTATTTTGCGCTGCGAACATTTCCGCTGCGCGTGCTCGACCGGACCCTTGGTGAGTTGCATGAAACACAGCGCAGCCTGGCGGTCCAGATGGGACGCTTGGACGTCGCGCTGAACAATATGTCGCAAGGCTTGGTGATGTTCGACTCGTCGGCTCGCCTGGTCGTCGTCAATAAGCGCTACCTCGAAATGTTCGATCTGTCGCCGGAGATGGTCAAATCCGGGTGCACTATCCGGGAAATCCTCGATCAACGCGTCTTGACCGGCGGCTTTAGTGCCGATGACGTCGAGTCCTATAGGATCGAACTTCTGGCGGCGGTGGCGCAAGGAAAGACTTTCTGCAAGATCACGAACCTGCCCGATGGCCGGACCATTTCCATCGTCAACCAGCCGCTCGCGGACGGCGGCTGGGTCGCCACCCACGAGGACATCACCGAGCGACTGCGGGCCGAGGAAAAAATCCAGCATCTCGCGCACTTCGACGCGCTCACGAACCTGTCGAATCGAGTGACGTTCTATGAACGCATGGAAACGGTGCTGAGCCATCAGCGGCGCTCGCAATCCATCGCCGTATTCAGTCTCGATCTCGATCGTTTCAAGAGCGTCAACGATACGCTCGGCCACCCGATCGGAGACCTGCTGCTGCAAGCGGCAGCCGACCGGATGCGCCACTGCGTGGGCGACGAGGACCTGGTGGCGCGGCTGGGCGGCGACGAGTTCGCGATCGTGCAGATTGCATCGAAGCAGTCGTCGGACGTCAGCGCGTTTGCCGCGCGCCTGATCGAGGCCGTCGAAGCTCCTTACGAGCTTAACGGCCATCAGGTGATCGTCGGCGCCAGTGTCGGGATCGCCGTCGCGCCGGGCGACGGCGACAAACCGGACGCGTTGATGAAGAGCGCGGACATGGCGCTGTACCGCGCCAAGGCCGACGGCGGCGGCATCTATCGTTTCTTCGAGCTCGGTATGGACGCGCGCATGCAGGCCCGCCGCGCGCTGGAACTGGATCTGCGCAAAGCGATCGTGAACGGCGAGTTCGAGCTTTACTATCAGCCCATCGTCGACGTCAAAACCACGCAAATCACCAGTTGCGAGGCGCTCATCCGCTGGCATCATCCCGAGCGCGGCATGATCGCGCCGGCCGAGTTTATTTCGATCGCCGAGGAAACCAGCCTTATCGTGCCGCTCGGCGAATGGGTGATCCGGCAGGCCTGTGCCGAAGCGGTGCGCTGGCCAAAACATGTGACCGTGGCGGTGAACTTGTCGCCGGCACAATTCAAGAGCCGCAATCTATTGCCGACGATCATCGGCGCGCTCGCGACCAGCGGTCTCCCGGCCGGGCGGCTCGAACTGGAGATCACCGAACTGGTGCTGTTGGAGGACAACGACGGCGCCTTCGCGGTTCTGCACCAGCTGCGCGAACTCGGGATCAGGATCGCAATGGACGATTTTGGCACCGGCTATTCCTCGCTCGGTTACCTGCGCCGATTCCCATTCGACAAGATCAAGATCGACCAGTCCTTCATCCGCGAACTGCCGAAGAAGGAAGACAGCATCGCCATCATCCGCGCGGTCGTCGGCTTGAGCAGCAGCATGGGCATCACGACGACCGCCGAGGGCGTCGAGACAAAAGAGCAACTGGCGCGTCTGACGGCGGAAGGCTGCGATGAAGTGCAAGGCTTCCTGTTCAGTCCGCCCCGGCCGGCGGCGGAAGTCGAGAAGCTTCTCCGTGACCGGGCGGTACCGGCCGAAAAGGTCGCCTGATTTTGCTGTGATTGATCCGTGCATCACGCCACGATTGCGTTTTACCGCGTGGCGTTGATCAGCTTCAAATTAGAAAAACTCTCAACTAGAAAATCTCTCAATTAGAAAACCTCTAATGTTTGCTTGCGCGCATTGACTTCCGCGCGGAAATTTTTCGTATTGAATTTCGCCGCGCTCAAACGCGTGCGGTAGAAACTTGTTGCCGGGCCTTGAACCCGGCGGATAAGGAAAAACAAAATGCGTATCGATCGTTTGCGCGCGCGCAGGGTTGTTGGCCGCGCTCTTTTTCGTCGTGACAGATTTCGGCGCCCGCGCGCAGGGCGCGCCGCCGGCGCCCAACCCCGGCGCGCAAGCCGCCGCCGACGTCTTTCACGAAGCCGAATCGAAATACATGTTCGGCTTCATCGATGGATCCGATATCGGCAACGAAGGCGAGAAGGCGTTCGAATACGAGGCGACGGGATCGTTCCAAAAGCGCGGCGGGCATTATACCGCCATCGAGCACGAGTTCGAATTCGAGTACGTGCCGACGCAGAATTTCGCCTTTGAGCTGAGCGCGCATGCGCTCACGCATTCGATCAGCGGCGTCGAAGACCTCGACGATCGCAACTGCGACGCAGTTCAGCGGCGCGTCGGCGAAGCTGCGTTATCTCATCCTCGGCCGCGGTCCCGGCTCGCCCATCGGCCTCACCGTCTCGGCGGAGCCGGAGTGGGGGCGCGTTGACGGCACCGACGGCACCGAGTTCAACGTCTTACGCCTCGGCCTTCAAGATCGTCGCCGATACCGAGCTCATCGCCAACCGGCTCTACGCGGCGGTCAACTTGATCTACGAGCCGGAAACCGCCAAGCCCGCCGACACCGGGATGTGGGAGCGCAGCTCCTCGGCCGCCGTCGGGCTGGGCCTCACCTACCGCCTGACGCCGACCTGGGCCATGGGGGTCGCGGCTGAATACGACCGGGCCTATGACGGCCTGCTGTTCCAGGCCTTCCAGGGGCACGCGCTGTTTGCCGGGCCGACATTGCAGATCAACCTCAGCCGCAAGATGCTGCTGGCCGCGGCGTTCATGGCGCAGGCCGCCGGCCACGCGGTCGACGATCCGCGGCCGCTGGATCTCACGAATTTCGAGCGATACCGCGCCAATCTGAAGCTCGAGTTCGAATTCTAGCGTCCGGCGCTGGCGTGAAAGGATGAGACCATGAAACGGGCATCGATCGCGAAGTTTGGGCTCACCCCCGCCGTCCTGGCGCTCGGCCTGCTCATGGCGCCGGCGCTGCGGGCCGAGGACGCGGTGACGCTGAATATCGCGATGAAGGACCATCGCTTCCAGCCGGCCGAATTGCACGCGCCCGCCGGCAAGCCGATCACGATCATCGTGAAAAATCTCGACCCCACGCCGGCCGAGTTCGAGAGCAATATGCTGCGGGTGGAGAAGGTGGTGACCGGCGGCGGCACCATCACCATGCGCATTCGCCCGCTGGAGCCCGGCCGCTACCGTTTTTTCGACGACTTCCACCCGGAAATGCAGGGCTATCTGGTGGTCAAATAGGCGATTGCAGCGCGGCAGTCCGTCCGCATTTAGTTGTAATTGTTCGCATGCGCGAGCGTATTTGGCATCGCGCTGTTGCTTGCGTTGTCGGCGGGGTCGGCGCACGCGCAGGCGACCCGCACCTGGGTGTTTGACGAAACGTCATTTAATACCTGCTGCCAGCACCACATCGAGAAGTTTCTCGAGCGTAACATTGGCCCTGCTTATTGTTCGGCATCTAATCTCAAATAATGCATCCCGCTGTTTTGAAAGTAGAAGGCTCTCGGCGACGTGTGCCACCTGCTCATGATCAATCGACTCGGCGTTGTAGACGTGCGGCCATCCGGTCGCGGAAACCAGATTGTTGACCTTCGCACCGCCTTGAATTTGGTCGATTGCGATAAACGGAACGAGGTGACGTAGTGCCAACATGGCCCCATGGAAACGCGATGTGATAATTAGGTCGCATTCTCTATATTGTGACTCGATTTGGGCCGGCGACCTCTTGGAGCGCAGCAAATTGTTTTCAATTTGATGTACGCGCGCGCCGGACTTCCGCGCTAGCACGTGAGCGGTTTGCCGCGCAAGCATTTCGGTGTGCTCCCACAAGCAAAGGTCAGAACCATATTCGTGTTGAGGTCCGCGAAGACAAATTCCGACGTTCAATTGTTCGTCTCGCACCATCGCCATGTCAAACGACTGGGGTGGAGCTACAATGGCGACGTCTTCATATATTTTGCTCAAGCCTTCGCGTGCCAGGACATGATTAAATGGATTGCAAAAGTTGAGGCTCTCGGACGGCATAATGCTGACCCCAACGCCGATTCGAGGAACGCGCTCAAATCGGCTAAACAGAGCCTGCATCTCTGGATGTTGCTTCAAGATTGGGCCGCACGCGAAGACCAGCGCGTCTATGCTTCCCAGCGAAATGTCGCGCCAATCAGCTCGGCGACTGCCGGGTATGCACCAAGGTTCAGAGCTTGCATGGTAAACATCGTAGCCGGTCCCGACGAGATGGCTGACGACACTCTGCATTGAGAGGAAGTCGCCGATAGTTCCATGTCCGCCAAAGGAGCCGTACCAACCAACCAACAATCTTCGAGGTTTTGCATCCGATTGGCTGGTATGTTTTGGCCCATACATCTCGCGGTGAGGATGGACATCAATGACTTTGTTTGTTTGCTTGTTAGCTTGAGCGATTAGAAAACTGAGCACCGACTGTGAAGTTGGGTCAGATGGCTGCAGCTTATGAGTGAGTTTCAACAGCGGGACGGATGGTAAAGCGAGAATCGTGTGGTCCGCGGCGGTTGCAGGGGCCGTCAATTTGCTTTCATAGGGGATGTAGTAATGCGGCCCATCGGCAGACACTTTCGGCGCTCTATCCCACGCCTTTCTGAAAAGCACATCCTTCCGATAGCATTCCGCAAACAAATAATGGAACCAAAAATAATCGTCTCTGGCTAGGCGATTCGTCCAGTAGTGTTGAGACAGGTCGCTCCATTTTTCGATGATATAATTTCCTTTTTCAGCCGCCAGAAACCAGCTGGATAGCATTCGGTCTGGTCCGGGATTGGAAAAAGCAAAGAAACCATCTCCCGCATTTTCGGGCAGCCATTCGTCCAGAGGGCGCAAGCAATAGGCAGTGCTGTCCACCCACACGCCGCCGTATCTACGCAATAACGCCACGCGAATAATGTCGCTGAGCGCTTCTGGAGGCAGACGTTTAGGGTCAATTACCGAAAAAATCGGTGCTGTTTCAATAAAATTTTCAACCGTCCTCTGCGTGAGAGCGTGTAGCGTCCAGTTCCTATTGTGGGTCTGCCACGTCTTCAGGCATGCGCTTGCGACAGCGGGCGCTTGGTCCCACCCTTGTAACCAAAGAGTCCAAATTATTCTCGGAACGCGCATCGTCGTAGCTTCGCAGCAAGCGCCAAATGTTCAATCAACTCCATTACCAACAGGATACGGCGCGCGCCAGCGCTGCGAAACCGAGGCCGAGCGTGATCAGCGCGACGCCGGCCAGATGCCAGCCGAGGCTATGCGCATGAAACCGCTGCTCCAGGGCCGGGCCGAGGATATGCGGCACGCCGATCAGCATTCCGCAGAGTATGATCGGCACATAATGGCTTGCGCGCGAGGCGGCGCTATCCTCGCGCACGCTCTGCTTGGCGCCGCGCGCCGCGATCGCCCAGAAGGCCAGCCAGGCCAGCCACAGCGCCGGAACCAGCGCTTGATAGAACATCCTCATTGCGCGGGCGCTAGCGACCAAGTATGGCCAAGTTATCAAACGCCGAACCCGCGGTTGCCCAATCCATGCCCGACGACATCCCCTTCGACAAAAATCTCGATCTCGCCCCCGACACGGTGGACGAGCCGGTGCCCGGCATCCGCCGCGTGATGGCGGACAATCCGGGGCCGTTCACCTTCAAGGGCACGATGAGCTACATCGTCGGCCGCGGCCGCGTCGCCATCGTCGATCCGGGTCCGGCCGACGAGCGCCACATCGGCGCCTTGCTCGATGCCGTGCGCAACGAGACGGTGACCGCGATCTTCGTCACCCACACCCACCGCGACCACTCGCCGGCGGTGCCCGCGGTCAAGGCGGCGACCGGCGCCACCGTCTATGCCGAAGGCCCGCATCGCGCCGCGCGGCCGCTGCATATCGGCGAGCACAATCCGCTCGATTCCAGCGGCGACCGCGACTTCAGGCCCGACGTCGCGCTCAAGGATGGCGAGGTGGTCAGCGGCGACGGCTGGACCATTCGAAGCGGTGACGACGCCCGGCCATACCGCCAATCACATGGCCTATGCCTTCAAGGAGACCAACGCGCTGTTTGCCGGCGACCATGTGATGGGCTGGGCCACCTCGATCGTGGCGCCGCCCGACGGCGCCATGAGCGATTACATGGCGTCGCTGCAGAAACTCGCCAGGCGCGGCGAGGCGACCTATTTCCCCGGCCACGGCCCGGCGATCCGCGACGCGTCCCGCTTCGTGAATTATTACATCCTGCATCGCAAGGCGCGCGAGGCCTCGATCCTGCACCGGCTGGCGAAAGGCGAAACCGACATTCCTTCGATCGTGCGCGCGATCTATATCGGCATCGATCCGCGCCTGACCGGCGCGGCCGGCTTGTCGGTGCTGGCGCATATGGAGGATCTGGTGACGCGCAAGCTGGTCGAAACCGACGGCACCCCGGCCATCGACGGCATCTATCGCCTGGCGCGCTAACGGCGGCGCGCGAAGCGTCTATCGTCTGGGCGGCCGCTTCGGCGCCGGCTGCGCCTTTTTCGCCGGCTCCGGCCGCGACGCGGGCGCCGAGCCCACCGCGTCGTCGAGATCCTCGAGCAGGCTGCGCACGCGCGCGGCGTTGGCGCCGAAATCGTACAGGCCGTAGCGCGAGGCCGAGCGCATGTCGACGCGCGCGCCCTCGCTGTTGGGGCTGACGCGGATCACCACGTCGTCGCGGAAACCCATGATCGGCGTGCGCGCCGTCGCTTCGATGACGGCGTCGCGCCGCCCGGCGCCCGGCGGGCGGGCATTGGCCACGTGCCATTTGCGCTTGGTCACCAGGGCGAGCGCGATGTCGAAGGTGAGTTTGACCGGCGCGTTCACCTGCAGCGGCATGACGTCGGGATAGGCCCTCTGCTGCATCTCCGCCGCCGCCGCGCCGGGATAGGCGATGCGGTCGCCCGGCCGCTGGCGGGCCAGCGCGTCGAAGCGCGGCGGGTTGTCCGGGTCGGTGGTGATGTCGGAAATCGGCGGCAGTTTGCTCGCGCGATAGCCGAGGTAGCCGGGATAGGCGAGCAGCAGCAGACCGAGGATCAATCCCGCGATCGCCGAGCCGAGCCCCGACTTGCCGGTTCGCCAGATCACGACAAAGGCCGGAAACGACAGCAAGATCGCCAGCGCTGCGAAAACCAGTGCCGCGCCGAAGGTCGCCAGCGCCGGCTCGATTTCCAAAAGGTTGGACCGCACGATGACGATTGAAAGCGCCGCGACGGCGAGCGCGAACAGCGCCAGCCGGCGCGACCATGCGGCCAGCCGCGAAACCGGCTCGTCAATCAAATGAATTCGTCGCGCCATGCTTACTCCGAACCGACCGTGCCGGCTATCGGCGGACAGGAATAGTGGCAAGCGCGCGTGCGGGCAATGACCTCGCCGCGGCGTCTTTCGCCGCGTGGCAATTTGTCGCGATGACGGCGTTGGCAGGGCGGGCGCCCCGGAGGCTAGGCGACCATCTGCGCCAGCGTGACCGGCGTCTCGAGCCGGGCGCGGATGGTCTCGCCGGACATCGGCCGGCCGAACAGATAGCCCTGGCCCTCGTGACAGCCCAGCGAGGCCACAAGCTTCATCTGCGCTTCCGTTTCGACGCCTTCGGCGACCACGATCTTGTCGAGGCCGGCGCCGAGGCTCGCCACCGCGCCGATGATTGCCTGGGCGCCGCGCTCGTCGCCGAGGTCGCAAATGAACGACTGGTCGATCTTGATCTTGTGGAACGGGAACTTGCGCAGGTAATTGAGCGAGGAATAGCCGGTGCCGAAGTCGTCGAGCGACAGGCTGACGCCGAGATTGTTGAGTTGCTGCATGGCCGCGAGCGTGCCGTCATTGTCCTCGAGCAGCAGACGCTCGGTGACCTCGAGTTCGAGCCGCTGCGGCGGCAGCCCCGATTTCGCCAGCGCCTTCACCACCTGCAAGGCGAGACCGCGGTCGCGGAACTGCACGGGCGACAGGTTGACGGCAACCTTGACGCCGTGCGGCCAGCTCGCCGCCTCGGCGCAAGCGCGGTGCAAGGCCCATTCGCCGATCGCGATGATCTGCCCGGTTTCCTCGGCGACCGGGATGAACACCGCCGGCGGCACTTCGCCGCGGATCGGATGGGTCCAGCGCAGCAGCGCCTCGCAGGTCGTCACGCGGCCGCTGCGCAGGTCGACCAGCGGCTGGTAATTCAGCTCGAACTGCCCCAAAGCAAGCGCATCGCGCAGGTCGAGTTCGAGCGCGCGGCGTTCCTGCACCGCCGCCTCCATATCCATGGCGAAGAAGCGGTGGCCGCCGCCGCCGCCGTTCTTGGTGGCGTACAGCGCCATGTCGGCCTTCTTCAGCAGCTCGTCGGCGTTGACGCCGTCGGTCGGCGCCATGGCGATGCCGATCGAGGCGCCGATATCGATGCGATGGCCGTCGATTTCGAACGGCTCCTTGAGCGTGCGCGCCAGCCGCTTGGCCAGCCACTCGGCGTCCAGACGGCGCTCGGTCGCGGTCTGCAGCACCACGAACTCGTCGCCGCCGAAGCGCGTGATCATGTCGCCCGGCTTGATCACGGCGCAGAGCCGGGTCGCGACTTCCTTGAGCAGCTTGTCGCCGATCGGGTGGCCGAGCGTGTCGTTGATCGCCTTGAAACGGTCGAGGTCGATCAGGTGGATGGCGAGGGGATTCTGCCGCTCGTGTACGGTCGCCAGCGTGGCGTTGATTCGCTCGCGGAACTGCGTCCGGTTGGCAAGACCGGTGAGCTCGTCGAACTTGGCGAGATGCGTGATGCGTTCCTGCGCGCGTTTGCGCTCGGTCACGTCTTCCAGGATGATGACCGAGCCGCCGTCGGCCATCATCCGGCGCGACACCGCGATGGTGCGGTCGCCGTCAAGCGAGGTATAAAACTGGTCGAACTTGTCCTCGCGCAGCCCGTGCACCAGTTCGGTGATGACCTGCTTGACGCTCTTGGCGCGGTGATTGCCGGCGCGGATGCTGTGGCGGACGAGTTGCGGGATCCGCATGCCGACACACACCGGCACCTTCTGCAGGTGCAGCAGTTCCAGGAACCGCTCGTTCCAGACCTGCAGGCGGTCCTGCTGGTCGAGCATGCACAGACCGTGCGACATGTTGTTGAGCGCGATGTCGAAGCGGTTGGCCTGCTCCTCGAAGCGGGCGGCGAGCGCCGCTTCCTTGCGCGTCATGGTCAGCGCCTGGATGATGATGTCGCGGATGCTGAGCGTTATGTCGGCCATCCCATAGATGAACAACAGCCCCACGAGGCCAAGCGCTTTGTGTATCCAATCGGGGTAGATCAGCAGCGCAATCACCATCGGCAGCATGATGAAAGTGAACTGAGCGAGTGCGATGAACGGGCGTCCGGCATTGCGCCCTGAAATCGCGGCGGCATAGCCGGTCGCGGTGGTAATGACCGCCATCTGCAGAGCCGCGTCAGTGGTTTGCCTAAGCGTCAGCCAGCACAACAGGCCGAGCAGGCCGGAGAAACCCCAGGCGCCGGCTTCGTAGACGCGTTCCCATCGCTCGGTGATTGCCGGTTGGTCCGCCGCCTTTTTGGAGCGCCTGTAGAGCACTGCGGAGGCGACCCGCAGCATGCCGACCGCGAAGATCGCGGCCGAAGTGGCCATGATCCCCCGATTGCTGACACTGAATGCGACAGCCATGCCGATGATCGAGCAGTTAATCGCGCCGATCGTCAGCGACGAGATCGGCGCAAATAACGACTTGATCAATGCGGCCCGGACTTCCGGCGGCAGTTCCGCGTCGGTCCGGTGGATCTCCAGCAGCTTTTTAAGAATCATAGGCCCTGCGCGGCTTTGTCGACGCCTGCGATCCTAGCGGCCATTATTCAACAACGGGCAAACCGCGCGCTCTATCGGCGGTCTTAGTGAACAACTGACAAATTCGAATGTGCAAATTTTCGTAAAAGGCGATCGGTTTTCGGATGCGAGGATCGCGTTATGCCCGACGGAATCCTGACCCTCGCCGTTGCCTAT
Source organism: uncultured Alphaproteobacteria bacterium (assembly GCA_963772235.1). GTDB lineage: Bacteria > Pseudomonadota > Alphaproteobacteria > Rhizobiales > Xanthobacteraceae > Pseudolabrys. The sequence continues at coordinate 92,326 of CAVYWI010000028.1, forward strand.
TATCTGTTCAATCGAGGCGAGTGGAACTCGCTTAGACGAGATGTTCGGGGACTTCGACATCGTGGTTAACATCAGGATTGCTCTGATATTTCGGTACCTTTTCGCAAGCCTGCGCGCAAATTTCGAGCGAGCCCTGCGCGACGCGCATGGTTGAGCGCGGGTGCAATGTTGTGGCGAATGCAACTTTCTGTTAGGGTAAAAAAAGTGTTAATCAGTTGTGTGAACCATGGCGGTACCTGCCTATTCCGAGTCTGCTGCAAGCCGGGCTCAGAATTCACGTCTGGCTGCGACCGAGCAGAAACTCATCGCGCCGTCCGGTGAAGGGCTTCTACCGGCGGAACGATCTCCGATTGTTCTGAAAGAGCGCGCCGATGCGCGGCGTCTGTTCGAGTTGGAGCAACTCGACGTCAATTTCGACGAGTCTAATGGCGCATTGTGGGCCTTCATGCGTCCGCGGGGCAGGCCGAGCTACAATTTGGAACTGCTCGACGACATCCACGCTTTGCAGCGCGGCGTCGTGGCAAAGTTCGCCGGTCGGACGAACGAGTTACACTATCTGGTCGCCGGCTCGCACACGCCCGGCGTGTTCAGTCTCGGCGGCGACCTCAATCTGTTTGCGGCCTGCATACGCCAACAGAACCGGCTGGCGCTGATCGAGTACGGCAAGTCATGTGTGCGCGTCCTGCACGGGTTCTTCAACGCGCTCGATCTGCCGATAATCACCATCGGGGTGGCGCAAGGCGACGCACTCGGCGGCGGCCTGGAATCGCTGCTGTCGTTCAATATGATTATTGCCGAACGCAATGCCAAGTTCGGCTTCCCGGAAACCATGTTCGGATTGTTCCCCGGCATGGGCGCCTATAGCGTGGTGGCGCGACGGATCGGCGCGGCGTTGGCCGAAGAGATGATGCTCAGTGGACGTATCTACAGCGCCGATGAGATGAAGGACATCGGGCTGGTGCATATTGTGGTTGAGCCCGGCCAGGGCATCGCCGCAGCGCGCGAATACATGCGGCGCAGCAAGCGCCGCCACGCCGGTATCCGCGGGGTGTTCCAGGCCGGCCGCGAGGTCAGTCCGCTGTCCTTGGACGAACTCGACCGGATCGTCCATATCTGGGCCGACGCCTGCCTGCAGGTGAGCAAGCGCGACCTGAAGGTCATGCAGCGCCTGGTCGCCGCGCAGGACAAGCTGCAGTACACGCCGCAGGCGGCAGAGTAACTTAGTCTCGCAAACCTCCAAACTGCGAACTGTCATGCCCGGCCTTCGTGCCGGGCATCGACGTTTTGAACGGCGATGCGGCGCGGCGCGGAACGACTTGGGCGGCATTGCGTTTGCTCTCCGACACAGGGGCTGATGCGATGAGTGAACGCGCGACCACCCGGTTTTTCGGGCTGACTCTGGGATTGATGATCGTCATGGCGCTGGTGCTGAACGCGTTCGCCTATAACTGACGCAGGGCCAGGCGCGACACCGCCATTGCCGCTTCCCGCTCACTCCGCCGCCTGCGCGCTCGGCAGCCGGTAGTCCTTGAAGCGCTGGCGAAGCGTCATCTTCTGGATCTTGCCGGTCGCGGTGTGCGGGATCTCGTCGACGAATACCACGTCGTCGGGCAACCACCACTTGGCGGTCTTGTCCTGCATGAAGCCGAGCAGGTCCTCTTTCGTCGCGCTCTCGCCCTTCTTGAGCACGATCACCAGCAGCGGCCGCTCGCCCCATTTCGGGTGCGAGATGCCGATCACGGCGGCTTCCGCCACCTTGGGATGGCCCACCGCCAGATTTTCCAGATCGATCGAGGAAATCCATTCGCCGCCCGATTTGATCACGTCCTTGGAGCGGTCGGTGATCTGCATGTAGCCGTATTGGTCCATGGTGGCGACGTCGCCGGTGTCGAACCAGCCGTCTTTCTCGAACACCGGGTCGTTGTCGACCTTGTAATAGGCGCGCGCTACTGCTGGCCCGCGCACCTTCAGCCGGCCGAAGGTCTTGCCGTCCCACGGCAGCTCCTTGCCGGCATCGTCGGTGATCTTCATGTCGACGCCGAACGGCGGGTGGCCCTGTTTCATCTGCACGTCGAGCTTGGCTTCACCTTCGAGCGCGGCGTATTCCGGCTTCATGGTACAGAGCGAGCCGAGCGGGCTCATCTCGGTCATGCCCCAGGCGTGCACCACCTCGACGCCGTATTTCTCCTGGAAGGTCTTGGTCATGGCGCGCGGGCAGGCCGAGCCGCCGATCACCACGCGCCTGAGATAAGGCAGCTTGCCGCCGGTCTTCTCGAGGTCCTGCAGCAGCATCAGCCACACCGTCGGCACCGCGGCGGTGAAGCTCACTTTGTAGGTGTTGAGCAGTTCGTAGATCGAGGCGCCGTCCATCTTGGCGCCCGGCATCACCAGTGGTGGCGCCGACCATCGGCGTCGAGAAGGCGAGCGACCAGCAGTTGGCGTGGAACATCGGCACCACCGGCATCACCACGTCGCGCGAGGCGATGCCCTTGGAATCCGGCAGCGCGGCGATATAGGCGTGCAGCACGTTGGAGCGGTGCGAATAGAGGACGCCCTTTGGGTGCCCCGTGGTGCCGGAAGTGTAGCACATGCCCGACGCGGTGTTCTCGTCGAACGACGCCCAGGCGAAATCGCCGTCGACCTCGGCGATCCAGTCCTCATAGGCGACGGCGTTCTTCAGCGTGGTCTTCGGCATATGCGCGGCGTCGGTGAGCACGATGTAGCGCTCGATGGTCGGCAATTTGTCGGCGATCTTTTCCAACAGCGGCACGAAGGTGAGGTCGGTGATCATCATGCGATCTTCGGCGTGATTGACGATCCAGACGATCTGATCGGGAAACAGCCGCGGATTGACCGTGTGGTAGATCGCGCCGATGCCGGTGATGCCGTACCAGGCTTCCAGATGTCGCGCGGTATTCCAGGCGAGCGTCGCCACCCGGTCGCCGAGCTTGATGCCGTCCTTGGCCAGCCGTTGCGCGACCTTCAGCGCACGGGCGCGGACCGCTGCGTAGTTGGTTTCGACGATCGGGCCTTCGATCGAGCGGGTGATGACCTTGCGTTCGCCATGGAACTTGGCGGCATGATCGATGATACGGTGGATCAGCAGCGGCCAATCCTGCATGAGCCCAAGCATGGCGTTCCCCTCCTAAACTCTTGCTTTTTGAGCCGGCCCCCGCCAGCCGATCCGTCTTTCGGGATCTTGCGCTAGGGTAGCGGCAGCGCCGGGCAGCGCAATGGTCTCGTGATCGATAAAAATCCCGTATAACGGCCACCGCCATGCCCATTAACGCCCCGCCGCGCACACTCTTCGTCGTCGCCTTCCTGGCGGCCTGCGGCTGCGGTCTTGCCGCCGCCGAGGATATCCCGCTGCCGCGCCCACGCCCGCCGGTCTGGGTGGAGCCGCTGACCTTCCGCGAGGCCGCCGGCCCCGACTTCAACAGCGCCGAGGTCACCAGCGAGCCGACCGGCTGCGACGATCGCCTGGCGAAATTTGCCGCCATCGAGCCGCTGCCGCGCCTGATCGGTCCCGGCGCCTGCGGCGGCGGCGACATGGTCGAGCTCGACGCGGTGCTGCTGGCGGACGGCAGCCGCATCGCGGTCGAGCCGGCGGCGGTGCTCACCTGCGCGATGGCGGAATCGTTCGCCGGCTGGCTGCGCGACGAGGCGGCGCCGCACGTCGCCAAGCTCGGCAGCCCGCTGCGCGCGGTCGAGAACTACGATTCATACGAATGCCGCAGCCGCAACCGCATTCCCGGCGCCAAGCTCAGCGATCACGCCCATGGCGATGCGATCGACGTGCGCGCGTTCCACCTTGCCGATGGCCTGCGCTTCGAATTGACCGACGCGAAGGTCGACAAGCCGCTACGCGAAGCCTTGCGCGAGAGCGCCTGTCACCGTTTCACCACCGTGCTCGGGCCTGGGGCCGATAGCCATCACGACGGCCATATCCATGTCGACCTGATCTCGCGCCACAATGGTTACCGCATCTGCCAGTGGGACGTGCGCGAGCCGCCGGCCGAGGTCGCCAGCGTCGAAATTGACGGCAAACTTGTTCCATTGCCGCCGCCGCGTCCGCCCGCCGCCGGCGCGCGTTAAGCATTCCCGCAAACTCCGCCCGCGTTACCATTTTGCGATCACGATTGCGGGGTTAGTTCTCCGGCATGGCTATCGATACGCCCGGTCCAATCGTTCCGCCCCAGTCTTCGCCCGCGCTGCATTCCGCGGCCGGGGTGACGCGCCGCCGCCTGCTCAAGGGCGGGCTGGCGCTGACCGGCGTCGCCGGCCTGGCCATGCCGGGAACGGCCGCCTGTGCGGCCGCGCAAGCCGCCGATGATCTCATCGTCACTGATTACCGGCCGGTGCCGCCGACATGGCCAAACGCCCACCGGCTCAGTATCACCGTCATCGCCGACCTGCATGCCGGCGGTCCCAATATGGGGCTGGCGCGCGTGCGCCAGGTGGCCGAGGCCGCGCAGGCGCTCAATTCCGACCTGATCGTCATCCTCGGCGATTATTTCGCCACCCACCGTTTCGTCACCGAGCGGGTGCCGCATGCGGCCTGGGCGGCCGAGTTCGGCCGCCTCAAGGCGCGGCTCGGCGTCTATTCGATCCTCGGCAATCACGACTGGTGGTACGACATCGCCGGCGTGCGCAAGGCGCTCGCGGCGGTGCGCATCCCGGTGCTGGAAAACGACGCCGTGCTGCTCAACGACGGCGGCCGCCGCTTCTGGCTCGCCGGTCTCGGCGATCAGCTCGCCCACTGGATCGGACCCGGCAATTTCCAGGGCGTCGACGATCTGCCGGGCACGCTCGCGCGCGTTACCACCGACGATCCCCTCATTCTGCTGGTGCACGAGCCGGATATTTTCACGGCCGTGCCGCCGCGCGTCGCGCTGACGCTTGCCGGCCACACCCACGGCGGACAGATCGTGCTGCCGTTCATGCCGCCGCTGTGGACGCCGTCGGAATACGGCGCGCGCTTCGCCTATGGCCACATCGTGGAGCAGGGCCGCCACATGATCGTGTCCGGCGGTCTCGGCTGCAGCAAGGTGCCGCTGCGCCTCGGCGTGCCGCCGGAGATCGTGCGGGTGACGCTGGGGGCCTGACAACGTTCACCCGCTGTCCCGCGAAAGCGGGGCCCAGGCAATTTCAACCCGAAATTGTCGCTCTGGATTCCGCTTGCGCGGGAATGACGGAGTGCAAAACGAAAACGGCGCCCGTAGGCGCCGTTTTGTCCTCAGCCCTATGGCCTCGTCAGCGGAACAGGCCGCCGGTCGAAGCCACGCGCGGATTGAACGGCGAATCGCCCTGCTTCGGCGCCAGCACCACCACCACCGTGCCGGGCTTGACCCGCTTGTACAGGTCGATGACGTCCTCGTTGGTCATGCGGATGCAGCCCGAGGAGATCGCCTGGCCGATATATTCCGGCTGGTTGGTGCCGTGAATGCGGTAGAGCGTGTCCTTGTTGCCTTCGAACAGATACATGGCGCGCGCGCCCATCGGGTTCTGCGGACCCGGCGCGACGTAAGCCGGCACGTCCATGCGCTCGCGTTCGCCGGGGGTCGGCGTCCACGACGGCCACTCGGTCATGCGCTCGATCTTGGCGACGCCCGACCAGGCCATGGCCTCCTCACCGACGGTGACGCCATAACGGATCGCCTTGCCGCCATCGAGCACGTAATAGAGATAGCGCGCATCGGAATCGATCACGATCGAGCCGGGCGCTTCCTTGCGGTGATATTCAACGATGTGCCGCCGATAGGGTTCGGGGATCGCCGCATTCGCGTAAGGCGCTGCCGCCAGCAGTTTCTTGTCGCGAACGCTCAGATTCGCTTCCGACGCCGGCTCCACCACCGATTGCATGCAGCCGCCGAGCAAAACGGCGACGCCGACCAGCGCAAAAGACAACCCCCTTACCCGCATCTCATCCTCTTTCCGGGCCGCCCGTTAGGGCCACCGCATTGAAGCTCTTTCCGGCAGCAATTAAACGAAAAATCCGCGCGATTGCCATGATTTCCATGCCATCCACAGCAGCTTGTTGCGATCTGTTGCACGAATGCCGCACTTGGCTCCTGGTGCCCCGATGGTCCCGTTTGGCCGCCCCCGGAGCGCGAAAATGACTTTGCCGACAAGGCGTTAAGAGAAGGTTTACCATAGCGGCCGCTTTATGATCGAAATCAAAACGAATTCCGCGGTTTTTCGCCAAAAGTCACAAAGCGACAAGAATTGCCGCTCAATTCTGCCCCAGTCAGCGGGCAGATTAACCACCTTAGAGACCCAAGGACGGACTGGAGACGACGACAATGGACGCTACCCGGGCGACGGAGCTGAGCCAAGACTCCCAGCGCCATTACAAGAATCTCGATGATCGTTACGGCAAGATCGGAATTTCGGCGGTTGCCGCCGCTGTTCGCCACCAGGGCGAACAGCGCAACGTCAGCGACACCCGCTTCCTGCCGAACGACAGCGACTGAACCGCCGGACGAGCCGGCCTAAGGGCCGGGCTCCCACCAGCTCTCATCACCGCCACGCCTGACCGAGGCGGCCGCGCCCCCGGCTGCGGCGGCGAGCATTATTGTCTTGCGCGGCGCTGTGCGATCGGGTCATGAGAGACGGCCCGGCCGGCGCGTGATCCCGAATTTGGCGAAGCGATCATGCGCGAGATGGTGACGTGATGCTCTCGGTCTACGTTCCGCGTGGCGCCTCGCTTGAGCGAATTCCGGTCGAGTCCGGTCAGTCTCCCCCTGAGGCGGCGGTATGGATCGATCTGGTCACGCCGACCGCGCAGGAAGACAAGCTGGTCGAAGCGCTGCTCGGCATCGCGGTGCCCACGCGCGAAGAAATGCAGGAGATCGAGGTCTCCAGCCGCCTCTATGTCGATAACGGCGGCCGCTACATGACCGCTACGCTGTTGTGCCAGTCGGAAACCGCGACACCGAGGACCTCGCCGGTCACCTTCATTCTCTCCGCCCATCGCCTGGTGACGGTGCGCTACGACGAGCCGCGCCCGTTCGCTATCGTCGAGCACAAATTGGCGCGCACGTGCCCGCCGATGGTGTCGGGCGAAACGGTAATGATGGAACTGCTCGACGCGGTGATCGACCGCGCCGCCGACATCCAGGAGCGCATCGGCGCCGAGATCGACCAGATCTCGCATTCGATTTTCGAGCCGGACGCCGACGGCACGGCGCCGTCGTACAATGACGTGCTCAAGGCGCTCGGCCGCAAGGGCGATCTCACCTCCAAGGTGCGCGAGAGCCAGGTGTCGGTCGGCCGGTTGCTGTCGTTCCTCGCGCATGAAGCCGGAGTCATGAAGTGGGGCAAGGATATGCACGCGCAGTTGCAATCCATGCAGCGCGACGTGATCTCGCTCACCGATCACGTCAGTTTTCTCAGCAACAAAATCACCTTCCTGCTCGAAGCCATGCTTGGCGTCGTCAACATCCAGCAGAACGCCATCATCAAGATTTTCTCGATCGCGGCAGTGGTGTTCATGCCGCCGACGCTGGTCGCCTCGATCTACGGCATGAATTTCCATCACAACATGATCGAGCTCGACTGGGAGTATGGCTATCCGTTTGCGTTGATATTGATGGTCGCGGCGGCCGTGATGCCGCTGGTGTTCTTCAGGTGGAAGAAGTGGCTGTGAGGCGATATCAACTTGCCCAATCAAAAATTCGGCAGAAGCAACATCAAAGCCCCTAAATAATGGATGCTGCTAGCACATCCCAAATAAATTGACTTTATTTCCAATAGGATTATATTCTGCGCTGCCTGGCTCAACTGAGGGCGTCATCTAGAGACGTCTTGATGATGGAGCCGGTTGCGGCGCCTGCGGGCGGGGCTCGTAACCCCGCTCCCGGGAGGCCCCGGGTCGCCGTCCGTCCCTACTATGGGGGACTGCCTTGAATGGCTGGACGGGAGCGGAGGAAGGGCGGCGAAAGCCGCCCGGATCAGGGCGGGCGGGATGCCCCCCATCCGCTGCCGGAAGCACGGCCCCGGGGACAAAAAATCGCCGCGGCGGAGCGCCGAGAGGCGCGCCTTCGTTCGCCAACGGAGGCGACGCGCCTCGCCAGGCGTGTCGGGCGGCTTCGCCAGCCGCCCGGGGGGCTTGCGCCAAGCCCTCAGCGTTTTTCGGCGCTCCGCTCCCTCTCAGGGAGCGAGGACGGAAGACGGCCTACCCGGGGCCGCAAAGAATACGGGCGATGATTCTTGCCTAGGCGCGAACCGGGCAGGCCCGGCGCGCGCGGCGTCGGCTTGCCGCGCCGAAACGTGAGCGAAGGCTAAGGCTGCTTGAAAATTGAATCGAAGTTGAAAGTTTTCGCACGAGCGCGGGCGCGGAACCCTGGCGCGCTCAGGCGCGTTCTCAGGCCATGGACAAAAAACCGCGCATCGTTGTGACCTGTCCGCAGACCGGCGTCGTCGTCATTACCAGGATCGCCTATGAGGATATGGTCACACCCGGCAAAAGCCCGAAGTACTTTGCCTGTCCGTGCGGCGAAACGCACAAGCTCACCTTTGCCGGCCGGCATTCAGGAAGGCGCGAACCAAAGCCGATCGATCGTCATCGGACTGGGTGAGGTGCGCGCGACAGCGGAGAATGCATAGCGCGCGAGCGCAGCTCCTCACACGTGCTGGCCGCCGTTGATGTGGATCTCGGCGCCGTTCACATAAGAACTCGTTTCCGTGCACAGCACGTAGATGATCTTGGCCACTTCGTCGGGTGTGCCCAGCCGCTGCATCGGGATCTGCTCGACGATCTTCTCGGTGCCGGGCGAGAGGATCGCGGTGTCGATTTCGCCCGGCGCGATGGCGTTGACGCGGATGCCGAGCCGGCCGAAGTCGCTCGCCATCTCGCGCGTGAGCGAAGCGAGCGCCGCCTTCGAGGTGGCATAGGCGGCGCCGGCGAACGGGTGCACGCGCGATCCGGCGATCGAGGTGACGTTCACCACCGAGCCTCTGACTGCTTTCAATTCTTCGACCAGTCCGCGCGCCAGCATAATCGGCGCGAAGAAGTTCACCTGAAACACGTGGCGCCACACCTCGGCGGAGGTGTCGAGCGAGCCGAGCCGTTTGCCGCCGTCGCCTTTGGGCGAGATCGCCGCATTGTTCACCAGCGCGTGCAACTCGTGGGTGTCGAGCCGGCGGCGGATTTCCTCGATCGCGGCGAGCGTATTGGCTTCGTCGGAAAGATCGACCTGGATGTGGTCTTCCGGCCCCGCGTCCCACGGACAATTCTCCGGGAACGGATGACGCGAGCAGGTGATGACGCGCCAGCCCGCTGCCGAGAAGCGCTTGACGGTGGCGTGGCCGATGCCGCGGCTGGCTCCGGTAAGCAGCAAAGTGCGGCGCGGCTGGTTCGATTGCGAGTTCGGCATGGAGTCCTTTTAGCGCATGATCCCGAAAAGTGGGAACCGGTTTTCGGATAAGATCATGCGCAAATAATAAGCCTCACGGATAGAGCCGCGTCTTGTTCCACGGCGCGCTCAAGGTTTCCCGGACGAATTCGATGCGGTCGTGCAGCCGGAACGGCCGGTCGTGCCAGAATTCGATGCGCAGCGGTATGACGCGGTAGCCCGACCAATTGGGCGGCCGCGGCACCGTGCCGAGCGCGTATTTGGCGGCATAGAGCGCGACCGCTTTTTCGAAAGCGAGCCGGCTTTCCAGCGGCGCCGATTGCTTGCTAGCCCAGGCGCCGATCTGCGCCTGCTTCGGACGGGTGGCGAAATAGGCGTCGGCCTCCGCCGCGGTGACGCTTTCCACCGTGCCGCGCACGCGCACCTGCCGGTTCAGCGATTTCCAATGGAACACCAGCGCCGCTTTGGCGTGGACGTCCAATTCCCGCCCCTTTTGGCTGTCTATGTTGGTGTAGAACACGAACCCACGCTCATCGACGCCCTTGAGCAGCACCATGCGGGCATTCGGCAGCCCATCGGCGTCGACGGTAGCCAGCGTCATGGCGGTGGGATCGCGTGGTTCCGCGGTCGTCGCTTCAGCGAGCCAGGCGGTAAACAGGCGAAAAGGCTCGTCCGCCGCGGTGAAATCACCACTCGTTAACCAACTTGGGTGTTCTATTGAAGTCGTATCCGCCATTGTGTCCGGAGTGCCTGAGTGGTTGGTGCCGTAACTCGTTGTTTCGCCTGCCGCCTTTATAGTGGATGCGGACGTGTGCGCCTATGGCGCGTCCTGCCGCTGGCAGGGGCGCTGACGCTGGCGCTCGCGGGCGGCGGTTGCAGCATATCCACCTCCCATTTCGACTCGCTGTTCGGCGGCACCGACACGGCCGACACCACCAGCTCGATCACGCCGCCGCCCGGCGCTAGAGGCGTAAGCCAAATGCCGCCGCCCGGCGATCTGGCCTATGCGCGGGCCGCCGCCTCCGACGTGCTCACCCGCGGCGGCAAGGACGCGAGCGCGCCCTGGGAAAACCCGCGCACCGGCGCGCGCGGCACCGTCACCCCGATCGCCTCGGCCTATACCCAAGGCGGCCAGACCTGCCGGGATTTCCTGGCCAGCTATGTCACCGACAATTCGCAGTCCTGGATGCAGGGCGAAGCCTGCAAACTCGACCAGGGCGTCTGGGAAATCCGCGCGCTCAAGCCCTGGAAGCGTTCGTAAAGCCGCTGTGTTGGCTTTGAGCGCGTTGCATCCGGGCGATTTGAACCCCACATTGAGGCACGAGTCGCCCGCCTTCGAGGGGCGGGCAGGGGCGTTTTTCACAGGAGTTTCGACGGATGCGCGACCCCTACGAGGTTCTGGGGGTATCGAAGGGTGCGAGCGAGGCTGAGATCAAGAGCGCCTACCGGCGGCTCGCCAAGAAGCTGCATCCCGACGCCAACAAGCACGATCCCAAGGCGGCTTCGCGCTTCGCCGAGTTGAACGCCGCCTATGAGATCGCCGGCGACGACAAGAAACGCAAGGCGTTCGACAACGGCGAGATCGACGCCGAGGGCAAACCGCGCTTCCAGGGCTACGAAGGCTACGGCGCGCAGCCGGGCGGCGGCGCCGGCTTCGGACCCGGCGGCGGGCATTTCGAAAGCTTCAGTTTCGGACCCGACGGCTTCCAGCGCCGGGGCGGCGGCGGTGGCGCCGGCGGCTTCGAGGACGTCCTGCGCAACATGTTCGGCGGCGCGGCGCGCGGCGGTGCGCGCGGCTTCGGCACGCCGTTCGAACAGGAAGAATTCGCCGGACCCAGCGCCGGTCAGGATCTGCATGCCGAGATGACCATCGGCTTGGCGGATGCCGCCAAGGGCACCAGGACCCGCGTGCATCTGCCGACCGGCAAGGACGTCGAGGTGAAAATTCCGGCCGGCCTCACCGACGGCCAATCGATCCGCCTGAAAGGGCAGGGCTGGCCGATCGCCAACGGCAAATCCGGCGACGCGCTGATCACCGTCCATGTCGCGCCGCATCCGCTGTTCAAGCCGGATGGCGCCGATCTCAGGCTCGAACTTCCGATCACGCTTTACGAAGCGGCGCTCGGCGGCAAGGTGCGCGTGCCGACGCTCGGCGGCGCAGTGGAATTGGCGATCCCCGCCGGCACCAATTCGGGCCGCACCTTCCGCCTCAAGGGCAAAGGGCTGAAGTCGAAAAGCGGCATCGGCGACCTGCTCGCCACCGTGCGCATCATGCTGCCGGAGAAGAGCGACGACGAGTTCAACGAACTGATGAAAAAATGGCGCGACGGCAAGCCGTACGATCCGCGCAAGGATATGGAGTAGGCGGTGTTTGCCTCTCCCCGCGTGCGGGGAGAGGCGAAGAAGCTTACGACTTTCGGCCAGCGCTGCGGTCGATCTGCTCCCAGGCTGCCCTGGTGACCTGCCTGAGCCGGTCTCGGTCGGCCGGTCCGCTCACCACATAGGCGTGCTTGTCGTCCACCCAATAAAAGGCGGCGAAGCGATTGCCTTCCTTGTAGCGCAACGCCGTCTCCGGCGACGTCGCTGGCGCCGAATAAATGGTGAAACGCTCGCCCGAGGCGCCCTCGTACATGTAGAACGCGGCGGCGGCGCCGGTCGGTCCAGGAAGTAGCCGGCCGCCGATCAGCTTCAGCCCGAGCGATTCCAGATCGGGAATGTGCTGCTGATAACCGAGCCGCTTGGTCAACCATTGCGTCATGTGCGGGCGTTCGCTGCCCGGCACTTCCACCGGATGGCGCACCTCGACCACGTAGAGCTGGTAGGCCTCCAGTGCGTCGGCCGTGATGGTGTCAAAGCTGCTCGGAGCACCAGTCGTAGCGCCGCGCGCCACCCAGCCGGTGCCGCCGCCAGCAAGGAATGCGACCACCGCCGCTGCGGCAGCCAGCGCTTTCCACGAGCCGCTGACGCTCGCGCGGCCTAACTGCATCACGCGGTCGAGCTTGAGACGGTCCGGCACCGGCTCGTTGACGACCGCGCCGTAACGCGCGCGGATGGCTTCGGCCTGCGCGCGCCAGGCGGCGACCAGTAGGGCCTGCTCCGGATACGCAACCAGCCAGGCGGCGACTGCATCCTGGCGGTCGGCCGGCAATTCGCCGTCGACATAGGCGTGCAGTTCGTCCTCGGTTACGGGTGAATTGCGATCGATCATAGCTCCACCTTCTCTCTCATTTCACTCGGCGTAGCGCCGGGCGCCCACCGTCTAAAAAATTCTTGATCTGGGCGCGTGCGCGCGCCAGGCGCGACATCACGGTGCCGATCGGCACGCCCTGCACCTCCGCGACTTCACGGTAGGTGAGGCCTTCCAGCACCACCAGCAGCAAGGCGTGGCGCTGGTCCTCCACCAAAGTCGCCAGCGCCCGTTCGATGTCGCGGCCGCCGGCTTCCGGGCCCGCCAGGTCGGGCGCGTCGTTCTCGTCGAGCGACGAGAGCATCGGCCGCCGCGCCAGCGAACGCAGCCGGTTGCGGTTGAGGTTGGTCAGGATCGTGTACAGCCAGCTACGAACCTCGCCGCCATGAAACAGGTGCTCCGAGCGTAGCGCCCGCACCAGCGTGTCCTGCACCAGGTCGTCGGCGATGTCGCTGTCGCGCGTCAGCGCCCGGGCGTAACGGCGCAGCGCCGGTATCGTCGCTTCGACCTGCTGTCCGAACGTGGCCAATCAGGCCCCCCTTCGCCGATCCGCGTGCCTTTCGGCGCCGCCATTCACCCGATAAAACCCCGCAATCGCAGTCATATTCCCCGAAACGAATTGATATAGCGGCGCCGGCCGGGCGAGCCGGGCGCATTGCTTGCTGGTCCTTTGACCCTATGCCATACGAACGTGGCCGGTGTCCGCCGGCTTGGCGGGAAATTGAATGTCGGAAACTTCAAATCTGATGCGCGGCAAACGCGGGCTGATCATGGGCGTAGCCAACAACCGCTCGATCGCCTGGGGGATCGCGCGCGCCTGCCGCGACCACGGCGCCGACCTCGCCTTCACCTACCAGGGCGAAGCGCTCAAGAAGCGCGTCGAGCCGCTGGCCGAGGAGGTGGACGGCTTGGTGGTCGGGCATTGCGACGTCACCGATCCGGCCAGCATCGACGCGGTGTTCGCCAACGTCAAATCGGCCTGGGGCTCGCTCGACTTCGTGCTGCACGCCATCGCATTTTCCGACAGGGAACAACTGATCGGCCGCTATGTCGACACCACCGCGGACAACTTCACCCAGACCATGCTGGTGAGCTGCTACTCGTTCACCGCCATCGCGCAGCGCGCCGAAAAGCTGATGCCGAACGGCGGCTCGCTGCTCACGCTCACTTATTACGGCGCCGAGAAATGGATGCCGCATTACAACGTGATGGGGCTGGCCAAGGCGGCGCTCGAATCCTCGGTGCGCTATCTCGCCGCCGACCTCGGCATCAAGAAGATCCGCGTCAACGCCATTTCGTCGGGGCCGATCAAGACGCTCGCCGCCTCCGGCATCGGCGACTTTCGCTATATCCTGAAGTGGAACGAATACAACACACCGATGCGGCGCAACGTGACGCTGGAAGACGTCGGCAAGACCGGCGTCTACTTCCTCTCCGACATGGCGAGCGGCGTCACCGGCGAAATCCATCACGTCGACGCCGGCTATCACATCGTCGGCATCAAGAATCCCGAGGCGCCCGACATGGCGGTCGACAAGGGTGACTAGCGCATGATCCCGAAAAGTGGGAACCGGTTTTCGGATAAGATCATGCGCCAAATAATCATCTAATGGCCGCGCCGCGGCCGACCGTCTATTACATCCGTCACGGAGAGACCGACTGGAATGTCGCCGGCCGCCTGCAGGGCCGCCGCGACGTGCCGCTCAATACGCGCGGCCGCGCGCAAGGCACGCATTGCGGCGGCATCCTGCGCGATCTGTTTGCGCGTAATAATCGCGATCCGAACAGTCTCGATTATGTGTCGAGCCCGCTCAAGCGCGCCAGCGAGACCATGGAATTGCTGCGCACTGCGCTCGATCTTGCCGGTGACGGTTACCGGCGCGACGCGCGGCTTGCGGAAATCGCCTTCGGCGACTGGGAAGGCTTCACCATCGCGCAATTGCATGGGCGCGATCCCGCCCGCATCGCCCAGCGCGAGCACGATAAATGGCATTTCGTGCCGCCGGGCGGCGAGAGCTACGAAATGGTGTCGGCGCGCATGCGCGACTGGTACGAGAGCCTGGTCCGCGACACGGTGGTTACCGCCCACGGCGGCACCGCGCGCGGGCTGATCGCCATTCTCGGTATCGCCAAGCCGGCGGCCGCGCCGCTCCTCGATATCGAGCAAGGCATGGTCTATGTGTTTGAAGGTGAGACGCTGACGCGGTATTCGTGACGGCGGCGGCGCGTGTCGGCACACCCGGATGAACTGGGAAGATAGAAGCGATGAAACGGCCCGTGGTCGGCGTAATCGGGAGTGCGCACCTTGCCGAAAACCGATTCCCCGCTCAGCGCGTCGGCGAGCGAAATCTGACGGCGGTGGCCGACGTCGTCGGCGCGCTGCCGCTGATCTTTGCCGGCGATCCCGCCCTCACGGATATCGACGCCTTGTTGGAAACGGTCGATGGCGTGCTGCTCACCGGCGCCCGCGCCAATATCCATCCGACCCATTTCGGCGCCGAAGAACATCCAAGCTACGAGCCCTACGACAGACGCCGTGACGCGCTGGCGCTGCAACTGGTCAAGGTGTGCGTCGAGCGCGGCGTACCGCTGTTCGGCGTCTGCCGTGGATTCCAGGAAATGAATGTGGCGTTCGGCGGCTCGCTGCATCCGGAGATCAGGGATTTGCCCGGCCGTATGAACCACCGCATGCCGCGGTTGCCAACGGGCGAAATCCATCCGGACCAGGAAGTGGTCTACGGCGAGCGTCATGACGTGCGCCTTGTCCCGGGCGGCGTCTTCGCCACGCTGCTCGGCCGTGAAACCATCCGCGTGAACTCGCTGCACGGCCAGGGCGTCCTCGAGACGGGTAAGCGCGTCGTGGTCGAGGGGGTGGCGGAAGACGGCACCATCGAGGCGATCCGCATCGCCGATGCGCCGGGCTTTGCCTTGGGCGTGCAATGGCACGCCGAGTACGACCCGCAACTAAACTCCATCAACCGCGCGCTGTTTGCGGCCTTCGGCGCGGCGGTGTCCGAACATAAACGCCGGGGTTGAGGGCCCGGTGGCGGGCAAAACTGGCGCTAGCGGGCGATTTGACCCCCGCAAGGGCGCGCTGTACCAACAGCGCCCTAGGCGGAAACCTATGTCGTTCAATACCTTCGGCCATATGTTCCGGTTCACCAGCTTCGGCGAAAGCCACGGGGCGGCGATCGGCTGCGTGGTCGACGGCTGCCCGCCGCGTATCCCGCTCGAGGCTGCCGATATCCAGGCCGATCTCGACAAGCGGCGGCCGGGCCAATCGCGCTTCACCACCCAGCGCCAGGAGCCGGACGCGGTGAAGATCATGTCCGGCGTGTTCACCGGCGACGACGGCAAGCAGGTCACCACCGGCACGCCGATCATGCTGCTGATCGAGAACGTCGACCAGCGCTCGAAGGATTATTCCGAGATCAAGGACAAGTACCGGCCCGGCCACGCCGGCTACACCTACGATGTCAAATACGGCATCACCGATTATCGCGGTGGCGGGCGCGCCTCGGCGCGCGAGACCGCGGCGCGCGTTGCCGCCGGCGCGGTCGCCCGCAAAATCATGCCCGGCATGAAGGTGCGCGGCGCGCTGATCCAGATGGGGCCGCACAAGATCGACCGCTCGCGCTGGGACTGGAACGAGGTCGTCAATAATCCGTTTTTCTGTCCGGACGCCAAGCAGGCGAAGTTCTTCGAGCAGTATCTCGATGGCGTGCGCAAGGCAGGCTCGTCCTGCGGCGCGGTGATCGAGATCGTCGCGGACGGCGTGCCGGCGGGGCTCGGCGCGCCGGTCTACGCCAAGCTCGACGGCGATCTCGCCGGCGCGCTGATGGGCATCAACGCGGTCAAGGGCGTGGAGATCGGCGACGGCTTTGCGACCGCGGCGATGAGCGGCGAGGACAATGCCGACGAGATGCGGATGGGCAATGACGGCAAGCCGGTGTTCCTGTCCAACCATGCCGGCGGCATCCTGGGCGGCATTTCCTCAGGGCAGCAAATCGTCGCGCGCTTCGCCGTCAAGCCGACTTCGTCAATTCTCACCCCGCGCAAGACCGTCGACCGCTACGGCCGCGACACCGAGATCGTGACCAAGGGCCGTCACGACCCTTGCGTCGGCATCCGCGCGGTGCCGATCGGCGAGGCAATGGTGGCTTGCGTCTTGGCCGATCATTATCTGATGCACCGCGGCCAGATGGGTGAGGGGACGGCGTGGCCGTTCAAGCCGGCTTGACGCCATTTTCGAGGTAACCGCGTGCCCGATACCCACAGCAGAGTCGACGTCGCGATCAAGGCCTTCGCCAAAGGCGAGATCGTGGTGGTCACCGACGACGACGACCGCGAGAACGAGGGCGATCTGTTCGTCGCCGCGTCGCTCTGCACGCCGGAGAAAATGGCGTTTGTCATTCGCAACACGTCGGGCATCGTCTGCGCGCCGCTCGGCGGCGAGCATGCGCGGCGCCTGCATCTCGATCCGATGGTGGCGGAAAACGACGCCCCGCTCGGCA
Source organism: uncultured Alphaproteobacteria bacterium (assembly GCA_963772235.1). Lineage (GTDB taxonomy): Bacteria > Pseudomonadota > Alphaproteobacteria > Rhizobiales > Xanthobacteraceae > Pseudolabrys. The sequence continues at coordinate 109,383 of CAVYWI010000028.1, forward strand.
CCGCTTTCACCGTCTCGGTCGACGTGCGGCACGGGCTCACCACCGGCATTTCGGCCGAGGAGCGCTGCAACACGGTGCGCGCGCTCGCCAACGACAACAGCGGCGCAGCCGATTTCGTGCGGCCCGGTCACGTGTTCCCGCTGATCGCGCGCGAGGGCGGCGTGCTGATGCGATCCGGCCATACCGAAGCTTGCGTCGATCTGTGCCGGCTTGCCGGCCTGCCGCCGGTCGGCGTGCTTGTCCGAGCTGATGAAAGACGACGGCACCGTGATGCGCGGGCCGGACGTCACCGCCTTCGCGCAGCAGCATAAATTGGTGCAGGTTTCGATCGCCGAGCTGATCGCCTACCGGCAGAACCGCGACAAGCTGGTGGAGCGGGTCGCCGAATTCGATGTCGCCTCCGAGATCGGGCCGCTCAGCGGCTACGCTTACGTGACGCCGTTCGACCGCGTGCATCACATGGCCTTCGTCTATGGCGAGATCGGCGACGGCAAGAACGTGCCGGCGCGCCTGCACCGCGCCGACGTGATCGGCGACGTGTTCGGCGGCGCCAAACAGATCCATAGCGCGCTCGCGCGCTTCAAGGCCGCCGGCCGCGGCGTCATCGTCTATCTGCGCGACGGCACCGCCGGCGTGCCGGTGGCGGAAATCCCGCATAAGGACGACACCGGCACCGACGCCGCACGCTCGCGGCAATGGCGAGAGATCGGCCTCGGCGCGCAGATCCTGAAAGACATCGGCATTTCCTCGATCCGGCTCTTGTCCTCCAGCAAGCGTACTTATGTCGGCCTTGGCGGCTTCGGCATCGAGATTGTGGGCACCGAGACGCTCGACAGCTGACGGCCTTTTTTTCGCCCTCGCCGCATGCCACCATTTTCGTATGGGGCGATACGGTCTTTATGGTGCCATCGCCAGCGTGCTGGCGGCCGCGGGTCTAGCGCTGACAGCCTCCGCTGGGCCATTGCCGCGGCTCGCCGACAAAAGCTCAGGCGCCATCCCGGTCGACGTCGAACTGGTGATCGCGGTCGACGTCTCCTATTCGATGGATCCGGAAGAGCAGGCGCTGCAGCGCGAAGGCTATGTTCAGGCGCTGACCTCGCGCGAATTCATGCAGGCGCTGCGTGAAGGCGCCAACGGCAAGATCGCCATCACCTATTTCGAGTGGGCCAGCGAATTCGACCAGAAGATCATCATGCCGTGGCGGCTGATCGAAGGCCCGGAATCGGCAGACAGCGTGGCCGCCGAGCTCGCCGCCGCGCCATACCGGCGCGCCTCGCGCACATCGATTTCCGGCGGGCTCAAATTCGCCAAGCCGCTGTTCGATCACAGCGGCTATCGCGGCTTGCGCCGGGTGATCGACGTGTCGGGCGACGGCGCCAACAATTCCGGCGCGCTGGTCGTGCCGACGCGCGACGACGTGCTCGCCGCCGGCATCACCATCAATGGACTGCCGATCATGCTCAAGCGGCCCGTGCGCGGCAGCATGGATATCGAAAACCTCGACGTCTATTACGAGGATTGCGTGATCGGCGGGCCGGGCGCCTTCGTGGTGCCGATCCACGAGCGCAAGCAGTTCATCGAGGCGACGCGCACCAAACTGGTACTGGAAATATCCGGCCGGGAGCCCGAGCCGCGCGTCGTTCCCGCCTCGTCGCAGGCGCCGCGCATTTCCTGCACCATCGGCGAGACGATGTGGCAGGAGCGCTGGGGCGGCTACGATTTTCGCTGAGGGTCAGCGTTCGAATTTCGCCACCATTTCCACATGAAACGAATAGCGGAATTGATCGACCGGCGTGACGCTTTCGAGCTTGTAGCCGCCACTCGACCAGAATACCAGCGTCGCGCGCGAACGTCGTCGCATCGCATGACACCGCGACCACCACCGGCACGGCGCTTTTGACGAGTTCGCGCGCCTGCGCCTCGGCGCCCTGGCGCGGCGGATCGAACACCACGGCATCGAAGCCTTTGAGTTCGGCGGCCATGAAAGGGCGGCGGAACAGGTCGCGCGTCTGCGCCTCGACCGGCTTGAGGCCGCTGGTCTTGGCCGCCGCGCGCTCGAGCGCCTCGACCGCGCTCGCCTCGCTGTCGGCGGCGGTCACGCGCGCCGCTCGGCGAGCCGCAAGCGCGAACGGGCCGATGCCGCAGAACAGGTCGGCGACGCGCTTGGCCGCGCCGACATGCTCGGCGACCAGCCGCGCCAGCGCCGCTTCGCCTTCGGCCGTCGCCTGCAGGAACGCGCCCGGCGGCAGCGGCACCTGCGCGCGCCCGATTTTCAGGAGCGGCTGCGCGGCTTGCGCCACCAGTTCGCCGTGGCGGGTGAGGCGCGCGAGCTTGTGCTTCTCGGCGACGCCGGCGAGCGCCGTCGTGCGCGGCGCGTTGAGCGGGCCGGAGCCGCGCACGTCGACGTCGAGGCCGGAATCGGTCGCGGTCACCTGGATGTCGAGCGGCTTGTCCGCGGGTTTGAGCATTTCGGCGATCGCCCAGGCCGCGGCAATCGCGCCGTCGAGGCCGGGCGCCAGGATCGGGCAGCGGTCGATGGCGACGATGTGATGCGCGCGCGGCGCGGTGAAGCCGACCTCCAGCACGTCGTGCGTGCCGCGCCGCGCATGCAGCACGGCGCGGCGGCGGCCTTGCGCCGTGCGCGTCGATGAGTCGGCGACCGGCGCGACAATCCCGGCCTGCGCGCAGCGCCTCGACCACCAGCTCGCGCTTCCACAGGTGATATTCGGCGAGCGACCAGTGCTGCATGGCGCAGCCGCCGCAGTGGCCGAAATGCTTGCAGATCGGCGCGATGCGCTCGTGGCTCGGTCTGTCGACATGATCGAGATGCCGGCGGTCGGGATGGCCGGCGACCGGCTCGACCGTCGACCGTCTCGCCCGGCAGCGCATCGGGCACATAGACCGGCCCGGCCGGCGTGTCGGCGACGCCGTCGCCGCGATGGCCGAGCCGGGCGATGGTGAGCCGCTCAATCACGCTCGGCCCCGACCAGGAATTCGGCATTGCCGTCGCCGCCGGGGATCGGCGAGGGGATGACGCCGAGCACGCGCCAGCCGAGCGAGGCGACGAAGGCCGCGATGTCGTCGCAGACCGCGGCGTGCACGGCCGGCATCGCGCACGATGCCTTTCTTGATGCGCGGCGTCCGACCTCGAATTGCGGCTTGATCAGCGCGACAAGCTGGCGTGCGTGCGCGACCAGCTTGAGCGCCGCCGGCAGCACCAGTTTCAGCGAAATGAAGCTGACATCGACGGTGACCAAATCCGGCGGTTCGCGCGAAGCGGGCAGGGGAGCAGCGTGCGGATGTCGGTTTCTTCATGCGATACGATCTCGGGCCGCCCGCGCAGGCTGTCATGCAATTGCCCGCGCCCGACATCGACCGCGTAAACGCGCTTGGCGCCGCGTTCGAGCAGCACTTGCGTGAAGCCGCCGGTCGAGGCGCCGACATCGAGGCAGACGCGGCCGTTCGGATCGAAGCCGAAATGATCGAGCGCCGCCGCGAGCTTCACGCCGCCGCGCGACACGTAAGGATGCGCCGGCGTCGCGCTCAACGCGGCGTCGACCGGGATTTCTCCGACGCCTTGCGTACCGGCGCCCCGTCGGCGGTGACCAGGCCGGCCGCGATCGCGGCCTGCGCCTTGGCGCGGCTTTCGAACAGGCCGCGCTCGACCAGCAGGCGATCGATGCGGTCTTTTTTCGCCGACACCTCGCCGGCCTACGCGAGCTTCACCGTCTCGGCGGCGGCGTCTCTGCCGAGCGCCTCGAACACCTTGGCGACGATGCCGCGGGCGTCGAGGCCGGCCTTGGCATACATCGCCGCCGGCGTGTCCTGGTCGATGAAGATGTCGGGCAGCACCATGGCGCGGACCTTGAGGCCGCGGTCGAGCACGCCGTGCTCGGCCAGCGCCTGCAGCACATAGCGAGCCGAAGCCGCCGATCGAGCCTTCCTCGATGGTGACCAGCACCTCGTGCTCGCGCGCGAGCCGCAGCAGCAGATCGACGTCGAGCGGCTTGGCGAAGCGCGCGTCGGCGACCGTGGTCGACAGGCCGTAGCGCGGCCAGTTCGTCGGCGGCCTTGAGGCATTCGCCGAGCCGCGCGCCGTAGGAGAACAGCGCCACCTTGTGGCCTTCGCGCAGGATGCGGCCCTTGCCGATCTCGAGCGGCTTGCCTTCCTCCGGCATCGGCACGCCGCGGCCTTCGCCGCGCGGATAGCGCAGCGCCGAGGGCCGGTCGTCGATCGCCACCTGCGTCGCCACCATGTGCACCAGCTCGGCTTCGTCGGCCGCCGCCATCAGCACGAAGCCGGGCAGGCAGCCGAGATAGGCGACGTCGAAGGCGCCGGCATGCGTCGGCCCGTCGGCGCCGACGAGGCCGGCGCGGTCGATGGCGAAGCGCACCGGCAGCCGCTGGATGGCGACGTCGTGCACGACCTGGTCGTAGGCGCGCTGCAGGAAGGTCGAATAGATCGTCGCGAACGGCTTGAAGCCTTCGGTCGCCAGCCCGGCGGCAAAGGTCACGGCGTGCTGCTCGGCGATGCCGACGTCGAAGGTGCGCTTGGGAAACTCCTTCTCGAACAGGTCGAGGCCGGTGCCCGACGGCATCGCCGCGGTGATGGCGACGATCTTGATCGTCCTTGCGCGCCTCCTTGATCAGGCTCTCGCCGAACACCTTGGTATATGCGGCGCGCCGCCCTTCGACTTGACCTGCGCGCCGGTGGCGACGTCGAACTTGACCACGCCGTGATACTTGTCGGCGGATTGGTTTCCGCCGGCGCGTAGCCTTTGCCCTTTTGCGTCACGACATGAACCAGGATCGGCCCGTTCTCGGCGTCGCGCACGTTGCGCAGCACCGGCAGCAGATGATCGAGATTGTGGCCGTCGATCGGGCCGACATAGTAGAAGCCGAGCTCCTCGAACAGCGTGCCGCCGGTCACAGAGGCCGCGCGCATCCTCGATGGCCCGCGGATGGCGCGCTCGAGCGCCTTGGGCAGGTGCTGCGCAGCTGCTTGCCGATGTCGCGCAGCTTCGATAGGTGCGCCCGGAGACGAGCCGCGCGAGATAGGCCGACAGCGCGCCGACCGGCGGCGCGATCGACATGTCGTTGTCGTTGAGGATCGACGATCAGCCGCTCGTTGCGCGCGCCGGCATTGTTCATCGCCTCATAGGCCATGCCCGCCGACATGGCGCCGTCGCCGATGACGGCGATGACGTTGTTCTTCTTGCCGTCGAGATCGCGCGCCACCGCCATGCCGAGCCCGGCCGAGATCGAGGTCGAGGAATGCGCGGCGCCGAACGGGTCGTATTCGCTCTCGGCGCGCTTGGTGAAGCCGGACAGGCCGCCGCCCTGGCGCAGCGTGCGGATGCGGTCGCGCCGGCCGGTGAGAATCTTGTGCGGATAGGCCTGATGGCCGACGTCCCAGATCAGCCGGTCGCGCGGCGTGTCGAACACGTAGTGCAGCGCCACCGTCAGCTCGACCACGCCGAGCCCGGCGCCGAGGTGACCGCCGGTGAGGCCACCGCGTCGATCGTCTCCTGCCGCAACTCGTCCGCCAGCTGCCGTAGCTGCTCCGCCGACAAATTCTTCAGGTCGTGCGGTAGCTGGATGCGGTCGAGCAAAGGGGTTTTGGACGTTTCGGACAAACGTAACTCCGCAATGAATATGCCGGTAAACGTGGCAGGACCGGCCAGTTGGGAACTTTGGCTAGGCTTACACCAGATATACGGTTCCGGGCAATTCAACGCCCGGACGCAGAATCCTGTTCAAATTGACCCGCCAAGACGGCCTCTACAGGTTGCGGCGTGGTGACACCGCCGCCGGATCGCGCGCGGTCAATCCACGTCGAGAGGTTCGCTGCCGGCCGGCTTGCCGGATGAATCGAGCGTGATCTTATCCACCCGCGCTTCCGCCTGGCGCAGCAGTTCCTCGCATCGTTTCTTGAGCGCTTCGCCGCGCTCGTAGATCGCCACCGATTCCTCGAGCGGCACCTTGCCTTCCTCGAGCCGCTTGACGATCGATTCCAGTTCCTCGATCGCCCGCTCGAAGGGCATCTTCTTCACGTCGGGATTGGTGGTCTCGGCCATTGATGACATCTTGTTTGGAATACTCGACAATAACGATAGCGCAGTTCACCGGGAGCGCCTAGCACGATGGCCGATCTTACGGGCAAGATTATTTTGGTGACCGGCGCAGCGGGCGCCATCGGCGCAGCTGTGACGACCGCGCTTTCGCGCGCCGGCGGCACGGCAATCGCCTCCGATCTCGCCGGCGACGTAACGCTCGATGTCACGTCCGAATCCGATTGGCAACGGGTCGCCGACGAGATCGAGGAAACGCACGGCCGGCTGGACGGCCTGGTGAATGCCGCCGGCATCGTCGCGCTCGGCAATGTCGAGCAGCTCGACTTCGCCACCTGGCGCCGCGTGCTCGGCGTCAATCTCGACGGCGCTTTTCTCGGCTGCAAATATTCGTTCCCGCTGTTGCGCAAGAACGGCGGCTCGATCGTCAACCTGTCGTCGGTGTCGGGCCTGATCGGCGGGCACAATCTCGCCGCCTACAATGCATCCAAGGGCGGGCTGTCGCTGCTCACCAAATCGGTCGCGCTCCATGGTGCGCGCTGCAAACCGCCGGTGCGCTGCAACGCCATTTGTCCGGCCTTCGTCGAGGGACCAATGGTGGACTTTATGGTGCAAAACGCGCGCGATCCGCAAACCGCCAAAGAAAAGATGAGCCACGACATTCCGCTCGGCCGCCTGGCCAAGCCGGCCGAGATCGCCGATCTTTGCGTCTACCTGTTGTCGGACGCGGCCGCCTTCATTACCGGCGCCGATCTGCCGATCGACGGCGGATTGACGGCA
>CAVYWI010000029.1:0-105415 GCA_963772235.1 uncultured Alphaproteobacteria bacterium
TTGCCACCCGTCGGGAAAGGCCGGCATGTTCGGCCGCGGCCACGACCGCACCCACGTCCTTGTAGGCGCCGGGCGCCTCTTCGGCCACACCTCTGGTCGATGGACTTCTGATCAGAATGCCTCGCGCCGCAAGGTCATCGACGATCTTGCGCCCGCTCCATTGCTTGAGGGCGGCGTGGCGCGACATCGCGCGGCCGGCACCATGGCAGGCCGATGAAAAGGCCTTGTGCTCGCCGCTCGCTTCGCCGACCAGAATATACGAGCCGGTTCCCATGCTGCCGCCGATCAGCACCGGCTGCCCGACGGAACGTAATGCCTCAGGCAGGCTGGGGTGACCGGGGCCGAAGGCGCGGGTCGCGCCTTTGCGATGGACGAACAACTCACGGCGCTTTCCGGCTACGACGTGCGGCTCAACCTTGCAGGTGTTGTGTGAGACGTCGAACAACAGGCGCAGGTCATGGTGGGGAAAGAAATGCCCGAAAATCCGCCGCGTATAGTGGCCAAGGATTTCCCGGTTGGCGAGTGCACAATTGATCGCCGCTCGCATGGCGCCGAGATAGCGCTGGCCCACCTCGGAATTGATCGGCGCACAAGCGAGTTCGCGGTCGGGTAGGGCGATGCCCGACGCTTCCGCCGTGACCACCATTTCCTTCAGAAACTCGGTTCCGATCTGATGGCCCAGTCCGCGCGAGCCGCAGTGGATGGTGACCACGACGTCGTCCAGCGCCAGGCCGAAGACCTCGGCAACTTTCGTATCGAAGAGTTCCGCGACCGCCTGTACTTCGAGATAATGATTGCCCGAGCCGAGCGTGCCCATCTCGCGGCACTGGCGTTCCTTGGCGCGCTCGGAGACGCATTCGGGCCTGGCATCCGCCATCTGCCCATTTTCTTCAATGCGTGCGAGGTCGCGTGCGTCACCCCAGCCGAGTTCGACCGCCCATTGGGCGCCACCGGTGAGCATGGCATCCATCTCGATGGCGTCGAGCGCGATGGCGCCTTCGCTGCCGACGCCGGCGGGGATTTGGCGGGACAGAGAATCGGCAAGCGCCTTTTGCACGGGCAGAATGTCAGCTACATTGAGCCCCGTCAGCATCGTGCGCACGCCGCAGGAGATGTCGAAGCCGACTCCGCCTGCCGACACCACGCCGCCCTGGTCCGAATCAAAGGCCGCCACGCCGCCGATCGGGAAACCGTAGCCCCAGTGCGCATCCGGCATTGCATAGGATGCCTGCACAATGCCCGGGAGCTTCGCGACATTGACCGCCTGGTCGTAGACTTTGTCGTCCATGCTTCGAATGAGGTCTTCATCGGCGTAGATGATCACCGGCACGCGCATGGCTCCCTGCGACTCGACGCGCCATGTCGTCTCGTCGACACGGGTGAAGCGGGCAGGGTCCATGGCCGATATCCCTCACACGTCCACGATGCAGGCCGCCGACCAGAGCCCCTTATCGTCCGCCGCGACCTTGAGCGCCGTGTACGTCGCACCTTTGGGTTCGCAAGCAGGGGCATGCCGCGCGACATCGACCGGCTCACCCCACAGCGTGCCTGCGAGCCGCGTACCTTCGATGCGAACTGCAAAGCGCCCGAACAGCATGCCACGCACCGCCATCTCGTAAATGATGCCATTGAGCCATTCGACGAACAGAAGTTCGATGTCCGGCGCTTCGCAGGCCACATCGACCCGAACTCTTGGCTCCACCTGCGCTTGCGTGACAACCGCAGTCAGCGCTAGCGCCGCTTGTTCAAACGCCTCCGCAGGCGTTGCCCCGAACCCGCGCACTCCGACGTCGGCGTCATGCGGGAAATGCTCCCACTTTCCCTTGCCCGCGTCCGACGCGGCGGATTGGGTCATACGCGCAAACTGTGTTTTCCAATGAGTTTGACGGTGCTGGCCTGCGGGCCCTTCTCGCCCATTTCCTCGGCATAGGATACGCGCGATCCCACGGCCAACCGCGAATAGTCGCTGTCGAGCACGCTGTTGCGGTGGAAGTAAATTTCCTGGCCGTCGCTGGATTCGAGCAAGCCAAATTCGCCCAACGGATCGAGCTGAACCACCGTTCCAATCGGCGGACTCTCATGGTGCTTCACCTGTCCCTGCAGCTCGCGAACCTGGTCCTGCAGTTGCCGGCGCGCCCGTTTGAACGCGTCGTTGATGGCGAAGTCCAGATCGGAATGGCGCTCATCGGCCTGCGCCGTGCGATCGACATTGACTTCCCTACCGTCCGGAAGCGCGAGACGGATGTTAACCTCATAAAGGCCGCCTGTCCGGTGATGACCGCCGGGTGCCTTCAACACCACCCGGCATGCGGTTACGCGACCGAAGCGCTGCTCAAGATCTGCGACGTGCTTGGCGAGGACGGCCTGAGTTTGCGGCCTTGCCTCCATGCCTTGATATTCGATTTCGACTGGCGTCTGCATGGTCTCACTCCGATAGGTTCACCGAAAATGCGCCCGGTGCGTCACATCGCCATTTCCGGTTCTGGGCTACGTTCCTTGTTGACCTCAGGGATTTCCGTCATCGTGGCCTCCGTCAGCAACAAGATGCTGGCGACTGACACGGCATTTTCAAGCGCGATGCGAACGACCTTGGTCGGGTCGATGATCCCGGCTTCGATCAGATCGACGTATTCCTTGCGACCGGCGTCGAAGCCCTCGTTGCCGTTGCCCGCCAACATGCGAGCGACAACGACGCCGCCATCGACAGCGGAATTCTCAGCGATCTGGCGGGTCGGCGCTTCCAGCGCGCGTTTGAGGATCTGCACGCCAGTCCTTTCGTCGCCTTCGCATTTGGCTTCTTCTTCGGCCACCGCTTTGACACAACGCAGCAAGGCCAGCCCGCCGCCGGGCACAATCCCCTCGGCGACGGCCGCCTTGGTGGCGCTGATGGCGTCGTCGAGCGCCTCCTTCTTCGCCTTCATCTCGGATTCGGCGGGGGCGCCAACCCGAATCACGGCGACGCCGCCGGCGAGTTTCGCCAGCCGTTCCTGCAGTTTTTCGCGATCGTAATCGCTGGTGGTTTTGTCGATCTGTCGGCGAATCTGCTCGATGCGCCCATCGATCTGTTTGCGATTGCCGGCGCCGCCGATGATCGTGGTGTTGTCCTTGTCGACAACGACGCGTTTGGCGCGGCCGAGTTGCTCGGTGGCCACGTGCTCAAGCTTAATGCCGAGATCCTCGGATATGACCTGCCCGCCCGTCAGCACTGCAAGGTCCTCGAGCATCGCTTTGCGGCGATCGCCGAACCCTGGAGCTTTGACGGCGCAGCTTTTGAGCGCGCCGCGAATCTGGTTGACGATCAGCGTGGCGAGGGCTTCGCCCTCGACGTCTTCAGCCACCACCAGCAAAGGAGACGCCGATTTCGCGACCTGTTCCAGCAACGGAATCAAATCCTTGAGGGCGCTGATCTTGCGGTCCGAAATGAGGATCAGCACATCCTCCAAGACTGCCTCCATCTTTTCAGGGTTCGTGATGAAGTAAGGTGAGAGGAAGCCGCGATCGAACTGCATGCCCTCTACGACGTCGAGTGCGGTTTCGGTTGTCTTGGCTTCCTCGACCGTGATCACGCCTTCGCCGCCAACTTTGTCCATGGCATCGGCCACGAGTTCGCCAATGACGGGATCGTTGTGCGCGGAAAGGGCGCCGACCTGGGCCTTTTCCTTGTGCGTCTTGACAGGGCGCGACATGGCGCGCAGAGCCTCGATTACGCGCTTCGCGGCACGATCGAGGCCACGCTTGATGTCGATTGCACTCGCTCCGGCCACGACGTTACGCACACCGTCGGCAAATATAGCATGTGCCAGAATCGTTGCTGTGCTGGTTCCATCGCCGACCATGTCGCCGGTCTTCTCCGCAGCCTGTCGGAGCATGCGGGCGCCAAGGTTCTCTTCAGGGTCCTTGAGGTCGAATTCCTTGGCGATGGTGACGCCATCGTTGCACACGATCGGCGCACCCCACTTCTTCTCGATCAGCACCGACTTGGAGCGTGGGCCTAGTGTCACGCGCACCGCATCGGCGAGCTGGGTGGCGCCGCGCAGGACCTTTTCGCGGGCAGCGGAGCGGAACAAAATCTGCTTGTGTGCCATTCAAGCTACCTTTGCGGATATTCGCCGTTGATGTCGATGCGCTTTGTAGCTGCGAGAAAGGTTGCGGCTTTGAGAATTTCGACCGGCCCTAAAACACGATGTCCGCAATCTCTAAATGTAATTTCCAACATAATGGCAAAGAGTGGCATGGGTAATCGCTTCTCAGTGAGTTCGTCGAAATAAGAAATTGCAGGACGCCCTCGGGTAATGTGCGGGGAGAGAGGGGGCAACACCGAGAGCGCCTGCAAATTACGCACCAGAGAAGCCGAAGCTCCTCAGCCAATAAGCCTCCCTAATGCGCAATCAAAACAGAACCCGAAGTCGCGAGAAAAGTCATTGACCTAAATCAGTAAACACTATTGCCCCTTTTCACTGCCGTTGAGTGGTCGCTCGCGCGATGTTCACGCGCGGTGTCATGTGACACGTTTTGATCCTCATCAATGCGCGACATCGCAATTTGTGCGTGTTTTTAACAGATGCTTGCTTGGTGCATCCCCTACGCCTGTATTGGCCACTGGGCACGGCCATTTGATCGAGGAAGGGGCAGATCATGAATACCCTCTGGATCGTCATCCTCAGCGTGCTGACCATTTATTTGGCCTACAACTTCTACGCCAAACGCATCGACCGGAACGTCATCCAGCCTGACGCCAAGCGGGCGACGCCGGCCCGGATGTACATGGACGGCGTCGACTTCATGCCGACCAGCCGGAACGTGCTGTTCGGCTATCACTTCAAGGCGATCGCGGCCGCCGGGCCGATCGTCGGGCCAATCACCGCCGCAAATCTCTGGGGATGGGCGCCCTCGCTGGCCTGGCTGATCTTGGGCGTCAGCTTCATCGGCTGGGCGAGCGACTACTCCGCCATCATGGTCGCGGTGCGCAACGACGGGAACAGCCTGTCGGCGATCGCATACCGGCTCATCGCTCCGCGCACGCGCACGATCCTGTTCGTTTTCATCTTCTTCTACCTGATGCTGCTGGCCGGCGCGTTCATCGGGATTCTGGCGGCCACCCTGTCCGCGCGTCCGGACGTGCCGTTCGGCATCGTGATGCTCGGTCTGATGGGGCTGCTCGCCGGCCAGATGATGTACCGCTGGAAGATGGGGATCACCGGCGTCACGGTCCTCGTCGTCGCCATCACGATTGGCGCCATGGCGCTCGGACCGTGGGGGCAGCACCCGGGCGCGGGTGGCGCGCTGGTGCAAGGCCCGGTGGCTGCCGCCGTGACCTGGGTGAACGACCAGGTCGACAGCATTACTGGCAACCAAGCGCTCATCGCGGTCCAGGACCCGACGATGGCGGATCCGAGGATTCCGGCGCCGCGCGCGGACGGCACAGCGCCCGACCACGCCCGCCTATGACGCGGCCACCGGCCTGCTCAAGACGCTGCCGAATTACCTGTTCTGGATGGTGTTCCTGTTCGCCTTCAGCTACCTCGGGGCGAATCTGCCGATCTGGCGCTACGCGCAGCCGGTGGCCTACATCGGCTTCTGGATCACGCTGATAACCATCCTGCTGAGCGCGGTGGGAATGGTCGTCGCGCCGCTGCTCGGAACGAAGGACGCGGCGGGCAACCTCATCGGCGCGTTCGCGCTGCCCGCCGTCAAGGACCTCGGCTTCGCGATCGAGGCGGGCAAGGCGTGGCAGCCGCTGTGGCCGATGCTGTTCGTGACCATCGCCTGCGGTGCGATCTCAGGCTGGCATTCGCTTGTCGGCTCGATAGGGACCGCGCGGCAGCTCGAATACGAGACCGACTGCCTGCCGGTCGGCGCCGGCGCGATGTTCGGAGAGAATCACGCTGGCGCTGCTGTCGCTCACCGCCGTCTCCATCGCCGGTGCCGGCGGCGGCGGCGGCCGGTTCGCGTTGGGCGTCGGCAAGCTCATTTACGCCGGAACCTTCGGGCTCATCCCGGAGATCTTCGGCACCGCGCTCGGGTTCGGCACGTTCGTGATCATCGTGCTCACGGTCACCGTGCTGGTCTTCCGTGTGATGCGCGTGACGCTCACCGAGTGGGTCGGCGATGCCATCCCGGTCGTGCGGAACATGCACGTGTCGAGCTTGATCTCGATGGTCCTCACGGCTCGCGCTCGTGCTCACCGGCACCTGGGTCTACCTCTGGCAGATGTTCGGCGCGTCCAACCAGCTGATGGCGGCCCTGAGCCTGCTCGTGGTGTCGGTGTGGCTCAAGTCGGAGAAGCGCAACCCGAGCTACGCTCTGATGCCGATGATCTTCATGTACGTGACCACGCTGGCGGCCACCGCCGTCACGGCGCGGAACCTCTACGTGACGATCGCGGCGAACCCGAAGATGACGGGGCTGCCGGTCTACGGCGCGTGGGCCATGATCGCGGTCTCCGTGCTCTTGTTCGTGGCGGCCATCCTCATCGGGTGGGACGGGTACAAGGCCTACCGTCGTTACCACGCGATGCCCGGGCCGCAGGTCCCGCGTACGGCGCCCGCGGAATAAGCGGAGCACGGATCGTGTCAGTCCAGCGCGCGCTCGGCGATCGCATGCACGGCTTCGAAGAAGTCGCGCGCTGGCTGCCGCTGATCGGGGAGAGGAACGTGAATCTGGAAATGCGGCTCGGTGCGGCGCACGGACAGACGCTTGACGACCAGTCCGGCGCGCCGGGCCTGCGTCAGCAGCGCATCGGCGCGCGCGAGTGCCGCAGCGCTCTCATAATGCACGACGACGTCACCGGCGGCCGCAGCTTGGCGCACCAGCCATTCCGCCGGCACGCGCGCGGAGCGCGTCGCGGCCGGACCAGCTCGCGGCGTCGAGCGCTTCGAGCTCGAATCTGGGGCGCCGGCGCAGCACGCCGCGGATGATGAGCGTGTCGCGGCGGCCGCGGCCGCGGCCGAGCGCCCACATCCAGGGCACATCGCGCGGCTCAAGGAAGATGACCAGGGTCACGCTGGCGAACGGGGCCTTGCCGTCGCGGATCACCATCTCGACCGCGGTCGAGCCCAGCCAGCGCACGGTGGTGCGCTCGCCGAGCACCGGCAGGCCGCTCTGCATCCAGTGCATAAGCATGCGGCCCCGACGGACATTCCAGATCGTGCCGGCGGCAAACCAGGCAACGAGCGCGACCGCGGCAATAGCGATGAGTTCCGTCATGGTGGACCGGACGATAGCACGCCCGGCCCCCGTCGGTGGAGGCGGGTGCTGCGCGAGTTCATTTACGGCATGACCAGCTACGAGTTCGTGCAGCAGGCGCTGGAAATGCGCGCCTCAATGGAGAAGCTGTTCATGGTCGGCGTGTTCGGCGACATGCTCGGCGTGCCGATCCTGCCGCCGTACTATGGGTTGCGCCTGCTGCCCTGGGTGGTGCCGGAGATCGAGGCGTGGAAGCGCGAAGTTCTCCGCGAGCGCGAGCTGGGCAGCAACCACGAGCATCACCTGCACGGACTGTGAAAGGAAGACAGATGACCGAGCAAAAAAAGCCAGAGGCGGAGAAAAGCTGGTTGCAGGCCATCAGAGAAACTATCTACGGCATGGCTGCCCACGACATGAGCCGCGCGGCCCTGCGCACGCGCTCGTCGATGGAGCACCTCTTCATCCTCATCACGATGGGCGACCTGCTGGGCGTCCCGATCCTGCCGCCGTATTACAGCCTGCGGCTGCTGCCCTACGTCGTGCCGCAGATCGCCACGTGGAAGCGGCGCATGTTGCGCGAGAAGGACGTCGCGGACGCGATGTTCTAGGAGGCGGCAATGGCACTCAAGGACGTATTCCTGCAGCACCCCGAGCGCCGGTACATCATGTTCGGCGGCGGGGGCGGGGTCGGCAAGACCACCTTCTCGGCAGCGGCGGCGTACTGGCTCGCGAGCCACGGCAAGAAGGTGCTGGTGTTCTCGGTCGACCCGCAGGCGTCGCTCACCGACATCTTCAAGCGCGACATCTTCGGCAAGGGGCCCGTGCAAATCATGGACAACCTCTGGGCCCAGGAGATCGACGCGGACAGCCACATCCGGGCATACCAGCAGGAGATCCGCCAGAAGATCCTGGACATGTACGGGCTGCCCGCGGTGCCCGAGGAGATCGAGAACTACATCCAGGCGGCGAGCTCCGAGCCGGCGATGGAGGAGAGCGCAATTTTCGACGCCGTGGTGGACGTGGTCATGAAGGGCGACTACGACTACTACATCTACGATCTCGTCCCGCTCGGTCACGCGCTCTACTACCTGTCGATGGCCAAGGTCTACGACGAGTGGATCAACAAGATCACCAAGCTGCGCGAGGAAATGCGCGAATACGAGGAGATGGTGAGCCGGCTCCGGCGCGAGAAGGAGACCGAGCAGGACCAGATCCTCCAGGAGCTGCTCTACATCAAGAACCGCATCAACACGTCGGCCGGGATCCTCACGGACAAGACGAAGACGGCCTTCTTCTTTGTGGTGATCCCGGAGGCCGGGGTCATCAACGACACGCAGAAGGCGGCCCGGTTGTTCGCGCAGTTCGACGTGCCGATCGCCGGCTACGTGGTGAACCGGGTCATCCCGCACGAGTTGCTGGACCAGAATATCCCGGAGTACCTGCGCCGCCGCATCGCCATGCAGGATCAGCACATGGGCGACTTGCGGACGGCCTTCGGCGACCAGGTGTTGGCGCTGGTGCCGGAGATGGAGCGCGACGTCACGGGGCTGCCGATGATCGAGAAGCTGGCCGCCATCATGTTCGCCTAGCGGAGGCTCGCCATGACAGAGATCACAATGCCGATGGGCCGCTACCTCCGCGAGCACCCCACGCTGAAGTACTTCTTCTTCGGCGGCAAGGGCGGCGTGGGCAAGACCGTCTTCGCCGCCGCCGCCGCCATCGGGCTCGCCCGGCAGGGACGCCGGACGCTGCTCGTGTCCACCAATCCCGTGCACAGCCTGACGAGCCTGTTCGGCCAGGACATGCTCGGCAAGCATGTCGCCGTCGAGGGCGTGCCCAACCTCTGGGCCTACGAGATCGACACCCGGCAGAGCATCGAGCGCAGCAAGGTGGAGATCCGGGAGAAGATCCGGTGGTTCCTCAAGTTCGCCGACATCACCACCAAGGCCGACGACTTCGTCGAGTCGGCGACGATGAACCCCGCGTTCGAAGAGTCGGCGATGTTCGAGAACATGATCGACCTCATGTTCAAGAACGAGTACGACGTCTACGTCTTCGACACCGCGCCCACCGCCAACGCGCGGCGCCTGCTCGGCATGTCGAAGGTCTACGCGCTGTGGGTCAACAAGATGCTCAAGAGCCGCGAGGAGGCGCGGACCCTCCGGGAACTGCTCTCCTTCACGAAGAAGAAGGAGGCGGACCCGCTGATGGACTACCTCGTCTCCTTCCGCGACCGGATGGAGCACGCGCGCGTGCTCCTCACAGACCCCGCGCTCACGACGTTCTTCTTCGTGACGCTGCCGGAGGCGCTGCCCATCGCGGTGGTCACGCGCTTCATCCAGTGGTTCAAGGACTTCGGAATCCCGGTGGGCGGCGTCCTCGTCAACATGGTCATCGACCCTAAGTCGGTCGGTCCGGACTCCGCCGAGTTCGTCAAGAACCGCGTGGCCATGCAGCAGGAGCACATGAAGACGATCTGGCGGGAGTTCGACGATAGCGTCCGCGCCATCGTGCCGCTGTTCGAGACCGAGGTTCGCGGCGTGCCGATGCTGCAGCGTCTGTGCGACGCGATCTATGCGGCCGACGGTGCCAAGTCCGTCGCGGCCGCTGCGACGGCTCAGCCGCAGCAAGTCGGAGCGCGAATATGAGCATTGCGGACGCAGCGGTGAACGTGCGCGGTTCGGAACGAATCCGAAAACGTCCCGAAGACTGTTCCGGAGCCAATCTCGTCAATTATGAAGAGTACGCCCGGACGTTCTCCTGGACGCAGGCGCGCGATCTCCTTGATGGGCTTCCCGATGGCGGCCTCAATATCGCCTACGAGGCGGTCGACCGCCATGTCAAAGCCGGGCGCGGCGACAAGCTTGCCCTGCGCTGGATCGGCCGTGACGACAGCATCCGCGATTTCAGCTATGCCGCGCTCGGCGCGTCGATCAATCGCTTTGCCAATGTGCTGGCGCAGCGCGGGATTACGAAAGGCGACCGGGTTTCTTCGCTGCTTGGCCGCGTCCCGGAACTCTACATCTGCGCGCTCGGCACGCTGAAAAACGGCAGCGTTTTCTCGCCGATGTTCTCGGCTTTCGGCCCGGAGCCGATCAAAGCCCGCATGACGATCGGCAATTCCAGTGCGCTGATCACCACCGAAGCATTCTACCGGCGCAAGGTCGAGCCTTGGCGCAAAGAACTCGCGAGCTTGAAACACGTCTTCCTGACCGAATGCTCGGCCAATCCTCCGCCGGACACGATCGACCTCGCCGCCGCGCTGGCGCAGATGCGTCCGATTCATTCAATACCGTGCGGACAATGCCAGAAGACATGGCACTGCTGCACTTCACCAGCGGCACCACCGGAAAGCCGAAGGGCGCCGTGCATGTGCACGAAGCCGTCGTCGCTCACAACATCACCGGCAAGCTCGCGCTCGACTTGCATCCCGACGATATCTTCTGGTGCACCGCCGATCCCGGATGGATAACCGGGACCTCGTACGGAATCATTTCGCCGCTGACGAACGGCGTGACGATGATCGTCGACCAGGCTGAGTTCGACGCCGAACGATGGTATCGCATTCTGCAGGATCAGAAAGTCACGGTCTGGTACACGGCGCCGACGGCCATCCGCATGCTGATGAAGGCGGGCGCCGACTTTGCCAAGCGGTTCGACCTGTCGAAATTGCGTCTGATGGCGAGCGTCGGCGAGCCGCTCAATCCGGAAGCCGTGGTGTGGGGGGTCGAAGCGTTCGGCAAGCCGTTCCACGACAATTGGTGGCAGACCGAGACCGGCGGCATCATGATCACGAATTTTCTGTCGATGGACGTGAAGCCGGGCTCGATGGGCCGGCCGTTGCCGGGCATCGAGGCCGGCATCGTCGAGCATCTCGAAGGCGGCGGAGTGCGCGAAATCACCAAGCCGATGGCCATGGGCGAGCTGGCATTGCGGCCGGGCTGGCCGTCGATGATGCGCGCCTATCTCAACGAAGAGGCGCGTTACAAGAAGTGCTTCGTGGGCGGCTGGTATCTCACCGGCGATCTCGCGATGCGCGACAGCGAGGGCTACTATTGGTTTGTCGGCCGCGCCGATGACGTGATCAAGAGCTCTGGCCATCTCATCGGTCCGTTCGAGGTGGAAAGCGCGCTGATGGAGCACAAGGCCGTTGCCGAGGCCGGCGTGATCGGCATTCCGGAGCCGACCGCCGGCGAGGTGGTCAAGGCCTACGTCGCGCTCAAGGAGCGGTTTCGAGCCGAGCGAGGCGCTGCGCAAGGAATTGCTCGGTCATGCGCGGCAGCGTCTCGGGCCGGCGGTGGCGCCGAAAGATATCGCGTTCCGGCAGAACTTGCCGAAGACGCGCAGCGGCAAGATCATGCGCCGCTGCTCAAGGCCCGCGAGCTCGGCCTGCCCGAGGGCGACATCTCGACGCTCGAAAGCGAGGAGCGATGACCGTAGCAGCCGACAAGCCGCATTTGTCGCGCGAGCACATGCTGGATCTGTTGAAGCAGATGATCCGCATCCGCCGCTTCGAGGACAAATGCGCCGAGCTCTATACGCAGGAGAAGATCCGCGGCTTCATGCATCTTTACGATGGCGAGGAGGCGGTCGCGGTCGGCGTCATTCCGGTGCTGGAGAAGCGCGACCGGATTGTCGCGACCTATCGCGAGCACGGCCATGCGCTGGTGCGCGGCGTGCCGATGACAACGGTCATGGCCGAGATGTACGGCAAGCAGGAAGGCTGCAGCCGCGGACGCGGCGGCTCCATGCACTTGTTCGACGCGGCCACCAATTTCCATGGCGGCAACGCCATCGTCGGCGGCGGTTTGCCGCTGGCGGTCGGTCTTGGCGCTTGCCGACCATATGCAGGGCAATGACCTCGTCACCGCCTGCTTTTTCGGGGAAGGCGCCGTCGCCGAAGGCGAATTTCACGAGAGCATGAATTTGGCGGCGTTGTGGGGACTGCCGGTGCTGTTCGTGTGCGAGAACAATCTCTACGCCATGGGAACCGCATTGGCGCTTTCGGAATCGGAAACCGATATTCAGCGCAAGGCCGCCTGCTACCGGATCACTTCCGAGGCCGTCGACGGCATGGATGTGGTTGCCGTCGAGGCCGCCGCCCGCCGGGCGGTCCACGCCGTGCGCGAGAGCCGCAAGCCGTATTTTCTGGAATGCCGGACCTACCGGCTGCGCGCGCATTCGATGTTCGACCCCCAGCTCTATCGCGACAAGGCCGAGGTCGAAAGCATGGCGCCAGAGCGAGCCGATCGTGCGCTTCCAAGGATGGCTTGCAGGCCAATCACATGATTCATCCGGACGATGTGCCGCGCATCGAAGCCGAGATCGATGCCGAAATCGCCGAGGCGGTCGCCTTCGCCGAAGCCGGAACTTGGGAGCCGGTCGAGCAACTCACCCGCTTCGTTTATGCGGACAGTGCCGCGTCCGCTGGCGGTGACACGCCATGCAAGCAAGAGACCGATCCGAGCCGAAACGATTGAGACGACCTACCGCGAGGCGGTACGCGAGGCCCTTCGCGATGCGATCAAGCGCGACGAACGCGTGTTTCTGATGGGCGAGGACGTCGGCCGCTATGGCGGCTGCTATGCCGTGAGCCACGGGCTGCTCGCCGAATTCGGTCCGGAGCGGATTCGCGATACGCCGCTCTCGGAGTCCGGATTTACCGGCGCCGGCATCGGCGCGGCAATGGCCGGCATGCGTCCGATCGTTGAATTGATGACGGTGAATTTCAGTCTGCTGGCGCTCGACCAGATCCTCAACACCGCGGCGACGGTGCGCCACATGTCGGGAAACCAGTTCGGCGTGCCGCTGGTGATCCGCATGGCGACCGGCGCCGGCCGCCAGCTTGCCGCCCAGCATTCGCACAGCCTCGAAGGCTGGTACGCGCATATTCCCGGCATCAAGGTGTTGGCGCCGGCGACGCTTGAGGATGCCCGCGGCATGCTGTGGACCGCTTTGCAGGATCCCGACCCGGTGCTGATTTTCGAAAACGTCATGCTCTACAACATGACCGGCAAGCTCGCCGCCGATGCCGGACCGGTCGATATCGACAAGGCCGCCGTTCGCCGTCCCGGCCGCGACATTTCGCTCATCACCTATGGCGGCTCGCTCTGGAAGACGCTGGAGGCGGCGACCGCGCTTGCGGCCGAAGGCATCGAGGCGGAGGTGATCGACCTGCGCAGCCTGCGGCCGCTCGACGACGCGACCATCATGGCATCGGTCGCCAAGACCCGGCGCGCCGTCATTGTCGATGAAGGCTGGCGCAGCGGCAGCTTGGCGGCGGAAGTCGGCATGCGCATCGTCGAACAGGCATTCTGGTCGCTCGACGCGCCGATCGGCCGCGTCTGCAGCGAGGAGGTGCCGATTCCCTATCCGCGCCATCTCGAAAACGCGGCGATCCCGCAAGCGCCCAAGATCGTCGCGGCCGCGAAGGCCGCGTTGGGACGAACGTAAGAGGGCGCCGTGGTCGAATTCCGCATGCCCTCGCTTGGCGCCGACATGGAAGCCGGCACGCTGGTGGAATGGCTGGTCAAGCCCGGCGATCGGGTCAAGCGCGGCGATGTCGTCGCGGTGGTCGAGACGCAGAAAGGCGCGATCGAGATCGAAACCTTCCAGGCCGGCCAGATCGAACAGATCCTGGTCGATCTCAAGAGCAAGGTGCCGGTCGGGACGCCGCTGGCGCGGATTCGAACCGACGGCGAAGAAAAGCCTGCTGCCCTAGCGGCGGCGCCGCCGCCGGCAGCTCCGGCCGCGCCGCCTGCAGCCCCGCCATCTGCAGCTCCGGCGGTGCGGGCGACTGCCCGTTACGCCTGCGCCACCACTCCGCGCGCCAGCCGCCGCGGCGGGCGCGCGCGTATCGCCGGCGGCGCGACAAGCTCGCCGAAGAACGCGGCATCGATCTTTCAACGGTCACCGGCAGCGGCCCGGGCGGGGCGATCACCTCTGCCGACGTCGAGCGCCGTCTCGGCGAGGTCGCCGCGCCGCCGGAAAAGAAGCGCGCGCCGGGGCTTGATCTCGCGGCGATGCGCACGGCCATCGCCGCCGCCATGGCGCGATCGAAGCGAGAAATCCCGCACTATTATCTCGAGCACCAGGTCGACGTCACCGCTTGCGAGCAATGGCTGGCCGCAAAAGAATGCGACGCTACCGCCCGACAACCGGCTGCTGCTCGGTGCGCTCGCCATCAAGGCGGTCGCTTTGGCCGCGCGCCGCTTTCCCGCCTTCAATGGGTTCTATCGCGACAATAAATTCGAACCGGCGCCGGCGGTGCATGTCGGCGTCGCGATTGCCATCCGCGGCGGCGGACTGGCGGCACCAGCACTGCACGATGCCGATCGGCTGTCGCTCGATGAACTGATGAGCGGCATGCGCGATCTGGTGCAACGCACGCGCGCCGGCCGCATCCGCGGTTCGGAGATGTCCGATCCGACCATCACCGTATCGAGCCTGGGCGAACGCGGGGTCGAAGCGCTTTACGGAATCATCTATCCGCCGCAGGTGGCGATCGTCGGTTTCGGCAAGGCGGTGGTGCGGCCGTGGGTCGTCGATGGCGCCATCGGGCCGCGCTCGGTGATCACCATCACGCTCTCCGGCGATCATCGGGTCAGCGATGGACACGCCGGTGCGCTGTTCTTGGCCGAGATCGGCAAGCTGTTGCAGGAGCCGGACAAGCTATGACTGACATCGACATTCGCAAAGTGGTGCAGGAAGAACTCAACAACATCGCGCCGGAAGCCGATCTGACGAGTGTCGATCCGGCCGCGGATTTGCGCGAGGCGATCGATATCGACTCGATGGATTTCTTGACCTTCATTACCGCTATTCACCATCGGCTCGGGCTCGATATCCCAGAGATCGATTATCCGAAGCTTGTTACGCTTAAGGGGGCGGTTGCCTACATCGCGGCGCATTTCGGATCGAGCAAAGGCGCGTAAGGGCGGTTGGCAAATTGGAGAACGTAGCGGACAATGGCACCGACCTCGACATCGGGCCGTGTCGGGCGACCCCAATCGGCATTGCGTGGTCTTGTGCCTATCGTAAACCTAATACGACTGGCGAACAGCAGCGAATACGCCGAATGTTTTGGAGTCTCGTATTCCCGCTTGGGATGTATGGGCTGGCGAGCCTGCGATTGTCGGTCGCGGCAGATTTTCCGCCGCTCAGGTCGATATCGCACGCCATGGTGTGGGTAGCGCTTGCCGCCTGGGCCATGACCGGCTTCGCCTTCGCATCCTGGCGGAGCGTTCGAGAGTTAACCCGATCGGGCTCGGCCATTCGATTGAATTAGCATAGCCCTTGCAAGGCGCGGGATCAGAATTACCGCGCCGAAACGGATGCAACACATTTGCAACATTCGGGCCTAAGTCATTGAATTATTGATAGCCAAAACGGTTTCCTAAACCGAAGGTCGGAGGTTCAACTCCTCTCGGGACCGCCATATCAATCTTATGGCTTCGAGCAATTTTTAGGAATCTGTTGCGGGCGCCGCTTTGGCTCTCCGCGTCGGCGGGCATGACGCCGGCAACGTCGCCGGCACATGCAAAGGCGCCGGTTTAAATCCGGCTTGCCGAGACGTCTCACGTTGGCCTTGGTACGAATCGAACTTCTGCGCTATCGACGTTTCGCTTCCAGCATCATCGCATGGTGGTGGCGATCGAAACGCGGTACGGCTCGCCCAAGGCGATGAATGAAGAGGAGGTGCCATGACACCGGAACAGATCAAGATGGTTCAGGACAGTTTCAGGAAAGTCATGCCGATCTCCGGCACCGCAGCCGATTTGTTTTACAATCACCTGTTCGAAATTGCGCCGGAGGTGCGTTCACTGTTTCCGGACGACCTCGTCACGCAGAAGATGAAGTTTATGGTCATGCTGGCCACTGCAGTGAATAATCTGGACCAGATTGGCAAGGTCATTCCCGCGGTCGAAGAACTTGGCAAACGTCACGCATCATACGGCGTAATCGCCAGGCACTATGAACCGATGTGCGCCGCGCTGTTATGGACGCTGGAACAGAGTCTCGGCACCGAATTCACCCCGGAGGTGAAGGCGGCGTGGACCGAGACCTATATGATATTGGCCGGCGTGATGCTGGGTGCTGGCGCGCCCGCCTAGCTACAAAAAATGCAGGAAAAGGGCCATTCGGCCGCGCCGCTCCGAATATTTACTGGCGCGCTCTCTACGCGGGTCTTGCCAAATTGGCTGAGGACCTGACCGAGCACATTCACATCGAGAACAACGTCCTGTTCCCGAAATTCGAGGGTTGAGGGAAAGCCTGGCCGCGCTGGCCGTGATCGAAAGCCAGACCACAAACAAGACGGCGAGCTGCCCGCCGCCGAGAACGCCGATCCCATCAGCGAATTCAGTTTGGCCGATTGCGCCAGCCGGGGTGCATCGCTGGCTTGATAACAATCAATCACAAGTCACTATTAGGTCAAACTAAGACAAGACATAAGTAAAGCAAAATTGTCGCGGGAAAACCGTAGGTATTATTGATCGGCGTCAAAGCATTCGCTGGCGGCGCTGCTTATGACCCGCTGACAGTTTCTAATCGACAGGAGCGGGGGTGCCATCATGCAAGCGAAAACGGTCACCAGCGTCGAAGGACAAGGCCGCGCACTCTGGATGTCCACCCTGGCGTTCACCGTGTGTTTCGCGGTGTGGACGATCTTCGCCATCATCGGCATTCAGATTAAGCAGCAGCTCGGTCTCAACGAGACGCAGTTCGGCCTGCTGGTCGGCACGCCGATCCTTACTGGCTCGCTGGTACGCATTTTTCTCGGCATCTGGACCGATCAATACGGCGGCCGCCGAATCTACACGGTGGTGATGCTGGCGGCTGCCCTGGCGACGTTTCTGCTGACCTACGCTCACACTTATCCGCAAATTCTCGTCGCGGCGCTCGGCGTCGGCATTGCCGGAGGTTCTTTTGCGGTCGGCATCGCCTACGTGTCGCGTTGGTATCCCGCGCAGAAGCAGGGAACCGCGCTCGGCATTTTCGGCGCCGGCAATGTCGGCGCCGCGGTGACCAAGTTCTGCGCGCCATTCGTGCTGGTCGCCTATGGCTGGCAGACAACCGCGCAAGTGTGGGCCGCGGCCATCGCCATCATGGGCGTGGTGTTCTGGTTCTTTACTAAGGAAGACCCGGTGGAGTTGGAGCGTCGCGCCAAGGGTGCGCGGCCGCTGAGCGCTTGGCTCGAGCTCGAGCCGCTCAAGAATCTGCAGGTTTGGCGTTTCGCTCTCTATTATTTCTTCGCGTTCGGCGCCTTCGTCGCGCTGTCGCTGTGGCTGCCGCGCTATCTGATCGGCGTTTATAAGCTCGACATCGAAACGGCCGGCATGTTGGGCGCCGCCTATTCGATCCCGGCGAGCCTTTTTCGCATCTACGGCGGCGTACTGTCGGACCGCTATGGGGCCCGCCGAATTATGTATTGGATGTTCAGCGTCTCGGCGTTGATCACCTTCATCCTCGCCTATCCGCCCACCGACTATGTCGTGCAGTCCATCAATGGTCCGCTGCACTTCCACATGGCGACCGGCGTCGTCACCTTCACCTGCCTGATCTTCGTGCTCGGCTTCTTCATGAGTTTAGGAAAAGCTGCGGTCTACAAGCACATCCCGGTCTATTACCCAAAGAATGTCGGCTCGGTCGGCGGCCTGGTCGGCATGATCGGCGGGCTTGGCGGCTTCGTGCTGCCGATCGCGTTCGGCGCGCTCAACGACCTCACCGGCATCTGGACCAGCTGCTTCATGCTGCTTTTCCTGATCGCCGGCGTCTCGCTGGTGTGGATGCATCTCGCCATCCAGCGTATGGAACGCGGCGCGCTCGCAGCCGGGCTGCATAAGTTGCCCGAATTCCCCGAAATGGAGCCGATCCACGAGGAAAAACACGTCGGCGCTATGGGGCCGCGCGTGCTGGCCGAATGGAAGCCGGAGGACGCGCAGTTCTGGGCCGAGAAGGGGCGCGCCATCGCCCGGCGCAATCTGTGGATTTCGATCCCGGCGCTGCTGCTTGCCTTCGTGATCTGGATGGTGTGGTCGGTCGTCGTCGCCAAGCTGCCGGCGGTCGGCTTCAAGTTCACCACCGATCAGTTGTTCTGGCTTGCCGCCATGCCCGGACTGTCGGGCGCGACGCTGCGCATCTTCTATTCCTTCATGCCGCCGATCTTCGGCGGGCGGCTGTGGACCTCGGTGTCGACCTGGTCATTGATGGTGCCCGCGGTCGGCATCGGCCTTGCGGTGCAAAGCCCCGATACGCCCTACATCTTCTTCCTGTCGCTGGCGCTGCTGTGCGGCCTTGGCGGCGGCAACTTCGCCTCGTCGATGGCGAATATCAGCTTCTTCTTCCCCAAGGCGGAGAAGGGCAACGCGCTCGCGCTCAACGCCGGGCTCGGCAATCTCGGCGTCAGCGTCGGGCAATTCGTCATTCCCCTGGTGATCACCACCGGCGTGTTCGGCTGGTTCGGCGGCGACCCGCAGACCGCCGCGGACGGAGTCACCAAGCTCTGGCTGCAGAATGCCGGCTTCATCTGGGTGCCGTTCATCGCCATCTCGGCTTTCGCGGCGTGGTTTGGCATGCATGACATCGCTGACATGCGCGCCTCATTCGCCGACCAAGCGGTGATCTTCAAGCGCAAGCACAATTGGGTGATGTGCTTGCTCTATACCGGTACGTTCGGCTCGTTTATCGGCTACTCGGCCGCATTCCCGCTGCTCGCGAAGATGCAGTTTCCCGACGTCAATTCGTTGAAACTCGTCTTCCTCGGGCCGCTGGTCGGCGCGATCTCGCGTTCGGCGACGGGACGGCTGTCGGATCGCTACGGCGGCGGCCGCGTCACGTTCTGGGTGTTCGCCCTGATGATCCTAGCGGTTCTCGGCGTCGTCTACTTCCTCAGCATCAAGGATCAACCGGGTGCCTTCTGGGGCTATTTCGCAACGTTCATGGTGCTCTTCTTCGCGACGGGAGTCGGCAACGCTTCGACGTTCCAGATGATCCCCACGATCATACGCACCGAAATGCCGCGGCTCGAACCCAGCCTCGGCGCGCCGGCGCAGCAGAAGCAGGCCGAAATGGAATCGGCGGCCATTATCGGATTCACCTCCGCTGTGGCAGCCTACGGGGCGTTCTTTATCCCGAAAGCCTACGGAACCTCGATCGCGCTGACCGGGGGCACCCAGACGGCGTTGTGGTGCTTCATAGCGTTCTACGTCGTTTGCCTCGTGGTCACGTGGGGCTTCTACACCCGGCGCGGTGGGCTGCTCTACGAGGTCGAGCACCGCAGCATGCTGGCGCCAGTTCACCCACAACCGGCTGAGTGAAAGCAATAATCATGAGCCACTTTCTCGATCGCCTGACGTTCTTCAACCGCGTCGTTGAAAATTTCTCCGACGGCCACGGCATCGTTACCAGCGAGGACCGCCGCTGGGAGGACGGCTACCGCAAGCGCTGGCAGCACGACAAGATTGTGCGCTCGACGCATGGCGTGAATTGCACCGGATCGTGTTCCTGGAAGATTTACGTCAAGGGCGGCATCGTCACCTGGGAAACCCAGCAGACCGATTATCCACGCACGCGGCCCGATCTGCCCAATCACGAGCCGCGCGGCTGTGCGCGCGGCGCGAGCTACAGCTGGTACCTCTATTCGGGCAACCGCGTGAAATATCCGC
Organism: uncultured Alphaproteobacteria bacterium; assembly: GCA_963772235.1. GTDB lineage: Bacteria > Pseudomonadota > Alphaproteobacteria > Rhizobiales > Xanthobacteraceae > Pseudolabrys. The sequence continues at coordinate 19,851 of CAVYWI010000029.1, forward strand.
TGGTGCGCTCGCGGCTGCTTAAGCTGTGGCGCGAGGCGCGCACGCTCAGGACGCCGGTCGCGGCCTGGAAGTCGATTGTGGAAGACCCGGTCAAGCGCGCCGCCTACGTGCAGAAGCGCGGTCTCGGCGGTTTCGTCCGCTCGACCTGGGAAGAGGTCAACGAAATCATCGCGTCGGCCAATGCCTATACGGTGAAAACTTACGGGCCGGATCGCGTGTTCGGCTTCTCGCCGATCCCGGCGATGTCGATGGTGAGCTACGCCGCTGGCTCGCGTTACCTGTCGCTGCTCGGCGGCGTCAGCATGTCGTTTTACGACTGGTACTGCGACCTGCCGCCGGCTAGCCCACAGACCTGGGGCGAGCAGACCGACGTTCCCGAAAGTGCCGATTGGTTCAACGCGGGCTTCCTGCTGCTTTGGGGCTCGAACGTTCCGCAAACCCGCACGCCCGACGCGCATTTCTATACCGAGGCGCGCTATCGCGGCGCCAAGAGCGTGGTGATCTGCCCGGACTATTCGGAAGCCTCGAAATTCGCCGATCTCTGGATGTCGCCGAAGCAGGGCACCGATGCCGCGCTCGGCATGGCCATGGGCCACGTCATCCTGCGCGAATTCCATATCGACCGGCAGGCCAAGTATTTCGAGGACTACGCGCGGCAATACACCGACATGCCGATGCTGGTGCGGCTGGTGAAACAGGGCGCGCATTACGTGCCGGAGCGGTTCATCCGCGCTTCAGACGTCGTGAAGGGGTGCGGCGAGACCAATAATCCGGAGTGGAAGACGCTGGCCTATGACGAGACCTGCAATGCTATCGTGGTGCCGAAAGGCTCGGTCGGTTTCCGCTGGGGCGAGAAGGGCAAGTGGAACCTCGAGGAGAAAGCCTCGAACGGTCAGGACACCAAACTGCGGCTGTCACTCGCCGCGATCAAGGACGACGTCGCGGCGGTCGGCTTCCCTTATTTCGGCAATCGCGAGCACGACCATTTCCTCGGCACCGATCATCCCGGCGTGCTGATACGAAACGTGCCGGTGAAGAAACTACAATTGATCGAGGGCGAGACGCTGGTCGCATCGGTGTACGACCTGTTTGTCGCGAATTACGGCGTTGATCGCGGCTTCGGCGGCGAACACTTGGCAAAGAGCTACGATGACCTGGAGCCCTACACGCCCGCCTGGGCGGAGAAGATTACCGGCGTGGCGCGCGACCAGATCGTCACGGTGGCGCGCGAGTTCGCGCTAAACGCCGAGAAGACCAAGGGCCGCTCCATGGTGATCGTCGGCGCCGGTCTCAATCACTGGTACCATATGGACATGAACTACCGCGGCATCATCAACATGCTGGTGATGTGCGGTTGTGTCGGTCAATCCGGCGGAGGCTGGTCGCATTATGTCGGCCAGGAGAAGCTGCGGCCGCAGACCGGCTGGCTGCCGCTCGCCTTCGGCCTCGACTGGAACCGCCCGCCGCGGCAGATTAATGCCACCTCGGCATTTTACGCCCATACCGACCAGTGGCGCTACGAGACGCTCGACGTCTCGGAGATTCTTTCGCCGACGGCGCCGGCGGGTCCATGGGACGGTGCGCTGATCGACTACAACGTGCGCGCCGAGCGCATGGGGTGGCTGCCGTCGGCGCCGCAGCTGCAGGCGAACCCGCTCGAAGTTGCCAAACAGGCTACCGCGTCGGGCCTGGAGGCGAAGGACTACGTCGCCAAGGCTTTGAAATCGGGCGAGTTGAAACTTGCCTGCGACGACCCCGACAATCCGAAAAACTGGCCGCGCAATCTGTTCGTTTGGCGCTCCAATCTGCTGGGCGCGTCGGGTAAGGGCCATGAGTATTTCCTCAAGCACCTGCTCGGCACCAAACACGGTGTCATGGGCAAGAACCTCGGCGAGGACGGCAAGAAAAAGCCGAGCGAGGTCGTCTGGCACGAGCAGGCGCCGGAAGGAAAGCTTGACCTGCTGGTCACGCTCGATTTCCGCATGTCGACGACCTGCGTCTACTCCGACGTCGTGCTGCCGACGGCGACCTGGTACGAGAAGAACGATCTCAACACCTCCGACATGCATCCCTTCATCCATCCGCTGACGTCGGCGGTCGACCCGGTCTGGGAAGCGCGCAACGATTGGGAGATCTACAAAGGTATCGCCAAGGCGTTCTCGAAAGTCGCGCCGGAAGTGCTCGGCGTCGAGCAAGATGTGATGCTGACGCCGATCCTGCACGACACGCCGCTCGAAATCGCGCAGGCGTTCGACGTCAAGGACTGGAAGAAGGGCGAAATCGCTCCGATTCCCGGTAAGACCATGCCGTCGGTGTCCGTGATCGAGCGCGATTATCCAAATCTCTACAAGAAGTACACTTCGCTCGGGCCCCTGATGAGCAAGCTTGGCAACGGCGGCAAGGGCATGAGCTGGAACACCGAACACGAAGTCGATTTCCTCAAGCGGCTCAACGGCGCCGTCACTGAGGAAGGCGTAACCAAAGGCTTGGCGCGGATCGATAGTGACATCGATGCCTGCGAAATCGTCTTAGGTCTTGCCCCGGAGACCAACGGTGAAGTCGCGGTCAAGGCATGGGCCTCGCTCGAAGGCTTCACCGGACGCGAACACACGCATCTTGCGGTTCCCAAAGAGGACGAGAAAATCCGGTTTCGCGATATCGTCGCGCAGCCGCGCAAGATCATCTCGTCGCCGATCTGGTCGGGCCTCGAGTCCGATAAGGTCTGCTACAATGCCGGCTATACTAACGTGCACGAACTGATCCCCTGGCGCACGCTCACCGGCCGCCAGCAGCTCTATCAGGACCATCTGTGGATGCGGGCCTTCGGCGAAGGCTTCTGCGTCTACCGGCCGCCGATCGACACCAAGTCGGTCAATCCGATCATCGATCGCAAGCCGAACGGCAACGATGCAGTCGTGCTCAACTTCATCACGCCGCACCAGAAGTGGGGCATCCACTCGACCTATACCGACAACCTGCTGATGCTGACACTGTCGCGTGGCGGACCGTGCGTGTGGATCAGCGAGATCGACGCCAAGAAGGCAGGCATCGTCGACAATGACTGGATCGAGGCGTTCAACACCAACGGCGCGCTGGTCGCGCGCGCGGTGGTGTCCCAGCGCGTCAAGCAGGGCATGTGCATGATGTATCACGCGCAGGAAAAGATCGTGAACGTGCCCGGTTCGGAGATGACGGGCCACCGCGGCGGCATCCACAATTCGGTGACGCGCACGGTGCTCAAGCCGACCCATATGATCGGCGGCTACGCCCAGCTGTCCTACGGCTTCAACTACTACGGCACGGTTGGCTCCAACCGCGACGAATTCGTCGTCATACGAAAAATGTCGAAGGTCGATTGGCTCGACAAGCCGACCGCCGATCAGCCCGAACCTCTCCCCGTCGCGCCCAAAATGGAGGCCGCAGAATGAAAGTCCGTGCCCAAATCGCGATGGTGCTCAATCTCGACAAGTGCATCGGGTGTCACACCTGCTCGGTTACCTGCAAGAACGTCTGGACCAGCCGGGAAGGCATGGAATACGCCTGGTTCAACAACGTCGAGACCAAGCCGGGCATCGGCTATCCGAAGGACTGGGAAAACCAGAAGCGCTGGAACGGCGGCTGGCGCCGCAAGACGCAACGGCAAGATCGAGCCGCGCATCGGTTCGAAATGGCGGGTGCTGGCCAACATTTTCGCCAATCCCGATTTGCCGGAGATCGACGATTACTACGAGCCGTTCACCTTCGACTACGAGCATCTGCAGAAGTCGCCGGAAATGACGGCGATGCCGACGGCGCGTCCGCGCTCGCTGATCTCCGGCGAGCGCATGGAGAAGATCGAATGGGGTCCGAACTGGGAGGAAATCCTCGGCGGCGAATTCGCCAAGCGCTCGAAGGACTACAATTTCGAGGGCATTCAGAAGGACATCTACGGCCAGTTCGAAAACACCTTCATGATGTATCTGCCGCGGCTGTGCGAGCACTGCCTCAACCCGGCCTGCGTCGCCGCCTGTCCGTCCGGCGCGATCTACAAGCGCGAGGAAGACGGCATCGTGCTGATCGACCAGGACAAGTGCCGTGGCTGGCGCATGTGCGTGTCGGCCTGTCCCTACAAGAAGATCTATTACAACTGGTCGAGCGGTAAGTCCGAGAAGTGCATCTTGTGCTACCCGCGTATCGAGGCGGGACAGCCGACGGTGTGCTCGGAGACTTGCGTCGGCCGCATCCGCTATCTCGGCGTCGTGCTCTATGACGCCGACCGCATCGAAGAAGCGGCGAGTGCCAAGGACGAGCAGGATCTCTACGAGGCGCAGCTGTCGATCTTCCTCGATCCGAAGGATCCGACAGGTGATCGCGCAGGCGCGCGCCGACGGCATCGCCGAGAACTGGCTGGAAGGTGCGCGGCGCTCGCCGATCTGGAAGATGGCGATGGAATGGAAGGTCGCGTTCCCGCTGCATCCCGAATACCGCACGCTGCCGATGGTCTGGTACGTGCCGCCGCTGTCGCCGATCCAGTCGGCCGCGCGAGGCCGGCAAGATCGGCCACGACGGCGAAATGCCGGACGTGCGCTCCCTGCGCATTCCGCTGAAATACCTCGCCAATCTTCTGACCGCCGGCAAGGAAGAGCCGGTCGCGCTCGGCCTCGAACGCATGCTGGCGATGCGCGCCTACATGCGCGCCAAGACCGTCGACGGCGTGATCGACGAAGCCATCGCCAAGCGCGTCGGCCTGACCTCGGGCGCGATCGAGGACATGTATCAAACCATGGCGATCGCCAATTACGAGGACCGCTTCGTCATCCCGACCGCGCATCGCGAGGTCAACGAGGACGCCTACGACCTGCGCGGTTCGTGCGGCTTCTCGTTCGGCAACGGCTGCTCGGGCGGCACCAGCGAAGCCAATCTGTTCGGCACGCCCAAGCGCGCCAAGACGCCGATGGAGGTCGCGTGATGATCAAGGCCCTGAAGGCGCTGTCGGCGTTGCTGATCTATCCGAGCAAGGAGCTACGGCAGGCAGCCGGCGAGATCAGCGAGGCGATCGAAAACGAACCGGCGCTATCGGCCGGCGTGCGCGATCAGTTGCACCGTCTGCTGAAGGAACTGGCCGGCGACGATCTGTACGATCTGCAGGAGCGCTACGTGCTGCTGTTCGATCATACCCGGTCGCTGTCGCTGCATCTGTTCGAGCACGTGCACGGCGAGAGCCGCGACCGCGGCCAGGCCATGATCGACCTCAAGACGCAATACGAGAAAGCCGGCCTGCTCTTGGATACGACCGAATTGCCGGATTTCCTGCCGCTGTTCCTGGAATATGTCTCGACGCTGCCCGCGGCGGAGGCGCGCGATATCGCTGGCGCAGCCGGCGCACATCTTCGCCGCGATGGCGGAACGGCTGCGCAAGCGCAGCTCGGCCTACGAGGCGGTATTCCGCGCACTGGTCGCGCTTGCGGCGGCAAAGCCGAAGGAGACGGAAGTCTCCGCGCTGCTCGCGTTGCCTGATCCGGATGCCAATGACTTAACGGCGCTCGATGCCGCCTGGGAGGACGAGCAAGTGATGTTCGGCCCTAGCGCCACAGATGGTTGCAAGGACGGGCTGATCGCGCGCGTCCGCGCCGGCATGCGTCCCGCGCCCGACATGCAGGCACAATCTCGCACTATTCCGCCGCGCCAATAAGGAAACGGTCATGCGCGATCTCATCATTTACATCGTTTACGGCTGGTATCCCTATCTCTGCCTGACCGTGTTCCTGCTCGGCAGCTGGATCCGCTTCGACCGGGAGCAGTACACTTGGCGCAGCGGATCGAGCCAGTTGCTGCGCCGCCGGCAGCTGACCTGGGGTTCCAACCTGTTTCACGTCGGCATCCTGGTCATCTTCCTCGGCCATTTCGGCGGCTTGCTGACGCCGATCTGGATCTTCGAGGCGCTCGGCATTTCGCACACCTTCAAGCAGTGGATGGCGATCAGCGTCGGCGGCGTCGCCGGCGTAATGTGCTTCATCGGCATTACGCTGCTGGTGCATCGCCGGCTGTTCGACGCGCGCATCCGTACCACCTCGTCATTCGGCGATATTGCGATTCTGCTGATCCTCTATGTACAGCTCACGCTGGGCTTGGCCACCATCCCGATTTCGCTGCAACACCTCGACGGCCACGTGATGGTGACATTTATGACCTGGGCGCAGGGCATCCTGACGTTGCAGCCGGGCGTCTCCGGGCTGATTGCCGACGTGCCGCTGATCTTCCAGGTGCATCTCGCGCTCGGCATGACGATCTTCCTGCTGTTCCCATTCACCCGCCTGGTGCACGTGTGGAGCGCACCGATCTGGTATGTCGGCCGGCGTGGATATCAAGTAGTGCGCACGCGGCGCACGCGCGCACTGGAACCGGCGGAGTAGACGCGATGACAACCTGTTCTGCCCATGCGCAAATTCCGGCGGGAAAGCCGGCGGCGGTCAGCGTCAACGGCGTGTCGATTGCGCGCGACGCGATCGTGCGCGAAATGCAGCACCATGCGGCGCCAAAGCCGATTGCGGCCTGGCAGCAGGCCGCGCGCGCTCTGGTCATCCGCGAACTGCTGATGCAGCGGGCGCGCCATCTCGGCGTCACGCCGGAGCCGATCAGCGATGCCGACGGCCGGCGCGAGACTGACGACGAAGCCATTATGCGGGCGCTGGTCGAGCGGGAGGTAGCGGTTCCGGACCCGGACGACGCGAACTGCCGGCGCTTCTACGAGAACAATCAAAGCCGCTTCCGTTCGCCCGACATCTACGAGGCCTCGCACATTCTGTTCGCGGCGCTTCCGGCGGATCGCGAGGCACACGCACAAGCCCGGGCGGATGCCGCCGCAGTGTTGGCCACGCTGCACGAGACCCCGGATTGCTTCGCAACGCTGGCACAGGCCTATTCGCGCTGCCCGTCGGCGGCGCAAGGCGGCAATCTCGGCCAAATCACCGCCGGACAAACCACACCCGAATTCGAGCAGGCGCTGATGGCGCTCGAGCCCGGACAACTGTGCGCGGAGCCGGTCGCCACGCGCTACGGTTTCCATATCATCCGGCTCGATCGCAAGCATGAGGGCCGCTTGTTGCCCTATGAACTCGTTGCCGACCGTATCGCCGACTATCTGCGCGACAGCGTGCGCCGGCGGGCCGACGCGCAATATGTCGCGCGGCTGGTATCGGCGGCGAAGATCGAAGGAATCGACCTCGCCGGCGCCGATGCGCTGCGTGTGCATTAAGGAGTTGCGGGAATGCTGGGTGACCTGCTGGCCAGATTGACCGATGAGACTGCCGCCGTCGAAGCGCTTCTACAACTGGGTGATTTGACCCTGCTGGAAACGGCGCGTGGGAAAGCGGCGGCCGAGGGGATCGAGCTTGCCGCCTGCGTGACGCAAACCGTGCAGCGCTACGCGGCCACCGCCTCGGACGAGGAGTGGGTGACGCTGATGGGAATGCTGAATCGCTCGCAAGATCCCGGCGCGACTTGTCTGAAACGCGCCTTTGCGTACGCGCCGTCATGAGCCCGATCCCGCGCTTGAAAGCATACGGAGGGCCGGCGCTGCTCTCCTACGGATTCCGCCCTTTCTTCTTTTTCGGCGCCATATATGCCGGGCTCGCCATCCTGGCCTGGCTGCCGATGTTCAATGGCGAACTCGTCTTGTCGACGGCCTTCGGCCCCATCGACTGGCACGTGCATGAAATGCTCTACGGCTATCTGCCTGCGGTGGTGACCGGCTTCCTGCTCACCGCGATCCCAAACTGGACCGGCCGGCTGCCGATTCAGGGCATGCCGTTGCTCGTGCTGGTCGCGGTGTGGCTGGCCGGCCGCGTGGCGGTCACCTTTTCCGCCGAGATCGGCTGGCTGTCGGCGGCGATCGTCGACGTCAGCTTTCTGATCCTGGTGGTAGCCGCGACGGCGCGCGAAATCGTCGCCGGCAAGAACTGGCGCAATCTCCGGGTTGTCGCCATGGTGACGTTGCTGCTCGTGGGCAACATCGCGTTTCATCTCGAGGCGCATTTCAATGGCAGCGCCGAATACGGCGCCCGCATCGGCATCTCCGCCACGGTGCTGCTTCTTGTGGTGATCGGCGGACGCATCATTCCCAGTTTCACCCGCAATTGGCTGGCGCGGGAGAATCCGGGCCGGCTGCCAGTGCCGTTTGGAAAATTCGATGGCGCGATCATTTTATTCAGTGCCGCGGTCCTGGCGCTGTGGGTCGTGCAGCCAACGGGAAGAATAACCGCCGCGGCACTCGCCGTTGCCGGGGTACTGCATATCGTGCGATTGGCGCGCTGGGCCGGAGATCGAACCTGGCGCGACCGCTTGGTGCTGATTCTGCACATCGGCTACGCCTTCGTGCCGCTCGGGTTCCTGCTCGCCGGCGCGGCCGCTATCGGCATGGTTCCGGCGGATGCCGGGACCCACGCCTGGACCGTCGGTGCGGCAGGTGCGATGACGCTGGCCGTGATGACGCGCGCCAGCCTTGGGCATACCGGCAATGCGCTCAACGCTTCGGCGGTCACACAAGCGATCTATGCAGCCGTCGTCATCGCCTCACTCGCGCGCATCTGCTCGTCGCTGGAACCGGCCTGGAGTGAGTTGTTGTTGCAAATCTCAGCGTTCACCTGGGTGGTGGCGTATTTCGGCTTTGCCGCATCGTTCGGACCGCTTCTCGTTTCGGCGCAGCAAGGCAAAATAACGCATACCTAGATCGATTTTGCCGGCAGCGGGATCGGCGCAGTTGCTTCCGCATCCTGCAGGATCATGTCCGCGCCTTTTTCTCCGATCATCACGACCGCAGCGTTGGTGTTGCCGGAGACGACCGTGGGCATGATCGAGGCATCGATCACGCGCAGCCGTTCAATGCCGCGCACGCGCAGTCGTTCGTCGACGACAGCGGTCGGATCCGAGCCCATGCGACAGGTGCTGGTCGGGTGAAAGACCGTCGAACCCGTGGCGCGCGCAAAAGCCAATAAATCCGCATCGCTCGTGCAGTCGGGCGCTGGCACGCGTTCCTCGGCGATGTAATGCCGCATCGCCGGCTGGCGCATGATGGTGCGGAGCAGCTTCATCCCGGCGACGACCGTATCGCAGTCGAATCGGCTCGACAGGTAGCGCGGTTGAATCGCCGGCGGCATCGCTGCGTCGGCCGATTTGATGCGCACGAAGCCGCGGCTCTCCGGCCGCAATTGGCAGATCGAAGCGATGAAACCTGGGAAGGGATGCAGCGCCGCGCCTGAGGCGTCGCCGCTGAAGATGATGAAATGCACCTGGACGTCCGGCGTCTCCATGTTCGGGTTGGTGCGGAAGAAGCCCCCGGCATAACCGGCGCCGATGGTTAGCAGCCCTTTTCGCAGCAGGATGTAGCGCAGGCCGGCGGCGATGCTATGACGCCAGCTGTTGATCACGTCGTTCATGGTGATCGGCTCGGTGCAGCGGTATTGCATACGAACCTGCAAGTGGTCCTGCAGATCGGCGCCGACGCCCGGCATGTCGGCGACGACGGGAATGCCATGCGATCGCAGCAGGGCCGCCGGCCCGAGCCCGGAGAGTTGCAGCAGTTGTGGCGAATTGAACGCGCCGCCGGCGACGATCACCTCGCCGCTGGCGTGGGCGACATGGGTCGTGTCGCCCTGCCGGTATTCGATGCCGGTGGCGCGACGTCCCGAAAACTGAATTCGGTGTGCCAAGGCATCGGTCACGACGGCCAGGTTGGGCCGGCGCTTCGCCTCGCGAAGGTAGCCGACTGCCGTCGAGCAGCGCCGCCCATTGCGCGCTGTGAGCTGAAAATAGCCCGCGCCTTCCTGGCTTGGACCATTAAAGTCGTCGTTGCGCGGAAAGCCGGCCTGCTGCGCCGCATCGATGAACGCTTCGCATAATGGGTGCGGCTCGCTCACATTGGAGATGGCGAGCGGCCCGCCGGTGCCGTGCAGCGTATCCGCGCCGCGCTCCTGATCCTCGGCGCGCCGGAAATAGGGCAGCACATCCTCGAAGCTCCAACCCGTATTGCCGAGCTGCCGCCAATGATCGAAGTCCTGCGGCTGGCCGCGAATATAGAGCAAGCCGTTGATGGAACTCGATCCGCCCAGCACTTTGCCGCGCGGCTGAATCAGCGTGCGGTTATTCATGTCGGGCTCGGGTTCCGTGGAATAAAGCCAATTGACCCGGGCGTCGTTGAACAGCTTGCCGTAGCCGAGCGGAATGTGAATCCAGACGTTGCGGTCGCGCCCGCCGGCCTCCAACAGCAGCACGCGATAGCGGCCCGACGCGGTGAGGCGATCGGCCAGAACGCAGCCCGCCGAGCCGGCTCCAACGACGATATAGTCGAAAGTCGAAGTCATGGTGCGCCCCCGCTCCGGCTGCGATCAGACCGGCGCCGGGAGTTTACAGACCAATCGTACCGGTGGCGGGCGTCCGCCCACGTTAATATCGCGCGACCCGTGGCCGCTGCCAAGCTCGCGCTGAACCATTCGGGCGGAACCCGGTAACGTAAAAGTTATGGTGATTGTTGCAGCGCGAAATTACTCGCAGCCGCTAGGCACCCTATACGTTTAAGTATAGCCTTACTGCAAAACAAGAATAACTCAACGTCAACAGGGAGGAATGCCTCAATGCGTTCAGGAACGTCTCGACGAACCGTATTGAAAACTGCAGCCCTCGCGTCGGCAGCGGTCATCACCGCTCCGTATGTTCGGGGCGCCTACGCTGCCGGAAAGCTTTCTCTGGGTTGCTGGGATCACTGGGTGCCCGGCGCCAACAAGGCGCTCACAAAACTCTGCAATGAGTGGGGCGCAAAAAACAAAGTCGAAGTTCAAATCGACTACATCACCTCGCAGGGCGAAAAGGACAAGCTCACCGCCGCGGCCGAAGCGCAAGCCGGCACCGGCCACGACATCATGTCGCATCGCGACTGGAACATCCGCATTCACCAGGCGGTGCTCGAGCCGCTCGACGACGTCATCGCGCATCTCATCAAGCAATATGGCCCGATCAGCCCGGTCGCCGAATATCTCGCCAAGATCAAAGGCGTGTGGCGCGGTATCCCGACCACGGTCGGCAGCCAAGTCAAGCCCTGCTGCTCGCGCTTTGATCTTTACAAGCAGCATGCCGGCCTCGATCTGAAAGACATGTTCCCGGCGGACGAGTCGAAATACGACAAGGCCAAGACCGACAAATGGACCTGGGAGCTTTATCTTGAGTCGGCGCAGAAGCTGCACAAGGCCGGTTTTCCGGTCGGCTTGCCGATGGGACAGACCTCCGACGCGGTCGATTGGGTTGGCGGGTTGTTCAATTCTTATGGCGTCGTGTTCGTCGATGCCAAGGACAACATCAAGATCAATTCCGACCAGACGCGGCAAGCCATGGAAATGGCCCGCAAGATCATGGAGGTCAATCCGCCCGAGGTTTATGCCTGGGACGACGCCGGCAACAATCGCTGGCTGATCTCCGGCAAGGGCTCGGGCATCATGAATCCGCCGAGCGCCTGGGCGGTCGCCAAGCGCGACAATCCGACCGTCGCGGCAAATTGCTGGACCCATGCCGTGCCGAAGGGCCCGAAAGGCCGCTTCGTCGGACAGCTCCCGCAGTTTTACGGGCTGTGGAAGTTCTCGAAGAACAAGGCAGCGGCCAAGGATCTGCTTACTTACATTTCGCAGAAGGAATCAGTCGCGCAGCTTGTCGAGGCGTCGGTGGGCTACGATCTGCCGTCGTTCAAGAGCCTGTACGATCTCGACACCTGGAAGAAAGTCGAGCCGCCGGTCGGCACCGTTTACAGCTACCCGCCGCGCGGCGACGAACTGACTTCGATCGCCGGCGCGCCTGCGCGTTCGGAAGTTGGCGCCCAGATTTACAATCAGGCGATCAACACCGTGATGATCTCGAAGTTCAGCCAGGGCAAAGAGAAGCTCGACGACGTGATCAAGTGGGCCGAGAAGGAACTCGAAGGCACCTTGCGCGCTTAGGCATTCGTCAAGGCTGCCGCGAGTTTCCGCATGCCGGCCGATGAGGCCGGCATGCGGAATTTTCCTAATCGCACGAGATCAGCATCATGGCCGATACCGCTCAAACGTGGATTCCGTCCGCATTGCCGGATACCGCAGCAACTCCCATCAGACGGAGCGGGCTGCAGCGCCTGATGCGGCGGCGCTCGACCATCGCGGTGGCGATGTGTCTGCCGCTGATGGTCATCGTCGCCGGGCTCATCATCTATCCGGCGTTCTATTCGATCTATCTGTCGATGCTGAACAAGGCGCAGACGCGCTTTATCGGCCTGTCGAATTTCACGTTTCTGCTGTCGCGCGACACGTTCTGGATGGTGGTTCAGCAATCGGCGATCTTCGCGCTGTCGGCGGTGTTCTTCAAAGCGCTGATCGGACTGATCACCGCGCACCTCGTCAACAACCTGCCGGTCAAAGGCCAGCGCAAATGGCGCGGCATGCTGCTGGTGCCATGGGTGATCCCGCTGGCGCTGTCGACGCTCGGCTGGTGGTGGATGTTCGACCCCACCAATTCGGCATTCAATTACACCCTGAAGAGCCTGGGCTTCAATTGGATTCCCTGGCTGAGCGATCCTTATTGGGCGCGCTTCTCGGTCATCCTGGTCAACGTATGGTATGGCGCGCCGTTCTTCCTGATCATGTATCTGGCCGCGCTGAAATCGGTGCCCGAGCAGCTCTATGAAGCCGCCGCCATCGATGGCGCTACCGCCTGGCAGAAATTCAGGCACATCACGCTGCCGATGATGCACAACATCATCGCCATCACTGTGCTGTTCTCGCTGATCGTTACCTTCGCCAATTTCGACATCGTGCAGATCATGACCGCGGGCGGCCCGCGCAACATGACTCACGTGTTCGCGACCTATTCGTTCCTGCTCGGCATCCGCTCCGGCGACCTGCCGCTCGGAGCGGCGACGTCGCTGTTCATGTTCCCGATCCTGGCGGTCGCCGCGATCTTCATCTTGCGCGGCGTACGCAAGCGGGGGAGGGAAATCGGATGACCGCCGCCACGCTTACGACGCCCGCGAACCGCGCGGTGCGCCTGGGCTCGAGCCTGCGGCGCAACCGCCGCTGGGCGCTGATCCTGTCCTACGTTTTCTTGATCATGTTTGGGATCTTCTTCCTGTTGCCGCCCTATTACATGGTGGTGACGGCGCTCAAGACCGATGCCGAGATGGCGCGGCTCGCCACCAATCCTTGGTTCATCTTCGACGGGGTGACGCTCGATCAGTTCAAGATCCTGCTCACGCAGACCGACTTCCTGATCTTCTTCAAGAACACCGTGATCGTGACCGTGTGCGTCGTGGCGATCACCATGGTGGTGAGCGTGTTTGCCGCGTTCTCGCTCGGCCGCATGAAGTTCTGGGGCTCGAGCATTTTGGCGACCGGCATCTTCCTCACTTATCTGGTGCCGGACACGCTGCTGTTCATTCCGATGTTCCAGATCGTCAAGTCGATCGGCCTGCTCAACTCGTACTGGGGCATGGTCCTGGTCTATCCGACCCTGACGGTGCCGTTCTGCACCTGGATCATGATCGGTTATTTCCAGTCGATCCCCAAGGAACTCGATGAGGCAGCGCTGATCGACGGTGCCGGTCACATCCAGATGCTGACCAAAATCTTCATTCCGGTAGCTTTACCCGGCATCATCGCCGCGATGATCTTTGCTTTCACCGTGTCGTGGGCGGCCTTCGTTTATCCGATGGCGTTTCTCTATTCGTCCGATCAGCAGGTTCTCACCGTCGGGACGGTGACCAGCCTGATCCGTGGTGACGTCTACAAGTGGGGCATGCTGATGGCGGGCGCGCTGCTCGCCGCGGCGCCGCCGCTGGTGATCTATGCATTTCTCATGGACTACTACATCGCCGGTCTCACGGCGGGGGCGACAAAGGGCTGAAACGAAAAAACAAAGGCAGGGATGGCCATGGCGGACGTCGCATTGCGGAATGTTGGGAAGCGCTACGACGATGTCGTTGCCGTCAGCAACGTCAATCTCGATATCCCCAATCATGAGTTCGTCGTGCTGGTCGGGCCGTCCGGCTGCGGCAAGAGCACGACCTTGCGCATGATCGCGGGGCTCGAGGAAATCAGCGACGGCGAGATTTCGATCGGCGGCGAGATCGTGAACGATCTTCCGCCCAAGGACCGCGACATTGCCATGGTGTTCCAGAATTACGCGCTTTACCCGCACATGACGGTCGCCGAAAACATGTCGTTCGGGCTCAAACTGCGGAAATTCCCCAAGGCCGAGATCAAGCAGCGGGTCGACAATGCCGCCCGCATTCTCGACATCACCGAATTGCTCTCGCGCCGCCCGAAACAACTCTCCGGCGGTCAGCGCCAGCGCGTCGCCATGGGCCGCGCCATCGTGCGCAATCCGAAGGTGTTCCTGTTCGACGAGCCGTTGTCCAATCTCGACGCCAAGCTGCGCGTGCAGATGCGCACCGAGATCAAGCGCGTGCACCAGAAGGTCAAGACCACGACCGTCTATGTGACGCATGACCAGGTCGAGGCCATGACGCTGGCCGACCGCGTGGTGGTCATGAACGGCGGCAAGATCGAGCAGATCGGCACGCCGAACGACCTCTATCACCATCCCAAGACGCGCTTCGTAGCCGGCTTCATCGGCTCGCCGGCAATGAACCTCATCCCGGCCAAACTGGAGAGCAACGGCAGCGGTCTAACGATCAGGCTCTCCGACAAGCTGTCATTCCAGGTGCCGGAATGCCGTGCCGCACGCTATCGTGGTCATATCGGCAAGGACCTGTTGTTTGGCTTGCGCCCGGAACACATTACCGAGACGCGCGGCCGCGAAAACGGCGTTGGTCAGGAGTTTACAATCATCCTCGACGTGGTCGAGCCGATGGGCATGGAGACGATGGTTTTTTTCACCGTCGACGGCACCGAGGTCTGCGGACGGGTCGAGCCGTCCGCCGCCAAGCGCTCGGGCGAGCCGATGATGCTGCGCGCCAACCTCGATCACATGCATCTCATCGATCCGGCGACCAACGCAGTGCTTTGATCGGCGCGCTAGAGCGCCAATCCGCCGTCCACCAGATGCGGCTGGCCGGTGATGTAGCGCGATTCATCGCACGCTAGGAACACCGCGAGCGCGGCCACTTCGGCCGCCGTGCCGAGCCGCTTCATCGGTTGCCGGGCGATGAAATCGTCCCACACGGCTTTTTCGGATTTCCCGGCCTGCTTCGACAGCGTGGCGACGCGGTCCTCGAGCGAGGGCGACTCGATGGTGCCCGGACAAATGGCGTTGCAGCGGATGCCCTTGGTGATGAAGTCGATGGCGACCGCTTTGGTCAAGCCTATCACCGCCGCCTTGGTGGCGCCGTAGACATAACGGTTGGGCAGGGCTTTCACCGAGGAGACGCCTGACGACATATTGACGATCGAGCCGCCGCCTTTCTTCAGCATGGCGGGCAGGAACGCTTTGATCGTGCGGTGCATGGATTTCACGTTGAGATCGAAAGAAAAATCCCAATCGCGATCCGTGCAGTCCAGCACCGAACCCTGATGCACGTAGCCGGCGACGTTGGCGAGCACGTCGAGCCCGCCGAATTCGGCCTCCACCGCCTTGGCCAATTCGCCGACCGCCGCGCTCGACAGCACGTCAAGCTTGATCGATTTCTTCGCCGGCAAGCCCTGCAGTTTGTTGGCATCGACATCGGTGGCGATGACGATGGCGCCTTCGGCGATGAAAGCTTCGGCAATTGCGCGGCCGATGCCCTGTCCGGCGGCGGTCACCAGCGCGATTTTACCCTGCATGCGTCTGGCCATCGCTGCACCTGTCAATGGTTATCGCGCGGCACGGGAAACGCCTGCGCGACGCGTTGATATTTGATCGCAGGCCTGAGCACCATGCCGCCGGCAAGTTGATCGACCATGCCGCGCTGGATCTCCTGCCATGGCGTTTGGCTCGCCGGATATTGATAGCCGCCGCGCTTTTGCAGCGCTGCCCGCCGCCGCGCCAATTCCGCCTTTGAAATCAAGATGTTCGCGCTGCCTTTGTTGAGATCGATGCGCACGCGGTCGCCGGTCCTCAGTAGCGCCAGTCCGCCGCCGGCCGCCGCCTCCGGCGAGGCATTCAGGATCGAGGGCGAGCCGGACGTTCCGGACTGCCGGCCGTCGCCGATGCAGGGCAATGCCTTGACGCCGCGTTTGATCATGGCCGCCGGCGGCTGCATGTTCACCACCTCCGCGGAGCCGGGATAGCCGATCGCGCCGACGCCGCGGATGAACAGAATGGTCCGCTCGTCGATCTTCAACGCCGGATCGTCGATGCGGTGGTGATAATCCTCCGGTCCATCGAACACCACGGCGCGGCCCTCGAAGGCGTTCGGGTCCTTCGGGTTGACGAGATAACGCTGGCGGAATTCGTCGGAGATCACGCTGGTCTTCATGATTGCGGAATTGAACAGATTGCCCGACAGCACCTTGAAGCCGGCTTTTTGCATCAAGGGCTTCTTGTAGGTGCGGATCACGTCGGCGTCCCCGATGGCGGCGCGCTTGACGTTGTCGCCCATGGTCTTGCCGTTGATCGTGAGTGCATCGGCGCGACCGCGGCCGGCTCTGAACAATTCGCGCATCACCGCCGGCAAGCCGCCGGCGCGGAAATATTCTTCGCCGAGATATTTGCCGGCTGGCTGCATATTGACGAGCAGCGGCACGTCGTAGCCGACCGTCTCCCAGTCCTCGATCGATAATTTCACGCCGATATGACGGGCGATGGCGTTGATGTGGATCGGCGCATTGGTCGAGCCGCCGATCGCCGAATTGGCGACGATGGCGTTCTCGAACGCCTTGCGGGTGAGAATGTCGGACGGCTTGAGATTCTCATGCACGACCTCGACCGCGCGCAGGCCGGTCTCGTAGGCGATCTGCCCGCGCTCGCGATAGGGAGCCGGGATGGCCGCACAGCCCGGCAAGGTCATGCCGAGCGCTTCGGCGAGCGCATTCATGGTCGAGGCCGTGCCCATGGTGTTGCAATGACCGATCGAGGGTGCGGTCGACGCCGCGATGTCAATAAACTCCTCGGCGTCGATGCCGCCCGCCGCCATTTCCTCACGCGCCTGCCAGATCGCGGTGCCGGAACCGGCGCGTTCGCCCTTCCACCAGCCGTTGAGCATGGGTCCGCCGCAGAGAACGATCGCCGGCGTATTCACGGTCGCCGCCGCCATCAGACAGGCCGGGGTCGTCTTGTCGCAACCGGTCATGAGCACGACGCCGTCGAGCGGATAGCCGTAAAGGACTTCAACGAGACCGAGGTAAGCGAGATTGCGGTCGAGCGCGGCCGTCGGGCGCTTTCCGGTTTCCTGGATCGGGTGGACGGGGAATTCGAACGCGATGCCGCCGGCCGTCCGAATGCCTTCGCGCACGCGTTTGGCCAATTCGATATGATGCCGGTTGCACGGCGACAGATCGGAACCCGTTTGCGCGATGCCGATGATCGGTTTGCCGGCGCGCAGCTCCTTGGCTGTCAAGCCGTAGTTGAGATAGCGCTCGAGATAAAGCGCCGTCATGCCCGGGTTGTCGGGATTGTCGAACCAAAGCTGGGAGCGCAGCGACCGCACGCCCGTTTTTGATGAGCCTTGCGTTTTCTTGCGCATTTCCGTTCTCCCAAAGCGCTTTTCTTCTGGCGGCAAGGATGCGCCGAACGGTGCGATCAACGCAAGGGAGAACGCCGCAGTGTGAGCGGGAGAGACGGCAGGCTGCTGAATAATTCGACGTTGAGGCCGGGAACGATGCCGCCGGCGCGTTAGAATTTGGCCGGCGCAGTCCCGTCCTTTTGGCGCAGCATGAAACGCTGGATTTTGCCGGTCGCGGTTTTCGGCAGTTCGGTGACGAAGTTGATCCAGCGCGGATATTTGTAAGGAGCAAGGCCGTTCTTGCAGAGCTCGCTGAGGTCGGCGGCGAGGGCGGCGCTTCCGGTCATCCCTTCTTTGAGGATGAGGAAGGCCTCCGGCTTGATCAGGCCTTCCTGATCGAGGCGGCCGACGACGGCGGCCTCGACCACATCGGGATGCTCGATCAGCTTGGATTCGATCTCGAACGGCGAGCACCAGATGCCGCCGACCTTCAACATGTCGTCGCTGCGGCCGCTGTAATAGAAATAGCCGTCCGCGTCGCGGCGATAGGTGTCGCCGGTATCGAGCCAGCCATCGACCATAGTCGTCGCGGTGCGATCGGCATTGTTCCAGTAGCAGCGCGCCGTGGAGTCGCCGGAAATGAACAGTTGGCCACTGTCTTCGCCTTCGATCTCTTTCCCGTGCTCATCGACGATGCGGGCGCGATACCCGGGTACGACGCGGCCGCTCGATCCGGGCTTCACGTCGCCGGGCGTGTTCGAGATGAAAATGTGCAGCGCTTCGGTCGAACCGATGCCGTCCAGAATCCAGAGGCCGGTTTCCTTGTGCCAGCGGCGGAGAATCTCGCCGGGCAGCGCCTCGCCCGCGGACACGCAGGAGCGGATCGAAGAAAGGTCGGGCTTCTCCTTGGCGAAATGCTGCAAGTAGGTGGCGTAAAGCGTCGGCACGCCGAAATAGAGCGTCGGCCGGTAACGTTCGATCAACGGAAAGCTGGATGCAGGGCCGGGGCGCTGGTCGTTCAGCACCGCGGTGGCGCCGACCCAGAGCGGGAATGTGAGGTTGTTGCCAAGGCCGTAGGCGAAGAACAGCTTGGCTTCGGAGTAGAAGACGTCGTCCTCGCGAATGCCCAAAGTCTCGACGCCGAACCGTTGGCTTGTCACCGCCATGTCGCGATGGCGGTGCACGGCGCCTTTCGGCGCTCCGGTGGAGCCGGACGAGTAGAGCCAGAAGCAATCGTCGTCGGCTTTTGCCGGCACGGCATCGAATTGCGGCTGACTTTGCGCAATCAGCGCGGCCAGCGTTTGGCCTTCGCCCTCGGTGCGGAGGACGTAACGCGGCTGCTGCTTGGCGGCCGCCACGGCAGGTTCGACCTCGCTGGCAAATTCGGGCGAATAGACCAGCGCCGTCGCGCCGGAATCGTCAATGATGAATTCGTAACTGCTCGATCGCAGCAGCGTGTTGAGCGGAACCGGCACGATGCCGGCCTTGATCGCGCCCCAGAACAGATAGAAGAATGCCGGGCAATCCTTCACCACCATCAGCACGCGCTCGCCGTGCCGAAGCCCGAGGCGCTGAAGGGCGTTGGCGCAGCGATTAACATTGGCGGCGAGTTCGGCATAGGTGACGGCGCTGTCGGCGGTGCGAATCGCGGCTTTGGCCCCGCGTCCCTCGGAAATGTGCCGGTCGATGAACTCGACGGCGACGTTATAGTTGGGTGCAAAGCGCAGGCGTGATGGACGCTGCGAGGCATCGATTGCGGCGGTACTCGACATCGCTCTCGACCTGCTTTTCTGTTTAAATTCAATGCACCACGGTCATTCCGTACCAGATATGAATCAGTTTCTTCATTGACTTTGGTCAACAGGGGCAATCCGGATTTGGGGCATTCGTAAAACGCCCCAAGCCGCACGTTGTTGAGGAGAGATAGCCATGTCGCAAGCCGCCGAGAGCCGGGCGGGCAAGCCCGCGATGCTGAAGGACAAGGACTTCCAGTGGGAAGATCCGCTCGGGCTTGAGGACGAGTTGAGCGAAGAAGAACGCATGGTGCGCGACACGGCCAAGGGCTTCGCGCAGGATTACCTGATGCCGAAGGTGGTCGCGGCTTACCGCGACGAGACTTACGACGCCAACATGCTGCCCGAGATGGGCAAGCTCGGCCTGTTGGGGCCGACGGTGCCGGAAGAGTACGGCGGCGCGGGCTTGGGTTACGTCAGCTACGGCCTGATCGCGCGCGAACTGGAGCGGGTGGATTCAGGCTATCGCTCGGCGATGTCGGTGCAGTCGTCGCTGGTGATGTATCCGATCTATGCTTATGGGACGGAAGCGCAGCGGCGAAAGTATCTGCCGAAACTCGCCAGTGCCGAACTGATCGGCTGCTTCGGCCTGACCGAGCCGGACCATGGTTCCGATCCGGGCTCCATGGTGACGCGGGCGGAGAAGGTTTCCGGCGGCTACAGACTCAACGGCGCCAAGACCTGGATCTCCAATGCGCCGGTGGCCCACGTGGCAGTAGTCTGGGCCAAGCTCGACGGCGTCATCCGCGGCTTCATCGTCGAGCGCGGCACCAAGGGGTTCTCGACGCCGAAGATCGAAGGCAAGCTGTCGCTGCGCGCCTCGATCACCGGCGAGATCGTGCTGGAGGACTGCGTCATCCCAGAAGACAATCTGCTGCCCAACGTCAAGGGTCTGGCTGGCCCGTTCGGCTGTCTCAACAACGCGCGCTATGGCATCGCCTGGGGCGCCATGGGGGCGGCCGAGTTCTGCTGGCACCAGGCGCGGCAATACACGCTCGACCGCAAGCAGTTCAACCGGCCGCTCGCCGCCAATCAACTGATCCAGAAGAAGCTCGCCGACATGCAGACCGAGATCGCGCTGGGTCTCCAGGGCGCCTTGCGCCTCGGCCGCATGCTGGAGGCGGGCAAGGCGGCGCCGCCGTCCATATCTCTCATGAAGCGCAACAACTGCGGCAAGGCGCTCGACGTCGCCCGCCTCGCGCGCGACATGCACGGCGGCAACGGCATCTCGGAGGAATACCACGTGATGCGGGTGCTTGCGAACTTAGAAACCGTCAACACCTACGAGGGCACCCACGACATCCATGCCCTCATCCTCGGCCGCGCCCAGACCGGAATACAAGCGTTTTTCTAAACCAATCCCGTCCGTCCCCGCGAAAGCGGGGACGCAGGAAAAAAATCTGCTGGCCAATTATTGTGACCCTGGATTCCCGCTGGCGTGGGAATGAGCGGAAGATCGCGCCTCGCGCTGCGCCTTGCGGCTGACGGCACTGGCATCGGTGACGCCGACATAAGTTTCCAGCAGCGCCCGGTCGGCCTTCAGCGTGGCGCTTTCGCCTTGATAGACGATGCTGCCGCGCTCGATGATGACGGCTTGATCGGTCACGCCCAGAATCTTTTGCGCGTTTTGCTCCACCAGGATCGCCGAAAGGCCCTCCTCGCGGATGATCTTGCGCAAGGCGGCCAGCAACTCCGCGATGAGGATCGGCGCCAGCCCTTCGAGCGGCTCATCGAGCAAAATGATGCGCGGGTTGAGGATGAGCGCGCGCGCGATCGCCAGCATTTGCTGCTCGCCGCCGGAAAGTTGGTTGCCCATATTGGATCGGCGTTCGGCAAGGCGCGGAAACATCGTATAGACCTTGTCGAGCGTCCACGGCCCCGGTCGCGCGACCGCGGTCATGTTCTCTTCGACCGTCAGGGAACGGAAGATGTTGCGCTCCTGCGGTACCCAGCCGACGCCGGCATGTGCGCGCTGGTCCGGGCGTAGCCCGGTAATATTGCGGCCGTCGAGGCTGATCGTGCCGCCGATGTGACGCGTGACGCCGATGATCGAATTGACCAGCGTGGTTTTGCCCATGCCGTTGCGTCCGAGCAGCGCCAGCGCCTGGCCTTCGGCCACCTTGAAGGTGACGTCGGTCAGAACGACCGCCTCGCCGTAGCCCGCCGTCAGGCCCTGCACGTCGAGGAGCTCAGGCATCGGCCAGCTCCTCGCCGAGATAAACGGCTTTGACGCGCGGATCGCGGGCGACCTCTTCTGGGCTGCCTTCGACGAACAGCGCGCCGTTGACGAGCACGGAAATGCGGTCGGCGAACGAGAAGACGATGTCCATGTCGTGCTCGATCAAAAGCACAGTGACGTCGCTGGGAAGCGCAGCGACCGCGGCCAGAATCTCGTGCCGTTCGTCCTCGGGAACCCCGGCCGCCGGCTCGTCGAGCAGCAGCACCCGCGGCCGGCAGGCGATCGCGACGGCGATTTCCAGCAGACGCTGTTTGCCGTAGGGCAGGATCGCAGTGCGCTTATCGACGACGTCGTTGAGGTTGAACCGCTCCAGGATTTCGACCACCTCGGTCACGAGATCCGATCGGCTGCCGACGATACGCCACCAGTCGAGGCCCTGTCCCCGCCGTTCGGAGACCGCCAGCCCGATGGTTTCGAGCGGCGTCAGATCGTTGAATAATTGATTGATCTGAAAGGTGCGGACGACCCCGAGCCGGACCCGCTCGTGCGTGGAAAGGTCGCTGATGTCTTCGTCGTCGAGCAGGATGCGGCCGGAGGTCGGCTTTTGCACGCCGGTGAGCAGATTGATCAGCGTCGTCTTGCCGGCGCCGTTCGGCCCGATCAAGGCGTGCCGAGCCCCCTTCGCAATCCGCAATGAAACGTTGTTCGATGCGACGATGCCGCTGAACCGTTTCACCAGACTGATCGTTTCCAGGGCGACGGTCATCGTCAGCGTCTTTCGCCCGACGACGAGGCCAAGCGCTGCGTCAACGCCCGCCAATTAAAATGCGCGGCGCTGCGGCGGATGGGCGTCGTCCACGAGGTGATACGCTCGCGGCCGACCAACACGATCACCACTAGCACGAGCCCGATCCAAAACGGCCAGTATTGCGGCGTCAATTGCGACAGAAAATCCTGCATGAACTTGAAGATGATCGCGCCGATCAAGCCGCCATAGAGATAGCCGGCGCCGCCGATGATCAGGATCAGCAGGAGGTCGGCAGAGCGGTCGAACGAAAACACCTCAAGCGAGGCGAAAGACGTGGTTTGCGCCAGCAATGCGCCGGCGATGCCGGCATAGCCGGCGGCGACGGTGTAGATCGCGATCAGGCGGGCATCGACGGAAATTCCGATCGCCGACGCGCGCAACGGATTGCCTTTCACCGACATCAGCGAAAGCCCGAAGGGCGAATTCACCAGCCGACGCGCGATCAAAAAAAGGATGAACAGCACGATCAGGCTATAAGTGTAGCCGGTATGACCGAACATATCGAAACGGAACATTCCGAGCACCGGCTTGATAGTGACGCCCTGCAGCCCATCGGCGCCGCCGGTCAGCCAGCCGTAGCGGTTTGCCACTTCGCGCAGCAAAAGCGCCACGCCAAGCGTCACCATCAGCCGCGTCAAGTCGGACCCGCGCAGCACGATAAAGCTGGTGACGAAGCCGAGCGCCATCGCGACGAGCCCCGCGACGAGCATGGCCAGCATCGGTTCGTTGACGATCTCGTATTTGGCCAGCAGCGCGGCCGTGTAAGCACCCAAGCCGAAAAATGCAGCATGCCCCAGTGAGATGATGCCCGCGTAGCCGAGGATCAGATCGAGCGACAGCGCGAACAGACCGAGCCAGGCGATCTCGGTGAGGATGAGATGATGGCTAGGCAATAGCCAGATCGCGGCAAATGCGGCTAGCCAGAACGCGATCTCGAGCGGATGCCAGCGGGCGCGGGCGGCCAGCCACTCGGTGGCGACGCGGATGGCAATTGGGGGCGGCACCATGACCGGAGCCTCACCGCGACGCGGCGCGGGCGAACAAGCCCTGCGGCCGCCAGATGAGTACGACGATCATGATGGTGTAGATGACAAAGGAGCCGACCGTCGGCACGTAATACTTGCCGGCGACGTCGCCGATGCCGAGGAGCAGCGAGGCGAAGAACGGGCCGGTGATGCTCGACGTGCCGCCGACCGTCACGACGATCAGGAAGTAGATCATGAACTTGAGCGGGAAGGTCGGATCGAGCCCTAATATTTCGGCGCCGAGCGCGCCGCCGAGGCCGGCGAGGCCGGACCCGAAGGCGAAGGTGAGGGCGAAAACCCAATTGACGTTGATGCCCAGCCCGCGCGCCACGCGGCTGTCGTCGACGGCGGCGCGCAGCCGGCTGCCGAAGCGGGTCTTGGCGAGGATGAATTGCAGCCCGACCGTCAGCAGTCCGCAAATGAGGATGATCAGAAGCCGGTAGCGGCCGATGCCGATCCCGTGGAACTCGAACTGGCCCTGCAGGAAGCTGGGAACCTGGACGAAGACCTGACTCGATCCCATGACATAGTCGGTCGCGGCCACCGACATGAAGACGAGGCCGATCGTGAACAGCACCTGGTCGAGGTGGGGTTTCTTGTAGACGTGCACATAGAGCGTGCGCTCGAACAGGAATCCGATGGCGGCGCTCGCCAGAAATGCGAGCGGCAAGGAGGCGAAGAACGGAACGCCCAGGCGGTTGACCAGAATGACGGTGATGTAGCCGCCCGCCATGGCGAAGGAGCCGTGCGCGAGATTGATGAAATTCATCAATCCGAGCGTGACCGCGAGCCCGGATGCGAGCACGAACAGCAGCATGCCATAGGCAATTCCGTCGAATAGAATTGTGAGCATGTTAGCGCCGCGAAATCGGCTCGCTCCTGGAAATACGTGCCCAACCGCACGATGGCATGTCAAGCATTTCGACGACCTGACTTTTGATAAGAAGCGCGCGCGGCGACGTTTCGGCCGCCGCGCGCTACAGGACGCCTAGACTATTTTTTCATCGCCGCCTTCACCGGATCCTTGACGGCTTTGAAGGTCTCGAATTCGACGTTGTAGAGCTGTCCGTTCTTTTTCTCGACCTTGCGCATGTAGATGTTCTGGATGATGTCGCGCGTGTCGGGGTCGATCTCGATCGGCCCACGCGGGCTTTCCCATTTCATCCCCTTCATGGCGGCGATGAGAGAATCGCCGTCGGCCTTGCCGCCGGTCTTCTTCAGCGCCGCGTAGATGAGGTTCATGCCGTCATAGCCGCCGACTGACATGAAGCCCGGGCGGAAATGGTTCGCCTTCTCGAAGGCCGCCACGTAGGCCTTGTTCGTCGCCGAATTGTGATCGGCGGAGTAGAAATGCGCGGTCACGGTCCCGATCGCCGCGTCGCCCATTCCGGGAAGCAGATCGTCGTCGGTCACGTCACCGGGGCCGATCAATTTGATGCCGGCCTTGTCCAGTCCGCGCTCGGCGAATTGCTTCATGAACGTGCCGCCCTGACCGGAGGGAACGAAGATGAAGATGGCGTCCGGCTTGGCGTCGGCGGCGCGTTGCAGGAACGGCGAGAAGTCGGGGTTGGCGAGCGGCACCCGGATCGCTTCGGCTACCGTGCCGCCGGCCGCCTTGAAGCGCTCGGTGAAGGACTTTTCGGCGTCGAAGCCCGGCGCGTAGTCGGAGACGATGGTGACGACCTTCTTGATCTTGTTCTTCGCCGCCCAGTCGGCGACGATGACGCACGACTGCGGCACCGTGAAGCTGGTGCGCACGATGTAGGGCGATTTCTCGGTGATGATCGAGGTGCCCGCCGCCATGACGACTTCCACCACCTTGGCTTCGGTGGCGAGCGGGGCGACGACCAACGCGGCCGGCGTGATCTCGAAGCCGGCGATGATGTTGACCTTGTCGTTGACGATCAGTTCCTGCGCCAGCCGTTTGGTATTGTCGGGCACGCTGCCGGAGTCGCGGAGGATCACCTGGATCTTCTTGCCGGCGACGGTGTCGCCGTGCTGCTTCATATAGAGATCGACGGCGGCCTTGATCTGCTTGCCGGTCGACGCCTGCTGCCCCGTCATCGATACGATGAGGCCGATCTTGACGGTGTCTTGCGCGAACGCGCCGCCGGCGGCGAATGTGCCGATGGCGAGCGCGGCAATCGCGCCGGTGGTGTATTTGAACATCATTGTCGTTTCCCTCCGCTTCCTCGGGTTCATTTTTTGATTGCACCGCCCGTTTTTCTTGGCTGCAACCACTCGCTGATAATGACCAGTGCAATATCTTAGTAAGTAGATTTGCCCAAGTCACCTGTCATGGGTTGATCGTGACGCCAGTTGGGCCAGGTCCGCGGCAAAACTAGACCTCTCCCGGCGCAATCTTTTCCTTGATTGAAGTCAAGCAAAAGTGGCGTGGAATGGGCCTATCTTGCACAAGTTGCGTTGCTGCGTTCGGCGGCCGCGCGAATAAGCTATCACAGTGCGCGAAATCTGAATAACCGCCGATGCGTGTCGTTTGTTACCGTGGCTCGTGGCTTGCCCACTGTGGGCGCATCCGGGGCTGATCGTATGAATGTCCAGGAATCTCGTTTGATATCCAACGATTCGGGCGGCAGGGTGCTCAGGAGCGTCTGCCGCAGCTGCCACGGCGGCTGCGGCGTCCTGCTGCATGTGCGGGATGGCGTGCTGGAGAAGGTCGAGGGCGACCGGGAGTCGCCGCTCAATCATGGCCGCCTGTGCCCGATCGGGACGGTGACGACTGACCTGGTCTATCATCCGGATCGGCTGAAATATCCGCTGCGCCGCAAAGGCAAACGCCGGTCCGGCGAGTGGGAGCGCATTTCCTGGGACGACGCGCTCGATGAGATTTCACAGCGCCTGCTTGCGATACGGGAACAGCACGGACCGGAGGCCATCGCGCTCGGCACCGGCACCGGCCGCCATCATATCCGCTGGGTGTCGCGCTTCGGCCATGCGCTCGGCACGCCCAACTGGTGCGAGCCGGGCTTCGCCCAATGCTTCCACCCACGAGTGAACGCCTCGATTCTGACCTTCGGCGACTTTCCGGTCAGCGACTACACCGGCGACGTTCCGCCGGCTTGTATTCTCTTTTGGGGTCATAACCCGGTGCTGTCGGGGCCGGACGGCGAGACGCGTTTCAATGTATGGGAAGCACTCGCGCACAATCCGCGCACCATCGTGGTCGATCCGCGCCGCACGGCGCTCGCCGAAAAGGCGGATCTCTGGCTGCAGATCAGGCCGGGCGCCGACGACGCGCTCGCGCTGGCGATGCTGAATGTCGTCATCGGCGAGAAGCTCTATGACGAGCCGTTCGTCACGCAGTGGACGCACGGCTTTGCCGAGCTTGCGACGCACGTCAAAAAATTCACGCCGGAATGGGCCGAGCCGATCACCTGGATCGCCGCCGATCAGATCCGCGCCGCCGCGCGCCTGTTCGCCCGCAGCAAGCCGGCCTTGCTGGATTGGGGCTGCGCCATCGAACACACGCCGAAATGCATCCAGACCGTGCGCGCGGTGTCCATGCTCCCCGCGATCACCGGCAATATCGACGTGCCGGGCGGCTGGGTATTCGGCATGCACGGGCTCGGCCGCTTCCCGAGCCTGATCGAGAATCTCACGCCGGAAGCCAATGCCAAGCGGCTTGGAGCAGACCAGTTCAAATTGCTTGGCGGGGAGGGCGCCGACTTGCCGGCCGCGCATATCCCGACGCTGCTGCGCGCGATGCGCGAGGGCAAGCCCTATCCGGTCAAAGCGTTCCTGGTCTTCGGCAACAACACGCTCACCACTTACGCCAATACGTCGCAGGTCTACGAGTCGCTGATGGCGCTCGACTTCATGGTCTGCGCTGACCTGTTCATGACGCCGACGGCGGAGCTTGCCGACATTGTGCTGCCGGCGGCGTCCTGGCCCGAGATCAACCAGCTCGCCGGGCTGCCCACCGTCGCCGCGAACGTCGTGGTGGCAAATCAGAGATCGGTGCGCATCGGCGAATGTAAGTCGGACGAAGAGATTTTTGTCGAGCTGGCGCGCCGCATGAAGCTCCCGGTCGGAACGGAAGCGGTTGAAGACGTGCTCGATGCGCAGCTCGCCGCCGGCGGGGTCGGCATGACCTTCGATCAGATCAAACAGAAGGGATTCTACAAAGTCCCGTTCAAGTACCGGAAATATGAGAACGGCGGCTTCAAGACGCCGACCGGCAAGATCGAACTCTATGCCACGCGGTTCGAGCAGATGGGCTACGCGCCGCTGCCCAGTTACGAGGAGCCGCCGGAAAGCCCGATCAGCGCGCCGGAGGTTGCCGCCGTTTTTCCATTGGTGCTCACGACCGGCGGTCGCATTTCGTACTTTTTCAATTCGGAACACCGCCAGATCGACAGGCTGCGCAAGGCGCAGCGCGATCCGGTGGCGGAAATCCATCCCGATACGGCGGTGCGTCTCGGCATCGTCAACGGAGCGTGGATGTGGATCGAGACGCGGCGGGGCAAGATGCGGCAAAAGGCCAGGCTGACGACGGGAATCGACCCCCGCGTCATCCACGTCCAGCACGGCTGGTGGTTTCCCGAGCAGCCGGCGCCGGATTACGGCGTGTGGACGTCGAATGCCAATCTTCTGACCGACAACAAGCCGCCTTACGACCCGGCCATGGGGACCTATCAGTTGCGCGCGCTGTTGTGTAGGGTGGCGCCCGCCGAGGCCCCCGCGGTCGACACCAAAAAAATGGGCGTGTAATAAAGCGCCCGCCAAACAGGAAACGCCCAATGCGCATCGACGCCTATACGCACTTTTTTCCGAAAAAATTCTTCGACACGATGAACGAGGTCGCCGGCCAATACAAGGACATGGGCAAGCGCGTGCGCGCGATTCCGCCGCTGTTCGATCTCGATGCGCGCAAGAAGATCATCGACACCCACAAGGACTATGCGCAGATCATCGCCTATCCGCAGCCGCCGATCGAAAGGCTGGCGAAAAGTCCGCAGCAGATCGACGAATTCGTCCGCATCATCAACGACGGCTTTGCCGAATTGTGCGCGAAGGAGCGCGACTATTTCCCGGGCTGGATCGCGCAAGTGTCGCTCGACGCGCCGGATGCCGGCGTGGCCGAAGCCGAACGCGCGATCAACCAGCTTGGCGCGCTCGGCGTGCAGATCTACACCAACGTCGCCGGCAAGCCGATCGACCGGCCGCAATATCTGCCGTTCTGGAAAAAAATGAACGAACTCGGCAAGCCGGTCTGGCTGCATCCGGCGCGCGGCGCCGAAACGCCCGATTATCTCGACGAAAAGAAGTCGCTGTACGAGATCTGGTGGACGTTCGGCTGGTCGTACGAGACGGCGACCGCTATGATCCGGCTCGTCTATTCCAAGATCATGGACAACCATCCAAACCTGAAGATCATCACCCACCATTTCGGCGGCATCGTGCCGATGCTGGAAGGCCGCATCGGCCCAGGCAACGACGTGATGGGTTCCCGCACCACCGACGAGGACTACGTCGCGCTGCGCAAGAGCCTGAAGAAGCGGCCGCTCGATTATTTCAAGCAGGATTTCTATGCCGACACCGCGGTGTTCGGCGGCGTGCCGGCGACCAAATGCGGCCTGGAATTCTTCCCGATCGACAAGATCGTTTTCGCTTCCGATTGCCCGTTCGATCCAGAAAACGGTGCGATGTACCCGCGCGTGACGCTGCAAATTCTGGAGTCGCTCAAGCTCGACAAGCAGACCAGCGACAAGATTTTCTACAAGAATCTCGAGGCCGTCACCGGCCGCAAACTGGTCAAATAGGCGCGGCGCGTCCTACTCGCTCGTTTGCTGTTCGGTCATGACCTCGGCGACGGCTTCCGCGTGGAAGTCGCCGGCGAGGCCCTCGCTGCCCATCAGGCTCGGATAGTTCGCGATGAAGTCGGCGCGAATGACGTCGAACGGCACATCGGCAAATGTGCCGCGGTCGCGCAGGTATTCCATGTGACGGCGGCCGGCCTGGTCGAACGGCTGAAACAGCGAATCCGTCTGGCCGTCGAAGTCGAGCGGCTTGAGGCCGGCCCGCTCGCATAGCGCGCGGTCGAAAGCGGGCGTGGCCTTGACCCAGCGCCCCGACAGATAGAGCTCAGTGTAGGAGTGCCACATGAACGTGTCGGTCTTGACCAGGTCATACAGCCGGCGCGAGGTGAGATGATTGCGGACGTCGGCATAGCCGACTCGCGCCGGAACGCCGATTGCGCGCGCGCCGGCGGCGAGCAGCGCCGACTTGCCGATGCAAAAGCCGCGTCCGGCGGCGAGCACGCTGCTGGCGCGATAATTGGCCGGATCGGAAAGGCTGACATAGGGGTCGTAGATGATGCCGTCGCGCACCGCGGTATAGAGCCGCAGGATCGCCGCATCGGCATCGCTTTCGCCTTGCGTCGCGTCTTTGGTGAAGGCGATGACCTGCGGTGCGCTGCTGTCGACGAACTCGCCTGCCGCAAGAAATTGAGCCGTATCCATCTGTGTCCCGCCTGTTCGCCTTCTTAAAGCGGCTGCCTACGCAAGACCTTGAGTTCGGTCAAGCAATGTC
Organism: uncultured Alphaproteobacteria bacterium; assembly: GCA_963772235.1. Lineage (GTDB taxonomy): Bacteria > Pseudomonadota > Alphaproteobacteria > Rhizobiales > Xanthobacteraceae > Pseudolabrys. The sequence goes on from CAVYWI010000029.1 coordinate 49,798, forward strand.
ACTGCGGCGGCCGGAAGGCCTTGCAACGCGCGGGATCGGTATCGATGCGGGCAGCGCCGATCAGGTCGAGGCAATAGGGGATCGCCGGGAACACCGCTTGCATCGTCATCCGGATCGAGGCCGGACGCCCGGGCAGGTTGACGATCAGCGTCGATCCGCGAATTCCCGCGGTCTGCCGCGACAGGATTGCGGTCGGCACTTGCTTCAGGCTTTCCATGCGCATCAGTTCGCCAAACCCAGGCATCAGCCGCGTGCAGGCGGCGATCGTGCCTTCCGGCGTCAGATCGCGCGGCGCCGGGCCGGTGCCGCCGGTCGTGAACACGAGGGCGCATTGCTCGCGGTCGGCGAGATCGATCAGCGTATCGCGCACGCTGTCGATGCCGTCGGGAATTAGACGCCGCGCCGCGCACCAAGGCGTCGTCAGCACCTCGCGCAGAAACTCCTCGATGGCCGGGCCGCTGATGTCGTCGTAGGTCCCGGCGCTCGCCCGATCCGACACCGTGACAATGCCGACGACGGCAGTTTCGTTTGTATTCATGACGTGATCCCGCGTTCAGCTGGCTGGCGACAACTGGGCCCGTCGCGCCGCCCGCAGCAGCCGCACCGATTCACGGCACCAAGCCAGCACTGCGTCAATATCCGCAGGCAGGTCGGTCGCGAGCCGTTCATGAAATTGCGACCAGGCCTCGGTATAAGGCGCGCGGACCGCGGTCAACACCGGCATGCCAGCCTCCATCGCGCGCGCAAAGGCCGTGCGCAGCCCGCCGCCTTCGGCTTCCGCCCGGCCAAACCGGTTGAGGACCATAAGCTCCACGTCCTGATCGGGCGCGCGGTCGAGCAGCGCCACGAATTCGGCAATGCCCTGGGCGTCGAGCCGGCAGCCTTCCGCCTGCGATCCGAGGTCCTGCGATATCCTGAAACGGCCGCGCGAGGAGAGGTCGACGAGGGTCATGGCCGCGCAACGGCCGGTATCGCCGGGCAAATTCTCTTGCAGTGCACCACCGAGCCGGACGCGCTCAGCGCCCAACAGATTGGCGAGCCGACCGAGGAATTCGTCGATCGGAAAGCCGGCCTCGTAGACAATGGCCGCGAGCCGGATATTGCCCGTCATCTCATTGCTCCAACGAACGAATTCTTGCGCCGCCCGTCAATTCCCTGCGCCAGTGCGTGACGTTTGCCTTGAATTTAGTCAAGTGGCGGTTTCCAGCGTCCTGCTATGCATCGATTAGAAAATTAATACGTACGATGGGGGAATCCTATGAGGGCAATGCAACGCTTAGCGGTAACTGCAGTAATTGGCCTTAGCGCCGTGCTCGGCGCCGGGCTGCAAGCCTCCGCGCAAATCAAGATTGGCGCCGTCCTGTCGGTGACCGGACCGGCATCCTTTCTCGGCGATCCGGAAAAGCGGACCCTGGAAATCTATGTCGATGAGATCAACGCGAAAGGCGGTGTGAACGGCCAAAAACTGCAGCTGATCGTCTACGACGATGCCGCCAACGCCAATAGTGCGCGCACCTTCGCCACTCGGCTGGTTGAGGAGGACAAGGTCGTTGCCGTTATCGGTGCCAGCACGACCGGCTCGACTCTGGCAATGATGCCGGTGTTCGAGGACGCCCACATTCCGTTGATCTCGCTTGCTGGCGCGGTGCAGATCATCGAGCCGGTGCGTAAGTGGGTGTTCAAGACGCCGGCCACCGATACGATGGCCTGCGAGAAGATTTTCGTCGACCTCAAGAGCCGCAACCTCACCCATATAGCGCTAATCTCCGGCACGGACGCTTTCGGCAAGTCCATGAGCGACCGAATGCCACAAGGTGGCGGGCAAGAACGGCATCACCATCATGACCGAGGAAACCTATGGGCCGCGCGACAGCGACATGACGCCGCAGCTGACCAAGATCCGCGACACGTCCGGCGTGCAGGCGGTCGTCAATCCCGGCTTCGGCCAGGGCCCCGCGATCGTGACGCGCAACTATCACCAGCTCGGCATCAAGCTGCCGTTCTACCAGAGCCACGGCGTCTGCTCGAAGGAATTCATCAAGCTCGCCGGCGATGCTGCGGAAGGCGTGCGGCTGCCCTGCTCATCGTTGGTAATCGCCGACAAGCTGTCCGCCAGCGATCGGCAGAAGCCCGTGGTCGTGAACTACAGCAAGACCTATCAGGAGAAGACCAAGCAGCCGGTGTCGACCTTCGGCGGCCACGCCTATGACGCGCTGATGATCCTGGTCGACGCGATGAAACGCGCCAAGAGTAGCGAGCCGGCCAAGGTGCGCGACGAGATCGAAAAGACCAAGGGTTTCATCGGAGCTGACGGCATAGTGAATATGTCGTCCGGCGACCATCTCGGCCTCGATCTGTCCTCGGCTTTCCACATGCTGGAGATCAAGAAGCGGCGACTGGACGCTGGTCCCCGGCACCTGACATAACGAGCGGGCAGGCTCGCCAGAGCCTGCCCGCTCAGCACCGCTGACCTCAAGCCTTACAAGGCCTTCGCCGCGATGGCCGAGTTGCTGCAATTTGCTTTCTCGGGGCTGACCGTAGGCGCCATCTACGCGCTGGTCGCGCTTGGCTTCACGCTGATCTACAACGCGTCCGACATCATCAACTTCGCCCAGGGCGAGTTCGTCATGCTGGGCGGCATGACGACCGTTTTCATGGCGCTCGCCGGCGTTCCGTTGCCGTTGGCGGCGCTGATCGCGATCGCTGTGACGACCGGCGTCGGATTGGCCTTGCATCGCTTTGCCATCGAGCCCGCGCGCGGGGCGAGCCCCGTGGTGCTGATCATGATCACCATCGGCGCCTCGGTGTTTCTGCGCGGCGTGGCCCAGATTGTTTTCGACAAGCGGTTTCACAGTCTGCCGCCGCTGTTCGGCGCCGATGCGATCCAGTTCGGCGGCGCGGCCATCTTGCCGCAAAGCTTTGTCGTGCTGGCCGGCGCCGCGGTCATTGTCGTTTTGCTTTGGCTGTTCGTCGAACGCACCTTGCTCGGCAAGGCGGTGATCGCGACCGCGGCCAATCGATTGGCGGCGCGTCTGATCGGCATCGATACCCGGCGCATCGTCGATTTCTCGTTTGCCGTTTCGGCGGCCATCGGGGCGGTCGCCGGCATTCTCGTAACGCCGATCACGCTGACCAGCTACGATGTGGGAACCTTGCTGGCGCTCAAGGGATTCGCCGCGGCCATGCTCGGCGGCATCGGCAGCCCGCTCGGCGCCGTGGTCGGCGGACTTCTGATCGGAATGATCGAGGCGTTATGCGCGGGCTATATCTCCTCGAGTTACAAGGACGCGGTCGCCTTCCTGATCATCCTGGTCGTGCTCGTCGCCATGCCGCAGGGCCTGTTCGGCCGCGTCAAAGTTGAACGGGTATGAGCTTGCGCGCGTTCCGTGAAGCCCGCTTGCTGCCGGTGATATTGGTCGCGGCCATCGTTATCGTCCTGCCGCTGTTTTTCCCGTCGGCCTATTACTATCGCATCGGCGCGCTGGTTTTCATTTTCGCGCTGGCGGTCGTGGGCCTCAATTTGCTCATGGGCTTTGCCGGCCAGGTCAGCCTCGGTCATGCCGGCTTTCTCGGCATCGGCGCCTATTCGGTCGCCATCGGTCCCGCGCATTTCGGCGCGCCGTCTTGGCTGTGCCTGTTCGTCGGCGCGCTTCTCTCGGGCATCGTCGCGTTCGCCGTGGGCCGGCCGATCCTCAAGCTCAAAGGCCATTATCTCGCCGTCGCCACGCTCGGCTTCGGATTGCTCATCGCCATCGTCCTGAACAACGAGGCGGGCTGGACCGGCGGTCCCGACGGCATGAACGTCCCGCGCGCTGAAGCTCTTCGGCTGGCGCGTGCACGGATCCGACGTCTGGTACTGGATCGCCGGCGCGACATTCGTCGGCGGGTTTCTGCTCGCGCTCAATCTGATGGAAAGCCCGACCGGCCGCGCGCTGCAAGCCATCCACGACAGCGAAATCGCCGCGCGCGTGCTCGGCATCGACGTGGCGCGCAAGAAGCTCACCGTCTTCATCATCTCCGCCATGTACGCGTCGGTGGCCGGATCGTTTCTGGCGCTGTTCAACGGCCTGATCACGCCCGATGTTGCGGGATTCCTGGGCTCGATCGAATTGGTCGCCATGGTCGTGCTGGGCGGCATGGGCTCGATCTTCGGCTCGCTGGTGGGCGCGGCCGTGCTGGTGGTGTTGCCGCAGGTGCTCACCGTTTTCCACGACTACGAGCAGGCGCTGCTCGGCTTGATCGTGATGGTTTTCATGATCTTTCTGCGCCAGGGCATCGTGCCGTCGCTGGCCAGCGCGTTCGGGTGGCGCAAATGATGATCCTGGAGGCCGACCGGCTGTCGATCGCGTTCGGCGGCGTGCGGGCGATCGACGGCGTCAGCGTCTCGATCGCATCCGGCCAGGTGTTTTCGATCATCGGCCCGAACGGTTCGGGTAAGACCACGCTGTTCAATCTGGTGTCGGGCATTTACACGCCGCAAGACGGCAGCATACGGCTCGGCGGCGAAACCGTGACCGGCTTTGCGCCCGACCAGCTGGCACGCCGCGGCCTGTCGCGGACGTTCCAGAATCTGCAGATTTTTTCCCGCATGTCGGTGCTTGAGAACGTGATGGTCGGCCGGCACCGTCACGAGCGCGACCGGCATCCTGGCCGATCTGCTGCATTGGCCGTCGGTCGCGCGCCAGAATGCGGCGACCCGCGACGCGGCGATCGCGGCGCTGGCACGCGTCGGCCTTGCCGACGTAGCCGAGCGGCCGGCCGGTTCGCTCGACTATGGCGCGCTCAAGCGCCTGGAAATCGCCCGCGCGCTGGCCAGCGAACCGACGGTGCTGCTGCTCGATGAGCCGGCCGCCGGCTGCAATCCGGTCGAAACCCAGGAACTCGATCGCGTCATCCGCACCATCGTGAAGGACGGGATCACGGTGGTGCTGGTCGAGCACGATATGCGCCTGGTGATGAATATCTCCGACCGCGTTCATGTCCTGGCGAGAGGCCGGACGCTCGCCGAAGGCACGCCCGAACAAGTGCGCATCCAACGCGGAGGTGATCGAAGCCTATCTCGGCGTTCACGGCTCGCAGGAGGCCGCGCATGCTCTCGATTGAAAACGTCAGGAGCGCCTATGGCCGCATCGAGGTCCTGCACGGCGTCACGCTCGCATGTCGGCACCGGCGAGATCGTCACCTTGATCGGCGCCAATGGCGCCGGCAAGACCACGCTGCTGCACGCCATTTCCGGCGTGCAGCCGATCACCGGCGGCGCGATACGGTTCGACGGCGAGCCGATCGAAAAGCGGCCGGCGCATGAACGGGTGGCGCTCGGCATCGCGCAAGTGCCGGAAGGCCGGCAAGTGTTCGCGCCGTTATCCGTGCTGGACAATCTGAAGCTCGGCGCCTGGTCTTGCCGCGATACGGATTGGCAATCCGACGCTGAGCGCGGATCTGCGCGCTGTTCCCGATGCTCGACGCGATCTTGCATGCGCCGGCCGGCACGCTGTCCGGCGGTCAGCAGCAGATGCTGGCGATCGGCCGCGCCTTGATGGCGAAACCGCGGCTGCTGTTGCTCGACGAACCGTCGATGGGTCTCGCGCCCAATCTGGTCGACCAGTTGCTCGCCGTGATCCGCGCGCTCCGGGACGACAGCCTGACCATCCTTTTGGTGGAACAGAATGCGCGCGCCGCGCTCGCCATCGCCGACCGCGCCTATGTGCTGGAGACCGGGCGCGTGACGCTGAACGGACCGGCCGCCGAAATCCAGGCCGACGCCCGCGTTCGGGAAGCCTATTTGGGGATCTAAAAACGCTCGGCAATTGACGTTGGTCAAGTCGGCCAATCCGCAGGTCAATCTAATGATACCGCTGTTGCGGTCTAAATGGTGAGGAGGATGCGATGAAGGAGAGCCTTGCGTCCGGGCGTGTCGCGGACCAATCGGGTCGTGATCGATCGCGACCGGACCATCGGCTTCATGGGCGAGGAAGGCCGCGTCTACGCCACGCCCAAGCTGGTCCAGGACATCGAGCACACCTGCCGCGACCTCATCCTCGAACATGCCGACGCCAACGAGGATTCGGTCGGCATCGACGTGTCGATCCGCCATCTGGCGCCGACGCTGCCGGGCATGACGGTCGAGATCACCGCGACCGTGAGCGCGGTGGAGGGGCGCAAAATTACCTTCGAGATCGCCGCCAAGGACAATCTGGAAGCGGTCGGCGCCGGCTCGCACAGCCGCTTTGTGGTCGACAAAGGCAAGACGCTCGAACGGCTCAAGGCAAAGGCCGCCAAATTCACTGCTTCGCGGTGATTGTTTGCAGCGGCCCGCCGAAATGCCCCGTTTGGCCCGCCTTTTTCCGGGCTTCCGGATGTCGAAATCAAGCGTAACCAGTTGATTTGGCTCAATTAGACCTGCTGGCGATGAGAGGATGATGGCGACCAAGACAAAAAGCGGCGTCCGCCAGCGGGGGAAGACCGGAATGCATAGCGCATTGGAATCCGCCGAGCGGCCGACCGCGACCACTGCCGTCCGCCCGTTGACCGGCAACGAGGCGATCGCGCGCGGCGCCTGGGAGGCCGGCGTCAAGGTCGCCGCCGCCTATCCGGGCACGCCGAGCACCGAGATCCTCGAAACATTGGCCGAGTATCCGGCCGAAGATCTGCACGCGCAGTGGTCGACCAACGAAAAGGTCGCGCTCGATGTCGCGATCGGCGCGTCCTTCGCCGGCAAGCGCGCGCTCGCCGCCATGAAGCATGTCGGGCTCAACGTCGCCGCCGACGCCTTCATGTCGCAAACTTATATCGGCGTGAACGGCGGACTCGTGCTTGCCGTATGCGACGATCCCGGCATTCACTCATCGCAGAACGAACAGGACACGCGCATTTACGGTGCGCTCGCGACCGTGCCGGTGCTTGAGCCGAGCGATGCCCAGGAGGCGCTTGAATTCACACGGCTTGCGTTCGAGCTTTCGGAAACCTTCGACACGCCGGTGATCGTGCGTTCGACGACCCGGCTTTCGCACACCCGCAGTCCGGTGGTGCTCGGCGAACGCAACGAACCGCCGACGCGCGCCTTCATCGAGAAGCCGTCGAAGAACGTGATGATCCCGGCGCATGCGCGGCCGCGCCATGGCGTGGTGATCGAGCGCGAGGCGCGGTTGAAGGCGTATTTCGCCGAGTCGCCGATCACGCGCTGGGAAGAGGGCGACACCAGCTTCGGCGTCATCACGGCCGGCACCTGCTACCCCTATGTGCGCGAAGTGCTGCCCGACGCCAACGTGCTTGAAGCTCGGCGCATCCTGGCCGCTGCCGGACGACTTGTTGCGCCGCTATTGCGAATCGGTCGACCGCATTTTCGTCGTCGAGGAGCTCGAGCCGGTCATCGAAAAGGAAATCCGCGCGCTCGGGTTCAAGGTCGAGGGCAAGTGCTTTTTCCCGCGTGCGGGCGAATTGTCGCCCGAGCTGGTGCGCGCCGGCTTCGAACAGGCCGGCATTCGTCCCGCCGCGGCCGAAGCGAAACGACGAGTGGACGCCGGAGCCGCTGGTGCGTCCGCCGGTGCTGTGCGCCGGTTGCCCGCACACATCGGCGTTCATGGCGGTGCGCGCGACCGGCGCGCGCGTCGCCGGCGATATCGGCTGCTACACCTTGGCGTGCCTCGATCCGCTGCGCGGCATGGACACGACCGTGTCGATGGGCTCGTCGATCGGCAACGCCGTCGGCATGGCCAAGGCCGGCGAGACCAAGCCGGTCGTCGCCACCATCGGCGACTCGACCTTCCTGCATGCCGGAATTCCGCAGCTCATCAACGCGGTCTACAACCAGGCCAACATCACGGTGATGCTGCTCGACAATCATATTACGGCGATGACCGGCGGCCAGCAGCATCCCGGCACCGGCAAGACGCTCCGGGGCGAGGCCGCGCCGGCCGTGGACTACGAAGCGCTGGTGCGCGCGATCGGCGTCAAATGGGTGCGCAAGGTCGATTCCTACGACCTCGCCGCCATGCATCAGTCGTTGCGCGACGCCATCAACTATCGCGGCGTCGCCGTGCTGATCGCCGACCGCCCGTGCGTGCTCGACCCGGTCAAGATCAAGGGCCCGCCGTTCGCGGTCGTCCAGGAGCAATGCAATGCCTGTCAGGCCTGCATGAATCTCGGCTGTCCGGCGATCACCTGGAGCGAGCCAATCGTTCGAGGGCCGGCACAAGGTGCAGATCGATCCGTCGCTGTGCATCGGCTGCACGCTCTGCGCGCAGGTTTGCACCGTGGACTGCATCAAGACCGTTGCGCCGGTGATGCAATGAGCGGTCCGGCAACCACCGTGCGTCCCGCCGCATGGCCGAAGCCTTCGGTGCTGAAGGCCGATGCCGCTGAAGACGCCTGCAACGTGCTGATCGTCGGCGTCGGCGGCCAGGGCGTCATCATGGTTTCCAAGGTGCTGGCGTTGCTGGCGCAGACCCAAGGCTTCGAGGTCAAGCAGAGCGAAGTGCACGGCATGGCCAAGCGCGGCGGCTCCGTGTTCAGCCATGTGCGCTTCGGCCGGCGCGTCTGGTCGCCGACCATCCCGAAGGGCGAAGTCGATATCCTGGTCGCGCTGGAATGGGCCGAAGGGCTGCGCTGGCTGCCGTTCCTCAAGCCGGGCTGGCATCTTCATCTGCGACACCAAGCGCATCGTGCCGCCCTTCGCCTGCCTCAACCGCCATCCGGGCGCGCCGATGCGCTACTCGAAAGAGACACCGGCCGAAGTCATCGCGCACGTGGCGGAAGCCTACGCCATCGACGCCACCGACATGGCCGAGCAGCTCGGCAACGAGCGGGCGGCGAACGTCGTCCTGCTCGGCGCGCTGTCGACGGCTTTGGCATTCCCGCCCGAGGATTGGGAGCGCACCGTCGCCGAGTTCGTGCCGAAGAAGACCGTGGCGGTCAATCTGGAGGCGTTCCGGCGCGGCCGCGGTTGGATCGAAGAGGCGCGCGATGTCACTCCGCCGGTGGCAGCGCCGGCGGCAAAGGTGCAGGCCGAAGCCGCCTATAACGTTCGCCTCGAGATCATTCCCGCCTGGTGCAAGAGCTGCGACATCTGCGTGAAGCTGTGTCCGGAGCGCTGTTTGCGGCTCAATGCCGAGCGCATCGCCGAGCTGGCCGCGCCGGAAACGTGCACCGGGTGCCGTCTGTGCGAATGGCTCTGCCCCGACTTCGCCATCCGCGTCCACCTCGATGCTGCGGCGGAGGCACGCGCACAATGAACGCCGTCGACACCGCACTGACCGGCAAGGGCGCCATGAAGCTGATCTCCGGCAACCATGCCTGCGCGCTCGGCGCAATCGCCGCCGGCTGCCGGTTCTTTGCCGGATACCCGATCACACCGTCGTCGGAAATCGCCGAGCGGCTGTCGCGCCATTTGCCCGAGGTCGACGGCGTCTTCGTGCAGATGGAAGACGAGATCGCCTCCATGGCCGCCGTGATCGGCGCCTCGATGGGCGGCGTCAAGGCCATGACCGCGACCAGCGGCCCGGGATTTTCGCTCAAGCAGGAAAATCTCGGTTACGCGGCCGGCGCCGAGATTCCCTGCGTCATCGTCAACGTCATGCGCGGCGGCCCTTCCACCGGCATGCCGACGCGGCCGTCGCAGGCCGACGTGATGCAGTCGCGCTGGGGCAGCCATGGCGACTATCCGATCGTCGTGCTCGCCCCCGCATCGGTCGCCGAAATCTACAGCGAGACGATCCGCGCCTTCGATCTGGCGGAGCAATGCCGGTCGCCGGTCGTGCTGTTGTACGACCAGGTGATCGCGCAGCTTTCCGAAACCGTCGCGCTCAACGGCGCCACGCAGCCAAATGTCGAACGCACATGGGCGAGCGGAGCGCGCGCCGAGTATAAGCCTTATGGCGGAGAAGGCATTCCGGCAATGGCGCGGCCGGGCGACGGTTACCGCGTCGCACACCACCGGTCTTACTCATAGCGAGAGCGGCTTCCCGACGCAGAACCCGGAAGCCGTCACCCGCAATCTGTCGCGCCTGCTCAACAAGCTGGAGCGGCACCGCGACCTGATCGATTCCTGGGAAACGCTCGCGCTGCGACGATGCCGACGTGGTCATTGTCGCCATCGGCATCAGCGCCCGCGCCGCGCGCCGCGCCGTCGAGCTGTGCCGCGCGCAGGGGCTGCGGGTCGGCCTGTTCCGGCCGATCACGCTGTGGCCGTTCCCGGAAGACGCGCTGCGCGAAGCGGCAGCCGGCGCGCGCGCCGTGCTGGTGCCGGAGATGAACAACGGCCAACTGCGGCTCGAGGTCGAGCGCGTGCTGAGCGAGCATGCCGGTCGAAGGCCTGCATCTGTTCAGCGGTGAGGCCATCACGCCTTCGGATATCGCCGCCTGCGTCGCGGCGCTGGCCAAGGAGGCGTCATGATTCTCGACACCGCCGCCGAATTCGACGTGCGCGATTATCTCCGCAAGGAGATGATGCCGCATTTCCTCTGCCCCGGTTGCGGCCATGGCATCGCGCTGCGCGCGCTGCTGTGGGCGATCCACGATCTCAAGATCGACAAGGACAAACTCGCGGTCGTCTCCGGCATCGGCTGCGCCGGACGGCTGTCGGCCTATATCGACGCCAACACCTTCCACGTGACGCACGGCCGGCCGCTGGCCTACGCGACCGGCTTGGCGCTGGCGCGCCCCGATCTGCATGTCGTCGTCATCACCGGCGACGGCGATTGTCTGGCGATCGGCGGCAATCATCTGATCCACGCCTGCCGGCGCAATCTCAAGCTGACCTGCCTGATGCTCAACAACGAGGTCTACGGCATGACCGGCGGCCAAGTCTCTCCGACCACGTCGGAAACACGGTTGACCACGACGACCCCGCTCGGCAATCAGGAACCGCATTTCGACGCTTGCGCGCTGGCAACAGCGGCCGGCGCGGGATTTGTCGGCCGCGAGGTGACGCATCACGTCCCCAAGCTCAAGGAACTGATCAAGGCCGGGCTCGAGCATCCGGGCTTCGCCTTCGTCGAAGTCCTCACCGACTGCACGGAAATCTTCGGGCGCAAGAACGACATGGGCTCGTCGCCCGAGATGATCATGCGCCAGACGAGCAAAATCCGCCCGAGCGCCTACAGCAATACGGTCGACACGCCGTTCCGTCCGAACGACCTGCCGACCGGAATCCTGATGCGGAACGACCGGCCCGAATACGGCGCCGCCTATCGGCGCGCGGCGGCGGCACGACGGGGAGCGTCGTGATGCGCGGGCAGCGGATCGAGGTTCGCATCGGCGGCACCGGCGGGCAGGGGCTGATTCTCAGCGCCAAGATTCTCGCCGATGCGCTCGCGGCCGGCGGCAAGCGCGTCGCCCAGACGCAGACCTACGAGCCGACGTCGCGCGGCGGCTTCTGCAGCGCCGACCTGGTCGTCGCCGACGGCGAGGTGGATTTCCCGCTGGCGACCGCGCTCGACTGCCTGGTGCTGCTCGACCGGCATGGCCGTCACGCCGTCCTGGCCGCTGCTCAAGCCCGGCGCGCTGGTCATCGCCGACACGCGGCTGTGCCCGGAACTGCCGGCGGGCGACTATCGCCGCTATCATTTGCCGCTCAGCCGCACCGCCTTGCAGCTCGGCAGCGAGCGGGTGACGAACATCGTCGCACTCGGCGCCTTGGTCGCGCTGAGCGGAATTTGCGATCGCAACCGGATCGAGCAGGCAGTGCGCGCGGAAACGCCGCGCGGCTTTCTCGATCTCAACATGGATGCGCTCAAGGCCGGGTACGCGGTGCCTATGCAGGCCGCTGCCCATGACGAAATTGCCGGAGCCGTCGGCACCTAAGGTGCCTGGCGCCGGCCGCTGGAAAAGTCACCTGTTCGAACTGAGGTTGCGGCTATGCCGGGAAGCAAGCCACCGCAGGAACGCATCGTCTCGACCTATTGCTACCAATGCGTAGCGGGGCCGGACCTGCTGACCGTGCGCGTCCAGGACGGGGTCGCCACCGAGATCAATCCGAATTTCAAAGCCGCGGCGATCCATCCCGGCGGCGGCAAGGCCTGCGTCAAGGCCTTCGGGCTGGTGCAAAAGGCCTACAGCCCGAACCGCGTGCTCTATCCGATGAAGCGCACCAACCCGAAGAAGGGGCGCAACGAGGATCCGGGCTTCGTGCGCATCTCCTGGGACGAGGCGCTCGATCTGGTCGCCGACAAGCTGAAGGCGGCGCGCGCGACGGGCCTCACCGACGAGAGCGGTTTTCCGCGGCTGGCGGCGAGTTTCGGCGGCGGCGGCACGCCGACCGCCTATATGGGCACGCTGCCGGCTTTCCTGTCGGCCTGGGGACCCGTCGACTTGAGTTTCGGTTCCGGCCAGGGCGTCAAATGCACGCACTCGGAACATCTCTACGGCGAGCTGTGGCACCGCGCCTTCACCGTCTGCCCCGACACGCCGCTGTGCGACTACGTCCTGTCGTTCGGCGCCAATGTCGAGGCCTCGGGCGGCGTGTGCGGCGTCAAGCGCCACGCCGACGCGCGCACGCGCGGCATGAAGCGCGTGCAGATCGAGCCGCATCTGTCGGTCACCGGCGCCTGCTCGGCCGAATGGATCCCGATCAAGCCGAAGACCGACGCCGCCTTCCTGTTCGCGATGATCCACGTGCTGCTGCACGAAACGGCGCGCGAAAAGCTCGACATCCCGTTTCTGAAAGAGCGCACGTCGTCGCCTTATCTGATCGGTCCCGGCGGATTCTTCCTGCGCGATCGCGACGACGCAGAAGCCGCTGGTGTTCGACCACAAGAGCAAGCGCGCGGTGCCGTTCGATACGCCGGGCATCGATCCGGCGCTCGAGGGCACATTCACGGTCGACGGCATCGAGGTCGGCGCCGATCAAGAGGTCGTCACGCACAACGCGGCCAGCGTTCGTCCGGCCTTCGCGCATCTGGTCGCGCATGTGAAGGACTATTCGCCGGAATGGGCGGCGGCGATCTGCGACGTACCGGCCGCCGCCATCCGCCGCGTCACCAACGAGTTCCTCGCGCACGCCCGCGTCGGCGAGACGATCGAGATCGAAGGCATGACGCTGCCGTTCCGGCCGGTCGCCATCGCCTTCGGCAAGACGGTGAACAACGGCTGGGGCGGCTACGAATGCTGCTGGGCGCGCACGCTGCATTCCCTGCCTGGTCGGCGCGCTCGACGTGCCGGGCGGCACGCTCGGCACCACCGTGCGGCTCAATCGTCCGGCCGACAATCGCTGGTCGAGCGTCAAGCCCGGCCCCGACGGGTTCATGTATTACCCGATGAATCCGACCGGCAAGGACGACTGGATCTCGCGCCCGACGGCGCGCAGCGCGCACCGCACGCTGGTGCCGCTGGTCGCCAATTCGGCCTGGAGCCAGGCGCTCGGGCCGACGCATCTCGCCTGGATGATGCAGAAGGAGGATCTTCGAGCATCTCCCGCATGCCACGCCGCCCGACGTTTGGCTCGTCTACCGCACCAATCCGGCGATCTCGTTCTGGGATACCAAGGCGGTCGGCGAGACCATGGCGAAGTTCCCGTTCACCGTCTGCTTCGCCATGACGCGCGACGAAACCAATCACGTCGCCGACGTGCTGCTGCCCGACTGCACCGATCTCGAAGGCCTGCAGCTGATGCGGATCGGCGGCACCAAATATATCGAGCAGTTCTGGGACCATCAGGGCTTCGCCTTGCGCGATCCGGCGGTGCCGCCGCAGGGCGAGGCGAGGGATTTCACCTGGATCGCCACCGAGCTCGCGCGCCGCACCGGCCTGCTCGAGCAATACAACACGGCGATCAATCGCGGCGGCGCCGACGTCAAGCTCAAGGGCGAGAATTACGATTTCTCGCTCGATGTGACGAAGGTGCACAGCGTCGAAGAGATCTGGGACGCGAGTTGCCGCGCGGCGAGCGCGGAGCTCACCGATGGCGCGGAGACGCAAGGGCTCGACTGGTTCCGCGCCAACGGCTTCCGCGTCAAGCCGTTCTCGCGGCTGATGTGGTACCTCTATCCGAAGCTGGTCGAGCAAGGCTTGCGCTTCGAGCAGCCCTACCAGGAGCGCTTGCTGCGCATCGGCAAGGAGCTCGAGCGCCGCCTGCACGAGCACGGCATCACCTGGTGGGACAAGCAGCTCGCCGAATATGAGGCGCTGCCGCACTGGCGCGACTTGGGCGCGCTCTGGGAAGATGCGCTCGCCAAGCACTTCAAGGTGCAGATCGCCGACTATCCGTTCTGGCTCGTCACCTCGCGCAGCATGCAATATTCCTGGGGCAACAATGTCGGCATCCAGCTGATCAAGGAAGTTGCCGACAACGTCATCGGCCACGGCAGCGTGGTCATGAACGAAAGCGCGGCGGAGAAGCTCGGCATCGCCGACGGCGACCTGGTCGAGGTGCGCTCGCCGCTCAACAGCACCAAGGGCAAGGTGATGCTGCGCGAGGGCATCCGCCCCGACACGCTGCTGATCATCGGCCAGTTCGATCACTGGGTGACGCCTTACGCCAAGGATTTCCACGCGCCGAGCATGAACGCGCTGGTGCCGATGCTGCTCGACCTCACCGACGCGACCGGCTCGAGCGCCGATCTGGTCAAGGTCAAGATCACGCGGCTGGAGAAGGCGTCATGACACGCTGGGCGATGGTCGCCGATCTGGAGCGCTGCGTCGGCTGTCAGACCTGCACCGCGGCCTGCCGGCATGCCAACGCCACGTCGCCGGCGGTGCAGTGGCGCAAGGTGCTCGATATCGAGGCCGGCTCGTTCCCGAACGTCAACCGCACCTTCGTGCCGGTCGGCTGCCAGCACTGCGCCGATCCGCCCTGCATGCATGTCTGTCCGTCGACCGCGACGCGGCAGCGCGCCGACGGCATCGTCACCATCGACTACGACATCTGCATCGGCTGCGCCTATTGCGACGTCGCCTGTCCCTATCAGGCGCGCTTCAAGATCACCAAGGAGGACTTCGCCTACGGCGCGGAAGCGATGCAGAACGAGATCGAACGCGAGATTTCCGAGCGCCTCGGGGTGGCGCAGAAATGCACGTTCTGCTCCGACCGCATCGATTTCGGCATCGACAACGGCCTGACGCCGGGCTCGGACCCGCGCGCGACGCCGGCTTGCGTCAATGCCTGCATCGCCGACGCGCTGCATTTCGGCGATCTCGACGACGCCGACAGCAACGTCTCCCGGCTGCTGCGCGAGCACAAGAGTTTCCGCATGCATGCCGAACTCGGCACCGAGCCGGGCTTCCATTATCTTTACGACAAGGCCGCGGCCGCGCCTGCGGCTGACATAAAACCGGCGCTGTCGGACGGCCAGGCGGGGCGCATGCGCACCCGCGGCGTCGAGCCGTGGCATCAGAAACATTGGGACTGGAAAGCCTCCGGCAATTTCCTCTGCGGTGGCGCCGGCGCCGGCTTGCTCGGCTTTGCGGCGATCGCCAGCTTTGCCGGAATTCCGCCATTGCTGCCGGTGCTCGCCGCGCTCGCGATCATCGCCTGCGGCCTCGGGCTGTTGATGTTCAAGATCGGCCGGCCGCTGCGTTTCATCTACGTGCTGCGGCAGCCGCAACGCTCCTGGATGTCGCGTGAAGCCTGGGTCGCCGGCGTGCTGTTTCCGCTCGCGCTCGCGGCGCTTTGGTTCGACCGGCCGATCGTGCTCGCGGCGGCCGCGCTGGTCGGGCTGATCTTCCTGTTCTGCCAAGGCATGATCCTGGAGCAGGCCAAGGGCATTCCGGCCTGGCGCAATCCGCGCGTGATCGCCTTGATCATGGCGACCGGCCTTGCCGAAGGCTGCGGCCTGTTCCTGTTGCTGGCGGCCTTCGTGCCGGCGCTGGGCGCCGCCGCCAAGCCTGCGGCCATCGCGCTCGCGGCGCTCGCGCTCGTCCGCATCTGGACCTGGTGGCGCTATCTCGGCGCGCTGGAAAGCGACGGCGCGCCGACCCGCACGCTGGAAATCTTCACCGCCTGCCGGATGTGGTTTTTCGCCGGCGGCCTCGTGCTGCCGTTGGCGCTGGTCGCCGCCGGATTGATCGTGCCGGCGGCCGGCGCGGTGCTGTTCGCGCTCGCCGGTTTTTCGGTTTTCGCCACCGGCTGGGCGATCAAGTTCATTCTGATCACGCGCGCCGCCTATAATCAGGGCTTCGCGCTGCCCCACACACCCATTCGCGGGTCCGGCGTGCCCGGACCGGCGGTGAAGCCGGGATGGAGTTCGCCATGAGCGGGATAATTCCGGCTGGCAAGACGCGCCGCAGCGCGTCACAATTCAAGAAACTCGATCGGGAGGCTTAAGTCATGAGTACGCAACACGCGATCGCAGATGCGCCCAGCTTCATGTTCGAACCCGCGGCCGAGACCATGCCGCGCAACGAACTGAACGCGTTGCAGCTTGCCCGTCTCAAGACCACGCTCGAGCGCGCCTATCACAAGGTGCCGCATTACAAGAAGAAGTTCGACGCGGCGAACGTCAAACCGGCCGACCTCAAGTCGCTGGCCGATCTCGCGCGCTTTCCCTTCACGGTGAAGAGCGACCTGCGCGACAATTATCCGTTCGGCATGTTCGCCGTGCCGCGTGACCAGCTTCTGCGCCTGCACGCCTCGTCGGGAACGACCGGCAAGCCGACCGTCGTCGGCTATACCAAGGCGGATCTCGATCTCTGGGCCAACCTGATGGCGCGCTGCCTCGCCAGCATGGGCGCCAGGCCCGGCGAGATCGTGCATAACGCCTATGGCTACGGCCTCTTCACCGGCGGTCTCGGCGCGCATTACGGCGCCGAGCGGCTCGGCTGCACCGTGGTGCCGTTGTCCGGCGGCGGCACCGAGCGGCAGGTCACGCTGCTGCAGGACTTCGGCGCCCACGTCTTGTGCGCCACGCCGTCATACGCGCTCAACATCGCCGAAATCGCCGAAGGCATGGGCGTCGACATCCGTAAACTGCCGCTGCACACCGGCATCTTCGGCGCCGAGCCGTGGACCGACGCCATGCGCCGCGACATCGAGGCGCGGCTCGGCATCAAGGCGGTCGACATCTACGGCCTGTCGGAGATCATCGGGCCGGGTGTTGCCTGCGAATGCCGCGAAGTGCAAAGCGGCCTGCACGGCTGGGAGGATCATTTCCTGTTCGAGGTGATCGATCCCGACACCATGCAGCCGAAGCCGATGGGCGAAGCGGGCGAACTGGTCATCACCACGCTGACCAAGGAAGCGCTGCCGATGATGCGCTACCGCACGCGCGACATCACCCGGCTGTCCGACGCGCCCTGCGCCTGCGGGCGCAGCCACGTGCGCATCCTGCGCGTCACCGGCCGCAACGACGACATGATGATCATCCGCGGCGTCAATGTTTATCCTTCGCAGGTGGAGGCGGTGCTGGTCGGCTTCCCGGGCATCGCGCCGCATTACCAGATCGTGCTCACGCGCGAGGGTGCGCTCGATGCGATGACGGTCGAGGTGGAGCTCGCGCCGGATTTCACCGGCGATCGCAAGCGCAAGGCGGTGGAAGTTACCCACCACATCAAGTCGCTGATCGGGGTGACCTGCACGGTCGTGCCCAAGGCGACCGGCGAGGTGCCGCGCTCGCAGGGCAAGGCCGTGCGGGTCGTCGACCGGCGCAACAAGGCGAACTGACGTCGGCGATCGCAAGGATTGCAGTCGCATTCGACCGTTCGTCCCCGCGAAAGCGGGGACCCAGAGCTTTTCTCGTGACCCTGTCATGCGTGGCCCCTGGATTCCCGCTTGCGCGGGAATGAGCGGGGATAGGGTATCGTTTCTGCGGACTTGACTTTATTCCTGTCATGGATTATATTCCTACGTATCCCGTCCCTCGTGACCGAGGGGTGTCTGATCAGCGTCTCCAGACGCGGGGCGGGGAGCGGTGGCCGGGGAATGGCGTGCGTCGGAGATGCGGCGTGAAACCCCCCGGCGGTCCAAGCCGCTTCGTCCCGGCGCGCCAGCCGCGCGTCGCCGGGCCCCCTGACGGCGGCAGCCGGCACGGTCAGACGTGCTGGGCACCGTTTGGGCCTACAGCGGTGGATAGGCGGGCTCCTTCGTGAAGAGGCGGCTTGCCTGAAACGGGACGTCCACCGGGGGCGAGACGGAGCAAACCTCACAAACACCGCGCGCGGGACGCCATGGAAACGGCGGACTTGCGGTTATCGGACTTCGAGCACGCCTCGATGTCGCGAGGCGTCGAGGCCCGCGGGTCCGTTCCATCGGACCCTGGCGTCCCGCGCGCCCTCGGTTCTTTTCGAGGACGGCGGATCGGACTACGGCGTACCCGGCGCCTTCCAAAGAACACGGGCGATGGCGCTTGCGCGCTTTCTTAATCCCTCCCCTGCAAGGGGAGGGCGGCGAGCGAAGCTCGCCGGGTGCGGTTCGCTCTCCGTGCAATCGCAGACCGCAGCGCCCACCCGCCGCTCGCAAGCGCTCGCGGCACCCTCCCCGCATGCGCGGAGGGATAGAGCGTCGCGGACAGCGTGGGAAATTCTTATTCCTGCGACACCGGCGGATCGAGATCGTCGGCCCAATTCTCGCTCGGCTTCGGATAGCGGCGCAGCAGCCGATGCACGAGCTGGACGTGCTCGGCCTCCTCTTCGACCAGTTCGGCCGCCAGCTTCCTTGACCTTGGGATCTTTTGCTGTTCTCCACGATCGAGGTGAAATAGGCGAGCGCGCGCTTTTCGCCGGCGAGCGAGAGCTGCAGCGCGTGCCACGGCGTCATCATGTAGTGCGCGGAGCCGAGATCGGCCTCTTCCGGGCTTTCGCCTTTGCTCGAATTTCGCGATTTCGCGGGCGCGGGCGGCGACGTCGAAATCGCCGGCCATGCGGCGGATTTCCTCGCCATGGATGCCTTCGGCGCGGGCCAGATCGCGGAAGATCTTGACCAGTTCCGGATTGTTGTGGGTTTCCATCTGGTCGGCCAGCAGCTTGTAGCGGTCGACCGCGTCGATCTCGATCTGGTAGGCGACGGCCAAGCAGATCGTTGAGGTTGGCGACCTTCGGAGTGCCCGGCGATCTTGCTCATAGCTCGAAGTCCTTCTCCAGCTCGGACAGGTCGATATCGCTTTGCGCCGGCGGCGGGCTGATACGGCGTGCGAGTGCCGCGGTACAGGATGCCGATGTTGAAACCGTCGTCGGTCATCAGCCGGCGCGCCGCCTTGCCCTGGTCGGAGGTCTCGGTGACCGGGGCCGGGTGCACCTGGTCCTTCCACGCCTTTTCGTCGGGACGGAAGGTGACGCAGGGACTGAGAATTTCGACGAAGGAGAATCCCGGATGCTTGATCGCTTCCACCAGCACGTCGGCGGTCTCGTTCGGATCGCCGGAGAAGCAGCGGGCGATGAAGTTCGCCCCCGAGGCGAGCGCGACCACCAGCGGATGGAACGGCCGCACCCCGGTGCCGCCCGGCGACAGCGCGGTGTCGAATTCCGGCTCGGTGGTCGGCGAGGGCTGGCCCTTGGTCATGCCGTAGATGTGGTTGTCCATGACGACGTAGGTCATGTCGACGTTGCGGCGGCAGGCGTGCAGGAAGTGGTTGCCGCCGATCGAGTAGCCGTCGCCGTCGCCGCTGGCGACCACGACGGTCAGGTCGGGCCGCGTCACTTTCAGTCCGGCGGCGAGCGCCAGCGAGCGGCCGTGCACGCCGTGAAAGCCGTAGCAATTGGTGTAGGCGGGAATGCGCGACGAGCAGCCGATGCCGGATATGACGGCGATCTGCTCGGGCGGCAGGCCCAATTGAGCGAAGGCGCGGCCGAACGACATCAGCACGTGATAGTCGCCGCAGCCGGGACACCAGATCGGCTTCACGTCGGATTTGTAGTCCGCCTGTTTGTAGGTGCGGCGTCTCGACGTCGACATGGTCATCTCCAATCCGCGATCGCACGATGGATTTCGCCGGCGGTGATCGGCAGCGGTCCCGGCCGGTTGAACACGCGAACCGGCGCCGGCAGGTCGTAGTGGGCGCGCAGGAATTTGTGGAACTGGCCGCCATGGGTCTGCTCGACCACCAGGATGCGTTTGACGCCGTCAAGGGCGGCGGCCAGCCGTTCCGGCTGGACCGGCGCCAGCAGGCGCGGCGCGATCATGCGGGCTTTGATTCCATCCGCGGCCGCACGTGCGAGCGCTTCGCGCGCGGCGCCGGTGAGCGAGCCCCAGGTGATGACCGCAAGATCGCCGGTGCCTTCGACACTCGCCCAATGGTCGCCGAAGTTGAAGTGATCGAGCTTGTCGCGCCGCTTGTCGAGCTGGGCCAGATGGTCGGCGGCGCCGCTGGTCGGGGTCGCGCGCTCGGTATGGGTGAGACCGTCGGCCGTATATTGACCGCCGCGCGTTCCCGGAATGGCCATCGGCGACACGCCGTTGGCCGTCATGGCGTGGCGCTTGTAGGTGCCGGAAATTTCGCTGGCGACGCTACGTGCGCCGATGAAGGCGACGTCGGCGGGCCGTTCGATGGCGGCACGCGACTGGCCCATGAACTGGTCGGATAGAACGATGGCCGGCGCCTGCAGCGCTTCCGCGAGATAGGTCGCCCATTGCGTCGTGAACACGCAGTCGCCGACCGATTGCGGCGCCAGCACGAGATGCGGCGCGTCGCCGTGCATGCCGTAGATGGCGATATTCAGGTCGCCCTGCTCGGACTTGGTGGGAATGCCGGTCGACGGTCCGCCGCGCATCACGTCGACGACCACGATCGGGATTTCCGCGGCGGTGGCGAGGCCGAGCGCTTCGATCATCAGCGACAGTCCGGGGCCGGAGGTCGCCGTCAGCGCCGGCGTGCCGCCATAGGATGCGCCGATGATCATGTTGATGGCGGCGAGTTCGTCTTCGGCCTGCAGCAGCGTGCCGCCGACCTTGGTCAGGTTCGGCGCCAGCCATTCGAGGATTTCGGTCGCCGGCGTGATCGGATAGGCGGCGGCAAAGCGAATGCCGCCGCGGATGGCGCCGAGCGCGGTCGCCTCGTTGCCCGACAGCAGCCACCGGCGGGCGGTGCTCGGCTTTGGCGCGGCGAGTTGCATGCCGAAATCGATGCCGGCGGCGGCGCCGAATCCGACCTTGATCCCGGCGAGGCTCGCCTCGATGGCGGCCGGCCCCTTGTCGACAAGACGTTTCTCGATCGGCGCGAACGCCTGCTCGACGGTAAAGCCCAGCAGCCGGGCGGCGATGCCGAGCGCGATCATGTTGGGGCGTCCGTCGGGGATGGCCTTGGCCATTTCCTTCATCGGGACTTCAACGACGCGGGCACCGGACTGGGTCACCATCGGCGGCAGGTCGCCGCCGCGCGGGTCGCTGATCACCAGCGTCTGCGGTCCGGCCTTGATTTCGGCGCCGAAACGGTGCGGCGTTCAGCCAGTCGATGCCGATCAGGAGGTCGAACCGGTCGGGCAGGCTTTCGACCGGATGAACGGCCAGGCGCAGCAGTCCTGCCGCTTCACCGCCGCGGATCTGCGGGCCCATGGTGCGGGTAAACAGCCCATGCCAGCCGGCGGCGCTGGCCGTTTCGAGCAGGGAATCCACGGTGGTCAGCGCGCCGGCGCCACCGCTGCCAATGATCGCGATCGAGATGCTCGGCGAGGCTGCCATGGCCGTTTTCCCCTCGATTAGAGCCCATTCTGCCGTCGGGCGGCTCCAATATGTATTTAAGTACTAGAATGCTGTTTTTTGGTTTTCCTTGACCTTGATCAAGGCAGTTTCAACGGTCGGCCGAACGAAGAATGAAGGTCAAGGCCGCGTACGGGTCCGGCGACGGGCTCGGCGGTCCATCTGGAGGGCAGACCGATGAGCGCCAAGCCAATTCGTTGGATGATGACGGGCGCAGGCAAGCCTTTTGTTCCGATGGAATTCGAAATCGGCACGCTCGCCCCCGACGAAGTCCTGGTCGAAATCGCCGGCTGCGGCGTCTGCCACACCGATCTTGGTTATTATTACGACGGCGTGCGCACCAAGCACGAACTGCCGCTGACGCTCGGCCATGAGATCAGCGGCCATGTCGTCGATACCGGCGCGGATGCGCTCTGGTTCACCGACCGCGCGGTTATCATTCCGGCGGTGATCCCTTGCGGCCAATGCGACGCCTGCAAGCGCGGCAAGGCGACGATCTGCCCGAACCAGAAGATGCCGGGCAACGATATTCAGGGCGGCTTTGCCACGCACATCGTCGTGCCGTCGCGCGGGCTGTGCGTCGTCGATGAGCATCGTCTGGCGTCGGTCGGCATCGACTTGGCCGATCTTTCGGTCATCGCCGATGCCGTGACCACGCCCTACCAGGCGGTGGTGCAGGCCGGCGTCACCAAAGGCGATCTCGTCATCGTCAACGGCGTTGGCGGCGTCGGCGGCTATGCCGCCCAGATCGCGGCCGCCATGGGCGGTGTCGTTGTCGCGATCGATGTCAACGACGACAAGCTTGCCGCCATCACCGGGCAAGGCGCCTCGCTCACCCTGAATTCGAGGCAGATGTCGCCGCGCGACCTCAAGGCGGCGATCCAGAAGTTCGCCAAGGAACACGGTCTGCGCCAGACCGAGTGGATCATCTTCGAATGTTCCGGCACCAAAGCCGGCCAGGAAACCGCGTTCAGTCTGCTCAATCACGGCGCGACGCTCTGCGTCGTCGGTTTCACCATGGACAAGGTCGAGGTGCGGCTCTCCAACTTGATGGCCTATCACGCGCGTGCGCTCGGCAATTGGGGATGTCCGCCCGAGCTTTATCCGGAGGCCCTGGAACTGGTGATGAACGGCCGCGTCAAGGTCACGCCGTTCGTCGAAAAACATCCGCTCAGCGAGATCAATCAGGTGTTCGAGGCCGTTCACGCCGGCGCGCTCAAGCGCCGCGCCGTTCTCGTTCCCGCGCCGTCAGGAGCATCGCAATGACCGCCGAAGCTGTCCGCGTCGCCGTGCAAGGCTCCGAACCCAAGGATCACAATCTCGTCGCCGACACTGCGCGCGAGGCGGTTTCCAAGGGCGTGCACTACGAGAAGCGCCCGGTGAAGGGAACCGACGGCAAGCCGGTGGCCGGGTTGTTCAACGCCTGGATCACGCTCGACAACCCCAGCCAATTCAACTCCTACACCACCGATATGGTGAAGGCGACCATTCTGGCTTTCCGCGCCGCGAGTGCGGCGCGCGACGTCGTCGCGGTGGTCTTCACCGGCGTCGGCGACAAGGCCTTCTGCACCGGCGGCAACACCAAGGAATACGCCGAGTATTACGCCGGCAATCCCCAGGAATACCGGGGCTATATGCGGCTGTTCAACGACATGGTTTCGGCCATCCTCGGCTGCGACAAGCCGGTGGTCTGCCGCGTGAACGGCATGCGCATCGGCGGCGGCCAGGAAATCGGCATGGCCTGCGACTTCTCGATCGCGCAGGACCTCGCGCGCTTCGGCCAGGCCGGCCCCAAGCATGGCTCGGCGCCGATCGGCGGCGCGACCGACTTCCTCCCCTACATGATCGGCTGCGAGCAGGCGATGGTCTCCGGCCTGCTGTGCGAGCCGTTCTCGGCGCACAAGGCCTATCGCCTCGGCATTATCAGCGAGATCGTGCCGGCGCTGAAGGTCGACGGCAAGTTCGTCGCCAATCCGACCGTGACCACCGACCGTTACCTCGATGACTACGGCCGCATCGTGCACGGCGAGTTCAAGACTGGCGCGGCTGCCGCCGAAGGTCAGGCGCTGCTCAAGCGCGGCACCGTCGACCTCAGCCTGCTCGACGAGAAGGTCGAGGCGCTGTGCACCAAGCTGCTCTACACCTTCCCCGAATGCACGACCAAGACTGTCGAGGAACTGCGCAAGCCGAAGCTCCACGCGTGGAACGCCAACAAGGAAAACGCGCGCGACTGGCTCGCCCTCAACATGATGACGGAAGGCCGCGCTGGTTTCCGCGCCTTCAACGAAGGCACGCGCGAGACCGGCCGGGAAATCGATTTCGTGGCGCTGCGCCGCGCGCTCGCCGCCAACACGCCATGGAGCGACGAACTCACCGACAGCATCCAGCCGCGGGCGAGGTCCTAACTGTGAACCAGCCGCTCAAGATCTGGCACGAGGCGGATGGCCGGCTGCTGCGGCTGCGGTTGAACCGCCCGAAGGCCAATCTGATCGATGCCGCCATGATCGCGGCGCTCGATGCCGCGCTGGCCGAGCATCTCGGCAACAGCCAACTCGGCGCCGTGCTGATCGATGCCGAGGGACCGCATTTCAGTTTCGGCGCCAGCGTCGAGGAACATCTGCCAAGCCAATGCGCCGCCATGCTGGCGGGGCTGCACAAACTGATCCTGCGCATGGTCGAGTCGCCGGTGCCGCTGCTGGTGGCGGTGCGCGGCCAATGCCTCGGCGGCGGGCTCGAACTCGCGCTCGCCGGCCATCTCATCTTCGTCGCGCCCGACGCCAATCTCGGCCAGCCGGAAATGAAGCTCGGCGTGTTCGCGCCGGCCGCTTCTTGCCTGTTGCCGGAACTGATCGGTCCGCAACGCTCGCTCGATCTGCTGCTATCCGGCCGCAGCATCACCGGCGCGCAAGCGGCGGCCATCGGCATCGCGCGTGAAGCGGCCGCCGATCCGGAGCATGCCGCGCTCGCTTATTTCGAAGAGCATCTCAAGCCAAAGAGCGCGAGCTCGTTGCGCCATGCCGTCAAGGCGGCGCGGCTCGACTACGTCGCACGCGTCAAGGACAAGATCCGCGCCGTCGAGCGGCTCTATCTCGACGAACTCATGGCCACCCATGACGCGGTGGCGGGACTCGAAGCCTTTATCGCGAAGAGGTCGCCCCAATGGCAACATCGTTGAAAGCTCCGGCTACGGCCGACATCGTCGCACGCGCCACCGCGCTGTTCGAGGATCTGTCCTTCACGACGGCGCGCCAATGGAAGGCCGCCAAGCCCGGCCGCAAGGTGATCGGCTACATGCCGATCTACGTGCCGCGCGAACTCATTCACGCGGCCGACATGCTGCCGCTCGGCATCGTCGGCGGCGGCGACCAGCTCGAGGTCATCCACGGCGACGCCTATTACCAGAGCTATATCTGCCGCATTCCGCGCTCGACCATCGAGCTTGGCGTGTCCGGCCGCATCGATTTCGTCGACGGCATGCTGTTCCCGTCGATCTGCGACGTGATCCGCAATCTGTCGGGCATGTGGAAGATGATGTTTCCCCATGTCTATTCGCATTATTTCGACGTGCCGCAGAACTACCGCGACGACATCGGCGGAAATTTCTACGTCAACGAAATGGCCGAGCTGCGCCACGATCTCGGCGAGCTGCGCGGCAAGCCGATAACCGACGACGAACTGCGGCACTCGATCGCGGTCTACAACGAAAACCGCCGCTTGGTGCGCGATCTCTACGCCTTCCGGGCGGAGAAACCGTGGCAGGCGCCCGCGGCCGAGGTCTATCTGATGGTGCGCGCCGGCCTCGTGCTGCCGGTCGAGGAGCACACCGTCATGTTGCGCGATTATCTTGCCGCGGCGCGCGCCGAAGAGCGGCCGATGCGCGACAATTGCCGCATCGTGCTGACCGGCATGTTCTGCGAGCAGCCGCCGCTCAATCTGATCAAGTCGCTCGAACTGTCCGGCTGCTACGTGGTGGACGACGATCTTCTGCTGGTCACCCGCTGGCTCACCGGCGACGTCGCGATCGAAGGCGATCCGCTGCGCAATCTTTCGGATGCTTTCCTGCATCATTCCGAGTCGACGGCGGCCAAGTACGAACCCAGTCAGAAGGAAAAGGGCCAGCATCTGGTCCGCGCGGTCAAACGCACGGGCGCGGAAGGTGTGATCTTCGCCGCGCCCAGCTTCTGCGATCCGGCGCTGCTTGAGCGGCCGATGCTGCAGCACGTGCTCAAGGAAGCCGGCATCCCCTACATCGCGTTCAAGTACGCCGAGAACTCCGGCCAGATGCAGCCGATCCGAGAACAGGCCGGCACCTTCGCCGATTCAATCAAACTGTGGAGCGCAGCATGACGACACAGACAAAGATTGTCACCTCGCGGGCGGCGCCGGTGAAGGAGGCCATCAAGGATGCTTCCATGGTGAAGCAGAAGGAGATGATGGCCGCGCATTACGATCGCCTGACCAGCGTCCCGCAAACCGGCGACAAGGTGGCGGCCACCTTCGTGCCCGGCAATCTCAACGAACTGCTGATGTGCTTCGACCTCCTGAACAATCTGCCGGAGGTCAATGCCATCCAGAACGGGCTGCGCCGCACCAGTGGCGGCTTCGTACTGGAAGCCGAGAAGATCGGTCATTCCGAGGACGTCTGCACTTACGTGAAGTCGGACATCGGCATGATGGCCAAGGGCAATCTCGCGCCCAACGGCAAGAAATTTCCCAATCCCGACGTGCTGCTGCTCTCCTATACCGGCTGCTTCACCTTCATGAAGTGGTTCGAACTGCTGCGCGAGCAGTACAAGTGCGAGACGATCATGTTGCACACGCCCTACATGGGCGACGGCAAGGTCACCAAGAACATGGTCGACTACATGGTCAAGCAGCTCAAGGAAGAGGTCATCCCGACGCTCGAGCGCGTGTCCGGGGTCAAGTTCGACATCGACCGGCTGCGCGAATACCTGAAGAAATCGACCAAGGCCGAGGACGATCTGGTCCGCGTGCTGCAAAGCGCCAAGTCCAAGCCGTCGCCGATCGACGCCTATTTCGGCGGCATCTATTACATCGGGCCGATCTTCGGCGCCTTCCGCGGCACCGACGACGCGGTCGATTACTACAAGTTCCTGCGCGAGGAAGTCGAAGCGCGTCAGGCCGCGGGTCTGGGCCCGGTCACGCCCGATGGCGACATGGGCAAGGAGAAATACCGGCTGGTCGTCGAAGGACCGCCCAACTACACCAGCTTCCGCCAGTTCTGGAAGATGTTCTACGACGAAGGCGCGGTCGTCGTCGCTTCGAGCTACACCAAGGTCGGCGGCGTCTACGATTTCGGCTTCCGCCACGATCCCGACAAGCCGCTGGAGACGCTCGCCGAATATTGCCTCGGCGTTTACACCAACCGCAGCCTGCCGATGCGCATCGACATGTTGTGCAACTACATCAACGAATACGAGGCCGACGGCCTTTTGATCAACTCGATCAAGAGCTGCAACAGCTTCTCGGCCGGCCAATTACTGATGATGCGCGAAGTCGAGAAGCGCACCGGCAAGCCGGCCGCGTTCGTGGAATCCGACCTGGTCGATCCGCGCTATTTCTCGGCGGCCAACATCAAGAACCGTCTGGAGAGCTATTTCCAGATGGTCGATCAAAAACGTGCCGGCGTGGACGCGGCGGCTTGAGGAGGAACGCATGAAGACTTTCGTCGGCATCGATCTTGGTTCGACGACGACCAAGGCCGTCCTCCTCGACGAGGATCGCAAAGTGATCGGCCACGGCATCACCAATTCGCGCTCGAATTACGCGACGGCCGCGCGCGTGGCGAGCCAGGAGGCGCGGGTCGACGGGCAGTTCACGCTGTTCCGGCGGGCGCTTACCGCCGCCCATGGGCTGATCGACCTCGACGCGTTCCTCGGCACGCTCGAGCGAGCCTTTCGTCTCGAGCAATTTCTCGAACAGCTCGACGATCTCGAGCAGACCTGCATCGGCCAAATCCAAGGCGAGCGCTTCGCCAAGGTCGCGTCCGGTGTGAAGGATTCGCTCGGCGAGGTGTTCCGCCGCTTGCGCAAGGAAGCGCCCGGGCTCTACGCGCCTGACGCCAAGCGCAAATCGGACTTTTTCCGCGACATCGCGGGTTCGCGCTACCACAGCCATGCCGAAGAGGTCGCGCGCGACGCAAATCTTCCCTACGACTTGCTGCTCAACGTCTACGACAAGTCGATCATCGAGGTGGAGAACCGGCCGCCGGCGGGCGAGTTGAGCGACAAATTCCGCCGCGCGCTCGGACGCGTGCTGAAAACGGACGATTCGGTCAAGTCGGCGGCCGCCGACATCCAGAAGATGATCGAGGATGCGCTCGCGGTCGATTTGGAGGAGACCTATCTCGTCGGCACCGGCTATGGCCGGGTGACGCTGCCGTTCTCCAAGGAGCATATCCGCTCGGAGATCCTGTGCCACGGCCTCGGCGCCCACTTGATGTATCCGCAGACGCGCACGGTGCTCGACATCGGCGGTCAGGACACCAAGGGCATCCAGATCGACGAGCACGGGATCGTCGCCAACTTCCAGATGAACGACCGCTGCGCGGCGGGCTGCGGGCGCTATCTCGGCTATATCGCCGACGAGATGAACATGGGCCTGCACGAATTGGGTCCCATGGCCATGAAGTCGGACAAGCCGGCGCGCATCAACTCGACCTGCACGGTGTTTGCCGGCGCCGAATTGCGCGACCGGCTTTCGCTCGGGGAAAAGCGCGAAGACATCCTGGCCGGGCTGCACCGCGCCATCATCTTGCGCGCGATCTCCATCATCTCGCGCTCGGGCGGCGTCACCAATGAATTCACCTTCACCGGCGGCGTTGCCAAGAACGAGGCTGCGGTGCGCGAGCTGAGGAAGGTGATCAAGGAGAATTACGGCGAGGTCGTCATCAACATCAACCCGGACTCGATCTATACCGGCGCCCTCGGCGCCGCGGAGTTTGCGCGGCGGGCGCATTCGGGACAGGCGGACGGGAGCGAACCATGACCATCGCGGCGGGAATCGACATCGGCACCAGCACCATCAAGGCGGCGCTGTTCAAGGTCGAGAACGGCAAGGAAACCTGGCTGTCGCGCTACGTGATGCGCATCCGGCAACGCGATCCCATGGAACTGGCGCGCGTCGCCTATGACGCCGTGCTGGAAGACGCGAAACTTAAGCCCGAGGACGTCAATTACGTCGCGACCACGGGCGAAGCCGAAAGCGTGCCGTTCCATACCGGCCATTTCTACTCGATGACGACGCATGCGCGCGGCGCCATCTATCTCGACCCGGAATCCCGCGCGGCGCTCGACATCGGCGCGCTGCACGGCCGCGCCATCCAGATCGACGGGCGCGGCAAGGTCTTGAGCTACAAGATGACCAGCCAGTGCGCGTCGGGTTCGGGACAATTTCTCGAGAACATCGCCCGCTATCTCGGCATTGCGCAGGAGGAAATCGGAACGCTTTCGAGCCAGGGCGATAATCCCGAGGTCGTGAGCAGCATCTGCGCCGTGCTGGCGGAGACCGACGTGATCAACATGGTTTCGCGCGGTATTACGACGCCGAATATCCTCAAGGGCATCCACCTGTCGATGGCGGCCCGGCTGTCCAAACTGCTGAAGTCGATCGGGGTGGTCGACGGTACGGTGATGGTGACCGGCGGACTTGCCCTCGACAAGGGGTTGGTCGCCGCCCTCGAAGAGGATATCGCGAACATCAAGGATATGAAGGTCGCGGTCCGCAGCCACGCGGATTCGATGTATGCCGGGGCGATCGGCGCTGCGTTGTGGGGCGCGTTCCGGTTTGAAAAACTTGCCGCCACCGGCCGTGTGCCGGCGGCCGCGTGAGACAGGAGATAACGCCATGGCCCTGATTATTACCGATGCCTGCACCGCCTGCGATGCCTGCGAGCCGGTGTGCCCGAACAAGGCAATTACCGCCGGCAACCCGATGTACGTCATCGATCCGATGAAATGCACCGAGTGCGTGGGCGCCGAAGACGAGCCGCAGTGCAAGCTGGTCTGTCCGGCGAATTGCATCGAGCCCAATCCGGATTGGAACGAATCGAAAGATGATCTACTCGCCAAGTACGAGCAGTTGCACGGCTGACGCGGAACTACGTCAAGAATGAATGAGGCTCATACATGAGCAATGCTGCCGCGACCGCGGACAACAGTGTTCGCCCGCTACGCCCCGCCGATCTCGAACGGGTCATCGCCATCGATTCGGCGCATGTCGGCGAGCCACGCCGCCGCTTTTTCGAGAAGCGGCTGGCCCATGCCAAGCAACACCCGGAAGATTTCGTGCATGTCGGTGTTGTGCGCAAAGGCTCGCTGGTTGGCTTTGCCTTCGCCCGTGTCCAGCGCGGAGAATTCGGCCGTGAGCAGGACGTCGCCACGCTCGACGCGGTCGGCGTTGAGCACGACAGCCGGGAGCATGGCGTTGGCCGCGCCTTGATGGAGGGCCTCACCAAGGTCATGCGCGAGAAGGGGGTCAAATCGCTGCAATCGCAGGCCGATTGGACCAATCACGGGCTGCTGCGGTTCTTCGATTCTTCCGGTTTCCGGCTGGCGCCGCGCCTGGTGCTGGAGCGTTCCGTGCTGACTCCGCTGGCGGAGTCTCCCGATGACGAGTGACGGCAGCACAAGGAGTCGCAGCATGGCTCAAAAGACCGGCATCACCGTCCCGCAACACGTGGGAGAAGCCGCCGAGATCAATTATGGCGGACCGCCCGCCGCAGACTACGGACCGCTCGCGCGCGACAGGATACCGGTGCGTTCGATGGCCGAAGGCGATCTGCACGCGCTGGTGGCGATCGATCGCCGGATTACCGGCCGCGACCGCGCCGCATATTTCAAACGCAAGCTGGCGGATGCGCTGACCGAGTCGGATGTGCGCGTCTCGCTCGTCGCCGAGCTTGATGGGGTGCCCGTCGGGTTCATCATGGCCCGCGTCGATGTCGGCGAATTCGGCCGGGTCGAAACCACCGCGGTCATCGATACGATCGGCGTCGATCCGGACTATCAGAATCGGGGCGTCGGCCGCGCTTTGGTGTCGCAGCTGCTGACCAATCTCGGCACGCTGCGTGTCGAGAAGGTGCGCACCGAAGTCGAATGGCAGGACCATGACCTACTCGCCTATCTCGACCGCAACGGATTTCTGCCCTCGCAGCAGCTCTGTTTCGACCAGACCCTCGTCTGATGTTCACGTCGATGCTGGTCAAATCGAATCCTGCCTGTCAGCCGCGCTTCGACTTTCGCGATCAGCGGGCCATCGTTACCGGCGGCAGCCGGGGCATCGGCCGGGCGATTGCCGACGCGCTCGGCGAGGCCGGCGCGCTGGTCTATGCCTTCGACGTCGGCGAGCCGGAGGATCTTTCAGGCTTCCCGCATCAATTCGTACGCATCGATATCGCCGACACCAATGCGGTGAAAGCCGCCATCGCGGGGTTTCCGCAGGCGCCGACCTTGCTGGTCAACAATGCCGGCATCACCCGCGATCGCTCGATCGCCAAGATGAGCGATGCCGATTGGGCGGCGGTGCTCAACGTCAATCTCACCGGCGCCTTCAACATGATCCGTGCCGTTGCGCCGTTGATGGCGGGGCAGGGATTCGGCCGCATCGTCAACATCACATCGATTAACGGCATGCGCGGCAAATTCGGCCAAGCCAACTACGCGGCGGCCAAGGCTGGGCTGATCGGACTGACCAAGACCGCGGCGCGGGAATTCGGCAAGAAAGGCGTCACCGTCAATGCGGTCGCGCCCGGCATGGTCATGACCGACATGGCGCGCGCGCTGCCGGCGGAAATACTTTCCCGTGCTGCGGCCGAAGCGGCGCTCCCCGAACTTGCCGATCCGCAGGACATCAGCAGCGCGGTGCTGTTTCTGCTCTCCGATGCGGCGCGCGCCATCACCGGCGAAGTGCTGCGCGTCGACGCCGGGCAATACATTTGATGCTTTATGCGCTCGTTAACCCCAGCGCACCATGCGCAGCATGAAGCCGCCTTCGCAGTCGCCGCAATGCGATTCGATAATCTCGTGGCTCCAGCCGCGTTCTTCGAGATCCGGATAAAGGAGGATCGGCTCCTGATCGAAATGGCCGACCAAGGCGGTATCGACGTCGCCGCTTTCGATCGTCTGCAGAACCGTCGCCACCGGCTCCGGCGGCGGCAGGCCGCGCAGGTCGATATGGATGGCATCGGCTGTTCGCCACATCCGGGAACCGTCTGCCGGTCTGGCGTGGTCGTGGTGGTCGTGATGCACGGCAAAGCTCCGGTCTGTGCGTCGAGGCGATAATTCGGTACCAAAATGCCTAATTATGCGCTATGGATTCTTGATTAGGATCAAGGGTTGGTTCTTTTGGCGACAACGAAAAAAGCAAGCGCAGCAATAGCCGACACCGCGGTGCGGGTGCGGCGCGTGCAAGCCGCCGACATTCCGCAGGTGATCGGACTCGACACCCGCGTCACCAAGCTCGCCAAGGCGGAATACTGGAACGATGTTTTCCGCCGTTACGGCAAACAGCGGCTGCGCGAGCGTTTCTTCCTGGTCGCCGAGAGCCGCGCCGATCGCGCGAATCCGCACGTGCTGGGATTCATCATCGGCGAGATTCGCGCTTGGGAATTCGGTTCGACGCCGTGCGGCTGGGTCTTTGCGCTGTCGGTCGAACCGGAGATGCGTTTGCACAGCGTCGGCTACGCCATGCTCGAAGCGATTTCCAACGAGTTCAAGAAAGCGGGCATCAGCAAGATGCGGACCATGGTGGCCAGGGATGATCGTCTTCCCATGCTGTTTTTCCGCAGCGAGGGCATGATGGCGGGGCCCTATATCCAGCTTGAGAAGGATCTCGATTGAGCGGGAAGATGACGTCATGAGACTGCAGATTTCAACCCGCCTGGCCATTTTCGCGGTTTTGGAATTGACCGCGCGCGAGGGCCGCCAGCTTTCGGTCGCGGACATCGGCGAGAAATACGGCGTCTCCAGTCATCACCTCGCGAAGGTGATGCATGTCATGGGCCGGGCCGGCCTGGTCCACGCGGTTCGCGGCGCGGGCGGCGGATATCAATTCGCCGGCAATGCAAGGCGCGTAACGCTGCTGGAGGTGCTCGAGCTGTTCGAGGAATTGAGCTCCGTCGAGCACGACGCCGCCGCTGCCGCTACAACTCCTGAGGACCAAGCCTTGCGCGAAGTCCTCAACGAAGTCGACGATATCGCGCGCGCGACGCTTGGGTCGATCACTATCGCCACCATGCGCAAACTGGTGGATCGCCGTGCCAACGGCGGTGGACGCCGGCCGAAGGCCGATATGCCGGGCCGGCGCAAGCAATCGCCGCTTTGATCGCAGAACAATATTTTATCTCGCAGTTGCACAGGCGATGCGGCGAGACGTCCCTGGCTGCCTGATTAGCGGCGGTTTGTGCGCCAACCGGCGCGTTGTGCGGCGCAACATAAATGAAAAACGACGCCCGGTAATCCTTGATCGAGATCAAGGCGGCCAAGCCGATCGGCTTCTTGACTGAGGCGGTATTATTTAAGGCGTCCCCAATGGCTTCAAAACTGACAGCCGGCGATCTTCAAATCATTACGCGCATCGCCGTTTTTCGGGGACTCAAGGCGGAGACCGTCGAGCACATTATTGCGCCGGCGACCGCCCTCATGTTGCGGCCGCACGAATGGATAATGCGCCAAGACGATCCGGCGACTTCTTTTTTCATTGTGATTGATGGATGGGTGAAGCTTTATCGCAGCACGCCGTCCGGCGATGAAACCGTGATCGAGATCATGACGAAGGGCCAGAGCTTCGCGGAGTCGGTCGCGTTCACCGGCAACCGATATATGGCGACTGCCGAGGCGGTGAGCGAAGCCCGCGTCGCACGCATCCCGGCCGATCATATCGTCCGTTGCATCCGCGAAAGTCCCGACATCGCACTGGGGATGATCGCGTCGATCTCCCAGCACATGCATCATCTCGTCCAGCAGGTCGAGCAGCTCAAGGCGCAAAGCGGCGTGCAGCGGGTCGCGGAATTTCTCGCGTCGCTTTCTCTGACAGAGCAGGGGCACTGCGCGGTCGCATTGCCTTACGACAAGGTGCTGATCGCCGGGCGGCTCGGCCTGACGCCGGAATCCTTGTCGCGTGCCTTTGCGCGGTTGCGCAGTATCGGCGTCGTGGTCGACGCATCGCACGTCATGGTCAAGGACGTCGCCAAGCTGCGGCAACTCGCCAATGACGATCGCAGCGCGGTGCGGGGCACCTTGCGCACGGTGCGTTGATGTCTGCGCGGGTTCTCCATCCGCCCGGCTGGGCGCCGCCAATCGGCTATGCCAACGGCATCAGCGTGCCGGCCGGGCGTATCGTGTTCGTTGCCGGTACGGTTGGCTGGGACGCCAATCAGAAATTCCAAAGCGAAGAGCTCGTTCCGCAATTCGAGCAGGCGCTCAAAAACATCATCGCCATTTTGGCGGAAGCCGGCGCAAAGCCCACCCATATTTGCCGGATGACCGCCTTTTGCATCGATAAGCCTGCTTATCTCGCGGGCCGGCGCGAACTTGGACTCATCTGGAAAACGCTAATCGGGAATCATTTTCCGGCGATGAGCATGATTTTTGTCGCCGATCTTCTCGACGCGCCGGCAAAGATTGAACTGGAAGCAACCGCCGTTATCCCGGCTTCATAATTGGGCGGGGCTCAAGCCGTGCCTTCGGCGTAAAGCTTTGCGGTGAGACGCCGCGCCAGCGCGGCCGCCGCGATGCGGCGATAATTGGCCGACGCAATCGTGGTCCGCATCGGCTGCACTTGCTTCTGCACCAGCCGATCGATCTCTTGCAGCAATTTGTCGTCGATTGGCCGGCCGGCAAAGGCGTCGGTGCCGGCGAGCAGGAACGGCCGGGAATTGGTGCCGGTCAGCGCGATGCGGAGCGAACCGACATTCGTGCCGGATACCGCGAGCGCGACCGCCACGCCCGCCAAGGGAAAGTCGATGGCCCCGCGCAGGCGCACTTTTTCATAAGCCGACGGCGGCGGGGCGGCCGGCAGATGCACCGCCACGATGAGTTCGCCGGCGGCCAAAGCGAGATGGGCCTTGCCGTCTTCGACATAGAGATCGCTCAGCGGAATTCGGCGCTCGCCTTGCGCGCCGGCGATGTCGACTTCGGCGCCATAGACCAGCAAAGCGGGCGCCAGATCGCCGCTGAAGGCGGCATGACAGCGCTGTCCCTGCGGCGCGACATGGCAGATATCGCCGCGATTCTTGAGGCAATAGGCGTTGGCGCTGCGCCACCATTCGCTTTGATTGTAGTAGATGCAGCGGGTATCGAGGCACAAATTGCCGCCAACCGTCGCCATGATGCGGTGACCGGGCCCGGCGATCGCCTCGGCGGCTTGCGCGAGCGCGCGATATCGGCTGGCGATCGCCGTGTTGCGCGCAAGCGCGGCGATGGTCACGCCCGCGCCGATCGTCACGCCGCTGCTGTTCGTCGTGATCTCGGTCAGTTCGTCGATGCCGGAAAGATCGATCAGCAAATCCGGGCTGGCGATGCCGCGCCGCATGTTCACGAGCAGGTCGGTGCCGCCGGCGATGAAGCGGCTGCCCGGATCTCTGAGACGCGCGGCGATCGCCTCTTTGACGGTGCCCGGCTGGGCCAGACGGAACTCGGCCAGCGGTGCGGTCATGATGCGGCCTTCAAGGTGC
The DNA here is from genome assembly GCA_963772235.1 of uncultured Alphaproteobacteria bacterium. GTDB lineage: Bacteria > Pseudomonadota > Alphaproteobacteria > Rhizobiales > Xanthobacteraceae > Pseudolabrys. The sequence continues at coordinate 85,047 of CAVYWI010000029.1, forward strand.
GTTGGCAAGCCGCGCCTGCCGCCGGCGCTGGATGAGCGCTTCCATGACCCGATCCGGCGTCACCGGCAATTCGTTGAGATCGATGCCGATGGCGTTGGCGATGGCGTTGACCAAGGCCGGCGGGAAGCCGGCGAGCGCGCCTTCGCTCGCTTCCTTGGCGCCGAATGGCCCGTAGGGATCGTGGCTTTCGACGATGTAAACCTCGATCGGCGGGGATTCCGCGATGGTCGGCATGCGGTATTCGAGCAGGCTCGCATGCGCCGGCAGGCCCTCGAGGTAGCGGGTCTCCTCGCACATCGCTTGCCCCATTCCCATCCAGACCGATCCTTCGATCTGTCCTTCGACCGCCAACGGATTGATGGCGTGGCCGCAGTCGAGCGCGACCCACACCTTGTCGACGGTGACCAGGCCGGTCGCGTCGTCGACGCTGACCTCGACGACCTGGGCGGCGTAGCTGAAGCCCATGGTCGAGCCGACGGCGCCGCCGCGGTGCTTGCCGCCCTGGGCTTCGGGCGGGCAGCGTGAAGGTTCCCTTGACGGTGATCGCGCCCTCGTCGACCAGCGCCGCCGCCACGACGTCGGCGAACGGCAGGGTCGATTGATCGCCGCTGCCGACGCGAAACGTCTCACCGACGCATTCGATATCTTCGGCGCGCGCCTCGAGCTTGCGGGCCGCGGCCGCGACGAGGACCGCCTTCAGCTTCTTCGCGGCGTCGATCGCCGCGTTGCCCACCATGAAGGTGATGCGCGACGAATAGGCGCCGTTGTCCTTGGGCGTGACCGCGGTGTCGGCGGCGATGACGCGCATGCGGTCGAGCGAGATGTCCAGCGTCTCGGCCACGGCGATCGCCACCATGGTCGAGGAGCCCTGGCCGATATCGGCGGCGCCGGTGAGCGCTGTGACGCCGCCGTCGAAATCCAGCTTGAGGTTGACCACCGCGTGCGGCTCGCCGGTGCAGTGGATCGGCTTGGCAGCGCCGCTGACGTAATGCGAACAGGCCATGCCGAGGCCCTTGCCGGGCGGCAGCTTGCCGATGCGCTCGCGCCAGCCGCTCGCCCGCTCGACCTTGTCGAGACATTCCGGCGAGACCGTAGCTGTTGACCATCAGATCGTTCAGCGTGCGGGTGGGCGCGTGCAGCAGATTGGCGCGGCGCACGGCGAAGGGATCGAGCCCGAGTTCGCGCGCCATGCGGTCGACCAGACATTCGAAGGCGTGACGCGTGTCGACCGATCCGTGCCCGCGCATGGCGCCGCAGGGCGGCAGATTGGCGTAGACCCGGTAGCCGTCGTATTTGACCGCCGGAATATCGTAGAGGCCCTGCAGCAAGCGCGCCGGCATAAAGAATGGTGACGATGCCGTAACCGGCATAGGCGCCGCCGCGCTGCACCACCTCGCATTCGCAGGCGGTCATGCGCCCATCCTTGCGCATGCCGAGCTTCAAGCGGATGTCGGTCTGCGGACGGGCGCGATGGGTGATGAAAGTCTCCTCGCGGGTGAGCTGCATCATCACCTTGCCGGCGCTGGCGCGCGCGAGCAGCGCGGTGATGATCTCGAAATTGAAGGCTTCGACGCGGGCGCCGAAGCCGCCGCCGACGAACGGCTTGATCACGCGGATGCGCGAAGTGTCCATCTCGAGGCATCGCGCGAGCATCAGGTGCAGGTAATAGCCGACCTGCGACACGCGTCTGCACGGTGAGCCGGCCGGTGATCGGATCGTATTCGGCGAGACTCGGCATGCGGCTCAATCTGCGCGTGATTGATCTCGGCGCAACTGAAGCTGCTCCTCGCGCACCAGATCGGCGTCGGCAAAACCTTGGCGGACGTCGCCGAACTCGTGATGGACGTCGCGTTCGAGATTGCCGGGCTTGTTGTCGTGCAGCAGCACGGCGCCCGGCGCGCGCGCCGCCTCGGACGTGTAGTAGGCGGGCAGCTTGCTTCACCTCGAATTCGATCAGCGCCAGCGCGCGCTCGGCCGTCTCCGCGTCGATCGCGGCCACCGCCGCGACCGGCTCGCCGCGATAGCGCACGCGGCCGCGCGCCAGCGGATATTCGTTCATGGCGATCGGCAGCACGCCGTAAGTGTGCGGACAATCGTCGCCGGTGACGACCGCGACCACGCCGTCGAGCGCTCGCGCCTTGGAGACGTCGAGCCGGACGATATCCGCGTGGCTGACCGGGCTGCGAAAGATGCGGCCGACCAGCGCATCGGCATGATCGAGATCGGCCGTGTAGCGGGCCTGGCCGGTGACCTTGTCGATGCCGTCGATGAGCGGAACACCCGGACGCTGTCTTGGCGCTCGACCTGATCGGGAGCTGTCGTCATGACGTCGATCTCCGCCGCCGCTTGCACGGATTCGATGATCTTCACGTAGCCGGTGCAACGACAGAGATTGCCCGATAATGCGCTGCGGATTTCGCTCGTCGCTCGGCGTTCGGATTGCGCCGCAGCAGCGCTTCCGCCGCCATGATCATTCCCGGCGTGCAGAAGCCGCATTGCGTGCCGAGCTTCTCGTGAAAGGCGCGCTGCAATCGATGGAGCCGGCCTTGCGTCGCCAGGCCTTCGATCGTTTCGATGTCGCGGCCCTCGCAGCGTACCGCGAGCGTGATGCAGGACGGCACGGCTTCGCCATCGACCAGGACCGTGCAGGCGCCGCATTCGCCGCCATCGCAGCCGGTCTTTACGCCAGTCAGATGCGCGACCTCGCGCAAATAGTCGACCAGCAGCGCCTGTTCGGCGACCGCGTCTTCGCGCCAGCGCCCGTTGAGTCTCAATCGTAGAAGACGCTTTTTCGGCTGCGGGGGCGGCGCATGCATGAGGGCACTCCTGGACGAAAAAAATGCGCCGTTTGCCGGCCCGTTTCCATGACAAAAATCAAGACAATGCAAGCCGCGACATTCGACCTAACCGAAGTCAAGGATCGGCCTGCGATTAGCCGGTAAATTTTAAAAAACACGAATTCTTAGCCGAGGCTTATGATGGCGCTTCGCGACTACAATGCCGCGGTCGATTTTGTGGATCGAAACGTCGCCGAAGGTCGCGGCGACAAAACCGCTTTTATCGATCCGTGCTCGCAATCTGACTTATGCGGAGCTGCGCGACGCGGCCGCCCGCATCGGTCCGATGCTGGCGCGCATGGGCATCGAGCCGGAAAACCGGATCGCGCTCGTTCTGCTCGATACCGTCGACTTTCCGATCCTGTTCTGGGGCGCGATCCGGGCCGGCATCGTTCCGATTCTGGTCAATACGCGGCTGACGGTCGATCAGTATCGCTACCTGTTCGAAGATTCGCGCGCCAAGGCGGTCTTCGTTTCGACCGCGCTGCTCCCGGTCGTCCAGGAAGCCGCGACCGACCTGCCGAACCTCAAGACAGATTGTCGTGGTCGGCGGCGGCCCCACGTCGATGCCGCGGCTGGACATCGCTTCTGGCGGCCGAAAACGAAGGCGCGGCGCCGGCCAGAACCTGTCGCCGATGAAGTCGCTTATTGGCTCTATTCGTCCGGCACGACCGGAATGCCGAAGGGGACGATGCACGTGCATTCGAGCCCGACGGTCATGGCGCAAAGCGCCGGCCAGCGTCGCATCGGCTATCGCGAAGACGACGTCGTATTTTCCGCCGCAAAACTGTTTTTCTCGTATGGCCTCGGCAACGCCATGATCTGTCCGATGTGGGTGGGCGCGACGTCGGTGTTCTATCCCGAGCGGCCGACCCCGCAGACCGTGTTCGAAATGCTGCGCGGCTATCAGCCGACGATGTTCTTTGCCGTGCCGACGCTCTATGCGGCAATGCTCGCCGATCCCGAATGCAAACCGGAAAACATGTCGAGCCGGTTGCGGCTGTGTTTTTCCGCCGGCGAGCCGTTGCCCGCGCATGTCGGCAAGGCGTGGAAGCAACGCTTCGGCATCGACATCGTCAACGGCGTCGGCTCGACCGAGATGGGGCATCTGTTCCTGACCAATCTTCCGGATGCCGTGGAGTACGGCACGTCCGGCGTGCCGGTGGACGGCTACGATCTCAGGCTGGTCGACGAAAGTGGGGACGACGTCGCCGACAACGAAATGGGCGAACTGCTGGTGCGCGGTGAATCGTCGGCGGCCGGCTACTGGAATCAACGCGAGAAGTCGCGCCGCACGTTCATCGGCGAATGGACCCGCACCGGCGACAAATATGTGCGCCGTCCGGATGGCGTCTACACCTACTGCGGCCGCACCGACGACATGTTCAAGGTCAGCGGCATCTGGGTTTCGCCGTTCGAGGTCGAGGAGGCGCTGATCACGCCATCCGAAAGTGCTCGAGGCCGCGGTCGTGCCGGCCGAGGACGCCAACGGCCTGATCAAGCCGAAAGCATTTGTCGTGCTCAGGAATCACGAGAGAGATCGACGTCGGCCGCGCGCTCTATGAAGAGCTCAAGGTGCATGTGAAGCAGGCGATCGGTCCGTGGAAATATCCGCGCTGGATCGAATTCGTCGACAGTCTGCCGAAAACCGCGACCGGAAAAATCCAGCGCTTCATGCTGCGCGACAAAGGAATCGATTTGCACGCCGGTGATCGCTGATGGTGCCGCTCGCTCACCTAGCTTGGCCGTTTTTCGGCGAGGAACACCGCCAGTTTGGCTCGGCGCTGGCGGATTGGGCTGGCAAGGAAGTCGGCCGGCACATCGATCACGCCAACGTGGATCAATCCTGCCGCTCCCTCGTCCGCGCTTTGGGCGATGCCGGCTGGCTGAAAGCGGTGGTGCCGGCGGCCTATGGCGGTCTGTCGGAAAAACTCGACGTGCGCACGCTCTGCGCCGCGCGCGAGATTCTCGTCCTGGCACGACAGCCTCGCCGATTTTGCCTTCGCCATGCAGGGCCTGGGAACCGCCTCGATCTCGCTGTTCGGCAGCGACGAGATCAAAACCAAATATCTGCCGCCGGTGCGCGATGGCCGCCATATCGCGGCATTTGCGTTGTCGGAACCGGAAGCGGGGTCCGACGTCAGCGCGCTGGCGACGACCGCGACCAAAGACGGGCCGGCGCATGTGCGCATCGACGGATTGAAGACCTGGATCTCCAACGGCGGGATCGCCGATCATTACGTCGTGTTCGCCCGCACCGGCGAGGCGCCCGGGGCCAAGGGACTTTCCAGTTTCATCGTCGACGCCGATACGCCGGGCCTCGAGATCGCCGGCCGCATCGAGGTCATCGCGCCGCATCCGCTGGCGACGCTCCGCTTCACCGGCTGCCGCGTCCCGCTGGCCAATCGTCTCGGCGGCGCCGGCGAAGGCTTCAAGGTCGCGATGGCGACGCTCGATATTTTCCGCTCGACCGTCGCCGCTGCGGCGCTCGGCATGGCGCGCCGCGCCTTCGACGAGATGATCGATCGCGCGGCAACGCGCAATTTGTTCGGCGCGCCGCTGGCTGATCTGCAGCTCACGCAGGCCGCGCTGGCGGACAGCGCCATCGACATCGACGCGGCGGCCTTGCTGATCTACCGCGCGGCCTGGGAAAAGGATCGCGGCGCGCCGCGCATCACCCGCGAGGCCTCGATGGCGAAGGCCTTCGCGACCGAGATGGCGCAACGGGTCATCGATCGCGCTGTGCAGATCTTCGGCGGCAACGGCGTGCGCGTCGGCGTCAAAGTCGAGGCGCTTTACCGAGAAATTCGGGCGCTGCGCATCTACGAGGGCGCCACCGAAGTGCAAAAGCTGATCGTGGCGAGGGAATTGCTGAAGGCGCGTGAAGCCGCGCGCCGTCAGGCCGCCGAGTAGGACTCATGCTGCTGACCGAAGAGCAGGAACACGTACGGGACACCGCGCGCGAATTCGCGCAGAGCTCCCTGGCGCCCTATTCGGCCGAATGGGAGAGCAAAGCGGAGTTTCCGCGCGCAGCGCTGCGCGAGCTGGGCAAACTCGGCTTCATGGGAATGACGGTGCCGCCGGAATGGGATGGCGCCGGCACCGACTATGTTGCCTATGCGCTGGCGTTGGAGGAAGTCGCCGCCGGCGATGGCGCCGTCTCGACTATCATGAGCGGTCATAATTCCGTCGGCTGCATGCCGCTGGTCGAATACGGCACGCCGGCGCAGAAGGAGAAATATCTGCGGCCGATGGCGCGCGGCGAAATGCTGAGCGCCTTCTGTCTGACGGAGCCGCAAAGCGGCTCGGATGCCGGCGAGATCCGCACCCGCGCCGAGCGCCGCAACGGCGCCTATATTCTTAACGGCACCAAGCAATTCGTCACCTCCGGCAAGAACGCCGACGTGGCGCTGGTCATTGCCGCCACCGATCTTGCGCTAGGCAAGCAGGGCATCAGCTGTTTCATCGTTGACACCAAGCAGCCCGGCTATCGCGTCCGCCGCGTTGAAAACAAGATGGGTCAGCAAGCCTCGGACACCTGCGAGGTGCAATTCGACGAGCTCAGCGTTCCGGTGGAGAACCGGCTAGGCGCCGAAGGGCAGGGCTACCGCATCGCGCTTGCCAACCTGGAGGGCGGACGCATCGGCATTGCCGCGCAAGCCGTAGGCATGGCCCGCGCGGCCTTTGAAATAGCGCTCGCCTATGCGCAGGAGCGCCGCAGTTTCGGCAAGACGATCATCGAGCATCAAGCGGTCGCGTTCCGTTTGGCCGATATGGCGACCCAGCTCGAGGCCGCGCGACAGCTCGTGCTGCATGCCGCCGACTTGCGCAGCCAGGGCTTGCCCTGCCTCAAACAAGCCTCGATGGCGAAATTGTTCGCCACCGAAGCGGCCGAGCGCATCTGCTCGGACGCCATTCAGACGCTGGGCGGCGCCGGATACATGGCCGACTCCGGAGTCGAGCGCATCTATCGCGCCGTGCGCGGCAGCAAGATCTACGAGGGCACCAACGACATTCAGCGGCTGGTCATCAGCCGCGCACTGATGAGTCAGCCGGGGCAGGAAAGGCGGAACTGATCATGTTCCTGACACACACCGCCGATGCCGTGACCACTTTGACGCTGAACCGCCCGCCGGTAAATGCGATCAGCGAGGAATGGGTGCGAGCGTTTGACGCCAAGCTCGACGATCTGGCGCGCGGCCCACGCTTTACTGTCTTGCACATCCGCTCGGAGCAGAAGGTGTTCTGCGCGGGCGCCGATCTTAAGGAAGTGCAAGAGCGCATGGATGCAGCCGATGGTCCCGACCGGATGTATTCTTACGTGGCCGGTATCCAGCGGCTTTACGCGCGGATCGAGCGCCTGCCGCAGGTCACGTTGGCCGAAATCGGCGGCGCGGCGATGGGCGGCGGGTTCGAATTGGCGCTGGCCTGCGATCTGCGCATTGCGGCGAATGAAGCTAAGGTCGGCTTGCCGGAAGTTCGGCTTGGCTTGATCCCCGGCGCTGGCGGCACGCAGCGTCTCACCCGATTATGCGGCCCGGCGCTTGCCAGCCGGCTTATTCTTGGCGCCGAAATTCTCGATGGCGCGGCCGCGAGCGCGCTTAGGCGTGGTGCATTGGGCGGTGCCGCGCGTCGGAACTCGCCCAGCGCGCCGCCGAACTGGCGGGACGCGTCGCCGGTCTGCCGGCCGCGGCGCTGGCCGCCGGCAAGGCCTGCATCGCGGCGGCCGGCCACAAAGAACGCGGCGGCTTCACCGACGAATTGGATTTCACCCGGCGGCTACTCACCGATGCCGAGACGCGTGAGCGCGTTGCGGCGTTTCTTGCGGGCGCGGCCGAAACCTCGAAACAGACGAAAAAAGGGACGGCACGATGACATTCGATGGCAAGGTAGCATTGGTCACCGGCGGCGCCTCCGGCATCGGCAAGGCGACGGTGATGGCTTTCGCCCGCCAGGGCGCGACGGTGATCTGCGCCGACGTGAACGCCACCGCGGGCGAGGCGTTGAAGAAGGAAGCTTCCAGCGCCAACCTGAAAGTCGATTTCGTCGCCATCGACATGGGCAACTCCGAGTCCGTCCGTGCCGGCGCCGCCGAGGTGCTCAAGAAATATCCGCGCGTCGACATCCTGGTGAACGCCGCCGGCTGGGGCGACATCCAGCCCTACATGCAGAACACGCCGGAGTTCATCAACAAGGTGATCGCCATCAACCTCGCGGGCCCGGCGCATCTGACGCAGGCGCTGCTGCCGCCGATGATCGCCGCCAACGGCGGCAAGATCGTCAATATCGCCAGCGACGCCGGCCGCGTCGGCAGCGGCGGCGAGACGGTCTACGCCGGCGCCAAAGGCGGGCTGATCGCCTTCACCAAGTCGCTCGCGCGCGAGGTCGCCCGCTACTCGATCAACGTCAACTGCGTGTGCCCGGGCCCGACCGACACGCCGATGCTCGCCACGCGCTCCGAGAAGCTGCGCGAGGCCTTCCTCAAGGCGATCCCGTTCCGCCGCTTCGCCAAGCCGGAGGAAATCGCCGACGCCGTCGCTGTTTTTCGCCAGCCCGCAAGCCGACTACGTCACCGGCCAGGTGATGAGCGTGAGCGGCGGGCTCACCTTTGCAGGTTAGTGCTCAACCGTTTCCAAGGAGGGAATCATGACTGCCGTTGCAATGGCCAAGACCGCCGAAGCCGATACCGCGGCGCGCTTTCGTCCCGCCGGGCTGGATTTTTCCACTTACAAGCCGAAGCATTTCCTCTGGTCGGTCGCCGGCAAGGTGGCGACCATCACCTTGAACCGGCCGGAACGGAAGAATCCGCTGACGCTCGAATCCTATGCCGAGCTGCGCGACCTGTTCCGCAACCTGCAATACGCCGACGGCATCAAGAACGTCGTCATCACCGGCGCCGGCGGCAACTTCTGCTCCGGCGGCGACGTGCATGAGATCATCGGGCCGCTGGTCGAGATGCAGCGCAAGGACGACATGGCGGGCCTACTCGCCTTCACGCGCATGACTGGCCAACTCGTCAAGGAGATGCGGGCCTGTCCACAGCCGATCGTCTCGGCGGTCGACGGCATCTGCGCCGGCGCCGGCTCGATCATCGCCATGGCGTCTGATTTGCGTGTCGGCACGGCGCGCAGCAAGGTCGCCTTCCTGTTCGTGCGCGTGGGACTTGCCGGTGCCGACATGGGCGCCTGCGCCATCCTGCCGCGCATCATCGGGCACGGCCGCGCGTCGGAACTGCTCTATACCGGCCGCGCCATGGACGGCACGGAGGCCGAGCGCTGGGGCTTCTACAACAAGCTCTCCGAGCCGGAGACCGTGCTCGCTGACGCGCAGGCGCTGGCCAAGCAATTGTCGGACGGGCCAACCTTCGCCAATGCCATGACCAAGAAGTGCCTGCATCAGGAATGGAACATGGGCGTCGATGAGGCGATCGAAGCCGAGGCGCAGGCGCAGGCGATCTGCATGCAGACCAAGGACTACGAGCGCGCCTACGAGGCCTTCGTCGCCAAGCAGAAGCCGGTGTTCCAGGGTAATTGAGGAAGCCCAAGGGAAGACGGACGCCACGGCTGTCATGGCCGTGGCGTCACTATTTTCGGCGCCGCTGGCCCGATCGCCGAACTAGGTAATTTCATGGCTCGGTGATAGTATTTCGCGATCACCAGCGCTCGGCCGGCATCGCCATGAAACTCAGTCAATTGCGCAATTTCACCGCAGTGGTCGAGGCCGGCGCGGTCCGCCAGGCGGCCAAAATTCTCAATCTGTCGCAGTCGTCGGTCACCAAGAGTATCCAGCAATTGGAAGACGATCTTGGCGTCGAACTCTTGCATCGCGGCGCCCATGGGGTGGCCGCGACCGAGGCGGGCAAGGCGCTGTTCGCCCGCATCAAGACCATCGAGGCCGAGCTCCGCCACGCCCGCAACGATGTTGAAGCGATCCAAGGCGCCGGGCTTGGCGAAATCCGCGTCAGCGCCTCGCCGAGTGTTGCCACCGGATTGCTGCCGCGCGCGGTGATCGCTTTCCAGCGCAAGCATCCGCGCGTCAGCTTCCATATTCTGGAAGGCGTTTATCCCGACATGCTGCCGGCGATTCGCACTGGCGATCTCGATCTCGCCATTTGCCTGGTGCCGGGCCGGCCGAGAGACGACAGCCTCAGCTTCATCAGCCTGGTCAAGGACCGGCTGGTGCCGGCGGTGCGCGCCGACCACCCGGTGCTCAAGCGGCGTACCATCAAGCTCGCCGATCTCACCGATCTCGACTGGATCATCTACCGCCGCACGCATACCGGGCTCGACGTATTCGAGCAGACCTTCATTGCCAACCGGCTGGAGCCGCCGAAGAGTACGATCGAATGCACGTCGTTCGCCTGCGCGCTAGCCTTGGTCGAGAACGGCGACTACGTCACCCTGGTGCCCTCGCAGATTTTCGCCGGCAACCGCGGCACGCCGTCGATCGCGCCGGTGCTGCTCGATTCGCCGATGCAGCCCTGGCAGGTGATGGCGATTTCGCGCGCCAGGCACGAGCTGTCGGCAGTTTGCCAGGCCTTTCTCGTCGAGTTGCAGAAAACCGCCGCCAAGATCGACCTGCCGACGGCCGGTGTGCGGCGGTCGGCGCGGCCACGGTCCTGAGCTACCGTCGCGACATGATCGAAATTATCGATCGCTCTGCCCGCAAATGGCATCGTTAAACGATAGCCGGAAATCCTATACTGCGGCGATGGACGGTGGTCGCGCCCGTCCGGATCCCGCAAGCGCGCGACAGTCCATACGCCCGTCGATCACCAGGTTGGGGACGCGCACGATGTTCTCGAAAGCGAAATTCGCGCTCATTCTTTTCGCGCTGACGCTGCTACTCAGGTTCGTGGCCTGGCGGTATCCGCAGTTTGCGGCGCGCCTGAAAGAACGCAATCTGATCGCCCAGATCAAGGCGCGCGACGAGGGCACCGGCCGCTGGATCGAGTTCCGCGACGGCAAGATCGCATCGGGCGCCGGCCTGCATCCGAAGCCTGACATCACGCTCCTCTTCAAGAATGCCGCGCATCGGCGCTTCCTTGCTGACGCCGCCGATCAACTGGCTCAATCAGATCAATTCGCAGAAGGATTTTACGCTCGGCGTCGACGGTCCGGAGGACCTGACCAACTGGTTCGCGCAGACCCTCATGATGATGCAGACCGCGCACTGGAGTTTCGGCACGCCGATGCCGGACGGCTCGATGCGCTACTGCAACATGACCAATGGCGGGCCGGTGTTCATCACCGTCAAGGACGACAAGATCGTGCGCATGACGCCGATCGATTTCGACGACAGCGATCCGCAGCCGTGGACGATCAAGGCGCGCGGCATGAAGTTCACACCGCCGCGCAAGACCACGCTGGCGCCGCACGGGCAGAATGCGAAATCGATCGTCTATTCGCGCCGAACCGCCTGCTGCATCCGATGAAGCGCGTCGACTTCGATCCCAACGGCGAGCGCAATCCGCAGAATCGCGGCAAGTCGGAATACGTGCGCATCTCCTGGGATGAAGCGCATCGATCTCGTCGCCGGCGAGATCAAACGCTGCAAGCGCGACCATGGCCCGGGCGCGATCGCGACCTCGCACGGCTCGCACCACACCTGGGGCAATATCGGCTACTACCTGTCCGCGCTCTACCGCTTCGCCAACGCGGTCGGCATGACGCGCGTGCATCACAATCCCGACTCGTGGGAGGGCTGGTACTGGGGCGCGGTGCACCACTGGGGCCACACGCTGCGCGTCGGTCAGTCGGAAACCTACGGCACGGTCGAGGATTGTCTGCAGAATTGCGAGATGATCGTGTTCTGGGCGGCCGATCCCGAAAGCACGTCAGGCTCCTACGGTGCGCAGGAAGGCACCGTGCGCCGGCAGTGGCTGAAGAATCCGAAGCTCGGGATCAAGGTCGTCCACGTCGATCCGTATTACAATGCCTCGGCGCAGTTCCTGCCCGGCAAATGGTTCGCGCCCAAGCCGACTACGTCGCCGGCTATGGCGATGGCGATCGCCTATGTCTGGATCAAGGAAGGTCTCTACGACAAGGAATACGTGAAGACCCACACCGTCGGCTTCGACGTCTGGAAGGCCTATCTCACCGGCGAGGAAGACGGCATCCCGAAAACGCCGGAATGGCAGGAGAAGGAAACCGGCGTTCCGGCGAAGGACGTGCGCGCGCTCGCCCGCGAGTGGGGCAAGAAGCGCGTCTATCTCGCGCCCGGCGGCTGGGGCAACGGCCATGGCGGCGCCTGCCGCAACCAGACCGGCATCCAATGGGCGCGCGTGATGGTGTGCCTGTCGGCCATGCAGGGCCTGGGCAAGCCCGGCATCAACATGGGCAATCTGCAATGGGGCTGCCCGCTCGATTTCAATTTCTATTTCCCCGGCTACGCCGACGGCGGCATGTCGGGCGATCTGGAAAACACCTCGATGCCGGTCGAGCTCTACCAGCGCATGCCGCAGCTGCCGACCATGAGCTCCAATGCGCAGACCATCCCGCGCATCTGGATGCCGGAGGCGATCGCCGACGGCAAGGCGGAGGGCTACCGCTGGATCGGCAAGTCGATCGAGCACCAGTTCGCCAAGTTCAGCTATCCGGCGCCCGGCCATTCGCCGGTGAAGATGCTCTACAAGTACGGCGGCTCGATGCTCGCCACCATGAACAACACCAACCGCCATGTGCGGATGTATCAGTCGGACGAATCTCGAATTCGTGGTCAACCAGTCGATCTGGTTCGAGGGCGAGGCGAAGTTCGCCGACCTCATTCTGCCGGCCTGCACCAATTTCGAGCGCGTCGACATCTCGCGAATGGGCCGGTCTCGGCGGCTACGGCCACCACGGCCAGCAGCAGCTCAATCACCGCGTCATCATCTTCCAGGCGCCGGCGATCAAGCCGCTCGGCGAGTCGAAAACCGACTTCTGGATCTTCACCGAGATCTGCAAGCGGCTCGGGCTCGCCAATTACTTCAACGAGGGCGTGCAACGAGATCGACTGGGTCAAGCGGCATTTCGACGCCTCGGACCTGCCCAAGGTGCATTTCGTGGAAGGAGTTCATCGAAGCGCGGCTACTACGTCGTGCCGGCCGAGAAGGAGCACCTGCGCGCGCCGGTGTCGTTCCGCTGGTTCTGGGAAAACCGCAAGAAGGACGTGCCGGAGTCGCAGCCGCTGCCGTCCGACTACACCGAGGAATATCTGCGCGGGCTGCAGACCCAGTCCGGCAAGCTCGAATTCGAATGCAACAGCCTCAAGCGCTTCGCCGATCCGGAGCGGCCGCCGATCGTCAAATACGAGCCGTCGTGGGAGGGCCCGCATTCGGGCGAGCTGTTCGAGCGCTACCCGCTGCAACTGCTGACGCCGCACTCGAAATATTCGCTATCCACACCCAGGGCGACGGCAAGGATTCGTTCCTGCTCAACATCGAGGACCACCGCGTCAATGTCGACGGCTACTACTACTGGATCGTGCGCCTGAACGCGCAGGACGCCGCCGAGCGCGGCATCAAGAAGCACGATCTGGTCAAGGTCTATAACGACCGCGGCGCGGTGATCTGCGCCGCGCTGCCGACGCAGCGGCTGCCGCGCGGCGTCTGCCACGGCTACGAGTCCTCGGCGGTCTACGATCCGATGGGCGAGCCCGGCAAATCGGTCGACCGCGGCGGCTGCCTCAATCTGCTCACGCCCGAACGCACGCAGACCAAGACCACGCATTCGCTCGCCGGCGCCAACGCGCTGGTGCAGGTCGTGCTGTGGGACGGCGGTACCGAGTTCATGTCCGAGACCTTCGCCAAGATGGACAAGGACAAGGAAATCCGCGGCAAGCTCAAGGCGGCGCATCTGGTGCCGGCCAAATAACGGATAACAAGGAGGAGCTGATCTGATGGCTTACGTATTCAAAGAGGGCGACCTGCCGTCGCTGGTCGACGCCAAACAGGCGCGCGAGCGCATTTTTTTCGTCAATCAGGAACTCGCCAAGATCGACGACATGCTGGCTGGCGTGATGCACTACAAGCAGGGTGCGGCGTCGCCCTTGCACCTGCATAAGAACTGCGAGCATTTCTATTTCATCATCGACGGCAAGGCGACGGTGGAATCGGACGAAGGAATACGGCCGGTTGGGCCGGGCGACATGATCTTCATCCCGGCCGAGGAGAAGCACCGCCTGCGCGCTACTACGCCGCTGTTCTATTTCGAATGGCAGGCGCCCAACCGCTTCAAGACCACGATCCTCGAAGGCACGGACGACGACTTGCGCTGGGACCGCAAGGACGGCCGCGTCTGGATTCAAACCTGAATTTACCCTGCCAGCAGAGGATAACTATTATGTCGCTTACATTTATCGATACCAACAAGCTTCCCAAAAAGGCTACATCTGGCCAAGGCGAATTCACCGAGGTGCTGAACGAGACATTGTGCAACGCGCACAACGTTCTTGGTTCCTTGCGTTGGCTTAAATCGGCTGAGACGTTCAAGCCGGATGTCTCCGACAAGCATCAGCTCATCTACCTGATGGACGGTAAGGGCCGTATTCAACTCAACAACAAGGACTACGATGTCGAGAAGGGCGCCGGCGTCTATCTCGGACCGTCCGAGACCGCCACCATCCAGGCGGCGAGCGGGGCGTCGCTGAAGCTCTTTCATCTCATCGTGCCGAAAATTCCGAAGTAAAGGCCGCTCCGCTCAGCCCGAGACGTGGTGTGAATACGATGAATAAATGGAACCTGATCGTCGACGTTGCCGAGTGCACCAACTGCAATCTGTGCACGCTCGCGGCCATGGACGAATATGTCGGCAACGACTTCCCCGGCTATTCGGCACCGATGCCCAAGCACGGCCACAAGTGGATCAACATCCTGCAGAAGGAGCGCGGGCAGTTGCCCGACGATCGACATCGCCTACGTGCCGACGATGTGCAACCACTGCGACAATGCGCCCTGCGTCGCCAAAGGCGGCGGCGCGATCAAGAAGCGCGACGACGGCATCGTGCTCATCGATCCGGTCAAGGCCAAGGGCCGCAAGGAACTGGTCGATGCCTGTCCCTACGGCCACATCTGGTGGAACGAGGAGCTGCAGCTGCCGCAGGCCTGGACCTTCGACGCCCATCTCATCGATCAGGGCTGGAAACAGACCCGCGGCCAGCAATCCTGTCCGACCGGCGCCATGCGCGCGCTCTGCGTTGACGACGACGAGATGGCGCAAATCGCGCGCGAGCAGGGTCTCGAAGTCATGAAGCCAGAGCTCGGCACGGCCGCGCGTCTACTACAAGAATCTGTGGCGCTATTCGACATGCTTCATCGCCGGCACGGTCTCGCAGGAGGCCAATGGCGTGGTCGACTGCGTCGAGGGCGCCACCGTCCGCCTGCTTCAGGACGGCGCCATGGTCGCGCGAGACCGCGACCGACAATTACGGCGATTTCAAATTCGACCGGCTGGACGAGAATTCGGGCGACTACGTCGTGGAGATCTGGGCGGTCGGTCGCGCCAAGAAAACCGTCAACGCCAAACTTGGCGCCAGCATCAGCCTCGGCGAAATCAGGTTATAAGTTTGCCGGACCCCGCGATCCCGCTCGTCTATCCCCAGCTCGGCGCGCTCTACCAGGCGCTGACGCCGGTGGCAGAGGCTCTTTTGCGGGTCATGGTCGGGTTGGCGCTGGTGCCGCACGCATTGCGCAATACCTTCAACTGCTTCCCCTCGACGGGCCAGCCGTTGCGTAGCGTCCGCGCGCTCGCCGACTATATGGACAAGCAGGGCTACCGCCCGGGCATCGTGTGGGCACCGGCGCTGTCGCTGACGCAATTCATATGCGGGCCGCTGCTGGCGCTCGGCCTGTTCACGCGGCTGGCGGCCGTGCCGATCGTCCTCTTCCTGCTCGTGTCGAATGTCGAGCGTTGGCGCGTCGGCCGCTATTTCTGGAACCAGCTCGGCCTCGAATACACGCTGATGTGGACACTCGCGGCGTTCTATTTCCTGGTGCACGGCGGGGGAATCTATTCGCTCGACAGCCTGATCCTCGGCCGCGAGTTCTGACCCCGCCAAGGCGTGAGTGAGGTTAACGGCGACCGTTTCGCGCACCGGCGCGTCCAAATACCGGAAATTGCTCCGTCTCGGGCGCGCAAAACGGCGCGATTTCAACCCGCGAAACGGCATTTCAGACTTACCGGGTCACTTTGGCCTAGATCGCGCCGGGCGAACCGCTTATTCTGCGCGTCGTTGTTAGTTGCGGCCCAGATGCGGATTCTCGCTCCGTTTTGACGGTTTGCGCGAGGGCTGCTGCAACGCACCATCTGCGGGCATCAAGGACAGGCCGAATGAAGGCGTTCGGATACATAACGGCGAAAGATGTCGGTCATGCCGTGGCGCTGCTCGGCGAGCACGGCGCCAAGGCCAAAATTCTGGCGGGCGGCACCGATCTGCTGGTCGAGCTCAAGCACGCAGTCCATGCCCCCGAGATGATCGTCGATGTCTCGCGGCTGCGCGAACTCAAAGAGATCGCCGTCAAGGACGATGGCCTGCACATCGGCGCGCTGGCCACGCACGGCGACATCATGACGTTCGCCGGTTATCCGCTCACATGTTTCCGGCACTGGTCGATGCCGCCCATTCCATCGGCGCCGTGCAGACGCGCAATCTCGGCACGCTCGGCGGCAACCTGGTGACCTGCGTTCCATCGATGGACAGCGGCCCGACCTTGATGGCGCTCGAGGCGTCGGTGACCGTGGCGAACGCTGCCGGCGAACGGCGGATGCCGCTCGCCGACTTGTTCGTCGGGCCACGCCGGACCAGCCTCAAGCCGGGCGACCTGCTCGTCGACATCGTGATCCCGAAAGAGAATCTCGGAAAACGGGCCGCGTTCGAAAAATTCGGTTTGCGCAAGGGCCAGGCGCTAGCGCTGGTCAATGCCGCGGCGGCGTTCTTCAACGACAAAGGAAATTTCCGCAGCCCCCGCATCGCGCTAGGCGCGGTCGCCCCCGTCGTCATTCGCGTGCCAAAGGCGGAAGCCTATCTCGAAGGCCGCAAGATCAGCGCCGAGGCGATGGCCGAAGCCGGCCACATTGCCGCAACCGAGGCCAAGCCGATCAGCGACTTCCGCGCCAGCGCCGAATACCGGCGCGATCTCATAGCGGTACTGGTGAAACGCGCGCTCGGCAATGCGCTGGCGCGTACGACGGCGAAGGAAAAGGAGCTCGTGGCGTGACCGACGTAACGATGACCGTTAACGGCCAGACCCGCAGCGCTTCGGTGCCCCCGGAAACGACTTTGCTTCAGTTGTTGCGCGAGCATTTCAATCTCACCGGCGCCAAGCTCGGTTGCGACGTCGGCGACTGCGGTGCCTGCACCGTGATCGTCGATGGCCAGGCGGTCAATTCGTGTCTGATGCTCGCCGGCCAGGCCGACGGCCGTCAGATCCTCACCATCGAGGGCCTGGCCAGCCGCGACCGCCTGCACACGATCCAGACGACCTTCGAGAACAGCGGCGCGCTGCAATGCGGCTTCTGCGGCCCCGGCGTGCTGATGTCGGCCAAGGTCTTGCTCGACGAGAATCTCAATCCGACGACGCAGGAGATCCGCGACGCGCTGTCGGGCAATCTCTGCCGCTGCACCGGCTACACCAAGATGATCGAAGCGGTGCAGGACGCCGCCCGCCTGTTGCGTGAACAATCCCGCACCCAGCTCACTCACGCGCGAACCGAGGTGACAGCATCATGAACGAACACAGCCGAATCCTGGAACGCGACAAGCTGGACATCGCCGAGCCGCTGTCCGACGCCGATCTGCGGCTGCCCGCGGTATTGCCGCGCGAGCCCTATCCGATCGAGACGCTGACGCCGGACGCCCGCCAGCAGACCCATGCCGTCGGCCAGCGCGCGACGCGGCCGGACGGCCGCCTGCACGGCCTCGGGCAGACCAAATACATCGACGATCTCAGCTTCCCCGGCATGCTCTATGCGCGCATCAAGCGCGCCGGCATTGCGTCGGCCCGCATCAAGCGCATCGACACCAGCGCGGCCGAGGCCATGCCCGGCGTCATGGCGGTGCTCACCGGCAAGGAGATCCCGGTCAATACCTTCGGGCCCACGTTCCAGGACCAGCCGGTGCTGGTCGACGATGTCGTGTTCCACGCCGGCGACGGCGTTGCGGCGGTAGCGGCCGTCACCGAGCAGATCGCCAACGAGGCGCTGGAGAAGATCGTGGTCGAATACGAGCCGCTGCCGGCCGTGCTCGATCCGGTCGCCGCCATGCGCGAGGATTCGCCGAAGGTGCACGCGCCCGACAGCAATATTTACGCGACCAAGGTGATCCGCAAAGGCGATGTCGAAAAAGGCTTTGCCGAGTCCGACCACCTCTTCGAGGGTCGTTTCAGCACCCAGATGATCGAGCACGTGTCGCTGGAACCGCACGCCGCCATCGCCGACTGGGACGCCAATGGCCGCCTCACGATCTGGGCGACGATCGGGCGCATTACGCTGGCGCGCGCCGACATGGCGCGGACCTTGAAGCTGCCGATGAGCCGTATCCGTATCGTCGGCACCATCGTCGGCGGCAATTTCGGCGGCAAGAACGAAATCTCACAGGAACCGGCGCTGGCGCTTTTGTCGAAGAAGACCGGCCGGCCTGTGAAGGGCGTGTTCACGCGCGGCGAGGAGTTCACCTCGACCACGACGCGTCATCCCATCATCATGGACTACAAGACCGGCGTCACGAAGAAAGGGCGCATCTTGGCCCGCCAGATCCGGCTCGTGCTCGATGGCGGCGCCTATTGCTCGTGGAGCGCGACCACGCTCGGTAAGGCCTGCATCCTGGCGCCCGGCCCCTACAAGATCGACAATGTCCTATCGGAGGCTTTCGTCGTCTACACCAACAAGACCATGACCGGAGCCATGCGCGGTTTCGGCGCGCCGCAGGTGTGCTTCGCCTACGAATCGCAGATGGACGACATCGCCAAGAAGCTCGGTATCGATCCGCTGGAGATTCGTCTGCTCAATGCCTTTGACGAGGGTTCGTCGAGCCCGACCGGACAAGTGCTGCACAGCGTTGTGGTTAAGGAGACGCTGCGCAAGGCGGCCGAACGCTTCGGCTGGGAGCGGCGCTCATGAAACGGCGCGGCCGCGGTATCGCCTGCATGTGGTACCCGATCGGTTTTACCGTCGACGCCAATCCGAGCGCGGCGACGGTGAAGGTCAATGAGGACGGCACCGCCACGGTGCTCACCGGCACGGTGGAAACCGGCCAGGGTTCGCTCACGGTGCTCGGCCAGATCGCGGCCGAGGCGCTTGGCATTGCCACCGACGATGTACATGTTGTCTCTGCCGATACCGACACGACGCCGATGGACACCGGCGCCATCGCCAGCCGCACGACCTATGTCACCGGCAACGCCATCTGGCTCGCCGCCGAAGCCGCCAAGGCGATCCTGTTCGAAACAGCGGCGCCCATGCTGGGTGTGAAGGTCAGCCAGCTCGAGGCCAAAGACCGCAAGATCCAGGTGAAGAGCTTTCCGCAGCGCAATGTCTCGATCGGGCAGGTGGCGCATCGTTCGCAGGTCATACTCGGCCAGCCGGCGATCGGCAGCGCATCGTGGAATCCGCCGACCGTCGCCATGGATCCTGAGACCGGGCAGGGCAAGCCGTTCGCCACTTACGTCTACGCCACGCAGATCGCCGAGGTCGACGTCGACGACGAGACCGGCGAGGTCGAAGTTCTGCGCATCGCCGCCGCGCACGATTGCGGCACCGCTATCAATCCGATGCTGGTCGAGGGCCAGGTCGAGGGCGGCATTTCGATGGGCGTCGGCATGGCGCTGCAGGAGGAGATGCTGTTCGACGCCAACGGACGCCACATCAATCCCAACCTGACCAATTACATCATGCCGACGTCGCTCGACATGCCGGAGATCACCGTCGACATCGTGCAGGGCTTCGATCCGACCGGACCGTTCGGCGCCAAGGGCGTCGGCGAGCCGACCGCGGTGCCGACCGCGGCCGCGGTTCTCAACGCCATCCATGATGCGGTCGGCGTGCGCGTCACCGCGCTGCCTGCCACGTCGGAAAAGGTGCTCGCCGCCATCAAGGCGAAGCGCGCCGCCGAGCAGAAGCAGATTCCGGCCTGATCGCGCGGCCGGCGACGTCTATCGCTTCAGCATTTGGCTGCCGAACAGGCCGGTCGGTCTGATCAACAGGATCAGCAGCATGATGGCGAAAGGCGCCATCTGCGCCAGCGGCGCATAGATCAGCGAGCCGATCGAGATGACTTGCCCCACCAGGAAGCTCGACACCAGCGTCCCTTTGATGCTGCCCAGGCCACCGATGATGACGACCATGAAGACAAAGGCCAGCACCTCGAGCCCCATCTGCGGATCCACCATGATCAGCGGCGCCTGCAGGCCGCCAGCGAGTCCGGATAATGCGCCGGCAATGACAAAGGTGATGGTGAACAGCCGGTAGACGTTGATGCCGAGACCTTCGACGTGTTCGACGTTCTCGGTGCCGGCGCGGATCGCCTTGCCGATAATGGTGCGGTTGAGGAACAGCCAGA
>CAVYWI010000030.1:0-8777 GCA_963772235.1 uncultured Alphaproteobacteria bacterium
GAAGTTCGCCGACGCGCACGGCAACCGCGCCAATATCCTGGCCGATGCCGGCTTTGCCGACGAGGCGCTGAAAAGCTTCGACCGGGCGCTGGCGCTCAATCCGGCCTCGGCCGCCGACTGGCTCAACCGCGGCGCCACGCTGCACAGTCTCGGCCGCCACGACGAGGCGCTGGCGAGCTACGACAAGGCGATTGCGTGCGGCGCCGACGTCGCGCAAGCGCACGTCAACCGCGCCGGCGTGCTGATCGACCTGCGGCGCTGGCAGGAGGCGCTGGCCGCTTGCGAACGCGCCATCACGATGGCGGCGACGTTCCCGCAAGCCCATGCCGGCCGCGCCGCAGCGCTGCAGGGGCTTGCCCGGCTGGACGAAGCTCTGGCCAGCGCCGACCGCGCCATCGAGCTCAAGCCGGACCTGACCGACGCGCACAAATGCCGTGCCGCCATTCTGCAAGCGATGGGGCGCGAAGCGGAAGCGAAGGCGAGTCTGGCGAAGGCCGAAGAGATCGCGGCGAACAGCTCGACCGCTCGTCCCGGCGACAGCGGGGACCCGGAGCAGACGCGATGACCGAGGCCGTCCGCCGGCTCGCCGGCGACCTTGCGCCTTCACAAAACCGACAATAGATGCCCCTAGCATTTGGGCCGGCGCGCAAGCGCCGGATTTAGGGGGGTAGTCACCGCCAATCGAGGATATTCCCATGAACCATGCTGCTAAGGCCGCATCGCAGCCCACCGCGCAGCCGCGCCTGCGAACGCCGACCGATCTCGGCGCCAACGCCACCAAGGACATCGCCGGCGCGCTCAACGCGCTCCTGGCCGACACCTTCGCGCTCTATTTCAAGACCAAGAATTTCCATTGGCACATGAGCGGCCCGCATTTCCGCGACTACCACCTGCTGCTCGACGAGCAATCCGACCAGATTTTCGCCATGACCGACGTCTTGGCCGAGCGCGTGCGCAAGATCGGCGGCCGCACGCTGCGCTCGATCGGCGAGGTCTCGCGCCAGCAGCGCCTCGCCGACAACGACGCCGACTACGTCGCTCCCGACGACATGCTGGCCGAATTGCGCGACGACAACCAGCGCTTCGTCGCCGCCATGCGCGAAGCGCACGACGTCTGCGAGGAGCATAACGACGTCGCCACCACCAGCCTGCTCGAGGTCTATATCGACGAGACCGAGAGGCGGGTGTGGTTCCTCTACGAAGCCGGCCGCCGCGGCGACCAGACCGGGCATTAAGCCGTCAACTCCGTTCGTCCCCGCACTCGGGTCCAGCCTTCGGCTGACTCGAGCACAGGCTCCAGCGGGGACCCAGTTTTTTGCCCTGGATTCCCGCTTACGTGGGAATGAGCGGCATCAATTCGTCAGCCGCAGCACCATAACGGCGGCGTCGAACTCGGCGCGGCGGGCGGCGCGGCGTTCGAGCGCGGCTTGGTCGCTCCCCCATTGTGACATCTGCCAGTCCTCGTCGACATGCGCGGCGGCCCAGGCGGCCTCGGCGTCGAGCGCGTCGTGCGCGAGCGCCAGCGCCAGCAAGGCCGAGCCGGTCAGCGTGGTGATCGCCGACACCGCGCCCAGCCGCCAGATATTCTTCACGTTGCTTGCCTCGCTGGGAATTCTCGCGCGCGCGACGGCGACCGCCTCGTCCGGCTGCGCCACGTGCATCACCCCCTGCGCCAGCACGAAACGGGCGCCCAGTTCCTGGCGCGCCCAAGCCAGCACCGGGTCCCAGTGCCGCGTCTGGCCTTCGACCAGGCCGTCCGGCGCCTCGGCGCGATAGCACAGCAGATCCGAGCCGAGATATTGCGCCACCTCGTCGGCCACCGGCCCGGGCAAATCGGCCACTGCATCGATCACCGCGTTGGCGAGGCGGGTGAGCGGCATGCGCGCCGGGTCGATAACGTTTACCTGTGCGTTCCACTCCTCGGCGATTGCCTGCGCAAGCGGTCCCGTCGGCGCCGTGAGCGCGCGCCGCGCCGGCGTCCTGACCGGCTTATCATCGAGCAGCAGCGGCAAGCCGCCCGGTCCGGCCTCGCCGACATGCGCCTTTTGGTAGAATCGCTTGCGCAACGTCGGGCGCGCGCCGCGGCGCGCCGCCTCGCGCGGGTCGAGCGGCTGGTTCTCGAAGATCTCGGTGAAAATGTCGCGCATCAGAACTACGTGATTGTGCGCCGCAAAAAGGCCGGCAATCGGCCGGCCCCGCGAACGCCGTTGAGCCGGAAAATAGCCGGTTACAGGCGAAAAAACATTAACTCAACGTGACGATTTTCAGCGCCCCGCCGCCATGTTGCCGCCCCTTTCGGGGAGCGAAAAATGCCTGAGAAAGCTGGCAGTTGATAGCTCTCAGCCATGACGGAAGGATAGGTAGCCTTAGGGGGTTGATACCAATATATTCCGCCCCCTGAATCGCGGCCGTCCCACCATGGCCGCGGCGGGGGAAAGCGCAGCCTTGCGAGGCTGTCACGCGACATCGGCAAGCTTCTTGCACGTGCATGGCTTGCAGGTGTGGGGCGCGTTTCGAGGAGTAAATGAAGAATACCAACATTGCCGCGCCGGACTACTTCCACAAGGTCGTGGACTGCCAATGGGCTTGCCCGGCGCACACGCCGGTCCCCGAATACATCCGCATGATCGCGGCGGGGCGTTATTCCGACGCCTACATGGTCAACTGGTACTCGAACGTGTTTCCGGGAATCCTCGGGCGCACCTGCGACCGGCCCTGCGAGCCGGCCTGCCGGCGCGTGCGCGTCGAGGACGAGCCGGTGGCGATCTGCCGCTTGAAGCGCGTCGCCGCCGATTACAAGGACGACATCAAGGCGCGCCTGCCAAAGCCCGCGCAGAAGAAAAACGGCAAGCGCATCGCGCTGGTCGGCGGCGGGCCCGCTTCGCTCACCGTCGCGCGCGATCTCGCGCCGCTCGGCTATCATTGCGTGGTATTCGACGGCGATCCCAAAGCCGGCGGCATGATCCGCTCGCAGATCCCGAAATTCCGCCTGCCCGATCATGTGATCGACGAGGAATGCGGCTACATCCTCGACCTCGGCGTCGAATTCCGCGGCGGCACGCGCATCGACAGCATGAAGGCGCTGCTGGCGCAAGGCTGGGACGCGGTCTTCGTCGGCTCCGGTGCGCCGCGCGGGCGCGACCTCGACATTCCCGGCCGCAAGGAAGCCGCCAAGAACATCCATATCGGCATCGACTGGCTGTCCTCGGTCTCGTTCGGCCACACCACCAAGATCGGCAAGCGCGTGATCGTGCTCGGCGGCGGCAACACCGCCATGGACTGCTGCCGCTCCTCGCGCCGGCTCGGCGGCGAGGACGTGCAAGTGGTGGTGCGCTCGGGCTTCGAAGAGATGAAGGCGTCGCCTTGGGAAAAGGAAGACGCCATGCACGAGGGCATCCCGATCCACAATTATCTGGTGCCCAAGAAATTCACGCACGAGAACGGCAGACTGACCGGCATCACCTTCGAGAAGGTGAAGGCGCAATACGACGACAAGGGCCGGCGCAAGCTGGTGCCCGCCGGCGAGCCCGAGCAGCACTTCCCCTGCGACGACGTGCTGGTGGCGGTCGGCCAGGAGAACGCGTTTCCCTGGATCGAGCGCGACGCCGGCATCGAGTTCAATGACTGGGGCCTGCCCAAGCTCGACGAGAAGACCTTTCAGTCGAGCAATCCGAAGGTGTTCTTCGGCGGCGACGCGGCTTTCGGCCCGAAGAACATCATCTGGGCGGTGGCGCACGGCCACGAGGCCGCGGTGTCGATCGACAAGATGCTCAACGGCGAGGACATCGCCGACCGCCCGATGCCGGCGGTCGCGCTGATGAGCCAGAAGATGGGCATCCACGAGTGGTCCTACGACAACGAGATCGCGCTCGACCAACGCTACAAGGTGCCGCTGCGCGACAAGGTGATAGCGCTCAAAGACATCAAGGCCGAGGTCGAACTCGGCTTCGACCCGGAACTGGCGCTGTCGGAGGCCGGACGTTGCCTGAACTGCGATGTGCAGACCGTGTTCTCGGCGCAGCTGTGCATCGAATGCGACGCCTGCGTCGACATCTGCCCGATGGATTGCATCACCTTCACGGTGAACCGCGAAGAACCCGATCTGCGCAAGCACCTTAACGCGCCCTCGCATAACTTGAGCCAGGCGCTCTACGTGCAGGACGGGCTCAAGACCGGCCGCATCATGGCGAAGGACGAGGACGTCTGCCTGCATTGCGGCCTGTGCGCCGAACGCTGCCCGACTGGCGCCTGGGACATGCAGAAATTCTTGTTGGAAATGACTCAAGCAGGGACTTCATGCCGACCGCCACGCCGATCAGCCGCGTAAACGACTTCGTCGTCCGCTTCGCCAACGTCAACGGCTCGGGGTCGGCGAGCGCGAACGAGATGTTCGCCCGCGCCGTGCTGCGCATGGGCATTCCGGCGGCGCCGCGCAATATCTTCCCGTCCAACATCCAGGGGCTGCCGACCTGGTACGAGGTGCGCGTCACCGAGGCGAGCCATCTCGGCGCGCGCGGCGGCACCGACCTGATGGTGGCGATGAACCCGCAGACCTTCGAGCGCGACATCGCCGGCATCGAGCCGGGCGGCTACCTGCTCTACGATTTCGACCAAGCCGCTGCCGGCCTCCAAGTTCCGCGCCGACATCACCGTGATCGGCGTGCCGCTGACCGCGATCTGCAACCGCGAATATACCGATCCGCGCCAGCGCCAGCTGTTCAAGAACATCATCTATATCGGCGTGCTCACCGCGCTCCTCGACATGGACGTCAAGGTGGTCGAGCAACTCATCGGCGAGCAGTACAAGGGCAAGGAAAAGCTGATCGAGCCCAACATCAAGGCGCTGCATATCGGTCGCGACTACGCCACGCTCAACCTCGCCTGCCCGATCGGTCTGCGCCTGAGAAAGAGCGACAAGGTCGGCGACCGCATCTTCATCGAGGGCAACTCGGCGGCGGCGCTCGGCGCGGTCTACGGCGGCGCGACGGTGTGCGCCTGGTATCCGATCACGCCGTCGTCCTCGCTCGCCGACGCCTTCACCCGCCATTGCGCCAAGTTCCGCGTCGATCCGGAGACCAAGCAGGCGAAATACGCCATCGTCCAGGCCGAGGACGAGCTCGCCTCGATCGGCATGGTGATCGGCGCCGGCTGGAACGGCGCGCGCGCCTTCACCGCCACCTCCGGCCCCGGCATCTCGCTGATGCAGGAGTTCATCGGCCTCGCCTATTTCGCCGAAATTCCCGCCGTGCTGTTCGACGTGCAGCGCGCCGGCCCCTCGACCGGCATGCCGACGCGCACGCAGCAGTGCGACATCATCTCCTGCGCCTATGCCTCGCACGGCGACACCAAGCACGTGCTGCTGTTCCCGGAGGACCCGGCGGAAGCCTTCGACATGCGGCGCGCAGGCCTTCGATCTCGCCGACCGGCTGCAGACGCCGATCTTCGTCATGCTCGATCTCGACATCGGCATGAACCACCATCTGTCCAAGCCGCTCGCCTGGGACGACGCCCGCAAATACGACCGCGGCAAGGTGATGACCGCCGAGGAGCTGGAGGCCGGCAAGGAGTTCGGCCGCTATCTCGACGTCGACGGCGACGGCATCCCCTACCGCACGCTATCCCGGCACGCACCCGACCAAGGGCTCGTTCTTCACCCGCGGCACCTCGCGCGACCGTTACGCACGCTACACCGAGGAAGGCGCGCCCTACGTCGACAACATGCAGCGGCTGGTGCGCAAGTTCGACACCGCCAAGGACCTGGTGCCGCGCCCGCTGCTAGCCAATGCGGACAAGCCGACCAAATACGGCGTGATCTATTACGGCTCGACCTCGCCGGCGATGGACGAGGCGATCGCCATGATCGAGGCGCGCGGCCATGCGCTCGACCGCATGCGGGTGCGCGCCTTCCCGTTCCACTCGAGCGTCAACAGCTTCGTCGCCGACCACGACTTCATCTTCGTGGTCGAGCAGAACCGCGACGCGCAGTTGCGCTCGCTGATCGTCAACGAATGCGGCATCGATCCGGTGCGGCTGGTGCCGATCCTGCACTATGACGGCACGCCGATCACCGCGCGCTTCATCGCCAAGGCGATCGGCGATCATGTCGACAAGCTGAAGGTGACGCCGCTGAAGGTATCCTCATGACCTACCTCGCCAAGCCCAAATTCCACCATCCCGAGCTGCCGAAGAACGAGCTCGGCTACACCCACCGCGACTACGAGGGCACGGTGTCGACGCTGTGCGCCGGCTGCGGCCACGACTTCGATCACCGCGGCGATCATCCAGGCCTGCTTCGAATTGTCGATCGAGCCGCACCGGGTGGCGAAGATTTCCGGCATCGGCTGCTCGTCGAAGACGCCGACTTATTTCCTCGGCAATTCGCACGGCTTCAATTCGGTGCACGGCCGCATGCCGTCGGTGCTGACCGGCGCCAATCTCGCCAACCGCGACCTGATCTATCTCGGCGTCTCCGGCGACGGCGACAGCGCCTCGATCGGCTTCGGCCAGTTCGCCCATGCGCTGCGCCGCGGCGTCAACATGGTCTATATCGTCGAGAACAACGGCGTCTACGGCCTGACCAAGGGCCAGTTCTCCGCCACCGCCGACCGCGGCTCGAAGTCGAAGCGCGGCTTCATCAACACCGACAATTCGATCGATCTCGTGGCGCATGGCGCTGCAGCTCGGCGCTATCATTCGTCGCCCGCTCCTTCTCCGGCGACAAGCAGCAGCTGGTGCCGATGATCAAGGCGGCGATCGCGCACAAGGGCGCCGCCTTCATCGACGTGATCTCGCCCGTGCGTCGCCTTCAACAACCACGCCGGCTCGACCAAGAGCTTCGATTTCGTGCGCGAGCACAACGAGGCGGTGAACCGGCTCGACTTCATGGCCAGCCGCATGCCGATCGAGGTGCAATACGAGCCCGGCACCGTCGAGGTGGTGGAGCAGCACGACGGCTCGCAAGCTCGCGCTGCGCAAGCTCGCCGCCGACTACGAGATCAGCGACCGCACCGCGGCGCTCGGCTTCCTGCAGCACCACGCCGCCAAGGGCCAGATCGTCACCGGCCTGCTTTATGTCGAGCAGGACCCGGAAGACCTGCACGCGCATCTGCGCACGGTCGACGGCCCGCTCAACGCGCTCGCCGAGACAGGAGCTCTGCCCCGGTCAGGCGGCGCTGGAGAAGTTCAACGCCAGTCTGCGGTAGGCGGATCGGACAGAACGCCGCCTCGGCCGCTCCGATATCGCCATCGCCCCGCTGATGCTGGGCGGCAATGTGTTCGGCTGGAACGTCGATGAGGCAACCTCGTTCGCCTTGCTCGATGCCTTCATCGACGCCGGCTTCAACGCCATCGACACCGCCGACACCTATTCGCGCTGGATCAAGGGCCACCAGGGCGGCGAGTCGGAAACGGTCATCGGCCACTGGCTCAAACGCAGCGGCAAGCGCGACCAAGGTGGTGATCGCCACCAAGGTCGGCAGCGACATGGGCGAAGGCAAGACCGTGCGCAAGGAGTACGTGCTGCGCGCGGCGGAGGCCTGCCTCAAGCGGCTGCAGATCGATTGCATCGATCTCCTGCAGACGCATTTCGACGACGAGGTGACGCCGCCGGAAGAGACCATGGCGGCCTATGCGCAGTTGATCGCACAAGGCAAAGTGCGCGCCGTCGGCGCTTCGAACATGAGCCTCCCCCGCCTCAAGGCGTCGCTTGCCGCCAGCAAAAAACTCGGCATCCCGCGCTACGAAAGCCTGCAGCCGAACTACAATCTCTACGACCGCGCGGATTTCGAAAGCCGAGTACGCGCCGATCTGCCAGGCCGAGGAAATCGGCGTCATCACCTATTACTCGCTCGCCGGCCGGCTTCCTCACCGGCAAATACCGCTCGGCGGAGGATGCGGCGAAAAATCGCGCACGCGGCGGCAAGGTGAAGGGCTATTTCGACGCCCGCGGCCTGCGGATTCTGAAGGCGCTCGATGAAGTCGCCGTGCGCCATGGCGCGACGCCGGCGCAAGTGTCGCTGGCCTGGCTGATCGCGCAGCCGAGCCGTGACCGCGCCGATTGCCAGCGCCACCAGCCTCGCGCAACTCAACGAGATCATGCAGGCCCCTCGCCTCAAGCTCACGGCTGAGGATATGGCAGACCTTAAACGAGGCCAGCGCCTAGGCGGCTGCACGTGCCGCGACCCTGGCGGCGGGAAGCGTGCCCACTTTGACCTGATTGCGGCCGGCGGCCTTGGCGGCATAGAGCAGCTTGTCGGCAAAGGCCATCAGCGCGCCCGGCTCGCCCGACAGGTCCTTCGCGGTGGCGGCGCCGATGCTGATGGTCAGCCGCGCGCCGGCCGGCGAGCGCGGGTGATGGATATCCGCCTGCCGCACCACCGCGGCCAGTCTGTTGGCGACCGCCAGCGCGCCGGCCATGCCGGTATCCGGCAGCAGGCAGAGGAATTCCTCGCCGCCGTAACGCGCGACCAGATCGCCCGGCCGCCCGGTGCCGTCGACCAGCAACTGCGCCACCTGGCGCAGGCAATCGTCGCCCTGCTGGTGGCCAAGGTGATCATTGTAGGGCTTGAAGTGATCGACATCGATCATCAGCAGCGACAGCGGCACGCCGGCGCGCTGGCAGCGCCGCCATTCGCGATCGAGCGTTTCGTCGAAGCGGCGGCGGTTGGCGATGCCGGTCAGCGAGTTGGTCGAGAGCAGCTTGCGCAGCAGCAGGCTCTGCGCGAATTGCATGCGCTGGCTGCGCTGCAGGGCATTGGCGGCGGTGAAGCCGAGCGCGG
>CAVYWI010000031.1:0-20003 GCA_963772235.1 uncultured Alphaproteobacteria bacterium
TGGCCAGCAGCAGCCACAGGATTCCACGATAGATTTCCGGGCCCGGCAGGTCCGGATGCGCCACCAGCGCCCACCAGGTCGGTGCGACAATCGAGAATGCGGTAGCGAGCGCGGCCGACGCAACGAAACGGACCGGCAGATAGAGATAGACGACGAACAACGTCGTCACCATCAGCGGCAGCCACATGGCGAGCAGGCCAGGCTGCAGTGTGAGCATCAGCAGCCGCACGCTGGTGCCGACGATGCACGCAGCCAGCACGGAAATCTCCAGCGTTTTCGGCGTGCCAATGCGGCGAAAAATCAGCATGGCGCATAGCGGCATGACGACGGAGACAAGCGGCGGAAAGAGCGGCTCCGCAGCGCTGCCGTAGTACAACAAGTCAAAAAGACGACCGAGAAAGATCAACGCGGCGGCGACCGCGATAAGCGCCATCAGCAGCATCAGGCGCCGGCGGTCGTCGGCAAAGCGCTGGACGCGGTAGTCCCGCTCGCATTGTGCATCGGTAAGACGCGCGCTCCAGCGCGTCACCGCCACCGGCTTGAGGTCGCGCAACGCGGCCTCAATGCCCGACGGCAATACGCTCGTTCGCGGTTCCATCAACGATCGGTCCCCACTCCGAAGTATGCGGGTATAGGCCGGACCGGTTGACAAAATCCTAGCAAAGGGCGCGCCGGGGCGACCGGTTCGGCCAGAAAACCGCCGATGTTATTGCGATTTGAACGTTTTGAGCGATTTGACCGCCTCCAGCAGCTCTTTTGGCGGTTCCGTCTTGACCGAAAGCGGCCCACCCGGCCTTCGCCGGCGTCGCGGCGACATCGGCCAAATGGACCGCTGTCCGGTTGAAGTTAGCAACATCGATCACGATGCGGCGGCTTCCTGCTTGTCGTACCACGGCGCGCGCAGGACGCGGTTTGTCTCCAGATAGCTCTTGAGGCTCGACAGGACGAGCGGCCAGCCGTTGCTGATGCTGGCGAACACCTTGCTGTCTTCGGCGAAGCCGTCGTGGGTCACCGTGAGTTTGACCTGGTCGCGCTGCTGCTCGAGCTCGTAGACCACGCGTGAGGGCTGCTCGGCGCTGAACGCCGCGTCGTGCATGGGCTTGAAGCTGTGGGAGAGCCGCCGCGGCGGGTCGTATTCGAGCACCTGACCCTGGAGGATCAGCTTGCCCTCGCGGTGGAAGGTGACGGGCGAGCCGACCTTCCAGTCGGACGTCACGGCATTGCCGAACCAGAACTTGCCGGTAGCCTCGGTATCGGTGAGCGCCTTGAACACTTTGTCCGGGGTCGAGGCTATATAAGTTACGTAGACGAAGACGGGCTTACTCATCTGTTCTCTCCTTACTCTCTTTCCAATGCCTTTTTCATGTCGCTCAGCGCCTGTAGACGATGGCGTTCGAATTTCCCGATCCAGCGTTCGCCGATCTCGTGGATCGGCACCGGATTGAGGTAGTGCAGCTTCTCCCTGCCCCGCCGCACGGTGGCGACGAGATTGGCCTCCTCCAGAATTCCCAGATGCTTGCTCACCGCCTGCCGCGTCATTTTCGGACCAGATTCGGCGAGCCGCGCGCACAATTCGTTCAAGGTCTGGCCGTTGTCGGCGCGCAGGCGATCGAGAAGTTCCCGCCGGCTGGCATCGGCCAAGGCTTTGAACACCGCATCCATGAACGACAATATGCAACCTTTTGGTTGCCTGTCAAGCGGTAAAATTGCGCACAGTCTCTCGGACTTTGGCCGCTACTGATTGATGCAGCTATTGATGTAGTTGGTACGGTCGCCGGCGTTCTGGCCATAGACGCCGGCCTGATGGGCGCAGCGCGCGGCGCGGTCCTGAAAGGTTTCCTGCCCGTGCGGCCCGGAGGGCGCGGGGTTCGGCAAGTTCGGCAGCACCCGGCCGGTCTGCGGCACATAAAGCGGCGGCGGCACGCCGGCAGGCGGCGGCAAAGGTCGCGCCGGCGGCGGGATCACCACATGTTCGGTCGAGCCCCGCGGCGACTTGTATTTCGGCGGCAGCCACGGCTCCGGCCGCATGATGTTGTAACGGTCGTCATCGTTGGATTGCGCGCGCGCCGACAAAGCCGGCATCAACGCAGCCAGCGCAAGCAAGGCTATGAGCGGATAGCGGCGCGCCATGTCGATCAGATAGGAACCCCGCGCCGGCGTCTCTACTCCTCCTCCGGCGCGTCGACGATCGGGTCGTAGCGGCCGGCGTCGAAGCCGAGCAGATTCCAGGACTGCTCCATATGCGGCGGCAACGGCGCACTCACGTCAATGGTTCCACCGCGCGGATGTGGTACCACTATACGGCGCGCCAGCAGATGCAGCTTGTTCTGCATGCCGCCGGGCAATTGCCAGTTCTCGATGTTGAAATATTTTGGATCGCCAACAATCGGGTTGCCGACATGCGCCATGTGGGCGCGCAATTGATGGGTGCGGCCGGTGACCGGTTTGAGCGAAATCCAGGCGAGCTTCTGCGCCGCCGTCTCCACCACCGCGTAGTAAGTAACCGCATGCACGGCGTCCTTCTCGCCGTGCTTGGCGATGCGCATGTAGGAATCTTCCTCGACTTCCTGTTTGGCAAGGAAAGTCGACACGCGGCCCTGCTTCGGCTTCGGCACGCCGGCGACCAGCGCCCAGTAGATCTTGCGCGCCGCGCGGGTACGGAAGGTCTTGGCCAGCGCCGCCGCGGCAAAGCGCGTCTTGGCCACCAGCAGACAGCCGGCGGTGTCCTTGTCGAGCCGGTGCACCAGGCGGGGCCGCTGCGCGTCGGGATGCGATCCGCGCAGGGCGCCGAGCATGCCGTCGAGGTGGTGCGTGGTGCCGGAACCGCCCTGCACGGCGAGCCCCATCGGCTTGTTGAGCACCAGCACGTCGTCGTCTTCATAAAGCGTGATCGACTTGATGAAGGCGCGGTCCTTCTGCGCTTGCGGGGCGTCGTCGCGCGGTTTCGGCGCCTCGAGCTGAAGCGGCGGAATGCGCACGGACTGGCCGGCCTCGAGCCGCGCCTTCGGCTCTGTGCGCCTGCCGTTTACCCGCACCTCGCCTTTGCGGATGATGCGCTGGATATGGCTGAATGACAGGCCGGGAAACCGCGCCTCGAAGAAGCGGTCGACGCGCATGTTGTTTTCATCCGCCGTGACGGCGACGGTTTGCACGCCCGCCGAAAAATGCGCCGGCTTCGGCGCGACCACCGGTGGCAGCGCAGCCTGAAGCGTTACGGGCTGCTCGCGCGGCGGGCGCGCGGGAAAAGCGCGGCCATTGCCGCCGCCGCGTTTCGGCGAATGCTTCACGCGCAGATCGGATTGACGCGGATTGAAACGCTCCTTGGATCGTTCCCTGTTTCGCTCATCGCGATCGCGGCCATGACCGCGGCCGCGCGGACCGGCCTGTTGCCGTCCGCCGCCCGGCTGGCGCGGGCCGTTTTTGCCACGTCTCACGAGGAACCCCGCTCCCGGCGCAACTTGGCCCAATAGTCGAGGCGCTTGCGCACTTCGCGCTCGAAGCCGCGCTCGGGCGGATTATAGAACTGCTGGCGCGGCAGCGCGTCGGGGAAATAGTTCTGGCCGGAGAAAGCCTCTTCCTGGTCGTGATCGTAGGCGTAGCCGCGGCCGTAGCCTTCCTCCTGCATCAGCTTGGTCGGCGCGTTGAGAATGTGCTTGGGCGGCAGCAGCGAGCCGGCCTGCTTGGCCGTGCGCATGGCGGCGCCGAAGGCGGAGTAGGAGGCGTTCGATTTCGGCGCGGTCGCCATGTAGAGCACGGCTTCGGCGATCGCCAACTCGCCTTCCGGGCTGCCAAGAAAATCATAGGCGTCCTTGGCGGCATTGGCGATGACCAGCGCTTGCGGGTCGGCGAGCCCGATGTCCTCGACCGCCATGCGCACGACGCGGCGCGCGATGTAGAGCGGCGGCTCGCCGGCATCGAGCATGCGGCAGAGATAATAGAGCGCGGCGTCGGGATCGGAGCCGCGCACCGACTTGTGTAGCGCTGAGATCAGATTGTAGTGGCCGTCCTGCGCCTTGTCGTAGATCGGCGCGCGGCGCTGCACGATGTCCTGCAATTTTGCGGAATCGAAAACCTCGTCCTTGCGCGCGGCGCGCCAGACCTCTTCCGTCAGCGTCAGCGCGGCGCGGCCATCGCCGTCGGCCATGCCGACGAGCGCGGACCGCGCTTCGTCGTCGAGCGGCAACTTGCGGCGCTCGATTTGCTCGGCGCGGGCAAGCAACTTCTCGATTGCTTCGACGTCCAAAGATTTGAACACCAGCACCCGCGCGCGCGATAGCAGCGGCGCATTCAATTCAAACGA
Source organism: uncultured Alphaproteobacteria bacterium (assembly GCA_963772235.1). Taxonomy (GTDB): domain Bacteria; phylum Pseudomonadota; class Alphaproteobacteria; order Rhizobiales; family Xanthobacteraceae; genus Pseudolabrys. Next base: position 4,301 of record CAVYWI010000031.1, read on the forward strand.
CGGGTTCTCGGTGGTGGCGCCGACCAGGATAATGGTGCCGTCCTCCATCACCGGCAGAAAGCTGTCCTGCTGCGCGCGGTTGAAGCGGTGGATCTCGTCGACGAACAGCAGCGTGCCCTGCCCCAGCTCGCGGCGGCGGCGTGCTTCCTCAAACACCTTCTTGAGGTCGGCGACGCCGGTGAAGATCGCGGAAATCTGTTCGAAATGCAGGTCGGTCGCCTGCGCTAGAAGCCGCGCCACCGTGGTCTTGCCGGTGCCGGGCGGGCCCCAGAACACGAGGCTGCCGAGCGAACGGGTCGCCAGCATGCGGGTCAGCGCGCCGTCCGCACCCAGCAGATGGTCCTGTCCCACCACCTCGTCGAGTCTGGTCGGCCGCAGGCGATCGGCCAGCGGGCGCGGCGCGTCCTTGTCGAGGCCAGCAGCCGCGAACAACGTCGGTCCGGCGGCTTTGGCGCGCGGGGTCATCCGTTGAAGACCGCGGAAATCTGCTGCCCACCGCGGCGGATGACGATCTGCCAGGAACGGCTCGGTGTGCTGGTGGCGCGCGCGAGATCGCGGGTCTTGGCGATATGCTCGCCGTTCACTGACAGGATGATATCGCCGCGGCGGAAACCGAGATTGCTGGCATAAGAGCCGTCGTCAACGTCCACCACGACAACGCCCTCGTTGGCATTCTGCAATTGCAGTTCGTCGGCAAGCGCGGGCGAAAGATTGGCGACCTTGGCGCCGGAGAACGGTGAGCGCGTGTGGATGGTGATTTCGTCGCGCGGCGTCGAAGGCGCGGTCTGCAGCGCCACTTTCACGGCCAGTTCGCGGCCGTCGCGCAACAGTCCAAGCGTCGCGGTGCCGCCGAGCGGCTTGGTGGCGAAGCGATAGTCGAAAGCGTTGACGTCGTCGACCGCCTGGTTGTCCACCGACACGATGACGTCGCCGGGCTTGAGACCGGCCTGCGCGGCCGGGCTGTCCCGCATCACTTCAGCGACCAGCGCTCCGGCCGGACGTTTAAGTTTCATGCTGTCGGCGATGTCGGCGGTGAGCTGCTGCAGCTTGGCGCCGAGCCAGGGCCGCTGCACCGCGTTGCTGCCACCCTTCGCCGAGGCCACTACCACCCGCACCATATTGGCGGGAATGGCAAAGCCGATACCCTGCGAGCCGCCCGAGCGCGAGAAGATCGCGGTATTGATGCCGACCAGCCGGCCGGCCATGTCAACAAGCGCGCCACCCGAATTGCCGGGATTGATGGCGGCATCGGTCTGGATGAAGAACTGGTAGTCGGTGATGCCGACCTGAGTGCGCGCCAGCGCCGAGACGATGCCGTGCGTCACGGTCTGCCCGACGCCGAACGGATCGCCGATGGCAAGCACCACGTCGCCCACTTCGAGCGCGTCGGAATTGGCAAAGTCCAGCACCGGGAAACGCTCGTGCGTCCCCTTGAGGCGCAGCACGGCGAGATCGCTGCGCTTGTCCTTGAGCACGATCTCGGCCTCGAATTCGCGCTTGTCGGCGAGCGCCACCTTGACCTCGTCGGCGCCCTCGATCACGTGCACATTGGTGACGATGAGGCCGGAGGCGTCGACGATCACCCCGGAGCCGAGCGAGCGCTGGATCTGCCGGCCGCCGTCGCCCGGCACGCCGAAGAAGCGGCGGAAGATCGGGTCGTCGAACAGCGGGTTGCGGTTCTGCACCACCTTGGCGGCGTAGACATTGACCACCGCCGGCGCCACCCGCTGCACCACCGGCGCATAGGACAGCCGCAGTTCTCCGGGGCCCGGCACGCGGCGCTCCTGAGCGGAAGCGACGGCGATGCCGGCCATGGCGATGGCGGCAAGCAAGGCGGCAATCAGGGGGCGTTTCAGGCGCATAGTGGCGATTCCCGGTCCTCATCTTGTCATGGCCGGGCTTGTCACCGAAAGTCGGGTCTACCCGACTTTCGGCATCTAGACCCGCGAAACTCGGGCAAGCCCGAGTTTCGTTGCCATCCACGCCTTACAAAGAAGACGTGGATGCCCGGCACAAGGCCGGGCATGACGAGCGATTTGCACGGGATATAGGCTCCCGCCGGGGCTAAATGAAGGCCATCGGCCACCCTCTCCCCCTGCGGGGAGAGGTGAAACAGCTACTCCTTCGCCGGCACCGTGCGCAACCAAGCCACCACGGCGTCGAGGTCGTCCGGTGTCAACGAGGCGTAGTAGTGGAAGCCCATCGGCGGCTTGAGGTGGCTGCCGTCCTTGGCGACGCCGGTGGTAATGGCACGCTTGATCTCGGCGTCGGACCAGGAGCCGATGCCCTTGGTCTTGCTCGAGGTGATGTTACGGGCCACCGAGACGCCCCACGGCCCGGGGAATTTAGAGCCGCCGGCGCCCAGGAGCGTGCTCCACTGGCGCATGCCCTTCTCCATCGGCGTGTGGCATTCCATGCAATGCGCGATGGTGGAGAGGTAGAAGCCCTTCTTCACCTTGCCCTTCAGCATCGCCTCGGTATAGGGCTTCTCGCCGCCGGGCAGCACGTGCTCGACCTGCGGCATCTTGTAGATCGGATCGGCGACCTTGTTGCTGATCGGTTTGATCGTGCGCAGATAGGCGACGACCGCGTTCAGGTCCCGCTCGGTCATGATGTGGTAGAAGCCGGTCGGCATCACCATGGCGATGTGCACGCCGTTCGGCATAAGGCCGGTGCGCAGCAACTTCTTGATGTCGGCGTCGCTCCACTTGCCGATGCCGGTTTCTTTGTCTTGCGTGATGTTGGGCGCCGTCACCTTGAACGGTGGTTCGTCCCAGGACAACCCGCCGGAGAACTGCTTGCCGGGGATGTCGCCCTGCGGGCCTTTCGGCGAATGGCAGTTACCGCAAGTAAGGATACCGTTGACCAGATAGTCGCCGCGCTTGACCAGGTCGGACTGCGCGCTGGCGGTTCCGAGCGTGGCGGCAAGAGCGGCAAGGATTGTCGCAACAAAGCGGACCATGATGTTCCCCCTAATTTTGTTGGCGGCAGTATACATAGCCCGCTACTACCCGCTAGCGCCGGACAATAAAAAAGGGCGGCCCTGCGGCCGCCCTTGTGGATTGCGTAAATTTTGATGCGGATCAGGCCGCCGCGGTCGCCGCTTCGTCGACCTTCTTCTCCTGCACCGGCCCGGAATCCTTGCCCTTGGCCTCGAGGTCGCGGTCGACGAATTCGATCACCGCCTGCGCGGCGCTGTCGCCGTAGCGGAAGCCGGCCTTGATCACGCGGGTGTAGCCGCCCTTGCGCTCCTTGTAGCGCGGGCCGATCACCTCGAACAGTTTCTTGACCATCGGAATATCGCGCATTTCCGAGATCGCCTGGCGGCGGGCGGCAAGCCCGCCCTTCTTGGCAAGCGTCACCAATTTTTCCACAATTGGGCGAAGTTCCTTCGCCTTTGGCAGCGTGGTGACGACCTGCTCGTGCTTGATCAGGGCTGCGGCCATGTTGGCGAACATGGCAGTGCGATGCGCAGAATGCCTGCCGAGCTTGCGGTGAACTTTTCCGTGACGCATCGCGTGATCCCTTTTTTTCGTCATTCCGGACGACGCGAAGCGGCGATCCGGAATCCAGCTACTTCACTATGCCGCTCTGGATTCCGGGTTCGCGCCTGCGGCGCGCCCCGAAATGACAGAACTAGTAATGATCCTCGAAGCGCTTGGCGAGCTCTTCGATGTTCTCCGGCGGCCAGCCCGGCACTTCCATGCCGAGATGCAGGCCCATCTGCGCCAGCACTTCCTTGATTTCGTTGAGCGACTTGCGGCCGAAGTTCGGCGTGCGCAGCATCTCGGCTTCGGTCTTCTGCACCAGATCGCCGATATAGACGATGTTGTCGTTCTTGAGACAGTTGGCCGAGCGCACCGAAAGCTCGAGCTCGTCCACCTTTTTGAGGAAGGCCGGATTGAACGCGAGATCGGGAATGGTCTCGGCCGTGGTTTCCTTGCGCGGCTCCTCGAAGTTGACGAAGACGTTGAGCTGGTCCTGCAGGATGCGCGCCGCGTAAGCGAGCGAATCCTCGGGGCTGACCGCGCCGTTGGTCTCGATGGTCATGGTGAGTTTGTCGTAGTCGAGGATCTGGCCCTCGCGGGTGTTCTCGACCTTGTAGGAGACCTTGCGCACCGGCGAATAGAGGCTGTCGACCGGGATGAGGCCGATCGGCGCGTCCTCGGGACGGTTGCGCTCGGCCGGCACGTAACCCTTGCCGGTATTGACGGTGAACTCCATGCGGATCTCGGCGCCCTCGTCGAGGGTGCACAGCACGAGGTCGGGATTGAGCACGACCACGTCGCCTACCGTCTGAATCTCTCCGGCGGTGACGGTGCCGGGACCCTGCTTCTTCACCACCATGCGCTTGGGGCCTTCGCCCTGCATCTTGATGGCGATGTCTTTGATGTTGAGCACGATGTCGGTGACGTCCTCGCGCACGCCGGCGATCGAGGAGAATTCGTGCAGCACGCCGTCAATGTGCACCGACTGCACCGCGGCGCCCTGCAGCGACGACAGCAGAATGCGGCGCAGCGCGTTGCCCAGCGTCACGCCGAAGCCGCGCTCGAGCGGCTCGGCGACGACGGTGGCGACCCGCGCGGCGTCGTGGCCGGCGGCCACCTGCAGCTTGTTCGGCCTGATCAATTCCTGCCAATTTTTTTGGATCACATCTTCACCTTTGAGCGGCGCGGCTCTTGACCGCGCATCCCACCCGCCGTGTGGGGAAAAGTTCGGCGGCGGCGGACGCTTGCCACGCCCGCCCAAAACGAAAATCAAACGCGGCGACGTTTACGCGGCCGGCATCCATTATGCGGGATCGTGGTCACGTCACGGATCGAGGTGATGGTGAAGCCTTGCGCCTGCAACGCGCGCAGCGCCGATTCGCGCCCCGAGCCCGGTCCCGACACTTCGACTTCGAGGGTGCGCATGCCGTGCTCCTGCGCCTTCTTGGCGGCATCTTCGGCGGCGACCTGCGCGGCGTAGGGCGTCGATTTGCGCGAGCCCTTGAACCCCATCGTTCCCGACGACGACCAGGCAATGGTGTTGCCCTGCGCGTCGGTGATGGTGATCATCGTGTTGTTGAACGACGCGGCGACATGCGCCACGCCGGACGCGATATTCTTGCGTTCGCGCCGGCGAACGCGGGTGGCTTCCTTGCCCATTCTCTAGTCCTTTCGCGGCCCGCTGCCGTCAGGCGCGGGCAATTCCCATGATCAGGTCGGTCCGGCGGCTTTCTTCTTGCCGGCGATGGTCTTGGCCGGCCCCTTGCGGGTGCGCGCATTGGTGTGGGTGCGCTGGCCGCGCACGGGCAAGCCCTTGCGATGGCGCAGACCCCGATAGCAGCCAAGATCCATCAAGCGCTTGATATTCATCGCCACTTCGCGGCGCAGATCGCCCTCGACCATGTAGTCGCGGTCGATCATTTCGCGAATCTGAAGCACTTCGGCGTCGGTCAACTGCGACACCCGCCGCTCTTGCGGCAGGTTAACCTTGGTCATGATTTCATGGGCGGTTTTCGGCCCGACACCATGGATATATTGGAGCGCAATCACGACGCGCTTATTGGTGGGCAGATTAACGCCCGCGATACGAGCCACGGATGGTCTCTCCTATTATCGTCCGGCCACGCCCGGCACGCCGAATCTTCGTGTCCCTGGAAGGGGTTAGCCCAAAGCGTAACACGACGCCCGTCCCCCGGATTTCTGGGGCCCGGCATCGCGTCAAACTCCTGAATACGCAGCTTATTAAGGGATTCATCGCGCTCTCGTCAACCTCCGCCTGCTAGCCGCTTTGCGCTTTCCAGCCTTGTTTTTGGCGCGGGCAGGACGGGCCGGCTTGCGCCCGGATTTGCGGGCTTTGGAGTGGCTTTGGCGGGCGGCCCGCTTGGCCGGCTTTTTGGCGGTCTTTTTAGTGGCCTTTTTAGCGGTCTTTCTAGCGGCCTTGGCCTTGCGGCGGGCCGGCTTGGCCTTGGCGGCAGGGCTGAGCAGCCGGTCGATCGCCGCGGTGACCGCATCGATCGGCGCCATGCCGTCCACGCTTCTGAGCTGGCCCAGGCGGCTGTAATGGTCGGTGAGCGGCGCGGTCTGCGCCCGGTAGGCCGCCAGGCGTCCCTTTAGCACTTCCGGATTGTCGTCGGCGCGCAGCTTTTCGCCGCGGGCTGTCATTTCCGCCACCCGGGTTTCGATGCGCTTGAGTAGGATGCCCTCGTCCACCTTGAGCTCGATCACGCCGTCGAGCTTGAGGCCGCGCTCGGCCAGCAGGCGGTCGAGCGCCTGCGCCTGTGGCACCGTGCGCGGGAAGCCGTCGAGCACGAAACCGCGCTTGCAGTCGGGCTGATCGATGCGGTCGGCGATGATCGCCACGACCACTTCGTCGGGAACCAGCTGACCGGCCTCCATGATGCTCTTGGCCCGCAGGCCGACTGGAGTTCCGCCAGCGACTGCGGCGCGCAGCATGTCGCCGGTGGAGAGTTGGACGATTCCGTGTTTCTGGACCAGCCGCTGCGCTTGCGTGCCCTTCCCCGCCCCCGGCGGGCCGAGCAGGATCAGTCTCATCGATTGCGCCCCCGCAATTTCGAACGCTTGATCAGGCCTTCATATTGATGCGCCAGCAGGTAGCCCTGAATCTGCGCGACCGTATCCATGGTGACGCTGACCACGATCAAGAGCGACGTGCCGCCGAAATAGAACGGCACCGCGGCATATGAGATGAGGATTTCCGGAATGAGGCAGACGATGGCGAGGTAGAGCGCGCCGACCGCCGTAATGCGCGAGAGCACATAGTCAATATATTCGGCTGTGCGTTCGCCCGGCCTTATGCCGGGAATGAAGCCGCCATGCTTCTTCAGGTTATCCGCGGTTTCGGTCGGGTTGAACACGATCGCGGTGTAAAAGAACGCGAAGAACACGATCAGCGCGATGTACAGGATCAGGAACAACGGCCGGCCATGGCCGAGCAGCGTAGTGACGGTAGTGAGCCAGCCAGGCCCCGAGCTCGCGTTGAAGTTGGCGACCGTGGTCGGCAACAACAACAGCGAGGAGGCGAAGATCGGCGGGATCACACCCGAGGTATTGAGCTTGAGCGGCAGATGCGAGGACTGGCCCTCGAACATGCGGTTGCCGACCTGGCGCTTCGGATACTGGATCAATAGCCGGCGCTGCGCGCGCTCCATGAACACGATGAAGGCGATGACCGCCACCGCCATCACGATGACGGCGAGGATCAGGCCGGTGGACAAGGCGCCCTGGCGGCCGAGTTCCAGCGTGCCGGCGATGGCCGACGGCAGTTGCGCGACGATGCCGGACAGGATGATCAGCGAGATGCCGTTGCCGATGCCGCGCGAGGTGATCTGCTCGCCGAGCCACATCAGAAACATGGTGCCGCCAGTGAGCGTTATCGTAGTGGAAATCAGGAAGAAGAACCCGGGCTCGCTGACCACACTGCCAGTGCCTTGCAGGCCGATACCGATGCCGTAGGACTGGAATGCGGCCAGCACCACGGTGAGATACCGGGTGTACTGGTTCATGATCTTGCGGCCGGACTCGCCTTCTTTCTTGAGCGCTTCGAGCGTGGGCGAAACCGTCGTCATCAGCTGGATGATGATCGAGGCCGAGATGTACGGCATGATGTTGAGCGCGAAGATCGCCATCCGGTGGATGCCGCCGCCGGAGAACATGTTGAACATGCCAAGGATGCCGCCGGCCTGGGTGTTGAAGATCTGTTCCCAGGCATTGGGGTCGATGCCGGGCAGCGGGATATAGGTGCCCAGGCGATAGACCAGCAGCGCGCCGACCGTGAAATAGATGCGCTTCTTGAGCTCTTCGGCCTTGGCGAGAGCGCCAAAGTTGAGATTGGCTGCCAGTTGTTCCGCTGCAGAGACCATCAGTCGCTCCTGCCGCCCACCCCAGTCGACGCCACCGCAGCCTTAGATAGGCATCACGCCGCGTTCATGTAACCGGCTTATTCGGCCGGTTTGCTCTCGCCTTCGGCTGCTTCCGCCTTGGGCTTGCCGCCCTTCGGCTTATCGCCGCCTTTGGCCGCGTCCAGCGCCATGCGCTTGTTCTTGCCCTTCGGCTCGGCGTCAACTTCCTTCGCGGCGGCAAGGATTTTCACGCTACCGCCGGCCTTCTCGACCGCCGCGATGGCGGATTTGGAAGCCCCGAAAACCACGAAATCGACCTTGCTCTTGAGCTCGCCATCGCCGAGCAGCTTCACGCCACCTTTGGCGCGGCGCATCAGGCCGGCCTTGACCATGGCCGCAGCATCGACCGGGCTGCCGGTATCGATGAGTTTGGCGTCGATCGCCGCCTGCACCTTGCCGATGTTGGTTTCGTTGAGCTTGATCGCGAACGACGTATTGCGGAAGCCGCGCTTGGGCAGGCGCCGATGCAGCGGCATCTGGCCGCCTTCGAAGCCCTTGATGCGCACGCCGGAGCGCGCGGTCTGGCCCTTGCCGCCGCGGCCGCCGGTCTTGCCCATGCCGGAGCCGATGCCGCGGCCGATACGCAGGCGGTTCTTGCGCGCGCCGGGGCGGTCAGCGATCTGGTTGAGTTTCATGGCAGTCGTCCTCTTAACGCGCTTCGCCGACCACGCGCACCAGATGCCGCAGCTTGCGGATCATGCCGCGCGTCGACGGTGTATCCGGCAGGTCGCGGGTGCGGCCGATTTTGTTTAAGCCCAGCCCAACCAGCGTCTCGCGCTGGTCATGATGACGCCGCAACGGGCTCGCCACCTGCTCGACCTTGATGGTTTTTCCTTGAGCCATGGCGATCCCTCTATTCCGTCGCATCCGCCTCGCCGCCTTCGCGGCGGCGCGACTGCAGCGTGGAAACCTTGATGTTGCGGCGAGCCGCGACCGAACGCGGCGAATCCTGGTGCTTGAGCGCGTCGAAAGTCGCGCGCACCACATTGTACGGATTGGACGAGCCGAGCGATTTCGCCACCACGTCCTGAATGCCGAGCGTTTCGAACACCGCGCGCATCGGACCGCCGGCGATGATGCCGGTTCCCGGAGGCGCCGCGCGCAGAAACACCTTGCCGGCGCCGTGCCGGCCGAGCACGTCGTGATGCAGCGTGCGGCCTTCGCGCAGCGGCACGCGGGTCAGGCTGCGCTTGGCGGCGTCGGTCGCCTTGCGGATCGCTTCCGGCACTTCACGCGCCTTACCGTGGCCGTAACCGGCGCGGCCTTTCTGGTCGCCCACGATCACCAGCGCGGCAAACGCGAAACGGCGGCCGCCCTTCACCACCTTGGCCACACGATTGATGTGGACAAGCTTGTCGGTGAACTCGCTGTCGCGCTCCTCGCGGCCACCGCCACGTTCGCGGTCTCGCCGGGGTTCTCGTCGGGGTTCATGTGCCATTTGCAACTTTATCCTTTTGCATCATCTGATCCGAAAACCGGTTCCCACTTTTCGGGATGATGCGCTCCGTTAGAAGTTGAGGCCGCCTTCACGCGCGGCATCGGCCAGCGCTTTGACGCGCCCGTGATAGAGATAGCCGCCGCGGTCGAACACGACGTCCTTGATGCCTTTTTCCTTGGCGCGCTCGGCGATCAGCTTGCCGACGACCTTGGCCGCATCGATATTGGCGCCGGTCTTGGCGGTCGTGCGCTGCGCCTTTTCCAGCGAGGACGCGGCCACCAGCGTTTCGCCTTTTGCGTCGTCGACCACTTGGGCGTAAATGTGCTTGGACGAGCGAAATACCGTCAGCCGCGCGCGGCCACTGGTGCCGGCGGCGCGCTTGACATTGCGGCGCACGGTCGCCGTCCGTCGCGCAGTCCGATCGCTTAATCTCGACATCGCGCGTTCCTCTACTTTTTCTTGCCTTCCTTGCGGAAGATGTATTCGCCGACGTATTTCACGCCCTTGCCCTTGTACGGCTCCGGCGGTCGGAAGCCGCGGATCTCGGCGGCAACGTGACCGACTTTCTGCTTATCGATGCCCGTCACGACGATTTCGGTCGGCTTCGGCGTCGCGATCGCAATCCCGTCCGGAATCGCGAAGTTTACGTCGTGGGAAAAGCCGAGCTGCAGGTTCAGGGTCTTGCCCTGGACCGCGGCGCGGAAACCGACGCCCACGATCTCCAGCTTTTCCTCGAAGCCCTTGGTCACTCCGGCGATCAGATTGTTCACCAGCGTGCGCGAGGTGCCCCATTGCGAGCGCGCGCGCTTGGTCTCGACGCGCGGATCGAGCTGGATCGCGCCTTTGTCCATCTTGACCGTGACGTCGTCGTGCACCACGAACTGCATGGCGCCCTTCGGACCTTTGATCTTGACGGTTTGCCCTTCCACGTTGGCGGTGACGCCAGACGGGATCGCAACAGCTTTTTTGCCGATCCTGGACATCAGAACACCGTGCAGATGATTTCGCCGCCGACATTGGCGTCGCGGGCTTCGTGATCGGCCATCACGCCCTTGGGCGTGGACAGGATCGAGATGCCGAGGCCGTTGTTGATGCGCGGCAGCGCCTTGACCGAGGCATAGACGCGCCGGCCGGGCTTGGAGACGCGCGCGATTTCGCGGATCACCGGCTCGCCGTCGAAGTATTTCAGTTCGATCTCGAGCTCGCTGCGGCCGTCCGCATGGGCGAGGCTGGCATAGCCGCGGATATAGCCTTCGGTCTTGAGCACCTCGCAGACGCGTTCGCGCTGCTTGGAGCCCGGCATGGAAACCTTCGACTTGGCACGCATCTGCGCATTGCGGATGCGGGCAATCATGTCGCCGATCGGATCGTTGACAGCCATCGCGACCTCCCCCTCACCAACTCGACTTCACAAGGCCCGGGATCAGGCCCTTGGAGCCGAGGTCGCGCAACGCGATGCGGCTAAGTTTATGCTTGCGGTAATAGGCGCGAGGGCGGCCCGACAGCTCGCAGCGATTGCGAATGCGGGTAGCCGATGAATTGCGCGGCAATTCGGCAAGCTTGAGGGTGGCGGCGAACCGCTCCTCCATCGGCAGTTTCTTGTCGCGGGCGATCGCCTTGAGCGCCTTGCGGCGATTGGCATAACTCTTCGTCAACCTGCGCCGCCGGTTGTTTTTTTCAACCATACTCTTCTTCGCCATTACTTTAGCTCCTTGTTTCCGCGTTTGAGGGAACGGAAATCGTCCCTCACTGCCGGAACGGGAAGTTGAATGCAGTCAGCAAAGCGCGCGCCTCGTCGTCGGTGCGTGCGCTCGTGCAAACGGTGATGTCGAGGCCCCAGGAATCGGTGACCTTGTCGAAATCGATCTCCGGAAACACGATGTGTTCCTTGATGCCGAGGCTGTAGTTGCCGCGGCCGTCGAAGCTTTTCGGATTGAGCCCGCGGAAGTCGCGGATGCGCGGCAGCGCGATATTCACCAGCCGGTCGATGAAGTCGTACATGCGCGTCTTGCGCAGCGTCACCTTGCAGCCGATGGCTTGGCCGTCGCGCAGCTTGTAGGTGGCAATCGACTTGCGCGACTTGGTGATGACGGCTTTCTGGCCGGCGATCAGCGTCAGATCCTGGGCGGCATTATCCACCTTCTTGCGGTCGGCAACGCCCTCGCCGATGCCCATGTTGAGCACGATCTTGGTGATCACCGGCACCTGCATGCGGTTGCTGTAGCCGAACTGCTTGCTCAGCTCGCCGCGGATCACCTGCTCGAATTGGGTCTTGAGCCGCGCCACGTAGTCGGAGCGCTCGCGCGGCTTCTTCACCTTCGGCCCGTCGCCCTTGGGCGCGCCGCCTTCCTTGGCGACCTTCGGCGGCTTCGGCTTCTTGGCTTCGGTATTTGCTTGCGTGTCAGCCATCGATCTCGACTCCGGAACGCTTGGCAATGCGCACCTTTTTGCGGTCCGCACCCTCGCCGACGAACTTAAAACCCACACGGGTCGGCTTGCCGTCCTTGGGATCGGCGAGCGCCAGGTTGGACAGATGGATCGTCCCTTCCTTGGAGACGATGCCGCCTTCCTGCTGCGCCGTCTGGCGCTGGTGGCGCTTGACCATGTGGATGCCGCGCACCAAAGCGCGGCTGTCGGCCGGATGCACGGCGAGCACCTCACCGGTGCGTCCCTTGTCGCGCCCGGTCAGCACGATGACCTTGTCGCCCTTCTTGATCTTGGCGGCCATCACAGCACCTCCGGGGCGAGCGAGATGATCTTCATGTGATTCTTGGCGCGCAGTTCGCGCGGCACCGGTCCGAAGATGCGGGTGCCGACCGGCTCCATCTGCGGGGTGATCAGCACCGCCGCGTTGCGGTCGAAGCGGATGACGGAACCGTCGGCGCGCTTGATGTCCTTGGCGATGCGCACCACCACGGCCTTCATCACCTCGCCCTTCTTCACGCGGCCGCGCGGGATGGCTTCCTTCACCGAGACGACGATGACGTCGCCGATGGTGGCGTATTTGCGCTTGGAGCCGCCCAGCACCTTGATGCACATGACGCGGCGCGCGCCGGAATTGTCCGCCACGTCGAGGTTGGTTTGCATCTGAATCATGATGCGGCTCTCACTTTATTGGCGCTCATCGCGCTTATTGAACTTTCTGCTTCTTCTCGCCCCGGATCACTTCCCAGCACTTGAGCTTGGAAATGGGCCGGCGCTCCTCGATCCACACGATGTCACCGACGCCGAACTCGTTCTTCTCGTCATGGGCGTGATATTTCTTCGAACGGCGAATGGTCTTCTTCATCGTCGCATGGGTGAAACGCCGGTCGACGCGCACGACGACGGTCTTGTCCTGCTTGTCGCTAACGACGACGCCCTGGAGCGTACGCTTCGGCATCTATAACCCCTTACTTCGACTTCTTCGCGACAGTCTTCTTCGCGCCAGCCTTGCGGCTCTTCGCGGACTGCGGCTTCTTTGATTTCGGCTTGTCGGATTTCGGCTTCGCGGCCTTCGGCTTGGCAGCCTTGGGCTTCGGTTCCGCTTTCGGCTTCGGCACAATTTCCGGCATCGAGCCGGCGCGCTTCTGCGCGGCAATGGTCTTCAGACGAGCGACGTCGCGGCGAATGACGCGCACGCGCGATGTATTCTCGAGCTGCCCGGTTGCACGCTGGAAGCGCAGATTGAACTGCTCCTTCTTGAGCTTGAGCACTTCGTCGTCGATCTGGTCGAGCGTCATCGCTCTTACGTCTACGGCTTTCATGGGCTTACTCGGCGATGCGTTCGATGAAACGGGTCTTGACCGGCAGCTTCGCGGCGGCGAGCGCCAGTGCTTCCTTGGCGATGCCGATCGGAATGCCGTCCACCTCGAACAGGATGCGTCCTGGCTTGACGCGGCAGACCCACAATTCGGGCGTGCCCTTGCCTTTGCCCATGCGGATTTCGATCGGCTTCTTCGACACCGGCACGTCCGGGAAGACGCGGATCCACACGCGGCCCGACCGCTTCATGAAGCGGGTGAGCGCGCGGCGCGCAGCCTCGATCTGGCGCGCGGTGACGCGCTCGGGTTCCAGCGCCTTGAGACCGTATTGGCCAAAGGCGAGCGTGGAGCCCGACGTGGCGACGCCGTGGATGCGGCCCTTGAACGCCTTGCGGAACTTGGTGCGGATCGGTTGCAGCATGACTTAAACTTTCTCGTCCCCTCAGGCCGCGGCGTCGCGACGCGGACGGCCCTGGTCGCCTTCGGCGAGTTTCTTGTCCTGCGCCATCGGATCGTGTTCGAGGATTTCGCCCTTGAAGATCCAGACCTTGACGCCGCAGGTGCCGTAGGTGGTGAAAGCGGTGGCGACGCCGTAGTCGACGTCGGCGCGCAGCGTATGCAGCGGCACGCGGCCTTCGCGGTACCACTCCATGCGCGCGATTTCGGCGCCACCGAGACGGCCGGAGCAGTTGATGCGGATGCCTTCGGCGCCGAGCCGCATGGCCGACTGCACCGCGCGCTTCATGGCGCGGCGGAACGCCACGCGGCGCTCGAGCTGCTGCGAAATCAATTCGGCGACCAGTTGCGCGTCGAGTTCCGGCTTGCGGATTTCGACGATGTTGATGACCACGTCGCTTTGGGTGAGCTTGGCCACCGCCTTGCGCAGCTTCTCGATGTCGGCGCCCTTCTTGCCGATCACCACGCCCGGACGCGCCGAGTGGATGGTGACGCGGCACTTCTTGTGCGGCCGCTCGATGATGATCTTCGACACCGCCGCCTGCTTGAGCTGCTTCATCAACTCCTCGCGGATCTTGATGTCCTCGTGCAGCAGCGTGCCGTACTCGGCCTTGCCGGAGTACCAGCGCGAGTCCCAGGTGCGGTTGATCCCGAGACGCAGCCCAATCGGATTGACTTTTTGACCCATCGACGACCCCTTTAGGCTTTCGCTGCGGCTGGCGCCTCGACCTGACGCACGACGATGGTCAGGTGGGAGAACGGTTTCAAAATGCGTCCCATGCGGCCGCGGCCGCGCGGGCTGAAGCGCTTGATCACCAGCGCCTTTCCGACGTGCGCCTCGGCGACGACCAACTCGTCGACGTCGAGGTCGTGATTGTTCTCGGCATTGGCGATCGCCAATTCCAGGCACTTGCGCACATCCAAGGCGATGCGCTTGCGCGAAAACTGCAAGTCGGCGAGCGCGCTCGCGACCTTCTTGCCGCGGATCATCTGCGCGACAAGATTGAGCTTCTGCGGACTGACCCGGATCATCCGGCTCACCGCTTTCGCCTCGTTATCCGGGAGGCTTCGCTCGCGTGCGCTTTTGCCCATGACGTGTCTCTCAATTCCTTAGCTCGCCGCCGGCGCGGCGGCGGGCGCGGCGGGTGCCGCGCCGGACGCCGCCGGAGCGCTCGTCCGCTTGGCTTTGCGGTCAGATGAATGGCCGTAGAACATCCGGCCCGGCGCGAATTCGCCAAACTTGTGACCGATCATTTCCTCGGTCACCATCACCGGGATGTGCTTCTGCCCGTTATAGACGCCGAAATTCAGCCCGACGAATTGCGGCAGAATGGTCGAGCGCCGGCTCCAGATCTTGATCATCTCATGACGGCCGGATGCGCGCGCGGCTTCTGCCTTTTTCAGCAGGTAGCCGTCGACAAACGGGCCTTTCCATAAAGATCGCGACATAATCTCTTGTCCTACTTCTGCTTCTTGCGCTCGTGGCGGCTGACGGCGATGAATTTGGTGGTGCGCTTGTTCTTGCGCGTCTTTTTGCCCTTGGTCGGGAAGCCCCACGGCGTGGTCCAGTGACCGCCGCCTTTGGTGCGTCCGCCGTGCGGGTGATCGACGGGGTTCATGGTGATGCCGCGGTTATGCGGCATGCGGCCCTTCCAGCGCTGGCGGCCGGCCTTGCCGATCGTGGTGTTCATGTTGTCGGGGTTCGACACTGCGCCGATGGTGGCCATGCAGCGGCCGTGGATCAGGCGTTGCTCGGTCGTCGACAGCCGCAGGATGACGTAATCCTGATCGCGCCCGACGATCTGGACGTAGGTGCCGGCCGAGCGCGCGATCTGTCCGCCCTTGCCGATCTTGATCTCGACATTGTGCACAATGGTGCCGACCGGGATATTGCCGATCGGCATGGCATTGCCCGGCTTCACGTCGGCACGCTCGGAGGCGATCACCTGGTCGCCGGCGGCAAGGCGCTGCGGAGCCAGGATATAGGCGAGTTCGCCATCCTGGTACTTGATGAGCGCGATGAAGGCGGTGCGGTTGGGATCGTATTCGAGCCGCTCGACGGTCGCCGGCACGTCAAGCTTGTTGCGCCGGAAATCGATCTTGCGATAGGCCTGCTTGTGGCCGCCGCCGCGGAAGCGCGACGTGATGCGGCCGTTATTG